>CAWGFA010000001.1:0-49948 GCA_963821725.1 uncultured Acidimicrobiia bacterium
GGACATCGAAGTAGACCTTGACCTCGCCCTCGCCCCACCAGCGTTGGTCGAAGGGACGGACACCACCCGTCATACCCAGAAACCGGCCGGGACCGCGGAGCCCGTCGAGGACGACGAGATCACGTCGGTGCCTCGTCGGGTTCTCGCGGGTGAACAGGGCGTGGAGCGCGCCGACGCCGTCCGGTTGCGGGCCGATCAGCACGTCGACTTGGTAGTAGAGCAACGCGATCTCGTCGGACGTGTTCTCGTACTCGACCCTGATCCGCTCGCCGAACGGCATCGGGATGCGCGCGTCGAGCCCGAGACCGTCGTTGCACGCCGTCAACGACGACGCATACGACGCGGGCACACCGTGGACGACACCGAACAGGTCGAGCGCGGGCACGCTGATCGACGGCTCGGTGAGGTCGTCGTAGAAGACCTCGAGAACCTGCGCGCGCAGGAAACGAGGCGACGGCTCGTTCAATGCGCGGCAGTCGCGCGACCGTCATCCAGATGTGCGTGACGCGCCCCGGCCCGCTCAGATCCGCAAGGACGACCCGTTCGCCGGGCGCGATCACCCGGTTCGGCGCGCCCTTCCGTCCGGCCGCGGCGCGCCCACCGCTCGCGGGCTCCCCTGTCGGGTTCTCGAAGGTGACGGCCCGGCTCTCGTGCTCGGGCCAGAGCCACGCCGGATCGTCGTGGCTCACGCGTGGTAGGCGAGCTGCAGCCCCGGACGCGGCCACTCCGTGGCGATGAGACGACCCGACCCCGAGCACGTGATGTACGCCGTACGCAGGTCGGGGCCACCGAAGCAGATGTTGGTGGTGAGCGGATCGTCGGTGGCAAAGTGCTCGGTCGTGCTGCCGTCGGGCGAGATGGAGGTGATGCCGCCGTTGACCAGCGTGGCCACGCACACCCAGCCGTCGCCGTCGACCGCGAGGGAGTCGAAGAGCTGGAAGTCGGGCAGGCCGACGAGCAGCTCGCCACCGCCGGGGCCGACCGGGTTGGCGCCCTCGGCGGCGCCGGGCGACGACACGTTCCAGGCCCAGACCCGCCCGGTGTGGGTCTCCGCGGCGTAGAGGCGGTCACCGTTCGGGGACAGCCCGATGCCGTTCGGCGCGTCGACCGGGAAGATGACCTCGCTGATCGAACTGCCGTCGGCCTTTGCGTAGTAGATGCCGGTGCGATCGCTCGTGCGGTCGCCGTGTACGCCGTGATCGGTGAACCAGAAGCCGCCTTCGTTGTCGAACACGATGTCGTTCGGCGCGTGGAGCGGCCGAGTCTCGCCGCCGGCGTCGGTGGCCTCTTCGTACAGGGTCTCGACCTTCCCGCTGGTGATGTCGACGCGCTGGATCGAACCGTGGCCGGGCCACGATGCGGGCGGCGGTGAACCGGGAAGAGCATCCCCATCACCTCGTGCCAGTCGAAGCAGCCGCCGTTGTTGCAGACGTACATCGCTCCGTCCGGGCCGACCGCGGCGCCGTTGGGTCCTCCGCCGGTCTCGGCGACGACCTCCTTGTCGCCGGTCTCGACGTCGACCCGTGTGAGCGTGCCGCCCGCGATCTCGACGACGATGACGCTGCCGTCGTCCATGGCGACCGGGCCTTCGGGAAAACGAAGTCCGCTCGTGATCTCTCGTCGCTCAGCCACGGCCGCTTCTTAGCAGCCGCGGCGTCACTCGGCTCGGCTGAAGGACTCGTCGAGCTCTTCGGGTGTCATGAGGACGTCACGCGCCTTCGAGCCCGTCGAGGGACCGACGACGCCGCGTCTGTTCGAGCAGGTCCATGAGACGACCAGCGCGAGCGAACCCGACGCGCAGCTTCCGCTGCAGCATCGAGGTCGAGCCGAGCTGTGATCGCACGACGAGCTCCATGGCTTGGCGGACGAGCTCTTCGTCGTCGGCGTCGCCGCTCGCCGCGTCGCCGGAACCCCCGACTGCGCCGGCGCCGTCCTCCGTCCCGAGCACGTGCGCGTCGTAGGTCACCTCGGGAGCCTGACGTCGCCACTGGGCAACGACCTTGCGCACCTCCTCCTCACTCACCCACGAGCCTTGGATGCGGTGCGGCGCGCTCGATGCGGGCCCGAGCAAGAGCATGTCGCCGGCGCCGATCAAGCGCTCGGCGCCCGACTGGTCGAGGATCACTCGACTGTCCGTCACCGACGAGACCGCGAACGCGAGGCGCGCCGGGATGTTCGCTTTGATGACGCCGGTGATCACGTTGACCGAAGGTCTCTGCGTCGCGATCACGAGATGGATGCCAACGGCGCGCGCCATCTGCGCGATGCGGCAGATGGAGTCCTCGACGTCGCGCGCCGCGACCATCATGAGGTCGGACAGCTCGTCGATCACGACGAGGATGAACGGCAGCCGCGGGTACTCGCGCTCCGATCCGGGCTCGGGGACGAGCTCGCCGCGGTCGAACGCCGCGTTGTAACCGGTGACGTCACGGAAGCCGACCTGGGCGAGCAGGTCGTATCGCCGTTCCATCTCACGGACTGCCCACGACAGCGCGTTGGCGGCCTTCTTCGGGTTCGTCACTACCTGCGTCAGCAGATGCGGCAGGCGGTCGTACTGACCCATCTCGACGCGCTTGGGATCGACGAGGATCATCCTCACCTGATCCGGCGTGGAGCGCATCAGGATCGATGTGATGATCGAGTTGAGGCAACTCGACTTTCCCGCACCTGTGGCGCCGGCGATCAAAAGGTGCGGCATCGTCGCGAGGTTCATCAACATGGCCTTGCCGTTGATGTCGCGCCCGACGGCGACCTCGAGGGGATGCTTGGCGCGCCGAGCCTCGGTCGACGAGAGGATGTCGCCGAGCGGCACGATCTGGCGCTGCGCATTCGGCACCTCGACCCCGATGGCCTGGCGGCCCGGGATCGGTGCGAGGATGCGGACGTCCGGCGACGCGAGCGCGTATGCGATGTCCTTGTTCAGGCTCGTGAGCCGCGCCACCTTCACGCCCGGACCGAGCTCGAGCTCGTAGCGTGTGACCGACGGTCCGATCACCATGCCCACGAGCCGCGTCTCGACGCCGTGTTGCGCAAGGGCGGCCTCGAGCACACGGCCGCGTTCTTCGACCATGGACACGTCGATGTCATGCGAGCCGGCGCGCTGGAGGAGGGAAATCGAAGGCAACTTCCACGGTGACGCCTTCGACGCCGGACCGAGCTCGATGGCGAGCTGCTCGGCACGCTGGTCTTCCCCGTCTTCGGACGCGGGAACGGTGAGCTTCGGTCTCGCCGGCCTGCGGCGCTTCTGCTCCCGGTCGTCAGGGAAATCGGCGTCGGCGTCTTGGTCGTACAGCCGGGTCTTCACGCTCGACGTCGCCTTGTCATCCGACGACTCGAGTACGAACAGACGGTTGGCGACGCGCCCGACGGTGCCGGCACCGGCGCCGACGCGGCGGGCGGTGGCGAGCACGGATGTCTGCGTGAGGACGATCACACCGACGAGACCGAGCGCGACGAGCAGCGTGCCGGTCGCCCATGAGCCGATGAGACCTTGGAGCGGAACCGCCGCGATCCAACCGACCGCGCCGCCGTGTCCGCTCAGCTCGAGGAGTCCGCACACCGCGAACAGAAGGAGCGCGGCCCCGACGGCGAGTCGCGCGGGTTGCCGCGTCGACTTCTCCTCGTCGCCGGACGTCGCGAACAACGCGACGCCCGCAGCGACGAGCCCGATGGGCGCGAGGTATCGCACGGTTCCGACGAGCGCGTCGACGCCGCCGTCGATGGCGTGCCCCGCGCTGCCGGCGACGTGGAGCCACGTGGCGAGCCCGAGGACGATGCCGAGGGCGATCAGCCCCAAGCCGAGGGCGTCGGATCCGTGGCCCTCGAACGCGGACGCCGCGTGCCGGCCGACCGAATGCGCAGGCGCGGCTCGCTTCGCGGGGACGCGCTTGGCTGCATGAGACGCTCGCTTCGTCGCCACAGTGGCCACAACCGTATCAGCAGCCCCACGAGCAACAATGCTTTCGGTCGGCTCCGGGCGTCGCTTCGCTCCTGCCTCCGCCGACTGCGGCTCGTCGCTGGCGCTTCCCTCGCCCGCGGGCTTGCGGTCGGCTCCGAGCGGGCTGCCGCGTTTCGGCGGACGTCGGGACCCCGGGAGGGGCCGAATCGAACGCCGAAACGAGGGGGCTCAGGCGGCGGTGGCGGCGAGGGTGCGCCCGGCGGGGACGACCGCGAAGGTCGGCTCGCTGGCATGACGGGCGAGGAAGATCTCGGCCGCCTGCGCGTCGTCGAAGGTCACCGCTTCGGTCCGGTCGCCGAGCTGCAGACCGGGACCGAGGAACCGCGCGGTCGGCTGATGCACCACGACCACGGACGCGTCGCGGCGGGTTCGACCGAGCACACATTCGGCGAGACGACGCAACACGGGCATAGAGACGACGGTAGCGGCGTGCTGGTTCCCCAAGGCAGCGAGTTTGTTACGGGCCGGGAAACGAGACGTGAAAGAGCCGAGCCGACAGTCACGCGGCGAGGGAAGCGCCAGCGACGAGCCGCAGTCGGCGGAGGCAGGAGCGAAGCGACGCCCGCAGCCGACCGAGATCACGTCTCCATCACGACAGGAACGATCATCGGGCGTCGTCGCGTGCGGTCGGCGACGAACCGGCCGGCGGTCTTGCGCACGACGCGCTGCAATGCCTCGATGTCGGCGGGATCACCGGACTTGAACGACTCCTGCACCGCGGCGCGCACCTCGTCCGCGCATTCGTCGATCAGGTCCTCGGCCTCGGGTGCGTACACCCAACCGCGCGTGATGACCTCCGGTCCCGTCACGATGGCGCCCGTGCGCGCGTCGACGGTCACGACGACGACCACCACGCCCTCTTCGGCGAGGACGCGCCGGTCACGCAACACGCCTTGGCCGACATCACCCACGATCCCGTCGACGTACAGGTAACCGGCCGGGACCTCCTGGCCACGCGTCACGCCGAGATCGGTCAGCAGGAGTTGATCGCCGTCCTCGCAGACGAGCACGCGATCGTCGGTCATGCCCATGCTGTGTGCGAGGCGGGCGTGGCTCGTCAGGTGCCGATACTCGCCGTGCACGGGCGTGAACCAATCGGGCTGCGCGATCGACAGCAGCGTCTTCAGTTCCTCTTGCTTCGCGTGGCCGGTCGCGTGGACGGCGTCGATACCCGAATGGATGACCTCGGCTCCCAACCGGGTCATGCCGTCGATGATCTTCGACACGCTTGCCTCGTTGCCCGGTATCGGGTGAGAGCTGAGGATGACGGTGTCTTCGGGTCCGACCTTGATCCACCGGTTGTCGCTCGAAGCCATCAACGAGAGCGCAGACATCGGTTCGCCTTGCGATCCCGTCGAGATCACGCACACCTTGGCAGGATCGAGGTCGACGATGTCCTCGATGTCGACGAGCCGGTTGGCCGGGATCTGCAGGAGTCCCATCTCGCGCGCCAGCCGAACGTTCTTCTTCATCGACATGCCGAGGGTGGCGATCGTGCGGTCGAACGCGATCGCCGCGTCCGCAATCTGCTGGACGCGGTGGATGTGGCTCGCGAAGCAGGCGATGACGATGCGTCGCCCTTCGTTGGCGTGGAACAGGTCGTAGAGGACAGTGCCGACCGAGCGTTCGCTCCGGGCGTGGCCGATCTCGTCTGCGTTGGTGGAGTCGGAGAGCAACAGCCGAATGCCGGGATCCTTGGCGATCGCGCCGATGCGGGCGAGGTCCGTCAACCGACCGTCGACCGGCGTGAGATCGAGCTTGAAGTCGCCGGAGTGGAGGATCGTCCCCTGCGGGGTGTGGAAGGCGGTGGCGAACCCATAGGGCACCGAGTGCGTGACCGGTATGAACTCGACGTCGAACGGCCCGATGCGCCGTCGCTCGCCGTCGCGGACCGGCACCAGCTCGGTACGGTCGATGAGGCCCGCTTCTTCGATGCGATGCCGCGCCAGGCCGAGCGTGAGCGGTGAGCCGTACACCGGAAAGCTCAGCTCGCGAAGAAGAAACGAGAGCCCGCCGACATGGTCCTCGTGACCGTGGGTCGCGATGCAGCCGTCGATGCGTCCCGCGTTCTCGCGCAGGTACGTGAAGTCAGGCAGAACGAGGTCGATGCCGAGCATGTCGATGTCGGGGAACATCAACCCGCAGTCGAGCAGCATGATCCGGCCGTCGACCTCGATGCACGCGCAGTTCCGGCCGATCTCCCCCAGCCCGCCGAGAAACGTGACCGAGACCGGAGCCGGCATCAGTTCGAGGAGCGAAGGAGGGCGTGGACCTCGCGGGCGCGGTCTTCGGTCCGCGCGGGGGCAGGCCCCAAGGGGAGCCGGCATTCACCGACCGGTACGCCGAGGGTGCGCATCATCGCCTTCGCGGCCTGCGAGAAGACGCACACGTCGCTGTTCTCGTACGCGTACGACTC
Organism: uncultured Acidimicrobiia bacterium; assembly: GCA_963821725.1. Lineage (GTDB taxonomy): Bacteria > Actinomycetota > Acidimicrobiia > Acidimicrobiales > JACDCH01 > DATAES01. Next base: position 6,375 of record CAWGFA010000001.1, read on the forward strand.
GAGCAGCTGTGCGTTGATCTCCCGCGCCCGCACCACGTCGCCCTTGTCGAACGCGGCGATCATCTCGCCGAACTCGGGGGCCGCCCAATGGGTGGCCACGCCGACGACGCCGACCGCGCCGACCGCGAGCAGCGGCAGCGTCAGCGAGTCGTCGCCGCTGTAGATCGCCAGGCCGGGCGCATCGGCCATGAGTCGAGCGGCCGCGGGCGGATCACCGGTCGCATCCTTCAAGGCGATGATGTTGCGCACGTCGTGGACGAGACGAACGAGCACGTCGTGCGCGATGCGCCGACCCGTGCGGCCGGGCACGTCGTAGATCATCACCGGCAAGCTCGTCGCGTCAGCGACCGCGCGGAAGTGGGCCTCGATGCCTGACTGTGATGGCCGGCTGTAGTACGGCCCGACGACGAGCACACCGGCGACGCCGATGTCTGTCGCCTGGCGGGTCAACTCGATCGTCTCGGCCGTGTTGTTCGTGCCGGTGCCGGCGACGATCGGGATCGTGACGGCCTCGCTGACGGCACGCCAGAGGTCGAGCTTCTCGGCCTCGCTCAACACCGACGCCTCACCGGTCGTGCCCGCGACCACGAGACCATCGTTGCCGTGGTCAGCCAACCAGCGAGCCAGTGTGGCGGCCAGATCGAGATCGAGTGCGCCGTCGTCGTCGAACGGCGTGACCATCGCGGTGAGCACTGAGCCCCAAGGACCGTTCATGAGTGTGCTGCTTCCTTGCTGCGCTCGATGCCGAGCGTGTTGAGCAGGTCTTCGTGCAACTGGAACCACACGGTGTGGTACGAGTCGATCATCGGTTTGGCGAACCAGTCGTGGTCGCCGTCTTGCACGCGCACGAGCGCGTTGCGGAAGCGTGGCTGGTAGCCCTGGTAGCGGTCGAGCGCGTTTCGCAGGTCGGTGAGCACCGGCTCGACGCGTTCGTGGACGTCGCCGAGTTGATGGACCACCCCGCGGTCGTAGTCCTCGTCGTCGTGCGCGTTCATGGTCGACTCGTCCTTCATCTGCCACGCAGTGCACACGGTCAGCAGGTCGGGATTGAGCTCGAGGAACCGGCCGTACGCGTCCTCGACGACCGCACGGCATCCGAGGGCGTCGAGCTCCTCGGCGAGCAGGCGCTCGTGTTCGGCGCGGCCGGCAGGAGTCAAGGCCCATCCGGTCAGCCGTCCGTCGCGGTACAGCGCCAGCTCATCGACCTGGAGCTCGTCGAGGTGACGGTTGACGTCGGCCGTCGTCACACTCGTCACTTCGGCCACGTCGTCGGCGCCCGCGAACCCTTTCAGCCGCAAGCCGTGGAGCACGAGCAACCGGGTGTCGGAGGGCCGGGTCACCACCCAGACGCTAACCGAGGCGCCCTCGAAGATGGATCCACCGAACGTCGACGCGTCAGCGTTCCAAGGCGGCGATGGTCGCGGCTACCTCTGCGAGCGACGCGACGAGCCGGAAGCGGTCGTGTGCCGTCATCGCTTGCTCGTCGTCGATGCGTTCGTGCGCCCACGTCAGCGGGTGAGGCACGTGGATCGCCCAACCGCCGAGCCCGAGCACCGGTGCGATGTCCGACCGGGGCGAGTTGCCGATCATGGCGAAACGCGAGGCGTCCACGGCGTGGCGGCGAAGGATCCGGCCGTACGCACGCTCGTCCTTCGTCGCGACGATCTCGACGGCGTCGAAATGCTCGCCGAGGCCGGACCGGGCGAGCTTCGACTCCTGGTCGAACAGGTCGCCCTTCGTGATGAGCATCACGCGATGCGTCTCGCTGACGGCTCGGATGGCGTCCTCCGCTCCCGCCAGGAGCTCGACAGGATGCTCGAGCATGGAGCGTCCCGCGTCGATGATCGCTTGGATGTCCGACGCCGTAACCTCGCCGTGAGACAGTTCGATCGCCGTCTCGATCATCGACAGCGTGAAGGACTTCACGCCGTACCCGAACAGCGTCAGGTTGCGGGTCTCGGTCGCGAAGAGTCGTTCTTCGATGATGTCGGCCGCGACATACGGCGCCATGAGGGTGGCGAAGCGTTCATGCGTCATCGAGAAGATCGACTCGTTGTGCCAGAGCGTGTCGTCGCCGTCGAACGCGACGACATCGATCATGTGCCGGCCTCGCGGTGCGAGATCACAGGATTCGCGACTCGTGATCCTTCCAGTAGCGATCGCGCAGCAGTCGCTTGTAGAGCTTGCCGGTCGGCAGTCGCGGCAGCTCGGCTTCGAAGTCGACCGACCGCGGGCACTTGTAGTGCGCGAGATGTTCTCTGCAGTACGCGGTCAGCTCGCGTTCGAGGGCAGGTCCGGCCTCGACACCGTCCACGACCTGCACGACCGCCTTCACCTCTTCGCCGAGGTCGTCGTTCGGGACACCGAACACGGCGGCGTCCATCACCTTCGGATGGCTGATGAGAAGGTTCTCCGCTTCCTGGGGATAGATGTTCACCCCGCCGCTGATGATCATGTACGTGGCCCGATCGGTGAGATAGAGGTAGCCCTCGTCGTCGACGTAGCCCACGTCGCCGACGGAGCTCATCACGCCGCTTTCGTCTTCGCGCCGCGAGTCCGCTGTCTTCTCCGGGTCGTTGTAGTACTCGAACGCCGTCGCGCCCTGGAACCACACCGTGCCGGGCGTACCGGTGGGGCACTCGTCGCCTTGCTCGTCGAGGATCAGCAGCTTGCCGAGGATGCACTTGCCGACGGTTCCCTTGTGCGCGAGCCACTGTTCGGAATCGCAGAACGTGAACCCGTGAGCCTCCGTCGCGCCGTAGTACTCGACGATGATCGGTCCCCACCACTCGATCATCGCCTGCTTGATGGGAATGGGGCATGGCGCCGCGGCGTGCACGATCTTCTCGAGCGACGACAGGTCGTACTCGTGCTTCACGTCGTCGGGAAGCTTCAGCAGGCGCGAGAACATCGTCGGCACCATCTGCGAGTTCGTGACGTGGTAACGCTCGACGAGTTGCAGGAATTGCTCGGGGTCGAAGCGCTCCATGATGACAGCGGTCGAACCGAGCCGCAGGGTCGCCGACACGCTCGCTTGCGGCGCCGAGTGGTACAGGGGCGCGGGCGACAGATACGTCATGCCTTCGCGGAAGCCGAACATCCCCTTCACGAACTCCATGACCGGGAGCGCGGCGCTCGGTGCCTGGTCCGGCATCGGGCGAACGATGCCCTTCGGCTGCCCTGTCGTGCCCGACGAGTACAACATCGCCGCGCCGAGGCGCTCGTTGTCGACCGGCGTGTCGGGATACGCGGCGACCGCGTTCTCGTAGCTGTCCCAACCCTCGACCGTGCCGTCCACCATGAGAAAGCGCCGGACGTTCGGACACAGCGGCGGCAGTGCCGCGGCCACCTCACGCTTCGCCGCCGACGAGATGAGTACCTGCGAGTCGCTGTCGTTGACGATGTACGCCACCTCTTCCGGCGACAGGTACGAGTTGATGCACGTGAAGTAGATGCCCGTGCGCTCCGCGGCTCCGCCGATCTCGAGCATCCGGACGTTGTTCTCCATGAGCACTGCGACGTGGTCGAGTCGCTGCAGGCCGAGATCGCGGAACAGATGTGCGACCCGATTGCAGCGCGCCTCGTACTCCGCGTACGAAATGGTGTCGCCCGTCGTCGCCATGATGATCGCGGGTTGGTCGGGGTGCTCTGCAGCGTGTTGCGCGGCGTACATGCCGCGACGCTATTCCTGATCAGGCGTCCCGAGGGACGAGCTGATCGCGCCGTCGGAGGCGCGCACCAAGTCGTTCGGAGCGATGGCGAAGACGTGCCGCGGCGTCCCCGCTGCCGCCCACACCACGTCGTAACCCAAGAGATCGCCGTCGACGAACGTCCGCAGCGGCGTGGTGTGACCGAAGGGAGGAACACCACCGATCGCGAACCCTGTTGCTGCTCTGACGGCATCGGGATTCGCCCGCCGCACGTTGCCGCCGGTGGCTCCGGCCGTTCGCGCGAGCTCGGACTCGTCCAACCGGTTCGAGCCCGACACCAGAGCCAGCACGATCTCGCCGTCAACCTCGAATGCGAGCGACTTCACGATCTGCCCGACCTGGACACCGACCGCGGCTGCCGCGTCGCGCGCGGTCCGGGTCCCCTCGGGGAACTCCCGCACCTCGACCTCGAGGCCATGGCGCGCACCCGCGTCCACCACTCGCTGCGCGGCCGCATGCATCGGATGATCATCGTACGATCGCTCCCGTGCTGCGGGATGATTTGGCGCTCGCCATCGACGGCGGCTCACCTGTCCGGACGGAGCCGCTCGACTTCGCGAAGGGCGCCGCATTGCTCGGCGACGAGGAGGCCGAAGCGGTAGCCGCCGTGGTACGCAGCGGCTCGTTGTTCCGCTACAAGGACGGCGCCGCCGCCGGACCGGTGGCGGACTTCGAACGGGCCGCGTGCGAGACGCTGGGCTGCACGTACGCGACCGCGGTCGCCAACGGCACCGCGGCGCTCCGCTGCGCGCTGGCTGCCCTGGGCGTCGGTTGCGGCGACGAAGTCGTCGTACCGGCATTCACGTTCGTCGCCACCGTCAACGCAGTCGTTGCCTCGGGCGCGGTGCCCGTCTTCGCAGAGGTGGACGACACGCTCGGTCTCGACCCGACGCTGTTGCGCGAGTGCATCACCGAGCGGACGAGGGCGATCATCGCGGTGCACCTGGAGAACGTCGCATGCGATCTCGACGCCGTGCTCGACGTCGCCGAGCGCAATCAGATCGCCGTGATCGAGGACACCGCACAGGCGATGGGCGCGACGTACCGCGGCCGTCACCTCGGCACGTTCGGCGCGCTCGGCGCATTCTCACTCCAGCAGGAGAAGAACATCACCGCCGGTGAAGGAGGTCTCGTCGTCACCGACGACGAGACCTTGTATCTCCGGGCGACGCGCTACTCGGATCAAGGCGGTCAGTTCGTCACCAGCTACGCGAGCGCTCGCGGCGAAGAGCTGAGTCAACCGTTCGCGGGAGAGAACCTGCGCATGGGCGAGCTCGCCGGAGCGGTCGCATGCGTGCAGCTCGGGCGGCTGCCCGACATTCTCCATTCGCTCCGCCGCAACAAGACTCGCATCGTCGAGTCGGTCGGCGACATCGACGGTCTCGTGCGCCGGCGGCGACCGGACCCCGATGGGGACGGGTCGTCGAGCATCACGTGGTTCCTGCCGGACGCGCGCACCGCCAAGCGGTTCGCAGCCGCGGTGCGAGCCGAGGGCGTGCCGTGCGCGCAGATGTACCGCGGACGGCCGGTGTACCTGAGCCCGTCGGTGCTGGCACGGCGAACCGCGGCCGACAAGGGCGGGACCGTGGGCCTGCGCCGAACACCCCACTGACCGGACCTACTTCGAAGGACTGTGCCCGCAGACCGAGGCGCTCGTGGCCCGTTCGGTGATCGTGCCGGTCGGGGTCGGGTACGACGAACGCGACTGCGACGACGTCGCCGCGGCCGTCCGCAAGGTGGCGCGCGGACTGCTGTCGTGAGCGCACGCGGTTCGCAGTCGTCGGTTGCGGCAGGGCGGCGACGCGCATCCACTTGCCCGCGCTGCGGGCCGCCGACGTCGAGGTCACAGTGTTCGCCAGCCGTTCGCGATCGTCGGCTGCGGCGGCGCGGGACGAGTGGGGCTCGGGTGAGGTGGTCGGCGATTGGCGCGAGGCTGTTCGTCGGGACGACGTCGATGCAGTCGTGGTCGCGACACCCAACTCGCTGCATCACGACGTCGCGGTCGAAGCGGCAACGAACGGCAAGCACGTGCTCGTGGACAAACCGATGGCGTGCACTCCGGCCGAAGCGGACGACATGATCGCCGTGGCGCGCGACCACCACGTCGTCTTGATGCCGTTCCAGAACACGCGCTTCGCTCCCCCGTTCGTCGCCGCACACGATGCCGTTGCCGGCGGACGGATCGGCGAGGTCACAGGCCTGCGCGCCGCGTTCGGCCACGCCGGCCCGCAAGCATGGGCACCGGACGCGACGTGGTTCTTCGACCGTGCAGTGGCCGGTGGCGGCTGTCTCATCGACCTCGGCGTGCACGTCGTCGACCTCGTCCGCTGGATCACCGGCCACGACATCGAAGAAGTGTCGGCGTTCGTGAACGGGCGCTCCGGCGACGTCGAGTCCGATGCCCAACTGCTGCTGCGATTCGACAACGGCGCGATCGGCACCGCACACGCGAGCTGGTCGTCTCGTCCGGGTCCTGACCATCAGCTCACGATTGTCGGGACCGTCGGAACGCTTCACCTCGACGCTCGTACGCCCCTCACGCTCACGACCCTCGACGGAGAACGAGAACGCATCGCAGTGCCCGAGACGACCGGCTCACCGTTGAACGAGTTGCTCGCTGCGATGCGCGGCGACCGCGCACCGACGCTCACCGCCGCCGACGGTCGCGCCGCCGTCGCTGTCGTCGATGCCGCGTACCGCTCGGCCGCCGACCGTTGCACCGTGGCCGTGCGATGACGGGCGCTCGCGGTCGGCTTCGGCCGCGCCATCGATCACGCCGCCGACGCCGGTGCAGCTCGCCGGGTTCATCGACGACCAGCCGGCCACGCGAGGTGCACGACGACCTCGAGGTACGCGCCGTCGTCGTGCGCACCGACCTCGGTGCGTTGTGTCTGCTCGTGTGCGACCTGCTCGGCATGTCGCGTGGGTTCTCGGCGCCGATCCGTGACGCAGTGGCCGACGCGCTGGATGTCGAACGGGCCGCCGTGCTCACGTCGTGCATCCACACCCACGCCGGGCCGAGCACGCTCGAGGGGAGCCACCTCCTGGGCTGGGTGACACCGGAGGGCTACCGCGACCTGCTCGTCGCGCGCTGCGTCGCGGCCGCGCGCGAGGCGACGGCCAACGCGGCCGGCGCCGAGTTGCGGATGGGTCGGTGGCCTTTGCCAGACGGGCTGTCGATCAACCGGCGAGGCCTTCCGTACGACCCGACGTTCAGCGTGCTCGATGTCATCGGGCTCGACGGCGTGCGGCTCGGAACGATCGCGAACGTCGCGATCCATCCCGTTGCACTCGGTCCAGAGTGTCTCGCGGTGTCGAGCGACTGGGTCGGGCCGTTCCGCTCACAGCTCGAGCGACGAGCAGGCGGTACGGCCGTACTGCTGTCGGGCGCGCTCGGTGACGTCAATCCTCATCACGTCCATCGCCAGAACAACGACTGTCGCGAGGACGGCTTCGAGGAGGCGACGAGGCTCGGCCACGACGTCGCCGAGATCGTCGACGACGCACTCGGTGGCGTGGAGGCCATCGACGTCGAAAGCGTCGGCATCGCCCGCGATCGAACCATCGACGTGACGCTCGGCTCGACTTCGCTCACCGGCGGACGCGAGGGCCGGACCGTGTCGTTGGAGCTCGTGGAGTGGTCGATCGGACCGGTCCGTCTCGTTTCCGTTCCCGGCGAGGCGTTCCACGCGCTCGGCCGCGCCATCGAAGACCGCGTCGCCGCCGAAGGAGCACGGGCCCTCGTCGCCGGACTCACCCCGGAGTGGCACGGCTACCTGCCGTCACCGTTCAGCGACGGCTACGAGGAGTCGACGAGCTACGGCCGCGAAGCCGTGGCGTCGATCGTGCACGCGCTGACGGAGTAGGGAGCCCTCCGTCGTTCACCGATCGAAGTCGATGCCCTTCGACGGTGGCGGCTCGAAACCGTGCCGGCGCATACCCTCTTCGATCCGGTCCGACACCGTACGGATGACCTTTACGCGCGCGTATCGCTTGCTCTCGGCCTCGACGAGGTCCCACCGGCCGAGCGCGTGATCAGTGCGTTCGAACATCTCCTCCGCCGCAACTTCGTAGTCGGGGCGCCTGTCACGGTTGTGCCAGTCGTCGGGCGTGAGCTTCCAGCTCTTCAGAGGATCGTCGCGCCGGCTCTCGAACCTTCGACGCTGCTCGCTGTCTGAGATGTGTAGCCAGAGCTTGATGACGACCGTCCCCTCGAGCGCCAGCGATCGCTCGAACTGCACGATCTCGTCGTAGCCCCGGTCCCACTCCGGCCGGGTCGCGAACCCGTCCACACGCTCGACGAGCACGCGGCCGTACCACGAACGGTCGAACACCGCCATCCCGCCCCAGCCCGGCAGCGCCGGCACGAACCGAGCCAGGAAGTGATGACGCTTCTCGTCCGGCGTCGGCGCGGCGAACTGCGCAACGCGCACATGACGAGGATCGAGACGACCCACGAGCCGCTTGATCGCGCCTCCCTTGCCGGATGCGTCCCACCCCTCGAACAGCACGAGAACAGGCGGGCCGAGCCGGCCGCCATCGACGAGACCGCCGAGAACGAGCCGCAGATGCAGCAGCCGGCGCTGGGCGGCCTCGAGTTGCTCCGCTTCCTGTTCGCGGGTCAGGCGAAGGGTCAGATCGAGCGATCCGAGCCTGCTCACCGCGCCATTAGATCACCGCGACCTCACCACAACTCCGGGTCGATTGCGGGGCTATAGCCCCACAATCGAACCAACATTCGGAACGCGGGTCAGGGGTGGCGGCCTGTGTAGGCGAGGAGCTTCTCCTGCGCCGAGGCGTCGTCGGCGACCTCGACCGCGGGCTTGAACGCGCTGCGGCGTTGATCGTCCGTGAGCCGGCCGTCGAGCACCGCGAACGCGGCCTCGGCGAGGCCGTCCGGCATCGTCGCGTCCTGACCGGTGGCCGTCGCGAGGTCCCAGCCGTGGATGAGCTGGTCACAGAAGGCGATGCCCAACAGCAGGGCCGCCTGGTCGGCAGCTCCGGGCTCGCGGTGGGCCCGCAGCGTCTCCTGCCGCGCCTGCTCGTAGGCGGCCTCCGGATCGTCGCCGATCAGCGACGGCGGCTCCGCGCCCGGAAACGACGGCTCCTCACCGCGAGCTCGCGCCGCGAAGAAGTTCTGCGTGTCGATCATGTGATCGAGCAGTGTGCGTACATCCCATTGCTCACACGGCGTCCGGTCGTCGAGCTTGCTCGCTGCAGCCGGAATCTTCGACGCGGTCCACTGCGTGCTCTGATCGAGTTGGTCGAGAAGATCCACGTTCACGTCCTCTTTCCAAGGGTCGTCGTCAAACTGCCAGTGCGAACCGACGACGCAGGTCCGTGGCCTCCTGTCGAGCCGCACGGGAACCGTCGTCGTCGCCGAGCGCCTGCTGCAGTCGCGCCTGTTGCGTCCAGCCGTACACACTCGTCGGCCGCAGACTCAATCGCTCCGCGACGAGAGCTCGCACGAGGTCGAGCCCGTCCTGCACGGAGCGCCGACTCGAGCAACGTGCGCACGAGCGCGTCGCGCTGCGCGTGCGAGCCACCGAAGATCTGCAACGTTCGCCGGATCGGCAGCAACTCGCTGACGACCTCGTCATGACGGCCCTGCCCGAACCGAATCACCGCGGCGGCAGGCGGGAAGCCCGATCGTCGAAGCCATCCGTACGTTCGTACCCGCGCCGTCGCGACGGACATACGCGGCGAGCGCCTCGATGTGCTGCTCGGCTTCGGCAAACCGTCCGGCACCGACGAGGGCCATGATGCCGTGCAAGTCGTTGAACACATACCATGACGCCGGCGCGAGGCGCGTCGCCCACGCATCGGCAAGCGCGGCGAACCGTTCACCCGTGTCGATGCCGTCGAGCAGGAGTCGCCACAACAGCGCGCTGGCATCCAGCATCTCGAGCGGAACACTGTCGGACTTCGCGTTGTGCACCTCGGCGTCGTAGATGTCGAGGATCCGATCGATCGCGCCGATCTCCAGCAGGAACAACGCCAGGTGCCACCAGTTGTGCACCGCGAACAGGTTCCCGCTTCCCCAGTCAGCCTCGCGGTCGACGAGGAATCGGATGCCCTCGTCCACCCGTCCTTGCATCTCGCGCACGTGGACGACCGCGTGCACGGCCCAGACGTCGTCGGGATTGACCTCGAGCGCGCGCAGTCCGGCTGCTTCCGCCGCGCCGTAGTCACCCGATTCCTCCAGTCCGAACGCCTGCATGCCGCGCACGAAGGCCGTGTGTGGATGTTGCGGATCCAGAGCAGGGAGTGTCCGGCCGGGACGGTCCCGCAGGTTGGCGGCATCGCCGACGAAGAAGTCGAGCTGGTGACCCAGCTGGAGCGCCAGCAGATCGGCGGGCCACCGTTGCAGCACGTCGTCGAGCGCGGCGGCAGCGCCCTGCCACTCACCCGCCACCCAGGCGCCCACCGCAGCGTGATGGGCCTGCTCCCGCTCGTTCATCTCGAGACGCCCCATCGCGCTCCAGCAGTTCTTGGCATTCGCCACGTCGGAGCAGTCAGTGCTCGACAGGGACAAGTAGGCGATGAGCGCCTGGGCCATCGGAACGTCCGGGTGTTCCCTGATGAGCCGCGGCGCGTGCTCGAGGACGCTCGGTCCGTAACGCAGCAGCGCGTTGACGGACTGGTCGTACAAGACGACGGCGTCCGTGCTGCCCGTGAACGGATTTCCGTGTTGATCGATGACTGACATCGGGAATGACGCCTGCAGTCTTCAGCTCTGCGCGAGTTGGAACATCTCGTACTCCTCGCCGGTGTCCGCCCAGTCCTCGAACTGGATGACACCGAGCTCTTCGAACCGTTCCCGGAGCCAGCCCTTGTGGCCGGGCGTGGCGCCGGCGTCGAGGAGGCCGAGCTTCTTGCAGTTCGGGACGATCTTCGAGAACAACATCTGCTGGAACACCTGCCGTTGCGGGCTCACCATCACCAACGGCACGGCTTCCTTCGGGTCGACACCGAGCCGGTCCCACACCTCCTGCATGAGGAACCGGTCTCGCATGCGCACCGCCGCCTCGAACGCGAACTCCTGACGCTCGTGGAGCTCGGCCGAGGTCAGCTCGCCGTAGTACTCCTTCAGCGAAAGCACACCGAACGCGACGTGACGAGCTTCGTCACTCATCACGTAGCGCAGCAACTGCTTCAACAACGGCTCGGTGGTGAGTTGGTGGATGAAGCCGAACGCCGCGAGCGCGAGGCCTTCGACCATGATCTGCATTCCGAGATACGTCATGTCCCAGCGGCTGTCCGCGATGATGTCGTCGAGCAGCAGGCGCAGATGCGTGTTGATCGGGTAGTGGCCGGAGAGCTTCGTGTCGAGATAGCGGGCGAAGACCTCGACGTGGCGTGCTTCGTCCATCACCTGAGTCGACGCGTAGTACTTGGCGTCGATCCACGGCACGGTCTCGACGATCTTCGCCGTGCACAGCAGCGCACCCTGCTCGCCGTGCATGAACTGCGACAGCTGCCAGTTCTGGAACTGGACACCGAGCTCGATCCAGTCATCCTCGCCCCATGTCTCGAAGGCCGTCCCAGTCACGTCGACGTTGGCCATCAGCCCACTGTTGTTGGCCGCGTTCGCGAGCACGACCTTTTCCTGGTCGACGACGGTGTCCCACGGAAGGTCCGTCTCGCCGTTCCACTGCGACGTCTTCGCCTTCTCGTACAGCTTGTTCAGCGCCGGCCGCGCGCCCTTCTCGTAGTCCCACGTGAAGATGGCGTCAGAGCTGTCCTCGACGGCATGCACGACTTCGTCGACATCGCGGTTGCTGATCGACAGGATCGACTCGAGGTCGTTGACGTCAGCCCGGCCGATGAGCTCTTCGTTGGTAGTCACTTGGATTCCCTTCTGAGATTGCGAGCGACGGAGCGCCAGCGCAGGAGCGGCAACGAGGGACATGCGTGGCCGGGAAACGCCGACAGAGTGGTCACCGTGCTCCTACGTGGTCGTGCCGACGCCGGCCGCCTCCCGGTCGAGATCCTCGATCTCGATGTCGTCGTCTTCCTTCTCGTTGTCGCGGGCCTTGCGGCGCAGGATCAGTGGATAGCCGACGATGGCGATCGTCGTGAAGATGAACCACTGGACGGCATAGCTGAGGTGCGGCCCTTCGTCGAGGACGGGCTCGGGGAGAATCGTGGGCTGCGGACCGGACTGCGCCGGTTGTTGCGTCTGGAGTTGCACATACGCCGGCAGGATCGGGTACGGCAGTTGCTTGGCGATGCGAGCCACATCGGCCCGGGCCATGGTGGCGAGATGTCCGTCCGCCGGGTCGGTGGGTTCCAACGCGCTTCGTGTCTGCGTCTCCTGCACGAGTCCGGTGATGGCGACCGGACCGGCCGGCGGCTCGGCATCGGCGGGGACTTGCTCCAACGTCCCCTGCGACGGCAGGAACCCCCGCAACACCACGAGGCCCGTGCCGTCGGCGAGACGCAGGGGCGTGAGGGCCCACACGCCCGGAGTCCCGTTGAGGGTCCTCGCCCGGACGATGATCTCGTTGCTCGTGTCGTAGGTGCCGGTTGCGGCGACTCGACGGAAGTTCAGGTCGTGACCCACGCTCACGGGGTCGCCGACATGCAAGACGTCCTCGGCCGGCTGCGCAGGCTGTGACTCGTTGGCCCGGACCGAGGCGTTGTACGTCCGCCGCTCGTGGAGACGGCGCAGCTGCCAGAACCCGAGGTTGATCATCACGACCACGAGCAACAGCACCAAAACGTGCGACAGGATCCATCTCGGTCGCCACACGAATCGGTAACGCGCCATCGGGGCGAGGCTACGGCGGGGAGCACCCCGATGGGCAGTCGGGCGCGGCCGGGCAACCACTGCGCGAGCGGCCAACGACCGGCCTGCGTGGCCGGGGAACGCCGAAATCACGTGGGCAGTTCGTAGGTGCTGAACTTGTCGCGCAGGTCCTTCTTCGAGAACTTGCCGACGCTGGTCTTCGGCACCTCGTCGATGAACACGACGTCGTCCGGCAGCCACCACTTCGCCACCTTCGGCGTCAGCCACTCGATCAGCTCCTCCCGTGTGAGCTCCTCGTCCGACTTCAGGACCACACAGGCAAGGGGACGCTCGGCCCACTTCGGGTGTGCAACACCGATGACGGCTGCCTCGGCGACCTTGGGATGGCCCATGATGGCGTTCTCGAGGTCGACGGACGAGATCCACTCGCCACCAGATTTGATGACGTCCTTCGTCCGGTCGACGAGCTTGATGTACCCGTCCGGCGTCACCACCGCCATGTCGCCGGTCTTGAGCCATCCGTCGTCGGTGAACGAGTCGGCGGACCGTTCGTCGTTGTAGTACGAGCGGGCGATCCACGGGCCGCGCACCTGCAGCTCGCCGGACGACTCGCCGTCCCACGGCCGGGGCTCGAGCATCACGGGATCGACGACGCGGAAGTCGACGCCGAGCGCTATCTGCCCGACGGTGGTGCGCAGGTCGGCCTTCTCGTCGTCGGACAACCTCGCCTCGAGCGACGACTTGACCCGGCCAACGGAAGCGACCGGGCTCGTCTCGGTCATGCCCCACGCCTGCATGAGCGGCAGACCGACCTTGTCCCGGTAGCCCTCGGACAGCGTCCTCGGCACCGCAGAGCCCCCGCACGGGATCGCCCGCAAGCTGGACGTGTCGCGCCCTTCGAGCTCGGGGAGAACACCCATCCAGATCGTCGGGACGCCGGCCGCGACGGTCACTCTCTGCTCTTCGATGAGCTTCGCGATCGCCGGTGGCGACAGGTCCGGCCCGGGCATCACGAGATCTGCGCCGGCCGCGACCGCCGCATGCGCGAGCCCCCACGCGTTCGCGTGGAACATCGGGACGACCGGGAGGATCACGTCGCTCTCCTGCACGCCGATGCTGCTCGACAGCATCGCTCCCATCGTGTGGAGGAACGTCGAGCGATGCGAGTACACGACGCCCTTCGGGTTGCCGGTGGTCCCGCTCGTGTAACACATCGATGCGGCGCGGTTCTCGTCGGTGACCTCGAACTCGACGGGATCGGCCTGCGACAGGAGATCCTCGTAGTCGTGGATCGGACGGCCGCCGTCCGGGCTCGGTACGTCACCCTTCCCGTCGTCCATGACGACGAAGTGGCGCACGGTGTCGAAAGCGTCGATCAACGGCCACAGCAGGCCGATCAGCGATCGGTCGACGAAGATGACCTCGTCCTCGGCGTGATTGACGATGTAGGTGAGCTGCTCGGGGAACAACCGGATGTTGAGCGTGTGCAACACGCGTCCGGTGCACGGGGCGGCGAAGTACAGCTCGAGATGACGAGCGCTGTTCCAGCCGAACGTCGCCACTCGGCCGTCGTCGGATATGCCGAGGTCGTCGAGTACGCCGCCGAGGCGACGCGTCCGGTCGGCCCACTCCCCGTAGGTCTCGTGTTCGAGGCCAGCGGCGGTCGCGGTCGTGATCCCCTTCTCGGGAAACAGGTGCTCGGCCCGCGAGAAGAAGTGCGGCAGCGTCAGCGGGTAGTCCTGCATCAGTCCCTGCATCTCGTTCTCCCTTGGCGTGTTGCGGTGATGCCCGGTTCGAAAAGTAATGGAAGAATCCGATCCTTGAACCGGCAGCACCGGCAGGCACCGTCTCGGCGGACCCTGTGGTTGATCATCACCCCGATCATCGTCCTCGTGATCGCGTCGAATGTCGGCGACGCGCTGGCACCATCGCTCGTCGACCGCCATCCGCTGTGGCTGATCGCGCTCAACGCCCGCAATCGCAACCTCGTGCTGGTGACCAACCAGCTCGACCCGGTTCCCTACTACGTGGTCGGGACGTTCCGGCTGCTGCTGTCGGATCCGCTCTTCTACGTACTCGGGTTTCTCTACGGCGACGCCGCGGTCACGTGGATGGAGCGGAAAGCGCCGACGTACGGCCGCCTCATGCGCACCGGCGAACGCTTCTTCGCCGCCGCCGCGTACCCATTGGTCTTCATCGCGCCCAACAACTACATCTGCTTGTTCGCCGGGGCCGCCGGCATGCCGATCACCGCGTTCGTCGTGCTGAACGTGACGGGGACCGTCGCCCGGCTGTACCTGATCCGGGTGGTCGGTGACATCTTCGACAGCCCGATCCAGAGCATCCTCGACTTCATCAAGGAGTACCGAGTCCCGCTGCTCGCCATCACTGTCGCGCTCGTCGCCTTCTCCGTGTGGAACGAGCATCGACTCGGCAAGGGCGAGATCGGCTCGCTCACCCACCTCGAGGAAGACATCGAGCAGATCGAGGCCGAGGAGGCCGACGAGTGACCTCACTTGGTACCGCCGTCGTCACCGGCGCGTCGAGTGGCATCGGCGAGGCAGCCGCGCGCCATCTTGCTGGCGCGGGCTTCGACGTCGTGCTCGGGGCTCGTCGTGTCGACCGGTTGGACGAGGCAGCCGAAGCGATCGGTCCAACCGCTCGTGCCCATGAGCTCGACGTCACGGATCCCGCGTCCGTCGACCGGTTCTGCGAGCGCATCGACTCGTGCCGTCTGCTGGTCAACAACGCTGGCGGCGCGTTGGGTCTCGAGCCGGTGGCCGAGGCGGACGAACAGAAGTGGCGCGAGATGTACGACTCGAACGTGCTCGGCGTGGTGCGGATGACGCGCGCGCTGTTGCCGAAGCTCGTCGACTCCGGTGACGGACACGTGATCACCATCGGGTCGATTGCCGGCTTCGAGCCGTACCCCGGTGGCGCCGGCTACAACGCGGCCAAGCACGCGGTGCGTGCCGTGATGGACGTGCTCAGGATGGAGCTGCTCGGCCAGCCGGTGCGGGTGAGCGAGATCGACCCTGGAATGGTGGAGACCGAGTTCTCGATCGTTCGCTTCGACGGCGACCGCGATCGGGCTGCGAAGGTCTACGAGGGCGTCACGCCGCTCACTGCAGACGACATCGCGGAGTGCGTCACGTGGGTTGCAACGAGGCCGAGCCACGTCGACATCGACCAGCTCGTCGTGCGGCCCCGTGATCAAGCCCGAGCGACGATGGTCCACCGCCGGACGTGACCGCCTCGACGGTCACGGGTGCGACCGACCTGGAAGCGGGACGGGCCACCACCGGCCCGAGCGCGTGCGCTCGGCGAGGCGGTAGCGCTCCCAGGCGGACTGGCGAGACGTGCCGAGCGTTGCCGCCACTTCCTCCCACGAGTGCCCGGACTTGCGCGCCGCTTTGACGGCTTCGGTCTTCACCGCGTCGAAGTAGCGCTCGAAGGTCGACGCCAGCTTCGCCACCTCCAACGGATCGGGCGACGCGCTCTTCGTGAGACGGCGCCACTGCTGCCAGAGATCCTCGGGTCCACTCATTCTGTCAGGCTACCCTGACACGCTTCGCGTGGGACGCCCGGGCGTTCCACCACACGACGTGTGGTCAGACGCCCGGGCGTTGCGCGACACGCGCAACGGACCGGACAGGGCTAGAGGTCGAGGAGGGCGTCGAGTCCGACGGTGAGTCCGGGTCGCTCCGCGACGCGCTTGACGGCAAGGAGCACGCCCGGCATGAAGCTGGACCGGTCCGTGGTGTCGTGCCGGATGGTGAGCGTCTGTCCCGTGGTACCGAGGATCACCTCTTGGTGGGCCACCATCCCCCGCATGCGAATGGCGTGCACGTGGATCCCGCTCGGTCCCGCGCCTCCACGCGCCCCCTCGATGACCTCCTCCTTCGTGGGATCGGGCGCCCATGAGGGCTTCGCCGCTGCCATTCGTGCCGCGGTCGACAACGCGGTACCGGAAGGCGCGTCGATCTTGCCGTCGTGATGCAACTCGATGATCTCGGCGGTGTCGAAGAACGGCGCCGCGAGTTCCGCCATCCGCATCATCAGGACCGCCCCGATCGCGAAGTTGGGCGCGATGACGCAGTTGCTCTTCGTGAACGCGGCCTCGAACCGTTCGTGGTCCTGCGCATCGAGTCCGGTGGTTCCGACCACGGCGTGGACCCCGTTCTCGGCGGCCCACATGATGTTCGCTCGAGCGGCGGCGACGTGGGTGAAGTCCACGACGACGTCGACATCGGACATGTGGTCGGTGACACTGGCGCCCGCGACCTGCTCGCCGACGTGATCGGGATCGACAGCGCCGGCCAACTCGAGGTCGGCGTCCGCGCTGACCGCTGCACACACCGTGGTCCCCATCCGACCGCCGGCACCGAAGACACCAACCCGCAACACGAGCCACAACCTAGCGATGAACGCCCCAGACGTCGTCAGCCAAAAGCGGTGTCGTCGAACGGACCGACCGCGGCAAGTGAGCGCGGTCCGGTCAGCACGCGGCGCAGCACACGATGCACGTCGTCGACGGTCACCGCCCGTACCCGTTCGACCTGCTCGTCCACCGAGAGCCACGGTCCGGTCGAGAGCTCTGCACGACCGAGCCGGCCCATGCGGCTTCCACTGTCCTCGAGACTCAGCAGGAACGAGCCCACGATGTAGCCGCACGCGACGGTCAGTTCCTGTTCGGTGATGCCGTCGTTCACGAGGCGGTCGACTTCCTCGTCGACCAAACCCTTCACCTCGAGGGCACGGTTGGGCGCCGTGCCCACGTACGCGATCAGCAATCCCGAATCGCTGTAGAGCGACGAGCCCGAGTACACGCTGTACGCGAGGCCGCGCTGCTCACGGATGTCTTGGAAGAGCCGGCTCGACATGCCGCCGCCGAACACCTGGTTGGCGATGGCCAGTGCGAACCGATCGTCATCGGCCTGGTCGATCGCCCGCCATCCGAACGCCATGTGCGCCTGCTCGGTCGACCGATGGTGCACGACGAGCGGCTTCGGGGCCGTCGACGGAGATTGGCGCGGCACGCGCGTCCCCGTGTCCATGCCTTCGAGGAACGCCTTCACGCCGTCGACGACATCGTCGTGCTCGAGGCGACCGGCGGCCGCGACGACGACGTTGGCCGGCCGGTAGTGGTCGCGGAAGAACTCGGCGATGTCATCGCGCCGCAACGACGAAACCGTGTTCACGTCGCCGAGCACCTCGCGCCCGAGCGGATGGCCCGGGAAGACGGCATCCGCGAGCAGCGAGTGAACCTTGTCGTCGGGAGTGTCCTCCGACAGGGCGAGCTCTTCGAGGATCACTTCGCGCTCGGCGTCGATCTCGGTCGCGCGCAGTGCCGGCTCCGACAGCACGTCGCACAGCAGCTCGAGTCCGAAGCCGAGCTCGTCGGCCGGAAGGCGCGTGTAGTAGGCGGTGTGCTCACGGGAGGTGAACGCGTTCATCTCGCCGCCGACCGCGTCGACGGACTCGGCGATGTCGCGCGCGCTGCGGCCCGCCGTGCCCTTGAAGACGAGATGCTCGAGGAAGTGTGACGCCCCGGCGAGCGACGCCTGCTCGTCGCGGCCGCCGACGGCGACCCAGAAGCCCGTGGTCACCGACCTGGCCTCCGGCATCCGCTCCGTGAGGACGGGGATGCCGTTCGCCAGGACGGTGCGGCGAACCTCGGGTTCGCTCAAGTCGTCAACGGCGCCGATCGCCACCGCGACCGCGCCCCCCACGCCGGCCACCACGCGGCTGATCGCCGCGGTCTCCACGGTCAGCCCTCACCTCGGCCGGACCGAGGTCGCCGAACTCTTGGCGCAACTCCGCATCGAAGCTGTCCTCGAACGACACCTCGTCGCGCCCACTCTGGGAAGAACGGTTGCGCTCGCCGCCGTTGCCGCCAGCGCCAGCAGAGTCCGCGCTGGATCCGCCGCCACCGTCGCCGCTCGCGCCACCGCCGAGTGGCGCGACGGGGCTGAGGGACACCTTGCCGTTCGGATCGACGTCGTCCACACGAACCTCGACCTCGTCACCGAGCTCGAGCACGTCCTCTACCCGGTCGATGCGCTTGCCGCCACCCATCTTCGAGATGTGGAGCAGCCCGTCACGGCCCGGGAGGATGTTGATGAAGGCGCCGAACTTGGTGATGTTGACCACACGGCCGCTGTAGACCTCGCCCACGCCCGCTGTCGGCGGGTTGAGGATCAGCTGGATCTGGCGCTTCGCTTCCTCGACCGCTCCCCCGTCGACCGACCCGATCGTCACGGTGCCGACGGAGCCGTCGTCGTCGACGGAGATGTCGGCGCCGGTCTCGAGCTGGATGGCGTTGATGACCTTGCCCTTGGGCCCGATCACTTCACCGATCTTGTCCATCGGGATCTCGAAGCTGATGATCTTCGGTGCGGTCTCGCCCACCTCGGACCTCGGCTCGGCGATGGCTTTCGTCATCACTTCGAGGATCTGCAGTCGGGCTTCACGAGCCTGCTGCAATGCCTGCGCGAGCACATCGGCGGGCAGGCCGTCGATCTTCGTGTCGAGTTGCAACGCGGTGACGAACTCGCTGGTACCGGCGACCTTGAAGTCCATGTCGCCGAACGCGTCCTCGGCACCGAGGATGTCGGTGAGGGTGGTGTATTTGCCCTCCTCGTAGACCAGACCCATCGCGATGCCGCCGACATGGGCCCGCACGGGCACACCGGCGTCCATGAGCGACAGCGACGACGCGCACACCGACCCCATCGAGGTCGAGCCGTTGGAGGACAGCACCTCGGAGACGAGCCGCAGCGTGTACGGGAACGATTCCTTGCTCGGCACGACAGGAAGCAGGGCCCGCTCGGCGAGCAGGCCGTGGCCGATCTCGCGGCGCTTCGGGCTGCCCACCCGGCCGACCTCACCGTTCGCGTGCGGCGGCATGTTGTAGTGGTGCATGTAGCGCTTGTGGTTTTCAGGCGCCAGCGTGTCGAGCAGCTGATCCATCTTCGGCATACCCAACGTGCACACGTCGAGCACCTGCGTTTCGCCTCGCTGGAACAGGCCGCTGCCGTGCGCGGTCGGCAACACCTGCACCTCTGCCGACAGCGGACGGATGTCGGTCGGCGTGCGGCCGTCGATGCGCAGGCCGTGCTCGACGATGCGCTTGCGCACGACCTTCTTCGTGAGCGAACGAATCGCGGCCTTCACTTCACCGACGCGGTTTTCGAAGGGCGCGCCTTCGACGGTCAGCGCTTCGACGATCGCTTGCGTGGCTTCGTCGGTGGCGACGGAGCGCTCGGCCTTGTCGGCGATCGTCTGTGCCTGCGCGAGGCGGTCGGTGCCGACCTCGGCGACCTTCTCCGCGATCTCGGGCGTGTAGTCGAGGACCGGCGTGTACTCGAGCGGTGAACGGGCGCCGGCCTTGTCCACGAGCTCGCGTTGCATCTCGATCGACTCGCGGATCCACTGCTTCGACGCCTCGAGACCGGCGGCGATCACCTCCTCGGTGACCTTCGGCGCGCCCTCGTCGTAGTACTCGCACGCCCGCTCGGTGCCGCCCGCCTCCACCATCATGATGGCGATGTCCGACGTCGATCTGACGCCCGGCGACGACGAGCTCGAACGTCGAGTCGTCGCCTTCGTCATAGGTCGGATGCGGGATCCACACACCTTCACGCGTGAACGCGACGCGTACCGCGCCGATCGGACCGTCGAACGGGATTCCGGACAGCATCAGCGCAGCGCTCGCGGCGTTGATGCCGAGCACGTCCTGCGGGTTCTCCTGGTCGGCGCCGATCACCGTGATCACGACCTGGGTCTCGTTGCGGTAGCCGTCGGGGAACGACGGGCGCAACGGCCGGTCGATCAAGCGGGCATTCAGGATGGCGGTATCGCTCGGGCGGCCTTCTCGCCGGAAGAACGAGCCGGGAATCTTGCCCGCGGCGTACATTCGCTCTTCGACGTCGACCGTGAGCGGGAAGAAGTCGATGCCCTCACGGATACCTTTCGATGCGTTCGCGGTCGCGAGCACGGTGGTGTCGCCGATGGTCGCGACCACGGCTCCTTGCGATTGCGGTGCGAGCTTGCCGGTCTCGAACGCGAGGGACTTGCTGGTGCCAGTGATGGCACCGGAAATGGAAATGGCCTCGGCCACGGTGCGCTCCTCTCGGGACTGCTGCGGCGGGGCCAGTTCCCAGTTGTCTGCTTCCCGGGACGCTTCCCGAGCCGCAGGCAACTGGCAGCTGACCCTCCCCCGCAGCAGGCGCAGGTTTTCGGGTTGTCGTATGTGTTGGTTTGGTTGGCGCGGGTCAGCGACGCAGGCCGAGTTTGCCGATGATCTGGCGATAGCGCTGCACGTCGTTGGATCGCACGTAGTCGAGCAATCGACGGCGGCGACCGACCAGCATGAGCAGCCCGCGCCGGCTGTGGTGGTCCTTCTTGTGGACCTTCAGGTGTTCGGTGAGATGATTGATCCGCTCGGTGAGGAGCGCGATCTGCACCTCGGGAGATCCGGTATCGGTGCCGTGCAGGCGGTGCTCGGCGATGATCCCCGGCTTCGCCTGATCGATCTTCTCGGACATGCGTGAGGTTCCTGAACTTTCTTCGGGCGTCGGACCCAGCCGCAGCGCCGCCAGGCGGCAGCTGCAGCATGAACGTCTCGGGCGCGCCGCGCCGAGGCGTCGCTCAAGGGTAGCAGCCAGCCCGTGTGAACGGCACTCGCTGCTAGACACTTGCCCGTGGTGACGTTGGACGGAGCTGCGTGCGCTGCGCCCGGAACTCGCGGAGGACGGCCGGGCACTGCTGTACCAGTTCGGCGTCGGGCTCGCCTTCCTCGGGACGGTCGCCCGAGACGGTCGGCCTCGCGTGAACCCGGTGTGCCCGCTCGTGACGGACGACGGCATGTACGCGTTCGTGGTGCCCGGTCCGAAGCGGCACGACCTCGTGAGGGACGGTCGCTACACGCTGCACTCGTTCCCGTGCGACGGACAACGAGGACGCGTTCTCGTTCGGTGGCCGGTGCCTCTGCCGTCGGTGACGCCGGGACCCGCAACCGGCTCGCGCAACAGTTCGTGGACGAACGGGCCGACATCGGCCTCGGGCTCGAGACGCTCGCGGACCAGTTGCTCTTCCGGTTCGACATCGAGCGCTGCATGCTCACGCGCACGACCGGTCACGGTGACCCTTCGCCCGTGCACACGATCTGGATTGCGTGAGGTTCGTCGAGAAGGGGCGAGACTTCGTCACGCTCCGTGACTAGCATCGCCCGCAATGTCGAAGGCAGTACGGGCGGGGGCTCCTGCTCGTCGCGGTCCTTCGCGGCGTGTTCGGGCGGAGGCGGCAGCACGGCGGCGCCCACCACGACCACCACGGCGCCCCCGACGACATCCGAAGCCACGACCACGACCGCTCTCGCCAGAGGAACAGGTCAAGCAGGCCTACCTCGCCTACTGGCAAATGGTGGACCGACTGCTCTGCAGCGCCCGAACCCAGACGACCCAGAGCTTCCCGACGCGAGCAACCGACCCGTGCTCTCATCGCTTCGCGACGACTCTGCAGCACGCGAGCTGCCGACAGGGACGGACGCACTCGTCATCCGGCCGACGCCCGATACTCGCATCAGGTCGATCGAGCGTCGCGTCGACGGAGACACCGCGCTCGTCAGCGACTGCTTCATCGACGACCGATGCAGTGCGACAGCAGACGGCGTCGTCGTCAACGACGACGTCGTCACGAAGCGTCGAGTGACGGCGACGCTCGTCGCGATTCAGACGGCTCTGGAAGGTCGAGCGACGTCCGCGATCGAACAACCGGCGATGCGAGCGTCGGATGCGCGTTGATCAGTCGCAGTCGTGCTCGCGCTGCTCGTCTGATGCGCTGCGGCACTGCAGCCGTCGCAGGATGACGAGCCGGCTGGCGCAACTCAGGGCCCGACGGCGATCCCGTTGTCTTCGTCGGCACGCCCGGCGCCACAGCACCGGGCGGGCCATCCGGCGGGCGGCGGGTCCGTCACGTGCGGCTTGTTCGAGATCACCGGGGTTGCGGGCGGCGGCGTGACCCTCGGCGTCGGCGGGGCCGCGACCGATCCGGTCGAAGGACGTCCCTACTTCATCGTGTGCCGGAACATCGACGGCGCCGTCGTGTACCAGCAACTCATCACCTACCAACCGGGCACCAACGTCGTCGACGCCGCCACCCTCGCACGGCAGGCATACCGCGAGCTTCCGCTCTTGTATCCGCAACCGCACACCGCGCCGCCCACGAACGTGAGTCAACTCGTCGGTGTCCGCACCTGGTTCTGGATCGAACCGGGACAGTGGCAACCGCGCAGCCGCGTCCGCCGCGGTACCCGGGCCTGTCGGCGACGGTCACTGCAACACCGACAGCAACGTCGATGGGACACCGGCGACGGAACGACGATCACGTGTGATGGTCCCGGTATCCCCTACGACCCGGGCCGGCCCGACAGCGTGCAGCACTCCGACTGCTCACACGTGTTCCAACACGACGGCGAGCACGACGTCCGAGTCACCATCGTCTGGCGCGTCCGTTGGAGCGCGACCGACGGCAGCGGAGGTGCCCTGCCCGATGTGGAGCGAGCGACGCAGTTCCCGCTCCAAGCCGAACAGCGTCAGGCCGTGATCAACGGCTGACCCTCCCCGTCCGAACTCCGGGTCGCCGTGGCCGCTATGGCGTCAGCGGCGCACCAACATTCGTGAAGGTTGGGTCAGTCCATCGTGATGGTGAAGCGGTAGCGCGGGCGGCGGTGCAGGTCCTCGCCGTCGCGGACCGCGCCGACCGGCGTGAGTCGCAGCACCAGGGCATCCCGGCGGTAGAACGCCGACTCGATCTCGTCCACCGTCGCGTCGTTCGGGTCGATGCCCGCGTCGAGAATCGACTTGAGCACCGCCGTCCCGAGCCGGCCTTGCATGAGCCGGTGGATGATCGCCGGCAACGACTCCGGGTCCTTCAGGAGCCAGGCGTGACTTCCGCCGTGCACGACGACGAGCTCGCCATGGGCACGGCGGGCCGACGACCGCGCCGTCGGCATCGGGACGACGAGGTCGCGGTCGCCGTGGACAGCGAACAGCGGGATGCGCTCGTCGGCGATGCGCTCGAGCATCCAGCGGCTACCGCGCGAACGCAGGATCGACACCGCGGGGCCGATCAAACGCCACGGCCGCCGCGCGTGCGCGAACAGCGTCGGCGTCACCAGTCGTCCGAGCTTGCGCGCCTGCGCGGGGTCGCGGAACAGGGGAACCGTCGACATCATGTCGACCCACAGCGCGACTCCGGCACCGGCGAGCAGCGGTGGGCACAGCCGGAAGAGGTTGACCATGTTGTCCCACGTGTCCCCGACGATCGCGTCGAGGAGGATCACGGCGACGGCGCGCTCGGGGTTGGGTCGCGGCAAGCTCGGTGACCAGCCGGCCGCCCATCGAATGACCCGAGAGCACGGCTTTCTCGATCCCGAGGTGGTCGAGCACACGCGCCAGGAGGAGGGTGTAGTTCGAGAACGTGCCTGCACCGGTGGGCAAGCCCAGCGTCCCGCCGTGGCCGGCGGTGTCGATGGCGATGACCTTGAAGCCGAGGTCGACGAGGCGGGACAGCGTCTGCGCGTACAGGATCCCCTCTGCCGAGAACCCGTGCACCACCACGAGCGGGACACCACGCCCACAGACGGCGACGCCCACCTGATGACCGTCGTCCAACGTCAGCAGGTGCCGCGCCAGGCGCGGCGTCACCACCCGGCCCTGTTCGGGTGCAACCGGTGTCGTGTTCGGCCCGATGATCGGGGCGGTCACTTCTCCCGCCATCACCGAATTCTGACGTACATGTCACACTTCGCGGCGGATTCCGCCCCGATCGCGGCGACTGTTGTGCGGGAATTGGCGCGATCGCGGCCTCAACCGGCCAGCAGACGGAGCGCGTCCTCGCAGTCGCGGTGCATCTGGTCGACGAGGGCGTCGCGCGAGTCGAACTTCATCTCCTCGCGCAGACGGGCCACGAAGCTGACCTTGGCCTGCTCGCCGTAGAGGTCGCCGTCCCAATCGAGGAGGTGGACCTCGAGCAGCCGGAAGGGCTGCGCTTCGTAGAACGTGGGCCGGCGACCGAGCGATGCGGCACCGGGCACGACCTCGCCCGAGGGACGTTCGTACCACGCGGCGTAGATCCCGTCGGTCGGAAGCAACGTGTCCTCGGCGACGGCGATGTTGGCGGTCGGAAAGCCGAGCGCCCGCCCCCGATGGTCGCCATGCTCGACGATGCCTCGCACTTGATACGGCCGTCCGAGCAACTCGCTCGCTCTCGCGACATCACCCGCGGCGAGCGCGGCGCGAATGGCCGTCGACGACACCTGCTCGTCCTCGGTCGCGGGACGACCTTCGGCGTCGACCAGATCGAGGCCGATCACCTCGAAGCCGGCGGCGCCACCCATCTGCTCGAGGAGAGCAACGTTGCCCCGACGGCGATGGCCGAAGTGGAAGTCGCGTCCGACGACGACGAGCTTGGCGTTGAGGCACTGCACGAGAACTTCGTTCACGAAGTCTTCGGCCGACTCCTGCGAGCGGGCTTCGTCGAAGTGGATGACCACCGTGAAGTCGACGCCTGTCTCTTCGAGCAGCTCGAGCTTCTGGTCGAGATCGGTGAGCAGCAGCGGCGCCGACTCCGGACGGACCACGCTCGCCGGATGACGGTCGAACGTCACGACCGCCGTCGCCAGCCCGCGCTCGGCCGCCAGTCGCTTCACGGTGGCGATGACGGCGCGGTGGCCACGATGCACACCGTCGTACGCGCCGATGGTCACCGCGGTGCCCTGAGGCGGACGTGGGCATGCGTCGAGATCGCGAAGCGTCCGCACCAGGACAGGCTAACGAGCAGCCGGGATCACGACGGCAGGCTTGACCGTCCCGGACGTGTGCGGCTGGTACATCGCGAGCAGGGCGCCGGCGTCGTCGACCACGGCCCACGGCCCGTCGCCGTGCACCGTCAACGCGTCGGACGGAAGCACTTTGCCGTGTGCGATCGCGGAAGCCACGTCCGGACCCACGACTACCTGTTCGTAATCACGCATGGCCGAAGCCGGGTCCATGAGCGCGTCGACGTCGACCTTGTCGATCGGGAACGCTTCGTCGAGCGTGAACGAACCGATCTGCGTACGACGCAGGTTGCGGAGATGCGCGCCGCCACCGAGCGCATGTCCGAGGTCGGCGGCGAGCGAGCGCACGTATGTGCCGGACGAACACGACACGTCGACCGCGAACACGAGCGGATCCTCCGTCGGCTCGACGCCGAACTGGTGGATCGTCACCGGTCGCGGCTCACGTTCGACCTCCACCCCGGCACGGGCGAGTTCGTGCAGGCGCCGTCCGCCGATCTGCACCGCCGACACCATGGGCGGCACCTGCACGATGTCGCCGGTCAGCGTCGACGCCGCGGCTCGCACGTCCTCGAGGCTGACATCGCCCATGTCATGCGTCGCCGTGACGGCGCCCGCCGCATCGAGTGTGGACGTCTCCGTCCCCAGCACGACCTCGCCCGTGTACCGCTTCGGAAGGACGGTGAGAAACCGCAACAGACGCGTGACCGCGCCGACGCCGACGAGCAGCAACCCAGTGGCGTCCGGGTCGAGCGTCCCGGAATGACCGACCTTCTTCGTGCCGAGGACGCCTCGCAGCTTGGCGACGACATCGTGTGATGTCCAGCCGCCGCCCTTGTCGACGACGACGAGGCCGTCACACCTCATCGTCGTGCAGATGGCGCAACACGTCCTCGACGCGTGATGCCGACCGTTCGACTGGGTCCGGACGGAACGTCGAGCATCGGTGTCCGCTTCACGCGAGCTTGTCGTGCGATCGCCGCCTGCAACGCGACCCGGTGGGCCTCGAGCGCGGTGATCATCTCTTCGTCACGCGCCTCGCCCAAAGGCGTGTCGACGTACACGATCGCGTGGCGAAGATCGGGCTCGACCTCGACGCTCATGACCGTGACCAACTCGAGCCCCGGATCGTCGAGGCGTTCGATGGCATCCGCGACGATCTGATGCAGGAGCTCATTGAGCCGTGCAGTGCGCGGATACGGATGCACTCCCTGCGTGCGTCCACGCTTCATCACTCGACCTCCATCCATCGCAACTGTGCATCGACGACTTCGATCTGGGGGAACGACCACACGAAGCGTTCGACCGAGTCGAGCACATCCCGGGCCTTCGACTCCGTGCCCGACACGATCGCCATCGCCACCGTCGCCCGCTGCCACAGATCCTGGTGGTCCACCTCGGCGGCGCTGACCGCGAACCGGTGGCGGGCACCGTCGACGATCGGGCGGACGATTGCCCGCTTCTCCTTCAGCGAGTGGACATCCGGCAGGTGCAACTCGAACGCCAGCGCACCCACGACCATCCCACCATTGTGCCCGGCTGGTCGATCCGACTTGCCCGGTCGACCAGCGACCTGCGGGTCAGGTGCGAGGGATCTCGCGCTCTTCGTAGGTCTCGATGATGTCACCGGCCTTGAGGTCCTGGAAGTCGGACAAGCCGATGCCGCACTCGAAACCGGCCTGCACCTCCCGCACGTCGTCCTTGAACCGCTTGAGCGACGTGATCGTGCCCTTCCAGATGATCGTGCCCTCGCGTAGGAACCGCACCTTCGAGCCACGGGTGATCGTGCCGGACTGCACGTAACAACCGGCGACCCGGCCGACACGCGGTACCGAGAACACCTCGCGGACCTCGGTTTCCCCGGTGACCACCTCTTCGAACTCAGGTGCGAGAAGACCGACCATCGCGTTCTCGATGTCCTCGATCACCTGGTAGATGATCTCGTAGGTACGGATCTCGACGCCTTCGCGCTCGGCCAGCTCGCGCGCCTTGCGGTCGGGTCGCACGTTGAACCCGATGATCGTCGCGTTGGACGCGGCCGCCAACTGGATGTCGTACTGCGTGATGCCACCGACGGCACGATGGACGAAGGAGAGCTTGACGTCGTCGCGTTCGAGCTTCTGGAGCGCACCCGTCAGCGCTTCGAGCGAGCCGGTCACGTCAGCCTTCACGACGAGGTTGAGCGTCGCGGCCTCGCCCGACTGGATCTGCTCGAAGATGTCCTCGAGACGTGCGCCGGTGGACATCGCGTGCGCGTCGCGTCCGAGGTTCGCGACCCGCTGCCAGTGCTCACG
This sequence comes from uncultured Acidimicrobiia bacterium, assembly GCA_963821725.1. Taxonomy (GTDB): domain Bacteria; phylum Actinomycetota; class Acidimicrobiia; order Acidimicrobiales; family JACDCH01; genus DATAES01. Next base: position 33,975 of record CAWGFA010000001.1, read on the forward strand.
GGTCTCGGCCACGTTGCGAGCGACGCGCTCTTCGGGCGCCACCACGAAGTCGTCACCGGCGTCGGCGACGTCGGACAGACCGAGCACCTCGACCGGCGTCGACGGACCCGCCTCACGGATCTGCTCGCCCTTGTCGTCGATCATCGCCCGGACCCGTCCCCAGGCCGGTCCGGCCACGAGCGCGTCGCCGACCTTGAGCGTGCCGCGCTGGACGAGCACCGTGGCGACCGGCCCACGACCGACGTCGAGGTGCGCCTCGAGGACGACGCCTTGCGCCCTGCCGTCGAGGTTCGCCCTGAGGTCCTCGACGTCCGCGGTGAGCAGCAACGTGTCGAGTAGGTCGTCGACGCCGAGCCCGGTGAGCGCTGACACCTGCACCATCTCGGTGTCGCCGTTCCACTGCGTCGGGATCAGGCCCAGTTCGGACAGCTGTTGCATCACGCGGTCGGGGTTCGCCTGCTCGCGGTCGACCTTGTTGATCGCGACGACGATCGGCACGTCGGCGGCCTTGGCGTGGTTCAACGCCTCGACCGTCTGCGGCATGACGCCGTCGTCGGCCGCGACGACGAGGACGACGATGTCGGTCGCCTGCGCGCCGCGAGCGCGCATCGCGGTGAACGCCTCGTGGCCGGGCGTGTCGATGAAGGTGATCGTGCGCCCGCCCTTGTCGACTTGGTAGGCGCCGATGTGCTGCGTGATGCCACCGGCCTCGCCGGCAACCACGTTGGCATTGCGGATGTAGTCGAGCAGCTTCGTCTTGCCGTGGTCGACGTGGCCCATCACCGTGATCACGGGCGGGCGCTCGACGAGCGTGCTGTCGTCTTCCTCTTCGTCACTGCCGATGTCGAGAAGCCTCTGGAGCTCGACCTCCTGCTCCTCACCGGGATTGACAAGACGGATCTCGGCGCCGACCTCGGCCGCGAACAGCTCGATCATGTCGTCCGTGAGGGACTGCGTGGCCGTCACCATCTCGCCCTGTTGCATGAGGAAGCGCACGACGTCGGCCGCGGTGCGGTTCAGCTTGGGACCGAGCTCCTGCGGAGTCGTCGAGCGCTCGACGACGACGACGCCTTCGGGAACCGGCGCCGAGGAGTGCGTGTAGGTCGGCGTCTCGAACGGCTGCAGCTCTTCACGGTTGCGACGGCGACGTCCTCCCTTGCGGGGACGGGGCGTGCGCCGATTCTGCGGACCGCCGCGACCACCGGGGCCGCCTGGACCACCACCGGGACCGCCGCCAGGAGGACCACCCGGGCCGCCGCCGGGGCGGCCGCTGAATCCGCCGCCGCCGCCGCCGCGACCGGCGAAGCCACCCCCGGGAGCGCCGCCGCTCGGCGGGCGCTGGCCACCGGTGGGGCGCATGGAGGGTCCGGCCGACCGCGGGCCACCACCGGTACTGCGCGGCGGGACCGGCCCGCGCCCACCCTGGCCGGGGGGCGGCGGGATGGGCTTGCCCGTCGACGACAACGGTGCACCGCCGGGAGGCGGCGGGATCGGACGTCCGCTCGGCGACACCGGAGCCGGGGCCGAGCGCGCGGCAGGGGCGTCGGCGCCGGGCGCTTGCGGAGGAGACGCGGGGCGGGGCGGGCGGATCTCACCCGTGCCGGTGGGCGCAGTCACGCGCCGGTGGGCGCGGCGCTGCGAGCGGGGGCGCGGCGGGCGGGCGCTGTTGCGTCCCACTGGAGCGGATCTCTCGACGTGCGGCGGGGGCCGAAGGCCGGGGCGGAGCGATTTCGCCGTCCGTCGCCGCAGCCGGCGCCGTCACCGCCGGCGGCGGTGCCTGCTCAGGCTCTCGGACCGGGCAGCTCGACGACGGGCGCGATCTCCGGCTCGGGCACAGGCGGTGCGGGTGGCGGGACGGGAGCCGGGGCAGCGGCCGGTTCCTCGACCGGAGCCGGCACCTCTGCGGCCGGCTCGGCGGGCTCGACCCGCGGGGCGGGCTCGGACGGCGCCGCGCGGTTCGGCCGGCTGATCCGGCACCGCTGGCTTGGCCGCCACCTTCTTCGCCGCCGCCTTCTTGGCCGGCGTCTTCTTCGGCTCCTCCGGCTGCTCGTCGCGGCGGATGCCGAGTTGGTCGGCCTTGCGACGCACCCTGTCGGCCTGTGCCTCCTGGATGCTCGAGGAATGGCTCTTCACCCCGATGCCCAACTGCTCGCACAAGTCGAGCAGCTCCTTGTTCGTGAGACCGAGCTCTTTCGCCAGCTCGTGGACTCTGGGGTTCTTGGGCAAAGACGTTCCCTCGCTTTGTCGAAAATTCCTGCGCAGTCCGAACGGACAGCGATTTCTAGTCTCGCGCAGCCGGACCGCGACCCAGGAAATCCGTTCGGACGCGCTCGACTTCGTGCTCGTCGACCGTCGCCCGCAACGCCTTCGCAAAAGCACGACGCCGGACGGCGAGCTCGAAGCACCGGAGCGACCCGGCGCAGAGCCAGGCACCCCGACCGGGCAGTGTACGGCCGACCGCCAGCGATCCATCCTTCCGCCGCGCGATGCGGGTCAACTCGTCCTGCCCCGCCTTGCGGCGGCATCCGATGCACGACCGAACCGGCACTGTCACCGGCACCCGCTCACGAACTCCGGGTCGATTGTGGGGCTATGGCCCCGCAATCGCACCAACATTCGGCGGCGGCGATCGGACTAGGACTCTTCCTCGACGTGCATGGCCGACTCTTCGGCGGACGGTGCGAGCTCGACCTCGGTGGGGTCGACCGCACCGCCTGGGGTGGCGTCGTCGTTCCCGGCCACCTCGGCGGCCTCGATCTCATCGGCCGGCGCGTCGATCTGCTGCGACCATTCGGTGACGGAGAGCGCCGGGCCGCCCTCGGCCGGCTGCCAGACCTGCTCGCCCGACTCCTGGTCGAGGACCCATTCGCCTTGCGCCCACTCCTCGCCGCCGTAGGCCTCCTCGTCGGCGAGTTGGGTCTCGCTCTTGATGTCGACCCGCCAACCGGTGAGGCGCGCCGCGAGGCGGGCGTTCTGCCCTTCCTTCCCGATGGCCAGCGACAGCTGGTAATCGGGGACGATGACCTCGGCGGTCCCCGTGTCTTCATCGATGCGGACGTCTTTCACCTTCGCCGGCGAGAGCGCCTTCATCACGAAGTCGGGCGGATCCTCGGAGTACGGGACGATGTCGATCTTCTCACCGCGCAGCTCGTTCACGACCATGCGGACGCGTGCGCCGCGCGCGCCGACGCAAGCGCCGACAGGGTCGACGTTGTTGTCGTTCGACCACACCGCGATCTTCGTGCGGTGTCCCGGCTCGCGCGCGCACGCCTTGATCTCGACGATGCCGTCGGCGATCTCGGGGACCTCGAGCTCGAAGAGGCGCTTGATGAGACCTGGATGCGTCCGTGAGACCACGATCTGTGGCCCCTTGGAGGTCTTGCGAACCTCGACGATGTACGCCTTGACGCGCGCGCCGGGCTCGGGCCGCTCGTACGGCACCTGTTCCGCCTGCGGCAGCAGCGCCTCGACTCGTCCGAGGTCGAGCAGCGTGTACCTGCTGTCGTTCTGCTGGATGATGCCGGTGACGATGTCGCCCTCGCGGCCCGCGTACTCCTCGTACTTCTGCTCGCGGTCGATCTCGCGCAGGCGCTGCGTCATCACCTGCTTGGCCGTCTGTGCCGCGATGCGGCCGAAGTCAGACGGCGTGACGTCGATCTCGTCGCCGAACGGCTCGCCGTCCTCGTCGATCTCCTGCGCGAACACCCGGAACTCGAAGGAGTCGGGGTCGATGGTGACCCAGGCGTACTCGTAGGCGTCTTCGCGCCGCTTGTAGGCGGACTCGAGCGCGTCGGCGAGCGCGCTGAGGAGGGTGTCGATGGTGATGCCTCGCTCGGCGGCGAGCATCTGCAGCGCTTCCATCATGTCGAGATTGCTCATGACGCTCTCTTCTCTCGAGAGGGCTTCCTGCGGGCGGCCTTCGCAGGGGGTCCCCACTCGAACACGGTGCGGGCCTTCTCGATCTCGTCGTAGCGGAAGCGGCGGTCGTCCACCGTCACCCCTTCGTCGTCGGCTTCGGCGAGAACGCCGCGAACCCGCCGCTCGCCTTCGACGCCTGGTCGGGTCTTGACGTTCACGACCGACCCGACAGCGCGGGTGAAATGCGCGGGTGTACGCAACGTCCGCTCGAGACCCGGGCTCGACACCTCGAGCGTGTAGCGACCTTCGATCGGATCGTGCTCGTCGAGCGCGAGCGAGACGAGCCGGGTGGCCTGCGCGATGGCGTCGAGATCGAGGCCCTCGGTGGACGGCGCGAGTCGGTCGATCGTGACCCGGAGCTGCGAGCCCGCGAGCTCGACGTCGTAGACCTCCAGGGAGTGCCTCGCGAGCAGCGGCTCGACGATTTCGCGCACGCGCTCGACAATGCTCACCTGACGGTCACCTCCTCCGGGTCGCTACCTCCAACGTCAAACGAAAGGCGTGGGCCGGAGCCCACGCCTCACGGGGTTAGAGAGTATATCGCTGGGGTCCGTCGACTCGTCCGGATGCAGCGACGTCGCCGTCCGCCAACAACCACAGTTCGTGACCGTCGACGACGATCTCGGCCTGTTGCCCGCGATCCACCCCGCCGCGGTACTCGACGGTCACGGTCGTCGGGGCGCGCAGGTCGAAGCACTCTTCGACGACCGCCCAGTACACGGCGTTGTTGACGTGGCCGAGGACGTCGAAGTCGGTGAACCGCAGTGGCCACGGCTCACGCCCTCGGCCGTCGGGAGGTCCGCCGTGCGCCAGCCGAGGGTGCACGGTCCGTCCGCCGGCCGCTTCGCCGTAGGCGTCGAAGAAGCTCTGCGCGAGCCGCTTCGGGCGGCCGGTGACGGCGTCCACGTAGACCCAGAGCGCCGCCGCCTCGATCGAGCCGCCCCGGTCGCCCTCGACCGACGTCCGTCGCTCGGCCCACCGTCCCCCGGTGCCCGACGCCCACGTCGTGAGGCCGAGTTCCTCACGAAAGACGGGAAAGCGCTCGACGCGCAGCTCCGTGCGCCGCACCACCCACGTGGCCGCGCTCTCCCCGATGGCATCGACCGCGTCGTCGTTGGCGACGTCCTGGAGGTAGCGGGCCACGGCGTCCAGCCGCACCCGGCCCTTCGGCGTGACGTCGCCCAGACGGACGCGCGCCGTGCCCGTGAACGTCCGGCCCGACGTCGGCCGAGGGATCAATACGAACGAGCGCAGTAGGCGACGAGATCCGGTTCGTCGTCGGCCAGCGGGACCGATCCGTCGGCTCGTTGCAAGCAGCGCACGGTGACTCCGGACTCGGCGAGCCGCTCCTCGCCCTCCTCGCCGATCACGTCCCATGGCGCGCGTGCGAAGCCGCTGGCCGAAGCCTCGACGATCTCGTCGAGTGTCGTGCAGTCGGCGGTGGATTGGTTGCGCCGAGCGGTGGCTGCGGCCAGCAGTTCGGCCTGGAGCAGGTCGATGGCGTCGAGGACCTGGATCGCGGCAGCCCCGAGGTTGACCTGAGCCTTCATGCCGGTGTCACGACGGACGATGGTGACGTCGCCTTCCGCGAGATCGCGCGGGCCGACCTCGAGCCGCAGCGGCACGCCCTTCAGCTCCCAGTCGGTGGCGCGCCGGCCGAACGACACGTCGACCCGCGCGTCGAGCTCGACTCGTACACCGTGCGCGCGCAACTCGTCCGTGAGCTTCCGCGCCGCTTCGCCGGATCCCTCATCGTCCTTCACCAACACCACGACGCACTGCACCGGCGCCAGACGCGGTGGGACGACGAGTCCGTTCTCGTCGCCGTGTCCCATGATCAGCGCGCCCATCAACCGGGTCGACGCGCCCCACGACGTCGTCCAGCACAGCTGTTGCGCGCCGGCGTCGTCGAGGTACTGGATGTCGAAGATCCGCGCGAAGTTCTGGCCGAGCTCGTGACTCGTTCCCATCTGCAGCGCCTTGCCGTCGCGCATCATCCCCTCGCACGTCATCGAATTGATCGCGCCGGGGAAACGCTCGCCCGCGGTCTTGCGACCTACGTACACAGGGATGGCGAGCACTTGGACCATGAAGTCCTCGTAGGCGTCGTGCAGGATGCGGGTCGCGTACTGGCGGGCGTCGTCCTGCGACGCGTGCGCGGTGTGTCCCTCTTGCCACAGGAACTCGGTCGTGCGCAGGAAGACCCGGGGACGCAACTCCCATCGCACGACGTTCGCCCATTGGTTGAGGAGCAACGGAAGGTCGCGGTAGCTCTGCACCCACTTGCCGAGGTACTCGCCGATGACGGTCTCGCTGGTGGGCCGGACGACCAGCGGCTCGTCGAGCTCCTTGCCGCCCGCGTGCGTGACGACGGCGAGCTCGGGGCTGAAGCCTTCGACGTGCTCGGCTTCTCGCTGCAAGTAGCCCATCGGGATGAACAACGGGAAGTACGCGTTGCGTGCACCCGTCGCCTTGATGCGGTCGTCGAGCTCGCGCTTGCATCCGCTCCCAGATCGCGTACCCGTAGGGCCGGATGACCATCGTGCCCCGCACCGGACCGTTCTCGGCCAGCTCCGCCTTGGCGACGACGTCCTGGTACCAACGAGGAAAGTCCTCGCTCGGTGACGTCAGGACCTTGGCCATCACCCGAAGTTACTTGGCGGGAAGCGTCGCTCAGGCAGTGGTTGCGTCGATGTGCTTGTGCATCAGGTCGACGCGTTGCTCGCTGGCGTTGGCGTCGTCACCCTGCTCTTCGAGCAGCGCGTTGCGGTCTTCCTCCGCCGCGGCCTTGGCCGCGGCGAGGTCGGCCTTCGACAGCGCTCGCTCGACGCCGTGCTCGTGGATGAACTCGGCCCATTCGACGAGGGCGTCGACCATGTCCGTCTCGGGTACGACCGCGACGTTCGTGCCGCGGACGAACAGATGGCCTCGCTTGTTGCCGGCCGCGATTCCGAGGTCGGCGTACGCGTGCCTCGCCCGGGCCGTTGACGACGCAGCCCATGACCGCCACCTGCAGTGGGATCTCGCGGTCGCCGAAGGCGTGCATCGCCTCCTCGGCGACCTTGATGACGTCGATCTCGGCCCGCCCGCACGACGGGCACGCGATGAGGTCGACGTTCTTGCGTTCGCCGCAGACCCATGGCCTCGAGCAGCTGGCGTCCGGCCCGCGCTTCCTCCACGGGGTCGGCGGTGAGCGAGTAGCGGATGGTGTCGCCGATGCCCTCGGCCAGCAGCGTGGCGATGCCGGCGGTCGCCTTCACCACGCCGACGGGCGGTGGTCCGGCTTCGGTCACGCCGAGATGGAGCGGATGGTCGGTGACCTCGGACAGTTGCCGGTAGGCCTCGATCATCAGCGGCACCGACGAAGCCTTGACCGAGATCTTCACGTCGTCGAAGCCGATCTCGTCGAAGTACGCGAGCTCGATCTGCGCGGACTCGACCATCGCCTCGGGCGTGACCCGTCCGCCGTGCTTCTTGTACAGCTCGGGATCGAGCGAGCCGCCGTTGACGCCGATGCGGATCGGCACGCCCCGGTCCTTGCATTCCTGCGCGACGAGCTTGATGTGCTCGGGACGGCGGATGTTCCCCGGGTTCAATCGCAGGCAGTGCACGCCCGCGTCGAGCGCGGCAAGCGCCATCTTGTACTGGTGGTGGATGTCGGCGACGACCGGCACCGGCGAGCGCGGCACGATGTGCGCCAGTCCTTCGGCCGCTTCGATCTCGTTGCACGTGCACCGCACGATGTCCGCGCCGGCGGCATGCAGCGCGTAGATCTGCGCAAGCGTTCCTTCGACGTCTGCAGTCTTGGTGATCGTCATCGACTGCACCGAGATCGGCGCGTCGCCCCCGACTTCGACGGGATGCGTGGGATGGCGAAGGACGATCTTGCGTGTGGACCGACGCTCGAACTGTCCGTCGACGAGCATCAGACCCGCCTCAGTTCAAGTGGATCGGGTTGACGATGTCGAGGAAGATCGTCGTGGCGCCGATCACCACCAGCACCATCACGACTGCGTACGCGAGCGGCATGAGCTTCATGACATCCGCGTGGTACGGCTTGCCCTTGCGTGAGCGCAGTCGCTCGTAGGTCGCGATCGCCACGTGCCCACCGTCGAGCGGCAGCAACGGGATCAGGTTGAAGATTCCGATGACGATGTTGATGCTGGCGAAGAATGCGAGGAACGCGAACGCACCCTCGCCGACGATCTCGCTGCCGAAGCGGGCCGCGCCGATGATCGAAACCGGTCGGTTCTCGTCGATCTGCGACGCAGCCGGAGCTCGGTGCGGTGCTCGACCCGGACTGGTTGTCACTGGTGGTCGCCGTTTCGCCTCGGTTCACGACGGTGTTCGCGAAATCCGAGAGGCCGGACGGGGAGAAGAACGAGCCGAAGAAGCCGAAGGTCTGCTTCGAGATGTATCCGAGCTCGGTGAACGTTCGACCTGCTGCGGTCACCGGTCCCAGTCGTTGCGAGGGTGGTGCCTGCGGCTCGACGCCGAGGAACCCGTGGCCCTGGCTCTCACCGATGGTGATGTCCTTGGTGATCTGCTGGCCGTCGCGGCTGATGACGATCTGGACTTCCTTGCCCTGCCGCGGCACGACGACGTCGTGGAGCTTCGTGAACGAGTCGATCTTCTCGCCGTCGATGGCGACGATGCCGTCGCCGGGCTGGATCCCGGCCTGTTGCGCTGCCGACCCGTCGACCGTCGACTGGATGCGAAAGTCGTTCGCCTGGGTGAACAGGTGCCCGCCCGGCGCGCCGAACACGGCGAACACCAGGAACACCGCGACGATCGCCTGCAGGAAGTGCATCGCCGAGCCCGCCGTCGCCACCGCCATTCGCTTGGGGTAACTCTGCTGGCGGTAGGTACGTGGCTCGTCCTCGGGCGGCACTTCGTCGAGGTTGTGCATGCCGATGATGCGGACGTACGCGCCCGCGGGGATGGCCTTGACTCCGTACTCGGTCTCACCTCGCTGGATCGACCACAGCCTCGGGCCGAACCCGAGAAAGAACTCCGTGACCTTCATGCCGGATTTCTTGGCGGCGATGTAGTGGCCGAGCTCGTGGAGGACGATCATGACGACGAGCGACGCCGATCACCAGGAGCAGCTGCCAGCCGCCGGCGTACCCCAACAGGGCGACGATGCCCACGACCACGGCGAGCGTGATCCGTCGGTCCGGCGTCGAAAGCACCGGTGGCGTCTCGGGGCGGGCTTCGGTCTGGTCGGTCTGGTCCGTCAGGTCCGTCTGGGGTTCCGTCTCCGTGACGTCGGTCACGCGGCCGTCCTCTTCTCGATCAGTCGTCGGGCCTCGGCTCTGGCCCTGCGGTCCACATCGATGACATCGTCGGCGCTGTCCGCCTTCGTCCCATCATGGCGGTCCAGAGCCTCGAACAGAACATCGGCGATGGAACACCACGGGATGAGTCCGTCGAGGAAGGCTGCCACAGCCACCTCGTTGGCGGCATTCAGCCACGCCGGCGCCGTCTCGCCTCGCCGCCCTGCCTCGTACGCGAGCCCCAGGCAGGGGAAGGCTTCGAGGTCCGGCGGTTCGAAGTCCAGCCGCCCGAGCTCCGTCCAGTCGATACGACCGAACGGGGTCGTGATCCGGTCCGGGTAGGCGAGGGCGTACCCGATCGGCAGTCGCATGTCCGGCAGGGACAGTTGGGCGATGGTCGCGCCGTCGGTGAACTCGACCATGGAGTGCACGACCGACTGCGGGTGCACCACCACTTCGATCTGGTCGTAGTCGACCGCGAACAACTCGTGCGCCTCGATGACCTCGAGGCCCTTGTTCATGAGCGTCGACGAGTCGACCGTGATCTTCGGGCCCATCTTCCATGTCGGATGGGCGAGGGCGTCGTCCACGGTGACGTCGGCGAGCTCGTCGCGAGTGCGACCTCGGAACGGGCCGCCGCTGGCGGTCAACACGATCCGGCTCAGCTTGGCGGGATCTCCGCCGCTGTTGGCGCGGAGGCATTGGTGGATCGCGCAGTGCTCGCTGTCGACGGGGATCAGCTCGGCCCCCGGAGTGCTCCGGACCCGCTGCACGATCGGACCGGCCGCGATCAACGACTCCTTGTTGGCGAGCGCGAGACGGTGACCGGCTTCGAGCGCGGCGAGCGTCACGGACAGCCCGGCGAAGCCGACGACCCCGTTGACCACGACGTCGGCCTCGGTGCTGATGGCCGGCAGTGCGTCGGGGCCGGCGACGAGGTCGGTGCCATCCGGAAGCAACGCTGCGAGTTCCGCCGCCTTCGACTCGTCGGCGAGCGCCACGACCCGAGGGCGGAACTCCGCCGCCTGCTTCGCCAGCGACTCCACTGACGAAGACGCGCCGAGCGCGACCACGCGGTACGCATCGGGCTCGTTGCGGACGACGTCGAGCGCCTGCGTTCCGATTGACCCCGTCGCGCCCACGATGGCGAGCGATCGCATGACCATCACAGGCTACTTGTCCACCCTCTCTCCGAACTCTGGGTCGATGGCGGGGCTCTGGCCCCACAATCGCACCAACATTGGCAGAGGGGTCAGAAAACCAGGATCAGGGCGAGGTAGTAGGTGGCGGGGAGCACGAACAGGAGGGCGTCGAAGCGGTCGAGGATGCCGCCGTGGCCCGGCAGGAGCGTGCCCATGTCCTTCACGCCGAGGTCACGCTTGATCACCGACTCGCTCAGGTCACCGAGCGTGGCCGCCAGCGCGGCGACCAGCCCGAGCAGCACCTTGTCGAAGAGGCTGACGCCACTGTTGCTCCATGGCGCGATGAACCCGACGATGACCACGGCGACGAGCACGGCGAGGATCCATCCACCGGCCAGCCCCTCGAGCGTCTTGTTCGGACTCGCGCTCGACATCGGCCGGGTGCCGAGACTTCGACCGACGAAGAACGCGCCGACGTCGTACGCGACTGTCGTCAGCAGCGCCCCGTAGAGCACGCCGATGCCGTCCGGCAGGGTGAGGATCAGCGCCGCGAACGAGCCCAGTACCGCGACATAGCCGACCACGAACATGGTGGACGAGATGCCGAGCACCGGCGAGTCGTCACCGCCGGCTCCCACCAGGTACCAGAGCAATCCGAACACCGCCGTGAGGAACAGCACGACGGGTACGCGGACTCGCCCTTCCAGTACGCGGCGAGCGGCAACGCCGCCGCCGCTGCGATGCCGAGCAACGTTGCCGGGTGATAGCCGGCACGGCGCAGCACCGTGAACAGCTCGACGGCCGCGGCGGCGATGATCGCCACGACGAGCACCATCAGGTACTTCGGACCCGCCTTGGCGAACAAGAGGAACGCGCCGCCGAGGACGACTCCGATGAGCACTGCCTGCTGCAGGTCCCGACCGTCGCCCGGCCGGTCGAGCCCGGGCCTTCCGACCGATCGGCGCGTGCCGGCCTGCCGCGGATCGCTCGAGATGGCGCGGGTCGTCGGTTGCGACTCGTCGGACGGATCGGAACCGACCTCGTCGAACTCGAAGTACTCCTCCGGGTCCGGACGATTCGGATTGAGCGCCCCGACACGGGTCTCTTCGTCCGCCAGCCGTGAGAAGTCGTTGAACTCGTCGCGATCGGACTGCGGTCCCTCCCCCCGCCACCGTGGCTGCGACGTCGTGAACGAGGACCACGCGTCGAGATCGTCTTCGCCCCTGATCGGACGCTGCCAGCACCTTCGGCACCTCGCCGGTGGCGGGAGCGGTCCAGGGCGGCAGGTTGTGCTCGCCCGACGTGCGGACCGGATCGGGCGGCAGGACTGGCGGCCGTTCGATGTCGGTGGGGTCGGACGACCCCGACAGCGGGAAGCGGATCGCGGGACGGGGGCCGTCGTCGGGCGGCCCCTCGGGGCGGTCGCCGTACGCGGGGCGTCCTCCGGCAGCCGGCGTGCGACGTCTTCGCGTTCGATGGCCTTCTCCGCTTCTTCGGCGCCGATGATCCTCACTCCTTCAGTCGTCTCGTCCGGGTGCTTGTCATGGGGAAACAGCTCCTCGTCCATGGACGGGACCTCCTTTAGACCTCGAGCAGCTCGTGCTCCTTGTGTTCGAGCGCTTGGTCGATCTGGGCTTCGTGCGAATGGGTGAGCTTGTCGAGCTCTTTTTCCGCCCGGGAAACCTCGTCCTCGGTCGCGTCGCCATCCTTCACCAGCGCGTCGAACTCGTGGCGCGCGCCACGGCGAAGATTGCGGAGAGCGACCTTGCCCTCCTCGGACTGGTGGCGGACTCGCTTGACCAACTCCTTGCGGCGCTCTTCGGTCAGTTGGGGAAACACGAGCCGGATGACGCTGCCGTCGTTCGACGGATTCAGCCCGAGGTCGGAGTTGCGGATCGCCTTCTCGATCGCCGGCATCGTTCCCTTGTCGAAGGGGATCACCATGAGCATCCTGGCTTCGGGGACCTTGAAGCTGGCGAGTTGCTGCAGCGGCAACGTCGAGTCGTAGGCATCGACGTTCAGGCGCTCGATCAAAGCCGAGGAGGCGCGCCCGGTGCGCACGCTCGCGAACTCGGCGCGTGTGTGTTCGACGGCCTTGCGCATCTTCTCATCGGACTCCTCGATGACGAGGTCGACCAGGTCGGAACGTTCGCTCATGATCGAGACGGGCGTCGGATCACTGGACCAGCGTACCGATCGCCTCACCGAGCAGGATGGACCGCACGTTGCCGCGGGTCATGAGGTCGAATACGACGATCGGCAGGTCGTGCTCCATGCACAGCGTGACCGCCGTGGGATCCATGGCCCGTAGGCCCTGATTGATCATCTCGATGTAGGTGACCCGATCGAGTCTGGTGGCGTCGGGATTGAGCCGGGGGTCGTCCGTGTAGACGCCGTCGACGCCCGAATGCGTGCCCCGCAGGATCACCCCGGCTTCGATCTCTATGGCGCGGAGCGCCGCGGTGGTATCCGTCGTGAAGAACGGGTTCCCGGTGCCCGCCGCGAAGATCACCACGCGACCCTTCTCGAGATGGCGGATCGCTCGCCGCCGGATGTAGGGCTCAGCGACCGCAGCCATCGTGATCGCGGACTGCACGCGGGTGGGTTGCCCGAGCCGCTCGAGGACGTCCTGCAGAGCGAGGCTGTTGATGACCGTGGCGAGCATGCCCATGTAGTCGGCCTGGGCGCGGTCCATACCCGCGGTCGCGCCCGTCATCCCCCGCCAGATGTTGCCTCCGCCCACCACGACGGCGACGTCGATGCCGAGCTCGCCTCGCACCTCGACGATCTCCGAGGCGAGCTGCTCGACCACCTTGCCGTCGATGCCGTACCCCTCGTCGCCGGCAAACGCCTCTCCCGAAAGCTTGAGGAGGACGCGCTTCCAGCGCGGCTCGGGAGTCAAGCCCCGACGACCACCTGGACGAAGCGAACGACCTTGGCATCGCCGATGGCCTTCTCCACCGGCTGCTTCTCGTCCGGGATCATCTTCTGCTCGAGCAGCACCTGATCCCGCGATCCACGCGTTGACGCGGCCGTCGACGATCTTGGGGACAGCCTGCTCGGGCTTGCCTTCGGCCCGGGTGAGGGCTTCGAGCGTCTCGCGCTCCGCCGCGATCGCGCCCGTCGGGACCTCGTCGCGAGTCAAGTACGTCGGCTTCGTGAACGACGATGTGCAGCGCGACCGTGTGCGCCGTCTCCACCGACCCACCTTGCAGCTCGACGATCACCGCGTTGAACTCCCGCCGCCCGTCCTGACGATGCAGGTACGTATCGAGAACGTCGCCGTTCGCCGCTCCGACCTTGGCGACCTTGCCGATCTCGATGTTCTCCTTCGTCGTGATCTTCAGATCGTCGACGGCGTCCTTGTAACCGTCGATGGCGCCCTCGCCGTCCGCGAGCACTGCGTCGGCGAGCGTCTGCGTCATCGCGGTGAAGGCGTCGCTCTTCGCGGTGAAGTCGGTCTCGCACTTGAGCTCGACCACCGCGCTGGCGTCGTCGGTGATCGCCACCGCCACCGCGCCTTGTGCGTCGTCCCGCTCCGAACGGGCCGCGGACTTGACGATGCCCTGCTCGCGGAGCCACTTCGAGGCGGCTTCCATGTCACCGTCATTGGCCTCGAGGGCCCGCTTGGCGTCCATCATCCCCGCGGCCGTGCTGTCGCGCAGGGTCTTGACGTCCTTCGCGGTGAACTCGGGCATTCTCAGGACTCCTGGACGGACTCGGTCGAGGGCTCGGTCGAGGGTTCGGTCGTGGGCTCGGTTCGGGTCGTGGGCTCGATGGTGGATTCGGTTTCGGACGTGGCGTCCGGAGACGACGCGCTCTCCTCGTGTGGTGGGTCGTCCGTGTAGCAGCAGCGGTGTCGTCCGGCGCGGATTGGGCGGCCGTTCGCGCCGCGATGCGCGCTCGCTGCTCCTGCGCTTGCAGCGCAGCTTGTCGGCGGGCCTCCGCCTGCTGTGCGGCGATACGAGCCTCGTCGTCGGCGGTCCGCGAGGGAGCCGGCCCCCCAGAGGTTCCACCGCCGCGCCGCGCGCGATGAAGCGGCCTTCCTCGACGGCGTCGGCGATGATGCGGCACATCAAGGTGCCGGCACGGATGGCGTCGTCGTTGCCCGGGATCACGAACTGGATCAGGTCCGGATCACAGTTCGTATCCACCACCGCCACGATCGGGATGCCGAGCTTGTTCGCCTCGGTGACGCCGATGTGCTCCTTCTTGGTGTCGAGGATGAACACGGCCTCGGGCAGCTTCTTCATGTACGAATGCCCTGCAGGTTGCGCTCGAGCTTCTCGAGTTCACGCCCGATGATCAGTGCTTCCTTCTTCGGCATGGCCTCGAAGTCGCCGGACGCGGCGATGCGCTGGTACTCCTGCATCTTCTGCACGCGCTTCGCGATCGTCTCGAAGTTGGTGAGCATGCCGCCGAGCCAGCGCTCGTTGATGTAGGGCATGCCGCACTTCTCGGAGTACGACCGGATCGGATCCTGTGCCTGCTTCTTCGTGCCGATGAACAGGATCGTCCCGTCGTCCGCGGGCGAGATCCCGCACGAACGAATACGCGGTCTCGATGCGGGACAGCGTCTGCTGCAGGTCGATGATGTAGATGCCGTTGCGCTCGCCGAAGATGAACCGCTTCATCTTCGGGTTCCAACGACGGGTCTGGTGACCGAAGTGGACACCGGCCTCCAGCAACTGCTTCATGGTGACGACGGGCGCGTCCATGATGTGTCGACTCCTCTCCCAACGGTTGGCCGAAGCCTGCGGCGCAGCGCTGCGTCGTGGAGACGTGCGTCTCGGGACGGAGCGACCGTGGGACGGCGCAGGCGATGACGATGACGTTGAGCCGGGCGGTCGCCAGGCCGTCGGGCAGTGTAGCGGGGAGGCCTAGGGCACCCGAGTAGCGGTCAGGAATTGCTCGCTGTTGCGGTACAGGTCGCCCCAGAGGGCGTCGAGCACCGCGTCGGACGCCGACTCGCAGGACGGCGGGAGCCCGGCCAGTGCAAGCACAATCTCGCCGGGTCGCAGCCGCCGATCCCGGTAGCTCGACGTGGGCTCCGACGCCGTTCACGGGAACGACGACGTTCTGCGCACCGGGGAGTTGTGCGTCCGGCGACGGCACCACCGGATCGCCCTGGGCCGCGATCGACAGGTATGTCGGACCGGCCGGCAAGGTTTGGGCCCCGAGACCACGCACGAGATCCGATCCAGGCGCGAGCTGGCCAATGGCGGGGTCTTCCGCTCGCAAGTCGCTGCCGGCCAGCACGCGACCGCGTCGATCGTCTGGTCGCCGAGTGGCGGCCGGGCGACCGCTTCGGCGAGGCCAGCCAGCTGGGCACCGTGGTGAGGCGTCGCCAACGTCACCACCGCGCCGATCCGCCGGAGCGCGGACGGATCGCGAGTGGCGAGATCGGTAAGCACCGCGATACGCGACGAGCCCGCCCTGGCTGTCCGCGTACACGTCGACGGATGTCCCAGCCGGCGCGGCCGCCGCCACGGCTCTCAGCACATCAGACAGTCGCGCGCCGCCGCCGCATGGAGGTCGCCGGTGGTGTCGCTCGTCTCGTAGTGCGTGACCTCGAGCGAGGCCAGTTCGGGGCTCACCGGATGGGTCGCCGGCACCAGGCCACCGCGATACGAGAACC
>CAWGFA010000002.1:0-27162 GCA_963821725.1 uncultured Acidimicrobiia bacterium
CGCATTGCCTCTATGGTGAGGGAAATTCGTGGCCTCTACGGTCGGCTGCGGCCAGACATCATTCATCACGTCGCTCTGCAGCCCGTGGTCCTGGGCTCCCTTGCATCGACAGGACAACCGATCGTCCAGATCAACTCGCTGGTCGGGCTGGGGTCGATGTACATTTCGTCGCAGGCGACGTCTCGTCTGGGATGGGCTGCGCTTAAAATGCTTCTGCCGCGCCTGATGAATCGGCCATGCGCCATCGTCACAGTGGAAAATCGCGACGACAAAGCCGTGCTTTCCGCCCTGGGCCTGCGGTCAGAGCAAATCGTCATATTGCCGGGCTCCGGCGTCGACACTCATCGCCTAGGGCCGACTGCCGAGCCGGACGGAGTCATCACTGCGGCTTTCGCTGGAAGATTGCTCGCCAACAAAGGCATCCGCACCTTGATTGCCGCCCATGATCTTTTGGCAAAGCGCGGAATTCGGCTTCGTCTTCTCATCGCCGGCCAGCCTGATCCTGCAAACCCGACGTCAATTCCGGTGGCGGAAATCGAGCGATGGAAAGGCCGCCCTGGAATCACGGTGTTGGGGCAGGTGGCCGACATTTCCCACGTGTGGAGGTCGGCGCACTTTGCCGTTCTGCCCTCGCGCGGCGGCGAGGGCCTGCCGGTGAGCCTCCTAGAGGCGGCAGCGTGTGGCCGGCCGTTGGTGGCCACTGATGTCGCGGGTTGCCGCGAGATAGCACGAGCCGGAGTTGCAGCGCGCTGCTTGTCCCTCCGGACGACCCAGCGTCGCTTGCGGAAGCCATGGCCCATATGGCGCGCGACGGCGAGTTGCGGCGGCTCTTTGGGCAGGCCGGACGAAAAATCGTGGAAGCGGAATATTCGAGCGACATTGTCGGCCGCGAAGTGGTGTCGCTGTACGACCGCCTGTCGGGCCGTCATGCCGATGTTTCATAGCCGGCTCGGCGGTGGGCTTTCGCGATGACCAGCAAACAGCCCGGAATGGAACGGCCTCGTGTCGACGTCATCATTGTAAATTGGAACGCGGGACGTCTACTGCTCGAATGCATTGAATCCTTTGCAGCCGTAACCGACGATGACGTTACGCTCAGCCGCGTCGTCGTGGTCGACAACGGCTCTACCGACGGCTCGTTGAAGCCACTCGCCGAAGTCTCGACTACGCTGCCGCTTGAGCTCATCCAAAATCGCGGGAACAAAGGCTTCGCCGCTGCTTGCAACCAGGGCGCGGCAAGTTCGACAGCCGATTTTCTGCTGTTCCTTAATCCAGACACCCGCCTTACTGCCGGTTGCTTAGAAAAACCCGTTGCGCTGTTGCGCACCGCTGGATCCGAAAGCATCGGCATCGTCGGCATTCAGCTGATCGACACCGCGGGAAAGGTCGCGCGCACGTGCGCGCGTCGGCCGACAGCAGCAGCCATGATGGGGCAAAGTCTGGGCTTCGATCGGTTGCTGCCTTCCTACTTCGCGCCGCACTTTCTCTCCGAATGGCCTCATGACGACAATCGGATCGTCGACCAAGTGATGGGAGCGTTCTGCGTGATTCGAAGGTCCTTGTTCGAGTCGTTGGGGGGCTTCGACGAGCGGTTCTTCGTTTATTTCGAGGATCTCGACTTCGCGTTGCGCGCAAGGGCGTTCGGCTCGATCAGCGCCTATCTGGCAACAGCCCAAGCCTATCATCGGGGCCGTGGCACGACAGATGCGGTGAAGGCGCAACGTCTTTTTTATTTCTGCCGCAGCCGCATATTGTTTGCGTTGGCGCATTTCCCGCGCGCTCAGGCCCTCGCCGTTGCCGGGGCAACCGTGCTGATCGAGCCTGTGACTCGGACAATGGCCGCGTTGCTGAGTGGCCGCAGCGCCGAGATCCCCGACATCCTTCGCGGTTTCGGTCTGCTATGGGCGGACCTGCCCAATATCATGCACGCGCAGAGCTGGGCCAGGCATGTTTAGGATCCTCGTGCTGACGCGGTACGACCGGCTCGGTGCCAGCAGCCGTGTGCGATTTCTTCAGTTTCTGGACGGATTGAGCGCACGCGGAATGTCGTTTTCGGTACTGCCGTTTCTCGACAACGACTACATTACGGCGCTTTACCGCGGCGAACGAACAAGTGTGCGACATATCTTCAGCGCCTATCTCAGAAGGCTTCATGCGATTTTCAGTGCTCGCAAATATGATTTGGTCTGGATGGAGAAGGAGGCGTTACCCTGGCTGCCGGCGGGTTTCGAGTTGGCGCTCCTGCGTGACACCCCCTATGTGGTGGATTTGGACGACGCATGGTTTCATCGTTACGACCAGAATCCATCGTCGATCGTCCGTGGACTCATGGCCGCCAAGATCGACCTCGTGATGCGCCGCGCCGCGGTTGTCGTCGCCGGCAACAATTATTTGGCCGATCGGGCACGGCGTGCCCACGCCGGACGCGTCGAAATCATTCCGAGCGTCATTAATTTCGACCGTTACACGCCGGGGATCGAACCCGGCACACGGACGACCTATCCAAAGAAGCCGGTAGTGATCGGCTGGATCGGCACGCCGCTCAATGCGCGCAATCTGGCGGCAATCGAGCGGTCCTTCCGCACGATTGCGGCGACGCGCCCGGTGGAACTGCATGTGGTCGGCGGGAGCGCGCCGGCCTCATTCGCCGGATTGGCGGTCAAGAATATCGTCTGGGACGAGGCGACGGAGATCGAGGCGATTCGTGCCTTCGACATCGGCATCATGCCGCTCGATGATACGGAGTGGGAGCGTGGCAAATGCGCCTACAAGTTGCTGCAAGTCATGGCGGCCGGGCGGCCCGTCGTGGCGTCACCGGTCGGAGCCAATTGCACGGTGATCCGGGACGGCATCAACGGCTACCTGGCCGATCGCCCCGAAGCATGGACGCAGGCATTGACTGCATTGATCGATGATCCAAACCTGCGCGTCCAGATGGGACTCGAGGCATTGCAGACAATCAAGGCCGGCTACACGATCGAGCGTGTGCTGCCTCAACTCGCTACGGTTCTTAGCGAGGCAGCAACGCTGCGCGGCAGGCAACGTGGTAAAGCACCCAGCCAGGAGCCTGTACGACCTAACGACTAGGACCAACACCGCAATGAGTGGGCCGAACACCCGCGATCAAAGCTAAGAGAGAATAAGAAGCCAAGTTATTTCGGTGTGATGAAGCTCCATCCATGTGGGCAGATTGATACCCTCTCCGGGTTGAGGTCGTGCAGCAATTTCCTCATTACCGCCGCCACAGATCGAGCCCCCTCTCGTCTGCTCACAATATCGCATCTGGTAAGGCCGCCCTCGTTTTGGGCGCGCTTTTCGTTTGGGGCGGTACGCTCTGGCGGGTGCCGGTGGGAAACAACCTCAAGGGCGGCCTAGGGAGCGCAAGAACGCGTCATGGGTGGTACAGCATTGCTACAGCTGAGGAGTATTTCTGGCGCTTAGGCATGGTGTGCGACGAGCCATCCCACCGGGTCGAAAACGCTCCTGCGCGCTTACACCCATAGATCGCCAGAAATGCCCATTACTGTTGATCTTATCGAGGCGAGACGCCCTTTCGGCGTAGCAATCCTGCCTGGACAATGTCGCCCAATATCCCCTATCAAGGCTGCGATCGAGGCTGCTGGGTCCGTTCAAATCCGGGCGAAGTAATCGATGTGGGCGCGACCCATGCACTCCAGCGAGATTTGTTGCTTTGACGTCCATGATCTGCTGCCGGTGGCTCATCGCCGCCTAACCACCGAATGGCTCGAGCTTTTCTTCCCAGGCCGCCTTCGCGGTTCGGCCGATGGCCTCGAATGAGTAATTTCGCATGATGTCGGCGCGACCCTGCGCGGCCAGGCGCTGGACGTCGGCCGCATCAGACGCGGCGCGCCGTATCGCCGCTACCGCCGCTTCGTGGTCCGGCTCCGCCCACCACTGGCCACCACCGTAAATGTATTGGTCCTTGCCGACCACGGCCATCTTATAGGGTACCAGAAGACTATTGCCGGCGTGGGTGAAGTCGGTGTTTCCGGAAAAGTCGGTGGCGATCACGGACTTTCCCTTGGCCATGCACTCCGCAATGTTGAATCCGAAACCCTCGGCTCGGTGCAGTGAGATCAAACAGTCGCACGCCGCCTGAATAAGGGTCATTTCATGTTCGGAGAACACCTTGTCGATCAATATCATCCGGTCGTCGCCGGCAACTATGTCTTTGAGTTTTTGCAATTCCGCGCCGCGATTGCCACGGCCGTGGCATTTGATGACCAGAACAGGCGATGTCAACCCCCGATTGGGAAAGGCATCGAGGTAAGCCCGGACCACGCCTAGAAAGTTCTTGCGCGCGGGATAGGAATTCGAATCGAAAATCGTGAGAAAGATGAAGGCGTCGCGCGGCAAGTTCAGGCGGCTGCGCGCCTCAGCCTGGGGAAAATCCTCTACCGGCACTGGATACGGCACGATGCGGACCGGCTTGTCCGTGGCGTTGGCGACTGCTTCGGCGACGAATCGGCTCGGCACCCAAATCTCGTGGAATTTGCCGAGCGCCATGACCCATCGCGGCGGCAGGATCGGAAGCTCCCAGACCCAGTGGCCGATGCGCCGGCGCTGCAGCAGCGCGGCGAGCGGAAACTGATCGAACAGATCAAGAAAAGTATCGGCGTTGAAGTGCAGCAGGACAGTGTCGTGGCGGGACATCAATTCGTCGCTGGCTTGGAAGTCGACGCGCGAGTCAAATTGCGGAAGCGAGATGGTGTGCCGCGAAACCGGAATGCCGGCGGTCTCCAAGGCCCGGGACAGCCGCCGCGCTCCCTGTCCAATGCCGATTTCGGCATGGAACAGGCCGTAATGCGCAATACCCGGGACAAGTTCGGTCCGCGCGGCGGAGGACGCGGCGCCGCCGCCTGACAGGAGCGCGACGAGCTCCGGCTCGATGACCGAGCTGCGGCCGGCCAGGCGGCGCAGCAGATGCTTGATATATGCGCCGCGAGGCCCACGGCGGCCGGCGATGACTTCGAACAATGCCTTGGCCGTGAGCCGCTGCGAGACGTTTTTCAGCAGCGCCTGCCGGGACCCGCGTTTGCCGGTCAGTAACGCTCTGCTGTCCAGCAACTGGGCTAGATCGTAAAGGCTTGAGTCCGAATTCACGGCAAAGCTCGCGTGCGTGCATGGTTGCGACAATGCCATAACATGAGACCGACGCTGAGAACAGTTGGAAATTGAGGTCGCACCAACGCGGTTCAGCCCCCAAAAACTTTTAGCTGTTACCCGCGCATCCAAATCCAGAGCACGAGCAAAAGAAGAAGCGACCGCGCATCCAAAGACCCCAGGGGAATTGGAGGCAGCAACCACAGGACGAGCAGGAAGACGCCGATCCAGGTTAGTCCACCAATGCGGCTTGCCTTCTTCGTCGATTTCGCCGGCGCTCGGCCGATAGGCTCGCTCTCTGGTTAGGCGCTTGCGCTCTTCGCTGAATGCACCGCCCTCCCAGCGGGACTCCTCGACTGCATCCTTGATCTCCTGGTGCGTCCAGTCCGGTCGGTAGAATGCGATCGTGTAAAAGACTGAATTGTCCAGCCGCTTTCGGCCCTTGCGGTTTTTCGTCCCTTCCACCGGCCGTCTTCGTCCAGCGTCGCCTCGATCGACCACTAGATCATGGCGCAGGCAATTAATTTCCGAATGCATATTTTCTCCCGCCAATCGCGTTTCCGAGACATGGGCTGAAAAAAGCGCCAAAGCGATACCCGCGAGAAAACATGCGGGAACAGCCGGCTCCTTGGTCATCACGCAGCCTCCCAAGCCTCAAGCTTTTCCATAACGTCTTTCAATCCCCATATGGGCGTGCGTGCAGCGTTTTTACTCGCTGATCCACTACCGCGACGACTACTCAAATCCTAATTGAGGAAATCAAGTTGCTAGTTGAGGACGCTACGAAATCGCCCCAACGCAGGAGCTTCGCTCGCCCGACCGGCCATTTGATGGAGTACATCAAGTTATTTGCCTATATCCTATGAAACAACATAAAATATTCGGCACGGCGCTACGCAAAGATCACATAAGGTAGCCCGGCCAACGGGCCGCGCGGTCCCAAAATTATTTTTGGCTGAACCCCGTTGGAGGTGACCGAAATCGTCCGTAGCGGCCCCATCGGAACGCGGGCGAGCGCGGCGCGCTCGGCACTGCGACCGCCATAATTCCTTGTCGGCGCGAGACCGCCACAACCGGAACAGCAGAAACACCGCGATGGTGAGGGTAATGGGCACGAAGAAAGAACCCGTGATCCGATTTAATATGATCGGATCAAAAATCTAGTGTCCGGATGCCGGCATCTCACGGCGCTCTCGCAGCACCGTGCCGCCGATGATGCCGACCGCAAACACGTAGAACCAGCCTTGAGTGAAATCGAACAGATGCGAGTTGAACAGCGACGACACCACGCTCTCAACGACGACGACGGCGCCGGCCCAGGCCGGCAAACCGTCGCCAGCGAACAACAGGAAGTGCGCGGCCCACATGATTAGGAGCACCCCGACCCCGGTCGCGCCGACCTCGATGCCAATGGCAAAGACCTGATCGTGCGGATTTACCGATAGCACGCCGGCCACACCACTCGCGCTGGCCGCCTCGTCCTGGAACTGCTCGGCGATGGAGCCGGTCCCGTGCCCGATTAGCGGCGCTTTGCCGACGATATGGAGCGATTTCCGCAGAAACTCGAGATGCAGCGCGGTGGAATTCACCGCGTCGGTGCGTCGGTACGCCTGCAGCTCGTCGAACGAATGATAAACGCGCTCCCGCAAATAGGATGATCCGAACCACGCTGCGCCGGCGAGCACCGCGCCGCCAACGAGCGCGGCAACCACTCCTCTCAAACCGATTTGCCGATACCCGAAGAAAGCAATCAGCACCGGGGCAACGACCAACGCGGTGCGGCCGGTGGCGACGAAAGCGATATTGGCGAGAAACATCGCCGCGGCGCCGATCGCCATCGCTGCCATCGACCAGCTCCGATCGCGCCAGAAGGCGCGCGCCGCCCCCAACAGCGCGAAGGCGCAAATCAGAAACATTTCGCTCTGCCAGATGTAATCCTTGACCGGAACCCCGCGCTGTTTGCCGTAAATCGCCAGCGCCGGCACCAGCGCAACGATCCACGACACCACCAGCACACAGCTTGCCGAAATCAAAAAACCACATAGTACCAAGGTGCCGCGCGTCGAGCGGCCGAATTGCGCCAACAGCAGCGGAATGACCAATAGGCGATGATAGCTGTCGAAACCGGCGAAGCGCGCGGACCAGCTCACATCGGCCCACAGCATACCCAGCGCGCCGAGCACCCACAGTAAGATCGGCAAGCCGCCGGCAGCAGATGCGATTTCGTCCGCGACTTCTTTTAAGTCTAACGCGGGAAGATACGCCGCGAGCCACAATGCGATCAGAATTGACGTCAGCGAGGTCGACCACGGCAACGACACAACGACCCCGAGCGCAAGCCAATCGGCGAACTGCAGCAATCGTTGACGCTCAAAAAACTTTGCCCGGAACGACTGCATTCATTAGTGGTGAAGTGCCCACGACTTGGAATAGGACCGCAATAGACCAAATGTCATGCGAAAGAAAGCTTCGAAAAGGCGTGCGTGAACACGCTTCGAGATCAACGTCGAGGAGATCTGCGCAGCCTCGCCGCGGCTCGAGACGATCATCCTCGGTCCGGTCGACATGTCCGCCTCGATGGAGATGCCGTCGCTCGCCGGCGGATCCTGCAGATCCCCGAGTACCCCGGCGACTACTTCCACTACGTCTGCGTCAAGATCCTGATGGCCGGCCGCGCCAACGGCCTGCAAGTGATCGACGGTCCGTACGTCAAGGTGCGCGACGGAGGGCTTCCGCGACTTCGCCGGCGACGCAGATCCTGGGGTACGACGGCAAGTGGGCGCTGCACCCTGACCAGGTCACGATCCTCAACGAGGTGTTTTGCCGAGCCAGGAGCAGTTCGACAAGGCATGGGACGTTCTCGACGCCTACGAGAAGGCCACGACCGAAGGCGAGCGCAAGGGCGCGGTCATGTTCGGCGACGAGATGATCGACGAAGCGTCGCGGAAGGTCGCCGTCAAGCTCGTGAAGAAGGGCGAACGCAACGGTATGACACGTCGAAGGGGTAGCCCTTCGTGGTGGTCATCGATTGCATCATTCCGGCGCGCGACGAGGACAGGGCGTCGCCGACAACGTTCACCGCCGCGCTGGGATGCCGCAACGTGCGCGAGGTCATCGTCGTCGATGACGGCTCGACGGACGGCACCGCCGACGTGGCCCGTGTGGCGGGCGCGAAGGTCATCGTCCGGGACGACCTGTCGGATCGAGGCGCACGCGATGGACGACGGCGTCGCCGCTGTCCGACGCGGAGGCGATCCTCTTCGTCGACGCCGACTGCACCGGTCTGACGTTCGCCCATCTCGACGCGATCTGCAGGCCGTTCGTCGAGGAGGCGCGGTCATGTCGCTCGGCGCGTTCGACTGACGGACGGTTCTGGAGCTGCCCTGGTGCTGCGGTGGCCGCCGCTTACCGGCGAACGCATCGTGCCGAGATGGGTGTGGGAGGCGATCCCGCCGCAGAAGCTCGACGGCTACACGATCGAGATGCGGATCAACGAGGTGTGGCGGCTGCGCCGGCTACCGACAGTCGCTCGCACGATGGCACGGAGTGAATCACCGCACCAAGCGCGACGAGCGCGGTCGCTGGGAGGGTGTCGTGCGCACCTTGAACATGTATCGCGACCTGATCGCGATGGTGTGGCCCTTCGGTGACATCCGCGCCCGCACGTACTGGTTCTACCTGCGCCGCGCTGACGGTGGAGCGCTGAACCCGCAACCGCATTCTGGCGTCGAACGGTGCGGATATGCGCACTGGTTGACGCCAGAACGAGGGGGGTCAGGCTCTCAGAGGCCGATCACGTTCGGGCGGCCGTGGCCGAGCTGCTCGCACATCGCCACGTAGAACTCCGCGATGACGCCGGCGTCGATCACCGACGTCACGTTGTTGTCGTCGTCGAGATTGAGGTTCGCGCCCCGAATGGCGAACCACACGTCGGTCTGATCCTCGACGTCCTCCGGGACCGTCAGCGTGTGGATCGACCCGGCCGGCTCGAACAGGTACGAACCGGCCGTGTTCACCTCGGGGTACTCGAGGTACTTCCACCGTCCGGAGATCGTGAACGCGAACACCTCACCGGTGTGCTTGTGACGGGCGATGGTCACACCGGGGTCGAACCTCGTGCGCACCACCCAGAGCCCGCCTTCGATGTCGACTTGGAGCAACTGGATGTGGGTGCCGTCGCCGACAGTCACGAACGGCAGGTCGGACTCGCCCCGATGCAGGGCCCGCGGGATGTCCAGAACACTCATGACCCGAAGGTCACACCATCAGAGCGCCGGCAGCAAGCCGGAGCCGGCAGGAACGCCGGAGATCGCGGCGAACACGGCGGCCGCGTACGCCTGCTCCCCGAACAGGTTCGGGTGCAACAGCGCCGCAGGCGAAGCCGGCGCGAGCGGCTCGACCCAGCGGTGTGGAGTCGCCGGGAGCCACGTAGTTCGGGGCCGCGACGAGCAAGACGATCTTCGTCCTCACACCCCTGACCTCCGCGGTCGGCTGCCTACGCTCCTACCCCGATGCCCGACGTCGTCATCCTCGGGGCCGGCGCGATGGGGTCGGCGACGGCGTGGTGGTTGGCGCGACGGGGCCGAGAGGTCGTGTTGCTCGAGCAGTTCGAACAGGGGCACGCGAAGGGGTCGAGCCACGGGAGCTCAAGGATCTTCCGGCTCGCCTACTACGACCCGGCATACGTGCGCATGGCGCAGGAGGCGTTGCCGCTGTGGCGCGAGCTCGAGGCCGACACCGGGAAGTCGTTGCTCGACACGACCGGAGCGGTCGATCACGGCGATCCCCGGTTGGTGGACGCGGTGGCCGCAGCGCTGCGGACCTGCGGCGCGGCCCACGAGGTGATTCACGCCTCCGAGCGCGAGAGCGGTGGCCCGGCATGCGGTTCGAGGGCGACGTCGTGTTCCATCCGGACGGTGGGCGTTGTCGCGCCGACGACGCGGTCCGCGCGCTGCAGGACCGCGCCGCGGCTCTCGGCGCCGACGTCCGCTTCGGTACCGGACGGGCTGCGCTGCGCACGTCACCGCGCGGCGTCGAAGTCGACGTCGCCGGCGAGACGATCACTGCGCCCGTCGCGGTCGTGACCGCCGGCGCGTGGGTGCGCGACGTGGTGGGCGGACGCGCTGGCGCCCGACGTGAAGGTGACGCAGGAGCAGATCCAGCACTTCGCACCTCGGGTCGAGGGCGAGTGGCCGAGCTTCATCCACCATGGACAGCCGTGGGTCTACGGGCTGCTGGCGCCAGGCGAGGGTGTCAAGGTCGCCGAGCACCACGTCGGCCCGGAGGTGGACCCTGATCGGCGTCCGCCACGCGACGCCGGCGCCGAAGCCAAGGTCGTCGGGTACGTCGAGCACTGGTTCCCTGGACTCGACCCCAACCCGGTGCACGTGGCCGAGTGCCTCTACACGACGACGCCCGACGAGTCGTTCGTGATCGAACGCCGGGGACCTGTCGTCATCGGCTCACCGTGCAGCGGCCACGGCTTCAAGTTCACGCCCCTCATCGGCCGCCGCCTCGCCGACCTCGCCTCCCCCTGACCGAGGGGCGGCCTCAGGCAGCCTCGAGGAGGCGGCGGGCGATGACCTTCAGGCACAGGGTCTCGTCGGCGCCTTCGAAGATCGACAGCACGCGGGCGTCGACGAAGTAGCGCGACACCGGATACTCCTCGGCGTAGCCGTAGCCGCCGTGGATCTGCATCGCCTCTCGCGTCACCCACTCGGCCGCCTTGCACACGTACGCCTTGACCATCGCCGCTTCGAGCGTGCCCTCGCCCTTCGCCATGAGACGCGCGACGGCATACATGAACTGGCGCGCCGCCTGGATCGTGGTCGACATACGGGCGAGCTTCACCTTGGTCAACTGGTATGCGGCGATCGGTTGGCCGAACACGGACCGGTCGAGCGCGTACTGCCTCGCCTCTTCGTAGGCGGCCTGCATGACGCCGACCGCGCGTGCCGCGGTCTGGAGCCGTCCGTTCTCGAAACCCGCCATCTGCAGGTAGAAACCCCGACCGAGCCCGTCCTCGCCGCCGACAAGGTTGTCCGACGAGACGAACCAGTTGTCGAACGCGATCTCGTACGAGTGCATGCCCCGGTAGCCGATCGTGTCGATGGCGCGGCCTTCCATCTTGCCGCCGCGCTCGTCGGTGAACTCGAAGCCGTGGCCTTCGCCTCGCGGCTTCGGCACGACGAACAACGACAGACCCCGATGTGCTTTCGCGCGATCGGGATCGGTGCGAGCGAGCAACATCAACACGTCGGCGCGTGCGCCGAAGGTGCACCACGTCTTTACTCCGTTGATCGACCATCCGTGGCCGTCAGCAGTGCGCGTCGCCGTCACCTTGATGCCCGCCACGTCGGATCCGAAATCGGGCTCGGTCACCGCGACGGCCGCCATCACCTCCGCCGACGCGAGCTTCGGCAGCCACTCCTGCTTCTGCGCTTCGGTCCCTCCCTTGACCAGCGCGCGCGCGTGAGGATCTCCGGCCTCGTGATCAGCGAGCCGCCCGCGCCGAGCGAACCCCGCGACAGCTCCTCCGTCGCGATCACCATCCCGAGGTAGTCGGACTCGCCGCCTGCCGCGAACCCGCCGTACTCCTCCGGCACCGACAAGCCGAAGCCACCCATCTCCGCCAGCCCGCTGATCACGTCCTCGGGGATGTCGGCGTTCTCGCGGTGGATGTGCTCCGCGACCGGCTTCAACTTGTCGTCGGCGAACCGGCGGAAGGTGTCCTGGACGAGCTCGAAGTCCTGATCGAGGTGGCGGGGACCTTCGGCGTCGGCCAAGGCGGCGAGGAAGGCCGGATCGCGGTACGTCGCGACGAAAGGCCGGACCGCGTCGAGGGCGCCGGCATCGACGCCCCATGATCCTCGCGCCCGTACACCTTCGCCGCGAGCTCGGCCACCGCGTCCGCCACGAACGCGCATGCGATGCGGCCCTCGACGTCGCCCTTCGCCCCATAGTCGAGCAGCGTTCGTGCCGTCTCGACTGCCGCGGCGGCGTGCGCAAGGT
Source organism: uncultured Acidimicrobiia bacterium (assembly GCA_963821725.1). Classification (GTDB taxonomy): domain Bacteria; phylum Actinomycetota; class Acidimicrobiia; order Acidimicrobiales; family JACDCH01; genus DATAES01. The sequence goes on from CAWGFA010000002.1 coordinate 12,136, forward strand.
CGTACGCGACGACTTGGTTGTCGTCGATCGAGCCTGCGGCGGCGAGCCGTCGCACGCATGCATCCACGAGGCCCTGCGCCGCTTCGACAGCCGACGCCGCGGCGGTTAGGTCCGGGGAAACTCATCCCGCCGACCCTACCGACGGGTAATCGTCGCGCTCAACGAGCCGCCTACGATCCGTTCATGACTGCGTTCCCCGGCCACGCAGGCCGCGTTGATCCGCTCCTCCGCTGGCGCTCCGTCGCTCGCATCGACACAGTGGATGCACCGTGAGTGTGTACGACAGACCGTTCGGGCGGTACTACGAGGACTTCGAGCCGGGCGACATCTACAAGCACTGGCCGGGCAAGACGATCACCGAGTACGACGACCACCTCTTCTGCATGATCACGATGAACCACCATCCGGTGCACACGAATGCGTGGTTCGCGGAGCACGAGAGCCCGCACGGCAAGAACCTCGTCGTCGGCAACCTCGTGTACTCGCTCGTCCTCGGTATGAGCGTGCCCGACGTCAGCGGATCGGCGATCGCCAACCTCGAAGTCGAGACGCTGCTCCACGCGAAGCCCACGTTCCACGGCGACACCATCTACGCGGAGACGCGCGTGCTCGCCAAGCGACTCACGTCCAAAGGTGACCGCGGGATCGTGACCGTGGAGACCAAGGGGATCAACCAGAAGGGCGACGAGGTCTGTTACTTCCGCCGCAAGGTGATGGTGTGGACGCGTGACGCAGCGCCACCCCGCGGCCGCCCGTACGACGAATCGATCTGGCAGACGGAGTCGGAATCGTGAGCGAGCGCAGCGAGGTCACGGCGGCCGAGCGACCGCCAGGGAGCCGGACGCAGATGGGGTCCGGGGGCGCAGCCACCGTGGAACCGTGAGCGAGCGCAGCGAGGTCACGGCGGCCGAGCGACCGCCAGGGAGCCGGACGCAGATGGGGTCCGGGGGCGCAGCCACCGTGGAACCGTGAGCGAGCGCAGCGAGGTCGACGGCGGCCGAGCGACCGCCAGGGAGCCGGACGCAGATGGGGTCCGGGGGCGCAGCCACCGTGGAACTATGAGCGATCAACGCATCGATCCAGCGGCCCGCGCGTTCGGAACCGCCGCCGCCGACTACGAGGCCGCTCGTCCCTCGTATCCGGCGGAGGCGATCGACGCGCTGCGCGAACACGCCGGTCTTGCGCGCGGCCGTCGCGTCTGTGACCTCGCCGCGGGCACGGGCAAGCTCACGCGGCTGCTGGCCGAGGCCGGCGCCGACGTGATCGCGGTCGAGCCCGTCCCCGGCATGCGAGAAGAGCTCAAAGCCGCCGTGCCGAGCGCCGACGTCCGCGACGGCGTCGCGGAGGACATTCCCCTCGATGACGGCGTGGTCGACCTGGTCACGATCGCCCAGGCGTTCCACTGGTTCAAGTTCGACGAGGCGGTGGCCGAGATCCACCGCGTGCTCGCACCGGGCGGGTTCGTCGCCATCCTCTTCAACGAGCGCGACGAGCGCGTGTCATGGGTCAAGACGTGGAACGACGCGATCGAGTGGCACTCGCAGCGCATCGCGCACTACCAGGACACCGACTGGACGGCCGTGCTCACCAGCGGTGGATTTCACGATGTCGGCTATCACCGCGTGGAATGGACGCAGCCGATGACGCGTGAGCTGATTGCCTCGAGAGTGAGGTCGGTGAGCTACGTCGCAAAGCTCGATGAAGCAGGACAGCAGGAGTACGTCGACCGCGTACTCCCGCTCGTGGCCGGTTTCGACGAGCCGTTCGACCTTCCGTACATCACGCACCTGTGGACCGCATCTCGAAGCTGACCTCGCTCCAGCGCGACCTGTTGACCTGGGGCGAGGTCGTGCGCCGCGACCTGCCATGGCGCCGTACCCGCGACCCGTGGGCCGTGCTCGTTTCGGAGTTGATGCTCCAGCAGACGCAGGTGGCGAGGGTCGTCGCGCGCTACGAGCCGTTCCTCGAGCGGTTCCCGACTGCCGCCGCGTGTTGCGCGGCGCCGGTCGGCGATGTCGTGACTGCTTGGTCGGGGCTCGGCTACAACCGCCGGGCGGTCAACCTCCACCGTTGCGCGGTCGCGGTCTGCGAGCGCCATGGCGGGCAGCTGCCCGACGACATCGCGTCGCTGCTCGCGCTTCCCGGCATCGGTCCGTATACGGCGCGCGCCGTCCTGGTGTTCGCCTCTGAGCGAGACATCGGTCTCGTCGACACCAACGCGGGACGGTTCGTCGCGCGGGCGCTGGCGGGCGCGCCGGTGACACGGAGCGAGGCACAGGCGCTCGCCGACCGCGCGGTGCCGAGAGGACACGGATGGGAGTGGGGGCAGGCGGTGTTCGATCTCGGCGCCCTCGTCTGCACCAAGCGCGAACCCTGTTGCGAGCGGTGCCCGATCTCGCGTCATTGCAGGTGGCAGCGGGCGGGACGCCCGAGACCCGATCCCATCGAAGGCTCCGCCGGCATCAGCGCTCCGCAGGCGACGTTCGACGGATCGTTCCGCCAGGGTCGGGGAAGGCTGCTGGCCCGTTTGACGGCCGGGCCTGTGCCGAGCGAAGAGGTGGCGGACGCGGCAGGGTGGCCGAACGACCCCGTGCGAGCAGCGCGGGCGGGGGAAGCGTTGATCGCCGACGGCCTCGCGGTCCGCCATGACGATGGATCGCTCGAACTGGCATAGTAGCGCGCCGATGAGACTCGGACACGCTCGTGGGTCTCGCGTTTCCTGTGGGACGGACCACGGGCGGAATGACAGGAAGAACGAATGAGGGTTCGGTCATCGCGACGAAGCGTGTACGTCGCGTTCGTCGTCACGCTGCTGGCCGGGCTGGCGGACGGTGGGTACCGGCACGGTTTCAGCTTCCCCGCGAGCCACCGGGCGCCACGTGGGGCTCGGTGACCAACGGACGGGCAGCAGCGGCGATCGTCCTCACCGGAAGCTTGCGCCGTCGTTGAGCCGAGGACATCCAGGCGGACGCGTCGGTCCGAAGCGGGTCGACGTCGACGGCGCCGACACGGCCGCGATCGAAGGGCGCGATCCAAGCAGCAGGCGGCCAGGTGTACAGCGCAGCGCCAGGGTCGATTCGCGCTGACGTTCCTTCCGCTGCGCTCGGTGCGCTCGCCGACGATCCGCGGGTCGAGCGAGTCCACGAGCCGCGGACGTTTCGGCCGGACCAGACGACGCAGGGCATCGGGCAGACCGGTGCGAACGTGTGGCAATCGAACGGTCGGACGGGCGCCGGTACGAAGGTTGCGGTCGTCGACCTCGGGTTCACCGGCCTCGCCGCCATGCAGGCCGCGGGGAACCTGTCGGCGACCACCAACCAGAGCTTCTGTGGCAACGGCGGTCCGGGAACGCTCGACGGCGCGACGAACCACGGGACGGGCGTCGCCGAGATCGTGCACCAGATGGCACCCGACGCTCAGCTCTACTTGGTGTGCTTCGATCAGGACGCCGATCTGAGCGGGGTCGTGTCGTACCTGTCGAGCCAGTGCGTCACGATCGTCAACGCCTCGTGGGGCAACCCCCTCCTCGGACGGGGCGACGGGTCCGGAGGCCCGGACACGGCCGCAGGAGCGATCGCTGCGGGACGGCGCGCAGGGCAACTGTGGACAGTTGCAGCAGGAAACGACGGAGGCCATCACTACAGCCTTCCAAGGGGTCGATGCCGACAGTGACACCGCGGTCGAGTTCTTCCGTTCCGCCTTTCCGCTGCCGGGCCCCGATTCGCAGGAGATCTACAGCTTCACGTTGCAGCCGGGTCAGAGCGCTGACATCGGGTTGAAGTGGGACGCGTGGCCGGTCACGAACCAAGAGTTCGCGCTCTGCGTCTGGTTCGACGTCGTGGATCCCAGCACCGAGGTCGGCTGCGGCGTGTCGGGACAGTCGCAGACGCCCGACATCCCGGCGAACGAGATTCGCGTTCACCGGACTCGCCGGCCACACCAACTACCAGCTGGCGATCCTCCGCGTGAACGCCACGATCTCGCCCCGCATGGATCTGTACTTCTTCGGCCAGGAAGCCAATCTCGAGGCGGTCAACGGCGGGAGCATCTCCGATCCGGCATCGTCGCCGTCGGCGTTCGCGGTGGGCGCCTACAACGTCAACAACCCCAGCCCGATCGAGCCCTTCTCGAGCGACGGCCCCACGATCGACGGTCGGACGAAGCCGGACATCGCTGCCCCTGACGGCGTCATGAACGACGTGTTCAATCCGTTCTTCGGCACGTCTGCCTCCGCGCCGCACGTTGCCGGTGCGGCTGCACTGGTGAAGGGCGCCTTCCCGACGATGACCGCCGACCAGATCCAGGGTTTTCTCGACGTGCCGCGCGTTGGATGGCGGGCCGGGCGGTCCGGACGACCGCTTCGGCTTCGGCCGTCTCGATCTGGGACCTCTCGCGGCCACGTTGCCGCCGACCGCGACCTTGCCCACGCTGGTCCGGGGAACGACGGTGTTCGAGCGCAACGACCAGTGCTCGGGCCCGGCGGATTCATCGCTCAACTACGGAGCGCCCGGAGACCAGCTCCTGATGTGCGACTGGGACGGCAACGGCACCAAGACCCCAGGCGTGTTCCGCAACGGGTTCTGGCTGCTGCGCAATGCTCCGGGCAACGGTCCTCAGGACGTGCCGACGTTCCAGTTGGGCGATCCAGGCGACATCCCGGTCTGCGGTCACTGGTCGAGCGCCACACCCGGGACCGCGGAGACGGCGGGCGTGTTCCGGCGCGGCGTCTTCTACCTGAAGTTCGCCAATACGACCGGAGTCGCGAACACGTCCTTCGGCTACGGCAACGCAACTGACACACCCGTGAGCGGCGATTGGAACGGCGACGGCATCACAACGGCTGGCGTCTTCCGCGGCGGCACGTGGTTCCTGCGCAACACCAACACCACCGGCGTCGCCGACCAGCCCCCCGTCGGCTACGGCGACGTGGGCGACGTACCTGTCGTCGGCGACTGGGACGGTAACGGCACCACGACGATGGGTGTTTTCCGCGGAGGACTGTGGTTGTTGCGCAACGACAACTCCGGGGGCATCAGCACCCTCCCGACGTTCTTGTTCGGCTCGGCAGGCGACCAACCCCGCGGCTGGCGCTGACCCTCAGGCGCCGCCGCCCGTCGCGTCGGTGATCGCGGCGACGATCTCCTCGAAGGCGGCGTCCGCAAGGGCGCGAACTTCGTCGTCGGTCCGGTCTTGAATGGGGTGCGCGACGAAGACGCGCGCCATCTGGTCGAAGCCGAGCGAGTGCGCCTGCGTGTCGGCGGCCTGCACGAACTCGGACGACGCGACGAACATCGAGGGGATGCCTCGTGATTCGAGATCAGCGATGTCGTGCACACTGCACGACGTGCACGACCCTCAGTCGGCGAGTGCTTCGATCACGAGGTCGCACTTCGTCGAGATCTCGTGACGGAGATCGATCGGTGCGGGCTTCGTGAACGTCGGCTTGGCGAAGCGCAGCACCTCGATGTTGCGACCACGCAATTGCGTCTCGAGTTGGTCGAGGAACACGTCGCCGCGGGGCTTCGAGATGTCGAGCAACCCGACGGTGAGACCGTCGAGCTTCGCCGGCCTCGCGAGCCGCTCGCGCTGTGACGGCGCCCACTCGGACGTCGGATCGAGAAGCACCTGGTTCATGACGCGATCTCCTTCGTGACCGGTTGACTACCGGTCTCGCCGTTGGCCCATCCACCGATGATCGTCGAGAACAGTCCGGCCCCGCCGCCGGCGTGCACGATGACAACCCCGTCGGGGCGGAACTTGGGGAGCTGCGAGTCGCGCGCCCACTCCGGTACCCCTTCGGCGATGCCGCCTGCTCCCCGCACGATGTCCTCGCCGTCGAGCAGCGTCAGCTCGTGCAAGCGTTGTCGGAGCTGCGCCTTCGTCCAACCGGCGTCTGCGAAGACGCGGCCGTGCTCCGGTCCGACCACGAGGATCGCATCGAACGCGATCGGCAGCTTCGGGTGCTGGACGGTTCGCAAGCACGCGGCGAGCGAGCGAGCGAGTGACTCGGGATCGCGCGAGAGCTGATCGACCATTCCTCTCGGTCCCTCACCTGGGAACAGCGTGACCGTGCTCGAGTCCGCATCGAAGCCGCGCTCGACGTGGAGCGGCTCCCACGGCGAACGTTCTTCGTTCTCGGGGAAGCAGAACGACAGCTTGCCGGGATTGCCCTGGGTGGCGCGGTCCACGCCACCGGGCTTGCCCCCGCCGACGTTGCGGATCACGAGCTGCAGCGCGCGCCCGATGGTGGTGTTCGCTCGATTGCCCTGACCGAGGACGTTCACGCCGTCGTTCATGCCGATGCGGTGACGGATCGGTCCGTTCACGATGATCACCGGACCAACCGGCATCGTCGTGGCGAGCACGCCGTGGATGTTGAACGTGTCGGTGCACGCCGCTTCGACGGCCGCGAGGACGACCGGCAGGTACTCGGGCTTGCATCCCGCGAGCACTGCGTTGATGGCGATCTTCTCGACCGTGCACGCCACGAGGTCGGGCGGCGCGACAGCCACGATCTCGTCCGGCGCCCGATCGGTGCCGTCGAGCATGCGCAACACACGTGCTTCCGTCGGCGGGACGACCGGAAGGCCGTCGCTCCAACCGCGGTCGAACATCGCCTCGGCCTCGTCCTCGAGGTCGCCGAGCTGCACGCGCCGGGCGCGGAGCTTGCCGCCCTCGAATCGGACCCGTAGACGGTCGGCGACCGTGGGGTCGACGGACAACGATCCGCATCCCGGCCGCATGTCGACGAGGTCGGGGCCGAGTCCGGCTACACCGGTCACGTCCTCCCATTGCTCACGGTGCCAGCCGACGGTGCGCTGCTGCTCGATCCCGTCGTCGACGCGGAGGACCGTGGGAACGGTCTCGATGTGGTGGTGGTACGACACCTCGAGGTCGTCATCGTGGACCACCTTCCCGACACCGGCGGGGAAGGCGGGGTCGTCCTGCGTGAAGACAGTGAGCGTGACCCCCGGCTCCCGGTCGAGTTGTGCGAGCACGGGCTCCACCATCCGGCACGTCGGGCAGTCGCGCTTGACGACGACCACCACACCGTCGGGCAACACGGGCAGCACCGATCCATCCCCCACGGCCCCCCATTCTGGCGTCAACCGGTGCGCATATGCGCACTCGTCGACGCCAGAACGGTCCGCGACGAGGAGGTCAGGACGACAGGAACCCGAGGATGTGAGCGTTCACGACATCGGGGGCTTCGACGTGGAGGAAGTGTCCGGTCCCGTCGACGATGACCGCACGCGACCCCGGCACCGGCATGAAGTCCTCGGCGGAGCGGGCGAGCTCGGAGCCGATGCAGCCGTCGTCGAGACCGTGCAGGTACAGATGGGGCTGCGGTGGCGTCTGGGATATCGCATCCTCATGTGCCTGGAGCTCGGGAACCTGTCCCACGCCGCCGATCGTCGAGCGGTACGCGGCGAGGGCGGCGGCAAGTCGGTCGGGATCGCGCAGCGAATCCTTCACGTGTCCCAGATCCCCGGCGGCCATGTACCCGGGCGACCAGTCCGCCCACAGGTGGTCGATGAACTCCATGTCGTTCATCGACACCGCGACATCCGACAGCGGGTGCTGGAAGAAGAACATGTACCACGAGCGACGCAACTGGTCGTACGTGAGGAACGCCTGCGCGAGCACTCCCGCCGGCGGAACGGCGGCCGTCACGAACCTCGACCAGCGCTCGGGGTCGTACGCGGCGGCCCCCGTTGCGATGCGGGCGCCCCAGTCGTGACCGATGAGGACAGCAGATCCGTCCCCGCCCAACGCTTCGTGCAGCGCGAGCGCGTCAGCTACCGCGGCACCGTTCTGATACCTGCCCTCCGGGTCGAGGTCGGTCGGCGCGTACCCGCGTAGCCACGGCGCGACCGCCCGGTAACCCGCGTCGGCGAGGGCAGGGAGGAGGTATCGCCACGTCCACGCGGAGTCGGGAAAGCCGTGCAGGCAGAGCGCCAGCGGTCCCGCATCGCCGCACGCGAGGTAGGCGTGCTCGATGCCGTTGGCCTTGATGCGATGTTCGGTCAGCTCCACGAGCGGGGACAGTAAGCCGCGAGGGTGGTTTCCGGCTGCGAGAGAGGCTGCGTGACATGCGTCACCCAAGACAAACGACAGAAGACGCCGAAGTATTCTTCACAAGGCCGACCGGCAAGCAGTACCGAGATCGAGGGGGAGTCACGCTCACCGTCACCTTCTACGGGGTTCGAGGATCGACTCCCTGCCCGTGTGAGGCCAACCTGCGCTATGGCGGCAACACCGCGTGCGTCGCCCTCGAGTCGCCTGGTTGCGAGCCCATCGTCCTCGACCTCGGGACGGGTCTGCGCTACTGGGGAGACACGCTTCCCAAGGACGGCAGCTTCCACGGATCCGCCCTCATCACGCACCTTCACTGGGATCACGTGCAGGGGTTGCCGTTCTTCGTACCGATCGACCGCCCGGGCGCACGGCTCGACATCTACGGTCCGCCGCAGAACGACTGCACGCTCGAGCAGGCGTTCGAGGATTTCATGCGGCCGCCGTACTTCCCTGTGCGATTCACCGATCTCCGAGGCGACATCCTCTTTCACGATGTCACCGACACCGACATCGCGATCGGAGACGCAAAGGTCAAGGTCCGAAGCGTGCCGCACATCGGGTTGACCAACGGCTATCGCATCGAGATGGGCGGCGCGGTCGTGGCGTACATCAGCGACCACCAACAGCCCATGGACGGCGGCATGGACGTCGCAGAACACGTTCGCGAGTTGTGCGACGGCGCTGATGTCCTGATCCACGACGCGCAGTACACGCCCGACGAGTTCGCAGAGAAGCGGCACTGGGGGCACTGCACCGTCGAGTACGCGGTCGAAGTCGCGAGCGTGTGCAGCGTGAAGACGCTGTGCCTGTTCCACCACGACCCGTCGCACGGCGACGAGGTCGTCGACTGCATGGTGGATCGCGCCGTCGCAGCCCGCAACGGCTTCGGCGTGCCCCGCGAGATCGTTGCCGCCGCAGAAGGTCTCGCGATCTCCCTCGGGTCCTGAGCACTCCGGACCAACCGGTACTGTCCCGTCGAGTGACGGACGACGAACTCCCGCACCACGTCTCGTCGTTCGACGAGGCCAAGTTCCGTCAGGTGCTCGGCCACTTCCCGAGCGGCGTGGTCGTGATCACCGCCGTCAAGGACGGCGCGCCCGCCGGTCTCGCCGTCGGCTCGTTCGCCTCTGTGTCTCTTGATCCACCGCTCGTCGCGTTCTTCCCCGGGCGATCCTCGACGAGCTGGCCACAGATCGAAGAGGCGCGTTACTTCTGCGTCAACATCCTCGGTGAGCACCAGGAAGACATTTGCCGCATCTTCGCCACCCGGGGGTCGGACAAGTTCGCGACGATCGGCTGGAAGCGCGGCAGGACCGGCGCGCCGATCCTGAACGACGTCATCGGCTGGATCGAGTGCGAGATCGAGCGAGTGGACGAGGCCGGCGACCACTTCTTCGTCCTCGGACGCGTCATCGACCTCGACGTCGAGCACGAGGGTGGACCATTGATCTTCTTCCGCGGCGGGTACGGGCGCTACGAGGTCTAGGGCTGGCGGGAGTAGTGTCTACCCACTTTCCGTGGGCGTGCGGATGGAGGCAGGAATGGAAGATCTCGAGGGACTGCAGGGCAGTGAGCTGCTGGCGGGCAGCCACGTCGACGTGGCGGGTGCGCGGGAGCGCTCCCGGCTTCGGCGCGTCGGGCGCCTCGCTCTTGTCCTTTGGCTCGTCTTCGGATGGATGTCGCTGCGCCTGTTCTTCGGGCTGCCGCTCTTTCCGCACCTGGACATTCCCCAGCAGCTGATTCCGAGCCTCTTGATCGTCGTGATGCTCGGTTCCGTGCTCGTGATCCCGATGCTGGCAGCCGGCCGCTCACCGCACGTGCTCTATCGGCCGTCGGACATCGACATCGGAGTCGCCGATGTCGTCGGCGCGGACATCGTTCGTGAGGAGGTCGTCCGCACGCTCAACCTGTTCCTCGCGCATCAGACCGTGCGCGACCGGCTGGGGGCCACGCCACGGCGGGGCGTCCTGTTCGAAGGACCGCCGGGGACAGGCAAGACGCACATGGCGAAGGCGATGGCGCGCGAAGCAGGTGTGCCGTTCCTCTTCGTGGCGTCGTCGTCGTTCCAGTCGATGTACTACGGCCAGACCAACCGCAAGATCCGTTCGTACTTCCGCGCGCTGCGCACCGCGGCCCGACGTGACGGCGGCGCCATCGGCTTCATCGAGGAGATCGACGCGATCGGGTGCGACGCGCTCGGGTATGGGCTCATCCACCGGACGCGAAGGGATCTCAGGCGTCGTCAACGAGCTGCTGATCCAGTTGCAGTCGTTCGACGAGCCGACGACCCTCGTACGCGTCAAGGGTTGGTTCATCGAGCGCCTGAATGGTTTCCTGCCGAGCGATTTCGCGATGCGCAAGCCCAAGACCACGCCCGCGAACGTGCTCATCGTCGCGGCCACCAACCGCGCTGCGGATCTCGATCCCGCCCTCTTGCGTCCGGGACGGTTCGATCGCACGATCCACTTCGACCTTCCCGGGCGCAACGAACGGCGCGAGCTCGTCGACTACTTCCTCGCGCGCAAGGCACACGTTCCGAGTCTCGACAAGGACCGGGCCCGTGACGACCTCGCGGCCATGACATCCGGTTACTCGCCCGTGATGATCGAGCATCTCTTCGACGAGGCCCTCGTGTGGGCGCTCCGCCGGAGCGGCGACGCGCTCGACGAGCGCGATCTGCAACAGGCGAAGATGACCGAAGAGCTCGGTCTTCGTCATCCGACGACCTACAGCACCGACGAACGACTTCGGATCGCGACGCATGAGGCCGGTCACGCGACGATCGCCTACCTGTGCGGACGCGAGGACGGCAATCTCGAGCCCGTTCGCAAGCTCGAGGTGCTCTCGATCATCAAGCGCCGCGACGCGCTCGGTGTGCTCGGGCACGCCGACGACGACGAGCGTTTCACCCGGACCCGCAGCGAGCTGCTCTCGCTCATCCGGATCTCCTTCGGCGGGATGGTGGCCGAAGAGATCGCATTCGGTGAGGCGGGCACCGGTCCTTCCGCGGACCTCGCCGACGCGACCAGGCTCGCGGCGCAGATGGTCGGCGCTTTCGGCATGGCCGGCTCGCTCCTCTCGCTCGAAGCGGCGCGCGGTCCCTTAGGCGATGACATGGTCGCCAAGGTCCTCAGCGACGAGCCGAGCCGTGAGGCGGCCGAGAAGATCCTCGTCGATGCGAAGACGGATGCCGAACGGCTGCTCGTGCGTCACCGGCCCATCCACACCGCGCTGCGAGACGCTCTGCTCGACCGCGACGAACTCGTCGGCGAAGAGATTCTCGACGTGATCCGCGCCGCCATCCTGCGCGACGAGCTCAACCAGATCGATCTTCGCGAACAACGAGTCGACTGACCCCGACGCGCACGCCGAGCGCCGCGGCCCGTCCCTACGAGACCGGGTCGATCGGCGCCTCGAGCGCGTCGATGAGGAACGCGAGCGAGAAGGCCTGATCGCGCCACGCGTCGTAGCGGCCCGACGGACCGCCGTGGCCGGAACCCATCTCGGTCTTGAGGAACAGCGGACGGTCGTCGGTCTTCGTCGCGCGTAGCTTCGCCACCCACTTCGCCGGCTCGTGATAGCCGACTCGCGGGTCGTTGAGTCCTGCGGTGGCCAGGATCGCGGGATAACCCTTCGCGTCCACGTTCTCGTACGGCGAATACGACTTCATGTACTCGAACACGTCAGCCGACTCGATCGGGTTCCCCCACTCCTCCCATTCCATGACCGTGAGCGGCAACGTCGGGTCGAGGATCGTGTTGAGCGCGTCGACGAACGGCACTTCGGCGAGGACCGCCGCGAACCGTTCGGGTGCGATGTTCACGATCGCGCCCATGAGCAAGCCACCGGCCGATCCACCTCGCGCCGCCAGGCGTTCGGCCGACGTGTACTGCTGGTCGCAGATGTGGCGCGCACATGCGACGAAGTCGGTGAACGTGTTGCGCTTGTGCAACAGCTTGCCGTCCTCGTACCAACTACGACCGCACTCGCCGCCGCCACGCACGTGCGCGACCGCGAAGACGAACCCGCGATCCAACAGTGGAAGTCGCAGCACGGAGAACCACGGATCCATGCTCACCTCGTACGAGCCGTAGCCGTACAGGACGCACGGCGCGGACCCGTCCTTGGGCACACCCTTGCGGTGGACCAGCGAGATCGGCACGCGCGTGCCGTCGTCGGCCACCGCCCAGGTCCGATCCGACTCGTAGTCCGCGGGGTCGTAGCCGCCGAGCACGGGCTGTTGCTTGCGCATGACCAGAGAGCGGTCGGCGATCTCGTAGTCGTAGACAGTGGGCGGAGTGACCAGCGACTCGTAGGTGAGCCGAACTCGGCCGTCGTGAACTCGGGGTTCTGCGCGGGCTCGACCGAGAACACCGACTCGGGAAACTCGATCTCCCACGATTCGCCGTCGTCGGGGACGATCCGGATCGCCGTCAGCGCGTTGCGGCGCAGATGGACGACGAGTCGGTCCGCGAAAGCGTCGACATCGATCAGGCGGGTGCCGGGCGCGTGCTCGATGACGGGACGCCAGTTCTCGCGTCCCGGTGTCTCGACGGGCGCCTCGGACAACTCGAAGTCGAGCGCGCCGTCGTTGTGCAGGATGACGAACCGGTCGCCCTGGTGGTCCAGCGAGTACTCGACACCCTGTCGCCGTGGCTCGACGACCGTGAACGTGCCTTCGGGCTGGGCCGACTCGAGGACCCGGACCTCGCTCGTGATCTTGCTGTTCGACGCCACGACGATGAACCGCTGGCTGCGACTGAGCGCGATCGAGACGAAGAACCGCTCGTCCGTTTCCTCGTAGACCATCACGTCGTCGGAGCTGGCGGTTCCGAGGTGGTGCTTCCACACGCGATACGGGCGATGCGCCTCGTCGATCGTCGTGTAGAAGAAGCTCGCGTTGTCAGTGGCCCACGCCGACCCGTAGTACGTCCCCTCGATGACGTCGGGAAGCAACTGGCCCGACTCGAGATCCTTGAAGCGGACGGAGTAGCACTCGTCGCCGTCGTAGTCCGTGGAATACGCGACGAGGCGGTGATCGGGACTCACGTCCACGACGCCGAACGAGAAGTACGGCGAGTCTCCGGCGAGCTCGTTTCCGTCGAGCAACACCTGCTCGTGGTCTTCGTCCTCGGGACCTGGGCGGCGGCACAGCGTCGGGTACTGCTTGCCTTCTTCGGTCCGAGTCACGTACCACCACGGGCCGCGCCGCACCGGCACGGACAGGTCGGTCTCCTTCACGCGGGCCTTGATCTCCTCGAACAACCGCTCGCGCAACGACTCGAGGTGTGCCGTGCCGGCTTCGGTGAAGGCGTTCTCCGCTTCGAGGTAGGCCTTCGTGTCGGGGTCGTCACGGTCGACGAGCCAGTGCCACTCGTCCATCGTCTCGTCGCCGTGCATTCGACGAACATGCGGTACCCGCTTCGCGACCGGAGCGCCTCGCTCACTCATGGCTCGCAAGTTAGATCTGCTCGGTCGCGGGAAGTCACGACGATCCGGAAGGTCGTGCACCGAGCAGAGGCCGACCGAGTGAGCGCCAGCGAGCCGGGCGGCGGTGGGGCCGGCGCCGAAGGCGCCAGGGGCGCAGCCCAGGCAAGTCCGAGAATCCGCTTGGGCCTCGACCCCGGAGCACCGGTAGATTCTTGACCCGTGGGTCAAGGCGAGGAGGACGAGGCGGCGCCAGCGGCGCCGGCGGAGTCGGATACGCGCGCCGGATGGCGACTCATGGGCGACGTCCTCCGCCCGCAATGGTTCCCGGTTCTGGTCGGCGTGTTGGTGGGCCTCGTGTGGACCGCCGCGAAGGTCTCGGTTCCCCTTCTCGTACGGGCTGCGATCGACAACGGCATCGTGACGGACGACAGCCACGCACTGCGGCAGTGGGCCATCCTGATCGGCATCGTCGGCATCGTGCAGGGTGCCTTCACCGGTCTGCGGCGGTGGTGGGCCTTCCGAGTCGCGAGATGGTCGGAGACGACGCTGCGAGACCGGCTGTTCGCGCACCTGCAGCGGCTGCACTTCGCCTACCACGACCAGGCGCAGACCGGGAACCTCATGAGCCGCGCCAACACCGATCTCAACCAGATCCAGCAGTTCCTCGTGATGATCCCGCTCACGCTCTCCAACGCCGTGACTGTCGCGGCCGTCACGGTCATCCTCATCACGATCGACCCGGTCCTCACCCTGCTCGCGCTCGGCAGCCTGCCGTTGCTCAATGTCTTCGCCAAGCGCTTCGGCGTCCGGCTCCATCCCTCCGTCATGGGCATCCAGCGCGAGTCAGGCGACGTCGCCGCCGTGGTCGAAGAGACCGTCTCGGGTGTACGCGTCGTGAAGGGCTTCGGTGCCGAGCGGGTGCAGCAGGCGCGCTTTCGCACCGAGGTCGACCAGCTCTTCGACGAATCCATCGAAGCGACCCGCGTGCGCTCGGTGTTCCTTCCCGCGCTCGAGCTGTTGCCGAACATCGGTTTGATCCTCGTGCTCGCCTACGGGGGCCACCAGGTGATCGACGGCAGCCTGACCCTCGGCAGCCTGGTCGCGTTCAACGTCTACGTCGTGATGTTGATCTGGCCGTTGCGGATGCTGGGCATGATCCTCGCTCAGGCGCAGCGGGCGGTCGCCTCGAGCCAGCGGGTCCACGAAGTGCTGGTAGCCGAGCCGCAGGTGATCGACGCGCCACACGCCGCGAAGTTGCCGAAACCCGCGCCGGGCCGTCCGAGCGGTGAGCTCCGGTTCGAATCCGTCACGTTCCGCTATCCGGCGGGACCGGCCCGGCCCGTCCTCGACCGGCTCGATCTTCGGGTACAGGCCGGCGAATCAGTCGCACTGGTCGGACCAACCGGCAGCGGCAAGACGACCATCGCGCGCCTGATCCCCCGGTTCTACGACATCGACGCAGGTCACATCGTGCTCGACGGGGTCGACGTCCACGACGTGCCGTTGCATGCGCTTCGC
>CAWGFA010000003.1:0-28536 GCA_963821725.1 uncultured Acidimicrobiia bacterium
TCGAGACGAAGAACCGCTCGTCCGTTTCCTCGTAGACCATCACGTCGTCGGAGCTGGCGGTTCCGAGGTGGTGCTTCCAGACGCGGTACGGGCGATGCGCCTCGTCGATCGTCGTGTAGAAGAAGCTCGCGTTGTCAGTGGCCCACGCCGACCCGTAGTACGTCCCCTCGATGACGTCGGGAAGCAACTGGCCCGACTCGAGATCCTTGAAGCGGACCGAGTAGCACTCGTCGCCGTCGTAGTCCGTGGAATACGCGACGAGGCGGTGATCGGGACTCACGTCCACAACGCCGAACGAGAAGTACGGCGAGTCTCCGGCGAGCTCGTTTCCGTCGAGCAACACCTGCTCGTGGTCTTCGTCCTCGGGACCTGGGCGGCGGCACAGCGTCGGGTACTGCTTGCCTTCTTCGGTCCGAGTCACGTACCACCACGGGCCGCGCCGCACCGGCACGGACAGGTCGGTCTCCTTCACGCGGGCCTTGATCTCCTCGAACAACCGCTCGCGCAACGACTCGAGGTGTGCCGTGCCGGCTTCGGTGAAGGCGTTCTCCGCTTCGAGGTAGGCCTTCGTGTCGGGGTCGTCACGGTCGACGAGCCAGTGCCACTCGTCCACCGTCTCGTCGCCGTGCATTCGACGAACATGCGGTACCCGCTTCGCGACCGGAGCGCCTCGCTCACTCATGGCTCGCAAGTTAGATCTGCTCGGTCGCGGGAAGTCACGACGATCCGGAAGGTCGTGCACCGAGCAGAGGCCGACCGAGTGAGCGCCAGCGAGCCGGGCGGCGGTGGGGCCGGCGCCGAAGGCGCCGAGGGGGCGCAGCCCCCAGGCAAGTCCGAGAATCGGCTTGGGCCTCGACCCCGGAGCACCGGTAGATTCTTGACCCGTGGGTCAAGGCGAGGAGGACGAGGCGGCGCCAGCCGCGCCGGTGGAGTCGGATACACGCGCCGGCTGGCGACTCATGGGCGACGTCCTCCGCCCGCAATGGTTCCCGGTTCTGGTCGGCGTGTTGGTCGGCCTCGTGTGGACCGCCGCCAAGGTCTCGGTTCCCCTTCTCGTCCGGGCTGCGATCGACAACGGCATCGTGACGGACGACAGCCACGCGCTGCGGCAGTGGGCGATCGTGATCGGCATCGTCGGCATCGTGCAGGGTGCCTTCACCGGTCTGCGGCGGTGGTGGGCGTTCCGAGTCGCGAGATGGTCGGAGACGACGCTGCGCGACCGGCTGTTCGCGCACCTGCAACGGCTGCACTTCGCCTACCACGACCAGGCGCAGACCGGGAACCTCATGAGCCGCGCCAACACCGATCTCAACCAGATCCAGCAGTTCCTCGTGATGATCCCGCTCACGCTCTCCAACGCCGTGACTGTCGCGGCCGTCACGGTCATCCTCATCACGATCGACCCGGTCCTCACACTGCTCGCGCTCGGCAGCCTGCCGTTGCTCAATGTCTTCGCCAAGCGCTTCGGCGTCCGGCTCCATCCCTCCGTCATGGGCATCCAGCGCGAGTCAGGCGACGTCGCCGCCGTGGTCGAAGAGACCGTCTCGGGTGTACGCGTCGTGAAGGGCTTCGGTGCCGAGCGGGTGCAGCAGGCGCGCTTTCGCACCGAGGTCGACCAGCTCTACGACGAATCGATCGAAGCGACCCGCGTGCGCTCGGTGTTCCTTCCCGCGCTCGAGCTGTTGCCGAACATCGGTTTGATCCTCGTGCTCGCCTACGGGGGCCACCAGGTGATCGACGGCAGCCTGACCCTCGGCAGCCTGGTCGCGTTCAACGTCTACGTCGTGATGTTGATCTGGCCGTTGCGGATGCTGGGCATGATCCTCGCTCAGGCGCAGCGGGCGGTCGCCTCGAGCCAGCGGGTCCACGAAGTGCTGGTAGCCGAGCCGCAGGTGATCGACGCGCCACACGCCGCGAAGTTGCCGAAAACCGCGCCGGACCGTCCGAGCGGTGAGCTCCGGTTCGAATCCGTCACGTTCCGCTATCCGGCGGGACCGGCCCGGCCCGTCCTCGACCGGCTCGATCTTCGGGTACAGGCCGGCGAGTCAGTCGCACTGGTCGGACCAACCGGCAGCGGCAAGACGACCATCGCGCGCTTGATCCCCCGGTTCTACGACATCGACGCAGGTCACATCGTGCTCGACGGGGTCGACGTCCACGACGTGCCGTTGCATGCGCTTCGCCGCGCAGTGGGCATCGTTTTCGAGGACACGTTCCTGTTCAACGACTCCGTCGCGGCCAACATCGCCTTCGCCGAACCCGACGCACCCAACGAGAGCATCGAGCGGGCGGCGCGGCTCGCCGGCGCGCACGACTTCATCCTGGGACTCCCCGATGGCTACGCGACCGAGATCGGCGAGCGCGGGTTCTCGCTGTCGGGCGGTCAGCGCCAGCGGGTCGCCATCGCCCGGGCGATCCTCGCCGACCCCCGTGTGCTCATCCTCGACGACGCCACGTCGTCGGTCGATCCCACGAAGGAGCACGAGATCCGAGACGCATTGACCGAAGTGATGCGCGGTCGCACGACGATCGTCATCGCGCACCGGCCAGCGACCATCGCGCTCGCCGACCGAGTCGTGCTGCTCGACCAGGGTCGCATCGTCGACGAAGGGACACATGCCGACCTGCTGGTGACGAGCGATCGCTACCGCGGCGTCCTCGCCGCCGCCGAAGCGGCCGAAGTGACCGAAGAGGCGCTCGAAGCCGAAGAGGTCGTGGTCTAGCCATGTGGAGCATGGCCGGAGTCGACGAAGCCGACAAGCTCGACCGCAAGAAGGCAGCCAAGGTCCTGCGGCGATCCCTCGGGATGCTCACGCCGTACCGGCGCCAGACGGTCGTCGCAGTGCTGCTGATCACGATCTGGACGGGCACGGTCCTGGCCGGGCCGTTCCTCGTGAAGTACGGCATCGACCAAGGAATCGTGAAGCACGACGGCGCGGTGCTCAATCGTGCCGTCGCCGCGTATGTCCTCGTCGCCATCGCGTCCTACGTCGTGTACCGGCTGCAGATCATGCTCGTCGGCCGCATCGGCGAAGGATTCCTCCGAGACCTCCGCATCCGCGTGTTCGACCATCTGCAACAGCTGTCGATGCCGTTCTACGACCGCGAGAAGGCAGGCGTGATCGTCAGCCGCATGACGTCCGACGTCGACGCGCTGGCAGAGCTCGTGCAGGCGGGATTGCTGATGTTCCTGAGCAACGGGCTGCTGTTGGTCTTCTCCGTGATCGTGCTCGCGATCGTGTCGTGGCAGCTACTGCTCGTGTGCCTCATCGCCTTGCCGTTCGTGATCTTGAGCAGCATCAAGTTCCAGCGTGACTCGAACAAGGCCTACCTGTTGGTGCGCGACCGCATCGGCACGACGTTGTCGTCGCTGCAGGAAGGCCTGTCCGGCGTGCGCGTGATCCAGGCCTACGGACGCGAGGACGAGCAGGTACGCCGGTTCACGTCCACGAGCCGCGAGCTCTACGAGGCCCACATGGACTCGGTGCGCATCTCGGCCTGGTACCTGCCGATCATCGAGTTCTCGGGCGTCTTCACCACCGCCATCGCGGTCGGCGTCGGCGGCTGGCTCGTGCACGCCGACGCGATCACCATCGGAACGGTCACGTTCTTCCTGCTGACGCTGTCGAACCTGTTCGAGCCGGTGCAGCAGCTCTCGCAGCTGTTCAACACCGTGCAGTCCGCCGGCGCCGGTCTGAACAAGCTGTACGAGCTGCTCGACACACCCGCCGACGTGCCCGAGCGCGCCGGGGCGACCGGCCTTCCCCGCGACGGGTCGATCGACGTCGAACAGGTCTCGTTCCGGTACGCGCCCGACGGCGGCTGGGTGCTGCACGACGTCTCGCTCCACATCGCGCCGGGGGAGCGCATCGCGTTGGTCGGCCCGACCGGCGCAGGGAAGTCGACGCTTGCGAAGCTGATCGCCCGCCTCTACGACCCGGTCCGAGGTCGGGTGGCGTACGGCGGGGATCGACGTGCGCGATGCCACCTTGCGCTCGCTGCGTGAGCGCATCTGCGTCGTCCCGCAGGAAGGATTCCTCTTCAACGGCACGATCCGCGACAACGTCCGCATCGCGAAGCAGGGGGCGTCCGACGCCGAGGTCGACGACGCGCTCGCGGGCAATCGGGGTGCACGACCGGTTCGCGGAGTTGCCCGACGGGCTCGACGACCGAAGTGCGGGAACGAGGTTCGAGGCTGAGCGCCGGCGAGAAGCAACTCGTCTCGCTCGCCCGGGCCGCGCTGGCCGATCCGTCCGTGCTCGTGCTCGACGAGGCCACGTCGTCGCTCGATCCCGGCACCGAGATGCTCGTGGAAGCCGCTCTCGAACGGCTCATGGAGGGCCGCACCGTCGTCGCCATCGCTCACCGACTGTCGACCGCCGAGCGGGCCGACCGCATCGGCGTCGTCGACGCCGGCGGACTGGTCGAGCTCGGCACCCACGACGACCTCGTCGCGGCCGGAGGCCGCTACGCCGCCCTCTACGCGACCTGGGCGGGCCGCATGGCCACCACGTCCTGACCCACGACCCTTCGAATGTTGGTGCGATTCTGGGGCCATGGCCCCAGAATCGATCCGGAGAATCGGGGGCCGGGGAGGTTGTCACTACGCGCGTAGGGGAAATAGCCTGATCCCATGACGTCCACCGACATCGGCCTTGACCTGTCCCGATACAAGCTGGGGTGGGCCGACGAGGAAAATTACGTCTTCAAGCCCAAGAAGGGTCTCTCCGACGAGATCGTCAAGGAGATGTCCTGGATGAAGGGCGAGCCGGACTGGATGCGCGAGTACCGGCTCAAGTCGCTCAAGCACTTCGAGAAGCGGCCGATGCCCAACTGGGGCGGCGACATGTCGGGCATCTACCTCGACGACATCTACTACTACATCAAGCCGACCGAGAAGCAGGTCGACGCCTGGGACGAGCTGCCCGACTCGGTCAAGCAGACCTACGAGAAGCTCGGCATCCCGGAGGCGGAGCGCAAGTACCTCGCGGGCGTCACCGCGCAGTACGAGTCCGAGGTCGTCTACCACCGCAATCGGGAAGACCTCGAGCGGCAGGGCGTCATCTTCTGCGACATGGACACGGCGCTGCGCGAGCACCCGGAGCTCGTGAAGCGGTACTTCGGAACGATCATTCCGAAGAACGA
Organism: uncultured Acidimicrobiia bacterium; assembly: GCA_963821725.1. Lineage (GTDB taxonomy): Bacteria > Actinomycetota > Acidimicrobiia > Acidimicrobiales > JACDCH01 > DATAES01. Next base: position 5,146 of record CAWGFA010000003.1, read on the forward strand.
CAACAAGTTCGCGGCGCTGAACTCCTCGGTCTGGAGCGGCGGCTCGTTCATCTACGTGCCGCCGGGTGTCACGGTCGACATGCCGCTGCAGGCGTACTTCCGCATCAACGCGGAGAACATGGGCCAGTTCGAGCGGACGCTGATCATCGCCGACGAAGGCAGCCAGGTGCACTACATCGAGGGCTGCTCGGCTCCCGTGTACACGACCGACTCGCTGCACTCTGCGGTCGTCGAGATCGTGGTGAAGCCGTCGGCGCGTGTCACGTACACGACGATCCAGAACTGGTCGAACAACGTCTTCAACCTCGTGACGAAGCGGGCGCGGGTCGAGGCCGAGGGCCACATGGAGTGGATCGACGGCAACATCGGCAGCCGGCTCACCATGAAGTACCCGGCGGTCTACATGGTCGGGCCGAAGGCGAGCGGTGAGGTCCTGTCGGTTGCGTATGCGGGGCCGGGCCAGCACCAGGACGCCGGCGCCAAGATGGTGCACGCCGCGCCGGAGACCACCAGCAAGATCGTGAGCAAGTCGATCTCCAAGGACGGCGGCCGCACCAGCTACCGCGGCCTCGTCCGGGTCGAGGACGACGCGCACCACTGCAAGAGCCACGTGCAGTGCGACGCGCTCATCCTCGACGAGGACTCGGTGAGCGACACCTTCCCGTACATGGAGGTCGGCGCCCGCGACGCCGTCATCGGTCACGAGGCCACCGTGTCCAAGGTGGCAGACGAGCAGCTCTTCTATCTCATGAGTCGCGGGCTGTCGGCCGAGCAGGCGATGGGCATGATCGTGAACGGCTTCATCGAGCCCGTCACGCGCACCCTGCCGATGGAGTACGCCGTCGAGTGGTCGCGACTGATCGAACTCCAGATGGAAGGGTCGGTCGGCTGATCCACCGAACGGGTCGTCGTCAGGCAGACTGATGCCATGCCGATGCGGCAGGACTGCAAGCAATTCGAGAGTCGCACCTACCCCGACGGCGAGACCGTGCGGAAGTGCAACCTCGATCTCGCGCCCGAGGCGCCGTGGCGTTGTCCTGACGACTGTCCCAAGTACGAGCGCAGGTATGTGGACGTCAACTGGAGCCACGGCACGCTCGTCACGCCCAAGACACCGGACGAGCCGGTCGACCTCGACGTCCACGGCGACGCCGTCGCTGCGTTGCTCGACGAGGCCGAGGACGTCATCAACACCGCGGGCCCGGAGATCCTCGCCGACGTTCAGGCCGAGCAGTCCCGCAACCGGGGCTGGCGCAAGATCTTCCGCCGCAGGCGCTGACAGCTCGTCGCTGGTCGACCGAGCAAGTCGGATCGACCAGCCGTGAGCGCGTTCTCGGGGGTCACGCTGCCGAGCACCGACGAGGAGGTGTGGCGCTACAGCCGCATCGCTGACCTCGATCTCGACGCGTACCACCTCGCCGCGACCGATGGGACACCGCCGGCGGCGATCCCGGGACCCATCGAGGCCGCGCTGGCGACGGTCCCCCTGCGGGGCGCCACGGTGGTCGTCGTCAACGGACGAGTGACGCACGTGGAGGTCGACGTCCCCGGCGTGGATATAGCGAGCCCGGACGACCGAGGGCTCGTCGGCTCGGTGATGTCCGACCCGACCGACGTCTTCGCGAGGATGAACGACGACTTCGCGGTCGACGTCACGACGGTCCGCATCGCACCCGGTGCCAACGTCGAAGCCCCGATCGTCATCGCCCACTGGAGTGACGAGAAGGACGTCGCGACGTTCCCTCGCCTGGTGGTGCAGTCGGCGGAGGACAGCAACGCTCGCGTCATCGAGTACCACGCCTCCGCAGACGGCGTTCCCATGCTCACGCTGCCGGTGACCGAGCTCGCGGTCGGCCGCGCCGCTCGCCTCGGCTATCTCAACGCCCAGAACCTCGGTCTCGCGACGTGGCAGATCGGATCCCAAGTGTCCGCAGTCGACGCCGACGCGACCTTCACGTCGACCGCCGCTGCATTCGGCGGCGACTACGCCCGCCAACGAACCGACTGTCGACTCGTCGGCCGCGGCGCCACGGGACGGCTACGGGCGGTGTACTTCGGCGAGGACGAGCAGATGCTCGACTTCCGGACGTTCCAAGACCACGCCGCGCCGGACACCACGAGCAACCTGCTGTTCAAAGGCGCGGTAGGCGGGCACAGTCGCAGCGTCTACACCGGTCTCATCCGCGTGCGGAAGAACGCGCGAGGCACGAACGCGTTCCAGACCAACCGCAACATCAAGCTGTCCGACGGCGCGTGGGCCGAGTCCGTCCCCAACCTCGAGATCGAGAACAACGATGTCCGCTGCAGTCATGCGTCCGCGGTCGGGCCGATCGACGAGGACCAGCGCTTCTATCTCGAGAGCCGCGGCGTGCCGACGCCGATCGCCGAGCGGCTGGTCGTCACCGGCTTCTTCGACGAGGTGCTGTCGAGACTCCCGGTTCCGGCTGCGGCCGACGGCATTGCGCAACCTCGTGGCCGGCAAGCTCGACCGGCAGGTCCCGGTGCGCGGCACGGGCATCGGGGCGTGAACGATTACGTCGTGTGCACGCTCGACGAGGTGCCCCCAGGCACCGCTCGGCGCGTCGATGTCGACGGCCATCGCATCGCGTTGATCCGTTGCGACGACGACGTGTATGCCATCGGCGATCGCTGCACGCACGCGGACATCTCGCTGTCGGAAGGCGAAGTGATGTGTGACGAGCGCGAGATCGAGTGCTGGAAGCACGGCAGCACGTTCTCGTTGGCGACCGGCGAGCCACAGTCGCTCCCGGCCACGAAGCCGGTGCCCGTCTACGGAGCACGCGTCGAGGGCAACAACATCGTCGTGACCATCGACGAGGAAGCGAAGTCGTGAGCGAACTCGTCATCCGCGACCTCCACGCCGGCGTCTCCGGCCGAGAGATCCTCCGGGGGATCGACCTCGTGGTCCGCTCCGGCGAAGTCCACGCCGTGATGGGACCGAACGGGTCGGGCAAGTCGACGTTGTCCCACGTGCTCATGGGCAAGCCCGGCTACGACGCAGTGCGGGGGACAGTGACCCTCGACGGCGTCGACCTTCTCGAGCTGCCGACCTGGAAGCGGGCGCAGGCCGGGCTGTTCTTGGCCATGCAGTATCCGATCGAAGTGCCGGGCGTGGCGCTCACGGCCGTGCTCCAGGAATCGATGGTGGCGGCCGGACGGTCGACGTCGGGCTGCGACAAGCGCTGCTCGACGAGAGCGACCGCATCGGCTTCGACCACCGCTTCATCGACCGGCCGTTGAACGTCGACTTGTCCGGCGGCGAGAAGAAGCGCAACGAGACGCTGCAGCTCGGCGTCCTGCGCCCGCGGATCGCGGTGCTCGACGAGATCGACTCCGGGCTCGACATCGACGCGCTTCGTGCCGTGAGCCGTCGCATCGAAGAGGAGACCAACGAGCGCGGTTTGGGTGTCCTGGCGATCACGCACTACAGCCGGCTGCTCCACGAGCTGCGGCCGGACCATGTGCACGTGCTCATCCGCGGTCGGATCGAGCGCTCCGGCGGACCGGAGCTCGCTCTGCAGCTCGAAAGTACCGGTTACTCCGATTTCGGCGTTGATGACGAAGAGCGCGAAGCGCCGCCGGACCCGTTCGCCGACCCGTTGGGCGATCCTCTTGCCGGGCCGGGCTGACCTATCCTGGCGTCCGATGCGTGTCCGTATCGGGATCGCGTGCGCCGTCGCGGTGCTGGCAATCGTCGCCGGCGTGGTGTTCTGGCCGAAGGGCGGCAAGGCATCGACGCGCGTCGAGGTCGCAGCAACCTCCACGACCACGAGTACGAGCACCACGATCGCTACGACGACCTCGACGACGGCGCCCCCGACGACGACGACCGTTCCGCCACCCGTGCACTCGTTCGAAGCTGCCGACGCGATCGTTCCCTCGGTGAAGCTGTACGACGCGCCCGGCGCGACTGCGTCGACCGGCGCACTGCCGAACCCGACGGTCGAGCAGGTGCCGCTTGCATTCCTGGTCAAGGCGCACGGTCCGCCGGGGTGGCTGCAGGTGCAGCTCGCACGGCGCCCCAACGGGTCCACCGCGTGGATCCATGCCGAAGACGTCAGCGTGCGTGGCGTCGACAACCGGATCGTGATCGCGCGCCAAGCGCGACGACTGACGGTGTACCGGGGCAGCTCCGACGAGGTGCTGTTCCAATCATCGGTGGCGACCGGGGCACCGAAGACACCGACGCCGCTCGGCGACTTCTTCATCGACATCGTGGTCAAGCTGACGAATACGAAGGGCGCCTACGGCCCCTTCCAACTGAGCGTGGCGGCGTTCTCTGATGCGTTGCAGACCTTTGACGGCGGACCGGCCCAGATCGCGATCCACGGCACGAACCGTCCCGATCTCATCGGGAAGTTCGTGAGCAACGGATGCGTCCGTCTGAACAACAGCGACATCACCGCGCTCCAGCCGCTCGTCCCGGTCGGAACGCCGGTCCAGATCGTCGCTTGAACTCCCGGTCGGCTCGCGAGTGAGCGGGTAGCTCCGCCTCAACATGGCCGAACCGACTTCGCTCGTCGCCGACGCGCCCACCTCCGTCTGAACCGGTCGTGGGCAGTCGGGCCGAACCGCGCCCTCCGCGCCGCCACGTACGAGATGTCGTGCCTGCGCTCGCGCTCTACGCCGCGTCGCGGCTCGCCGTCCTCGTGGCCTCGATCCCGGCGGCGCTGCACGCCAACGCCGGCGCCGGGCCGTGGCCCGTCATCCGGGGCGGTTCGTCACTCGAGCGCGTGTTCACGCAGTGGGACGGGGCTTGGTACATCTGGGTCGCCGATCACGGGTATCCCACCGGGGCCCAGTATCAGCACCACCTGTCAGACGTCGCGTTCTTTCCCGTCTTCCCGGCGCTGATCCGCGGGTTCGCGTCGGTCACCCGCCTCTCGACACTCCACGCCGCGATTCTCGTGTCCTTCGTGTTGGGCGCAGCAGCGACCGTGCTCGTGTGGCAGCTCGCCGCGCGACTGGTCGGGCAGGACAAGGCGAACCGCGCCACCGCGCTCTTCGTCTTCTTCCCGGGCGCGTTCGTGCTGTCGATGGCCTATGCCGAGACGGTCATGATCGTGGCCGCGGCCGCGTGCTTGCTTCTCCTCCTCGACCGTCGCTGGACATGGGCCGGTGTCGCGGGCGCGGTGGCAACCGCAACCCGGCCGAACGGGATTGCCGTCCTGGTTGCCTGTGCGGTGGTCGCGGCCGTGGCAATAGCCCGCCGTCGCGAGTGGCCGGCGCTGATCGCACCAATGCTTGCCGCATGCGGCGTGGGCTCGTTCTTCACCTATCTGTGGCTGCGCACTGGTCACGTCAACGCGTGGTTCCAATCCGAACGGGTCATGTGGCACGACCACTTCAGTGCAGGCGCTTCGATCGTGCGCCGTATCGGAGGACTGTTCACGAGACCGCCGACATCGCTTGATTCGGGAAGGCTCAACGACCTCATCGCCACCATCGGCATCGTGTTGGTGATCGCGGCGCGTGGTGTGGGTCGTGCGGACTGCGATGCCCCTGGCGGTCAAGGCCTACACGATCGCGGCCCTGGTCATTCCGGCGCTGTCGTACGCGGTCGGGCCTCGACCGCGCATGCTGCTCGCCGCCTTTCCGATGGCCGCGCTTGCTCGCGGGCCGGTTGCCGACACGCGCCTACAACGTCGTGCTCGGGACCTCCATCGTCCTCCTCGTCGCGCTGACCTACGTGACCACGTCGACCCTCGCTGCTGTGCCGTGACCGTCCTCGACGAGGGGCGCTCAGCCGACGCTCGCACCCCGGTCGTCGAGGACAGCGCTCGATCCGACGAGTCGCGGCTGCGTCCGCCGTCGGCTCGGTTCGTGATCGCGGTCGTCGCGGACTGTTCATCCTGATGTACGTGGTCGTCGCCCTGTTGCGCCTGCGCTATCCCTACGAGCTCGAGTGGATCGAGGGCGGCATGGTCAACCATGTCGCGCAGTTGCGCAGCGGCCAACCGCTGTACGGCGCTCCGTCGCTGACGTTCACGCCTGACATCTACACGCCGCTCTACTTCGTCGTCGCGGCAGTCGTGAGCATCGTGACCGGTACCGGGTTCGTGGCGCTCCGACTCGTGTCGATCGTGGCGTCGCTCGTGTTGCTGGGGGCGCTGGCCAAGCTCGCGCATCGCGAGACGAACGACTCCGTCGCCGCGCTCGTCGCCGCCGGCCTCTTCGCCGCGTGCTACCGGATCAGCGGCGCATGGCTCGACATCGCGCGCGAGGACACGCTGTGCATCGCGCTGCTGTTCTGCAGTCTGGTCGTCGCACGCGATGCCCGCACGGGGCGCCGTGGGGTGGCGGCAGGCGTACTCATGTCGCTGTCGTTCCTCACCAAGCAGGTCGCGTTGCTGCCGGCGATCGGCGTCGCCGTGTTTCTTGTCGTCGCGCGACGAGGCCGTTCGACGATCGTGGGGTACGCCGGCGCGGTCGCGGTCGGGATCCTGGGGTCGTCGGTCGTTCTCGACCGAATCACCGATGGTTGGTACGGGTACTACGTCTGGCGATTGCCGGCTGAGCATCAAGTGGCCGGCGGGTCGTACGTCGGCTTCTTCACGACCGATCTGATCGCGCCGCTCGGCATCGCCATCGTCATCGGTGTGACCGGCCTGATCTTGCTGCGAACGCGAGACTCTTCGGGGTTCCTGTTTCATCTCATCGTCGGGTCGGCCTTGCTCCTGGCGTCGTACTCCGCACGCCTGCACACCGGCGGCTACGACAACGTGTTGCTCCCGATCTACGCGGAGATCGCCGTTCTCTTCGCCATCGGCATGCACCGCGTGTTGCAGCTGCCCACGCGCACGTGGCTCGGCGCGCTCGGGGCGATCGCGTGCCTGTTGCAGTTCGGCCGTCTCATCTACGACCCGGTGGCTCAGCTGCCCACGCGGACAGACGTCGACCTCGGCGACCAGACGGTCGCCGCGCTGCGCCAGCTACCTCAGCCCGTCTACCTGCCCGGTCATCCGTGGTACCTCGCCGAGGTCGGTCAGCCCACGAACACGCAGTCAGCTTCGATCGGCGACGTGCTCCGGGGCGGGGGCGCCGAGGGGCGGAAGATGGCGGAGACGCTCTGGCAGACGGTGGCCGAGCAGCACTACCGGTCGATCGTCGTGGAGTCGGCCGTCGGGTATTCGTACCTGCCCGACAACCTGTGTCGTTGGTACGAGCCAGCGCGTCCGCTCCTGTCGGGCGGCGAGGTGTCGTACCCGATCACGGGCACGATCACCGGGCCGGCCGAGGTGTGGCTGCCCCGCGCGGTGCCGGGCGACCGCGACTGCCAGGCCGTCGGCAGCTGGACCATCGGCATCGACGGCCGGACTCAATAGGGTGAGTCCGTGACCGCACAACCTCCTGAAGGATGGTCCGTCGTCGACGGCAAGCTGCACCGCGAGCTCGAGTTCCACAACTTCGTCGAGGCGTTCGGGTTCATGGCGATGGCCGGGCTCCTGGCCGAGAAGGCGAACCACCATCCCGACTGGTCGAACTCTACAACAAGGTCGTCATCGACCTCATGTCCCACGACAAGGGCGAGATCACCGACCGCGACACGGACCTCGCCGCGGCCATCAACAAGGCCCTCGGCGAGACCTGACCCGTCCGCCCCACTCGCATTCCGGCGTGCATCACCCACACGGAATGTGGGTCATGCACGCCGGTTGCGGAGAGGGAGGGCGGTCTACAGGTCGGGCAGGCCGAGCTCGAGGTTCGGTTCTTCGAGTCCGCCGTCGACCTCGACGACCTTGCCGGTGACGTACGACCCGGCCGGGGACGCGAGGTACAGCGCCGCCAGCGCGATGTCGTCCGGCTCGCCGAGTCGCTTGAGCGGCGTGCGGCGGATCATCTCCTCACGGATCGAGTCGTCGTCGAGCACGACCTGGAGCGCCGATGTCGCCACCGAACCGACCGAGATGGCGTTCACGCGCACCTTCGGGGCCAGGTCGGCGGCCATGAGCCGCGTCATGTGGGACAGCGCGGCCTTGGCGGTGCCGTAGGCCAGCATGCCGCGATCGCGGAGGCGTCCCATGGTCGACGAGATGTTGACGATCGCGCCGTCGCCTTGTTCGAGCATGTGCGGCACCGCGGCCTTCGACAGCACGAACGCCGACGTGACGTTGAAGTGGAAGGCGCGTTCGAGGTAGCCGGGACTCGTGTCGAGGAAAGGTCGCGGCATCGTTCCGCCCGCATTGTTCACGACGACGTCGACGCGGCCGTACGCATCGATGCAGCGGTCGACGAGCGCAGCGACGGTGTCGTTGTCGTTCACGTCCGCCGCCACCACGACGGCATGGCGACCGAGCGCATCGATCTCCTTCGCCACCGACTGCAGTTGCTCCTCGGTACGCGATGCGATCACGAGGTCGGCGCCCGCTTCGGCCAGCGCCAGCGCGCAGGCCGCACCGATCCCGCGCCCCGCTCCGGTCACGATCGCGGCGCGCCCGTCGATTCGCAGTCGTTCGAGCATCAGCCCGCGGCGACCTCGTCGAGCGCTTGCGTGAGCGTGTTCCACGAGAGGGTGGCGCACTTGATGCGCACCGGGAACTTCACGACGCCTTGAAGCGCCTCGAGGTCGCCCAACTTCACGTCGGGGTCGGGCGAGACCGCCTCGTCCTCGTCGGCGCCGTCGGCTCCGTCCAACGAGGCTTCGTGGATCGACATGAGCGCCTTGAACGCGCGTGTCAGCGCGCGCGCCTCGTCCACGGACTTGCCCTTGATGGCCGCGGCCATCATCGATGCGGACGACTGGCTGATCGAGCAGCCCTGGCCGTTGATGCGGATGTCGGCCACCTTGTCGCCGTCGACGTCGACGTAGATGACGACTTCGTCGCCGCACAGGGGGTTGAAGCCCTCGACCTTGTGCGCGGGTGGAACCGGCAGCTCACCACGGTTGCGCGGGTTGCGGTAGTGATCGAGGATGATCTCGCGGTAGAGGTCTTCGAGTCCGGCCATTTCGAGCGACGCTATCCGAAGAACTTCGCGGTCTCTTCCAAGCCGCCTGCCAACGCGTCGACGTCCGCTTCGTCGTTGTAGAGGTACAACGACGCCCGGGCGGTTGCGCCGACGCCGAGCCGGCGCATGAGCGGCTTGGCGCAATGGTGAGCAGCACGCACGCAGATTCCCTGCGTGTCGAGGATCTGCGAGATGTCGTGCGGGTGGACGTCACGGAAGGCGATCGACAGCACGCCACCGCGCGCTTCCGGGTCCGCAGGCCCGTGGATCGTGATGTCGTCACCGAAGCGATCGTTCAACGTGCGGAGGGCGTAACCGGTGAGCTCGATCTCGTGTTGGCGGACGGCTTCGATGCCGATGCCGGAGAGGTAGTCGACCGCAGCGCCGAGGCCGATCACCTCGACGATGGGCGGCGTCCCGGCTTCGAACTTCCACGGGATCTCCTTCGGCACCCAGCCGTCGAGCCGAACGTCGAGGATCATCTCGCCCCCACCGAGGAAGGGCGGCATCTCCTCGAGCAGCTCCTCGCGGGCCCACAGCGCGCCGATGCCGGTCGGGCCGCACATCTTGTGGCCGGTGAAGCCGAAGAAGTCACAGCCGAGCTCGATGACGTCGGTCGGCACGTGCGGCACGAGTTGCGCGGCGTCGACCAGACAGAGCGCGCCTGCAGCGTGTGCGGCATCCGCGAGCTGGCGAACCGGCGTCAGCGTGCCGAGCACGTTCGACATCGCGGTGAACGACAGCAGCTTCGCCCCGTCGAGCAGCTCGATCGAGGTTCGACAGATCGAGCGTGTAGTCGTCCGCGACACCGAGGTAGCGAAGCTCGATGCCGCGTTCTTCCTGCAGCATCAGCCACGGCACGAGGTTGGCGTGGTGCTCCATCTCGGTGAGGACGACGGGGTCGCCTTCGTGAAGGTTGGCGCGTCCCCACGAGTAGGCGACGAGGTTGATGGCTTCGGTGACGTTCTTCGTGAACACCAGCCCGCGGGTGATGGCGCGCCGATGAACGCGGCGATCTTTGCCCGCGCCTCCTCGTAGCGCTCGGTGCACTCGGCCGCGATCTTGTACACGCTCCGGTGCACGTTCGCGTAGTAGGTGTTGTAGACCTCGTCCATCGCGTCGAGCACGGCTTGCGGCTTCTCGGACGAGGCGGCGGAGTCGAGATACACGATCCGGTTGCCGTCACCTGCTGCTGCAACAGGGGAAAGTCCTTCTTGACACGGACAACGTCGAGAGCACTCACCGTGGAGGCCGCAATCGGGCTCGCTCATGTCGTCCACGTCTCCCCGGGGGCTCCGCCCCCAGACCCCAGTCGCTCGCAATCGCTCGCTCATGTCGTCCGCCATGCGTCGTAGCCGTCCTGTTCGAGGCGTTCCGCGAGCTCGGGACCGCCCGAGTCGACGATCCGACCGTCGACGAGGATGTGCACCACGTCGGGTTGGAGGTGCTCGAGCAGACGCTGGTAGTGCGTGATGCACAGGACGCCGAGGTCGGGTCGATCGGCGCGCACCTCCTGCACGCCCTTCGCCACCACCTTCAACGCGTCGATGTCGAGCCCCGAGTCGGTCTCGTCGAGGATCGCGAGCTCGGGCTCGAGGATCGCCATCTGCAGGATCTCGTTGCGCTTCTTCTCGCCGCCGGAGAAGCCCTCGTTGAGGTAGCGGTCGAGGAACGACGGATCCATGTCGAGCCGGTCCATCCACTCCATGATCGACAGGCGCAGCTCGAGCACCGAGAGGTCGATGCCCTTGCGGGCCGACAGCGCCTGGCGCAGGAAGTTGAGCACCGACACGCCGGCGATGGTCTGCGGATACTGGAAGGCGAGGAAGATCCCGGACTTGCCCCGGACGTCGGTCGGCCAGTCGGTGATGTCGTCGCCCCGGAAGCGGATGCTGCCTTCGGTGACCTCGTACTCGGGGCTGCCGAGGAGCGTCGGAGGCGAGCGTCGACTTGCCGGATCCGTTCGGGCCCATCAGCGCGTGCACCTCACCCGGCTCGGATGGTGAGGTCGACCCCGTTCAGGATCGGCAGCCCGGCCACGGGCCGGACGTGGAGATCGTCGATCTCGAAGAGGCGCGGGCGCCGCACTGGCCACCTCGCCAGCCTAGAGAACGCAGGCCCCTATTCGCACTATCGCCGTAGGGGAAATCCCGATGCTGCACCCGGCAGCGTCAGGCCTCCTCCTTCTTGTCGGCCGGCTCGGCGTCCTTGTTCTTGCCTTCGCTCGCGCCCTTCTCGAACTCATGCTTCGCCTGCCCGAGGCTGCGGGCGAGTTGCGGCAGCTTCGCTCCGCCGAAGATCAGAAGGATGATGAGCAGAATGATGATGAGTTCCGTCGGTCCAAGGTTCATGGACGGTCCTTTCCGAGCTCTCGGACAGCGTACGTCGCCGTGGCCGCCTGCTGGATCATCGGTCACGGATGATCCCGGAGGTCTTCCTTCCACGTCCGGAATCGCGTGTGGCGTTCGCCGCTCGGCCCGTCCCCGTCGCCATCGCCGTCTGGGTAGAGGCGGAACGTGTGGTGCACGCTCGAGGTCCTCTGACCGCACGGCGATGTAGCGGGCGTCGGCACCGGTGGCCGGTCCCGCGCGCCACAACAGCCACGGCCCGATCCGGCGCTTGTAGTCGGCCACCGGCTGGCCGGGAAGGTCGTCACCGACGCGGCGAACGGCTGCGGGCGCCTCGATCCACGCGGTGGCGGGGATGTTGCGGTCTCGAACCGGGGTCGCCGGCAGGTCCGCTGTGTGGATCGGCGTGTCGTCCGCCGGGTCGCTGGTCGTACCTGAGCGCCATACCGCTCTACCAGCCCCGGTCGATCCACTCCTGCAGGTGCGGCGACTCCTCGCCGATCGTCGTCTGATCGCCGTGGCCGGGCAGCACGATCGTGTCGGCAGGCAGCTTCGAGAAGATGCGGTCCTCGATCGAGCGGATGATCGTCGGGAAGTCGCCGCCGGGGAACGTGGTGTTGCCCGGTCCGCCCGGGAACAGCGTGTCGCCGCTGAACAGGATGGGCGAGCCCTCCACGAGGAAGCACATCGAACCCGGCGTGTGACCGGGCGTGAGCATCGTCTTCAGTCGGAGGCGGCCGACCTCGATGACCGAGTCGTCGTCGAGCAGTTGGTCGTAGGACGGCAACATCCCCGAGTCCTGCCGCGGTCACGTGCACCGAGTAGCCGGCGTCACGCATCTCGGGAACGGCCTGGATGTGGTCCCAATGACCGTGGGTCTCGAGCACCTCCCGCACGTTCAAGGCCTTCGAGAGCTCGAGCAGGCGGTCGTGTTCGTTGGCGGCGTCGAGCAGGACGGCATCGCCGGTCTGCTTGCACCGCAGCACGTACACGTTGTTGTCCATCGGTCCGACGACGACCTTGTGGATCTCGGCTTGCTCGTCCTGCCAGTGCAACGTGTTCGCCATGAGCCGCAGGCTAGGCCGGGATCTCTTCGGTGTGACGCGGCGGTTGTGCCACCCGTCCTTCGTCGAGCGTGATGACTCGGTCGGCGCGCTCCAGCACGGACGGGCGATGTGAGACGACCAGCAGCGCCGCCGGTGACCCGCCCGCGGTCGAGCGGCCGGCGAGGCCGTGCCACAGTGCGTGCTCGGTCTCGACGTCGAGGGCCGACGAGAGGTCGTCGACGACCAGCAGCTCGGGCTGTCGTACGAGCGCTCGTGCTGCGAGCGCGCGCTGCAGCTGGCCCGCCCGACAGGCGCATGCCCCGAGGTCCGACGATCGTCGCCGAGTCCGTCTGACATGCCCGCGACGTCGACGTCGAGCCGCGCCAGACGCAACGCACCGTTCGATGTCGTCGTCGCTCGCGTCCCAGCCGAGCAGCAGGTTCTCGCGCAGCGGCGCACTCCACAGCCGCGGCACCTGGGCGGCGTACGCCGTCCTCGGTGGGACGAGCAACACGCCCGGATCGTCGACGAGCTGTCCGTTCCACCGAATTGCACCGCCGTCGCGCGACACCAGACCGAGAACTGCGCGCAGCAGCGTGGTCTTGCCGGAGCCGACGGCGCCGGTGACGACGACGAGCTCGCCGCGCCTCACGACGAGATCGACCTCGTCGATCCCGCGACCGGAAGTCGGATGGTGTGCGGAGAGACCCTCGACCTCGAGGCGCTCGAACGGATCGTCGACAGCGGGTGGCGCCGGCGCGGCGGGGGCGGGCTCGCGAAAGTGGACGGGACGGTGCTCGACGAGCGACTGCTCGCCCTCGTGTTCGGTCAACAATCGGATGAGCCGCTCACCCGACACCGACGCCTGACGCTGCCGGTACAGCATCCGGCCGACGCGACGAGGCAGACCGGCGAGCCAGCCGACGTACGCGGTGAACAAGCGCGAGGTCGCCGACGGTGAAGGTGCCCGAACGCATCGACGGCGCGACGAGCAGCAACACGAGGCCGGTGCTGACCTCGACGCTCGACGCGGTGAGCGTGTCGAGAAGGTCGGTGAGCAGGCGGGCGCGTACCTCCAGCGTGCGCCGAATCGCGTTGTGCTCGCGGAGGCGGCCGATCGCCGCGTTCTTCGGCACCGGCGGCCTTGATCGTCAGCACGCCGCTGAACAGCCCGCCGAGTTGTTCGGACACGTCCGCGGCCGCGCTCCGGGCGGCGGAGTGAGCGGCCTTGATGCGATCGGACAGCATCCGGGTGCCAGCGATGATCGCCAGCAGCGGGATGACGACGACGAGCGTGACGCGCGCGTCGATGCTGAACATGATCGCGAGCGCGATGGCTGCGAAGACGGCGTCGCCGCAGAGGTCGACCCAGATGTCGGTCAGGAGCACGATGTCCTCGACGTCGTCTCGGAACCGGTTGAGCGCTTCGGCCGACGACGCCGGCAGCCGGCCGGCGGCCGGTCCCGGCGCGCACAGGATCGAGCGCAACACGTTGGCTCGGAGCAGCGTCTGGACCGAGTTCCACCAGTACGGCCACACCGCGATCGCGAGCCACATCATCGCTTGGCGGATCACGTCGAGGACGACGAACAGCACCAGCAGCCACGCGATCTGCGAAAGCGGCGCAGCGGTGCCTTCGCTGAAGCGGTCGAAGAGCGCCTTCAGGACCAGGCCGGTGAGCACCGGGAAGGCGACCACGATCACCCAGAGCAGTCCGCCGAGGTAGTAGCGCGCCGGCAGGTAGCGACTGAGACGCCAGCCGAGCCGCCATCCCGAGACCGGCGGCGCGTCGAGGTCGTTGCGCGTGCTCACGTGCGGGCCACCTTCAGGAGGTGGGCGAAGTGACTGTCTCGATCCGCGACCAGGTCGGCACGGTCGCCGTGCTCGATGATGCGCCCGTCGTCGACGACCGCGATCTCGTCGACCGCGCGCAGCGACGACAGGCGGTGCGCGACGAGGACCGCGGTTCGCCCGTCGACGAGTCGGTCGACGGCAGCCTCGACGAGGAGCTCGGTCTGGGGGTCGAGCCTGCTCGATGGCTCGTCGAGGATCACGAGCCCCGGGTCGGCAAGGAAGACGCGACCGAGCGCGAGCAGCTGCGCTTCACCGGCGGACAGCCCGCTGCCATCCGGTCCGAGCTCGGTGTCGAGACCGGAACGTCGAGTCGTCAGCCAGCCACCGAGGCCGAGGTCGCCGAGTAGGGCGACGATGCGCTCGTCGGGCGCCGGATGCGCACCGAACAACGTGATGTTGTCGCGCAGCGAACCGCGAAACAGCTGGACCTCCTGTGTGACGACGGCGACCCGACCGCGGAGGTCGCCGGCGTCGACCGTTCGCAGGTCCACGTCGCCGACGCTCACGTGGCCGCTCGTCGGGTCGTACAAGCGGAGGAGCAGCCGTGTGATGGTGCTCTTGCCGCTGCCGGTGCGTCCCACGAGTCCGAGTGAGCGGCCCGCCGCAAGGCGGAGATCGACACAGTGCAGGACCTCTTCGTCGCCGTAGGAGAACGACACGTCCTCGAGGGCGACCGGCAACGGTCCGGTCGGCAATGGCTCGGCCTCGTCCGGCCGCGAGCCACGTCAATGCGCTGCACTCCTCGAAGAGCTCCTCGGCGCGCACCACACCGGCTTGCGCGGCTTGCAGTTGCTTCAGTTGATCGATGATCCGCTCGAGCGGACGGCGAATGAGTTGGGCGTACTGGAACAAGACGAGCAATGCGCCGACGGTGATCGCCCCGGACCGCTGCAGTCCGACGCCGATGGCGAGCAGGAGCGCGGTGCCGACGGTGAACGTCAGGTTCGTGAGTCGTACGAGCAGGCCGCCGACGACCTCGGCGCGCTGGTCGGCTCGAAACACTTCGGCGCTCGAGTCGTGGAAGCGCCGCATCACGTGCGCGCCGGCACCGTTCGCTCGCAGGTCTTCCGCGGCGGCGAGATGCTCTTCGAGATCGGCGAAGAGGTGCGCGTCGACCGCGCGCGAAGCCGTCGCCGACGGTACGGCCTGGCGCTGCACGCGCACGAGGAAGACGGATGAGACCGAGATGTAGAGCGCGAGGGCGGCGCCGAGACGGAGGTCGGCCACGGTGAGGACGATGAGCGTGCCGACGAGCAGCAGTGCGCTCCCGAGGATGTCCACGAGGAAGGTGACGAGGAACTCCGCGATCGCGTGCACATCGCCGTCGACGCGCTCGATCATCTCGCCGGGGGGATGCTCGCCGTGGTACCTCACGTCGAGCGACAGCGCGTGCGCCGCCATCTCCTCGCGCAGCCGGTTCGTCGCCGTCCACGCCTGCCGGCTGGCGACCCACGTCCGCACGACGGTGGCGCCTTGCGCGCCGACGGCGACCAAGAGGTAGAAGGCTGCGATCGTGACGAGCTCACTCGTCGATGCGCCGCCGGTCGCTTCATCGACGAAGTAGCCGATGATGATCGGCCCGAGCAGCGGCAACACGGTTCCGAGTACGAGCGCGCCGATGAGACCCACGAGCGCCGAGCGCCGGGGCCACATGTGGGCGCGGAGGAGCCGCCCTGGATTCACGGGAGCGGAGCTCAGAGCGTGTCGACGCTACGACTGCCGATCACCGCGGCGCATGCGGATTTCCTGCGCTCAAGTGCTCGTGACGTCGAATCCCAACGCAAGCGCAACGGGAATCTGGCGCGAGTCGAACGTGCAATACGTCAGTGGCCGCGGCAAACGGTCGGCGGCGGCGAGATGGATCGCGTCGACGGTTCGTACCGGTTGCGTCCGTCCCAACTCGGCGGCGCGATCGAGACAGGCTTGGTCGACGGGAACGACGTGGATGCGCTCCCAGTCGTCGCGCACGGCCCGGCGCAGCGCATCGCGTTCGGCTTCGAATCCGCCGACTCGTTCGATCAACACGAGGACCTCGCTCAACGCCAATGACGATGCGCACCACGCGTCGTCGGCAGCCATCGCATCGAGCACGACTTGACGGGTGGGTCCTCCGAGATAGCGGGCGAGGAGTGCAGACGAGTCCAGTGCGAGCACGTCAACGCACCTCGGCGAGGAGTCGGTCGAGACGGGTCCCGACAGGCATGGCCACGACCAGATCGGGCGGGGGTCGGTCGCCTCGCCGGGCCTTGACGACGAGTCCGCGGGCCGCGAGGTCGTCGATGGTCGGCTGGGCCTCGCGGCCGAGCGGCTCGAGGGGTCCGAGTTGTGCGACGGCGCGCCCGCCGACCGTGATGACGACCCGCTGACCGGACTCGGCCCGCCGGACCGCGGCGGCGAGGTTGGCACGGAGCTCGCGAATGTTCACGTACACATGTGTACACATCTGCGGTTGCGCGGGCAAGAAGCGGCGCGGCACCATCCCGTCATGAACTTCGCCTTCTCCGAGGAGCAGGAAGAGCTCCGCCGCATCGTCCGCCAGTTCCTCGAGCAGAAGTCGCCCGAGTCCGAGGTCCGCCGGCTCATGGAGACGACCGAGGGCTACGACCCGGCGACGTGGTCACAGCTCGCCGAGCAGCTCGGTCTCCAGTCGTTGATCATCCCCGAGGAGTTCGGCGGTCAGGGCTACGGCTACGTCGAGCTCACCGTCGTGCTCGAGGAGATGGGCCGCGCGCTGCTGTGCGCGCCGTACTTCTCGACCGTCGTGCTCGCCGGCAACACGCTGCTGCACTCGGGCGACGATGCCGCGAAGAAGGAGCTGCTGCCCGGCATCGCCTCGGGCGAGACCATCGCCACCCTTGCGTTCACCGAGGAGAGCGGCCGGTGGGACGAGGGCGGCATCACCATCGAGGCGACCAAGAGCGGCGACGGCTTCGTCCTCAACGGCACGAAGATGTTCGTGCTCGACGGGCACACCGCGAACCTCATCATCGTCGCGGCTCGCACGGACGCCGGTGTGTCGCTGTTCCGGGTCGACGGTGACGCGTCCGGGCTCACACGGACGCCGCTGGCAACCATGGACCAGACGCGCAAGCAGGCGCGCCTCGAGTTCGACAGCACGCCCGCACAACTGATCGGCACCGACGGCGCCGGATGGTCGGTGCTCGAGCGGGTGCTCGACCTCGCCGCCGTCGGCCTCGCGGCCGAGCAGGTCGGCGGCGCCCAGAAGGTGCTCGAGATGGCGGTCGAGTACGCCAAGGTGCGGGTGCAGTTCGGTCGCCCGATCGGCTCGTTCCAGGCCATCAAGCACAAGTGCGCAGACATGCTCCTCGAGGTGGAGTCCGCGAAGTCCGCCGCCTACTACGCCGGTTGGTGCGCGTCGGAGCTCAACGACGAGCTGCCGTCGGTGGCGTCGCTGGCGAAGGCGTACTGCTCGGAGGCGTACTTCCACGCCGCCGCCGAGAACATCCAGATCCACGGCGGCATCGGGTTCACGTGGGAGCACCCGGCCCACCTGTACTTCAAGCGGGCCAAGTCGTCCGAGCTCCTCTTCGGCGACCCCACGTACCACCGCGAGCTGCTCGCCCAGCGCATCGGCATCTGACCCCACCCGCCGAACTTGGGGTCGATTGTGGGGCGATAGCCCCACAATCGCACCAACATTGGGGACGTGGCTGTCGTCTTGATCGTCGTTGCAGGGGTCGTCGTCGTCGTGATCGCGCTCGTGGCGGTCGGGCGGGAGGCGTTGACGCTCGGGACGCAGCCGAAGCAAGCACACTTCGACCTCGAGGAGGCGGTCGAGTTCGTGGCGGATCGGCTTCCCGACGAGGTCACCGCTCGCCTGTCGTACGACGACGTCCGCTCGCTGTTGCGGTGGCACCTCGAGTACCTCCGCGACCGGGGCGTGCCCATCCGGCGGGACCAGGCGGCACGGGGTGGCCCCGTGGTCGTGGACGACGACGAGGGCATCGCGTTCGTCCTCGGCCGGGCCGACGCTGACGACCTCGACGTCTCCGACACCGAGGTCGCCCAGGTGCTCGACGCCGAGCTGACGTACTTCGAGGCCATCGGGGCCATCGGCGGACCGGTCCCCGATTTAGAGGAGCCACCGCCCGACGTAGGCAACACCTAGGCGGGCAAATACGGAATTCGTCCGATGCGGCCGGCTACCTCAGTCCCGCACACTCACACCATGCTCCCCAACTGGTATCAGTCATCAACATTGGCTGCGGAGCACCGGGCGTCGTTGGAAGAAGCTGCCAGCCGTCGCCGGGTGCGCCGCACGATCCGGCTCTGGCGGCGGGAGCGTCCCGCTGCCTGACCGGTCATACGCTTGTCCGATGCTCGCTGGCCGCCCCGGCCTCAGCCCGGTCATGGTTGGTCGCTCCGCAGAGCTCGACCGCCTCGACCACTTGGCGCGCCTACCCGACGAGGAGGACGCGCCGGCCGTCGCCCTGATCGGCGGCGAAGCCGGGATCGGCAAGACGCGTCTCGTCCGCGAGCTTCTCGCTCGCCTGCCCGACACTCGAGTGATCGCCGGCCAGGCCGACCCCGGCTCGCTGGGGCGCCCGTTCTCGCTCGTGCTCGACGCTCTCGGCCGCGACACGGAGCACGCCGACCTGCTTGCGGTCGTCACCGACGAGCAGGCGCCCATGGAGGAGCGGTCGAAAGCGGCGGCGGCGATCTTCGCGGACCTCTCGAAGGCCGAGCCCACCATTGTCGTCTTCGACGACCTCCACTGGGCGGACGCACCGAGCACGGTGTTGTTCGAACGCCTCGCCGAGCCGGACAGCGGCCCAGCACTGCTCATCGCCACGTACCGACCGGACGGCATGTCCCGTCGACAGCCGGCCGCGCAGCTGCTGCCGCGCCTCGAGCGGCGCAGGGCGGTGACGCATCTTCACCTCGAGCGCCTCGGGATCGCCGACGTCACCGAGTTCCTGGCCGCCGTCTACGGGCGGGCGCCGTCGTACCGGGTGGCCGAGACCCTGCACGCGCGCACGGGAGGCAATCCGTACTTCCTCGAGGAGCTGCTGGCGGCGTCCTCCGGCTCCGACCCCGAGCAACTGATCGCTCAGCCGCTGCCGTGGAGCATCGGCGAAGTGGTCCGCGGCCAACTCGACGAGCTGAAGCCGAACGAGCAGCGGATCCTCGAAGCTGCGGCGGTGCTCGGCTCGCGCGTGTCTCGTTCGATCTTCTCGCGGCCGTCACGTCGACCCCGGAGGACGAGCTGATCGACGTCCTGCGATCGCTCGTCGCGAGCGGCATGCTGATCGAGAGCGAGGACGACGTCTTCGGCTTCCGGCACGCGATCGCGCGGGAGACGATCGAAGCGGATCTCCTCGGCCGTGAGAAGCGACGGCTCCACGAGCAGGCACTCGTCGCTCTGCGCGCCTCTCCGGAAGCCGATGTCGCCGCGATCGCGCATCACGCCCACGGCGCCGGCCGGTACGACGAGATGGTCGAAGCGGCGCGTGAGGGCGCGCGGGCCTACTTGGACAGCGGGTCGACCTATCTTGCGCTGCAGTTGGCGGAGCTCGGCCTGAGCGAAGCCGCTGACGATCTTGGACTTCTCGCCACCGCGGCTCGTGCCGCTTGGTTGGCGGGCTTGACCGAGGTCGCGGTGATGCACGCCGAGCGTCTGCTCACGGTCGCCCGCCATCGCGATCTCGTGCGAGACCGAGTCCACCGCGCTGCGCCGGCTCGTTCGCCTCCGATGGGAGCTCGGTGATCGAGTCCGCGATGGCTGCGTGTACGAACAGTCTCATCGAGCTCACCGACATCCTTCCGCGCGGCGAAGAGCTCGGCCACGCCATGGCCTGCATCGCACAGAGCGCGATGCTGCGCGATCGCACGACGGAAGCAATCGAGTGGGCCGACCGCGCCATCGCTCTCGCCGACGAGCTCGACCTGCCCCACGTTCGTGTGTGGGCAGAGTGCGAGAAGGGCTCCGCGCTCTTGATGGTCCCCGATCGCATGCCGGAGGCGATCGCGATGCTCGAAGGAGCGGCCGTCGACGCAGAGCGGCTCGGCGAGTACGTGATCGCGGCGCGGGCCTTGAACAATCGCGCGCGGACAGGACCGTTCCGCCGAGATCCAGACCTCGCCCGCGCCATCCTCAGTCGCATGCAACGACTCGCGGAGAAGGCCGGCTTCGACTCGCTGGCGGGCCCCGGGTACTGGGAGGGCTTGGCGAGCCTGGCCGAATGGGACGGCGACCTCGACGAGGCAGTCGACCTGCTCGACCAAGGTCACCGACGTGGCTCGGCGACCATGCGCTGGCATTCGACGTGGTACGCGGTCCACGAGGCCGGCCTTGCCCTGGAGGTCGGCGATATCGACAAGGCGCAGCGGATCTTCGACGATCTACGGCCCGGCATCGGTGCGCTCGAGGAGTCGTGGTACGGGCTGGCGGTGCACATCGCGTGTCGGCGCGGCGATCTCGACGAAGCGCGCCGCATGTTGCCCGACCTCGTCGAAGTCATCAGGTCGGGTGGCGCCGACGGACAGCTTCTCCACGACGTCGTGTCGGCGTTGCTGGGCGCGGGCGCGGCAGTGGACGAGGTGCGGCCGTTGCTCTCGCAGACGATCGTGGCCGACGGACTCCCGATCGCTGCGAACAGTGCGTGGCAGCCGCTGCTGTCCGGTCAGCTCCTCGAAGCCGCCGGCCAGTACGACGACGCGCTCGTTCGCGTACGAAGACGCCAACGCGCGGGGCGAGAACGTGCTCGGCTACGCCCCGGCGGGAACCTCACACGTCGGCACTGCCCGTTCGCTGATCGCGCTCAACCGGCTCGGCGAGGCCCAAGCGCATGCCAAGAAGGCGCGGGACCTCCTCGACCATTGGCGCGGCTGGCGGGTCGACGATCTCGAGACGGTTGAGCGACGACTCGGCATCGGCCCGGATGTCGCCGGACCCGACGCACTCACGCCGCGCGAGCGCGAAGTCGTCGCGCTCCTCGCGGAGGGCTTGAGCAACGCAGAGCTGGCCGCCCGCTTGTACATCTCACCCAAGACCGCGGCTGTCCATGTCTCGAACATCCTCGCCAAGCTCGGCATGACATCTCGAGCCGAGGTCGCCGCGTTCGCGGCGCGAGAGGACGTCTCGTCGACGTCAGCTTGACGAGTCGCCGGCGAGGACGAATCTGCTCCGGTCGCGGAGGAAGTCCACGCTGAACTGCGGTGCCTTCGCCGGCGAACCGGCGTCGAACGGCGGTTGCGGGTCGTACTCGATGCCGAGCTGGATCGTCTGCGCGACCTCGTCGCCGGCGAGTCGTGCGGCAAGCGTGAGTCCCATGTCGATGCCGGCCGACACGCCGGCCGCGGTGATGATCTTGCCTTCGATCACGACGCGTTGGAGCGTGGGCTCGGCCCCGTATTTCCTCAACTCGTCGAGCGCCAGCCAGTGAC
Source organism: uncultured Acidimicrobiia bacterium (assembly GCA_963821725.1). GTDB lineage: Bacteria > Actinomycetota > Acidimicrobiia > Acidimicrobiales > JACDCH01 > DATAES01. The sequence goes on from CAWGFA010000003.1 coordinate 26,768, forward strand.
TCGTAGCTCGCTTGCCCTCGAGCAGACCTGCCGCGCCCAGCACGAGTGATCCGGTGCACACCGAAGTCGTCCACGTCGTGGTCTCGTGCGCAGATCGCAACCAGTCCAGCACCCGCTCGTCCTTGCTCACTGCGGTTTCGCCTGGACCTCCTGGCACGACGACGATGTCGGGATGGGCTGCATCCCCCAGTGACGTGTCCGCCACGAGCCCGAGGTTCTGATCGGTGCGCTTCGTTCCCGGGTCGGGTGAGACGTAGGTGAGGGTCGCGCCCGGCACCCGTCCGAGCACCTCGTACGGCCCGATGGCGTCGAGTGCCGTCATCCGGTCGTACAGGAGAATCGCTATGTCCATGTCAGTTTCCTTTCACGCGGCCTGACTACGAAAGCGGCGCCGGTATTCCGTCGGACCGACGCGCAGCGCGCGCAGGAACGATCGACGCATCGTCTCCGCGGTGCCGAAACCGCACGCGCGAGCCACGAGGACGATCGACTCGTCGGACTCCTCGAGGACGCGGCGGGCTGCTTCGACGCGGACCTGTTCGACGTAGCGACCGGGCGTCACGCCGACTTCGTGCACGAACCATCGAGCGAACGAGCGCTCGCTCATCTGCGCCCGCGAGGACAGTGAGGCAACCGACAGATCGCTCTCGGGGTGGTCGGCGATCCACCTCTGCACCTCGCGGACGTCGTCGCGCTGCGCGAGTTGCGCTGAGAGCTGTGCGCTGAATTGCGCCTGGTTGCCCGGTCGTCGGAGGAACAGCACGAGCCTGCGCGCGACTCCGAGAGCGACCTCGCGACCGAGATCGTCCTCGACAAGTGCAAGCGCGAGATCCATGCCCGCGGTCACCCCCGCGGACGTGTACACGTTCCCGTCGCGCACGAAGATCGGTTCGGGATCGACCTCGACCGCCGGGTAGAGCTGCGCAAGTGCGTCGCACACGCTCCAGTGCGTCGTCGCGCGACGGCCGTCGAGCAGCCCGGCCTCGGCGAGCAGGAATGCGCCGGAGCACACTGACGTGATCCGGCGTGGTCCGCGCCGCCAGCCGTCGGATGACGTCGATCAAGGCGCGGTCGCGCAACGCTGTCCACTGTTCCGTCACCGCCCGCCACCACGAGCGTGTCGACGTGGCCCCGCACCGCGCCGATGCGGCGGTCGGCGTGCAGGGCCAGGCCGCTCGTCGTCACCACCGGGCCGTCGGTGCGGGCGGCAACCGAGACCTCGTAGTGGTCGCGGCCGGAGATCCGGTTGGCCGCCCCGAACACCTCGACGGGACCGACCACGTCGAGCGCCTGAACCGCCGGGTAGGCGACGACGATCACGCGGCGAGACGGCACGAGGCAATACTGCTCACCGAACCACCTGGCGGCAATGACGAAAATCCCTCGATTCCTGCCAGAACCCCGAATCGGGCACGCCAATTCAGCCGCCGGGTGTGATTGACTTACGGGACCGAAGAAAGGAGGTGGTCCAGCTGAACGATGAATGTTGCGGGACTTCGGAGGTGGCTGGCCGCTAGCGCGGCCGCTGGACCACCGGCGAATCTCAACCAGCCACCGCCGGCACGACGGTCGAGGACTTGTCCCACTCGGCAGCGAACGTCCCGCCGGCCTGTTCCAGCACTCTCTTGTGGACGGGGAGCCCATGCGGCTCCCCGTTCCCGTGTTTTCACTAGGTTCGGCGGTGATGGACCGCCCGACGAAGTTCGAGAACCACCAGTGGCTCGGTGACAAGCGCAATCAAGTGGCGCACGACGTCGACGCCTGTACCG
>CAWGFA010000004.1:0-13066 GCA_963821725.1 uncultured Acidimicrobiia bacterium
ACGCAGAGGCTTCGATCGCGCTGTGCCTTGCTGACAGTCTGGTGACATGATCGACGAAGTCGCGAAGGCGCATCTTCACCGCAAGCTGCGCGGTGCGTGAGGCGCTGGTGTGGAAGCTCGATGGCTTGTCGGAGTACGACGTCCGGCGCCCGTTGACCTCGACGGGGACCAGCCTGCTCGGCTTGGTCAAGCACAACGCAATCTGGGACTCGCGGTACTTCGGTGACGTCTTCGATCGACCGTTTCCCGAGTCCCTACCGCGTGGGATGACTTCGCAGCGTTCGGCACCGATCACTGGGCGACGGAGCACGAGACGAGGGCCGAGGTGCTTGGCCTCTACCGGCGGGTCTGGATCCATACGGACGGCACGATCGAGGCACTCGACTTGGACGCCAGCGGCTACGTGCCGTGGTGGGAGGAAGAGGTGCCGTTGTTCAACGTCATGGTTCATCGCCTGTCTGACGCAACTCGACACGCTGGACACGCCGACATCCTGCGAGAAGGGCTCGATGGCGCCGTCGGCGTCGACGCAGACGGACCGCCGCTGCATGGCCGTGACGCCGTTTTCTGGGAGGCTCGCCGCGCTCTGATCGAGCGCATTGCCCAGGCCGCGAATCCCGATTGAGGACGTAGCCGAAGCGCATCCGCGATACGTCCCGTTCGATCGCGGCCGCGCGACTTCAGCCTTCAGCGCCCTGGACGGCGGCGATGGCGCATCGACCAGCACGCGTGACGCCAGTGTCGGCGGTCGTCGGGATCGGCCCCCGGTACCACGACGAGGTGTCCGAGGCCGGGCGGGATCTCCTGGTTGCACCCCGGACACAGGTAGGTCTTGCGGGCCTGATATGGCTGGACCCGCTGAATCGAAACTCCCTCAGGATCCGACGCAGTGCAACTGTTACCCGACTCCACGACCAGCACGCTACGGCGGTGTCGGATCATGTCGTTCCACCGCGTAACCGATTGGCGCGTACCAAGCGACGCTAGGGTCCGCGGATGTCGCTGTCCGACGTCGACCTTGCCGATGGTGTCACGGCTCCGCGTACCGGCTGGTTCGGACCTGCATGAACGACGAGACAGTCGTCCTGTTGCGCGTTCTCGACTCGCAGCGCAACCACATCTTCCACGCGCTCGAGGGCCTCGCTGACGCCGACCTCCGTCGACCGGTGCTGCCGTCGACGTGGACGTGTCTCGGCCTTGTGCGGCATGCCACCCTTGCCGACGAGCGCTACTGGTTTCGCTGCGTCGTCGGCGGCGAGTCCACGAGCTACTTCCCGACAGATCCGGGAGGCGACTGGGCCGTGGGCGCCGACGAGCCGGCCGCGGCCGTGCTCGACGCCTATCGCGCAGAAATCGCGCTCGCCAACGAGCTCATTCGCTCGACGCCGATCGATGCCTCGCCCCGGTGGCACGATCCGCGGTGGAAGGAGTGGGGCCGTGACTTCCCGAGCCTCCGAGTCATCCTGCTCCACATGATCGTGGAGACCGCCACGCACGCTGGGCATCTCGATGCCGTTCGAGAGCTAATCGACGGACGACAGTGGGTCGTCGTTTGAGGATTCGGCGTGCATTACCTACACCTCGTGTGGGTCATGCACGCCGGTTCGACGTTCGTCCTTGTCCGGAGGCTTCAGTCGCCGGGGTGGTGGTGCGCGATCAGCTCGATCCAGGTGACGCTCGTGGGTGGTTCTGTGATCCCGCCCTTGACGAGCGCTTCGCCCAGCCGACTTTCCATGAACCGCGCCTGATGTTCCGGCGTGTCCCACACCTCCATCACAACAAGGTGACCGCTCTCATCGACCCCGCCTGAGTGCGACACCAGTCCAGCCGGCCAGTCGCCCTCACCGGTAGTCGGGTTGCTCGTGACCTTCGAAATGCTGATGTTCCTCAGCTGCCCAGATCCCGACTCGGCTGCGGTGGGCTCCTCGTCGGGGTGCCCGAGTCGCCTGGACAGGCGATCCGGGGGAGCATGGGTCATGTCTCGCGCCTCGCTCGGTCCGCACACCGTCAATCGCATCGGGTTCGGCGCGATGCAGCTTCCTGGGCCGGGTGTGTTCGGTCCGCCCCGCGATCACGACGCCGCGGTGGCCGTGTTGCGGCGTGCCGTCGAGCTTGGTGTCGACCACATCGACACGTCGCAGTACTACGGACCCGACGTGGCCAACGCATTGATCCGGGAGGCGCTCCACCCGTACCCGGAGCGACTTGTCCTGGTCTCCAAGGTCGGCGGCCGAAGGGACGACAAGGGTGCGTGGCTTCCGGCGCAGCGACCCGAAGAGCTGCGCAGCGGCGTCGAGGACAACCTGCGCTCCCTTGCGCATCGAGTGCCTGGGGGCCGTCAACCTTCGCCTGATCCCCGAGCACGACGAGCTGCCGCCCGATCAGCGGGTGTCGTATGAGGACCAGCTCGCGGTGATGGCGGCTCTGCGCGACGAGGGCAAGATCGCCGGCATCGGTGTGTCCACCGCGTCGCTCGCGGAGGTCGATCAGGCGATCGAGGCCGTCGGAGTCGTCTGTGTGCAGAACGCCTTCAGCCTTCTCGACCAGCGCGATGCCTCGGTGCTCGATCGCTGCGACGCCGAAGGGATCGCGTACGTCCCGTACTTCCCGCTCGGATCCGCGTTCCCCGGAATGCCGAAAGTGACGTCGGACCCCGCCGTGGTCGACCTCGCCGATCGGCTCGGCGCGACGCCGGCCCAGGTCGGTCTGGCCTGGTTGCTCGCTCACCGGGACAACATCCTGCTGATCCCCGGCACGTCCAGCGTCGTGCACCTCGAGGAGAACGTGAAAGCAGGCGACCTCGTCCTCAGCGCTACCGATCTCGACCTGCTCACCGATCGAGCAGGCCACGATCGGCAAACCTGAGCATGAATGCGGTTGTGATACAGTGAATCACATGCGGGACGAACGAACCTCGGTCCAGCGGTCCTTTCGGCTGTCGAAGCGCACCGTCGAGCTGCTCGATGCCGCCTCGGCCGGAGGCCGCGAGTCGCGGAACGCGCTCGCCGACCGGCTCCTCGGTGAGGCCGTCCGGCTCGAGCGCCATCCGCTGATCCGGTTCCACGAGAGCGCATCGGGTCGGCGTCAGCCGTTGGTTGTGGGCACGCGCCTGAACGTGCACCAGGTCATGTCGACCGTCCGAGCGAGCGACGGCGATGTGGATGAGGCAGGCAACTATCTAGGGATTCCGTCTCGGCTCGTACGTGCTGCAGTCGAGTACTACGCCGAGTTCGCAGATGAGGTGGATGACGATGCGGACGTCGCGGCACGGGTGGAACGCGACGAACGCGCTCGATGGGAGCGCCAGCAACGTGCTCTCGCGTGAAGCTCGCGCTCGACCATCACTACTCGCCGTCGATCGCAACCGAACTTCAGCGAGCGCGGCCACGACGTGATTGCTGTCGCAGAGCGCGGCTGGGAGATGGAGGAAGACGAGTCGCTCCTTGCGCTCTGCGCCCAAGAGGTTCGTGCGCTCCTGACCAACAACGTCGGCGACTTCACCGTCATCGCGAGGCGTTGGACAGTCGAGGGGCGCCCGCACTCGGGACTCATCTTCACGTCCGACGCGAGCATGCCGAGGGGCCGCGGCACGATCGGACGCTACGTGGAGGCACTCGAGGCGTTGCTCTGCGCCAACCCAGCAGGTGATGCGTTCATGGAGCGGGCTCATTGGCTGTGATCGGCGACCTGCTCATCGCTTGAAGCCGGCACAGCTGAGTACTACTTCGCTGCCCCGAAATCGCGGCGCGCCGTCAGGTTCGATCGTCTGACTGCTCGAGGCGCAACGCGCAGGAGTTGATGCAGTACCGGTCGCGTGTGGGTGCTCGGGCCATCGCGGAAGACGTGACCGAGGTGGCCGCCGCAAGTCCGACAGCGAACCTCGGTGCGGACCATGAAATGGCCACGATCGCGGTGCAGCGTCACTGCGTCGGCCACTGCGGCCTCGGAGAAGCTCGGCCAACCGGTCCCGGAGTCGAACTTGGAGTCGGAGGCGAAGAGCACAGTTCCGCAGCCCGCGCAGTGATAGGTGCCGTCGTCATGGCAGTCCCAGTACTCGCCGGAGAAGGCGCGTTCGGTGCCGGCTTTGCGGAGAACATCGAACTGGGCGGGGGTTAGCTGGTCACGCCACTCGTTCTCGTCCTTGTTCAGGGGCGGATCGAGGGCGTCGGACTTTCGCTTGAACATGCTCTCTCAGTCTCGTCGAACGTCGTCTTGTTTCAGCGTTGAACGACGCGGGACAGTCTGGTCGTCAGGTCACGTTCCAACCGGGGTCGTCGGTGTGAAGCGGACGGGAAGGCGTTTGATGCCACCGACGAGCGGAATGCCCATCGACTCCAGCGGAACGGGGTCGCCCGTCACCTCGATGTCGGGCAGGCGGGTCAGGAGCTGACGGAAGGCGACCGACACCTCTCGACGCGCCAAGTGCGCGCCGAGACAGAAGTGCGGACCGGGTCCGCCGAAACCGACGTGCGGATTCGGGTCTCGCAGCACGTCGAAATTTCTCGGGATCGACGAACACACGAGGATCACGGTTGGCCACGCCGTAGAGCAGGACCACTTTGTCGCCCTCGTCGAAGTCGTGGCCCGAGATGGTCACGTCTGCCGTGGCCGTCCGTCGCATGAACGTCACGGGCGACAGCGACGCGAACGATCTCCTCGACCGCGGTGGGCGTGACCGCGTCGAGATCGTCCTGCCAGATCCGCCGTTGCTCGGGGTTCTGCGACAACAGGTGCATCCCGTGACTGATCGCGGTGCGGGTGGTGTCATTGCCCACGACGGCCAGGAGGATGAAGAAGGGTGCGATCTCGTTCGGGGCGAGCATGTCCTCGCCGAGGTCGTTGTGAACCAGCTTCGAGGTGAGGTCGTCGGTCGGGTTCGCGCGACGTTCTTCGGCGATGTCGTTCATGAGTGTGGTGAGGCTCATCCCCGCTTCGAAGATTGCGGTCATCGGATCGCCGTCACCCAGGAATTCGGGGTCGCCGGCCCCGAGGATGACGTTCGTGGCCCGCAACACCGTTCCGAACTCGCTCCGCGGGATGCCCATCATGTCGCAGATGACCAGGAGCGGGAACGGTTGCGACATGACTTTGACCAGGTCGACCTCACCCTCGCCGCAGAAGCCGTCGATGACCTCGGCGCAGATCGTCTCGACCGAGTCGAGGACGCTCTGGAGCTGGCGAGGCGTGAACGAGCGGGCGACGATGCCGCGTTGGCGAGCGTGCCGCGGGTCGTCCATGTTGATGAACGAGCCGAAGAAGTCGAGGGCCTCCGCGGGCAGGTCGGGAATCGACACAGCACCCTTTCCGGAGCAGAACTCCTTCGGGCGCTTGCTGATCTCGACGACCTCCGCGTAGCGGGTCGCGACCTGGAAGTGCTCCGTCTCGCCGCTCATGAGGTTCTCGAACGACACGGCCGTGAACGGCTCGGCCTCGCGCAGTTCGATGAACTCGGCCATCCTCGCGTCGAGCGGCTGACGCCAGAAGTCGGGCTCGATCAGACGAGCTCCAGTGGTGGTGGTCATCGCGAGATCGTAGGAGCGACGGTCCCTTCGTCCGCCACTCGTCGAAGTGACCGGTCGAGCGACACCTCGACCGACGGTGGTCAGCGGCGGCCGGAGCCGAGCACTTCGACGACCGGGTCGAGCGTGAAGCGCTCACCCCAGATCAGCGCCCGGTAGAACAGGCCGCCTTCGACGAGCTCAGCTGCCGCGACGACGTCCGTGTCGGGCGGAACGTCACCGGCAACTTTCGCGGCCTCGAACCGGACAGCGAGGCGGTCGATCCGCGGCTGCACGAGGCGGGTCCGTAGCTCGTCACCGAGGTCGGGATCCGCAGCGCTCTCCTTGATGAGGGTTCCGATCACCGCCCGGGGCCCCGGGTCCGCCAGCAGGGCACCCTGCGCGGCCAGGTAGCGGTCGAGGTCGCCGCGGAGGTCACCGGTGTCAGGGATCGGCCGCCGCCCGAACAGCTCGACGAGGGCGCCCTCGACCGCATCGACCTTCGAGGTCCAGTGGCGCTGCAGCGTCGCGGTCGGCACTCCGGAACGGGCGGAGATCGCGGCGTAGGAGAGCGACGACATCCCCGCCTCGGCGAGCAGCTGCAGGGTGGCCCGCCCGGCCCCGGACAGCGACGGAATGGAGCGGGCGGCGTCGACGACCAGCTCGAGGCTGCCGGCCTCGTCCATTCCGAAGCCCGGTTCGAGATGCGGGACGTCCGCCCGCGCCGGCAGCCAGATCAGCGCGACGACCGCTCCGGCGAGGGCAACGACTGCGGCGACGATCGTCGTCCTGCCGAGCGCGTCGATGAACGCCGAGTTCGCCGCCGCCGTGATCGTCCCGCGAACTGCGCCGGCGCCTGTGCGGCGATGGCGGCCGCCCCGCCGATGGAGTCAGCCATTGCCGTCGCGGCCTGGGGCGAGGACTGGGCGACGGTCCTGTAGGCCTCGGTCCCGGTGATCGACGCGGCGTAGGCGGCCGAGGTGATCGACCCGAGGATGGCGACGCCCAGTGCCCCGCCGATCTCACGGGTCGTGTCGTTGACCGCCGAGCCGACCCCGGCCCGCTCGGGTGGCAGAGAACCCATGATCGAGTCGGTTGCCGGTGCCATCGCCAGGCCCATGCCGGCCCCGACGAGGACCAGGGTCACGGCGACGGGCCCGTAGCCGGAGCCGGCGTCTGCGAACGACAGGACGATGAGCGACGCGGCGACCGTCGCGAGGCCGGCGGCGACGACGAGCTTGGTACCGACTGCGCCGACGAGCTTCGCGGACAGGGCGCGGCGACCATGAGCGACACCGCGAGCGGCAGGAGCCGGACGCCGGACTCGAGGGCGCTGTAGCCGAGGACGAACTGCAGGTACTGCGAGACGAAGAACAGGGCACCGAACATGGCGAAGAACACGAGGGTCACTGCTACAGACGCCGCCGAGAACCGCGGGTTGGCAAAGATCCGGATGTCGAGCAGCGGATGGTCGCTGCGGCGCTCCCAGAATCCGAAGGAGACCAGCAGGACGGCCGCCGCCACGAATGACCCGACGATCGTCGGGTCCGACCAACCTTGGCCTGGACCTTCGATGATGCCGTAGAGCAGCAGGATGAGACCGGACGTGGACAGGACGGTGCCGACGAGGTCGAGGGCAGGGGCGTCCTCGTCTCGACTGTTGGGCACCAAGACCGTGACTGCGATGACGGCCACGACGATCAGCGGGACGTTGACGAGGAAGATCGAACCCCACCAGTAGTGCTCGAGCAGCCAGCCGCCGGCGAGGGGCCCGATCGCGACACCGAGCCCTGACACCCCCGCCCAGATGGCGATCGCCGTGCGACGCTCGTCCGCGTCGGCGAAGACGTTGGTGAGGATCGACAGCGTCGACGGCATGATGAACGCGGCGCCGAAGCCCTGGACAGCCCGCATCGCGATGACCTGCTCCGCGGTCGACGCCTGCGAGCACGCCAATGAACCGGCCCCGAAGATGACGAGCCCGACGACGAGGACCGGTTTGCGGCCCAGGCGGTCACCGGTGTTCCCGGCGATCAGGAGGAAGCCGGCGAAGACGATCGTGTAGGCGTCGACGATCCACTGCAGTTGGCTCGACGTCGCGCCCAGCTCGCGGACCAGGGTCGGCAGGGCGACGTTGACGATGGTGCCGTCGATGCCGACGACGGCGAGGGCCAGGCAGAGAACGCCGAGGACCCACCAGCGGCGGGAGTCGCCCGTCGCTGCGCTTGCCTCGGGAGCGTGCAGCTCAGCGACAGGTGCCGCCATCGCCGACACCGTACCGACACCCTTTGAAGCCCATGGGGACTCCCCGCCACCCGTTCCCGGACGTCGCCGAGGCTTCGAGCGTCAAGAGGCGCCGGTGAGTACGTCTGCGGGCCGGAGTTCCGTGATCTCATAGCGGAAGAACTCACCGTCGGCCCACCGGTCGGTGCCGTAGTGCCAGCCGAACGCACCGCGGCTCGGAATGGTCAGGCCGCCGAAGGTGCGATGCGCGTGCACGTCGCCGCCGAAGGGGTGCCAGCCCCACGTCCCGCTGCGATCCGGGTCACCCCAGCGATCGAACTCGACCGAGGCGACGTGCGCGTTTTCGTCCAACCGATGGCGCAACACGACGGGTGTGTCATCGACATCGAACCGTGCCGTCATCGACGACTCGTCGTCGGACTCCCACGCAACGCCGACACGGGGGAGCAAGGCCGGCGGGACCCAGAGACTTTCGGCACCGCACCGACCGGCCGAGCTGCGCGCGACATCGGGGCCGTCAGCGTGAACGATCGGTATGAGTCCGAGCAGCTTCCAGTGCATCTCGGCTCGGCCGCGTGCGTAGTGATCCGAACCGACGATGAGCCGGCGGCCGACGTGAGCACGCCACTCGAACCCGTTGTGCGGGTCGAGTACCTCTGTTGCGGTGAAGGGCAGCCACCGACCGATCCGAATGTGACCGCGCATCGTGATCGCGATCGACGTGACGAGTGGCGTGCCGGGCGCGACTGCCGCTCGGAAGTAGCGCTGTACCGCGACGGGAAGATCGTTCACCTCTGTTTCCGCGAACCGGTCGTTCATCAAGTGGATTGTCCGGCCACGGCTGAAGCCGATGAAGGGGCGAAGGTCCCGAATCGCGGCGAGAGGACCATGTGCGACCTGCGCTGGGACCTTGGCCTCTACCGACATCCCGCCTCGACGGCCAACGTGGGCAATGGAGGTAGACATGAAAGTCTCCATTGGTCCAAGTGATTGGCTGCGCTCGGTTCCGGCCGCGACTCGGGACCTGCTGGCGCGGCGGACGCGCTGCTCTCCGTCTGGTCTCGGTCGCCCGCTGACGATGAGCGACGGTCGGACGTACGTCCCGTTCCGCCATACTCGCAAGACTGAGTCCGCCTGGTCGACGACCGCACCCCCAGCGGTGCTCGAGCCACGATTTCGGCTGCCGTTCTTCGCTCCTCATCGGCGGCGGCTGCATGCACTGTTCCGTGTCGTGTGCATCGTCACGACTCCGTTCTTCGTGGGACTGCCGGGCTTCCGATCGAAGCTGTGGATGGTCGACCCGGAGTCCGGTGACTTCGCCGGTCTCTACGAGTGGGATGACGCACCGACGGCTCGTGCGTATGCCGAGGGGTTGAGCAAGGTCTTGCGCCTGCTGTCGGTACGCGGCTCGGTGTCGTACGAGCTCCGAACCGGATGCACCGTCGACGAGTATCTCGATCGCGAGCGCCCGGCGGCGTAGCGGGCTCTCCTGAGGCACCCGGTCACGCTCGATGCGGTGACGACCGTGTTCACGCGTCGGTCTGCTCATGGCGGACGATGCGGCCCGTCACGAAGCCCGGACGAAGACGCAGCCACACATTGCGGTCGCCTGTAGCCCACGGCTGGACCGGCAATGCCTGCAGGCGCTCCAAATCGTCGCCGCTGAACGAGGTGACCTCCTCCAAGTGGCCGGTGACGAGCACGCTCCATCCCGACTGGCTCGCGCGGTCGAAGTTGTCGACCTCGAACGCCGCGTGTCCTTGACCCATGTCGAGTCGTGACCCCGGCATCGTGCGCATGATGATGTCCTCACCGTCGAGCGCGTAGTTGACCGGCAGGATCATTGGCGTCGCGCCGATCACGACGGCCACCCGTCCGATCACATCGTCGGCAAGGAGGCGCCGGCACTCGTCCGAATTGATGACCTCGATTCCGCTGTGCCTGCTGACCATTCGCATGTCGGCCTCCCTCTCCAGAAACGTCTACGAACATGATCCAGCCAATGACGCGGACGAAGGAGGGCCAAAGGTCCCATTCAACAGTTCAGTAGCCCGCGTGTGGCGAGGTTTGCGACGCTGAGGTCGACGTCAGCCGATGCGCACGTTGCGGGCGTTCTTACGTTGTTCGACTGATCGCCTGCACACAGTCGGTGCGCACTCGTCGTGAGCGGTCAGTTCACCGCTGAGGTGGTTGCGGTCGGGCTGGTGGTGGTTGGCCCGGAGGACGCCGGCGCCGTGGTCGTCGACGTGGCGGCCGCCTTCCCCTGCGCAATCGCCTGCTCCAAGGCGGCGAGCGTCGCGGCATCGACCGCGCCGGTGGGCGGGACGCCGAGGGCGGTCTGGAAGCGCATCAGTGCGTCGGTCAGCTCAGGAGTCCACTGACCGTCGACTGGTCCGGTCCAGTACCCCGCGAGCTTGAGTGCTGATTGCACCGCGGCGGTGTGGGTCAGCGCCTGCGTAGCGGCGGCGCCCCCCTTCGCGGCCAGCGCTGTGTCGAGCGCGGCGGCGGTGGCGCGGTCGACCCAACCTGTCGGTGGCAGGCCGTTGGCAGTCTGCAACTGCTGGACCGCCGCCGCTGTCGACGGTCCGTACACACCGTCGATCTCATCGGAGTAGTAGCCGGCGGTGCGCAGGTCGGTTTGCACAGCGACCGTGTAGTCGTGGATCGCGGTGGCCGCCTTCTGTTGCTCCTCGGCGGTCAGACAGCCTGCTTCGTTGAACAGCTGAAGCCACGTCGCTTCGAGCGCGAACGCGGCGGCGTTGACCTGAACGGTGGCCTCGGCGAGGGGGGTCTGATCGGTGACTCCTTGGGTCGCTGCAGTCAGGTCGGATTCGGCTCGCTTCACGCGGTCGACTGTCGCAGGGGCCACGAGTGGTGCCGTCGTCGTCGTGCTGGGTGCAGTCGTCGGCGGAACCGTGGCGCTCGCGGCCGAGGCCTGAGCGGCGACGAGCGCAGCCTGCGCGGCGGCCAGATCCTGTTTCGCCTTTCCCAGATCGTCACGGGCCCCAGTGACAGCCTGCGCGCTCGACGAAACCGATGCCCGCGGATTCTCGAGGTCGGCACCGCCGGTCTTGACGTCGCCGACGGTTGCCGCGGAGTTGTCGAACACCTTGCCGTAGCGGTCGAGCGCAGCGATGTAGTCCTTGGTGTCGCCGCAGAACTGCTTGGTCGTCTTGTCCACGGTCGCCTGTGCGTCGGACACGGCCGTCTCCGCCTTCGAGACGCGAGCCTGCGCAGCCTCGACGCTGCTCGTCCCACTACTGCTGCACGCTGCGCTCAGCACGACGAACAGCACGCTCACAGGGATCACCCCCGCGGTTCGCGGCTTCCAACGACGGTCAGGATTCGATCGCACCCCGGCACCTCCCACTCTGGCGGCGAGCATCGGCCGAATCGGCTCCGTGGGGCGTCACCCACACCGGGTGAATCCTGCAACGGGCGGCTGGGGCACCGGTTGCCCGCTTCGCCCGCTGCGGCTCAGTTGATGTAGTCCTCGCCGGTTGCTCGTACGGTGATGTCGCCGATCGTGATGCCCCACGGAAGGTCGATCACGGCGATGACTTGTTCGGCCAGATCCTCCGGGCTGAGCGTCCAGTAGCGGACATCGTTCGGGTCCTGTTGTTCGGGCGGCATCGAACCGTCCATCCAAGCCTGGACACGCTCACCGAACTGGAGCACGTTCTGCCCGATGAGTCCGACGATCGCGGCGGGATTCACGACGCCAGCGGCGAGGTTCGTGCCGAGCACACCTGTCGGCCGCACGACGGTCACCTTGATCTTGCCCTGCGCCTCGACCCGCAGGGCGTCCGACAGCACTGCGACGGCGGCCTTCGTCGCGCTGTACACGCCGGAGCCCGCAGTGCCTTGATTGCCGTAGATCGACGAGATGTTGACGATGTGGCCGCGACCCTGGGCGATCATCTGGTCGTACACCGCGGTGATGCCGTTGACGACGCCCTTGATGTTGATGTCGATGGCGCGGTCCCACGCCTGCCACGCCTCGACGTGATCGGAGAAGAACGCGAGCGGCATCACTCCCGCGTTGTTGACGAGCACGTCGATCGCGCCGAACTGCTCGATCGCGAGCGCGGCGACGCGATCCATGTCTGCTCTGCTGACGACGTCCGCGCCGATCGCGACCCCCGAGCCGCCTTCGTCGGCGATCTGCTTCGCGGTGGACTGCGCGGCGCCGGCGTCGATGTCCGAGACGACCACCGAGGCACCCGCGCGCGGCCGCCATCTGTGAGATCAGCCGGCCGAAGCCACCGCCGGCGCCCGTGACGATCACCACTTTTCCGTTCAGGTGCGACATGGCTCGACTGTCGCGCACGTCGTCATCGGGGCGCGAGCCGAGTGTTCGGCGCCGCCGTGACGGGTAGGTGAATCGGTCTACGCCCGTCGGCTTTCTCGTGAGCATGTTGGTACCCGCGGCAGCGATCGCGCTGTCGTTGCGGCCATGGCCGACACGGGGACCACGCGCCACCCCGGCGTTCGTTCTGGCCAGTGCCGCCAACGAGCTCCCCTTCGCGGTCGTGTACTGGTTGTTGGCAGTCACGGCACTGGCCGCAGCCCAGGGCGACATCGCCTCGCCGCTCGGCTGGGTCGGGCTGGCCGTCGCCGTGTGTACCTGCGCCGGGTCGGTCGTCGTCATCGAGCGGGCGGCACGGGCGGCCCCCGTCCTCGACAGTGCACTCGCGGCCGGCATCGGTGACGATCGGGGAGCCGTCGTCCAGTCACCGGGCCCAGCGTCGGCGCGTCGCGCCTCACGTCATGGGACGAGTACTGGTGGCGCCGCTGCGAATCCCGGTTCGGGCCGTGCGCCGACAGCGTGACGTCGCGTACGGCCCCGCCGGCAGGGAGAACGAGCTCGACATCTATCGCCATCGCTCCGGGCTCGTCGGGTGTCCCGTCCTCGTCTACTTCCATCCCGGAGGCTTCTTCAGCGGTCGCAAGAGTCGCGAGTCGCGTGCGCTGTTCGACAGGCTGGTCGGTGCCGGATGGGTATGCATCAGCGCGAACTACCGGCTGGGCCCTGCTGGTGAGTTTCCGAAGAACCTTGTCGACGCCAAGCGCGCCATCGCGTGGGTACACGCTCACGCTTCCGACTACGGAGCCGACCCGAGCACGATCGTGGTATGCGGTGGTTCCGCCGGGCGCGCACCTGAGCGCCATGTGCGCGCTCACCGCCGACGACCCGATGTTCCAGCCCGGCTTCGAGGAGGCCGACACCTCGGTGAGCGCAGCCGTCGGCCTCTACGGCTACTACGGCCCGGCTCCACAATCCGAATGCCGTCGCGCCGCTCCTGGCGACTACGTCCGCGCCG
>CAWGFA010000005.1:0-8937 GCA_963821725.1 uncultured Acidimicrobiia bacterium
GCCCCCGGCAGGGATCGAACCTGCGACCGTCCGCTTAGAAGGCGGCTGCTCTGTCCGCTGAGCTACGGGGGCATTGCTCTGTCGTGATCAGGACGGATGATCCCATGCGCGGTCATGGCGAGGGTGCCTGAAGCCCACACCGTCAGGTCGACGTCGGTTCGCGCACACAACTGCGTCGGACACGACCTGTCAGACTGCGCACGTGCACGTGGGCGGCATGCGAGTGACCGCGGTCATCGACGGCTCGATCGATGTTCCTGCGGAGTTCATGTTCCCGACCACGAGTGCACAGGACTGGGCGCCGCATCGTGATCTGCTCACCGCCGATGGACGTCTGCCGCTGCCGATGGGTGGGTTCCTCGTCGAGTCCGGCGATCGGCGGGTCCTCGTCGACGCCGGCTGCGGCGAACCGATGCCGATCGACGGGTTCGGACGCTTGTTGGACAACCTGCGCGCCAGCGGGGTCGAGCCGACCGAGATCACCGACGTGGTCTTCACCCACCTGCACTTCGATCACGTCGGTTGGGCAACCGATGCGGCAGGCGACGTTGTCTTCCCGAACGCCACGTATCGGTGCCATGCGGCCGATCTCGAGTTCTTCTTCTCGCCCGATCTCCCGGAGGTGCAGACCGGCAAGTTGATGGGGGCATCCATCTCACCACCAGAGCGGCTTGCTCCGATTCGAGAGCGGATCGCACCCTTCTCCGGTGACGAGACGATCGCCCCCGGCATCGATGTCAGAAGCGCACCGGGCCACACACCCGGCAGCACGGTGATCGTCCTCTCGTCGGGCACGGAGCGCTGCCTCTTACTCGGCGACGTCGTGCACTGTCCCGTCGAACTGGTCGATCTCGAGTGGCAAGCGCTCGGTGATGTCGACCCCGCGCTGTCGCGGCGAACGCGCGAGTTCTGGATGCGCGAGGTCGAGGGCGGCGAGATTCCCTTCGCCGCCGCGCACTTCCCCGGCATGCAGTTCGGTCGCCTGCTCCGGGGTGAGGGCGCGCGCACGTTCACGTTCCTCTAGGAGTCACTCGAGGCATGCGTTTCATCTACGCCTATCCGGAGACGCAGGGCACGGACCGCGACATGCTCGACGCAGGTCCGGTCGGCGATGTCGCGCGCGCTGCCGAGGCCGCGGGGTTCGGCGGCTTCGCGTTCACCGAGCACCCGTCACCGGGCGCACGTTGGTTGGCGTCGGGAGGTCACCAGAGCCTCGACCCGTTCGTCGCGCTCGCCCATGTCGCGGCGGTGACCACGTCGATGAGGTTGCTGACGTATCTGTCGGTGATCCCGTACAGGAATCCCCTGCTGCTGGCCAAGACGGCCGCCACGGTCGACAAGTTGTCCGGCGGCCGCTTCGTCCTGGGGGTGGGCACCGGGTACTTGAAGGGTGAGTTCCGCGCGCTCGGGGTCGACATCGAAGAACGCAACGAGCTGTTCGACGAGGCGCTCGAAGTGCTGCCTCTGCACTGGAGCGGCGAACCGTTCAGCTACAAGGGCCGCCACTTCGAAGCAGTCGAGTGCATCGGACGGCCACGGCCCGTACAGCAGCCGATCCCGATCTGGATCGGCGGGAACGCAAGCATCACGCGCCGACGCGTGGCCGAGCGAGCCCAAGGGTGGATGCCGCTGCTCGTGCCGCCGCAGGTGGCGAAGACAACGCGGTCGCCGCTGGTGAGCGGACTCGACGAGGTGACGGCTCTGATGACGCCGATGCGAGAGCGCGCAGCAGAACGAGGCGTCGACCTCGACCTCGTGTATTCGTATCCGGACCGTTCAATCGCCGCAGACCCAACCCAGGATGTCGAGCGGCATCGCGAGACACTCGCCGAGCTCGAGGCCGCCGGCGTCACCTGGGTGGTGGTTTCCGGCGTCGCCGGCGACCACGAGACGACCGTCTCATTCATCGAGGCGTTCGGAGCGACCTATGTGCAGCAGACGTCGCCGTGACCCCGCTTCGGATCGGTGTGCTCGGTGCCGGCGAAGATCGCGCCGCCGGCGATCGTTCGGCCAGCACGCGGCAGTCGACGACGCCGAGGTCGTGGCGATCGCGGCGCGGGATCCGGATCGAGCGCGGTCGTTCGCGGCGAAGCATCACATCCCTGAAGTCCACGGCAGCTATTCGGCGCTGCTCGACGACCCGCGCATCGATGCGATCTACAACCCGTTGCCGAACGGCCTCCACGGTCGATGGACCATCGCTGCACTCGAGGCCGGCAAACACGTGCTGTGCGAGAAGCCGTTCACGGCCAACGCCGCTGAAGCAGAACAGGTGGCGGCCGTCGCGCGACGAACAGGCCTCGTCGTGATGGAGGCGTTCCACTACCGCTACCACCCGATGGCGATCCGCATGGTCTCGCTGCTGCGAAGTGGCGAGCTGGGCCCGATCCGCCACATCGAGGCGTGGATGTGCACGCCGCTGTTGCCCGCCGGAGACATCCGCTGGCAGCTGAGCCTGGCCGGTGGCTCGACCATGGACCTCGGCTGCTACACGATCCATCTGACGCGATTGCTCGCCGGCGCCGAGCCCGAAGTCCTGTCGGCCGAGGCTCGGGAGCGATCGGCCGGTGTCGATCGATGGCTGCGCGCCGACATGCGTCTACCGGATGGCGCGACGGCTCGCATCACCGCCGCGATGCTGTCGCGCCGGCTCCTGGCGCTCGGCGCACGGGTGACGTGCGAGCGGGAGAGATCCGCGCGCTCAATCCCTTATGCGCCGCACACGTTCCATCGAATGGTCGTGCGCGGACCGGACACCCGGAGGACGGAACGCTTCACCCGGACGCCCACATACGAATACCAGCTGCGCGCGTTCGTCGGTGCAGTGCTGCACGGCGAGCCGATCCTCACCGGACCGGACGACTCGATCGCGACGATGCGCGGTGATCGACGACTGCTATCGCGCCGCCGGAGATGGAGATCAGGCAACCGACGCGGGGAACTTGATGTACTCGTCGATGATGAGGAGGCCGAGGTCAGGGTTGCCGGGGACGTCACCTTCGATCCGACCTCGTTGGCGAAGGTCTTCCACGAGGCGATCAACGACGACGTCCAGAGTGAGGTCGTCGGCGTGCTCGCGCCACGTGCGCTGCTCGTGCTCGTCCTCGAAGCAGTAGGCCTTCCACGAGACGCTGAACCGCAGGTCGTCCCAGAGGTACTCGGCGACGACGCGTTCGGTTCCGTCCGTGTCGTGCACGACCCATCGGTCGTCGCCCGCGTGGTCGAGCGTCATCCCCGGCCGCAACGGCGCGATCTCGACGCCAGCGCCGTCGGCAGCGATGCGATCGACACCGTGGAACACGCTGTCGGCATCGAACAGCAACGCCGTGTCGTACTCGACCTGCTTGGCCACCGACGCCTCCGTGGCACCGCCGGGGTAGTAGCAGAACTCGCCGCCGTCGCAATCGTGGAACCACGCCACGCCGGTGGCGATCGGCATCCGCCACTCGTCGAACAACCCGGAGTGGTGCATCGCAACGAGCAACCACTGCGGCATGACCTTGCGGTTGCAACCGCGGAACTCGGGGACGTCGGTGTGGACGGCGAGCTCCTGGCCCGGGACCATCAGATTGGCGAACACGATCGCAGGCTCGATGACCGGTCGTCCGTGCACCGCGCGCGCCGCGTCCGCGAACCCCTCGTGAAAGAGGTATGGCTCGATGCCGTCGATCAGCGGTCGCTGACCGTACGCGTACTCCTCGCGGAAGTAGTTCGTGCGCGCCGCGAGCACAGCTTTCGGTTCGTTGCGGGCGTAGCGACCACCGGTGCGGACGAAATTCGAGGCGGCGTCATGGCGCTGCGAGAGGCCCTTGCCGATGTCGGACTCCACGTGCTCCTGGCTGTACATCCCGTACCGGCCAAAACGAGCGCACAGCTCGACCATTGCGGCAGCGCCGTCCGGTCCGAGCAGCTCGTCGAACTCGACCACGGCATGCTTCGTCGCGCCTGCTGGTGGGGCGATGGTCACCTGTGGAGTCTCGCATCCCACGACGCATACTTGGGCAGTGGATGTGTTGATCGGCACGGCCGAAGGTCTGCTTCGCCTCAGCGACGCAGGTGTTGCGCCCGTGGCGCCCACCGGGACGACCGCGATCGACGGCGAGTGGGCGATCGTCGAGGACTCAGACGTCGTATCGCTCGACAGCGGAGTCACCGCCACGACTTCGCCACTGTCCGCACAGTGCATCGCCGCGTTCGGCGACGGCGCCCTCGTCGGGACCGAGCAAGCCCGAATCTTCGAGCTCGACGCGACCGGCGCGATCACAGCGGTCGAGTCGTTCGACCACATCCCGACCCGCGACACGTGGTACACGCCGTGGGGCGCCCCGCCAGACACGCGCTCGCTGACGGTGACGGCTGACCGAGTCCCCTTGGTCAACGTGCACGTCGGCGGTGTCTGGCGAGCGGACGACGGCACGTGGACCGAGGTCGTCCCGGTCGACAACGACACCCACCAGGTGCTCGCTTCTCCATCGGGGTCGCGAGTTCTGATCGCAGCGGCAGTCGGGTTCGGGTCGAGCACCGACGGCGGACAGACGTTCACCTGGACCACCGATGGATTGCATGCCACGTACTCGCGTGCGGTCGCGTTCGCGGGTGACTTCGTGCTGCTGACCGCATCGACCGGCCCGAGGACGGATCGGGGCGCGGTGTACCGCCGCCCCATCGACGCTGACGGCCCCTTCGAGCGCTGCCACGAAGGGTTACCAGACTGGTTCGCGTTCAACATCGACACGTTCCAACTCGTGGCGCACGACAACCGCGCCGCCATCGGGACCAGCACCGGCGAGGTGTACGTGTCCCACGACGAAGGATCGAGCTGGGCACTGGTGGCCAAGGACCTCCCGCCGATCCGCTGCGTCGCCTTGGTCTGAAGCCGCGGACCACGTTTCGCTGCGATCGCCTGGGCGTTCCGTCATCGTCACGAGGACAGGACGCCCACACGACGCCCGTGTTGCGGCCGCTCGAACCGGTACAGGCCGATCGCCCGGGGTTGCCTAGACTGACCCCTCCCACATGGTGGCCGTAGCTCAGCCCGGTTAGAGCGCCAGGTTGTGGCCCTGGAGGTCGGGGGTTCAAGTCCCCTCGGTCACCCCACCCGTCCGGCGAAGAACCCGCAGGTGAACGCCCTGCGGCCGCCGGACGAAATGCATCGAGGATTCGTCCGTGGTCACAAGCTGGTCACAACGAGCATTCGACCACAAGCATTCGCCTCTCATTCGCCTCTCTCGCGGGCCCGGTCTCGTGGACCCGGCGATCGTTGCTTGGCAGGGCGTCCGGTGGCTCGTCGCGTGGCCGACCCGGACCAGATCGTCCTCTTCCGGTCATGCAGTCGGGCTCGGCGGCAATGACGTTCGTCGACTGTGACGACGACTCGATCGGACGCGTCACGACCGCCGGAGTCCCCGAACAGGTCAACGGCGCCGGACTGTCGTCGTTCGACGATTCCGTTCGGGGTTTGGGAACGGCGTTAGGACGTACCCGCCTCGTCGTCGGTTGAGCCGAACGCGTCCCGGAGGCGAGGGCCGCCCTCCGCGGGCCGGAAATGACGGCTCAGCGCCGACGATCAGCGGCGAGGACTCGCCTCCCGGAATGAGCTCGCCGAGGCGACCGGCGTCGCGGCGAATACCGGTCCCGCACACGCTCCGACGATGATGCAGATCGCCGCCGCCCGAGAACCATGTCACGAGGGCGAGCGCCACTCCGAAGAAACCGAACTGGCTTTGATTGCGAGTCACGACATCCGGCATCCAAATCGTTGCCGACAGCTCATAGCCCGCCATCGCGACGCCCGTGACTACGCCGGAAAGGACCAGGACCCGCCATCGCACCTGGCCCAGCAACATGAACCACGCTGTGAACCACCACAGCATCGACGACGCCGCAACCGCCACCACCGCGAACACGACAAACCCGGCGCCGTCACCGACCACCCCGCGCAGCCCACCCAACGCCGCCATGAACGCCAGCACCACCAAGAACCACGCCGGACCCCGGGTGTACTGACCAGCCTTCTTGCCGGGGGGGCGCCGCCAAGCTCTCATGTAGACGCGCCGCAACGCAGTCGTGAACGACGTGGCGAAGAAGATCGTCAGGACGAGACCGAGCATCCCAGTGGCTCGGCGGATGTCGTCCGAGGAGGCGAACGCCTGCTTCGCCGTGGCCAGCGCATCGCCCTCGATCCCGAATCGGTGAGTCATGGTCGAGAAGATCGACCCACGGATGCTGCTCGGCATGAACGAGGCGACCACGACGACCAGCGGGAAGAATGAGACGAACGCCTTGCCGGCCAGCGCGACACTGCGATCGACGAACTCGATCTCGAGCATGCGGTCCCACACT
Source organism: uncultured Acidimicrobiia bacterium (assembly GCA_963821725.1). Taxonomy (GTDB): domain Bacteria; phylum Actinomycetota; class Acidimicrobiia; order Acidimicrobiales; family JACDCH01; genus DATAES01. The sequence goes on from CAWGFA010000005.1 coordinate 6,343, forward strand.
TGCCAGAACACGGTTCGCTGCGCTCGCTCGCGGACGTCCGCCACGCGCTCGCGGGCGACCCGCGACACCTTGCCGCATCCGTGTGGGTTCGCCCTTCATCGACACGATCCTCCTCAGCGTCAACAGACGAACCCTAGATGCCGCCTCCGAGACGCAGGCTGCCCTCGGCGATGAACGGCCGCCGCCCTACGAACAGGAGACGAGACGACCAGGTCGCGGTGCCATTGCGTCGGGAAGGTGTTGGCATTGACGCCACGTCACGGGTCCCGTTTTCACTGAGTCAGTCGAGTGGCTGAGCGATGAGATAGAGACGGCTTTCGCGGAGCTCGGATCCTTCGGACCGCCGAGCGTGGGCGTAGGAGCGCCACGGCTCCGAACCTGCTCAGCGGGAAGACGCCGATGCGACCGCGCTCACGGTCGGGTGTGTCGACACTGTTGGCATTCTCGACCCGACGATAGTGCGGTCATTCTGGTCGCATGGTCGATGCGAAGTCGGCGATGGCCCGGTCGAAAGTGTCGCTCGATCCGAGGTAGCTCCCAGTCCGAATCAGACCGACCTGGCAGTTCGTCTTCGATCTCATCCAGAGTGGGCACGGAGGCGGCTCGGGGGTATAGGCCCGTCATCCTCTGGGAGTACTGGCCGTAGGTGGGTTGGCAACCAGCCTCCGCGGTCAAGACAATGATGAAGTCGACGACGAACCCGTCCATGGTCGCCGTCGCACCGGGGGTGGCGCGTTCCATGGCTCGGTCACACCATCGCCGATCTTGAACCGATTGTGACCGCCGATCGAAACGGGGTCAATCGATGCCAGTCAGCTCGCGGGGTGACACGGTGCCGTTCGGGTGCTGAAGTTAGAAGAGGCCCAGGCGACGTGCTTCGGTAACTGCTTCCGTGCGAGACGAAACCCCGAGCTTTTGGTAGATCCGTTTGACGTGTGTCTTGAGGGTGTTGGTTGAGACGAAGAGCTCCGCAGCGATTTCCTTGTTCGTGAGTCGGGACGCGAGATATCGAACGACGGTGAGTTCGCGGCTGCTGAGCGGTCCCGAGGTGCTGCTGGTCGCGTTCGCGACGTCCGGGTTGCGTTCGAGGCGATCGAGCACGGCCTGCTCGTATTGCTCGATGCGTCCTGACCGTAGAAGCAGAGCGACGCGTGGTCGGAGTTCGACCAGGTCGTCGGTGACGGCCACGACGAAGCGTTCGATCTTCGCGACAGCGAGCGCCTCCGCGAGCAGCGGGTCTGCGGCGTCAGATTTCCGGACGTGCGCGACCCGGGCGCAAAGCAGCGCGACGTCGAGGCGCTCGCGCATCGTTGCCGGCGTGCATCGAGCGAGGGCGTCGTCGGCGCGATCGGGCTCGCTTCGGGCGAGCGTCGATCCGAGCCTGAAGCAGGGACGCTCGGTTGCCCGGCTGGAGGCTCTGCGCGCATCGGGTGGCGCGGTCCAGGTCGCCGATCTCGATTGCGATGCGGCCTTCCAAGGCGTGACAGAGGCCGAGGAGCGGACTGGTGGAGTCGGGCCGCAGGAACGCTCGCGCTCGCTCGACGCCAGAGAGTGCCTCGCCGAGGCGGCCGTCGGCGAGCCACACTCTCGAGAGCGACAGCTGGCTCACGAGCGCGAAGGCGGGACGCGCGTCCTCGCTTATCGACAGCGACTGTTCGAGCACGCGTTCTGCCGTGAGCGAGATCGCCGCGCTCGAACGCGACTCGCCCCTGCGTGCGAATGGCGTCGACCATCGCCGTATGCGCGGTCAGTCCTACTGATTCGGCGCCCGTGAGCGCCTGTTCGGCGAGGTGGTCGGCCTCGGTGAGCCGACCTTCGACGCACGCAACCCAGGCGAGTGCGCCGGTCAGTGCGACCTGCTGCAGGCTTGGTGCGGCGAGCGGATCCAAGGTTTGCTCGCATATCTCGCGTGCGCCGTCGAGATCGCCGAGCCACAGTCGGGTGCGCGCGAGGAGGGTGGGACCGTATTGAGCGACCTCGTCGTCGGGGAGATCCTTCGGTCCGGCATAGTCGGACAGCGCTCGTTCGGCCTCGTCGGCTTCTCCGTACTGCACCCCGACGAGCGCTCGCGCGATCACGAGTCGAGCGCGGTCGGCGTCGTTGAAGTCGCCGGCGCGGTTGTTCGCACGGATGATCCACGGCGTTGCCTGGCCGGCCGGGGCACTCGCGGCCAATGCGAGCGCAAGGTCGGCGAGGCGACCGGGTTCGCCGGTTGCGGCCTCCGTTCCTACCTTGGCAGCAAGGCGATGCAGCACGCGACCGTCGCCTTGGATGTAGGCGTCGACGAGTCTGCTTCTGAGCAACTCGAATGCTTCTGTTTCCTCACCTGCCATCAAGAGGTGACCGAACGCACTTCTCGATGTCACCCGTCTCGACGAAGAAGGCGGCGGCGCGTCGATGCAGGGCCTGCTCGCGGTCCGGATCGTCCGCGTGGAGTCGGTGCCGCACCAAGTCTCCGAACAGATGGTGGTACCGGTAGGTATCTCGGGCCAACTCGATCAGGAAGAGGTGCCGGTCGTCGACGCGCCCGAGCAACGCTGCCGGCGTCGCGTCGTTCGAGCAATACGTAACGTCGAAAGGCTGCACATAACACGG
>CAWGFA010000006.1:0-84308 GCA_963821725.1 uncultured Acidimicrobiia bacterium
CGGTCCCACTTCAGTGGGCTGGTGCCGGTTGGACGACGGTCCTCACGGTGCCGCCCCGTTGGCGAAGGCGTGCACCGACATGCCCGCGAACGACACGCAGGCGAGCAGGAAGCTTCCGAAGTCGATCGCCGCCGGCACATGGGCGGTCGAGCCCAGGTCGACGAGGGCAGTCACGAGGCCTCCGGCGGCCGCCACCAGCGCGACACAACCCAGCCACCGCGGGAAGATGCCGTACTGGAGCGTGCGGGCACCAACGAGCGCGTAGGGGCGACCGAGACGGACGAGCGGTGGGCCCATGAACGCAACGACTTGCCACGTCCGATGGATCACGAGCAGCGCGGAGTCGTCGATCCCGGCGCCGGTGTGTTGCACGAGGATGCCTTGGGCGAGGACACCGGCCAGCGCGAGCGCGTACTGGTGGTTGCACCTGCGATCAAGAAGCACGCGGGAAGCGCCGAGCCGCGGTCGGTGTCGACGAGGCGGCGGTGGACGTACCCGAAGAACAATCCGAGTGCGAGCGTGGCGAGAGCCATGAGGACGATGCTCACGCCGATCCGATCGTGGTTGTCCGCTAGGTACCGGCGAACCTCGCCCGCGTTCGCGTCGACATCAGGTGGCGCGGTGCCACCGCGACGGTGGACAGGGCGAGGACCGCGAAGGCGGCACCACCCGCGGCTGCGATCCGGTCAAACGTTGTGTCGGACATGTGCATGCTCCTTCTTGGGTCAGGGTGTGACGGGGACGGACGCGTGTGGCTCAGCGGGGCGACGGGCTGAAGTCGACGAGCTCGGTGTCGCCGAGCTCGAACCTCATGTGATCGGGCGCGACGTAGTAGGCGTCGCCGGCGAAGATGACCTCGTCGTGGTCGGGGTAGGCGATCCGAAGCACGCCGTGGATGACGTAGCCCCAGCGGGGACGGTCGCAACCACCGTCGCAACGGACGGCGAGCGTCCGTGCGCCGGCCACTGCGAGGTCACCCCATTGCTTCGCCGAGCCGAGGTCCTGCTGGTTCGCACGCATGCAACAGAGGCGTGAGAACGGCCCTCACGCCGTGAGACACGCCCCGGGCTACGACGTGAGCCAGGCGGTCTCCTGCTCCGGTCGGTAGGAGCAGAACGTTCCGGTGACCACCGCTCGCTCCAAGTGGCGCGACAGCTCCGGATGCACCACCTCGATGCGGTCGAGCGCGTACCGGATGCGAGCTCGCACGGCTTGACGGGCCCGCTCCGCCTCGTCCGTCATGCCTCGATCGCGACCACCGAAGCCCAGCGCGGCGGCGAGCTCCGAGACGATGAGGTCGTGCTCGAGCTCGGCTCGTTCCGCACGACCGAGATCAGCGCAGGTGCGCGCGTCCTCGATGTCGGCTTCGAGCGCGAGGAGCCGGCGTCGGTACTCCGCTTTCGCGCGTTCGTCCAGGACCGGCTGGCGACCCGACAGCTCGACACCTTCGCCCTCGGCCTCCTGTGCCAGCTCGAGGACGTGGAGCTCGACGTTCGGAGCCGAGAGCAGCCGGTGGAGATCGGCGAGGCCCTTCGTGTGTCGTAGGGACACGGTGCGACCTTCATACGTCACTGACCAGTCCTCACCGGTCCGGCTGAAGACGTTCGACGACCGTGCCGGATGCTCGGACGGCGTGAGCCTGGCGAGATGACGAGGCATCCCGAGCTCGAGGAGCTCCGCGGCCGCCTCCGCCCTCAAGTCGGCGACGTGCTGGCCATCGCCGCCGCGACGATCGAGCGCGTCCGCGAGCTCCCCCTTCGTCCAGGCCACGATGGGTCGAGCGCCGACCGCCTTCGCCTGGCGCAACGCGGCGCTCGAGCTGCTCGCATGCTTCTGGTATCGCTCCCGTGGTCGACGAGCACAGCCCGATGTACAGCGACGCCGGCCCGAAGTAGCAGTCGGCAAAGGGTCCGATGATGTGCCGCTCGCCGAATGGCTGGAGGAGCTGATGCACGCGTCGCGCGGAGCGTGCCGTCGCCGGTGAGCGCGGCGGCGCGCGCCAGCATGGCAAGCGCGACGGTCCACGACTGGGCGCCGGGAACCTCTTCGAGCACTCGATTGGTGAGCACGCGTCCGAGTTCCTCTGCAGCCTCCGCGGATCTGTCCCAGCTCCGCATGCGCGAACGGAACCGAAGCCCACAGGGCCGGAAGCTCCGGGTACTGGCCGGCGGCGACCGTGATCATCGGCAGCAGCTCGTCCAGACGTCCTTGCCAGGTGCGAAGCGCCATCAGGTGGGCACCGAAGGTGGCGGTGGCCACCCCGGGCTGTGACCGGGCGCCGAGCTCGAATGCGTCGTTGCCGAGCTGCTCGGCATCGTCGAACCGTCCCTGCATGGTTGCCCGCATGGCTCGATGGACGAGCACTGCCCACTGCCAGGTCGCGCTCTGTGCCCGTCGCGCCAGCACGTCGCCGGCGGCAACGTCGGCGTCGAAGCCGGCGAGGTCGCCGCCTTCGGCCATGTGATGGGCGTGACAGTGCAACGCCCACGCTTCGATGTCCTCCTGGCCCGAGCTGCGGCCGAGGGCAACCAGTTCGTCGGCGTGCTCGAGTCGGAGCGTGAAGTTGGCCGATGTGATGTGGACGATGTTCCACACGTACAGCGCACTCACCAGCGCGCCCGTGTCGCTGGTCTCACGAGCGAGCGCCACAGCGTCATCGGCCAACTGCATACGGCGGGCGCGGTCGTCGGAGAAGAGGAGCGCGTGGGCGAGGCGCGCGGTCACTCGAGCCGTGAGCGCGTCGTGTCTGTCGCCGAGTGCCGCGAATGCTTCCTCGAGGAGCTCGACTTCCACCGGCTCGGTGCGGGGCGTGCCCATGACGCCGGCGAAACCCAACGCGCCAGAGCGAGGCAGTCGACGTCGGTCGCAGCCCGAGCGATCTCCGCCGCCGCCAAATAGGCGTCGCGGGCGCTGGGCCGGTCCCCAGCGGTCGACTGCGCGTCACCGAGGGCGAGGAGCACTGACCCTCGGACAGTCGACGCATCGCCGCCCAGCACGGCGAGACCTCGCTCGAGCTGGCGGACCGCGTCCGCCGGCGCGTGGCGGACAAGTGACTCGCGCCCGGCTACGAGCGCGGCTTCCGCCGCCTCGGTCGAGTCGCCCATCGGCAGCGCATCGATGAGATGCCCAGCGATCTCGGCCGACGATGCACTCGGGCCGCCGGTCGCGCGCAGCGTGTGCCGGCGGCGAGGTGAAGCCGACGACGGTCGACCGCACCGAGATCTTCGACGAGCGCCTCTCGGACGAGATCGTGCTCGAACCGCAGCCGGCCATCGACGACTTGCACCAAGCGAGCAGCCTCGGCTTCGTCCACGGCGCGGACCAGCTCCTCCTGCGTGACGCCCGCGAAGCGCCCGAGCGCGATGAGCGAGACCTCGCGCCCGGCGATGGCGGCGGCATCCAACACGGCGCGTGTGGTGCGCGAGAACTGGGCGACGCGTTGCAGCAGCACGTCCCGCACGAGCGGCGGCATGCGGATTCTTTCGCCCGTCATCGCCGCGTCGATGGTGCCTTCGGCGACGAGCAGTCGCATCAGCTCGCGGACGAAGAACGGGTTGCCGCGCGTCCGATCAACGATCGCGGCCGTCAGCGCGGCGGTCGGCTGGCGGCCCGTGAGCTCTCGCACGAGGCGGCCCGTCGCATCGGGGGTCAAGCCGCCGAGGTGGACGACCGTCGTGGACGAGGCGAGATCCGTGAGCACGCCGCGCAACTCTTCGGAACCCGCCGCCATGTCGTCGGGTCGGAGCGTCGCTACCAGCAACAGCGGCAGGCGTCGCACCTCGCCGGCGAGCATGCGGAGCACCGTGACCGAGTCCGAGTCGGCCCAGTGAAGGTCGTCGAGCACCACGAGGACCGGGCCGCGGGATGCTGCATCTCGAAGGGCGTCGACGAGTTGCGCGTACCGGCGTGCCTGGTCGCCTACCGGGTCGACGAGGTCGCTGCTGTCTGTGATCAGCCCCGTCGGGGCATCCGCTTCGGCGTCCTGGCCGAGGTCGCGCAGCACCATCCGCCACGGCCACAGCGGCGGAGCGTTGACGCCCGAACACGCGGCCCACGCCACCCTCCCGGCCTCGTCGATCTCCGTCGCGAAGCGCTCGACGAGTCGTGTCTTGCCGATCCCCGCTTCTCCACTGACCACGACGAAGTGCCCATGACCCGCCTCGGCTTCGCGCCAGTAGCCGACCAGCTCGTCGAGCTGCCGATCACGACCGACGAAAGCCTCGTTGCGCGTCATGGTGTTGGGGTCGCGGTGAGCCGGAAAGCCGCCCGGTGCCACCCAATGATGCCCTTCCCACCGTGCCGGAACGCGCACAGACATGCCGTTTCTTCTCGCATCTCTGCGCCGACGACCTCATAACGACTCGGTATCGCTCGCCCCACAGGATCACGGCCGAACATCCAGGCCGTGCACCCGTCGCGCCATGCGACGCCATCTCGCGCCTCGCCGCGCCATGGACGCGCCAAACTCGCCGGTGCAGGGCTTGCGCAGCGCCCTGACCAGCACTTCTAGAGGCGGCGACCGGAATCGAACCGGTGTACAGGGCTTTGCAGGCCCTTGCCTAAACCACTCGGCCACGCCGCCGGAGCGGGCCACGTTAGCCCTCGGGCACCCACCCAACTCCGGGTCGATTGTGGGGCCATAGCCCCGCAATGGCACCAACATTCGCCGGTGGGCGGCCCGACTAACGTCGTCCGGATGCGCACGTACGAGAAGTTGTTCATCGGTGGAGAGTGGGTCGACCCGGCCGGCAGTGACACGATCGACGTCATCTCGCCGCACAGCGAGGAGCTGGTGGGTCGAGTGCCCGAAGGCACCGAGACCGACATCGACCGCGCCGTCGCAACGGCGCGCAACGCGTTCGACAACGGCGACTGGCCGCGCATGACGCCCGCCGAGCGGGCGGAGATCGTCCAGAACTTCAGCAACATCTACGCCGCCCGGATGATGGACATGGCGGCGATCATCACCGAAGAGATGGGTTCGCCCATCACGTTCTCGCAGCTGGCACAGGGCCCCGCGCCGTGGATGATGCTCAACGCCTTCCTCCAGGTCGGCGGCGAGTACCCGTGGGAGGAGAAGCGAGCCGGCGTGCTCGGAAGTGACGTCATCGTCCGCCGCGAAGGTGTCGGCGTCGTCGGTGCGATCGTGCCGTGGAACGTCCCGCAGTTCGTGACGATGTCGAAGCTCGCGCCGGCGCTCCTCACGGGATGCGCGATCGTCATCAAGCCGTCGCCGGAGACGCCACTCGATGCGTTCTTCATGGCCGAGTTGCTCGAGGAAGCGGGCGTTCCGAAGGGCGTCGTGAGCGTGGTCCCGGCCGGGCGTGAGGTCGGTGAGCATCTCGTCCGCCACGCCGGCGTCGACAAGATCGCGTTCACGGGATCGACCGCCGCCGGCCGCCGCATCGCCAGCATCTGCGGCGAGCAGCTCAAGCGTTACAGCCTCGAGCTCGGCGGCAAGTCAGCCGCGATCATCCTCGACGATGCCGACCTCGCATCCACGATCGAAGGACTCAAGTTCGCGTCGCTCATGAACAGCGGCCAGGCCTGTGTCGCGCAGACGCGGATCCTCGCCAGTCGGGCGCGCTACGACGACGTCGTCGACGCCCTCGGCACGATGGTCGGCGGCCTGACCGTCGGCGATCCGGGCGACCCCGCCACCGAGGTCGGGCCGCTCGTGGCGGAGCGGCAGCAGGAGCGCGTCGAGAAGTACATCGCCGTCGGACAAGAGGAAGGCGCCAAGGTCGTCGTGGGCGGCAACGGTCGCCCGCCCGGCCTGGAGAAGGGCTGGTACGTGCAACCGACGGTGTTCGCGAACGTCGACAACAGCATGCGCATCGCGCAGGAGGAGATCTTCGGGCCGGTGCTCGCAGTGATCCCGTTCGACGACGTCGACGACGCCGTTCGCATCGCCAACGATTCCGAGTACGGACTCGCGGGCTCGGTCTGGACCGCCGATGTCGACCAGGGTCTCGACATCGCCCGGCGAGTCCGCACCGGCACCTACGGCATCAACCAGTACACGATGGACTTCGTCGCGCCGTTCGGCGGCTTCAAGGGCTCAGGCGTCGGCCGCGAGTTCGGGCGCGAAGGCATCGACCACTACGTCGAGCTCAAGTCGATCGTGCCGCCCGCCGGGAGCTGAGCGCCTCCCCCAGTCGTTGCCCACGCAGCTCGTCGACGATCGCGTCGTCGATCGGGTCGAGCGGGCCCGACAACCCATGACAGCAATCGATCGGCGAGGGCAGGGTTGCGCGCCAGCGCCGGGCCCGTGCAGATACGTCCCGACCACCTTGCCGGTGACGACGCCTTCGACGTCTCCGGTGCCGTTGCCCGATCCGACGACGACAGACCCGAGCGGCGTCGAGTTCGTCGCCGAGCTCGGTGATGCCGCCGTGGTTCTCGAACCCGGTCAGGAGCGGAAGGTCGATCGCCGTGGGCCGAACGACGAGCTCGCCGATCTGGCGCGTGCCTTTGGGCCGGGTCTCGCAGTCGAGCACGCCGAGTCCGGGCTGCTGCTCACCATCCGCGCCCGTGAACCAGCGACCGAGGATCTGAAAGCCGGCACACACCGCGAAGCACGACCGCGCCATCGTCCACGGCGCGGACGAACGCGCCGTCGGCGAGCCGTTCGGTCGCCAGGGTCTGCGGCGCATCCTCACCGCCGCCGAGCACGTAGACGTCGCACGTCGACGGAACCGGGTCGACGACCGAAACCCGCACGACCTCCGCGTCGATGCTCTCGCCATCGCAGTCGTTGGGTCAGCACGACGGCGTTGCCTCCGTCGCCGTACGTGCCGAGCAACTCCGGGAACAGCAGCGCGATGCGGACTGCGCTGTCTCACGCTCGTCACGCCGGGCGTCCTCAGCTGACGAGCGAGATCAGCGAACACGGTGTAGTTGGCGAGCACGTCGATCTGGGCCGGTTCGTCGAGCGTGCGGAGACCTTCGAGGATGTCGCCGTGCCACACCTCGCAGTCGACCTCGGCGTAGTGCAGTCGCACCGCGAGGTCGGCGCCACGCTCACCCGCTGCGATCACCTTGCGACCGCGGAGCCGTTCGAACTCGACGTCCCACAGCCAAGACGGATCTCGACCGTCTGCAATGCGCGCGTTGATGGCGAGCAACACCGGTCGGATCTTCGCCGTCGATCATGGTGAGCAACTCGTGCCAGCCGGCCGGGTTCTTGGCGAGAAGAAGTCGCACCTGTGCCGCGTCCGATCGGCAACCGTCTGATAGCGACCGGCGATCGACGTGACTCGCTTCCGTTGCGCGCGCTGCGACCGACGGCTCGATACCGAGTTTCGTCGCAGCCACGACCGCCATCGCGGCGTTGGCCAGATTGTGTCGACCGGGTACCCCGGGGCGCAGCACGACGAGCACGTTGCCGTCGGGGTCGTGCAACTCGTTGCCGACGAGTTGATGTCCCACCGGCCGTCGGAGCGAGCAGCCGCTGCACCACCAGTCGGTCGTCACTCGACTCGATGCGTTCTCCGCATGCCGGACACGACACCGCGTCGAGTCGCCACCCGAGCGCCGACGCCGACGAACGTGAGATCTGCACGCCGCGCTCGCGCCCCACGCCACCAACGGATCGTCCGCGTTGGCGACGACCGTGGCCGCGTTGGTCGTGAGCGCGTCGCGCCATCGCGATGCAACCGTGCGTACTTCACCGAAGCGATCGAGCTGATCCCGAGAGAGGTTGAGCAGCGACCACGACGGGATGCTCGAAGCTCGGCATCAACGTCGGCAGCGCGAGCTCATCGACCTCGAGGACGGCGACGTCCGCGTCGCGCGTTCGCCTGCTCGAGAGGAGAGCGACGACACCAGATCGCAGATTGGCGCCTTCGATGTTCGACGCGACGACCTGACCGCCCGCGGTGCAGGCGGCGGCGAGGAACGCGGTCGTCGTGGACTTGCCGTTGGTGCCCGACACGGTCGCGATGCGCCAGCCCGCGGCGAGATCGTCGAGCGCAGCCGGCGCGAGCGACGAGCGTCACGCGCGCTCCGATGACCGACCCGTCGCCCTGCCTCGCCGCCCTCGACGCCGCGCTGCACCGCTCCGCCCGAGCGCTCGGCCGGCCACGCGCGGTCCCGGCGTCCGACAGCACCCTTCTGGGGTTCCGCGCCGATCAGGTGGTCTGGACCACGAACGTCGAGCACGGCGCGTGGTGCACCACCTTGCTCGGGACGTTCCCGAGGACATACCGACGCACCGAGCTGATCCCCTTGTTGCCGATGACGACCAAGTCCAGCCTCGAGCCGCTCGGCGAGGTCGAGAATCGCCTCGGCTGCATCGCCCGTGACCGCGTGCGGTTCAGCTTTCACTCCTGCCTGGCGGGCACGCGCCAGGACGTCGTCGAGCACTGCCTGAACCTTGCTGTCCGGGAGAACCGACCCGGAGAACTCCGACGGCAGGGCCCGGGTCTCGAGCGAGTGCGGGTGGTAGGCACACACGACGTGGAGCGTCGCGTCGAATGCCTTCGCCAGCTGGATCGACTCCCCGACCGCGACCGCAGCGGTCTCAGAGCCATCGGTTCCCACGACGATTGGGCCGCGCATGCGCACAAACGGTACCTCTCGGGCGAGGTCACGTGATCAACGACAGCGTCAAGCTCGTCTGCGCCACGTGGTACGTCACGATGATCGTGAGCGCGTGCCACGAGCGCGGTCGTACGAACCGGCTCCCACGCGATGAGCGAGTCCGACACGTAGAACAACGCGCGCGCCGACGATCGCGAATGGCTCCGCCGTACCGATGGCGCTTGCGAGCATCAGGGAGATCACGACCATGTAGATGCGCACCGGTGCGTCAGCACGTCGCGGTGCTCGCCGCGCGTTGATCGCGGTGAGGATCCGTCCGCCGATCGCGACAGCCGCAAGACCGGCGATGGCGAGCCCGATGACGAAGTTGAGGATGCCGACGCCGTCGACCCACAGGCCGACGATGTAGGCGACGTGAGCAAGCAGGAACGCGCCGAGACCGAAGACGAACCGGTCGCGCGGGAGCATCAGCAGGATGTCGCCCAGCAGGGACAGGACGAGCGCGAGCACGAACCACTTCTGGACACTCGGGTCGTCGACCTCCACCGCCGACGCCGACGCGCGATGAGGAACACCATCGTCAGCGGCTTGCAGACGTACTCGAGCCGCGTGTCGCTTCGGACGACAGCGACCCAGTCACCGACGGCGAAGGCAGCAGCGATGACGAGGAGAACCCATGCGCTCGCGGTCACCGGCGAAGTATGCTCGACACCCTCGCGGTAGTAGCTCAGTTGGTAGAGCGCGACCTTGCCAAGGTCGAGGTCGCCGGTTCGAGCCCGGTCTACCGCTCCAGAAAACCCCTGCTGTGCAGGGGTTTTCTCGCGCTCGGGGACTTCAGCCCTGGCCTGCCGCCCTCGCGCGGCAGGCGGTGCGCCATCTCGACCGCCATGGGACGGTCGGCGATGCGCTCGATCTGCGCGCTCTGCCCGCCGCTCTGGACGAGGAGCGCAGCGTTGCGGTCGTCCTGCCATCCCTGCACCACACAGCCCGCGTCGACCGTGAGGGCGATGACGTCCGGCTTGAACTCCCGATCGTTGACGACGACGAATCGCTGGTTGGTGAGCGCGCCGAGGGCGTTGGCGCCGTAGAGCTGACCGGCGACGACTGCTTCGACGACCTCGCCTTCGGCCGAGCACGACACCCAGGGCAGCAGCGGCAGCCTTCGAGGCGCGACGTGCTCCCCCACCGAGCCGGCCGAGGGCCACGCCGAGTGCATGCGGATCGTTGACCGTCGGTGCGTGCGCGACGGGCGGAGCCGGTGGTGGCGGCGGTGGAGGAGGGGGTCGGCGAGATGGCGGAGGCGGCGGCGGCGGCAGAGGGCGGCGACGTCGGAGTCGGCGGAGGCGGGGGCGGAGGAGCGCCGCCGGGTGGCGGAAGCGGCGACCCCGAAGGAGGTCCCGGCGGTGGGGGCGGAGGAGGGGGCGGTGGCGGGGGCGGAGGCGGGGCGACCAGGGGCGGAGGCGGCGGGTCGGCGGTGGAGGCGGAGGAGGAGGGGGTGGCGGCGGCGCGGTCGTCGTCTTCTGACTGGTCGCTCATCGTGGGGTCCTCCTCGGGAGCGAGGCTGACATTACGGCTGTTCGACGGCGCCCATCGCACGAACGACGACGGCGTCGCGCATGTTCGTCCAACGGCAACCCGAGCGCAAGCGTCGATTCCCTGCTGGCTCATCTTGCGCAGCGTCTTCGCGATCACGTCGACGCTCTTGTCGTCGCCCAGCCGATCGACGAGCTCGAGCAGCTGCGTCTCGAGGAACACGAGACAGAGCGCGTCCTCGTGTGTCTGCACCGCAGCGTCGGTCTTCAGACCTTCCTTGCGGATGATGCGCTGCACGCGGTCGATGGTCATCGAGTCGTAGCCGGCAGTCGCGCGAGGATCGAGCCGACGTCGGCCGCGTGCTGCCGGTTGAGCGTCGTGCGCCAGCGCAGGTAGCCGGCTCGGCCGTCGGGAAAGCGTCGAACGGGGAATGGACCACCGCCGAAGGTGGTGCGCGCGGGCCGCGAGCAGCTGCGCCTCGTCGGCGTCGGGGTCGAGCTCGAGCACCCGCTCGGTCATGAGCTCGGCGTGCGCGAGCTCCTTCGGACGCCGCGCGCCACGCACCACGATCGTGTCGGGATCGTCGGCGTTCGCCGCGTCGATGGCGGCGATCGCCTGCTCGAACCGTCGTCGCCCGCAGCTCACTTCGGACGAAGGTCGATCGTCAGCGTGAGGATGCCGTTGTCCAGCGACGCGGCCGCGTCGCCGATGATGGCGAAGTCCTGGTAGTCGAGCTGCGCCTGGCGGATGAAGGCGGTGCGCTCCTCACCCGCGATCGGCGGCAACGGTCGCTTGCGCACCGCCGTGGCGCGGTTGCGGAACCGTTCGATCATGGCGTCGACATCGAGTTCATCAGCCATCGTTCACCTGCGCTCCTGCAGCTCGTCGGAACGGGACGCTCGGCCGGCACCTTCGCCGGACGGGTGTTGCGCCAGTACCAGTAGGTGAGCAGCGCCAGCAGCAACGCGACCACGAGCAGCCCGGCGATCACGAGCGCAACGATCGTGCCCGTGTTGTCGTCGTGCGCGACGTCCGCGGCTGTGCTCGCCGGCGCGTCGCTGGCGCCGGGCACGAGCAACGGTCCTCCGTTCGGCGCCGTGCCGCCAGGCGCCACCGGTGGGACGAAGGGAGCCGCCGTCGACCCGACTGTCGCGGCACCGTCGACGGTGCGGTCGTCAGGTGCGGTCGACGGAACGGTGGACCGGCGGCGAAACGTCGTGGTCGTCGTCGCGCCGCCGTCTCGTCGTCGTGCGTCAGCGCCTCGCGGCGCCGCGCTCGCGCCGGACGTGTGCACGACGGCCAACAACAGCACCAACAGGACGGCAACCGCGGCGGCGATGATCACGACCCGCTTGGCCGTGGTCCGCTGCATCACGTTGTCCAACGTCGGCGCTCCCCGGGAGGATGGAACGAGCGATCGTACTGGGCGTGATCAGGCGTAGGTGCGCACCAGTTCGAGGACCGCGGCCGCGTCCGGACCCTCGCCTTCGAGGCCCGTCGTCGGCGGGATCGACGCGGCGGGCAGCCACGAGGCACAGCTCGACACCGTCGCCGCGAATCGTGGTGGCCGGATCGTCCTCGGGAACGAAGGTCCACGCCGCCCCCGACGGCCCCGTCGAGCTCGAACGCGACCGGACCGCTCGAGCGCACGCCCGGCGCGCGTGAACGCGTACGGCAGCGTGCGCCACGCCAGCCGCGCGACGTGACGAAGGCGCTCTGCCGGCACGAGCGTGACCTCGAGCGCGTCGGCCACGTCATCGGTGTGGATCCACGTCTCTGCCAGTCGCGTGGTCGCTCAGGGTGCGGACCGACAGCTGTCCCGCCACCCAGTCGACTCGCTCGTGCGGATCCGACGCTCGTGCAGGGCGCCGACCAACGTGTCCGCGCTTCGCTGCCATCGATCGAGCAGCGCCGTGACGGGCACGCCGCGTTCGTGCCGCACCATGAGATCCGCACCGTCGTCGACGTTGCCCGCCGCCTCGACGCCCTCGGTCAGAATCGCCAGGGCGTCGGTGAACCGTCCTTGCGCGCTGCCGATCGCCATCTCGTTCGTCTGCGCGAGATGAAGCGACGACGTCGGCGACCGACCATCCGTCACATCGAGACGGTCGGGACCAGTCGTCGTCGTCGAGGGGCGCGAGCAGATCGGAGAGCACCGCTTGCTGCTCGGCCAGCGCCGAGATCTCGTGCACGAGCGGACTGTACGGCGGCTACCGCTGGTGGAGCGGGACATGAGTAGGTCGTGCGGCCGCCGACCGTTCGGCGCTCGAGCTCGGCGCCGTCCTTCGGGCAGCGGCCACCGCGAACCCGCGCCGACCTGGAGACGACCGAGATGCGAGCCTCCGATGGTCAGCAGATCGTCGACGGTTCGCCGCAGGTGACGGTGCAGGCGCCTGCGTTCCACGGAGTCGAGCGACCCAGCGGGGCGGGCGGGATCGAGCCCGGCTCGCCACAGCACCTCGTCGACCAGCAGGTTGCCGAGCCCGGCGACACGATGCTGGTCCATGAGCCGCGCCTTGAGCGGCGCAGTGCTGTGATCGAGCGCGGCGGTCAGTTGCCCGGGCGTGATGGACGCCGCGTCTGCACCGAGTCGCGCCTCGTCCGGGTCGAGCTCGACGCCGCCGAGCCGGCGCGCGTCGTTGATGCGCAGCGAACCGCCGTCGTCGAAGTGGACGATGAACCGGTCCCACGCCGCGTCGCGCCTGCTGCTCGCGTACTGGAGGTCGTCGACGCCGGCGCGGTCGTCGAGCACGAGCCGTCCCGTCATCCCGAACCGAAGCCCGAGCACGCCACCGTCGTCCATGTCGAGGAGGAGCAGCTTGCCGATGCGACGCGCGACGACGAACTGCCGACCGACGCAACGCATCGCCGACGACGTCCGCCGTGATGCCCCGCTTGAGGAACCATGCGTCCGGCGCGTCGACACCGTCGACGACGCGGCCGAGCGCGCCTTCCGCCAACCGGCGGTAGTACTCGATCTCGATGAGCTCCGGCATCGCCCGGCATTCTGGCGTGCATCGCCCACATTTCGTGTGGGTGATGCACGCCGAAACGCGGACGCGGCGAGCCGCAGGGCGGGCCGGTGAGTCGACTACAGCCCGTACAGCGCGGCGGCGTTGTCGGCGACGATGGCGTGGAGGTCGGCTTCGGGGACGCCGGCGAAGTCGCGTTCGATGACCTTCTTCGAGTGCGGCCACGTCGAGTCGGAGTGCGGATAGTCACTCGCCCACATCAGCCGGTCGAGCCCGACACGGGCACGCGTCTCGACCGCGACCGGATCCTTCTGGAAGGTGAACCACACGTTGTCCGCCAGGTACTCGCTCGGCTGGCGCTCGAGGCCCGCGGAGCCTCGTCCGAGCCACGCGTGGTGGCGCTCCCACATCTGGTCGAGTCGGTATGCGTAGTCCGCGACCCACCCGGCGTCGTGCTCGGCCGACACCACCTCGAGTCGTGGGTTGCGATCGAAGACGCGACCGAAGATCAGCAGCGCGAGCGTCTGCTGGACCTGTTGCACGACGCTCATCACGGTGAGCATCCCGAGCCGCGAGCCGAGCGTCGGATCGCCGCCGCCCGCGCCGGTGAGGATGTGGAAGGACACCGGCCAGTTCGCATCGGAGAACGCGGCCCACATCGGGTCGAAGCGGGGCTCCGCGTAATGGCCCTCGGCCGGCACGCCCGGCACCATCGCGCCCCGAAGCCCAGCGGCTGCGGCGCGCTCGATCTCGTCGACGGCAGCATCGGGATCGATGGTCGGGATCATGGCCAGGCCGATCGAGCCGCCCCTTGCCCGCGGCACAGAAGTCGACGAGCCAGTCGTTGTACGCGCGGATGCACGCGATCTGGTAGTCGCGGTCCTTCGACTGCGCGAGCGTCATCCCGATCGACGGGTACAGCACCTCGGCGGCGACGCCGTCGGTGTCCATGTCGTCGAGCCGCGCCATCGGATCCCAACCGCCGGCGCGCAGCGTCTCGGCGGTGTCGCCGCTCGCCCGGAGGTCGTCCGACGGCTTGCCCGCCGCACCGGCGAGGCCGATCGGGAACGGCTTCAGGTCGTCGATGATGAAGAGATGACCGTGCGTCTCGTGCTCGACCATGTGCGGCGCGCGGTCCGCGAACGGGCCGCCCGCCATCCGCGACGTCCAGAGGTCGTGCGGCTCGAGCACGTGTGAGTCGGCCGAAATGACGCGGAGACCGTCGAGCGTCATGTCACTCCCCCTTGAAAGATCGGCGCGATCGCGCTGCGGCTACGACGGTATCGCTCCGAGCGCTTGGCCGAAGTCGGCGATGACGTCGTCGACGTGCTCGAGGCCGACGGACACGCGGATCATCCCTTCGCCGATGCCCATCGCGGCTCGCTCGTCCGGGGTCAGCGTCGCAGCGGTCATCGTCGGCGGGTGCACCACGAGCGTCTCCGGGTCCACCGAGCGACGGCGCGACCTGAGCGAGCTCGACGCTCTCGGTGAAGGTGCGGCCAGCGTCGAGGCCGCCCGCGAGCTCGAAGGTGAGGACGGAGCCGCCCATGGTCATCTGCCGCTTCGCCACCTCGCGTTGCGGATGCGAGTCGAGGCCGGGGTACGACACACGCGCGACCGCGTCGTGGTCCTCGAGGAACTCCGCCAGCGCGAGCGCGGTCTCCGATTGCTGCGTGACGCGGACGTGCAGGGTGCGGATGCCGCGCAGCGCGTTCCAGGCGTCGAACGGCGAACACACGGCGCCGTGGATCAAGTGGTGACCCCATACGGCAGCGATCAGGTCGCGCTCCCCCGCGATCACGCCGAGCATCGCGTCGTTGTGCCCCGCCAGTCCTTTCGTGGCAGCGTGCATCACGAGGTCGATCCCGTGCGACAACGTCTGTTGCACCGGTGGTGGCGCGAGCGTGCTGTCGCACACCGTGAACGGTCCTTCGATGGCGCCGACCGCGTCGAGATCGACGACGGTCAGGCCGGGGTTCGCCGGGGTCTCGACGAACACCAACTGCGTCTTGCCCGGACGCACCGCGGCACGGACGGACTCGGCGTCGGTCGCATCGACGAACGTGACATCGATACCGAGGCGCGGGCAGAGCATCGTGAACATTTGATTGGTGACGGAGAACGTGGACGATTCCGCGACGACGTGATCGCCCGTCGAGCAGAACGTCAACAGCACGGACGAGATCGCGCCCATGCCCGACGCGAACCCGAGGGCTGCTTCGGCGCCTTCGAGCGCGGCGACCGCATCCTCGAACTCGAGCACCGACGGGCTGCCGTTGCGGCTGTAGAACTTGGCGGGATGGGCAGAGAGTGCGAGCGCGTACTGCTCGTCGACCGATCGGTTGAAGTACGTCGTCGACGGCCACAGGACAGGCGCCAGCGACTCGTGGTTGTACGTGCGCCCGGCGCGAATGGCGCGCGTCTCCGATCGCCATTCGGGGTGCGCGTCGTCAGCCATCCTTCTCCACCTTCTTCGAGGAACTCGGTCAGCGCCTCGCCGACTTGGTCGAACTCGAGGAGGAACGCGTCGTGCCCGTGCGGGCTGTCGAGCTCGACGTACTCGGCATCACCGCCCGCGGCCACGACGTGGTCGACGATCTCGCGCGACTGGTATGCGGGATACAGGATGTCCGAGCTGACCCCCATCGCCAGCACCGGCGCCTCGATGCGGCGCACCGCCGTGTCGATGCCGCCGCGACCGCGGCCGATGTCGTGCAGGTCCATCGCCTTCGTCACGAGCAGGTAGGTGTTGGCATCGAACCGGCGCACGAGCTTGTCACCGTGGTATTCGAGATAGCGCTCGACCTCGAACCGCTGCCACAGCGAGAAGCCGCCGTTCAACGGCTCGACGACCTCGCGACCGAACCGATCGGTGAAGACGTCGTCACTCCGGAAGGTGATCTGGCTGATCATGCGCGCGAGCGCGAGACCCTCATGGGGTCCGTCGCCCGCTGCTGCGTCGTAGTAGTCGCCACCACGGAAACGAGGATCGAGTTGGATCACCCGCCGGCCCGAGCTCCACCAACCGATCTGTTGCGCGGTCGCGGCGACGCACGTCGCGATCGGGATGATCGAGCGGACGCGATCGGGGAACATGATCGCCCACTCGAGCACCATCATCCCGCCCATCGACCCGCCGACCGCCGTGAGCCAACGGTCGATGCCGAGATGGTCCGCCAGCGCAGCCTGCGTGCGCACCCAGTCACGGATCGACACGACGGGGAACCTCGACGCGTACGGGCGACCGTCTTCGGGATGCGGCGACGAAGGGCCGGTCGTGCCTTGGCAACCGCCGAGCACGTTGGCGCACACGACGAAGTAGCGGTCGGTGTCGAGTGCCTTGCCCGGGCCGATCAGGCCGTCCCACCACCCGGGGCTCGGGTGGCCGTCGACGAGTGGGCCGGAAGCGTGGCTGTCGCCTGTGAGCGCGTGGCACACGAGCACGGCATTGCCCGCGTCGGCGTCGAGCGCGCCCCAGGTCTCGTACGCGATGGCGATGTCACGCAGCGAGCCCCCGCCTTCGAGCACGAACGGCCGGTCCGTCGCGAGCGACAGAAACCGCCGTTGCCCAGGATGATCACCGGGCCGCCATGCGCCCGATGCAGGCAGCATCGAAGGATGGACCCGGCGGCTCACCCCTCCATGATGCCCTTCGCTCTGTGCGGTTCCGGGCTCAATAGCGCTTCATCGTGCGTCGGGAGCCGTGCACGCCACCACTCGAACACGTCGTCACCGGTCCCGAAGGCACGGCTCATGGCCCGGCCCGTGTCGAGGATCCGCCCGGCTGCGAGCGCCCGCGCGCCGTCGCGCCATGCGGCATCGTCCGCCGGGAGCGGCACGTCGAGCACCTGCCGCGCCGACAACTTGATCGCGTCGGGATTGAGGGCGGCACCCGCGTGGTGACGCAACGCCCATGCGCTCACGCCGGGGGCCGTCAACAGCGCCGCCACTCGCCAGAGCCGGTCGACGTCGGTGTGGACCGAGATCACCGGCGTGGACGGCACCCAGCGGCCGTCTCGATCGACGGCGGCCTCCACGACCTTGGTCTGCGTCGCGACGACGACCTTGGGTACGAGTCGCTGCGCCACCCAACGCGCGAGTGAGCCCGTGAGCGTCGCGGCATCGACGCGCGGATGCGTGTACCGCCGTCCGCCCGAACCGGGTGGCGCGTTCACCCCACAGGACCCGACCGACATCGACCAGCCCGCTCGTGACGAGCAACGGCAGGTCGCCCTCCGCGCTCGTCCACGACGTGGGGCTTCAACCCGTAGTACTCGTCCCGGAACCCCGCAGTCGCGGTCGCGATGTCTCCCAGCGTTGCGACGCCCGGGCGTTCCACCACACGAGATGTGGTCAGACGCCCGGGCGTTGCGACAGCGAGGTCGGCGCTGGGAACGTCCGACGGGATGAGCGCGCTCCACGACGACTGCGGCCGAGCGGCGGGTGCGATCTCGGACACGGCGCGCCCTGACCATCGGCGCACCGACCCGGACGGACGACCGAGCACCGGCGCGCACACGCGCACGTTCGCGTCGAACAACAGGTCGTCGCACCACCACAGGCCTTCGAGCGACGCTGCGATCACGTCGCGCACAGGGGCCGCGTCGCGGGCGGCGACCAGCGACTGCGGCTGCACCAGCACCACACGTCCACCCGGACGCACGAGATCTTGGGCGACGACGAGGAACAACCAGGCCGTGTCGGTGTACGGGCGCGCGATCGTGTCGAGCTCAGGCGGCAGCGGCCTGCGGCGCACCGTGGCGCGCTCGAGTTGGTTCAGGAACGGCGGGTTGCCGACCACGGCGTCGAAGCGACCCCGCCACGTGCCGGTCATCGTCATCCCGTCCGCGACGACCAGGTGGTCGAGAGGGTCGACGCCGGACCACGACAGGATCGCCTCGCGCGTCGTGGCTACGGCGGCCGGATCGATGTCGCATCCCCACAACAGGTTCCGCGCCACGGTGGCGGGCGCCAAGCCTCGGCGAGCGAGCAACGTTCCCGCCGCCACCAGGAACGCCCCGTCGCCGCAGGCCGGATCGCACACCGCGGGCATGCCATCGAGGCCGGCGAGCGCGATCTCGACGAGCCGGCCAGCAACGTCTGCCGGTGTGTAGAACGCGCCCAGCTCACGTCGTCGAGCGGGCGACAGCACCACGCCAGCGTAAGTTCGAGCCATGCGTTGGACGGTGCACGGTGAGCGGTCCATCTACGAGAGCGACTGGGTTCGGCTCACACTCGTCGACGTGGAGATCCCGGGCGAGCGGCGGTTCGACCACCATGTGGTCCGACTGCCGCACAAGGCTGCGGGCGCGGTCGTGCACGATCCGGATCGCGGGCTGCTCCTGTTGTGGCGGCACCGGTTCATCACCGACACGTGGGGCTGGGAGATCCCTGCCGGTGGAATCGAGCCCGGCGAGACACCCGAGGAAGCAGCGACGCGCGAGACGATCGAAGAGACGGGCTGGGCGCCGGGGCCGCTGCGCCACCTCGTGACGTACCAGCCGACCAACGGGTTGTCCGATCAGCGGTTCCACATCTACCTGGCCGCCGGCGCGCAACACGTGGCCGCGCCGACCGATCCGGGCGAGGCCGAACGCATCGAATGGGTTCCCATGGCCGACGTACGCAGCACCGTGGAGCGCGGCGAGATGCCCGACGGTCTGTCGCTGACCGCGGTCCTCTACGCGCTGACGTTCGCCGGCATCGGCTGAACGAGCCCACGAGCGACGGCGGGTCGCCGCAGCTTCCAGATGAACCCGTCGTAGAAGACGTGCAGGCCGCCGAGCCAGAGGACTGCGAAGCCGTACGCGTCCGTGTTCCCCGAGCGACCGAGGACCACGATGAGCAGGACGAGCGCGGCCGCGTAGCCCGCGAAGAACTTCGTGCGACCGTGCGCGCTGCGCACGGCGGCACCGAGCGGTCCGCCGGAACCGTCGTCGTAGCGGGTGCCGAGCGAGTGGTTGACGATGACGAAGTACTCGATCGCGTGCGCCCCGACGTAGGCGATGAACCCGGACACCGGATCGACGAGCATCCACGAGAACAGCACCGCCGTCGATGCGAGGTACAGCCACTTGGCAGGGTTGGCTTCGCCACGTCGCGCCCTCGACCGCTCATCGGCGATCCAGCGCACCGCCAACGCCACTGACAGAACGATCACCGGCATGACCAGCGCGGCGACGAACGGACGCAACGTCGTGAGGTGGTCGACCGACGCCGTGTTCACCTCGCCGAGCGGCAGTCGCGCCACCCGTGCCGGTGTCGCGGGATCGGATCCGATCCACACGACCGCAAGAACGAGCCAGGAGACGAGCATCCATCGCTCGAGCGTCCCGCTGTCCTGCCCCGCCTTGCGGCCGTAGATGCGGGTGATGCCGAACCGCTGCATGAGCGTGTGCTCCGCGTTCCACAACCCTGCGACGACTGCGACGAGCGCGAAGGACACCCACAGCCCGAGGGTGATCGCAACGAAGAAGACGATCGGGCTCCAGGATGAACAGCCTGCGTCGCGACGAGTACTGCGCGGGATCGCCGTAGACCAGCGGCAGCGTCAGCGGCTGATGCAGGAACGAGATCAGAAAGGTCGCGTTGAGACGAACGCGAGCGAGGCGAGGTCATGACTCACGGCGCGGGCCGACCAGCGCGAACGGCAACCACGCGACGCGAGCCGCGATGTCGACGGTCGGCGACCGGATCCAGCGAGGCTCGGTTCCACTCCGCCGCGCGCCGCGTCACGAGGACGACGTTAGCGAGTGGCGGCTTCGGCGGTGTCGGCCGGGTCCCACGCGGCGAGGTCGCCCAGACGAGGATCGTTGGAGAACACCTGCACGAGCGGCTGCTTGACGCCGATGCGCGGCAGCAGCCGCTTGATCTCGAGCTCCTCGTTCCACAGCACGAGCGTGACGACGATGCCCGACTCGCCGGCCCGGGCGGTACGACCGGACCGGTGCAGGTACGCCTTGTGATCCTGCGGAGGGTCGTAGTGCACGACGATCTCGACGTCGTCGATGTGCAGCCCGCGCGCGGCCACGTCGGTCGCGACGAGCACAGGAAGACGACCGTTCTGGAAGTCGTCGAGCGCGCGCTCACGGACGCGCTGCGGCAGGTCGCCGTGGATGGCAGCGGCTCGGACGCCTTCCTTCTTCAGGTTCGCGGCGAGCCGGTCGGCTGCTCGCTTCGTGCCGGTGAACACCAGCGTCCGTCCCGCGCCGCGGGCGATGGCGGCTGCCACCTTCACCTTGTCCAACTCGTGGACGAGCAGGAACCGATGCACCATCTCCTCGACAGTGATCGTGCGCGACTCGACCTCGTGGAAGACGGGATCGCGCTGGTATCGACGAACCAGCACGTCGACGGCGCCGTCGAGGGTCGCCGAGAACAGCAGCGTCTGGTGCGGACCGCCGACGTGGCGAAGGACCCACTCGACCTGCGGCAGGAAGCCCATGTCGGCCATTCGGTCCGCCTCGTCGAGGACGACGCACGTGAGCGCTTCGAGCGAGATCGCCTTGCGGTCGAGCATGTCGATCAAGCGGCCGGGCGTGGCCACCACGATCTCGACGCCGTCCTGCAGACGCCGCGCCTGGCGTTCGAGCGACTGGCCTCCGTAGACGAGGCCCAGACGGACGCCCCGCTCCTTTCCCAGCGGCGCCAGGACGGACTCGACCTGGACCGCCAGCTCACGGGTCGGCACGAGCACGAGCGCGGTGGGCCTGCCCGGCTCGGCCGGGGGCGTCCGCTCGAGAAGCGGAAGCCCGAACGCGAGGGTCTTGCCGGAGCCCGTCTTCGCCTTGCCGCAGACGTCTCGTCCCGCCAGCGCGTCCGCGATGGTGAGCGATTGGATCGGGAACGGATGGGTGATGCCCGCCGTGTTGAGCGCCTCGACCAGGTCGGGGGAAAGGCCGAGGGCCTCGAATGTGGTCCTCATGTGATTGAGTCGAGGTTATCGGGCGCCCGCCACCGTCCGAGCTCCGGCCTGCGTCGAGCGAGGTAGCCGACGCCCGCGAGGCACGCGAGACCGCCCGACACGACCGAGAACTGGGCGGTGGTGAGCGTGGCGACGACACCGGCTTCGAGGTCGCCGAGGCGGGGACCACCCGTGACCACCGCGATGTTGATCGCGTTCAGACGGCCACGGAGGCGATCCGGTACCTGGAGCTGCAGGATCGTGCCCCTGAACACGGCAGAGATCACGTCGGCGGCGCCGGCGATGGCGAGGAAGAGCAGGCCGAGCGGCAGCCAGGACGTCAATCCGAATGCTGCGATCGCCGCGCCCCACCCGGTCACGGCGATCAGGACCGCACGGCCGGGGCGGCGAACGCCGCCGACCCAGCCGGTCGTGACGGCCCCGATGAACGCGCCCGCAGCCGGGGCGGCGTACAACAGGCCGACGGTTCCGGCGCCTCCGCCGTACAGCTCGGTACCGAGCTGGGGGAACAGGGCGCGGGGCATCCCGAACACCATGGCGTTGATGTCGATCAGGAACGTCCCTTGGACGGCTCGCTGCCCGCGCAGGTAGTGCAGACCCTCCTTCACGGAGTTCAGGCCGGCGCGGGTCCCTCCGCCTTCCGGCACCATCGCCTTCATCCGCAGGAGGAGCACGAGCGACACGACGAACGTGCCGACGTCGAACCAGTACGCGGCGGCGATGGACACGGTGGCGATGAGGAGACCCGCGAACGCGGGCCCCGCAACCTGGCCGAGCTGGTAGCCGGACTGGTTCAGCGCGGCCGCCGCCGGAATCTGGTCGCGGCGCACGAGCGTCGCGACAGCCGCGGTGCGCGTCGGCGCGTCGATGGACGCGAAGCCGGCGTTCAACGCCGTGCACACGTACAAGGGCCACACCTGCGGGTGGCCGAGCATCGCGTTCGCCGCGAGCCCGATGCTCGTGGTCGCCATGAGCACGTTGGCGACGAGCAGCAGCTTCCGGCGGTCGACCGCGTCAGCGAGCGACCCACCGAGGAACGAGCACACGATGACCGGTCCGAGCTGCGCAAGGCTGAGCAGTCCGACCTGCAGCGACGAGTTCGTCAGCAGGAAGATCTGCAGCGCCGACGCCACGATCGTGAGCTGGCGCCCGAAGAACGACACCAGCTGCCCCGTGAAGAGCAGCCGGTACTGGCGAGATTCTGCGATGGGCGAGACGTCGAGGAGGACCCTCCGGCGCCTCGCCCCTGATGCCGGTTCTACGTCAGCGCCTTCTCGACGGTCTCGACGACCTCGGGAGCCTCGGGATCGACCATCGGGTTGAAGCGTGCGACCACCTCGCCACCCGGCGCGATGAGGAACTTCTCGAAGTTCCAGCGGATGTCGCCGGTGTGCCCGTCACCGCTGTCGGGCACGTCGACCAGTTGCTGGTACAGGTCGTGGCGGCCCTCGCCGTTGACCTCGATCTTCTCCGTCAACGGGAACGTGACGCCGTAGTTCGTCGAGCAGAACGACTGGATCTCCTCCGGACTCCCCGGCTCCTGGCCGCCGAACTGGTTGCACGGCACGCCGAGCACGGTGAAGCCACGGTCCTTGTACTTCTCGTGGAGGCGTTCGAGGCCCGTGTACTGCGGCGTGAGGCCACACTTCGACGCGACGTTCACGAGCAGGACGGTCTTGTCCTCGTAGTCGTGCAGGTCGGCGGTGTCGCCGTCGAGTGTGTTGATCGGGACGTCGTAGATGGACATGACCCCATTCTTGTCAGAATGAGCCGCCATGGACACCGCCGCGCACGTGGCCGACATCGCCGAGCACGGGTTCACGATCCTGGATGGCGCAATCGAGGCCGACCTCGTCGACGCACTCGCCGACGACCTCGTGCGCCTCGAGCACGACCTCGGCACCGAGCCCGCGACGAACAGCTTCGAAGGCGAGCACACCTGGCGGATCTACAACCTGCTCGTGCACGGCGACCGGTACGAGCGGATCCCCGTGCATCCGAACGTGCTCCCGGTCGTCGATGGCGTGCTCGACAGCGGTTGCCTCGTCTCGTCGTTGTCGTCGATCGCCATCGGTCCGGGCGAATCGGCGCAGCCGATCCACGCCGACGATCAGTTGATCCCGATCCCGAAGCCGCACCCACCGACGGTGTGCAACACCATGTGGGCGCTCACGGACTTCACCGAGGACAACGGCGCGACGCGACTCGTTCCCGGCTCGCACCTGCTCGACCACAGCCCGACCTACGGTCAGCACTATCCGTCGATCGCGGCGGAGATGACGAAGGGCTCCGTGCTGGTGTGGCACGGGAGCCTGTGGCACGGCGGCGGCGCCAACCGCACGGACACGCGCCGCGTCGGTATCGCCATGAACTACTGCGCCGGCTACATCCGCCAGCAGGAGAACCAGCAGCTCGGGATCCCGCTCGAGGTCGCGCGCCGGTTCTCGCCGCGGCTACGCCAACTCGTCGGCTACGGCATCTACAACGGACTGATCGGCCACATCGACAAGCACGACCCGGCCGAGCTCCTCCTCGATGCCGGCGGCGACTCCCATCTCGTCTGGGATGCCGTCTGACTCCCGTTGCTGCTGTTCGGCGCGACGCCGCGCCTCGGCTCGGGCGCGTCGACGGCGAACGACCGTGCGTCGTCGGAGCACGACGAGTCCGGCGAGACCGAAGACGAGGACGAGGACCGCCACCGACAGGCGAGTTGAACGACGATCCTCCCTCACGCGCCGCCGTGGCCGCCACGGCCGGCTTCGGTACCGCGGGCACACCCCCCGGTCCGTCGACCCGGACGACAGGCGGGGGCGGCAACGACGCGTCGGCCACCACCGGTGGGAGATGGTCCAGGTTCGCCTCGGCAGCGACGGGGGTGTTGAAGCCCTGGTCGAGCAACGAGGCCGCGGACCCGTAGTAGTCGGCCGCGTCGAAGACGATCGCGAGCATGGTGCGACCGCCCCGCGTCGCGGAACCGACGAACGTGTGCCCCGCGAGCTCGGTCGTCCCCGTCTTCAACCCGTTGGCGCCGGGATAGAGATCGAGGAACAGGTCGTGATTGTTGAGGGTGTGACCGAGACCGTCGCCGCCGGTGAACGCGTAGTGCGGCGTGTTGATGACGTTGACGAGATCGGGCCGCGCCAGCACCGCGCGACTGACGATGGCGAGATCCCGCGGTGAGATGCGAGCGCCGCCCTTGTTGGCGAACTCGTCGTCGAGTCCCGCGGGATCGTTGAAGACCGGCTGATCCGACAGCTGCAGGCGTCCGGCGGTGGCGTCGGCGATCCGCACGTAGCCGTCGAGGGTGCCGCCGCCGATCTTCTCCGCGGATCGCGACGGCGGCGTCGTTGGCGGACACCATCATCATCGAATACAGCAGGTCCTGGAAGGTCCACACCTGCCCCGCCTTCACGTTGATCTTGCGGGCCGGCATCCCTTCCGCGAGCGGGCTGATCGGGATGGGATCGCCCGGCTTCAGCCGCTGGACGGCGATCAGGGCGGTCAGGAGCTTGATCGTGCTCGCCGGCGGGCGAACCGTCCGCGAATCCTGTTCCGAGATCACCGCACCGGTGTCGGCGTCGACGAGGACGAAGGCCTTGGGCAACGGCGGCGCCTGTGCGGGCGTGGCTGGGTGGCCGGCGTGGCCGAGGCGACCGGAGCGAGGGCGCCCACCGCCAGGGTGAGGAGGAGCGCGATGGCCGCGGAGACAGACCCCAGTCGCCTGCTGCCCATCCGTTGGACCCTAACGAATCGACCCGAACGGGTGGTAGATCCGAGCGAAATGCCCAGGTCGCGGCTCTCTCGCTCAAGTCAGGAGGTCACTCGGCCGATGGCTCAGTGGCGGATCTTGGAAATGTCACTGATGCACACCACCACGAGAACTGGACTCGACATGGCAAGGGCGAAGCACGCCCTCGCCGCGGCGGGCGTCGACCCGGCGCTCACCCTCACGCGGTGAGCAGCGTGACGAACGAGGTGTGGCTCAGCGACGACTTCGCCGTTCGGGTCAGCCGGCGGCCCGACAAGCGCCTGTGGCGCGAGGCGCGACTCGCTCCCTATCTGCCGGCCGCAGCCCGCTATCCCGAGGTGGTCGGGTACGGCACCGGCACCGGGTTCGACTGGCTGGTCACACGGCGCAACCGCGGCAACGTCCTCAGCCGGTGCTGGCCGACGATGTCGGACGCACAGCAGCGACTCGCCGTCGGGCAGATCTCGTCCATCCTCCGGGCCCTCCACGCGACACGGATGCCGATCCGGCTCGGCGACGTCAAGGATCTCGGCGCGCCGCTGCTGCTCAAGTTCGGGCGCCACGTCGACCCGATCGCGCCGCTGCTCGACGGGCTCGCCCGCGCCGCAGAGCTGCCGTTCGTCGACCCCGACGTGATGTACGACCTCGCCGCGCTCGTGGTGACGAGTAGCTGGACGCTCGAGCCGTTCCCGGAGCGCACGTTGATCCACGGCGACCTCACGTTCGAGAACGTCCTGTGGGACGGCAACGAGGTCACGGGGATCATCGACTTCGAGTGGGCCCGCGCCGCGCCACGCGCTCTCGAGCTCGATGTGTTGCTGCGGTTCTGCGCATACCCCGTTCATGCACGTCGCGGACGACTACGAGGCGCAGACGAAGTCGGAGGCTTACGAAGCCGTGCCGTCATGGCTCGCGCAGGACTACCCCGAGCTCTTCAGCGCTCCCGACCTGCGCGACCGCCTGCGGGTCTACGCCATCGCGTTCGAGGTCCGGCAGCTTCTGATGCTCCCGCCGACCGCACCGTCGCGCGACCTCTCCGCCCGCCATCCGCTCCCCCGCCTCCTCCAGCTCCTCACCGGCCGCAGCCACCTCGACTGGCTCGGCCTGTAACCGGGGGCGAATGTTGGTGCGCCGTGGCCGCTCTGGCGACCACGGCGACCCGAAGAACGGGGAACGTGGCTAGCGCCGCGAGTCCAGTTGGCTGGGGCTGAGCGCGAAGAGGACGTCCTTGCCGGCGGTGACGGCAGGGAGGAGACCGGCTGCCTGCGGGAGCAGCTCGGTGAGATAGAAGCGGGCCGTCGTCAGCTTGTCGTCGAGGCCGAGCTTGCGCGCCGCGCTGGCCTGCCGGGCCATGACCCAGCCGCCCGCGACGATCCCGAACATGCGGAGGTACGGCGTGGCCGCGGCGAGCGCCTCGTTCGGTTCAGCGGCGCCATGGGTCAGGATCCACGTGGTCGCCTCGCGCAACGCAGCGACGGCCGCGGGCCATTCGTCGCCGAGCTCGGGATCCAGTGCGTCGAGCTCGGTCAGGAAGTCGTCGACGACACCTCCGGCGCGCATGGGGAGCTTGCGGCCGACGAGGTCGATCGCCTGGATGCCGTTGGTGCCTTCGTAGATCGCGGCGATGCGGATGTCGCGGTAGCGCTGCGCGATGCCGGTCTCCTCGATGTACCCCATGCCGCCATGGACCTGGACCGCGAGCGACGCGACCTCGGTGCCCATGTCGGTGCACCACGCCTTCGTCACCGGCGTCAGCAGATCGGCCAGTTCCTGCGCACGCCGGCGCACACCGTCGTCCTCGCCGTGGCGCGCCAGGTCGACCGCTTCCGCGTTCGCGTAGACGAGCCCGCGCATCGCCTCGACGAGCGCGCGCATGGTCAGGAGCATGCGGCGCACGTCTGCGTGGTCGATGATCGGGCTCTCCTCGCCCGCCGGGGCGCCGACGGCACGCCCCTGTCGCCGTTCGATCGCGTAGTCGAGCGCCTGCTGGTACGCGCGCTCGCCGATGGCGAGTCCGGACAGACCGACGGACAGCCGGGCGATGTTCATCATCGTGAACATGAGTCGCATGCCGGTGTTCGGCTCGCCGATGAGATAGCCGACAGCGTCGTCGTACTCGAGCGTGCACGTGGGCGACGCGTGGATGCCCATCTTGTGTTCGATTCCGATGCAACGAACGCGGTTGTGTTCACCGAGCGAGCCGTCCGCTTCGAGGAGTCGCTTCGGGACGATGAAGCACGAGATGCCCCTCGTGCCCGGTGGCGCGTCGGGCACTCGAGCGAGAACGAGGTGCACGATGTTCTCGGTCATGTCGTGCTCGCCGTAGGTGATGAAGATCTTCTGGCCGGAGATGCGCCACGAACCGTCGCCCTCGGGTGATGGCACGGCGCGCGTGCGCAGCGCGCCGACGTCCGAACCGGCCTGCGGCTCGGTGAGGTTCATCGTGCCCGTCCACTCTCCCGACACCATCGGCCGCAGGTAGCGCTCCTGCTGCTCCTCGCTCCCGTGGTGCACGAGCATGTCGATGGCGCCCTGCGTCAGCAGCGGGCACAGCGACCACGCCATGTTCCCGGCGGTGAGGATCTCCTGCATCGCGATCGTGACGAGCCAGGGAAAACCGCCGCCTCCGTGCTCGGGCTCGAACGGCACGCTCCCCCAGCCCGACTCGACGTATCGCTTGTAGGCGTGCACCCAACCCGGCGCCGTCGAGACCGAACCGGTGCTCGGGTCGAACGTCGCGCCGTTCGTGTCACCGCCTCGATCGAGGGGCGCGAGCACCTCGGCGACGAAGCGCCCGAACTCGTCGAGCAGGCCGTACACGGTGTCGGGATCGGCATGGGCGAACGGGGCCAGCTTCGACAACGCGGCCAGGTCCACCAGGTTCTCGAGCGCGAAGCGGATGTCGTTCAGCGGGGCGACGTACTCGGCCACCGACGCGAGGCTACGGCCGCCCGGCGCCGGGGACGTCGACGCGGGCCCGCTCGAGCCGGCCCGTTCGAAGCTCGCGTGCCTTCACGGGATCGAGCCCCCCGCTCGTGAGGATGTACAGCGTGCGACGGTCGTCGTCGCCGAGCATGCACGCGATCGCGAGTCGATCGCCGGTCGACACGCTGTCCACGATCTCGCCGCCCTCGCGGACGCGCAGGCATTCGCGTGTTCCCGGCGACGCGATCCAGATGCAGTTGTCGGCGTCGAGGCAGATGCCATCGGGGAACCGTCCACCGCCGCCGAGATCGGCCCACACCCGCCGGTCGCCCAGTGCACCGTCGGCACCGATGGTGAACGCGGTGAGCCGGCCACCGAACGACTCACCGACGATCAGCGTTGTCTCGTCGGGCGTGATCACCATGCCGTTCGGAAAGGCCATGTCGTCAGCCGCGACGCGATGCGATCCGTCTGTGTCGACTGCGAGGATGACCGTGTTCACGGGTTTCTCGCCGGCGTGTAGGTCGAACCCGAACGAGCCGATGTACGCGGTGCCCGAGGCGCTCACCACCATGTCGTTGATCGGGTGGGCCGTGTAGTGCGACAGATCGGCCACCTCGTCCAGCGAGCCCTCGGCGCCGAGGCGCAACAGGCGCCGATCGTCCATCGACACGATCAGCAACGCGCCATCCGGACCCCAACCGAGTCCCGACGGAGCGCCGTCCACCTCGACGATCGGCTCGAGCTCGCCCGTCGACGGGTCGAACGCGTCGACGACATGCCCGTGCATGTCCGAGAACCACAGCCGTCCGTCGTGCCAGCGCGGTCCTTCACCGAATGCGAGTCCGTCGAGTACGACCTCGGAAGCCGTCATGGCGGCGCACAGTACCGTTGACCCCACGCCGCCGCGAGGGGGGACATGACCGAGCGAGCGAGGGCATGACGGCCGAGCGACCGCCAGGGAGCCGGACGTCGATGGGGTACGGGGGCGCAGCCCCTGCGAAAACATGACCGAGCGAGGGCATGTGATGGGTGTCGACATCGGTGGCACCGGCATCAAGGGCGCGCCTGTCGACGTCAAGGAAGGGACGCTCGCAGACGAGCGCTTCCGGGTCCTCACGCCGAATCCGGCGACGCCGAAGGCCGTGTCCGACGTCGTCGACCAAGTCGTCGACCACTTCGGCTGGAACGGTCCGGTCGGCGCGACCTTTCCAGCGGTCGTCAAGAACGGCGTGACCCTGACTGCCGCGAACGTCAACAAGCAATGGGTCGGTATCGACGCCGAAGCGCTGCTCAGCGAGCGACTGGACGCGCCGACGATCGTCCTCAACGACGCAGACGCGGCGGGGCTGGCCGAGATCCGGTTCGGGGCCGGACGGGACCGCATGGGCACCGTGGTCATGATCACGCTCGGGACGGGAATCGGTTGCGGGATGTTCCACGACGGTGTGCTCATCCCGAATTTCGAGCTGGGCCACATCGAGATCGACGGCAAGGACGCCGAGACGATCGCCGCCGACAGCGTGCGCGAGCGCAAGGGTCTGAACTGGAAGGAGTACGCCCATCGCGTCGAGAAGTACATCCGGCATCTCGACGCGCTCGTCTGGCCCGATCTCGTCATCGTCGGCGGCGGCGTGAGCAAACACGCCGACAAGTGGCTGCCGCGGCTCGATGTCCGTCCCGAGGTCGTCCCCGCGGCGCTGCTCAACGAAGCCGGCATCGTCGGTGCGGCGATTGCTGTCGCGGAGGGACGATCGTGACCGATGCCGTCCTGACCACGGGCGCGAACTCCGGCATCGGGCTGGCGACCGTCGTCGAGCTCGCGCGCGAGGGCTACCGGTCGATCGGATCCGTGCGTTCCGAGGACAAGGCGGCCAAGGTGAAGCGCGCCGCGAAAGAAGCGGGCGTCGACGTCGAAACGGTCTTGCTCGACGTCACCGATGCAGATGCCTGTGAGGCCGTGCTCGACGACATCGGCGCCGACCTGTACGGCCTCGTCAACAACGCGGGTTACGGCATCACCGGCGCCGTCGAGGACGTCACCGACGACGAAGCCCGCAACCTCATGGAGACGATGGTGATCGCGCCGATGCGCCTCGCTCGGCTGGCCCTGCCCGGCATGCGCACGTCCGGTCGCGGCCGCATCGTCAACGTGTCGTCGATCATGGGGCTCGTGACGACGCCGCTCGGCGGTTGGTACCAGGGCGCGAAGCACGCACTCGAAGCAGTGTCGGACGCGTTGCGTGTCGAGGTCGCTCGCGACGGCATCCACGTCGCGCTCGTCGAACCCGGCGGCTTCCGCACGAGCATCTGGGAGGACATGGAGCGCGACATCGAACAACGCGGCGACTCCCGATTCGGGCCCGCGTACCGGCGCAGTCAGCAGGGCCTGAAGCTGTCGTCTCCGCTCATGGGTGAACCACGGCGGTGCGCTCGGGTCATCGCTACCGCCGTCTCGACTCGCCATCCCCGCCCGCGCTACCTCGTCGGGATGGACGCGCGGGCGCTCGTCGCCGCGAGCCGGTTCACGCCGACTGCGCTGAAGGACCGCGTCACACGCATCGCACTCGGTCTGTGACGTGGCCGTGCTCCTGATCGCAACCGGCGGCACGATCGCGAGCAAGGTTCAGCCCGATGGCGGCGTCGCCGTCGCGCTCGACGGACGACAGCTGCTCGACTCGGTTGACGGGCTCGACGCCGACGACGTCGACGTCGTCGACTTGTTCCAGGGACCGAGCTGGAACCTCGACCTCGACGCGATGAGCACGGTCGCGCTCGCCGCGCGCGCGGCCGCCGCGTCGGGCACGGCCGTCGTGATCACGCACGGCACCGACACCCTCGAGGAGACGGCATACCTCACCGATCTGGTGGCGGGTGAAGCGACCGATCGCGCACCCATCGTGGTCACCGGTTCGATGCGCAACGCCGGCCAGCCGGACGGCGACGGTCCGCAGAACCTCCGCGACGCCGTCGCGGTCGCCCGATCTTCCGAAGCGCGAGGGCGTGGCGTGCTCGTCGTCGCGGCCGCCGACGTCCACGCGGCGCGCTGGGTCACCAAGACCGACTCGCAGGCGATCGACACGTTCCGGTCGCCGGGCCACGGACCGCTCGGTCACGTCGATGGCGCCGGCGTGCACTTCGAGCGCGGACCTACGTCGAGGTCCGGCCGCGCCGATCGACCGCGAACACGTCGTCGACGGCCCGATCGCCATCGTTCCCTCGTACGGCGATGTCGACCCGGAACTGATCGACTGGCATCTCGGCCGCGGCGCGCGTGGCTTCGTCGTCGAGGGCACCGGTGCCGGCAACGTCAACGCCGTCCTGGTGCCCGGCCTCGAGCGCGCGCGAGACCGGAAGGTCCCGGTCGTGATCACGAGCCGATGCACGACCGGGCGCGTCGCGCCGATCTACGGCGGCCCGGGCGGCGGTCACTCGATCGCGACGGTGGGCGTCATCGAAGGCGGCGATCTGAGCGCCCGCAAAGCCCGGCTCGCGCTGTCGGTCGCGCTCGCTCTCGGCCCGGACATCGACGTGCGCGACCGGTTCGCGGTCCTCGTAGGTTGACGGACGTGCTCGATCCCCTCGTCCCCGGTGTCCACGTCTGGCTGCAGCTTCCGAGTGGACCAGGCCGCGCCAACGCCGGCGTGGTCGTGGACGAAGACGGCGTCACCGTGATCGACACGCTGCTCGCTGCGTCACAGTGGGGGCCGTTCGGCGACGCGGTCGACGCCCTCGGCTTTCCGGTACGGCGGGTGGTCCTGACCTCGAGCAACGCCGAGTACTCCGGCGGCACGAGCCGCTTCCGCTTCGCCGCCGTCTACGGCCGACCGCAGACGAGCGCGCACCTCGACCAGCCGGCGGACCCGGACGTGCTCCGGCATCTCTATCCCGACGTCGCTGACCAGATCGACGACGAGTTCCGAACGCGGCCCGTCAGTCACGTGATCGACGCGCCGGTGCAGCTGACACCCGCCACGGTCGCGGTCCCGATGACAGGACAGCAAGCCGAGAACCTCGTCGTCGCCGTTCCGGGCGCCGGCATCGTGTTCGCCGGCGCGATGTGCAGCTTCGGCGTCACCCCGCTCGCGCACCAGGGCGATCCTGCAGCCTGGGCCGACTCGCTCGACGACCTGCTCGACCTCGCACCGATCGTCGTGCCCGGACACGGCCCGATCGGCGGCGAGGAGGAGGTGCGGGACCTGCAGCAGTACCTGCGCGCCTGCGTCGACGCCGACGGCGACATCGCCCGCATCGGTTCCGGACCGTGGGACACCTGGACTGCTCGTCAGCACGACGCCGTCAACGTCGAGCGGGCCGCGATGCTGCGCCGAGGCGAGGACGCGATCCCCGACGCACTGTTGCGCCTGCTGCGGTAGCGAAGGCGCTTGCCGAATGTTGGTGCGATTGTGGGGTCATGGCCCCACAATCGACCCGGAGTTCGGGAGGACGTCTGATCGTCAGGCGGTGGGGATCACCTGGAAGGACTCGGCGTACTGGCCTTCCGGGAGGCCGATGGCGGCGGCGTTGGCCGAGGCCCAACCCCGGATCAGTTGGTCCATCGCGTCGGGGTTGGTCATCTGACTGACGTGGCAGAGCAGTGCCTTGACCTTGCGCTCGATGGACGACGTGATGTCCGTGAAGGCATCGCCGGACCCGGACGACATGATCCACACCTCCGCCACGGTCCACGCCTCGTAGCCCTCGTCGAGCAACTCGGGATGCGCGAACGGGTTCCGCGGCGTCGGGATACACCGCGCACAACGCCGCTTCGCCCGCAGCCAGGTGGTCCGGATGGCTGGCCTGGATGCGCTTGTAGTTGCGGTCGGGTGACTGCGTGACCACGCGCTGGGGACGCACACGCCGGATGACCCGGCTGATGTCGCGCCGGAGCTCGATGGTCGGGTACAGCCGTCCGTCGGGATGACCGAGGAAGCTGAGATCCGTGACACCGACCTGCTCGGCGGCCGCGGTCTGCTCCGCGCGGCGGATCCCCGCGATCTCGCTGCGGGGCACGTCCGGATCGAACCCTCCTGCGTCGCCGTCGGTGACGATGCAGTACGACACCTCGATTCCCTTGTCGGTCCACACCGCCACCGAGCCGGCGACACCGAAGTCGAGGTCGTCGGGGTGGGCGGTGACGACGAGGATGCGCTCGATGTCCTCTTCCGCCACTGGCATGGCAGAGACGCTACGTGTTCTTCGCCGTCATCCCACCGTCGACGACGAGGACGGCACCGTTGATGTACGAGCTGGCGGGCAGCGAGAGCGACAACGTCGCGTGCGCCACCTCCTCGGGTTCGCCGTAGCGACGCAGGGGCACGCGCCGCCGGGCGAACTTCGTCTTCGCGTCGTCGGGGATGCCCTGGGTCATGCCGGTGTGGATCGGGCCGGGGCAGACGCAGTTGACGTTGACACCGCGAGAACCGAGTTCGACGGCGAGTGATTTGGTGAGGCCGATCACCCCGTGTTTCGACGCGGTGTACGGCGAGATCCACCCGGTGGCGCCCACGCCCTCGGTCGACGCAATGTTGACGACGCGTCCCTCGCCGTTGCGCATGAGGTACGGCAGGCAGGCGCGCACCATGCGCGTGTGCCCGTGGAGGTTGACTTCGAACGTCGTGTCCCACGCCGCGTCGAATTCGTCCATTTCGATCGGCGCGGGGATCGAGACGCCCGCGTTGTTGACGAGGACGTCGATCGGCCCGAACCGTTCGACGATGTCAGCGACGACCGCTCGCACCTGCGCGTCGTCGCGCACGTCGAGCGCCCACGCCGCGCGCCGTGCCACCCGCGCCCACGATCTCGTCGGCCACGTTCCCGGCGCCTTCGAGTGTGACGTCCGTACACGCGACCGACGCGCCTTCGTCACCGAAGAGGTGTGCGGTCGCACGTCCCATGCCACTCGCCGCGCCGGTCACGACGACGACTCGACCTGCGACGGAACGGCTGCGACTCGACAGACGAGGGCTCACGGCGGCGGACAGTACCCTCGCCCGGTGCTCGCTCGTTACGGGCCTGGCGACTGGGCGTGGGCGATCGTCACCACGACGTTCGCCTGCATCCCCCTCGGGGTGTCGCTGTGGGCGCTGCTCGATGCTGCGCACCGGCCGGAATGGGCGTGGGCGCTGGCCGGACGGCGGCGGGTCGTGTGGATCGCCGTCATCCTCTTCGGGATCCTCACCCTCGTCGGTGGCCTGCTGATCTCGGGTTACTACCTCGTCAGCGTCCGACCGCGGATCGCCGCCGCCGAGGAAGGCGACATCGACATCACGTGAGCGTCAGGTGGGCATCAGCCGTTGCGGCGGCGGACCGAAACGTCCACGGGCGAAGTCGGCGAGCGCGGCGACGCGACCGCGCGCGTTCCAGTACGGACCTCGACGGGACGGGAACACCGCGCCCGACGCGAGGTGCCACAGCGCGATCACGTACCGGATGAACGCGTGGTACCGACCCGAGTGGTCGCGCACGAGCAACAACGTGTTGCGCAACTGCAAGTAGTCGATCGCCGCCGACGCGGAGCCGACGTACGGATTGCGGACCATGGCACCGCGCACCAAACCGCACTGCCATCCACCCGAGGCCGCGCGCAGCGCCAGGTCAGCCTCCTCGCAGTATGCGAAGTAGCGCTCGTCGAACAGCCCGACATCCTGCAAGCACGCGCGCCGAGCGAGCATCAGCGTCCCGTGTGGATGGCCGGCGTCCTCCCAACCCTCTGCCCCGGTGGCGGGCGCGAGGATGCCGCCGAAGTACGGGTCGACGATCGGTGTGGCGTCGTCGCCGACATCCGCGCACGCAAGGCCGGCTCGCGGACGTTCGGCGAGGGCATCCAGCATCCGGCGCAGGCAGTCCTGCTGGGGCAGCGCGTCGTGCGGCGCGAGAGCGATCCAACCCGACGTGGCATCGCGTTCGAGGAAGTGGCGGAACCCGAGATTGGCACCGGGCCCGAAGCCCAGGTTGCGACCGGCGTCGAGCACCACGACATCCGGCCCCTCCACCTGAGGCAGTTCGGTCGAGGCGTTGTCGACGACGGCGATCGTGACCGGGACGTCCTGTGCCTGGAACGCCGCCACCGTGTCTCGCAGCCGCTCCGGCTGGTTCCGGTGCACGATGACGACGGGCAGCGCGGCAGGTGAAGGGGCCACCGTCAACCCACCGGGATGCCGTCGGCCCGCCACGCCTCGACGGCGGCGTGCACGTCGGACACCGGTATCGCGAGCCCTTGGCCGCCGACGGTGTCCTCGGCGAAGGCGATCCCGACGAGGCGGCCGCGTGCGTCGATCAGCGGGCTCCCCGACTGCCCGGGATGGGGCTCGGGGCTGAAGCGCAGGACCGTGACGTCGCCCCGGACGAGCGTCCCCTCGATGCGGGCGTCGGTGATCGTCCGTTCACCCCACGGATAGCCGACCATCGTCACGTGCTCGCCCGGCGCGGGGTCCTCGGGTGCGAGCACGATCGGGGTGATGACCGGGGCGTTCGTCACCACGACCGCCAGATCGAGTCCCTTCGACGCCTGCTCGATGCGCCCGGTCGGGAGCACGCTCTCGTCACGTCGCGTGACGAAGGTTGCCGGATCATTGGTCAGGTGGGCGTTGGTGAGCACGACGCCCGGAGCTATCCCGACACCGCTGCCGATGTCGAACCGCCCTCCGCCACGACCGTCGATCCGGACGGCGGCGGAGGTCAGCTGGTCGGTCGAGAGCACCACAGACGGCCCGTCCGAGTCGGTTCGTGGTCCCAGATTCCTCACGGTCGCCGACGCCCCGGTCCCCCACAGCAGCAGAACGGCGGCCGCGACCAACACCCTCCGCACCGGGGCAGCCTTGCACGTTCCACGGCCTGCGCGCGCAGAGTGGCGATCGTCGTCAGGTCAAGGGTCGAGCGTCGGGCGCGATCGGCGCCGGCAGCGCGGTCTCGCCCATGAGCCACCGGTCGACGGCCGCGGCGCACGAGCGGCCCTCCGCGATGGCCCACACGATGAGGCTCTGGCCGCGGCCCATGTCGCCGCACACGAACACCTGCTCGAGATTCGTCGCATACGACCCGTCTCGGCCGACGTTGCCGCGCTCGTTGACGTCGACGCCGAGCTGTTCCAGCAGGCCCGTCCGTTCCGGCCCGAGAAACCCCATGGCCAGCAGGACGAGCTCGCACGGAAGCTCGAAGTCCGTCCCCTCGATCTTCTGGAAGCGACCGTCGACCATCTCGACCTCGTGCGCCCGCAGGGCGCGGACGTTGCCGGTCGTCGTCGCCGAGGAAGCATTCGGTGTTGACGGAGAAGACCCGCTCGCATCCTTCTTCGTGCGCGGACGAGACGCGGTAGATCATCGGCCACGTCGGCCACGGGTTCACGTTCGGGTCGCTCGTCGGGCGGGCGAGCCAGGATCTCGAACTGGTGGATCGACGCCGCGCCGTGGCGGATGGCGGTGCCGAGACAGTCGGCGCCCGTGTCGCCGCCACCGATGATGACGACGTTCTTGCCGGCCGCGGTGATCGGTGTCTCGGCGAGATCGCCTTCCTGCACCTTGTTGGACCACGGCAGGTACTCCATCGCCTGATGGATGCCGGCCAGCTCGCGGCCGGGGATCGGCAGATCGCGCCCAAGGTCGCGCCGCCGGCGAGCACGACGGCGTCGTAGCCGTCGAGCTCGCTGACGGGCACGTTGTCGCCGACGTTCGCGTCGGTGCGGAACTCGGTGCCCTCGGCCGTCATCTGCGCGATGCGGCGGTCGAGATGCCGCTTCTCCATCTTGAACTCGGGGATGCCGTAGCGCAGGAGGCCGCCGATGCGGTCGGCGCGCTCGTACACGACGACGTCGTGACCGGCGCGGGTCAACTGCTGCGCGGCCGCGAGTCCTGCCGGACCGGAGCCGACCACCGCGACACGCCTGACCGGTCTGGACGGACGGCAGCACCGGCTCGACCCAACCTTGCTCCCAGGCGTGGTCGATGATCGACACCTCGACCTGCTTGATCGTCACGGGGTCCTGGTTGATGCCGAGCACGCACGCCGCCTCGCACGGCGCCGGGCACAGCCGTCCGGTGAACTCGGGGAAGTTGTTCGTGGCGTGGAGACGGTCGATGGCGTCGCGCCAGTGGTCACGCCACACGAGGTCGTTCCAGTCGGGGATGAGGTTGCCGAGCGGGCAGCCGTTGTTGCAGAACGGGATGCCGCAGTCCATGCACCGCGATGCCTGCGCCCGCAGGTCCGTGTCGGGGAAGTCCTCGTAGACCTCCTGCCAGTCGAGGATGCGCACCGGCACCGGCCGCCGCGTGGGCGTCCGCCGGTCGTGCTTGAGGAACCCAGCGGGATCAGCCATGGGCGGCCGCCATGATCGCTTCGTCCACGTCGCGTCCTTGTTCTTCTGCGGTGCGCATGGCTTCGAGCACCCGCTTGTAGTCCTTGGGGAACACCTTCTTGAAGTTGCGCACCTCTTCGTGCCAGCGGGCGAGTATCCGGGCTGCGACCGCGGAGTCCGTCTCGGACTGGTGCACTCGCAACAGGGCCCGCAGCCACTCGACGTCTTCTTGTTCGAGCGGGTCGAGGTCGACCATCTCGAAGTTGAGGCGGCGTGCGAAGGTGTCGTCCGGGTCGTAGACGAACGCGAGGCCGCCCGACATGCCGGCGCCGAAGTTGCGGCCTGTCGGTCCGAGCACCACGACCCGGCCGCCGGTCATGTACTCGCAGCCGTGATCGCCGACGCCTTCGACCACCGCCGTCGCGCCCGAGTTGCGCACGCAGAACCGCTCGCCGACCACGCCGCGCACGTAGGCCTCGCCACCGGTGGCGCCGTAGAGGATGACGTTGCCGGCGACGATGTTCTCCTCGGCGACGAAGTCGGGATGCGACCGGAGCGACGGGCGCACGACCAGCCGGCCCCCGGACAAGCCCTTGCCGAAGTAGTCGTTGGCGTCGCCGTGCAAGCGCAGCGTGACCCCGTTCGGCACGAACGCGCCGAAGGACTGACCGGCGGATCCGGTGAAGAGGATCTGGATGGTGTCGTCGGGCAGACCGCCGGCGCCGTACCGCTTCGTGACCTCGTGGCCGAGGATCGTCCCGACCGTGCGGTTGACGTTGCGGATCGGCAGCTCGAGCGTCACCGGCGACCCGTCTGCGAGCGCACCTTCGCACAGCTGCACCAGGGTCTGGTCGAGGGCGCGGTCGAGCCCGTGGTCCTGGGCCTTGGTGCAGTGACGGTCCTGCTCCCAGGGCGACACGGGCACGTGCAGGATCGGTGAGAGGTCGAGCCCCTTCGCCTTCCAGTGGTCGATCGCCGCTTGCACGTCGAGCGACTCCACGTGGCCGACCGCTTCCACGAGCGAGCGGAAGCCGAGTCGTGCGAGGTACTCACGCACCTCTTCCGCGATGAACTCGAAGAAGTTGACGACGAACTCCGGACGTCCGTTGAACCGCTCGCGCAGCACCGGGTTCTGCGTCGCCACACCGACCGGACACGTATCGAGGTGACAGACCCGCATCATGATGCAGCCCGACACGACGAGCGGCGCCGACGCGAAGCCGAACTCCTCAGCGCCGAGCAGCGCGGCGATGACGACGTCGCGCCCTGTCTTCAACTGTCCGTCGGTCTGCACGACGATCCGATCGCGTAGACCGTTGAGCAACAGCGTCTGCTGTGTCTCCGCGAGGCCGAGTTCCCACGGCGCGCCCGCGTGCTTGAGCGACGTCAACGGTGATGCCCCGGTGCCGCCGTCGTGTCCGCTGATGAGCACGACGTCGGCTTTGGCCTTCGACACACCGGCGGCAACGGTTCCCACCCCGACCTCGGCGACGAGCTTGACGTGCACGCGCGCCGAGGGGTTCGAGTTCTTCAGATCGTGGATGAGTTGCTTCAGATCCTCGATCGAGTAGATGTCGTGGTGCGGCGGCGGGCTGATGAGACCGACGCCCGGCGTGGAGTGCCTCGTCCTCGCGATCCACGGATACACCTTCTGCCCGGGAAGCTGCCCGCCCTCGCCCGGCTTCGCGCCCTGCGCCATCTTGATCTGCAGGTCGTCCGCGTTGGTCAGGTACTCGGACGTCACGCCGAAGCGACCCGACGCCACCTGCTTGATCGCCGAGCGCCGCAGGTCGCCGTTCTCGTCGCGCACGAAGCGGTCCGCGTCCTCGCCGCCCTCACCGGTGTTCGACTTGCCACCGAGGCGGTTCATCGCGATCGCCAGCGTCTCGTGCGCTTCCTTCGAGATCGACCCGTATGACATCGCGCCGGTCGAGAAGCGCTTGACGATCGCCGACACCGGCTCGACCTCTTCGATCGGAATCGGCTTGCGCACACTGTCGCGGAAGCGGAACAGGCCGCGCAGCGTCGCGAGGTTCGAGGACTGCTCGTCGACGAGGCTCGTGTACTCCTTGAAGATCTCGTAGCGCTTGGTGCGCGTGGCGTGCTGGAGCTTGAAGACGGTCTGCGGATTGAACAGGTGGTACTCGCCCTCGCGCCGCCACTGGTACTCGCCGCCCTGCCACAGATCGCGATGCGCCGCCTCCTGCGGACGTTCGAGGTAGGCGAACGCATGGCGGGCCGCGGCCTCGGCTGCGAGCACGTCGAGACCCACTCCCCCGAGCTTCGACGTCGTGCCGGTGAAGTACTCGTCCACCACGTCTCGTGCCAGCCCGATCGCCTCGAAGACCTGCGCACCCGTGTAGGACGCCACCGTCGAGATGCCCATCTTCGACATCACCTTCAGCACGCCCTTGCCGCACGCCTTGATGTAGTTGCGATTGGCCTGACCCTTCGACAGGCCGGGCAGGAAGCCTTCGTTGATCAGGTCGTCGATGGTCTCGAACGCGAGATACGGGTTGACGGCCGAGGCGCCGTAGCCGAGGAGCAGCGCCATGTGGTGCACCTCGCGAGCGTCGCCGCACTCGAGCACGAGGCCGACCTTCGTGCGCGTCTTCTCACGGATCAGGTGATGGTGCACCGCGGACACCAGCAGCAGCGACGGGATCGGCGCCATCTCGGCGTTCGAATGCCGGTCCGACAGGATGATGATCTTGGCCCCTTCGGTGATGGCGCGGCTCACGGTCGCGCGGACGTCATCGAGGGCACGCCGCAACCCCTCGCCGCCCTCCGCCACCGGGAACAGCCCGTCGACGGCGAAGGGCCGGAAGCCGGGATGGTCGCCGTCCTCGTTGATGTACAGCAGCTTCGCCAGATCGGCGTTCGACAGGATCGGATGCGGCAACACGATCTGCCGGCACGACGCCGGTGTCGGGTCGAGCAGGTTGCCCTCCGGTCCGAGGTTCTGCGACAGCGAGGTCACGAGCTCCTCGCGGATCGCGTCGAGCGGCGGGTTGGTCACCTGCGCGAAGAGTTGCTGGAAGTAGTCGAACAGCAGACGCGGTCGGTCTGACAGCGCGGCGATCGGGGTGTCGGTTCCCATCGAGCCGATCGGCTCGTAGCCGACCTTCGCCATCGGCGTGAGGAGGATCTTGATCTCCTCGGTCGTGTAGCCGAACACCCGCTGCTGTTGCACGACCGAACCGTGCTGTGGCGTGAGGAAATGGCGCGGCGGCAGGTCGTCGAGGTGCACGAGCCCGGCGTGGAGCCACTCTGCGTACGGATGCGCGGCCGCGAGCTCCTGCTTGAGCTCCTCGTCGCCGATGATGCGCCCCTGCGACGTGTCGACGAGGAACATGCGGCCGGGCTGCAACCGTCCTCGCTGCACGATGTCGGACGCATCGATGTCGAGCACGCCGACCTCGCTCGCCATCACGACGAGCCCGTCGGCGGTGACCCAGTAACGCGAACGGGCGCAGGCCGTTGCGATCGAGCACCGCGCCGATGACCGTGCCGTCGGTGAACGCGATCGACGCAGGGCCGTCCCACGGTTCCATGAGCGACGCGTGGAATTGATAGAACGCGCGCTTCTCGGCCGGCATCGACTCGTGGTTCTCCCACGCCTCCGGGATCATCATCAGCACGGAATGCGGCAGCGATCGCCCGCCGAGGTGGAGCAGCTCGAGCGACTCGTCGAAGCGGCACGTGTCCGAAGCGCCAGGCGTGCAGATCGGGTAGGTCCGCTCGAGGCCGGGCACGTGCTCGCTGGACAGGAGCGCTTCGCGGGCGCGCATCCAGTTCTCGTTGCCCATCACCGTGTTGATCTCGCCGTTGTGGGCGATCATCCGGTACGGGTGCGCGAGCGGCCAGGACGGGAACGTGTTGGTCGAGAACCGAGAGTGCACGAGCGCCAGCGCGGACTCGAACCGGTCGTCGACGAGGTCGGGGTAGAAGTCGGTGAGCTGGCCGGTGACGAGCATGCCCTTGTAGACGAGCGTGCGAGCCGACAGTGATGCGAAGTACGTGCCGACCTCGTGCTCGATGCGCTTGCGGGCGACGTACGTCCGGCGATCGAGCGCGATGCCGCGCAACGGCTCGCCGCTGGCGGCGACGAACAGTTGCTTGAACGTGGGCTCGGCGTCACGCGCCATCTGGCCGATCATCGAGTCGTCGTGAGGAACGTCCCGCCAGCCGAGGACGGTCAACTCCTCGTCGGCGGCGATCTTCTCGATGCCGTCCATCGCAGCGGCACACGCTTCGAGATCGCGAGGCAGGAAGGCGCAGCCGACGGCGTACGTGCTCGCATCGGGGAGGTCGAAGTCGACGACCTCGCGGAGGAAGCCGTCCGGGACCTGGACGAGGATTCCTGCACCGTCACCGACGTTGGCCTCGGCACCGGTGGCGCCACGGTGGTCGAGATGGCACAGGGAGGCGATGCCGAGGTCGATGATGCGGTGGCTGGCCCGCCCGTGCATGTCGACGACGAAGCCGACGCCGCAGGCGTCGTGCTCATAGGCAGGGTCGTAGAGGCCCTGAAGGCTGGGAACGTCGTTCACAGGCGTCATCCCGTTCGCGTCGGATCGATTTGGTCCAGGCACTCGGGACGACATTGGCCCGTGCAGCCCCGTCATGCTACCGGGGTGCTCGGCCCCGGACGAACCACGAATTACGCTCTCCCGGTGCGTGGCGGGCCCCGGAGAGCCGCAATGGCGCTCGGGTGGGGCACGCTCGCGCTGGTCACGGGATGCAGTTCGGGCCCGTCCGACACGTCGGCAGGCCCACCGCCGGTCGCCTCCTCCGCCGGCGCCACCTCGACGTTCTCCGCGACCACGCCCACCGCTCCGTCGACGGTCACGTCCACGGCTCCGAAGGCCTCGACGACTTCGTCGGCGCAGCCCCTCACGATCGCCTTCGCCGGCGACATCAACTTCGAGGGCGCGATGGCGACCAGGCTCGCGCGCGATCCGGCGTCCGCCATCGGTCCGTTCGCGCCCATCCTGTCCGCCGCGGATCTGGCGATCGGCAATCTCGAGTCGGCGATCGCCACCGGCGGCACTCCGGAGAACAAGGACTTCACCTTCCGGGCCCCGCCGTCGTCGATCGACGCGTTGCGGGCCGGCGGCTTCGACACGGTGAGCATGGCGAACAACCACGGGCGCGACTACGGGCCGGTCGGCCTCAGCGAATCGCTCGCGGTCAAGGACGCGCAACGCGATCACTTCATCATCGGCATCGGCCACGACGACG
Source organism: uncultured Acidimicrobiia bacterium (assembly GCA_963821725.1). Classification (GTDB taxonomy): domain Bacteria; phylum Actinomycetota; class Acidimicrobiia; order Acidimicrobiales; family JACDCH01; genus DATAES01. The sequence goes on from CAWGFA010000006.1 coordinate 42,183, forward strand.
CCGACGCGTACGCGGCATTCACCGCGACCGTGAAGGGCCAGCGCGTCGCGGTCATCGCGGCCACACAGGTGATCGACGGCGAGCTCGTCGCGTCGTGGACAGCCGGGCCGGGTCATCCCGGGCTCGCATCGGCGAAGGATGCGCGTGCGCTCGTCGCTGCGGTGCAGCGGGCCCGAGCGAACGCGGACATCGTCGTCGTCTTCCTGCACTGGGGTGTCGAGCGCAACACCTGTCCGAGCGACGTGCAGCGGACTCTTGCCGGCCAGCTGGCCGACGCCGGCGCGGACATCGTCGTCGGCGGTCACGCGCATCGACTGCAGGGGGCCGGCATGCACGGCACGACGTTCGTCGGCTACGGACTCGGCAACTTCGACTTCGCCGCGGTCGGCGCCGATGCGGAGAAGACGGGGGTGGTGCAGGTGACGATGACCGGCCGTCACGTCGACGGCTACCAGTTCGTGCCGGGCGTGATCCGCGGTTCGGTCGCACAGCCGCTCGACGGGCGCGCGCCGCAGCCGCGGCCGTCGGCGATTGGAACGCCCTTCGTCCGTGCACCGGGCTGGCGCCCTGATGGAACCGGGTGAGTTCAAGGGCCGCATCGGCCGCTACTACTGGGAGTCGGAGCCGTACTGGCCCGAGGAACCCCGACCTCGAGCGGGCGCGCCGAACGTCTTGCTCGTCGTGCTCGACGACGTCGGGTACGCGCAGCTCGGCTGCTTCGGCTCGGACATCGAGACGCCGAACTTCGACCGATTGGCGGCCAACGGCTTGCGCTACGCCAACTTCCACACCACCGCGTTGTGCTCCCCGACTCGGGCGTGCGTGCTGACCGGTCGCAACCATCACGCCTGCGGCATGGGACGGGTCGTCGACCTCGCGTCGGGCTTTCCGGGTTACGACGCGCGGGTTCCCCGGTCGTGCGCCTTCCTGCCGGCCATGCTCACGCCCCACGGGTACGCGGCGTACGCGGTGGGCAAGTGGCACTTGACGCCCGAGGACGAGGAGCACCTCGGCGCCCGCCGTGACAGGTGGCCGCTCGGCCGCGGCTTCGAGCGTTGGTACGGCTTCTTCGCCGGCGAGACTCACCAGTTCGTCCCGTCACTCGTCTACGACAACCACTTCGTCGATCCGCCCGCTTCGTACGAGGACGGCTACCACCTCACCGAGGACCTGGCCGGCCGCGCCCTCGAATTCATCGAGGACCTTCGCCAGGTCGACGTGGACAAGCCCTGGCTGCTGTATCTCGCGACCGGCGCGTGCCATTCGCCGCACCAGGCGCCGCACGACTGGACCGCTCGCTACCGCGGCCGGTTCGACCGCGGTTGGGACGTCTGGCGCGACGAGGTGCTGCAGCGTCAGAAGGCGAGCGGACTGCTTCCCGGTCACACCGAGCTGTCGCCCCGTCCCGAGTGGGTGCCCGCATGGGACGACCTCGACGACGACGAACGACGTGTCTACGCGCGGTACATGGAGGCATTCGCGGGCTTCCTGTCGCACACCGACGCGCAGGTCGGTCGGGTGCTCGACCGGCTGGACGAGATGGGCGAGCTCGACAACACGCTGGTGATCGTGATGTCCGACAACGGCGCGTCGTCGGAAGGCGGACCGACCGGCTCGCTGAACGACGGTCGCGGCGTGGAACGCGTCTGCCGAGGACGGTCGGAGAAGCGCTCGACCGTGTCGACGACATCGGCGGCCCGCGGCTGCACAACAACTACCCGTGGGGCTGGACGGTGGCCGGCAACACACCGTTCCGCCGCTGGAAGCGCGAGACGCACGAGGGCGGTGTCGCCGATCCGTTGATCGTCCACTGGCCGGCCGGCATCGCGGCGCGTGGCGAGGTCCGGCACCAGTACGTGCACGCGGTCGACCTCGTCCCGACCGTCCTCGAGCTCGCCGGCATCGAGGTCCCTCAGGTCGTCGACGGTGTCGAGCAGAAACCCCTTGCCGGCACCAGCCTCGCGTACAGCTTCGACGCGCCCGATGCGCCGGAGCGGCACACCGTGCAGTACTCCGAGATGTTCGGGTGCCGCGCGCTGTACCAGGACGGTTGGAAGGCGGTCGTGTACCACGACATCCAGTTCGACGAGCCCGGGCTCGATCGCGCGCCGTGGGAGCTCTACGACCTGCGCGCCGACCCGTCCGAGTGTCACGACCTCGCGGCGGACCATCCGGAACGGCTGGCCGCGATGATCGACCGCTGGTGGGTCGAAGCGGAGGCGAACGACGTGCTTCCACTCGACAACCGTCCGTTCTCCGCGTTCGTGCTCGAACGCCGATCGTCGGTCGCGCCCGCGACAGCGGTACGTGTACTGGCCGGGCCGCGCGCCGGTGCCGGAGAGCGTCGCGGTCAACATCCGCAATCGCCCGCACACCGTCACGGCTCACGTGCGCCTCGACGGCTCCCCCGTGCGCGGCGTTCTCGTGTCGCAGGGCTCGGTGCTCGGCGGGTGGTCCTTCCACGTCGTCGACGGACAACCTGTGCTTCGTCCACAACCTCGCGGGATGGCGCGTGTACCGCGTCGACGCACCGTTGCCGGCGTCGCTCGAGCCGGGGCCGCACACGCTCGCGGTGCACTTCGTCCCGCCCGACGTGTCGCTGCGCGTCGACGGATCCGTGATCGGCGAGGGACAGATCAAGCGCACGTTGTGGAGCCGGTTGTCGCTGACCAACGCCGGCTTGACGGTGGGATGGGCGACCGACTTCTCCGCGGCCGACACCGACTACCGAGGCCGGTTCGAGTTCTCCGGTGCGATCGACCGCGTGGAGATCGACGTGGCCGGCGATCCGTTCGTCGACCCCGACGCCGAAGCGCAGGACGCGATCACCGCCCAGTAGTCACGAATGTTGGTGCATTTCTGGGGGTATGACCCCGGACATGACCCGGAGTTCGCAGGGCGCGGGCGAGCAGACGGTCGAAGCGTTCGATGGCGCGGCCCGGGAACGAACACCGCGTGCGCTCGCCGGCACGCACGATCGAGCGCGCGCCGGCCACCGGAGTCGACGAAGGTCAGAGCGCCGACGTGTCGACGACGACCACGTCCGCGCCGAACAGCGAGGCCGCGTCCACTGCGTCCACCACCGGTTCGGAGGTCCCGGCGTCGAGCTCACCTCTACATCCACGACGACAACACCGTTCGCCCGGCGACCTCGACTTGTAGCGACTCAGTCATGACCGCATCGTGCGCCCGGATGCTGCGACTCGAGCGTGGGGTGGTTGTGGGTTGCGGTGAGATTCGGGTACCACGGTCGAATGTCATCGCTCGCAGATGCGCCATGGGAGTTGCCGTCGTCGGACTCGTCCTGCTGGGACCGCGTGCTCGGAGAAGACGAAGAACGACGTGAAGGACACGACGAGCGACCTCAACTCGGACGCGAAGAGCAACGGTCGAGCTGTCGAGCGATGCGTCGTCGTTGAGCAACAGCCTCAGCTCCGATAACGACTCGAACAGCGCTCGGGCAACTGCGGCGCGCACACAACTCTCGTCACGGGGCCGACGCTGTCACGATGAACCGATGAAGGGGACGTCACCGACGACGTCGCACGTGCTGCACTGGCGGCCGAGTTCCTCCTCGAGGCCGGCGGAGCACAACCTCGTCCTGACGTTGCTGACCGAACGCGCCGCCCATCCAGAGCCGGGACGCTTCTGGTGGGTGAGGCGCGGTCGCGACGTCGTCGGCCGTGCTGTTCCAGTCGCCGCTCGACTTCCACGCTGCGATCACACCTGCGCCCACCGACGCGGTCGCCGGCGCTGTCGCAGGCCGCCGCCGACGTCGCCCCCGACCTCCCGGGCGTGTCAGGCGAGGCCGCGACCGCGGCCGTACTTCGCCGGTTGCTGGGCCGAGACCGACTGAAGACGCCAGCCGGCCGGTCGAAGGCCAGCGTCTGTACGAGCTCGGACGCTGCGTCCCCCGACGACTGTGGCCGGGCCGTTGCGGTCGCGCGTTGCCGCCGACGCCGGCGCTTGTCATCGAATGGTGCGGGCGGTTCGAGGTCGACACTGGCGGCGCTCACGACACCGCCCGAGACGCTGCGCCGGCGGATCGACGCCGGGCTCGTGTGGATCTGGGACGACGGCGAGCCCGGTCGCGATGGCGGCCCTCACGACCGGCGCTCGCCGGGCGTGACCCGCGTCGGGCTCGTGTACACGCCGCCGGATCACCGCCGCCGCGGCTACGCGGCCGCGTGCACCGCTGCGGTCACGCAGGTCGCGCTCGACACGGGCGCCGACCGCTGCATCCTCTACACACAGCTCGGCAACCCGCAGTCGAACGCCATCTACCGCCGACTCGGCTACGAGCCGATCCAGGAGATGGTTCACTACCGCTTCGGCTGACACATCTCGGAGCATGATCTCTCGGCATGGACCCGTCGATGTCGAGCGCGGACGACCTGCTCGCCTATCGTCGACGAGTCGCCGACGCCGTTCCACGCGTGCGCGACGGCGGCGGCTCGGCTCGACGCGACCGGCTTCGCACGCGGTCGACGAGTCCGACGAATGGCCGAGCGGCGCCCGGACATCGGCAGCTACCTCGTGCGCGACGGCAGCCTCGTCGCGTGGCCGTCCCGCCGTCGGCGGCGACCACCACGCCGTTTCGCATCATCGGCGCGCACACCGACAGCCCGAACCTCCGGGTGAAGCCGCATCCCGACGTCGAACGCGCCGGCGCGCAACTGCTCGCCGCGGAGGTCTACGGCGGCGCGCTGTTCAACTCGTGGCTCGACCGCGACCTCGGCATCGCCGGCCGCGTGTGCGTTGCGCGGCGGACGGCTCGAGCTCGTCAACATCGATCGCGCCGCTGGCGCGCATCCCGCAACTGGCGATCCATCTCGACCGCGACGTCAACAGCAAGGGACTCGTGCTCAACCCGCAGCAACACCTCGTCCCGGTGTGGGGAATCGGCAGCGCAGATCCGGAGTCGTTCCGCCGCTATCTCGCCGCCGAGCTCGACGTCGACCCGCACGACATCCTGTTCTGGGACGTGATGTTCCACGACGTCGAACCGGGCGAGTGCATCGGCCGCGACGAAGCAGCTCATCTCTGCGCCCCGGCTCGACAACCTCGCATCGTGCTGGGCCGCCGTGCGACGCGATCATCCGAGCGTCGAGGCCGGCGTCGGTGCAGATGCGATCCGGGTGATCGTGCTCTTCGACCACGAGGAGATCGGCAGCACCACGAACCGCGGCGCCGCCGGCTCGCTGCTCGACACGACGCTCGAACGCATCACGCGCGGGCTCGGCGGTGACCGCGACGCCTGGCACCGGGCGCTCGCCGGTTCGGTCTGCCTCTCGGCCGACATGGCGCACGCGACGCATCCGAACTATCCCGATCGCCACGAGCCCGGCCACTGGATCGCCCTCGACGGCGGACCGGTGGTCAAGACGAATGCTTCGCAGCGTTACGCCACCGATGCGCGTTCGGCGGCGGTGTTCCTGGAAGCGTGCGACCGCGCCGGTGTACCGGTGCAGCACTACGTGCACCGCGGCGATCTTCCGTGCGGGTCGACGATCGGTCCGATCACGGCTGCCCGTCTCGGTATCCCCACCGTCGACGTGGGCGCGCCGCAACTGTCGATGCACTCGGCCCGCGAGTTGATGGCCACCGGCGACGCCGCCAAGTACCGCACCGCGCTCACCGCGTTCCTCACCTGACTCGTTCTGCAACGCGGCGAGTTAGCGGGCGACCATCCAGGGATGGTCGCGGCGGAACGTCGCGGCGACGGCCGCCGCGCTGACCGGTCCGTACGTCGTGTTCCCGAGCGCGGTCTCCTGACGGGCGTGCTCGACGTCGTCGGGCGAGAACCTGGCACTTCGGACGCGGCCACCTTGGCGAGGTCGACCCCGTACAGCCGAGCCGCGTTGGCGCCGAAGATCTTCTGCTTCACTGCTGGAGTCAGCGCCGGATAACCGAATCGTTCCTGCGCCTCGGCCGTGAGCTCGAACGTGCGGAACGCCTGGATCTGGTCCTGGGGCGAGCCGTACCAGATCGAGTCCGTGCCCCACAGGACGTTGTCCTCCCCCACCGCGGCGAGCAGCTTGCCGAGCACGTGCCCGGCCTGGTCGGGATCACCCATCACCGCGCGCCATGTCGACCCGAGCTCGGCATAGACGTTGCCGCCGGGCCTGATGCCCGCGTCGCGCAGCGAGCGAACGAGGCGATCGACCCCTCGCCCGTTCTCGGCGAACGCGGCTTCCGTGTTCGCCGGTTCGTAGCCGGAGTGGTAGACGACGAAGCGCAGGTCGGGGTGGGCCACCGCGGCAGGACCGATGTCGACCGGCGACGCGGCCGGATCGCCGCCCGAGATCCCCTTGTGGACCGCGACGATGCGTGTGCCTCCCGTCGCCGCGATCTCCTCGACCGTCGAGAGGAACGCCTGCCCCGTGTCGTCCATGAACGACCAACCCGGTCCCGGCGCATGTGTGTAGACCTTCCAGGCCGCGATCGGATGCGAGGCGTGCAGCTGGCGCATGCCGTCGAGAGCGGCGTCGATGCGACCGACGTTCGGGACCGCGTGACCTTGCAGCAGCACGCGCCCGTCGCCGCACAGCTGCGTCGCGACGCGATCGGGCTCGCTCCATCACGTCGATCGACAACGGGTCCGCGTCGCCGACGATCGGCACCGCGGACAGCACGACCATCGCGGTGTCGCTGCGGAGGAACAGCTCCTCCATCCAATGGTCGACGCCGAAGCAGTCCCGTTGCTCGGCCTCGCCGCAGTTCTTGTAGGGGAAACCGCTCCAGAAGTCCGGTCCCTCGGGCACGAGCTCGTAGTCGAGGAGGTGGGTCTGCACGTCGAGGATCGCCTCCGTCCCGCCGACCGTGCTCTGCGCGGCACCGGCGTCGGCCGATGCCTCGGACGGGACGATGAACGACCCCGACGGCGATCCCTGACCCGTCGCCTTGCCGCTCTCCTTCGAGCACGCGTCGAGGACGAGCAGTCCGGCTGCCGCGCCCATGGACGAGAGCAGGAACCGACGGCGCGACATTCCCAACCGGCGAGCACGGTCGCCTGCTTCAGCTCGAGCGACCCGCGCCGCCTCGGCCGCCACCGGTCCCGACGGTAGGGGCACGAACTCCCCGTTCGAGCACGGGTGGAGCTTGATCGGCAGACCGGGATCGACGTCGTCGCGTCGAGCCATATCCGCGAGCGTACGTGGCACGCTTCTGTCATGGAGACTGCACAGGCCATCGACTTCATGCGTACGAACCACCGCGCTGTCCTGCACACCTTCCGCCGGGACGGCTCCCCGCAGCTCTCACCGGTTGCCGTCGGGGTCGACGGCGAGGGCCGGCGCCCTCATCTCGAGCCGAGAGACGGCGGTGAAGACCAAGAACCTCGCCCGTGACCCTCGTGCTGCGCTGTGCGTGCTGAACGACGGGTTCTACGGCAACTGGTGCTTCGTCAGCGGCACCTGCGAGATCGTTCATCTGCCCGAGGCGATGGATCTGCTCGTCGCCTACTACCGCGAGCTGGCCGGCGAGCATCCCGACTGGGACGACTACCGCGCCGCGATGGAGCGCGAGCAGCGGGTGATGCTGCGGATCTCGGTGGAGTACGCGGGACCCAACGTGTCGGGGTGACCGGATGCCGGGCTGGGGCAGGCGCACCGGCCCGCTTTGACTTTTCGGAGTCCCAAAATCCATTCTTCGGCGGAGATGTACGACGACCTGAAGCTCACGAAGTCCGAACGGGAGACACTGAAGGCCGTCTACCGCCTCACGAAGGGCGACGAGTCCGCCCACACCGGCGACCTCGCCGAACGCCTCGACGTCAGCCCCTCGACGGTCACCACGACCGTGAAGCGGCTCGCCGACCGTGGCCTGGTCTCGCACCGCCTGTACAAGGGCGTCGAGCTCACGAAGCGAGGGCGGCGCGAGGCAGTCGATGCCATCCGCCGCCACCGCATCGTCGAGCGATTCCTGTCCGACATGCTCGGCTACGCCTGGAACGAGGCCGACCGGCTCGCCACGTCGTTCGAGCACGAGTTGCCCCAGGAGGTCGAGGACAGGATCTTCATCGCCCTCGACCGTCCGAGCACGTGCCCGCACGGGTTCCCGATCCCCTCGCCCGAGACGGACGACCTGCCCGACATGCCCCCGCTGTACGACCTCGAGCCGGGCGACGTGGCCGTCGTCGCCGTGCCGGGCTCGACCGACCCGGACGTCGTCGCGTTCCTGGACACCCTCGGCCTGCGCCCCGGCGGCCGCGTCGAGGTGCGGGAGAAGCACCCATTCGACGGCCCGCTGGTCCTGCGCGTCGACGGCAAGGACCGCACGCTCGGCCGCACCGTCGCCCAACAGGTCTTCGTCCAGCGCATCGCCTGACCCGACCCCTCAGGGGCGAATGTTGGTGCGGCGTGGTTGCTCTAGCGACCATAAGCACCCCGAGTTCGCAGCGTGAGGACGACAAGATGGCCTGATGCAGGCGCGGGCGGTCCGGGTGTGGCTCGCGTACCAGGCCGCCACGTGGTTCGCGTTCCAGATGTCGGCCACCGTGACGATGGTGTTCCTCATCACGCGACTCGAGCTCAACGCGCTCGAGCTCACGTTCGTGGGCACGGTGCTCGAGCTGACGGTGACGTTGTGCGAGATCCCGACCGGCGTGGTGGCGGACACCGTGAGCCGGAAGGTCTCGATCGTCATCGGCGTCGCGTTGCTCGGCTTCGGCTTCCTGCTCTACGCCGTGCCGTCCTATCCCGTGATCCTGCTCGCGCAGGTCGTGTGGGCAGTGGGCTACACGTTCACGAGCGGCGCTGACGTGGCATGGATCACCGACGAGGTCGGTGAGGAGGCGGCGCGTCCGCTGTACGTGCGTGGCGCGCAGGCCCGCCAAGCGGCGATCTTCGCCGGCATCGTCGTCGGTGGAGCACTCGGTGCGATCGCCTTGTGGCTGCCGATCGTCGTGGGCGCACTGGTGCAGCTCGTCAATGCCGTCTGGTTGTGGTTCCTCATGCCGGAGACCGCGTTCGTGCGCGCCGATCCCGCCTTGCGCACCAGCGCCACGTCGACCATGAAGCGGACCGTGACCGACGCGGTCGGAACCGTCCGGACCCACCCGACGCTCCTCGTCACGCTCGGCGTCATGGGTCTCATCGGGCTCGCATCGGAAGGCTTCGATCGACTCTGGACCCTGCACATCCTCGACGACATCGGCGTTCCCGAGATCGGCAACGTTGCACCCGTCGTCTGGATCGCCGCCCTCCAGGCGCTCGGACTGTTGTGCGCGGTCGGCCTCACCGAGATCGTCCGCCGTCGCGCCGACCTCGACAGCGATCATGGCGTCGAGCGCACCGCGAGCGCGGTGGTCCTCGGCATGATCGTCGCCCTCGTCGCGTTCGGCCTCAGCCGCTCGTTCTGGTTCGCAACGATCTCACTGTGCGCGGCGGCCGCCGTGTGGGAGGTGAGCGAGCCCGTACTCGCGGCATGGGTGAACCGCGGACTCGACCCGCGTACCCGCGCCACGGTCAACTCGGTCGCCAGCCAAGCCCACGCCATCGGTGAGGTTGCCGGCGGACCGACCTTCGGCACGATCGCGGTGCTGACGTCGACACCCACGGCGCTCGTCTGCGCCGGGCTCGTGCAGGTGCCTTCGGTCGTGGTGCTCGCCCGGCGACGCCGGACCGCGGTGCGCATCGCCGGTACGGTGCCCGCCGATGCTGCTGCTATTGAGTGAGCGCGCCTTCGCGGCATACGCCGACCGCATCGGCGCCGCAGTGCCGCACGTGCAGTTCGTCCGTATGCAGCACGACGGCGACCTGGTCGTCGACGACCGCACCATCCCGTGGGAGGACGCCGAGCTGGATGTCGCGTGGCTGACCGCGGACTTCTTCGACGGCGGCCCGGTGCGCAAGTTCTTCCGACTCGCGCTGAACACGAAGCCGCAGTGGCTCCAGAGCTCCGGCGCCGGCACCGATCATCCCGTGTTCCAGATGTTGACCGACGGCGGCACGAGGCTCACGACGTCGCACGTGACCGGCATCCCGATCGCGGAGTACATCGTGCGCGCCGTGCTCGACCACTTCCAGCAAGCCTCGGCGTGGACCCGAGAACGGAGTAGTCGTCGATGGCAGCCGCACGACTTCCGCGAAGTCCACGGGACGACGTGGCTCGTCATCGGTCTCGGGCACATCGGCACCGAGGTGGCGATCCGCGCCAAGGCGTTCGGTACCACGGTCATCGGCGTGCGACGTTCGCCGAACGGACAGGAGCCGGTCGACGAGTGCATTCGGCCCGCCCAGGTCGACGCGTACCTGCCGCGCGCCGATGTCGTCGTGCTCGCCGCTCCCGGTGGTTCCGACACGCGACACCTCATCGACAGCTCTCGGCTCGCGTTGTTCCGACCTGCGTCGGTGCTCGTGAACGTCGGACGCGGCTCGCTCGTGGACGAAGGCGCCCTCCGCGTCGCGCTCGACGCTGGCGTGCCCGAGGTCGCGATCCTCGACGTGGCGGACGAGGAGCCCCCGCCCGAGCGAAGCTGGCTGTGGGACCATCCACGCGTCGTGTTGACCCCGCACTCCTCGGCGGGCGGCACCGGTCGATACGAACGGGCGGCAGACGCGTTCATCGAGAACCTGATGCGGTGGGAGAACGGTGAGCCGCTCGCCTATGAGGTGACTGCAGGCGACAGCTGAGGGACCTGCCCGAAACGCCGGCCCGCAGTCCGCACCAGCAACAATCCGACGAACGACAGGATCGCGGCCACGCCGAAGGCCCAACGTTCGCTCGACAGCGAGACGACGATCCCGAGCAGGAACGCGCCGACATCCGGCCGAGATGTCGAAGGCGAGCGTGAAGGTCGCCACGGCCTGGCTGCGCTCCGATTCCGGCGCGCCGTCGACCACGAGCGGGAACAAGGCCGGGTACAGCAGCGACACACCCATCGCGTACACGAACGTCGAGACGTACAGCCCGGTCACGCTCATCCAGAGGCACATCGTCATCAGCCCGACCGATTGCAGCGCGAGCGCGATGGAGGCGCCGCGGCGCGATCCCAGCCGGTCAGGCAGGCGGGCGCCGAAGATGCGCACCACCAACACGGCGAACGCGTACTCGGCGAACACGAGACCAACGCCGCTCAACCCCAGCTCGGTGACGTACAGGGGAACGAAGGCGGCGAACCCTGCGTACCCGGTCGTCGACAGCATCAGGATCAAGCCGGGACGCAACGCGGCGGGATGGAGCAAGCGCCGGCGCCCCGAGGTCGGCTCGGGCGCAACCGACGGTCGAGAGGTCGGCATCCGCGTGCCGAGCAAGGCCGCCGCGAAGCAGAACGCGCCGCCCAGGTACCACGCCGCATTCACACTCCAGTGTGTGCGAGCGAGCTCGCCGAGGATCGGCCCGATCGCCAGCCCCCCGTACACCGCGACCGAGAAGTAGGACGCAGCTTCGCCGCGACGCGACGCCGGCGCGAGATCCTGCGCCGCGGTCGCGGCGCCCACGAACATGGCCGCCTCGCCGACGCCCGTCAGCAGGCGCATGCCGATGAGGATCGGAAGGCTCGTGGCGAGGACGTAGCCGAACATCGAGATCCCGGCGATCGAGGCGCCACCGAGCACGAGCACCTTCCGCCCCCTGGTGTCGCCCAGATGGCCGACGGCCGGTCGCAGCGCGGCGGCCGAGATGGCGAAGGCCCCGACGGCCACCCCGACTGCGGTGCCGCCGCCGCCGAGCGAGTCCTCGACGAACCGGGGCAACACGGGTGCGATGACGCCGATGGCGATGAAGTAGCAGAGCGCCGAGCCCGTGATCTCGACGAACGCGGGCGTCAGCAGAGGCTCGCGCTCGTCCATCCGTGCATCCTCGCAATGTCCCCCCGCCAACTCCAACCCCGTTGTACTGTCGAACAGGTGTTTGGTCTGACGGAACAGCAGCGCGCCGCGGTCGCTCACGACGGCGGGCATCTCCTGATCGTGGCCGGCGCCGGCAGCGGCAAGACGACGACGCTGGCCTCCCGGCTGGCGGCGCTGGTGAACCGCGGAGTGCCACCCGAGCGGATCCTGCTCCTCACGTTCAGCCGGCGCGCCGCTGCCGAACTGCTGCGCAGGGCCGAAGCCGAAGCGGGCCACGACGTCGCCCGTCGCGCGTGGGGCGGCACGTTCCACGGAGTCGCCAACCGGCTACTGCGTCGACACGGTTGGGCCCTCGGGCTCGACCCTGCGTTCACCGTGCTCGATCAGGCCGACACCGCCGACTTGCTGGCGATGGTCCGCGCCGAGCAGTCCGAGGCATCAGACGCCACTCGCCGTCGCGCGAAGAAAGACACCATGGCTGCCATCCTGAGCCGCGTCGTCAACACGTCGACGCCGCTGTCGCAGGTCTTGCGCGAGTCGTTCCCGTGGTGCATCGAAGAACACCAGGAGTTCGCGCGCGACGTACGAGGCCTACCGCGGCCGCAAGCGCGCCGCGCACGTCCTCGACTACGACGACCTGCTGCTCGGGTGGTCGTCACTCCTGCATTCGCCCGCGGCGCCGGCGTTGTGCGCGCAGTTCGACCACGTGCTCGTCGACGAGTACCAGGACACGAACGCGCAGCAGGCCGACCTTCTCCACGAGCTGGCGACCGGCGGGGCGGGCATCACCGCGGTCGGTGACGATGCCCAGGCGATCTACGGCTTCCGCAACGCCACCCAACGCAACATCTTGGAGTTCGCCGAGCGCTTCGGCGCGCACGTCGTGGTCCTCGATCGCAATCACCGATCGACGCCGGCGATCTTGCGCACCACCAACGCGGTCATGGCAGAAGCGGGGACCGAGCACAAGCACGACAAGGCCCTGTGGTCCACGCGTTCCGACGGGCCGGCACCGGTCCTGGTGTCGTGCGACGACGAAGGAACGCAATCGGCGGCCGTGTGCGGGCGGATCGTCGACGAGTACGAGCGCGGCGTCGCCCTCCACGACCAAGCCGTGCTCTTTCGTGCCGCGCACCACAGTGACCTGCTCGAACTCGAGCTCACGGCCCGCCGTATTCCGTTCGTGAAGTTCGGCGGGCTCAGGTTCCTCGAGGCCGCGCACGTGAAGGACCTCCTGTGCGTGTTGCGCATCGTCGAGAATCCGAACGACGAGCTGGCGTGGTTCCGGGTGCTGCAGCTCCTCGACGGCGTCGGTCCCGCGACGGCGCGCGGGCTCGCGTCCGTCGGCGCGTCACTGTCCGCAGGCGCACTGCCCGAAGCCGGTGATGCCTTGTTGCTCACGCTCGCCGACGCGCGGCGCCTCGACCGCGAGGCCGGGCCCGGTGCCGTCGTCGAACGGGTGCGAGCCTGGCTCGACGAACGGGTCGATTCCCGCTATCGCAATGCGACGGCGCGGTTGGCTGACCTCGAAGAGCTGGGCAAGGCCGCCTCGCAGGCGTCGAGCCTCGAGCGGTTCCTGACCGAGTTGATCCTCGACCCGCCGTCGGCCACCGGCGAGCTGGCCGGGCCGCCGCACCTCGACGACGACTACCTGACGCTGTCGACGATCCACTCGGCCAAGGGCGGCGAGTGGCAGTGCGTCCACGTCATCCACGTGACCGACGGCAACCTGCCGTCCGACATGTCCACCGGCGACGCCGCCTCGATCGAGGAAGAGCGCCGGCTGCTCTACGTCGCGATGACTCGAGCACGCGACCGGCTGTGGTGCTATCTGCCGCTGCGGTACCACACCGGCGTCGGACGGGCCCGGCTGAGCGATCGCCACGTGTTCGGCCAGCGCAGCCGGTTCCTCACCGACGCAGTGGTCGCGACGATGACCCACGAGGGTGATGCCCGTGCCGGCGACGACGTTCAGCCGGCGGCCGGTGCGCCGGCGAGCGCGGTCGACGAGCCGCTCGCCGACGTCGACGCGTTGGTGAGCTCCTTGCTCGATTGAGCGGCCCTCTGAACGAGCGCCCGATCGCCGGACAGCACGAGGTACTCGACGTTGTGGAGATGGGACACCTCCCCGACACGTTCACCCTGGGGGTTGTACAGACCGATCTGCGCGCCGACATAACGGCGGGAATCGAATGCGATCACTTCGACATGGCCACGCGGACGACACCAAGCGTGCATCTCCTCGATGCCGACCCATCCCTCGTTCGAACACGACACCACCAACAGATCGGCATCCACGTCGTCGATCACCTGGTGCAGTGCGTCGGGCATGGTGCGCCGCGAGTTGAAGACGGAGCGCGTCGACGGGTCACGAAGCTCGTCACGCTTGCACGCGATGCCGTAGTGCGACGGCGCGTCCACGCGACCAACGTCTCCCACACGTGGTAGTTGGCCGTGTAGCGGTGCTGGTTGTAGGGCGGATCGAGATAGGCGAGGTCGAAGTGCTGTCGCCTCGCCGCGACCTCGCACGCGTCGCCGTGCACCGCATGCCCGCCGCCGGCGAGCAGTGACGGTACGCGAAGTTCGAGCATCTGTTGCGAGCGGGGCGCCCACTGCTTGACGTACGCCATCTGAACACCAGTCGTCGAGTCGACCCGATCGGCGGCCTCGACGAGGCTCGTCAGGAGGATCGGCTCATACCGATGACCTCGCCACTCGCGAGCGATGGCATCGCGAATGGCGTCCACGCGTGCCGCGTTGTGCGGCTGTAGGTAGCGCGCTCTGCACCGAGAAGACTTCCGTCACGTAGCCCGGCTGAGGCGCGAGCGCGTTGAGCCCCGCTAGCACGCGGGCAAGTTCGCGAAGGTCGATGTCCGCCGGATCGGTCTCGATGTAACACCGGGCGAACGCCGCCGCGTACCGAGCACTGTCGACCGCGGTGACCTCGATCCCGCACGACTTGAAGGCTTGCGCGACGCGTGTCGTGCCCGTGAACAGGTCGAGCGCCGTGCGGGCGCCGGAGGCGTTGGCGATCGCACTGAGTGCGGGTACCAGACGACGCTTCGACCCGAGGTACTTGATCACCGGCCCGAACGTTAGGAGCCGGTGCTCGCGTGGCTGCGGACCGCACCCCGTCGGCTACTCGGACCGGCCCTCGACTCGACGACGACATCATCCGGCGCGTGCTGGCGCCACGGTGTGCCGGAAGTCAGTCCTCGGGCCGCTCGGAGTCGGGCCGGCTTCCTTCTTTCGTGCCGGCTTCGAACTCGCGCTTGGCCTCACCGAGCGACCGGGCCAACTGGGGCAACTTGGCGCCGCCGAACAGCAGGAGGACGATGGCGAGCACGATCAGGAGATCGGGGCCTTCGAGCATCGCAAACGTCACACCCCGACGCTACGCCCGCCGACCCCCGAAGCGTCGTCGCCTAGCGTCGCCCGCCGATGCGGATCCTCGTGACGACGTCGCCGCCGATGGGGCACGTGCTGCCCGTGATTCCCCTGGCACAGAGCCTGGCGAAGATGGGCCACGAGGTGCGATGGGCAACGGGTGCGGACGCCATCGACGTCATCGAGCGAGCGGGCATTCCCTGCGAGGCGAGCGGCGCCGGTTCCGCCGAGCGGCGGGCGACGTACTTCGAGCGGTTTCCCGAGGCGACGACGTTGGCACCGGAAGATCTGCCGTCGCACATGTTCCCACGACTGTTCGGCGCGGTCGCCGCCCCGGCGATGCTCGACGATCTCCTGCCGATCGCCGAACGCTGGAAGCCAGACCTCATCGTCCATGACGTGTCGGAGTTCGCCGGACCGATCGTGGCGACCGTGCTCGATGTCCCGCACGTCTCCCACTCGTACGGATCGCCGGTGACCGCCGAACGGCTCGCGGCGACGGCCGAATTCGTCGCACCGCTCTGGAACCGGTTCGACCTCACCGTGCCTCCGTACGGCGGCGTCTTCGACCACCTCTATCTCGACATCTATCCGCCGAGTCTCCACTTCAGCGACGACACACACGTGCGCAACGCGCGACCGCTGCGACCGGTCATCTACGCGCCCGCGTTCGAGGACGCCGCGACGTGGAAACCGGATGTCGTTCGTCCTCGCGTGTACGTCACGTTCGGCACGGTGTTCAACGAGCCGGGACCGGTGTTCAGGAATGCCGTGCAGGCCGTGACCCAGTTCGCCGCGCAGGCGCTGGTCACCGTCGGCCACGAGGGCGACGTCCATGCGTTCGATCCACTGCCTCGGAGCGTCACGGTCCTGCCGTTCGTGCCGCAGTCCGAAGTGCTCGAGTGGTGTGACGTCGTGGTGTCGCACGGCGGATCGGGAACATTCCTCGGTGCGATCACGACCGGCGTCCCGCAACTGTGTCTCCCGCAGGCCGCGGACCAGTTCCGCAACGCGGCGGCCTGCGAGCGCGCGGGTGTCGGTATCAGTCTCGGACCGGCCGCGGCGAGCGCGGACGCGATCGGTCAGGCGCTACCGCACCTCGTGCACACTCGCCAGTATCACGATGCAACTGCGCTCGTCGCAGCCGAGATCGCAGCCATGCCACGGCCCGACGAGGTCGCGGCCGACCTCGCCGATCGCTTCGGGCGATGATCAGGCGGTGTCGCCGACGATGCGACGGAGGTCGTCGTCGGTGATGGACCGTCGGTCGGGTGGCGGACCGTTCGGGTGCTCGACCGCACACACGTCGCACGCCGGGTAGCGCCGGCCGTCTGCCGCCTCCACCGTCGTGACGGCGGGCTGTTCCAGGCACATCCAGCACCGCTCGACGAGCACCGGTCAAGACTACGACGCCCCGGACCCGAGGCCACCATCGTGTGACGAACAGATGCCGAACCCTGCCGACATGCGGTTCCGGCGGCCGATCATGTACGGTCGAGTGGCCGGCGGAGACACAGTTGAACACGTTCTCCCGACGCGACCCGTCGCCGGTGCCATCAGCGGTCGCGACGCTCGAGCAAACTAGAGTCGAAGCACACGATGACCGCTCCCAGCGCACCCTCCGGCGCGGCAACGCCCGCCCTGCCCGTGCCGCCAGCGCAGGTCCACTTCCCTCCCGAGGACCGCGCCGAGATACTCCGACGCATCGACGAGGCCCTCACGTCGGGACAGCTCACGCTCGGAGCGATCGGCCGCGAGCTCGAGGAGCGCTTCGCGGCCCACCACGGCGCCAAGCACGCGGTCGCGGTCAACTCCGGGACCAGCGCGATCGAGATCCCGTTGCGGTCTCTGGCGCCCTCGGACAGCCGGTCGACGGTCGCGACGTGCTCGTCCCGGCGAACACGTTCTTCGCCACGGCTGCCGCGGTCGTCGCCGCCGGCGCGCGGCCGAAGTTCGTCGATTGCGACCCCGCCACGATGGCGGTCGATCCGGGCGATGTGGCGAGCGCCATCGGACCCGAGACCGTCGGGCTCGTGGTCGTGCACATCGGCGGCCTCGTGACGCCCGCCATCCACGAGCTTCGCCGATTGTGCGACGAGCGCGGGATCTTCCTCCTCGAGGATGCTGCGCATGCCCACGGATCGTCGCTCGGTGATCGCATGGCCGGCACGTTCGGCATCGCGGGGTCGTTCAGCTTCTACCCGACGAAGGTGATGGCCGGCGGCGAGGGCGGCATCATCCTGACCGACGACGACACCGTCGCCGCCGAGGCGCGCATCTACCGCGACCAGGGCAAGGCGAGCTTCACCGCGAACGTCCACACCCACCTCGGTTACAACTGGCGGATGAGCGAGCCGCACGCGGCCATCGCGCTCGAGCCAGCTCGGCCGCCTCGACGAGTTCATCGCCCACCGGCAGCGCATCGCCAAGATCTACGACGACGGGCTGGCGCAGCTTCCGCTCAGGCCGCTCGCCATTCCGCCAGACGCGGTGTGCAACTACTACAAGTACATCGCCTTCCTGCCGGACGGCGTCGACCGCGCCGAGCTCAAGCAGCTGATGCGACAGGACTACGGCGTCGGCTTGTCGGGCGAGGTGTACGAACTTCCGCTGCACGCGCAACCCGTGTTCGCGCCGTGGGTCGACCGCCCGCTGCCCGGCGCCGAGAAGCTCTGCGCGTCGCACATCTGCCTGCCGGTGTCGGCCGTGATGACCGACGAACAGGCGGCCCACGTCGTCACGTCACTCGGTTCTGCACTCGATCGGCTCGCTGCCCCCTCGTAGCAAAGGATCCACCTTGACCAGAATCGTCGCCGTCACCGGAGGTTCCGGCTTCATCGGGACGCACGTCGTCGACGCGCTGCTCGACGCCGGCTGCACCGTCCGCGTGCTCGACCCGAAGCCGCCGCACCGCGCCGACGCCGAGTGGGTGCCGGTCGACGTGCTCGACACGGACGGCCTCACCACCGCGCTGACGGGATCCGAGGTCATCTTCCATCTCGCCGCGATCGCCGACGTCAACGACGTGATCGTCGATCCGACCGCTCGCGATCCAGGTGAACACGCTCGGCACGGCGCGGGTGCTCGAGGCGGCGCGCAGGGCCGAAGCGGGAAGAGTCGTGCTCGCATCGACGGTGTGGGTGTACGCCGCGACCACGGCCGACGTCGTCGACGAGAACACCTTGTTCGATCCGAACACGGATCGCCACCTGTACGTGACGTCGAAGGTGGCCGCCGAGATGGCGTGCCGTGACTACCACACGCTCTACGGGCGGCCCTACACGATCCTGCGCTACGGCATCCCGTACGGGCCGCGCATGCGGGACAACTGCGTCGTGGCCGCGTTCATGAAGCGAAGCATGCGCGGCGAACCGTTGCGCATCGACGGCGACGGGAGCCAGCAACGCTTCTTCGTCTACGTGGAAGACCTCGCGCAGGCGCACGTGCGAGCACTCGACGACGTCGCGGCGAACGAGACGTTCAACATCGAAGGAGCCGCGCCCGTCAGCATCCGGGAGATCGCGGAATCGGTGTGCTCGCTGGTCGGTTCGGGCTCCGTCGAGTTCGGACCTGCGCGCCCTGGTGATCTCAAGGCTCGGGTCGTCTCGAACGACAAGGCGCGCGACGTGCTGGGTTGGCAGCCGGCGACCACGTTCACCGAGGGACTCGCCCGCACCTACGCGTGGTACCAGGCGCTCGAGGCGGCGGAGGCGAGCGAGCGCGCGGCGTCTGCACAGACGCGTCCTGTCACGTTGACCGAGGAGTAGCCGGTGCTGCTCGATTCCGACCGGACCGGAACCACCCGCCGCATCGCGGTCGTACCTGCGTACAACGAGGAACCCACGGTCGCGCAAGTGCTCGACAAGCTGAGCTACTTCGTCGACGAGCTCGTCGTGGTCGACGACGGCTCGACCGACCGCACCCGCGCCGAGATCGAGGCGCTGGCTGCCGCGGCCACGAACATGCGCGGCTTCTGTCCTTCGACGAGAACCAGGGCATGTCGGCCGCGTACTACCTCGCGTTCACCGACCTACGCCGGCGCATGCGCGACGGCGAGCTGTCGCCTGACGATCTCGTGTTCACGGTCGACGCCGACGGACAACACGACCTCGACGTGATCGACGACCTCCACCGGCGCTCGGTCGACGAGAAGCTCGACGCGCTGCTCGTTCGTCGCGATCTGTCGACGTACCCGCCGCTACAAGCAAGCCGGCAACGGGCTGCTGTCGGCGTGGGCCACGCTCTGGGCCGGTCACCGTCTGCACGACGTCGAGTCCGGTTACCGGATCTTCAGACTCGGAGCGCTCGCCGACGCGCTCGACGTACTACCGGGGTACAAGTACTCCGAGACCGTCGAGGTCGCGGTGGTGCTGTGCCGGCTCGGCTATCACGTGCGCAACGACGTGCTCGTGCCGGTCCCTGTGTATCGAAGCCGCACGCGCATGGTGGACGTGTTCATCGACCTTGCTGCAATTCCCATGGCGGCGTTCCGGGTCACGGTCCGCCGGCCGCCCGGCAAAGAGGTACCGAGCCTGGCGCCGCCGCTGGCGGTCACCGCTGCGGCCGCGGTGACCGGTGTGGCGACACTGCGCGGCGTCCTCCGTTGGATTCAGCACCGATCGAGGTAGCCGGCGAGACCGAGCAGATCGTCGAGCCGCACCGGCTCGAGACCCTTGGCCCGAAGGCCGTCGATGATGAGCGGAAGCGCCGTCAGCAGCACCGAGCGATCGGCGACGACGTTCCCGTCGAGCCCGTCGTGCAGCAGGATGATCGATCCCGGACGGGCCCGGTCGACGATCTGGTCGGCCACGACCCTTCCGTTGCGCTCGACCCAGTCCTGGGCCGATGTGTCCCAGGTCACCGCATGCATGCCGTCGGCCCGGACCTGTGACAGCATGAAGGGCGTGCGCTGACCGTGTGGGGGTCGGAAGAACGCGGGACATTTGCCCAGGGCCCGTTGAAAGGCCTTCTGGGTGCGATCGAGTTCCGGGTAACGAGGATCGAGCCAACGCCAATAGTCATGGTGGTACGAGTGATTCGCGACGAGCTGGCCATCGGCGTTCAGCGCGCGGGTGATGTCCGGGCGTGCGTCGATCGCCTTGCCCACCTCGAAGAACGTGCCCTTCACGCCGTGACTGTCGAGGATGCCGGCCACCGACATGGTGTACGGATCGTTCGGCCCGTCGTCGAAGGTGAGCGCCACCCGTCGCTGCGAGCGGTCACCGTGCGCGATGACGTTGCCGAACCACTCGACCGTCGGATCGTTCGCGCCCACCCAGGCCACGAGTCCACTCGCAAGCAGCGCGGTCACGGTGACGAGCGCGACGCCGGTGCGTCCGAGCTCGGCGTGTTCACGTGGCGCGGCTGCGATCGAGACGAGACCGACAGCCAGGCCGATGATCGCCGCGCACCAGAGCCCAGCGACACGTCCGCCGATCAGCGCGAAGACCGCCAACTCGAACGCGCCCGCGCCGACTCCCAGTCCGATCTTTCGCCGATCGAGTCCCTCGACCTCGGGCATCGCGATGCCGATGCCGAGGCCGAGCACCGCGGCAATCGGAATCGTGATCACGCCGCGCAACGTGACCGCGAGCAACAAGCACGCGACCGCTACCGCGATGACGCCGACGGGTACGAGCGCGATGCGCCGCACGGAATAGGCGCCGGCGCGCGCGGAGAGGGCAGCGACCACCAGCGACGCGACCGTGATCGCGACCGTGCTGAGCGCGCTGGTGCCTGTAGCCGACGCGAACAACACCGCTCCGAGAGCCGCGACACCCTGACCGACCGCGATCGAACGGACCGTCGGCGATGAAGCTGAAGGTCGCGACGGCCATCGCATCGGCCGACGACGGTAGTGCCGAGGCACCCGCCGACTTGCGCGTCGAGCGCAGCGGACGCGTCGCGAGATCGATCGTCATCGCGGTCTGGCTCGTCATCCTCGCCTTGCTCCTGCGTCACCGCGAGGTGATCTCGAGCGACACGCTGTCGAACTACGTCCACGTGTGGTTCGTGTCCCAACAGCTGTGGCACGGCAACGGACTGCCGTTCCACATGCCGGTCCTCGCACACGGCAGCGCGCTCGCGTTCCCCTATTCGTTCATCCCGTGGATGGTTGCGGTCCTGCTGTGGCCGCTCATGGGCGAGTGGAGCGTGACGTTGGTGCTCGGTGCCGGCTTCCTCGGACTCGTGCTCGCGACGTTCTGGAGCTTCCCCGAGCTGCGGCGCGGTTGGTGGGCGGTGGCGGTGCTCGTCAATCCGGCGCTGGTCGAGGCCTTGCTCCTCGGGCAGCTGCCGTTCCTGTGGGCGGCAGCGATGCTCATGCTCGCCGTCGGTTGCTGGCGGCGCGATCGGCGCAAGCTGGCGGTCGTCCTCGCCGGGCTGGCGCAGCTGACGCACGCGGCGGTGCTCGTTCCCCTGACCGCGCTGCTCGTCGTGCTCCGCTACCGCGCGGAGCCTCGTCGGCGGGCCTTGGTGGTCGGCTGGCTGATCTCGCTCGTGATCTCGCTGCCCGCCGCAGTGCTGGTGTTCGCATCGCCCGTGGCCGGGCAGAACTCGCTGCTCTATACGGCGTGGATCGAGTTCGAGACCGTCGCGCTGCGGTCACTCGTGTTCCTGGTCCCGATGTTGCTGGTGTCGGTCCAGCGCTCCGGATGGCGGCGGAGGGCACCCATGGTCCTCGCGGGCGTCATGGTGCTGTTGCAGCTCCTGACCATCCCGTTCTCCGGCATGGCCGCCGGATGGAGTGCGCTCAATCGGCGACCGAGCCACGGCGTGAGCGCGTTCCCCCAGTCGGCCGACTTCGTCCCTGGCGCCACGTACCGAGTGCTCGCGTTCGGCGACGCGAAGTACGGCCAGTACTCGATCGTGCGCGCCGGCGGACGGATCGATTCCGAGTTCTTCCCCGAGAGCATGTACCGGCGGAGCTTTCCGAACGAGGCGACCTACGCCCGGTTCCTCACTCGCCGGCAGATCGACTACGTGGTGGTCGATCCGCGGTACAGCAAGTTCAAGACCAACGAACAGCAGTTGCTCGACGACATGGCCTGGGGCGGTTCGAGGTGCGTGAACGGCGTCGCGGTGCAACCCCTCGACACGAACGCGGCCTACCAGGTGTACCGGGTGACCAGGAGCTGTCCCGGCTAGGAGGCGGCAGGCACCGACTGCAGGACGGCGTCCACGAATTCCTGGACGCCCTGTTCGATGCGGTCACGCCGGAACTGACGGCTGCCGACGACGCGGGCGCCCTTCGCTTCGAGGATCGCAACCGTCTTGTCGAGCGCCTTGCCCGCGTTGATGGCGTACGTGCAGAACACGGCCACCGGCTTGTGGTCGAGCACCGGCAGCTTCCACAAGCGGGTGGCCCGGCCGGGCCGCTGCCCGAACAAGACGAGCCCGTCGACCCACGTTCCGACGAAGACGAGGTCGGCGACCGAGAGCTCGTGCAGATTCGGATTGGTGACCGGATACACCGAGACATCGGCGCCCGTCGCCGCGACCGCCCCACCGATCAACTCGGCCGCACGACGGGTGTTGCCCGTCATCGACTCGTACAGCACCACCACCTTCACCGCGGGCCGTTCTAGCAGAGGTGTGTGCGCCAAACGACCGTGGACGTCGGTTGGCGCGCACACCTCGGTGAGTCCGCTACAAAACATCTCCTGATGGGGGTGCGAATGACAGACATGACGGTCGAGAAGACCGAGATCGATGGCCTCGTGGTCATCACGATGAAGCAGGTCGAAGACGAGCGGGGCACGGTCCGCGAGTTCTACCGGGAGTCGGCGTGGGTCTCGATGGGGCTGCCGTCGCTCGGTGGGTGGCTGCAGATCAACGTCACGGAGACCAAGCCGGGTGCGGTACGGGGCTTGCACGGCGAGCAGATCCACAAGTTGGTCGCGGTCGCGAGCGGCGAGGCCTTCGGCGCCTACGTGGACGCCCGCACCGAGTCGCCGACCTACGGCCAGGTGGTCACGGTGCGGCTGACGGCCGGCAAGCAGGTGCTCGTTCCGAAGGGTGTGTGCAACGGGTTCCAATCCCTCGGCAACGCGCCGACGCAGTACCTGTACTGCTTCGACGACGAATGGGTCCCGGGAATGGCGGGAACGGCGGTCAATCCTCTCGACCCCGCGCTGGGCATCGACTGGCCGCTCCCCATCGACGTCGACGATCGTTCGCAGATCTCCGAGAAGGACGCCACGCTTCCCACGTTCAAGACACCCTGACGCGTGATCGACCTCACCGATCTCGACAACTTCGCCAACGGCTTCCCCCACGATCTGTTCGCGGAGCTGCGCCGCGAGAGGCCGGTGTTCTTCCACGAGCCGACCGAGCGCACACCCGGTGGCGAGGGCTTCTGGGTCATCACCCGGCACGCCGACGTGCTGGCGGCAGCCGCGGACGCGACCGCGCTCTCGTCTCATTGCGGCGGTGAACGCGCCGAGCGGCGGCACCCTGATCGAGGACCTGCCCGACGGGCTCGTGGCCGGCGTGCTGCTCAACATGATGGACGATCCGCGCCACAACCGGATCCGGCGCCTCGCGCTCCCGTGCGTGACCCCGAAGGCTCTCGCGCAGCTCGAGGCCGATCTCACGCGGCGAGCGAACTCGATCGTCGAGGCCGCGGTGGACAAGGGCACGTGCGACTTCCTCGTCGAGGTGGCCGCCGAGTTGCCCCTGCAGGCGATCGCGGGGTTGATGGGGATCCCGCAGGGCGATCGTCACGAGTTGTTCACGTGGGCCGAGGCGATGCTCGACTACGACGACCGGCAGCTCGGCGAGTCGACGGAGGCGACTGCGGCGGCGAACGCGGCGATGTTCGACTACGGCCGTCGACTGCTCGACGGCAAGCGTGACGACGACAACGAGCCCGGCGACATCCTCGCCGCCGTGATGCAGCACGACGTGACGACCGAGCTCGAGCAGCAGATGTTCTTCTCGCTCCTCGTCGCCGCAGGCACGGAGACCACACGGAACTCGATGGCCGTCGGCCTGCTGGCGTTCCTCGACAACTGGGACCAGTGGCTCGTCGTCGACGACGACCGAAGCCTTGTCCCCTCGGCCGTCGAGGAGATCCTGCGATGGGCGTCGTCGACCACGTACAACCGTCGCACCGCCACCAGAGCGATCCATGTCGACAACCACACGATCGCGGCCGGCGACAAGGTCACGTTGTGGTGGGCGTCCGCGAACCGCGACGAGCACGTGTTCGCGGATCCGTTCCGCTTCGACGTGCGCCGCGATCCCAATCCCCACCTCGCATTCGGCCACGGCACGCACTTCTGTCTCGGCGCGAACTTGGCGCGACTCGAGATCCGCGTGATGCTCGCTGCGCTCCTCGATCAGGTCGCCGCGATCGAGCTCGCAGGGCCGCCGGAGTGGACTCGGACCAACAAGCACACCGGCATCCGCCACCTGCCGGTGACGATCACCGCGCGCTAGCCGGGGCTGCGCCCCCTCGGTTCGCGACCGCCCTCACGACAGGCCCATCATCCGTGTGACGCCGTGGTCGCGTCCGGCGGTGTAGCCACCGTCGACGGCGATCGCCTGTCCACTCACGAACGACGCGTCGGACGAGAGCAGGAAGGCGGCGACGGCGGCGATCTCGTCGGGCCGGCCGAAGCGGCGCAGCGCGTGCTCCTCGATGACGTGCCGACGTGGCTCCTCCATGCCTTCCATTCCGAAGATGCCTTCGGTCATCGGCGTGTCGATGAAGCCGGGACAGATCGCGTTGGCCCGAATGCCACGAGGTCCGTAGTCGATCGCCATGTTCTTCGTGAGCAACACGACGCCGCCCTTCGACGCGTTGTACGACGATCCTCCCGCGGTGCCTTCGATTCCCTCGACGCTGGCGATCGTCACGATCGAGCCACGCTGATCGTCCACCGCCTCCTGTTCGAGCATGTGGCGCAGCGCGTGCCGGCACACGAGGAACGTGCCGGTCAGGTTGACCCCGATCACACGCTCCCACTCGGGACCGTCGATGAGATGCACCGGCCCGCCGCCGGCAACGCCGGCCGCGGTCACGACGCCGTCGATGCGTCCGTGCTCCGCGACGATGTCGTCGATCAACGCGCCGATCGCCATGTCGTCGCGCACGTCGACGACGCGCGCGCCATCGGCCGCAACATCGGCGCCGACCGCGGTGCCACCATCGGCCTCGATCCGACGAGCGGTCGCACGTCCGATGCCCGACGCCGCTCCCGTGACGAGGACGACCTTGCCCACCAGCTTCCCTTCGGCTCCAGCCATCCCCGTATTGTGACCGGCCATGAGATTCGCCCTGTTCTACGAGATCCCCGTCGCACGTCCCTGGGGCCCTGACAGCGAGCGGCAGGCCTACCTCGACACCATCGAACAGGTCGTAGCGGGCGAACGTGCCGGTTTCGACGCCATCTGGACCGTCGAACACCACTTCCTCGAGGAGTACAGCCACTGCTCGAATCCCGAGGTCCTGTACGGCGCGATCGCGGCGAAGACGGAGCGCATCCGCATCGGATACGGCGTGCGGCTCATGCCGAAGCCGTACAACCATCCGGTGCGGACGGCCGAATCGGTCGCGGTGCTCGACCTGATCTCGGGCGGCCGAGTCGACTTCGGGACGGGACGTTCCGCCACCCGCGCCGAGCTCGAGGGCTTCGGCATCGATCCCCACGAGACCCGTGGCATGTGGAAGGAAGCGATCGAGCACGTCGTCGGCTGCTGGACGAACGACGAGTACGAGTTCGCCGGCGAGCACTGGCAGATGCCCAAGCGCCGCGTCCTGCCGAAGCCGATGCAGAAGCCGCACCCACCGTTGTGGGGCGCGACGTCGAGTCCCGACGGCCATCGCCAGGTCGGCGAGCTCGGTCTCGGTCTGTGCTCGTTCGCCGTGGGCGTCCCGCCCGAGCAGGTGAAGGCGAGCATCGACATCTACCGCGAAGGCGTCGCGAACTGCACGAAGCCGGTCGGCGCGTACGTCCACAACGAAGCGGCGACGTTCACCATGGTGATGTGCGCGCCCACACGCGAGGAAGCCTGGGACAACGCGCGCGAGTCGTTCGAGTGGTATCCGAAGAAGGGCGCGCGCCTCATCGGGTCCGTCGCCGACTGGATGGCGGAAACGCAGCAGGACCTCGGCAACTACGCCTACGCGGGCGACATGAAGCGCATCGACAGTGAAGGCTCACTCGACCTGCTCAGCCTCGAGTACCTCGCCGAGTCCGGCGCCTCTGCCGTCGGTACGCCGGACGACTGCCTCGAAGCATGCAAGCGCTACGAGGAAGCCGGCGTCGACCTGCTCCTCTGCCTCGTGAACCCGTACAAGATCCCGCACGACAAGGTCATGCAGACGATCGACCTGATCGGAACGCACGTCATCCCCGAGTTCAAGTAACGATCGACGGCGCGCTACATCGAGCGCGCAGGTTCCACCAGATTCCTTCGCCAACTCGTCGGCGGCGTGCAACAGCCCGTCGCGGTCGAACGCGAGCAGCAACGCGATGACACGGTCGACGCCGAGGTCGCGGTAGCGCTCCAACGCGTCGCGATCGGCACCCTTGAAGTACGGGCACACACTGATCTCGATCTCGTCTCGTGACCGTCCGCGCGCGTCGAGCAGACGGTCGAGGCTCGCGAGCGCATCCGGCACCTCTTCGGGCGTGCGGTTGAACCCGTACCATCCCTGCCCGAGATCGGCGACTCGCTGCAATGCAGCCGGGGTCTCGCCCCCGAAGTGGATCGGTGGATGCGGCTGTTGCACCGGCTTCGGGTACAGCCGGCACTCGGGCAGCTCGTAGTACTCACCCTTGAACGACGCCGTCTCCTTCGTCCACAGCTCCTTCATGACCTCGAGATGCTCACGCGTCCTCGGGCCGCGGTGCTCGAACGGCATGCCGACGGCCTCGAACTCCTCGCGCAGCCAGCCCACGCCGACCCCGAAGTCGACGCGTCCTCCTGACAGCACGTCGACGTCGGCCACCTGCTTCGCGGTGTACACGGGATTGCGCTGGGGAACGAGGCAGATGCCGGTGCCCAGGCGAACGGTGTCGGTGACCGCGGCGAGGTACGACAGGGCCGTCAGCGGCTCGAGCAGGCCGGTGTCGCCGCCGCCGGGAAACCTCCCGTCGTCCGCGTACGGGTACTGGCTCTCGTAGTCGTCGAACAACACGATGTGCTCCGCGACCCACACCGACTCGAACCCTCGCTCTTCGAGCGCGATCCCCAGCGTTCGCAGGAACTCGGGGTTGGCGTTGAGCGTCCCGATCGGGACGAAGACTCCGACTTTCACCGGCGGGAAGCTACTGCGCCACGCGCACGATGGCGTCGACGCAGCGGTCGACGTCGTTCTCGGTCGTCGACCAGTTCGAGACCGAGATGCGGGCGAGCCGCATGCCGTGCCACGTCGTCCCGCCGAACCAGCACGTGCCCTCGCGCTGCACAGCATCGATCACGCGGTCGGTCTCCGCGGCGTCGCCGAGGCGCACGAGGACCTGATTGAGGACGACGTCGTTCACGACCTCGAAACCGTCGACGGCGTCGAGTTGCTTGGCGAACCGTCGGGCAAGCGCGCAACACCGGTCGACGAGGTCTGCGACGCCGGATCGTCCGAGCGACTGCAGCGCGGCCCACACCGCGAACCCACGGGCTCGGCGTGACGACTCGAGCACCAGGTCCGACGGTCCCGGCGTGCCGGTCAGGCTCTGGCCCGTCAGGTATTCGGCGGTGTAGCTCATGGCGTTGCGGTGCACCTCGGGATGCGCGCAGAACGCGAAGCCGGAGTCGTAGGGCACGTTGAGCCACTTGTGACCGTCGCACGCCCACGAGTCGGCCAGCTCGATGCCGTCGACGAGGTGCCGCGTCGACGGGCTGGCGGCCGCCCACAGGCCGAACGCACCGTCGACGTGCACCCACGCGTCAGCGAGCGCGCGCCGCCTCACAGATCGGCCGCAAGTCGTCGCAGGCGCCCGTGTTCACGTTGCCCGACTGCGCGCACACGATCGTCGGCGTGTCACGGTCGCTCGGTGAGCGACGGACGCCAAGGCGTCGGGCCGCATCGCGCCGTTGCCGTCGCGCCGGCACCTCGACCACGGACCCTGCACCCAGTCCGATGAAGCGCAGCGCGCGATCGAGGGTGCCGTGCCGTTCCGCGCCGGCAATCACACGAACACGAGGAGCGCCGATCAGACCGTCGCGCTCGACATCCCATCCCGCCGCCGCGCAGGACGTGCTGGCGTGCCGCCAGGAGCCCGACCGTGTTCGCGGCCTGGCCGCCGGTCACGAAGCCGACGGTGGCGTGTCCGGGGATGCCGAGGAGATCCTTCAGCCAGACGCCCGCGGCCTCCTCGGCCACCGCAGCCGCCGGCGAGGACACCGCGTTGAAGCCGACCTGATCCCATCCCGTCGTGAGCAGATCCGCACACACGGCGGCGTCGACCGACCCACCGATCACGAAGCCGAAGAAGCGTGGCCCCGCGGTCGCGACCAGCCCGGGTGCCGCGGCTCGCTGCAACTCGTCGAGGACCTCGGCGGGGTCGACGGGATCGTCGGGCAGCGGCCGGTTGAACGTTGCTCGCAACTCGTCGAGGTCGATCATCGGATGGACGCGCGCTTCCGCGAGGCCGGCGCGGTAGCCGGCGATCGCACCGGCCGTGCGACGGATCAGGTCCGACAGGGCGTCCTCAGACGATGACGCTGCGGATCACCTCACCCGCTTGCATTGCCCGGAACGCGTCGTTCACCTCGTCGATCTTGATGCGCCTCGACACCATCGAACCGACGTCGAGCCGGCCGGTCTCGACCAAGTCGACGAACTTGGGGAAGTCGCGCGCGCACCTGCGCGGACCCGTACATGCAGCCGAGCACCTTCTTCTCTTCGTAGAACAACTGCATCGCGGAGAACGTCACGGTGTCTTCGATGCGCGGCATGCCGACGACCACCACCGTGCCGCCGCGCCGGGCGGTGTTGTACGCCTGGAGGATCGTCTCCGGGAGCCCGATGACCTCGAACGCGTAGTCGCTCCCGCGTCCTCCGGTCGCTTCCTTGACCTGCTGGACGGGATCGCCTTGCGCCGGATCGACGAGATCGGTGGCACCCAACTGCTCGGCCGTCTTGCGCTTCATCTCGACGGGATCGACAGCGAAGATGCGCGACGCGCCCGCGATGCGAGCACCTTGGATCACGGACTGACCCACACCACCGCAGCCGATCACCGCGACAGTGGAGCCGGGCTGCACCTTCGCCGTCGAGCAGCGCGGCACCAACACCGGTCGTCACGCCACACCCGATGAGGGCGAGTTGTTCGCTGGGCAGGTCGGTGTCGATCTTCACGAGCGACGCCTCGTCTGTCGTCATCAGGTCGGAGAAGGTCCCGAGCCCGGTCATGCCGAACACCGCCGAGCCGTCCTCGCGCATGGCACGAGCCGCAACCATCGTCCCGGTGGACTCCTCGCAGAGGTTCGACTGCTCGTGCAGACAGAAGAAGCAGTTGCCGCACGCGGGGATGAACGACGCGATCACACGGTCGCCCTTGCGCACACGGCTCACCTCGGGTCCGGTCTCGAGCACGGTGCCGGCGCCCTCGTGACCGAGGATGAGCGGAATCGGCATCGGCACACCGCCGCTCTGAACGGTCAAATCCGAGTGGCAGACCCCGCTCGCGTCGATCTGCACCCGGACGTCACGTGGGCCGAGCGCCGGCTCCCGCAGCTCCTCGATGACGAGCGGCTCGTTGTAGCCGTTCAGGACCGCAGCCCGCATGGATCCTCCCTGTGTCGTTCGAATGAAGGCCGCCAGCGTAACGGCGGGCTCGTCGAGGTTGCTGATACCGGGCCGCGGCTAGCGCAGGTTCGCCGTTCGCGGCAGGATGGCGACAGGGAGCGGCAAGCACACGAACACGATGCGGGGGAGGAACCACGTGAAGGTTTCCATCACAGTCAACGGCGTGAGCAGCGAGCACGACGTCGAACCCCGTCTGTTGCTGGTGCACTACCTGCGAGACGTGGTCGGACTCACAGGGACGAACGTGGGCTGCGACACGTCGTCCTGCGGAGCCTGCACCGTGCACCTCGACGGCGAGTCGGTGAAATCGTGCACCGTGCTCGCTGCGCAGGCCGACGGATCGGCGGTGACGACGATCGAAGGACTGGCAACCGACGGTCAGCTCCACCCGATGCAGGCCGCGTTCCAGGAGAACCACGGTTTGCAGTGCGGGTTCTGCACGCCCGGCATGGTCATGGCGGCGGTCTCGCTCGTCGAGGAGGGCCGAGCCACCGACGAGGCGTCGGTTCGGGAAGGACTCGAGGGCAACCTGTGTCGCTGCACCGGCTATCACAACATCGTGAAGGCCGTGCTCGCCGCGGCCGGCGCGGGTGACGCGCCATGAGCCCCGTCGTCGGGACGCCGATGGTCCGCAAGGAGGACCCTCGGCTGCTGACCGGCGAGGCCCGTTTCGTCGACGACCTCGTCATCCCGGGCGCCCGCTACCTCGGGATGGTCCGCAGCCCCGAAGCACACGCCCGCATCACGTCGATCGACCCGAGCGGCGCGCTCGAGCTGCCCGGCGTCGAGGCCGTGTTCACCGGTACAGACCTCCGAGACGCCTGGGCGGCACCGATGCCGTGCGCATGGGGGGTCACGGAGGACATGAAGAACCCGGAGCACCTGCCGGTCGCGATCGGGAAGGCGAACTACCAAGGCGACATCGTCGCTGTCGTCGTGGCGAGCTCGCGATACGCGGCACGCGACGCGGCGGATGCCGTGATCGTCGACTACGAGTCGCTGCCGCCGGCGGTCGACATCGAGGATGCGGCCAGCGACCGCGTGGTCATCCACGAGGACCTCGGCACCAACAAGTCGTACACGTGGACGCTGATCCCCGATCCGACCGCGGTCGAGCAGGCGTTTGCATCGGCCGCCCACAGGGTCCACGAGCGGTACGTCCAACAACGCCTGATCCCAGAGGCGATGGAGCCGCGCGGTGTCGCGGTCGTGCCGCAACCGGTCGGTGGCGACCTGGTCCTCTACTCGTCGACACAGGTCCCCCACATCCTCAAGGTGATGACGGCAGTCACCACCGGCATCGACGAGCACAAGCTGCGGGTGATCGCGCCGTCGGTCGGCGGTGGCTTCGGGTCCAAGCTCGACGTGTATGCCGAGGAGCTGATCGCGGTCGCGATCGCGCGCAAGCTCGGCGTCCCCGTGCGGTGGACCGAGGATCGAAGCGAGAACGCCGTCGCCACGGTCCAGGGCCGCGGTCAGATCCAGGACATCGAGCTTGCCGCCGACGCCGACGGGAAGATCACGGCGGTCCGGGTCGAACTGCTGGCCGACATGGGCGCCTACCTGCAACTGGTGACGCCCGGCATTCCCTTGCTCGGCGCGTTCCTCTACCACGGCGCCTACGACATCCCGCTGTACTCGTTCGAGTGCACAGGCATCTTCACCAACAAGACGCCGACCGACGCCTATCGCGGCGCGGGACGCCCGGAAGCGACCTACGCGATCGAGCGCAGCATCGATGCGCTCGCGGCGAAGGTCGGTGTCGGACCGGACGAGATCCGCAGGCGCAACTTCATCAAGCCCGACCAGTTCCCGTACACGTCGTCTGCCGGCCTGATGTTCGACTCCGGCGACTACGAACCCCCGCTCGATCGCGCGCTCGAGCTGGTCGGCTACGAGGCGTTGCGCAAGGAGCAGGCCGACCGCCGGTCGACCGGCGCGACCAAGCACCTCGGCGTGGGCATCTCGTCGTACGTCGAGATGTGCGGCCTCGCCCCGTCGCGTGTGCTGGCGTCGCTGAACTTCGGCGCCGGCGGTTGGGAGGCGGCCACCGTCCGTCTCCTGCCCACGGGCAAGGTGCAGGTCGTCACCGGGACGGCGCCGCACGGGCAAGGACACGAGACGAGCTGGTCGATGCTCGTGGCCGACAAGTTCGGCATCGATCCCGACCACGTGGACGTGCTGCACTCCGACACCGCCATCGCGCCGATGGGCCTCGACACCTACGGGTCGCGCTCCCTGTCCGTCGGCGGTGTGGCCGTCGAGATGGCCGCGCAGAAGGTGCTCGACAAGGCCAAGACGATCGCCGCGCACCAGATGGAGGCGAGCGAGGACGACCTCGAGTTCGTCGACGGCGAGTTCCGCGTCCGCGGTACACCGACCAAGACGATGCCGATCCAGGCCATCGCCTTCGAGGCGTTCACGGCCCACAACCTGCCCGACGGCGTCGAGCCGAACCTCAGCGAATCGGTGACGTTCGATCCGCCGAACTTCACGTTCCCGTTCGGCACGCACGTCGCGGTGGTCGAGGTCGACGAGGAGACGGGTCAGGTCCGGCTGCAGGACTACGCCGCCGTCGACGACTGCGGCAACCAGGTCAACCCGTTGATCGTGTCCGGCCAGCTGCACGGCGGCATCGTGCAGGGCATCGCACAGGCGTTGTGGGAAGAAGCGGTGTACGACGAAGACGGCCAACTCCGCAACGCGACGTTGATGGACTACCTCGTGCCATCAGCGGCCGAGGTCCCCAGCTTCAAGCTCGATCACACGGTGACGCCGTCGCCCACGAACATCCTCGGCGTGAAGGGCATCGGCGAAGCGGGCACCATCGCCGCCACCCCCGCCGTGATCAACGCCATCGTCGACGCGTTGTCGCCCTTCGGCATCACGGACGTCGAGATGCCCGCATCACCACAACGGCTGTGGTCGCTCATCCAGGAGGCGAAGTCCCGATGATCCCTGCCAGCTTCGACTACGTGCGGGCCGAGTCGCCCGATCACGCCGTGCAGTTGCTCCGGGAGCACGGCGAGGACGCCAAGCTGCTGGCCGGCGGTCACTCGTTGCTGCCCCTGATGAAGCTGCGGCTGGCGACGCCGACGGTGCTGATCGACGTCGGTCGGTTGGGCGACCTGTCGTACGTACGCGACGGCGGCGACCACGTCGCCATCGGTGCACTCACTCGGCATCACGATCTCGAGCACTCCGACCTCCTGAGCTCCGACGTGCCGTTGTTGCGCCACGCCGCCGGGCAGGTCGGCGATCCGCAGGTGCGGCATCGGGGCACGATCGGCGGATCGATCGGCGCACGGCGATCCTGCGTCCGATCTGCCCGCCGTGCTGATCGCACTCAGGGCGACGCTGGTCGCGCAGGGCCCGAACGGCACGCGCGAGATCGCCGTCGACGACTTCTTCTCCGGATTTCTCGAGACGGCTCTCGAAGCCGACGAACTGCTGACGGAGCTACGCGTGCCCAAGGTGTCGGGCGCGGGCTGGTCGTTCCAGAAGTTCAACCGCCGCGCGCAGGACTGGGCGATCGTCGGCGTTGCGTGTGTCCGGAACGGCAGCACCGGCATCGGCCTCGTCAACCTCGGCTCGACTCCCCTGCGGGGCGCGGCCGTCGAGGAGGCGTTGGGCTCTGGCGCGTCGATCGGGGACGCGGCCGCCGTCGCCGACCAAGGGACCGATCCTCCCTCGGATCTCAACGCCACCCCCGAGTACCGTCGCCATCTCGCCCGCGTTCTGGTCCGCCGCGCCCTCGAACAAGCCGGCGGCTAGCTGTTTCCTTTGCTCGTTCTGGCGTCAACCGCTGCTCATATCCGCACTGGTTGACGCCAGAATGGTGAGTGCATGTACGGCGTCGCGCTCAGTGTCCAGGCCTGCCTTCGTGCCGGCACGCGCGTGGACGTGGCGTGGGTCGTCGGGTCGCAGGGCTTCAGCGCGCGCGCGATCGGACCGATGCGCTCGCGATCACACCCGGCGGCGGACGAGTCGGCACACTGTTGTCCGGGTCGGTCGACGGCCAGTTGGCGGATCTGGCCAGCCGCGGGAGCGGGCGTGGGCGCATCGTCGCGGTCATCGTGAGCGACGTCGACACGCTCGTCGCCGGCCTCTCGTGCGGCGGACAGGCGCGCTGCCTGTTGGTCCCAGCAGACAACCTGCCGTCAGACCTGTGGGAGTTGCTTGTTCGCCGCGCGAGCCGGTCTGCCTGGTGACCAGGCTCGACGGCGACGAGGTGCTGGACACGTCGCTGTTCACAGCCGCCACGGTCGCCGGCGCGGGCGAGCACGTTCCGCGATTGTTCGGTCGCGGTGCGAGTGATGTCGCGGTCGAGGAGAACAGCGTCGTCACAGTGTTGTGGCCGGTCCCCAACCTGGTGGTCGTCGGTACTGGTGCGATCGCCGATGCGCTCGCGCAGGCTGCCGCGCTGCTCGGATGGCAGACGCACACCATCAACGACGTGGACACAGCGACCGGCGTGATCGCCGGGCTCGCGGTCTTGGACAAGCTCGTCGTGATCAGCCACGACCACGAGTTCGCCGGTCGCGCACTGGCGGCGGCGCTGTCGAGCGACGTCGGCTACATCGGAGCGCTCGGATCGCGGCGGACACAGCAGAGTCGCGCCGACTGGTTGGCGTATCGCGGGATCACCGACCTCGAGCGCATCCACGGGCCAGCCGGCCTCGACATCGGCGCGAACACGCCGGCCGAGATCGCGGTCTCGATCCTGGCCGAGGCACTGGCCGTGAAGTCCGGAGCATCCGCAGCGTTCTTGCGGGGGCGAACAGGATCCATCCACTGATCGCTCCATCCGGGTCCGCCGTAGACTGTTGCTGGATGACCCACCAGTCGGACGACGCACGTGACGTGCTCCGAGCGGTCTGGGCTGCGCAGGGCGAGGGCAGCGCGGATCTCGATGACGATTGCAGCCCGACGAAGTCGTGCAAGAACATGCAGAACGTGAGCTTCGACGGGCTCGCTGAGCCGGGCAGCGACCTGAGGGGCGCTTGGCGCGAGCGGCTGGCGCGTGAGGGGAAATCGAGCACGTCGGGTGGCACCGTCGCGCGACCTGGTCTTCGGTCCCGCAGAGTCACGCTGACGGCCACGAGCGCGCCTGCCGGACCCACGAGCACACAGTGACCGAGGGTCGGAACGACCGTCCTGCGAACGTTGCGGCGCTGAACGGCCGGCTGCGGGAGGGCGGTTATCTCGCCGATCGTGGCCTGGCCACCGCCTTGTTCGTGTCGCTGTCCCTTGGCCGTCCGATCCTGCTCGAGGGAGAGGTCGGGGTGGGCAAGACCGAAGCGGCCAAGGTTCTCGCGTCGGTGTTCAACCGGCGGCTCATCCGGCTGCAGTGCTACGAGGGCATCGATACGAACCAAGCCCTCTACGAGTGGGACTACGCCCGCCAGATGCTGCAGATCCGGGCGCTGTCCGAGCGGCAGCTCGCGGACGACGACGCAGTGGACAAGCTGTTCGGTCCGAAGTTCCTGCTGGAACGCCCATTGCTCGAGGCGGTGCGCGCCGGGGACCAGGCCGTCCTGCTGATCGACGAGATCGATCGTGCCGACGACGAGTTCGAGGCGTTCCTGCTCGAGCTGCTGTCGGACTTCCAGATCACCATCCCCGAGATCGGGACGATCGAGGCCGTCACACCACCGATGGTCGTGCTCACCTCCAACCGCACCCGCGAGCTGCACGACGCGCTGAAGCGGCGTTGCCTCTATCACTGGATCGGCTACCCGATCCCTGAGCGCGAAGTCGAGATCATCCTCGTGCGCTCCCCGGGGGTGTCCGAGACGTTGGCGCGGAAGGTCGTGGCCGCGGTGAACCGGTTGCGCGAGCTCGACTTGATCAAGCCGCCGGGGGTGGCGGAGACGCTGGATTGGGTCGCCACCCTGGACGTCCTGGGTGCGTCGGACCTCGACGCCGGCACCGCCGACGACACACTCGGCGCCGTGGTGAAGGAACGTGACGACCTCGACGTGGTCCGCGACAGCTTGGAGGAGATCGTCTCCGGTGCCTGAAGGGGCGCCTGTCGTCGGACTTCTCGTCGACTTCGGCAACGAGCTCCGCGCCGCCGGGCTCGCGGTGGGTTCAGGCGATGTCGCGACATTCTGCGCGGCGGTGGCGTCGCTCGATCCGAGCGAGCTGGTCGACCTCTACTGGGCCGGCCAGACGACGATGGTCTCTCGGCGCGAGCAGATCCCCGTGTACGACCGGGTGTTCCGGCGCTTCTTCCTCGACGAGAACGAGGAGCATCCAGAGCCCTTGAAGCGGGCGTTCCGAACGGCGGCGCAGAGCCAATCCGTGGTGCAGGTGCCGGCGACCGAGCCTGGCCACGAGGGCGCCGACGAGGAAGCCAGGCTCGGGCTCATGGCTTCCGACGTCGAGGTGCTTCGGAACAAGTCGTTCGCGGCGTGCACGCCGGACGAGCTGGCCGCGTTGCGTCGCATCATGCGCCGCATGCGGGTGACTCCACCGCGGCGTCGAGCCCGACGGACGGTGCGGACACCTACGGGCACGCGGCCGGACATGCGGCGCACGGTGCGCGAGACCATGCGGACGCACGGCGAGCCGGCCGAGCTCTACTGGCGCCGGCGTCGTCTGCGGACGAGACCGCTGATCCTCATCCTGGACGTCTCGGGTTCCATGGCCGACTACTCGCGCGGCCTGTTGCAGTTCGCCTATTCGACACGACGCGCGGCCAGCCGCGTCGAGGTCTTCTGCTTCGGCACGCGACTCACTCGTATCACGAAGGCACTCGAACGGCGTCGCGCCGACGACGCCATGGACCAAGCGGCCACGACGGTCTTCGACTGGGAGGGCGGTACCCGCATCGGCGACTCGCTCCAAACCTTCGTACGCAACTGGGGTCGCAGCAGCGTGTGCCGAGGCGGGATCGTCGTGATCTGCTCCGACGGCCTCGACCGCGGCGACCCTGCCGTTCTGGCGGCGGCGATGGAGCGACTGTCGCGGCTGAGCCATCGTGTCGTGTGGTTGAACCCGCACAAGGGAAACGACCCGGACTTCCGTCCGAGCACGCTCGGCATGATGGTCGCCGCCCCGTATGTCGACGTGCTGCTGTCCGGACACGACCTGCGTAGCCTCGAAGAGTTCGCCGCGCTGCTCCCCGAGTTGAGCTCGTGAGGTGGAGTGTGACCCTCGTGGCTGAAGGCGACCGCGTGCTCGCCCGCGAAGAGGTCGTGGAATTGGCCGACGCCGTCGCGGAGAGCAGCGGGATCGCCTCGGGCATCGGTACCACGAGCTACGGCGCGCAACTGGTGGTCGACGCGGCCGACAGCGTTCAGGCGGTCGAGCGCGCGTCCGCGGTGTTCACGCGAGGACCGCGACACGAGCGGGCCTGCCGCCATGGCCGATCAGCCGAGCCGAGACGATCAGCGAGCACGACGACCTGGACGACGCGTGATCCGGCTGGGTTCGTTGGCCGGATACCCGTTCGAAGGCCCGCGCGCGCTCGCCGGTTGGACCCCTCCAACGCGAGCCGCGGTCTACGCCATCGTCTACAAGCCCGACCCCGAGACCAAGCCCGACCGCTACGCGGTCACCTACGTCGACCACGCCGACGACCTCGCCGGCGAGCGATTTCCGTTCAATCATCCGCGTGCCGCGTGCTCGGGTGCGTCGAGCCGGCAGCCGGTTCAAGGTCTACATCTGCACCTACGAGGTGCCCGGCGGGCTGCGCTCGCATCGCGTGCAGATCGCACGCGAGCTGACTGCGATCTATCGACCGAGTTGCAACACCGAGCAGTACGACCCCACGTGGAAGGACGAGTGGATCGGGGAGTACAAGACGCCCACGACCGGCCCACTCACGACCGGACGGGACCCCTCGCCGGGGACGTGAGCTCTGCGGTGCCGCTCTCGGCGACCTCGCCGCTCGGCCGATAGCCGACCGCATCGTGCAAGCGCGACCGGCGGCGGCCGGCGGCCGGCCTCGCCACTCGTGGCTCGTCGGACACTGCTGCCGGTTCGTAGGTGGCGCCGGCAACGATGCCTTCCGCCATCCCGTAGAGGAGCGGCAACGCGCCGGCGATGACGCCCCCCGTGTGGTTGATGTGCTCGACACCTGGCTCGATCACCTCGGCGTTGCGCACGATCGTCTGCACGATCTCCGAGCACTCCTCGAGGTTGGTGGCGACCCTCGTGAGTTGGCCGCCGACGACGTACAGGTAGAACGCGAGGCCCGCGATCAACAAGACGATGTCGACCACGGACAGGAAGATCAGCAAGTTCATGAGCGGACCTTGTCGAGCACGCGACCGAGGAACAGGTGATGTTCCAAGCCTTCGGCGAGGACCAGGTCGACTCCGGCTGCGGTCTCGGCGATCAGCGCCGTGTCAGCCGTGTTCGCTGCCGCTTGCTGCAACGTGTCACGGATGGCGACGACCCGGCGGTCGATCGTACGGACGAGCAGGACGAGAATGGTCAGCAAGGCGGCAACCGCGAGGACGACGACGAAGCCGCCGATGACCGCGCCCCACCACAATCCCCGCTGCGTCGACGTCAACGCGAGTAACACAGTCAGCCCCGCTCCCCGTGGGGCTGCGCCCCACACCCATCGCCGTCCGGCGAGCTGGCGCTCACGCGGCCAGCAGTCTGAAGTCCTCGCTCCGCTCGCACCTCAGCCCCGCTCCCCGTGGGGCTGCGCCCCACACCCATCGCCGTCCGGCGAGCTGGCGCTCGCGCGGCCGGCCGTCTGAAGTCCTCGCTCCGCTCGCACCTCAGCCCCCCAGCCTGTGGCGGCCACGCTCGAGGCCGGCGGTGATCACGCCCGCGGCTTCGTTGGTCGTGCGCAACTCGGCGAGCGCCGCGGTGTTGTGCACCGACTCGGTCAAGCTGTCGTTGATCGCCTCTGCCTGCCGCCCGAATCGCGCGGCGAGGAGCAGGATCGGCACCACCAGCGCGACGACCACCACGACGACGACGATGCCGACGGTGTAGCCAATCGCCCAACTGGTGGTCGAGTCGCTGGTGGCCGCGAGTACGTGCATGCGCCGACGGCTCCGTCAGATCGATTCGCAGAAGTCGCGGACGGGCCCGAGGTTGGCGTTCACCGACGGCAAGACCTCGGGCACGGTGCTGGTCTTCGTCGCGACGACCGCGACGCCGCCGGCGAGGGCCCCGAGCGTCCGGTGGACGGCGACGAGGTGGCCGATCACACGCGCACCAGACCGACCGCGGCGGCGGCGATGATCAAGATCGCGATGACGATGGTGACCCAGGCGACAGCGGGCATGACAGTTCCTCTCTGCCTACTCGGCCGGCAGCAACTTGGCGACGGAGCCGGCGTACCGAACGGCGCCGAGGGAGACCTCATGGATGGTGTCGTCCGTCGTGGCCAGCAACTCCGGGGTGTTGTCGAGCTCACCGATCAGTGTCACCCCGCCGGCGAGGATCTCGTCGGCGGCACCTCGTATCCGTTCGAGCGCAGCGAGAACACGATTGAGCAGGACGACGAGCACCGGTACGACGACCAACAACAGCACGACGTTGCCGATCCACCACAGCACCATGACGATTCCTCCTCGAGCTCGGCTTGGGCCGGTACGGCAAGAAGAAACGACGGAACACACGGCCAAGCGCCATCCACGCGGCGCGCAAGCCGATGGTGAAGCCGCTCGCGGGCGCCACGCTCGCGATCTGATCCGGCGACTCGCCACGATCCAGCAGGGCGCCGATGCGGTTCTGCATGTTGCTGGCGAAGTCACGCATCAACACGGTGGTGACGTCGGCGATCATGCGGCGGCCGTACTGGGCGGCGGCCCCCGAGAGCTGCAGGTCCTTCGCGACTGCGATCTTCGTTCCGCCTGACACGGTCGTCAGCTACGCGGTCAGCGCCATCGGCCGCTTGGCCTCGGCCCTTCTCGTCGGCACCGGCGGCATCGACGACGATGCGCTTGGCGGTGTCGGTACGCGCTCGCGGATCTCGGCGGTGCCGGCGAACTGCAGCTTGATCGGTCCCATGCGGACCGCGACCTTGCCGCGATACGTGTCGTCACCGAGATCTTCGGTCAGCTCCGCCCCGGGCAGGCACGCGGCGACCTGGGGGATGTTGTCGAAGAACTGCCACACCTTGTCAACAGGTTCGATCACCTCGAAGTCGTTCTTGATCAGCATCCCGCCTCCTTGGGCAGGTAGCCGGAGGGCTCGTGCTCGAAGGCGCTTCGGCAGCCGGCGCTGCAGAAGTAGTAGGTGACGCCGTCACGGTCGAACGGTCGGCCGGTCGCGTAGCGGTGACCGTCATCCCGCAGACCGGGTCGATCGCCTCGACGACGTGAGCGATGGTGCTGACGCCGGTGGTGAGCGCACCGGAGGCCCGCAACTCGACCAGCTCGGCGAGGATGGCGACCGCGATCTCACGGTGCGACGTGTGGCCGAGGTCGAGCCCGGCCGGCACTCGTACCCGGTCGAGCAGGTGCTGGGGTACTCCTCGATCGGAGAGGTAGCCGAGCACGGCGTCGCCACGCCGGTGCCGGATCGCGACCAATCCGATGTAGGCCGGGGATGCGGTCACCGCTTGTTCGATCGCTTCCTCGTCGCCATGACCCTGCGTCGCCACCACGACGACAGCGCCCGCACCGACAGCAGCGGCAGAGAAGTCTGCGCTGTGGATCAGGTGGTCTGCCAGCCCAACACGCCGGCCAGTTCACTGAGCGTGTGCGCCATCGGGGATCGTCCGACGATCACGACCCGGGGACTGGCCAGTACCGGCTCGACGTACACCTCCATCGCGCCTTCGCTCTGGCAGGCGATCGGGATGACCGTCATTCCCTCTGGCACTGCGCCGAACTGCTCGGGCGTTCCGAGCAACAGCAGCCGTGGCTCGCCGTCGGTGATGGCACGTTGCGCTTCTCGAATGACCGTCGGTTCCACGCATGTTCCGCCGATCCAGCCGGAGATCTTGCCGGACGCCGTGATGATGACGCCGCATGAGCCCTGCTGTCCAGACGAACGAGTCCTCCAGCCACACGACGGTCGCGAGTGCGAAGCTCTCACCACGGCGTGCGAGTTGGCGAGGGGTCAGCTTCCACGACCTCCCAACCGTCGGGCTGGCCGTTCACGAATCGTCTGACCTGACGGGAGGCGCGCGCCGGAGACGTCGTGGCGTTCGGTCAGCGCCTCGTACACACAGTAGGGCAACAATGGCATGTCGATGTTGCGCACGCCCGTACCCTTGATCGCATCCATCACCGCGTTGACGAATGCGGCCGGACCGCCGACCGTGGCGCACTCCCCCACACCCTTGGCGCCGATCGGATGGTGCGGACACGGGGTCACGACCTCGTGCAACTCGAAACCGGGGGTCTCCCACGCCGTCGGCAACAAGTAGTCCATGTAGTTGGATCCGATGCAGTTGCCGTCGGCATCGAAGGTGATGAACTGCATGCTCGACATCGCGTAGGCCTCGGTCAGCCCGCCCATGATCTGGCCCTCGACGATCATCGGGTTGATGCGCACGCCACAGTCGTCGACCGCGACCACGTTCAGCACGTCCCACACTCCGGTCTCCGGATCGACTTCGACCGTGGCGATGTATCGCACGCGAACGGCCAGGTGAGGTTCGGCGGGTCGTAGTAAGCGTTGTTCTCGAGCCCTGGCTCCATGCCGTCGGGCATGTTGCTGTAGGCCGCCATCGCGCATTCCTGGATCGTGACGCCGCGATGCGGCAGGCGCTCGAGAACGTAGAAGCGGCGAAGACTCCACTCGATGTCCTCCTCGGACACTTCGAGCAGGTGAGCCGCGAGCTTGCGAGCCTTGGCTCGGATCTTCCGCGACACCATCGCGACCGCGGCCCCGGCCACCGGCGTACTGCGAGACACGTATGTGCCCATGCCGAAGGGCGCGGTGTCGGTGTCGCCCTCCTCGACGGTCACGTCTTCGGCGGGGATGCCCAACTCGTGGGCGACGATCTGCGCCCACGTCGTCTCGTGCCCTTGGCCCTGTGTCTTGGCTCCGGTGCGCAGCAGCGCCTTGCCGGTCATGTGCACCCGCAACTCGGCCGAGTCGAACATCTTGATGCCGAGGATGTCGTACTCGCGGCTGTTGCCGGCACCGAGCGGCTCGGTCATGGTCGAGATGCCGATGCCGAGCAGGCGACCCCGCTTCTTGGCGTCTTCCTTCTGTTTCAGGAAGTCCTGATAGCCGACAGCTTCCAGACCGACGTCCAGG
>CAWGFA010000007.1:0-136267 GCA_963821725.1 uncultured Acidimicrobiia bacterium
AAAGGCGTCATTGAGCCAGCACCTGGCGGGGGCGCA
The DNA here is from genome assembly GCA_963821725.1 of uncultured Acidimicrobiia bacterium. Taxonomy (GTDB): domain Bacteria; phylum Actinomycetota; class Acidimicrobiia; order Acidimicrobiales; family JACDCH01; genus DATAES01. The sequence goes on from CAWGFA010000007.1 coordinate 37, forward strand.
AGCGGCCATTTGGTCAAACACTCGGCGGCCCCCCTTCGATAACGCGAAAAGCCGCTTGACTACCTGCAAGCGGCACGTTGTAGGCAACCACCGGTTGAGTGAGGCCCTTGAGAGCCAGCGAGCCAACCTGTTCGGTTACGACGCTTCCCCTTAGCGCGGCATTGATGCGTTGACTGAGGAGGATTTGACCATCCCTGGCCTCTGCACAAAGCCGGGCAGCAACATTGCACACCGTGCCGATCGCGGTGTAGCCGGAGCGCTCGGAGAACCCAATCTGGCCTAGCGTCGCGTAGCCCTGCGCGATGCCCACACCAAAACCTAAATCCCGACCACGCTCTCGCCAGTCGGCAATCAGCGTGCCCGCCGCTTCGCGCATTGCCACTGCCATGTTGACCGCACGCGCAGCAGGGTTCGGGATCGGCACAGGATCGTTGAAGAAGACCATGATCCCGTCGCCCGAGAATTGGTCGAGCGTGCCCTCGAACTGGGCGACGAGCGGCCCCAACGCGCCATGGTAGTCGCGCAGGAAATCCAGCACCTCCTCGGGTTCGGCGGTCTCGGTAAAGGCGGTGTAGCCGCGCAGATCGCAGAACACGACGACGATCTCGCGGCGATGGCTTTCAAGGATCTTCTCGTTGCCCTGCGAGACGATCAACTCCGCCAGCTGCGGCGCGAGGAACCGCTTCAGTCGCCCGACGCGCCCCAACTCCTCGACTTGCTCGGCGACGCGAGCTTCGAGACCGCGGTTCAACTCAGCCACCTCGTCGGTGCGTTGACGCAATTCACCTAAAAGGCGGGCGTTCTCCATCGCGATCACCGCCTGCGCTGCGAAGTTCTGCAGCAATGCGATCTCTTTCTCGGAAAACGGCCGCACCTCAAAACGCGACGCGCTGATCACCCCGAGCAGCCTTTGGTCCTTGCGCAGGGCCACATAGAGCAATGTTCGAACACCGCCGATGTCCGCTACATAGCGCGCTCGGGGACTGTCACTCGCCGCAAGGTCGGCGATGTGTATGATATCAGCCTCGCCAGCGACCACACGTTGCTGGCTCGACCCCGGTGGCCAACCATCGCGCAGCCATTTTGCCAGCGGTTCCGGGAGGCCATTCGTCGCTACGGCACGAAAGTTTCCGCCATCGTAAAGTTGCAGTGCGCCGCTGGCGACACCGCAGAGGTTATGCGCCTTCTCCAGGATTGCTTCGAATACCGGCTGGAGGTCGCCGGGCGAGCTGTTGATGACCTGCAACACCTCGGCGGTCGCGGTCTGCTGCTCCAGCGCCTCCTGCGTCTCGGTCAAAAGCCGCGCGTTTTCCATCGCGATCACCGCTTGGGCTGCGAAGTTTTCGAGCAACGCGAACTCTTTTTCGGTGAATGGGCGAACTTCTCGGCGAAGGGCCGAAATCGCCCCGATCAATCTATTGTCCTTACGCAGCGGCACCAACAGAGCGGTGCGCACGCCAGTGGCCTCTGCGGCCACCCGTGCCAATGGATGGTTGACGTCCACCATATCGGCGATGTGGACCAAGCGGGCGCCTTCTAGCAACGGCTCAGTAAGTGGATTGTTGACTGCGGGCAACCCGTCTCGTGTGCGCTCGGCCCATACTTCCGAAATGCCGTATGTCGCCACGGCGCGGAATTTTTCGCCGTCAAAAAGCTGCAAGCTTCCGTGCGTAGCTCCGCAGAGCCTATGCGCTTTTTCCAAGATTGCGTCGAATACCGGTGCCAGACTACCGGGCGACGAGTTGATGACCTGCAAAACTTCGGCGGTCGCGGTCTGCTGCTCAAGTGCCTCATGCAGGTCGCGATAGGTCTGGGCGCTGGTGATGGCGATCACCGCCTGCTCGGCGAAGGTCTTCAGTAACTCGACCTGACTGTCGGTGAAGCCACCAGTCCTCCGTTCACTCATCGCGATGCAACCGAACGTGGCATCGCCCCTAATTAACGGAATAACGATCCCGGACTTGACGCCTAGGCTACGAGCAAGGGCGGTCAGTTCACCCTCGGCCGGATCACGGAAATGGACGATCCTCCGATCACGAATGGAAACTGCGACAACGTTATTAGGTTCCTGCTCCAACGACATCGGGAACTGGCGCGCGTAGGCGGCGATTTCATCACTTGATAAGGCACGAGACGCGATTGAGCGGAAATGTATCATTCCATCATACTCGTAAAAACTCGCGTTCGCGCCATTGCACTGGTCTCGTGCCTGTCGAACGATCAGGTCAAACACCGGCTGAGGATCGCCGGGCGAGGCCGACATTACCTTCAGCACATCAATGGTCGCGGCTTGATGCTCAATCCGCTCACGGTATTCGGTGTTACGTTGCGCCAGGGCGGTGGTGCGTGCAGCGAGTTCCTCTGTCAGCACGACCTTCCCCGCCAGTGCCGCGTCGCGCTCGGCTCGCAGTTCCTCAAGCTGCTGCCGCAATTCTGCGATGACGTCGTCGGTTGGCGGCGTGGTCTGCTGCTCACGCGCTTCGACTAGTTCAGCCTCGCGCTCGGCAAGCTGACGTTGCAGATCGGCTATGATCTGCTCGGGATCGGCTAACGTGTTGTCGGGCGTCGCGTTCATTGCTGACCTCGTCGGGACCGACCTTCCGGGGCGGATCATACCGTGTTCAGCACGGGCCACCATAGATTGTTAATCGGGACGCCTAGCGGAGGTTCGGCGAAGTGACCGGTGCGGCTCCGTCGGGTCCGCTCGTCCGACGAACGGCTGCAATCGGCGCTACCCCGCCATTCGGGCACAGTCAGGCGAACGACGGCTTCCCACCCGTAGCGGTCATCGGACGAGGCGGCTGGCTGAGGCTGCCGCTACAGATACGTCGGGATGCCGCGACGGACACCGCAGGCGGCTCTACAGGCCCCATAGAAGGCGCTAAGGGGTCGCCGAAGGGACTGATCCTATGCCTGCAAGTCGGCATATAGACCCGAAATCCTCCAGCAATTCCAATGACTTACAGACCACGAAAGTAATCGGGGCATAACCCCGGGCGGCTGTCGTGTCAGGCGGGCTGTCCGCGGCAGCGGATGAGGTCTGGAAGCTGCGGGACGGAAGGACCGCCGCAGACGCCGAGCCTGGCGCCAAGATAATCCCAAAACGCGATGCCGAGCTTCCTGCAGGTCTTGGCGAGCCCGAGGAATGCGTCGCGGCAGTCGCGACCGATGTCGCTGTGGGTTCCGCCGCTGACGTGGCGTTTGGTCACCTGGCAGCGGATGTCGTTTTCCGAGCCATTGGTGTGCAGCGGAATTCCAGGGTGATCGAGCACCATCAGCAGCTCGTCTTTGTTGGCGTGCAGCCGTTGCAGCAGGCGGTCGAGGGTGACGAAGCCTGTGCGCCGTTGAAAGATGCGATCGAAGCGCGCCCGCATTTCACTGCGTCGACGCCGCGTCGGCTCGAGCCGGTAGGCCTTCAGGTCGGCATAGAACCACCAGATCAGCCCACGGAGATGCTGCTGGGCGACACGCTGCTGGTCAGTGAACGTCTCCAGCTTGTGCACCAGGCGCTCGGCGTGAATCCAACAGAGAGCGTGCTGGCCGACGTTGAACTGCCCCGCGTCGTCACTGACCACCACCGCGTCGCACAGGAACCCATGGGCATTGACCGCCCCCCACAGCGCCCCCTCGGTGGCGACACGCACCGGATCGGGCGTCACTGACAAATCGGCAATGCCGAGGCGCCTAAGATGCCGCGTCCAGGCTTTCTCATCGGCAAATCGCCGCCGCTTGTGCGTGGCCAATCGCCGGACCAGCGTTCCGGCCAGGGCATGTTCGCGCATGTAGTCCAGAGCCGCGTCGTTGATCACATAGTCGGTGTGACCGGCACGCAGGAGGTCGAGGAAGTTGAGGCGGCTCTTGCTGCCCGTCGTGCCGAACCAGGCGAAGTTGTCGTTGCCGATCTGCGTGCAGACGCCGTTGGCGCCGCGATGGCGCGCACCGGTGTCGTCCACCGTGATCCAGTCGGCCGTTTCCAGGCCAGCACGCAGTACCTCGCGGGTCTCCGTCAGAAAGTCGTCCTGCCGGTCGATGAGCAGGCGGATGAGCTGACGCTTGGAGATGCTGATGCCGATTGCCTGAAGCAACGCGACCAGGCGCTCGACCGTCACTTGGCCCTGGTGATACTGCATCAGCACAAAGCGGCGTAGCTCTGGCCCAAAATGGCCGCGAGTGCCGCTGGGCAGCGGCGCCACGATCGTCTCGCCGTCCGGCGTCAGCCAGCGCTCTCGTCGGTAGCGCACCACCCGCGCGGTCAGCTCCAACTCCTGCACTTGGTACGGCTCATAGCCTTTGAACTGCGAACCCGTCGGATGCGCCATCCGCAGCACCTCGGTCTCGGGTGTGACCCGTGGTGTCACATTGCCGCGGCGGTGGCGTTTGGATTGCTTGCCGCCGCGCTTCGGTTCGCTCCCCTTCTCCATGCCGCTCGGCTTGATAGAAGGGCGGCCCTTCAGACCCTTCAGCCGGGCGATCTCATCGCGCTGCGCCGCCACGATCTGCTTCAGCTCCGAGTTCTCGCCAAGCAGGTCCACCACCTGAGCTTCCAGCAGGGCGCGCGGTAGACCGGACGGATCGAAAGGCGGCGGCATGTGATGAGCGAAATGGTACTCACCCGAGCCGAGGCAAACAGAAAATTCACCGCTACCCCGGGGTTATGCCCCGATTACCCACGAAATTGCAGCCGCCTCCCCAGATGCGTCAGGATGGCGCCAATCCGCTGGCAGGTAGGAAGGTGCCGTGAGACCATAAGGGTGCCTGTGGCGCCTCCCTAGAGGCTAGTTCGGTATCACTGCCGATCTGGAATTCACCGCAAGGCCGCAGCATCCATGAAGTGTGAGTATCATCCGTGCGTCTCGATCCTGCTGCCCTGCCTCGGTGGCACGCCGGCACCCGCCTATCTGGTCCCCCGGAGCTGCTCCCCCGCCGTGGGGCTCCCCCGGTCGAGAGGGGGTTCAGGCCCACGATGGCCCCTGTGAGCCGCTACCGACCCCTCAGGCGGCCCTACAGGCCCCCCTGGCGCCTGTTGTTCCGCCATGCGGCCACCTTGGGCTGCCGCTGCGCCCCATATCGGTCGGGCAGATGAACTCCAGAGTGTCCCTGAGGGTCCGGAACATGTGGGTGAAGCGCTCATTCCCGAGATCGTCAAATGCCGTCAGGTCCCAGCCCCTCGGGTCCAGTCGAGTTGATACCGGGCCTGATTGGATGGCCACCCCGTCGTGATGGTGATGAAGGCCGGCTCGCCTTCCGCGAAGCCTACGGGACCGTCGCCATCCCAGTGATAGGGTAGTAGCCGTATCGGGCAGCAGGATCCGCCCAAGCCCACAGGCTAGGTAGCTCGGCTTCCAAGGTCCGCCGCGGCGGGAATGGCACGACGTTATCGTTGTCAGTGGTCATCTTGATCTTCCTATCGTTGTCAGTGGTCATCTTGATCTTCCTGGAGTGTTGCGCGGTTAGCCCTGTGCAAGCCGGATCAGCACAGACCGCACGCCAGATGCCGTCCAATTCCCGCCGCCTGCCGTTTGAATGCCCTGCGTTGTCAGTTCCTCGGCCATCTCGCGCAGTGACAGTGAGCGTGCCTGCAATTCCGCCATGATGGGTGCGAGCTTGGACGCGAAGACGTAGGCCTTCCCCTTGTTCGCCACTGCTCCCAGCTTGCCGTCAACCTTGGGACCGCCCTTCCAACCGCCGAGTATCGTGCCGCGTGCCTTCGCAGCGGCCAATGCCGCCTTTGTCCTGGCGGCGATCATTCGACGTTCTTCCTCAGCAACCACGGCCATTATGCCGACTGTCATGCGATTGGCGGATGGCATGTCGGCGGCAACGAAATCCACACCCGCCTTGTCCAGACCAAGCAGGAAATGAGCGTCTCGGCTCAGGCGGTCGAGCTTGGCGATCACGAGGGTTGCGCCCTTCAGCCGGCAGGTATTGAGTGCCTTCCCCAATTCTGGCCGTGCGTTGTTGGCGCCGCTTTCTACCTCGGTGAATTCGCCCAGCAGCTTCCAGTCCCCACCATTCAGGAACGCGCGGACGGCAGCCTGTTGGGCCTCAACACCAAGGCCACTGCGGCCCTGAGTGGCCGTCGAAACCCTGTAGTAGGCAATGAAGCGGCCAGTGCTCATGGGCGTTTGTCCTCTGACGACGTCGATCGTCAGACCTCATACTCAGGACAAGTCGCGTGTACAAGCACGTGGCGAGTACAACCAACGGTAGGGAAGATCCGCAATGCCGGTGGCGTCATGGGTGCCGCCAGCGCCGTCGCTATGGCGCCTCACGTGGCCGCTATGGTTGCCGCGGTAGCTGGCTAGCTCTAAGCCGAAAAAATCAGGTAGCCCCATCGCGGGGTTACCTGTTTTTGCGTATCTACGCCGTGCGGCCCGCAGGAGACCCTACAGGCCCCTCACGGTTTTAGCCCCTCGCGGGTTTACATTGAACGAGCAACGGCCGTTGTTGCATATGAGCCCAGCATCCCCATATCGCCGCCCAACATAGGATCGGGCTTCGATGGCATCATCTTACGCGCGGCAAATGCTCCGGGATGAGCGCGCCCCCCGGGTTAAGCGAATTAACGCGCTTGCCGGCGAAGTCCACGCGTGTATCAAGGCGAATGCCTATGATGCGGCCCTGGTAATGCAGTTCGTCGAGCTGGATACGTGGGCCTTCCTCGCCCGGCCCGGAAGCATGACCGTGCACGGCCGAACATCGTTCAAGTGGTTCATCGAGCGGTATATGCGAGATGCGCCGGGACAGGGCTACAGCTACGCTCCAAGCGATGTCTATGCCGCCCGCTGTGGCTTGCTCCATACGTTCGGCTCACTCGCCGATGCGCACGAAAGGGACAAATCCGTGGTGATCTGGCGGTTTCACCTTGGGAGGGAGAACACCTTCGTTCCCGGCCTCCACCGTATGGCCTATATCAGCGTGATGCGGTTCATCACGGATGCCTGTGCCGCTGTAAGCGCGTGCGTGAAGGAATTATACCAACGGCCCTATCCAGTCACTGCTTTTGCCCACGGGCGTTTGGTAAGTGAAGCGATGCGCTCGGTCATTTGCATCAGCTTGTTCCAAGCGTCGCAGCATGCCTCGAGGATGGCTTCATAGCCATCCCAGACACGGTGACTGAGATAGTTGCCGCGCAGGAATTCCCAGACATTTTCCATCGGGTTCAACTCGGGCGCGTAGGGCGGCAGCGGCAACAGCGCGATGTTGTCAGGCACCTCGAGCCGAGGCGAGCTGTGCCAGCCTGCGCCGTCGAGCACCAGCAGGGCGATGGCGCCGACAGAGACGCGGCGGCTGATCTCGGCCAAATGCTCGTTCATCGCCGCGATATTGACTTCCGGCATGACGATGGCGGCACCGACACTGCGCTCCGGACAGATCGCGCCGAACAGATAGGCCCATTCAAAGCGTCGATCGCGCAGGGCGCGGGGGCGTGAGCCGCGTTTCGCCCACACGCGGGTCAGCGTGCCCTGCTGACCAACGCGTGCCTCATCGGTGAACCAGACCTCTACCGGCTTGCCGGCCGCTTCCGGCGGCATCGCAGCGGTCACGAGATCGGCAAAGCGGCACTGAAAACCGCCTGTTCCTCAGGCTTGCTCTGCGGGTGCTGCGGACGCACCGACACTCGCCGGAACGACAGCTTGCGCAGCAGTTTGCCCACCGTGCGCTCGTGCAGCCGGACAGCAAACTCCTGCGCAATCCGCAGCTGCAGATCGACACAGCGCCAGCGGATCACACCGTCCCGCTCAAGCTTCGGACCCTGCTCAACCCATTCTGCCACTCTGGCCTGCTGTTCGGCCGTCAAGCGGGGCGGCGGGCCGTTGCGGCGCGGCAGGGCGAACAGACCCTCCAGTCCCAACTCGTTGTAGCGGTGCACCCAATCGCGCAGCGTCTGACGGTCCATCGCGCAAGCCTCGGCCGCAGCCTCGCGCGACCAGCCTTCCAGCACCATGGCAATCGCCAGCATCCGACGCGCCGCTTTCGCGTCCTGCGTCTGGGCCGCCGCACTGCGCAGCTCCGCCGCCGACATGTCCAACCGTGTGATCGCTACTGTCATCGCCACCCCCTTTCCCGAGTAGGGACCGCGAATCACACCCCGCCGCGTCGCGCCGATTCACATTCGAGTCAACGGTACGGACGGTTGGTATTAGAGGCCGACCACGCCATGAACGAACGGTTCGGCGAGCGCCTACCGCGTGTGTTCTTCCACTCAGGTGTTTTACCAAGCCGAGATTCGGCAGAAATTGCTGCCCTGGACGCAGGCATTGACGCGGATATCGCCATTCTGGACGGCACCGTCGATAGCGATGAGCCGGTATGTTTTGCGGGGCATACCTTTGTGCGAGGCGTTTGCCGCGGCTGAAAAGGTGGCCCCTCGCGGGGTTACCTGTTTTTGCGCTTCTGTTTGGGAGGCCCTCAGGGCCCCACCATACGACTACCTGGGAGGAATTTACGCCGCCACCAGTGATCCTGCAGGAGCTATCTGCGTGGGTTTGATCCCTTTACGCTTCTGTTTACGTAGGGGGTCCACCCCACGTGGACGGCCTCAGGGACGTTGGCCGCGGCGGCTGCATCACGGTCTGGACGCCACACCCATAGGCGATCAGCAGCGGGGCGGTAGATGCTTGAGAGAACCTCTCCGCCACGGAACAGGTGAACCTCCTCGACCTGCCCCTTGCGGTTGAAGACGGGGGCCGCGTAGGCCCCACGCTTCGTTGCCTCGGTGATGATGGCATTCACCGTGCGATCTTTGTAGGGGACGCGCGCCGGCGATGTCGGTCATGTCACCCCCTTGAAGATCGAGCGCTTGTTGGTCAAGGGGCATTCGGATGTCGGTGAACAGCTCGGGGTTGTCCCGGAGCAGGATCGCTAGGGGGCACCTCCAGCTTCGCGCAGACGTGCTCCTCGGATAGCCCGGACTTGGGCAGCACGAAGACATCGAAGCGCGTGCAGCAGCTCGTGTATCAAGGCGGAGCCGTGAACCGCTGAAGGGTGGTCGTCGCGTATGTAGATTGTCCTCGGAGGCGGTTACCGCCGGCATAGGCTCGACCGTCGCGTCAACGTAGCCAACCTTGATGCCACTGCCGTGCTGGGGCCGCAGACGCTGTAGGTGTCCGGTTCGATGGCTGACATGCCGACGTAGCCGACGCGCTGCGCTTGCGCGCTGCGCTGGCTCGCGCCGCGAATGAAAAAGGGACCCTATATGTCGGCGTTGGAGGGGGCGGGGTCCTCCAGGATCGCTTCAAAAAGGCCGGTAAAGGCCGTTGTTGTTATTCTTCACCCCGGCTCGTGCTGAAACTGGCGGTTCCCTGGAGAATTTCGGGCACAGGGGCCGAGGGGGGCCGGGGGTCATCCTGGCAGAGCCGGAAGGCCGGGGTGGAATTCTCTCGGGTCCTGGGTGGCGATGGGGCGGGCGGTCATTGTGGGAGGGCCGGACTGGGGTCCCGAAATCGGCGTTTCTTCTACGCGAGGCACGCGGCGCATATGACAGCCGCGCCGAGCACCGATGCCAGACTGAGCGGTTCGCCGAACAGCATCGCACCAATCGCTACCGACAGGACCAGCCGCACATAGGTCAGGGGTGCCAGCACCGAGGCATCGGCATAGCGCAGGGCGACAATGCCGGCGAACATTCCTGCCGGCCCTGTCATGAGCACACACAGCAACCACGGCCAGAGTGATAGCGACGGCAACGGTTCGACGGCGCCCGGCGAGAACATCAACAAGCACGCCACGTTCACGTAAAGCATGATCGTGACCGGACTGTCCTCGCGTTGCAGCAGACGATTGAACAGGACGGCCAGTCCGTTCAGCGAGGTTCCCAGCAACACCGCGACGTAGACCAGCGAGACTTGCGAGAAGCCGGGTTTGATGATCAGCACCGCGCCGCCGAGCCCAATCACAGCGGCCGCGTAGCGCCGCAGGCCGACAACTTCACCGAGGATGGGGCCGGCAAGCAAGGCGACGTAAATCACCATCGTGTATGACAGCGCGGTCGCGTCAGCGAATGGCATGCGGGCAAACGAGTAAAGGAGCACCCAGGCGTAGGCGACCGTGGCAATGGCGCGTACGGCCTGCAAGCCGGGCTGACGCGTGGTAAAGACCGACCAGCCGGGCGCCAGACAGGCGACTAAGCCCAGGCCGCCGGCGCTGCGCAGTAGGCCGAGCTGCCAGAGCGAAACATGCCCGGCAAGCTGGTGGATCGCCATGGTGTCCACGGTGAGCAAGGCTTGCTGGGCAAGCATCAACGCGATGCCGAGCCTTACACCGCTCACGGTTCGGCGGCCCGCCGCGACGACGTTGTTAACAAAGCCCTTGTGATAACTACACCAGCCGGAACCGGGACCTTTGCCAGGAACCTACACAGTCGCCCCAGTGCCTCTCCGCGCACGCCATACACCCGCCCGGTGGTCTTCCTTGCGTGCCCCATAATGGCATCGCGCACGTCCTCTCCAGCCTCGACATTGCGCAGCTCGTCTTCCATCCTGTGCCGCCAGCTATGGTTTGGTGCAATCCGCTCGTCCGTGATGTGCACTACGTCCCGGACCCATTGCCCAACTACGTTCCACGCCCGGCCGCCACGCTGTCCAAACTTGTCCGCCTGCTTGTCGGGAAATAGAGGGGCGTCACCCACGATGGTCTTCGCATAGTCAACGAAGCCCTCGGCGATCAGGGCCGGGTGGATCGGCACGCTCCGGCGTTGGCTGTTCTTCACGCTCTTCCCAGGCGTGTCTTCGTTGACGGCAATGAACCAAATATCCCCGTCCCGCCGAATGTCTCCACCCGTCAGTTGCAGCACTTCGCCGACCCGCATTCCGGTGAACGCCATAACCCAGTGAGCCCAGCGCAGGGACGGACCGGTCTCATGTCGGGCTGCATTCAGGATCCGTGCGGCGTCATCGTCGGAGTAGGGAAGCCACGATGCCGGCCGGCCCCCGGATAGCCTCAGACCATCGGTAGGGTTGGTCTTCAGCCTCCCATCACTCACACCGCGCGCGAGAACCTGCCGCACCATACTCAGTCGATTGTTCCAAGTATCGTTGGTTCGACCTTCTGCGGTCATGGCAGTGCGCCATCGGATCAGATCGTCTCGGCTAATCTCGGCCGCGTCGTCATGGCCAACGAAGCTGATCAACGCATCGACCGCGTAGCGGGTCTCTTCGACAACGCGGGGCTTCAATGTCGCTACCCGCCGCCAGGCGGCGAAGAGGTCGCGCAGTGAAACCGACACGGACCTAGCCGGCACTGGTTCGGAGGCCACTCGGGGTTCCCAGTCCGGTAGCATTTCGCGCAGTGGGTCGGGCCTGTAATCGCCCGACAGCCGCTTCCCGAACCGAGCAAGCGCCTGGGGTAGGCGCTGAACCAGCAGCCCCGCCAGTCGCTCCTTGCTGGTGGCATCTGTGGTAACGTGCACAGACGCAAGAAGATCGTCCGCGTAGCCCAGGAACGGCCGTAGGAAAATAGCTTCTTGTCGCAGGTATTCGCGCCGCACGCGCGCTGATCCATCGGCGATTGCGCCGGGGTCTTCATCCTCGTCGTAGGGATCGGTCGGCATATTCTCGTCCCAACCATCCCAGACATCCATCGCGGCCGGATTGGCCTCGAACTCGTGGAGTAATCGGCGATACCAGAGCCCTCCCAATGCGTGCACCTCGCGGTTCGTCAGGCTGCGGGCGCTGCTGGGGATGGGGTGACCACCACTTAACCTGCGCTCCCATTCACCCTCCATTGCGGCCCACTGTCGCAGCAGCTCTTGTAACAGCTTCTCAGCGGCCTTCCGGTCTGCCGTTCCGGTGCTGATCTTGACCGTATCGCCCCGGCGTCCTGACACCGTTCTATAACGTGTCGGGATGCGCTTCCGCAGCATGAGGATACCAGTCCGGGGGTCCTTCCAGAGGGACGCCATTCGTAAGGTCGCCATTCGCCTGTGTGCCCATAATGTGTGCCCATCAGGCGGCAGGAAGTCGAGGGAAATCAGGAAGTTGAGGAAGATCAGCCGCTTGGCTGTCTACTGGTGCCGGGTGAGGGATTTGAACCCCCGACCTTCGGTTTACAAAACCGCTGCACTACCACTGTGCTAACCCGGCTAGATATTGTTTTTGCTACATTTTCTGCGCGCCGTCCGGATGCAGAGTTGAACGCTTTTGTTGAACACGTTCAACTCCTGTTCCGCTGTGCCTGTTTTAGCCGCTTCATTGCCCCCTTTGCAAACGTGGGTATCCGGTCGCACGTAGACCGCCACCACCGAACGCGTCTTATGGCCGGTAATGGCTCTGATTTGGTCATCGGTGCACCCGGCGGCGCCGAGCGCGGTGGCCAAAGTTCGGCGCAAATCGCGGAACTGAACGTCCGTCCCCAATCCAGCTCTGCTCCTGATCTCGGCGAACGTATGTTGGAAGTCCGACTCGGCATAGGGGCGACCAGTATTCTCGCTTACCACGATCTGCGTGGACTGACGCCGAGTGCGATCCAACAACGCCCGCAGCTCGGGAAGAACCGGCACCCAGACAGGCTGATCGGTCTTTCCCTGGCGGAGCTGCACGGCGTCCCATCATAGGCTGCCCAAGGCAGCGTACGCAGATCCGCTGGTCGCTGGCCGAGCCACCAGCCGAGCATGACCGCCAGAGCCATCGAAGGCCGCCCAGCCACCTGCGCCGCTTCGCAAAACGCGTCGCGCTCTATCAGCGTCCACACCCTGGTTCGACTTGCTGACGCCTTCACACGCAACTTGAGTGCCGGATTGTCTGTGATCCATCCTTCCTCGCGGCCGAACGAAAGCAGACGCCGAAGCGCCGCGATGGAATTGCGCGCATTGGCGACGCCGCTTGTCTCTCGTTGGTCGCGATACCAAGCCTTTACCGCGCGGAGAGTAATGTGCGCCACCTGTTCCGGGCCTGCCCAGGCGAGTCCCGGTTTGATGCTGTAGAGATAGTCCCGCTGGGTGCGCGGCTTCAGCAACAGAAACGCATCATCCTTCTGGAACATATCGTTCAGCGCTGCAATGGACCCGGGAGCAAGACCCGGACAGCGGATCTCACCGCGATACCATCGATCGAGTTCCGCGTTGTGCTGTTCGGCTTGGCGGATCGCCTCCACCAAAGTGTCGGGCAGACGCCGTATGCAAAAGCCAGCAGACTGCAGCTTCTTCGTTGGAACCCAGTAGTAGCGGGTTGGCCTGCGGCTACGATGCCGGGCAACGAGGTAGCGGACCTTGACGTTCCCCATGGCCGAGCTTCCCGATCAATCTGCGTTCGGCATCGTCGGGGTCTCCACCGTGGTTGACAAGCCCATAGCGGCGACGCACCCACGCCTCGACGGCTTCGGTGGCGAACAGTCCATAGATTGGGTCCGGCGCTGGGAAATCATTCGGCCGATGGTCACGCAGCCACAATTCAGAGCGCCTGAACGCGAATGCGGCGGCCTCCGACCACGTCATAGTGACGAGCCTAAAATCGTAACGAGGACGGCCGCGGTGACCCGACGAGGTTTTGTCAGGCATCTCGCGCCAGCCACCACAGGCCATGGACGCCCTTCGACTGTAGGTCCATGGTGGCCCATCTGACCGACTGCTCGCCCGAGCAGGCCGTCGCCGCGGTCGAAGCCGTCAAGACCGGCGAGCCGGCTGACCCCGACGCGGCGTTGGAAGTCGTGGCCAGCGCCATGTCCGCCCTCCGTCGAGTCGATCTCCGCGAGCCGCATCGATCTCCGCGACAACGCCAACGGACCACACTCCGATCACCTGATCGACGCGGCGATAGCCTTCAACGCCGTGGCCGACGTCGAGCGTCCCTCTACGCCATTGTGGTGGTACGGCGCTGGTGGGCGTCGCGGTGGTGCTCGCTGCGCTCTGGTTGATCTCCGCGGTCGTCGGGTTCCTCTTCGGCCTGGTGAAGCTCGCGGTGATCGTGATCCTGGCGATCGCGCTCGTCGGTTGGATCGTCGGCAAGAAGGCGGCGCGCTAACCCACCTTCGCCAAGCGCTCTCGTACGATCTCGTCGACACACGCCGCTGGATCACTCCGAGCCCGTGCTTCGCCGAATCGCTCGACCAACGAGATCGCTTCGACCCGCGTCCCGACGTCGTCGTACACCTCGCCCGCGACGACGAGCACGGGCACTCCCGCAGCCGCGGCCCGCTCAGCGACGCCACCGACCACCTTGCCCTCGAACGATTGCTCGTCGACGAAGCCCTCGCCGGTGACGACGAGATCGGCACCCTCGAGCGCGTCGTCGAGACCGACTTCGTCGGCGACGAGATCGAAGCCGTCGACCAGCGACGCACCGACGGCGGCGAGCCCGCCCGCGAGGCCTCCCGCTGCACCCGCACGCTCGAGGTCGCGCACGTCGACACGGTGCTCCTCGAGATACACCTGCGCCAGCCGCTCGAGCCGGCGTCGCAGGAGCGCGATCTGCGCGCCCGACGCCCCCTTCTGACCCGCGAACAGATCCGCAGCCTCGACGAACTTGGTGCGAACGTCGCATGCGACCTGCAGGTCGAGCCCGCGCAGTCGCTGCAGCGGGTAGACGGCCCGTAGCGCGCCGAGACCGCCGTCCGTGGTGGCCGACCCCCCGACACCGACGATGATCCGCCGCGCGCCCGCGTCGAGAGCAGTAGCGATCAGCTCCCCGGTCCCGTAGGTCGTCGCGGCCACAGGATCGTTGCCCCTCGCACCGCCGACGAGCTCGAGACCGGAAGCGAGCGCCATCTCGATCACGGCGCGTCGCCCGTCGAGCCGCCATGCTGCCGCGAACCGGATCGCCGAGTGGTCCCGACACGAGCGTCGTGCGGTTACCGCCGCCGAGCACCTCGAGGGTGCCTTCGCCGCCGTCGGCCAGAGGGACTTCGTCGCACTCCCAGCCCGCGGATGTCGCGCCGGCCCCGATCGCCAGCGCGATGTCCGACGCGGGCGCGGTACCGCGGAACTTGTCCGGGGCGGCCACGACTCGCATGCCAGTAGTTTGCTCACTCGTGCCCGACCGGCCCGTCGTCATCGTGTCGAACCGGGGCCCGCTGTCGTTTCGGCGGGAGGAGGACGGCCGGCTCGTCGCTCGACGCGGTGCGGGCGGACTCGTGTCCGGACTCGCACCGCTGGTCGCCGGCACCGACGCGATCTGGCTTGCCGCGCCACTGTCCGACGGCGACCGAGAGGCCGCCGCCGCCGGAGAGGTTGCAGAAGCGGACGGGCTGCGCGTCCGGCTGCTGCAACTCGACGAGGCCGCGTACCGCATGTCGTACGACGTCATCTGCAACGCAACCTTGTGGTTCTGCGTCCACGGTCTCTACGACCTTCCTCGCCGCCCGCGTATCGACCGCCGCTGGCGCGAAGCGTGGGAGGCCTACCGCGCTGTGAACGACGCCTTCGCGGTCGCAACCGCTGAGATTGCGCCACCGGACGCGGTGGTGCTCGTGCAGGACTACCACGTCGCGCTGGTGGGTCCAGCCCTGCGGACGGCTCGCCCTGATCTCACGACCGTGCACTTCACCCATACGCCATGGTGCGATCCCGACGGCCTCCGACCGCTGCCGCCCGAGTTCGCTCGCGAGCTCGTCGGCGGCATCGCCGGGAACTCGGCGGCGACCTTTCACACCCACCGCTGGGCGAACGCCTTCACCGCGTCACACCGGACGTTCATGGGCGAGGCTGCGCCACCACGGGTGGGCGTCACACCGCTCGCGTCGGATCCCGAAGATCTCGCGGCGACCGCGACCTCAGCCGCATGCGAGCAAGAGCGCGTCCGTCTCGCCGAGACCATCGGTGATCGCAGGCTGGTCGTGCGCGTCGATCGCATCGAGCTGTCCAAGAACATCCTCCGCGGGTTCCACGCGTTCGACGAACTGCTCACGCTGCACCCCGAGTGGCGCGGCAACGTGGTGTTCGGCGCGTTGCTGTATCCGTCGCGGGAAGGGCTGCCCGAGTACCTCGCCTACCGGCAAGAGGTCGAAGGTCTGGTCGAGCGACTCAACGCGAAGTGGGCGACCGCGACATGGACGCCGATCATGTACGACGCCAGCGACGACTTCCCGCGCTCGATCGCGTCCCTGCAACGCGCGGACGTCGTTCTCGTCAATCCGGTCCGCGACGGCCTGAACCTCGTGGCCAAGGAAGCCGTTCTCGTCGGAGATGCCGCTGTGGTCCTGTCGACGGAAGCGGGTGCCTACGAGGAACTCGGCGATGCCGGCGTCCTCGGCGTCAATCCCTTCGACGTCGGTGCGACGGCCGATGCGATGCACCAAGCACTGAGCATGGATCGGGACGAGCGCACGCGGCGGCACGACCGACTGCACGCCATCGTCACGGCAAGAACACCGCGCGACTGGCTCGAGGAGCAGCTCGCGTTCAGCTCGTAGTCACAGCTGCGCGAGGAGATCGCGGACGCCTTCGGGGCCGTCGACGACGACGTCGACGGCATCGAGCAGTTCGCTCGGCGCTTCCTCGCTGCGAACTCCGATTCGGACGCAGCTGACGTCGTGCGCGGCGAGCTCGTCGAGCGCCCGGAAGGCCGGCAGATCGCCGACGTCGTCGCCCATGAAGCAGACCGCCTCGCAGTCCTGCAGTCAGCTCGCGGAGCGCGGTGCCCTTGTCGACGGCCACCGGCGGGTGCAACTCGACGGACATGCGAGCCGTGCGCACGGACAACCCCGATCGCTCGGCGAGTTGCTGCGCGAACGCGTGGACCTCTGATTCGATCTCCGGGTTGCCGCGGAAGTGAAGGGTGAGCGAAAGGCCCTTGTGCTCGACTCGCATGTGTTCCGGTCCGCTGATGTGCGCGACCTCGAAAACCTCGCCGACGATCGCGCGCCACGGTGCGGCGTTCGGGTTGTCGACGGCGACCCCGTCGCGAACGACCTCGAGCCCGTACAGGCCCGACAGCACGACGGACGACGGCAACCACCGCGCGAGGAACGTCACGGGGCGTCCGGAGAGCACCGCCACGACGGCGTAGCGGCCGGCGAGCTGATCGAGCAGCTCGGGCACTCCGTCCAACGGCCGCGCGTCTGCGGGCTCGTCGACGATCGTGGCGAGCGTCCCGTCGAAGTCGGTCAGGATGCCCGCCTGCGACGGCTTCGTCCGCAGGGCGTCGAGCAAGTCGGGAACCGGCTCTGCCACCAGCTCGCCCTGCGATTCAGCGCACGCGATCAGGCGGCGCTAGTTGGCAGCAGTCGTCGTACTGCCCGCGCCCGCTCCGCCCGCGACCGGCGCGTCGGCGCCGATCAACACGACGATGTTCGCGTCCTTCGGATCGCCCAAGGCAGGAGGCGGCGGACTCGGCAACGCCTGCACCGCTGACGGGGCGAGTCCGAGCTTCGCCGCGATCGCCTGCGGCGTCCGCCTGGTAGCCCGGCGGTGAAGTACACGACCGAAGTCGGGATCGGCGTGCTCGACGTCGCGTTCGTCGGATCGAGTGTCGTGTAGTTCGCGGCCTTGAGTTGGTCCGCACCGGCCTTGGCGATGCCTGACTTCCCCGATCCGTTCAACACCAACACCTTCACGGCGGCGGGATCGTGCGGCTGGGGTGCGGTACTCGGCGTGGTGCTCGTCTCGGTGCGCTTCACCGTCGACGTCGTGGTTCCGCCGGCGCTCACCGGTGAACCTCCGTCCTTGAAGCTCTGTGCGAGCAGCACCGCTCCGAGGATGACCGCGACGCCGATCAGCAACGCGCCGCGCAGAACCGCCGACCTCGAGTTGTTGCCCGCGGAGGATCGCGGGGTGTGGGTCGCCACTACGAGCCGCCCCCGCGGTCCGCCGAAGGACCCTCGAACCGGGCGCGGCGGCGACGGTCACGCAGCCGACGCAGCCGACGCACGACGAGTGGGTCGTACTCGAGCGCGTCGGGCATGTCGAGCATTTCGTTCAAGAGCTCGTAGTACCGAGTGCTCGACAGATCGAAACGATCGCGGATCGCAAGCTCCTTCGGACCCGGCTCGCTCCACCAGCTGCGCTCGAAATCCAAGATCGCCCGGTCTCTGTCGGTCAGGGCCATTCCTGTCAGGCTGCCCCGCCGACCTACGCGAATCAAGGACCCTCCGGTCGACCGGGCTCCAATTACGCTCGGCTCTCCCGCCCGAGTAGCTCAGCTGGTCAGAGCAGGCGCCTTGTAAGCGTCAGGTCGTCGGTTCGACTCCGACCTCGGGCTCCGCCGTGACCAGGTCGAACGATCGTTGTCGGCGTGCGCGCTCCTTGGTGCGTCGGCGCCCGTTCAGAGCCCGAAGTGGATCAGTGACAGGAGACCGAACGCGAGCGAGTACACCGCGAACGGTGTGAGGGTGCGGTGCTCGAAGTAGCGCTCGAGGAAGCGCACCGCGACGTACGCCGCGCCGAACGCCGCGATGCCGCCGACGAGCGCTTGACCGCGCACGCCGTCGCCGAGTGGACCGAACAGGTCGGGCACCTTGTAGACACCCGCGGCGAGGATCACCGGTGTCGCCAGCAGGAAAGCGAACCGGGCGGCGTCCTCGTGATTCAGGCCGCGCACCAGCCCGCCCACCATCGTCACGCCTGAGCGGCTGATGCCGGCGAACAGTGACACGGTCTGCGCCAGGCCGATGATGCCCGCTTCCGGCAATCGCAGGGTCGCAAGCTGGCGGCCGGGCTCGGCGTGGTCGTCACCTGCAGTTGCCGGTACGGCGACGCGCCTGCGCAGCCGTTCGCCGATCAGAAGGATGACGCCGTTGAGCATGAGGAAGACTGCGGCCGCGCTCGGCTTCGCGAACACCGTGCGCAACGCGTGTTCCAGCACCAGGCCCGTGATGCCGACGGGGATCGTGCCGACGATCAGCAACCAGGCCAGCCGTTCGTCTGGCGTCTCGATGTGCCGGGTGCGCAGTGTCGCAAGGAATCCGGTGGCGATGCGAAGCCACGTCTCGCGGTAGTGCACCAGCAATGCGAGGGCCGTCGCCACGTGCAAGCGCGACGAGAAACGCGAGATAGAAGGACTCGTCGGCCGACTGGGCGCTGACGATGCCGTCCCAGCCGAACCACTCGGGTAGCAGCACCGAGTGGCCGAGGCTCGAGATCGGCATGAGCTCCGTCACGCCCTGGAGCAGGCCGATCACGACCGCTTGGAAATAGGAGATCACCCGCTGAAGCCTGTTCTCGTGGTCCGGCGCCGCACGGTATGGCGGCCACGGTTCGCGGACCGTCTCGCCTCGGTACACGAACGGTAAACGGCTGAGCGACCGCGCGACGCGAGGGAAGGTGCCTCCGCGTGTGTCCTACCCTTCGACCGTGGTCGCCCGCATCCTCGTCGTCGAAGACGACGACGTCATTGGCGTCAATCTGGTGCGAGCGCTCTCGGCGGAGGGATGGGAGGCCGAGCGCGTCGCGAGCGGCGGGTCCGCCATGAGCGCCCTCGACTGCTCTGAGTTCGACCTCATCCTGCTGGACCTCGGACTGCCTGACATCGACGGCATCGAGTTGTGCGGCCTGCTGCGGGATCGCGCCGCCGACTCCACGGTCGTCATGCTCTCTGCACGAGCAGCGGAGATCGAAGTCGTCGTCGGGCTGGATGCCGGCGCGGACGACTACATCACCAAGCCGTTTCGTCTGGCCGAGCTGCTCGCGCGGTTGCGCGCCCATCTACGGCGTGCGACGAACAGCAATCACGGCCCGACGTCGACGACGCTGACGGCGGGCGACGTGACCGTTGACGTCGGCGCGCGCCGCGCGTGGGTCGGTGAGGAGGAGCTCGACCTTCGTCCCAAGGAGTTCGATCTGCTCGCATATCTCGTCAACGCGCCAGGTCAAGTCGTGCGGCGGGAGCAGATCATGTCCGACGTGTGGGACCAACACTGGTGGGGGTCGACCAAGACGTTGGACATCCACATGGCGGCCCTGCGACGCAAACTCGGTGAGCGCAACGACGAAGCGAGTCGCATCGCAACGCTGCGGGGTGTGGGTTACCGGTTCGAGGGGCGGTGAGACGCCGCATCCTGTTCGCCATCGTGGGGATGGCGGCGCTCGCCGTCGTTGCTTTCGGTGTGCCTCTTGCGTGGACGATCCGCCGCATCGAACACGACGACGCGCTGGCCATGCTGCAGCGCGAAGCAGCTCGGGCCGCGCTGGAGGTTCCGTCGCTCGGCAACGGCGACAACATCGAGCTCCCACGGCCAGGTGCGTCGGGGGTGACGGTCGGCGTGTTCGGACCGGACGGCACACGCGTCGCAGGAACCGGACCGGATCACGCGGACCGGGCGACTTCGGCTGCGTTGCAGGGACGGCTGGCGGAGTACAGCGACGCATCCACCATCGCGGTGGGTTGGCCGTTGACCAGCAACGAGCAGACGTTCGGAGCCATCCGCGCCGGGTTGCCCGAATCGAAGTTCGAGCATCGGGTCCACGAGCTGTGGTTGCTCATGAGCCTGCTCGGTCTGCTCGTCATCGGCGCCACCGCGCTGGTCGCGCGGCGACAGGCGTCGAGGTTGGCGCGTCCCGTCGGTGACCTGACGAACGCGGTCCGCCGGCTGGGCGACGGCGACTTCGTCGTCGAGACGACCCCTTCGGGTGTCCAGGAGCTCGACACGGCCGGCGCTGCGTTGTCCGCTACGGCTGACCGCCTACGCAAGCTCGTTGCGCGCGAGCGAACGTTCTCGTCCGACGTGTCGCACCAACTCCTCACGCCCTTGACCGGTCTTCGTCTCACGCTGGAGAACGCGGCATCGGGAACGACCGCGCCCGATGTCGTCGTCGGCGAAGCCCTCGACTCCGTCGATCGGCTCGAGGCGACGATCAACGAGTTGTTGAAGTTGGCACGAGCGGAACGACCGGCAGTCGAGCCAATCGACTTGGCGCCGATCGTCGAGAGTGTGGCGCGGTCCTGGAACGGCGAGTTCGCGGAGCGAGGGCGCCCCTTGCGGGTGGATGTCGAACCGGACCTGCCGGCCGCGCTGATCGCGACGTCTGCAGTTCGCCACATCCTCGATGTCCTGTTGGCCAACGCGCGCGACCACGGTCGGGGCACGGTGAAGATCAGCGCGTCACGAACCCCCGGCGGTGCGGTCCTCGAAGTCTCGGACGAAGGCCTCGGTGTCTCCGGTGATCCGGACCGCGTCTTCGCGCGGGGAGCCGGATCCGGCCACGGGATCGGGCTCGCGCTCGCCCGCAGCCTCGCGGATGCCGAAGGCGCTCGGCTCACGCTGGCCGCACCCGGACCCGGTCCGCGCTTCCGGCTACTGGTGCCGGTGAGGGTGTCGGTTACGCCAGCAGTGCACTCATCGTGACCGGAGCAAGGCCGCGCGATCGGAGACCGCTCAGAATCGACGGCAGCGCGTCGATGGTTCCGCGGTGGCCGAAGTGCAGGCTCACGATCGACCCTGGCTGCAAGGACGCGAGCGTGCGCTGGCTCACGGCTGTCGCGCCGGGATCCTGGTAGTCCGCCGGATCGACGTCGTACCCGACCACCGTCTGATAGTCGGAGGCGCGCGCGACATCGATGACGACCGCGGCCGGCGGGTCGGTGCCGTTGGCCGTGCCGGATGGACGAAAGAACCGGCCACCGCCACCCGTGAGCCGTGTGATGGCGTCGCGACATCGAACGACCTCGGACGTCATGGCCGCCTGGTCGAGCGACGGGAACGTCGGATGGGTGTACGTGTGGTTGGCAACCTCGTGGCCCTCGTCGAGGAACCGCACACCGAGGTCTCGATTGGCGTCGAGCCAGTTGCCGACCATGAACGCCGTGATGGGGACATGGTTGTCGCGAAGGAGGTCGAGGAGACTCGCCGCCAACGATGCGTCACCACTCACGTGGAAGGTGAGCGCAACCTGTTGGCGGTCACGCGGGCCTGCACTCACGAAGCTCGGCGCGCTGGAGGCGCTCGAGGAAGCACCCGGGCTCGTCGGCGCCGACGGGCTCGACGAGGACCCGGAACCAGCCACGGTCGACGGGGTCGGCGCGGATCGAGCGCGACTCGACGAACAGGCCGCGACCACGCCGGCCGCAGCTCCAGCGACGACCCCGAGAAAGGCCCGACGGTCGAGCACGGGCCCACCCTAGGGACGCTGAAGTTCGCGGTGGACTCGGCTGTGCCCAGCCCGCGGTAAACGGCGAACGTGTGCCGGACGCACACCGAGCCCGGGGTGCTGTGCCACGAGTTCGACAGGGTGTTAGGGTCACCTAATAGATAGGCGTTGGGTTCACCGAACGAGACGGTCATGTCGACGACGGAATTGCTGCTCCTGGGGGCCATCGCTGGTCTCACCATCTTTCTCGGCCTGCCGGTCGGACGCATTCGCCGGCCCATGCCGTGGACCCGCGCCGTGCTGAACGCCGGTGCGATCGGCATCCTCGTGTTCCTGCTGTTCGACGTGCTGGCCCACGCCAATGAGCCGGTCGAGGCGGCACTGACCGCCGCGGACGACGGCACCGGCAGCTGGGCCCGGTTCGTCGGAATGGCGGCCGTGTTCGCCGGCGGCGTCGGAGTCGGCCTGCTCAGCCTCGTGTACTACGACCGATGGCTCGGCAAGCGCACGAGATCCGGCCCTGGTGCCGCCGCCACCACCGAACTCCGACGATCGGTCATTCCCACCACATGGACGCCGGCGCATCGACTCGCGTTCTTCATCGCGCTCGGGATCGGCCTGCACAACTTCTCCGAAGGCCTCGCGATCGGACAAGCGGCAGCGAGCGACGAGATCAGCCTCGCCGGTGTGCTCATCATCGGCTTCGCGTTGCACAACGCAACCGAAGGCTTTGGCATCGTCGCTCCGTTCGCTTCCGAGGACGTCCGTCCCAGTTGGGCGTTCCTGTTGGCGATGGGTCTCATCGGTGGCGGCCCGACATTCCTCGGCACCGTCGTCGGCAACTGGTTCGTCAACGAGGCACTCTTCGTCGGGTTCCTCGCCCTCGCCGCTGGTTCGATCCTGTATGTCATCGTCCAGTTGCTGAAGGCAGCACAGCGGCTCGGCTATCCCGAGGTGTTGATGTGGGGCATCTTCGCCGGACTCGTGGCTGGCTTCGCCACTGACTACGTCCTGGTGATCGCCGGCGCCTGACCGCCCCGGCACCGGGACAGCGCACGGTCGTTCACGTCGCGGGGCACGGGAGCAGTGCGAGGGGGATGTGTTGTTGGCCGGCGTGCATGTCGCGGTCGGCGACTGCGCCCTGCTTGATCGGACGTGGGAACGAGACCTTGACGACTCGCAGTTCCGGCAGCCGGAAGATGCGGACCGAAGCCGCGTCGGTGTCGTACACATCGGCGATGCGCTGTGGGGTGACGACCTCCGGCGCGGCGACAGCGCTGTACGACTCGTCGGTGCCGCAGAAGATGTCGAGCGTCAACCAGAACGGCCCCGCGTTCTTCGATCGCACCAGCGTGGCGACCTCGCCGATTGTGTGCGCCGGCGTGATGCTCATGTCGAGCTCATCGCGAGGCGAACCATGTCGTTCGGCGCATCGAGCTCCATCGCGTGTTGCAGCACGAATTCGTAGATCGGGCCTTTCGGCGTCTCTGCGGGCGACGACATGAACGCGAAGGTCGGGAGGTGGTCCATTGTCGGCAGCGGCATGTGGAGCAGGTAGGGATTCGCGTACTTGGCGATCTTGTTGGCGAGGTCCTGGTCGGCGGCCGTGATGATCAACACGACGCCAACCTCGTGTGGTGGACCGGTCTCGGGTTCGAGCCGGCCGAGAACGGCGTTGTGGCCGTAGCAGCGCAACTCGAGCGTGTACTGGTCCGATGAAAGGCCGAGCACGTTGCCGATGCCGCCGATGAGGAAGGCGCTCAGGGTGTCGAGCCATGTGTCGATGGCGGCGAGGATGTCGGGGTCGCGGATCCCGGCGATGGCGATGGTCTGGTAACCGGCGAGGGCGGCACCTTCGAGCTTCATGGTGCGCGTGTCCGGTTCGAAGATCGATCCTTCGACCCGCACGGTCCGGTGATCGATCGCGGTGTAGGTCGCGCGGCGAGGTGTCGAGCGTGCCCGTTGGTTCGCGGATGCGGAACGGGTCGGCGTTCTCGTAGAGCATGTGCGCCGCGACCGAGGTGGGCGTACAAGCGGTGACTGGGTCGAGCGGTTCGACGGTGAAGCCGGTGCTGTCGATGCTGACGAGCACACCTCCAGAACGTGGGTTGGTGGTGCAGAAGCCTCCGCACTCGGCGGTCTTCGCCGCATGCCATGTCGGACCGGCAGGACAGCCGCGGAGGAGAGGTAGGGCTGCGATCAGGGCGGTGTCGGTGGCCCGTCCCGTCAAGATCACGTCTGCGCCCCGCTCGATCGCCTCCGCGATGGGTTCGTGGCCCATCAACCCGACAATGCGCTCACACCGCCGCACTGTCGACGCGTCGAGTTCCCCTGCAGGCTCGAGCGGAGCGATCCGGCGTGCGGCGAGCTTGGCCAGGACCTCGTCGCGATCTTGTTCGCTGTACAGACGGGCGACTCGAAGGTGCAGCCCCTCTTGGTGGGCAATGTGCTCGACGATGGACGCGACCCAATCGACGCCGTCATCGGTACCGCTCGTACCGCACGACCCGACGATGACCGGGATGTTCGCGGCGCGGCTGCCAGTGAGCAGCGCGGTGGAGATCGTGTTCGACCGCTTCGTCGGTCGTCTTGGGCGTGCCGGTTCCCAAGTAGTAGGGCCCCGAGTCGGTGGAACCGCCGTCGACGGCGATGACGTCAGCGCCGAGCGCGATCCCGCGTGCGACGGTGTGCGCGGGGAACCCGCCACCGAGCATCCCGACGGGCACGAGGACGCGTACGACCGGCGCGCTCATCGTCGTCGCGGTCGAGTGGCGTTGTCCAACGACACTGCGAGCAGGGCAGCGACCGCCAGCGGCAGCAACCACCACGCATTCATGCCGGCGTGGGTGAGGGTGAACACGACGGCGATCGAGACGGTGACGCCGAGAGCCAGGCGCCAGTCGTCGCCGATGACGAAGTCGTACCAAAATCGGCCGAAGGTGCGGAGGTGCGTCATGCGGGCGCACCGATCAACTCGAGGTGCGCGTGCCGGCGCTTCAGCATCGCCCCGAGCAACGCGCTGGTCGCGAGAACGAAGACGAGCAGTCCGATGAGGGAGGCGTCGCTCGCCGGCCACTCGACGCCGGCGCCTTCGCCTGCCCAGAAGATCCCGAAGGTGGTGAGCATCACGCCGACCGCGTACTTCATCGTGTTCTCGGGCACCTGACTCAACGGGCGGTGCACCGCGAGCCCGACGATGAGGACCACGATCGCGGCGGCGACGGCGCCCACGGCGGCAAGGGCGACGTTGTGTTGCGCCCCTCCGAATGTGACGACGATGAACGCGACCTCGAGCCCTTCGAGAAACACGCCTTTGAAGGACACCGTGAACGTGTACCAATCGATGCCCGAACTGTCGCGTGTGGCGGCACGGGCGGCGCGTTGCTCCTCCGCGAAGATGGCGTCTTCGTCATGCAGCGCCTTGAAGCCGCTCGCGCGCAGGATCGCCTTGCGGAGCCACTGCAATCCGAAGATGAGCAAGATCGCGCCGACGAAGAGCCGAAGGCTGTCGATCGGTAGAACGGCGAGCGCCGGCCCGAGCGCCGCGACCACCACCGTGAGCGCTCCGAGCGCGGCGCCGGTGCCGAGCAGCGCGGAGCGCCAGCCTCGGGTGACGCCGACCGCGAGCACGATCGTGAGGGCCTCGACCATCTCCACGGCGCAGGCCAGGAACGACGCGGCGACCAAGAAGATGTCGTGGGTCATGCACGCCCCTCCTGCGGACCGATGTAGTATTTGCTACCGTGGCGAAACTGCATGACGAGAACACTACAGAAGGCCCAGCGTCCCGTCTAGACCGCGTCACCCGACCCGCTGAGCGCCGCGTCGCGGACTACCTCGTGCAGGCCGGCTCGAAGGCGGCACCGATGTCGGCCCAGGAGATCGCCGCCGCGGTTGGCACGAGTGACGCGACGGTGGTGCGCACCGCCAAGACGCTCGGCTACGCCTCTCTCCGAGACCTTCGCCGCGCCCTCACGGACGACAACGTCGAGACCGACCTCGCGACGCGGCTCCAGGCCACCATCAGCGACAGCGACAGCGCTCACGACGTGTTGGCCAGCGCAGTCGAACGCCACCTCGAAGCGCTCGACACGCTGCTGCGCCGCGTCACCGCCGCCGACTTCGACACGGCAGCCAGCGTCCTGTCTCGCGCCGCGCACGTCTGGTGGTGCGGCACCGGTCCCTCCGCGCACCTGGCGAGCTACGCCGGCATTCTTGTGCCGACGCCTCGGCACGTCGTCCGGTGCCCTGACGCACTCCGGCACCGACCACGCCGACGAACTGCTCTCCCTACGCGCCGATCACGCCGTCGTCGTGCTCGCCTACGGTCGCGTCCATCCGTACGTGCGCGTCCTTCTGCAGCACGCGTCCGATGTCGGCGCGCAGGTCGTGCTCGTCACCGACACGCTCGACCGACGACTGACGACCCCAGTGGCCGCGCGGCTCAACGCCGGACGCGGGGCACCAAGTCTGTTCGCCACCCATGGCCCCACCATCGTGCTCGTCGAAGCACTCGTCCTCGCTCTCGCCGCTGCGCACCCCGACCGCTCCGACACCACGCTGGCAACGCTCAACGATCTCCGGCAATCCCTCGCTGGCAGACGCGTCGACGTCGACCCCGACTGACGACCCTCGCCCGTGGTGGGGCGGGTCGGTCCGTCGGCCGCACCTCTCCGGCTCATCAGGCGAGATGCGACGGCCCAGCCGGATCACGGCGTCGGCGCGCGCGTCGAGCCGACGGCGAGCCACCTCGTAACAGGCGATCGCGCCGGCCGCGGCGACGTTGAGCGATCCGAGTCGACCGCGCAACGGGATGGCCACGACCACCTCGCATCGCCGGCGCACGAGCGGTGACAGGCCTCGCCCTTCGGCACCGAGCACGAGAGCGACGGGCTGGTCCGCGATGCCGAGTTGGTCGATGCGCTCGGACCCGCCGCTGTCGAGGCCGACGGTCCACACTCCGAGCTTCGCGAGCCGATCGAGCGCGGCCGGCAATCCGCCCACCACCGCGATCGGCAGGTGTTCGATGGCGCCTGCAGCGGCCTTCGCCACCGTCGGGGTGACGTGCACGGACCGGTGCCGCGGGACGACCACGCCGGTCGCGCCGCAACACTCCGCGGCGCGCAACAGCGCGCCGAAGTTGCCTGGGTCGGTGACACCGTCGAGAGCGATCAGGAACGGCGGTTCGCCGTTGACGGGCGCGGCAAGCTCGTCGAGATCGGCCTCGGGCAACGGCGCGCATCGTGCGAGCACTCCTTGCGGCGCTTCAGTGCGAGCGGCAGCGTCGAGCTTGCCTTGCGACACGTACTTGATCGGGACGCGGAGCTCCTGCGCGAGGTCCGCCACATCGTGCAAGGGCCCGCGCTGCGACCGCTCGCCGGACACGATCCACAGCTCCCGCACTCGTCGGCGGCCCGCGAGCAGCAACTCGCGGACCGCCTGGCGGCCCTCGACCTGGTCACCTCCCAGCCCGCGCCGCTCGTCCCTCGTGCTCTGTGCTCGACTCAGCCCGCTGCGGGCCGTTCCGAAGGCCAGAACGGCGGGCGGGTGACTTCGGGCGCCCTATGGACGGTCGACGAGCGCCACCGCGAGGCATGCGATCCCCTCCTCTCGTCCGAGGGCGCCGAGATGTTCGGGCCGCGTCGCCTTCACGCTCACGTCCGTGCCGACGGCTTCCGACAGGCGCTCGCACATCGCCGCTCGCTGCGGCGCCAGCTTCGGCGTCTCGCACACCACCGAGCAATCGATGTTGACCGGCTCCCACCCGGCGCGGCGCACCATGGCCGCAACCTCCTCGAGCAACGTGATGCTGTCCGCGCCGCGCCAACGCTCGTCGGTGTCGGGGAAGTGGTGACCGATGTCCTCGAGACCCGCGGCGCCCAGCAGGGCGTCGCAACACGCGTGCGCGACCACGTCGGCATCGCTGTGACCGCGCAGGCCACGTGCGCTCTCGAACACGACCCCGCCCAGGACGAGCGTTCGCGGCTCGTCGTCGGGCGCGAACGCGTGCACGTCGATACCGAGTCCTACGCGCATCACGGCATCAACAGCTCCGCCAGCGCGAGGTGCCACGGCTCGGTGATCTTGAGGTTGCGGGGATCCCCGTCCACGGTGCTCACCTTCGCGCCGGTTGCCTCAGCCAGTGTCGCATCGTCGGTCGCATCCGCCTTCTCTTCGTGAGCCCGCTGCAACACGTCGACGCGAAACCCTTGCGGAGTCTGCACAGCGACGAATCGCGAACGGTCGACCGTGCGGCCCTCTCGCTCGCGCAGCGTGTCGGTGACCGCCACGACCGGGACCACGACTTCGGCGCCGTCGGCCAGCGCGGCCAGTACCCGCTGCCACACGTCCGCCAACGGCACCGGGACGCGCCGCATCGTGGACGAGTACGTGGGTCGCGGTTGCCGGCACCGCTGCCAGCCCCGCCCGTACCGAGGCCGATCTCGTCGAGCCCCCGGCGACCGTCGCGTCGGCGAGCGGCTCCGCCCGGTGCGCGAGGTCCGGCGGCACGACGACGACGACCCCGGCGGTCATCTCTGCCGCCGTCACGAGCGACCAGTCGAGAACGCGCCGCTCCCCCAACGACTCGTATTGCTTGCGCTGACCGAAACGCTCACCCGACCCGGCAGCGACGACGATCGTCCAGACCGTCAGATCAGGCTCCGCGTTCGATCATCGGAGCGCTTCGTCGAGCTTCTTCTCGGCCTCTTCCTGGTTCACGTTGATCGCGAACGTGAGCTCGGAGACGAGGATCTGCCTGGCCTTGGCCAGCATCCGCTTCTCGCCCGCGGACAGACCCTTCTCGTTCTCGCGCAACGACAGGTTTCGTACAACTTCGGCGACCTGGTAGACGTCGCCGGACTTCAGCTTCTCCACATGGTTCTTGAATCGTCGAGACCAGTTGGTCGGCATGCGCGCTTCCTTCTTGCGAAGGACCGCGAAGACTTCCTCGACCTCTTCGTCGTTGATCACCTCACGCAATCCGACGGAGTCGGTGTTGTCCGCGGGGACCATCAACGTCAAGTCGCCGTAGGCCAATCGGAGCACCAGATACTCACGTTGCTCGCCCGAGGGCGACGGCCGCTTCTCTCGCTTCTCGATGACCGCAGCACCGTGGTGCGGATAGACGACTTTGTCGCCGACGTCGAACGTCGTCATCTCGCTCCAGGGATCGCAGTGGACAGGCGGGCCGGACCCACAGGGTAGGAAAGGCCTGTTGACCGCACAACCCCCGTGACGACGTGACGGCCTGCGGGCATCTACATTGCGGCGGATGACCGACGCCGACCTCCTGACCCGCGTCGATCTCTTCGCGGAGCTCGAGCGGGTGGAGTTGGCCCGCATCGCCGACGCCGCTGAGCAGCGCGAACTGCGTCGCGGCGACGTCTTGTTCCACGAGGACGACGAGCCCAACGAGCTGTTCGTCGTGCTGTCCGGGCGCATCGCCTTGGCCAACAAGTCGACCGACGGACGGGAGTCCCTCGTCGCCCTGATGGAAGCAGGCGATGTCTTCGGCGAGATGCCACTGTTCGACGGATTGGGACGCTCGACCGCAGCACGAGCGCTCGAGCCGTCCGATGTGATCGCCATCCCGTACGCGCCCGTCCAGGAGGTCTACGAGGCGCGACCGACGTTGCTGTGGAGCGTGGTGGCCATGCTTTCGGGCCGCATCCGCGCCATGGACGCCGCGCTCGCCGACTCGGTGTTCCTCGACGTCACGGGCCGAACCGCCAAGCGGTTGCTCGAGGTTGCGGGTGAAGAGGACGAGTTCGTGCTTCCCGTGACGCAGGAGGAGCTCGCCGGGATGGTGGGCGCGTCACGTGAGCGAGTCAACAAAGCCATCGCCGCGTTCGTGCGCCTGGGGTGGATCGAGCAGTCCGATCGCCGCTACCGCATCACGAACCGTCCGCAACTCACGCTGCGAGCGCGCTAGTTCCCCGCCGCGACCGACAACCAGTCGATGACGCGGCGCCACGCGTCGGCGGCGTCGTCCGGCCGATGCCCGGGACGCGATGCGTCGTGCACGAAGCCGTGCTCTGCGCCTTCGTAGCGTGCGATCGTCGCTCCGGCCGCTTCGAGCGCGTCGACATCGGCCGCCGGCGTGTACGGGTCCGCGGTGCCGATGACGGCCAGCACGCGTTCTGCTGTCCCTGCATCGCGGAGCATGTCGAGCGCGTCGCGCTGACCGGGCCCGCGCCACGTGTCCGGGACGCGGATCATCCCGTAGAAGGCGCCGGCACGGTCGAAGCGGCCGGTCGACGCCGCCTTCATCGTGTACATCCCACCCATGCAGAACCCGATGACGCCGACGGGCTCGACATCGAGGAGATCGGCGGCCGCGACGATGTCCGCAAGTTGACGACGGTCGTCGAGCGCCGCCATCGCGCTCATGCGTTCCTCGATCGTCATTTCTGTCCGACCCGGAAACGGTTCGATGGCGGCGACCGCCCAGCCGTTCTCGGTGGCGAGCTTCGCGACGAGGTCGTCGAAGAGCGGGCGGAGCCCACCGATGTCCGGGATCACGACGAGACCGCGACTCGGTCGGTCGCTGTCAGGACGGGCGACTTCGACAGGGGTGCCGTTGGCGAGGGTTGTGCGCACGACAACGTTCTAACGGTCGAGACGCGGCGCGGCCACCAACTCCGCTACGTACGGGTGCTCGATCACGCCGCCCGCGTCGTCGAGCGATGCGCGGATGGCGTCGAACAGCGCAGCCCGTTGGTCGTCAGGAAGCATGCGCTTGTCCGAGTGCGTGTTGAGGAACGCGATGTACTCCTCGGACGTGTAGCGAGCGATCCAAGGCACCAGCCGCTGAACCGGTGGCTCCGAACCAGCCGTCGCGCTGCAGATGCTCGACGGCCGAGGGCAGCGCGCTCGAGAACGACTTCCTGACGTGGTGCTCCATGCCTGGCGCGATCCGCTTGTAGATCGGTTGCAGATCGTCGTGCCACGCGCAGCGGTCGAGGTCGGGCCGGTTCCACATCAGCGTGATCCAGCCGCCCTCACGGAGAGCCTCGGCCGCCTTGCGAGGGCCGATCTTGTCGTCGACCCAGTGCCACGACTGCGCGGCGACGACGACCGCGAAGTGATCGGGCACCAAGGGCCAGTCCTCGAAGCCGGACGTCACGAACGTGGCTCCGGGCGCGTGGCGCCTGGCGACGGCGGCCATCGCCGGGTCGGGCTCGAGCGCGGTGACGTCGAGCCCGCGCCAGAGCAGACGGCGTGTCGCCTTGCCGGTGCCAGCGCCGATCTCCAGCGCGGGATCGCCCGGCCTGACGCCTGCGATCATCACGAGCTCGTCGATGAGCGCCTCGGGATAGTCGGGTCGATGGCGCTCGTAGTCCTCGGCGACTTCGCCGAACACCAGTCGTTGGATGCGTTCGCTCATTTCTCGACGGCCACCATGAGCTCGCTGCGCTCGTTCATGTGTCGACCACCGTCCAGAGCACGTTGGTGTGCGCGACGCCGAGGCCGGCCCGCTCGAGGTTGCGGTGGCTGGTCGTTCCCGGCGTGGCCAGCGACACCGCGAGGTCGCAGCCTGCCGCGACCGCGTCGTCGAGACGGCGGTGGATCAACGCGTGCTGGCAGCCGCGACGCCGGCCGGCCGGCAGCGTCGAGGCGCTGGCGAGGTAACCGACGTCGTCGGCTACCGCGAGCGCGGCAGCACCCAGGGCCTCGCCGTCGACCGACGCGAGGTAGCACGTCCACCCGGGTTGGTCGGACCACCGGGCGACGGCGGTCCAATGCTCAGAGGATGCGTCGTCGGGCACGCCGTGACCACCGAGCAGCACGCGGGCGAACTGGGCGGCGTCTGCCGAACCCGGTTCGACGACGCAGACGTCGACCTCGGATGGCGCGGCTTCGACGGGCACCGCGGCGCGCGCCCAGAGCGCGTCGATGAAACCCGTCTGGCGCGCCCCCGCGCTGGCCAACGCCGCCGCGAGCGGGAGGAAGTCGTCGGCAGGCGCGATCTCGAAGCGCGGCCGAACGCCGAGCTGGCGATACCAGGCCGCGATGTCCGGTACGAGTGCTGCGTCGCCGGGCGCGAGCCCCATGACGTGTTGCATCCAGTCGAGGTCAGGGAGTCGGGCCGCCACGGTCGCAGCGACCCCGGTTCCGAAGCGCCGCACCTGAACGTCGAAGGGGTTGCCGGACAGATCGCGCAGCAACTCGAGCCGCCGCACATGGAAAGCAGCCGAGCACCGTTCGATGCGGACGAGCACATCGTCGGTCAGCACTTGTACAGCCAACACCGTCGTCAGTTGTAGCGATCGAGGATGCTCGTCTCGGCGAGCCGAGCAAGACCTTCCTTGATGGCTCGGGCGCGCGCCTCGCCGACACCTTCGACGTCGTCGAGGTCGTCGATGGTTGCGCGCA
This sequence comes from uncultured Acidimicrobiia bacterium, assembly GCA_963821725.1. Classification (GTDB taxonomy): domain Bacteria; phylum Actinomycetota; class Acidimicrobiia; order Acidimicrobiales; family JACDCH01; genus DATAES01. The sequence continues at coordinate 32,369 of CAWGFA010000007.1, forward strand.
TGATCTTCTGCAGGTTGCCGAACCGGTCGACGATCTTGTCGATCACCGTGTCGGGCAGGCGCGGGATCTTCCAGAGCAGACGATGCCCACGCGGCTGCAAGCTCAAGTCGAGGTCGACGCCACCGGTCAGGTGCAACATGCCCGCGACGATCTTGAGGTCGAGCAGGTCGTCCGTGTCCAGTTCTGCAAGTGCTTCGAGCGCGTCGCCGACGCGCCACGTCTCCTCTTCGTGGAAGTAGTCCTGGATCACGAGCCGGCGATCGTCGTCGACTCCGCCCATGAGCTCTTCGAGCTGCAGACGCACGAGGCGGCCGTCGACGCCCAGCTCGACGATGTGGCCCTCGATCTCCTCTGCGATGCGGCGCACCATCTCGGTGCGCTGCAACACGGTGACGACGTCGCGCACGGTCACGAGATCCTCGACCTCGAGTGCGGACAACGCACCCGACACGCCGTCGAGACGGCTCTTGTAGCGCTCGAGTGTCGACAGCGCCTGGTTCGCCTTGTTGAGGAGTCGCGGGATCGGCTCGAGCGGGTACTTCGCGTCGTCGACGTACACCGCGATCACCTGCATGTCTTCGGACACGGAGATCACCGGGACATCGATCGAGCGCGCCACGCGCTCGGCGGTGCGATGCCGCGTGCCGGTTTCGGAGGTCGGCACGTTCGGATTGGGGACGAGGTGCACGTTGCGCACGCGCGATCCGGCTGGCGTCGCCGGCGAGGATGATCGCGCCGTCCATCTTCGCCAGCTCGGACAATCGCTGCGGACTGAACGCCGCATCGAGCAAGAAGCCACCGGAGCAGATGTTGAGCACTTCGGGCCCATCGCCGACCACGATGAGCGCGCCCATGCCCGCTTGCAGGATGCGGTCGAGTCCCTCTCGCAGCGGACGGCCCGGCGCGACCGCCGCCAGTGCGTCGAGCAGCGCGATGCTTCGGCGCGGAGCGACGGCGTGGTGGTATCCCCCGACCCCAAGAAGTGAGTCGGGCACCACGGACCGTCGGGTTCCCCCTGGCTTGGTCATGACCGGGGCCAGTGTACGTGGCGGTGTTCATGCGGCTCGGTCGACGATGCCGACGAGATCGAGTGCGTCTGCGACGGTCGCAGCGCGGAGAGGCCGCAATCCAGCGGGCGGATCGGGCGCGGAATGCGGCAGCAACGCGCGTGCGAAACCGAGCCGGCCCGCTTCGGCCAAACGGCGCGGCGTCTGGCCCACTTGGCGCAGCTCGCCTCCGAGCCCGATCTCGGCGCACGCGACGAGGTCGGGGGGCAACGACGTGTCGGAGAGTGACGACGCGACCGCGAGTGCGAGCGCGAGATCCGCGCCGGGTTCGACCACTCGCACCCCGCCGACGGCGAGCGCGAACACGTCCGACCCGGTCAGCGAGAGCTGTGCACGCCGTTCGAGAACCGCGAGGAGGAACGCGAGCCTGCCCCCGTCGACACCCTGCGCAGATCGCCGCGCCAGCGGCAGGTTCGTCTTGGCCACGAGCGCTTGGAGCTCGACGAGCATGGGGCGGTGGCCGTCGAGCGTCGGCACCACGGCTGAGCCCGGGACGCCCGGTCGCCGGTCTGCGAGGAACAGTGCGCTCGCATCGGGTACGGGCTCGAGCCCGTGCTCCGTCATCTCGAAGAGCCCGAGGTCGTCGGTCGAGCCGAACCGGTGCTTCGCGGCGCGCAGCAGGCGCAAGGCGTGATGGCGATCGCCGTCGAAACACAGCACGGTGTCGACGACGTGTTCGAGCACTCGTGGACCCGCGAGGCCGCCATCCTTCGTGACGTGGCCGACGAGCACCACGGCGAGATTGCGTTGCTTCGCCTCACGGACGAGCCGATGCGCGCACTCGCGCACTTGCACTGTCGATCCCGGAGCCGAACCGAGAGCCGGATCGTGCACGGTCTGGATCGAGTCGATGACGACGAGGCTCGGCTGCACCGCGTCGGCTTGGGCGAGCACGTGTTCGAGCTCGGATTCGGACGCGAGCCAGAGCTTCGGGGCGAGCGCTCCGAGACGATCGGCGCGCAGACGGACTTGCTGCCGCGACTCCTCGGCTGACACATACAGGACGTCGTGGCCGGCGAACGCCATCGACGCGGCGACCTGCGTGAGCAAGGTCGACTTGCCGACGCCGGGTTCGCCGCCGATCAAGGTGACAGATCCGGGAACGAAGCCGCCGCCGAGAACGCGATCGAGCTCGGAGATGCCGGTGGGCATCGACGCGAGCCGAGGCGAGCTCGACGTCGCCGATCGGTGTCGCCCGTTCGAAGGCGACCGCCGACCGGATCGACCGCGCGAGCGACAGGACCGGCGTCTCGACCATGGTGTTCCAGCTGTCGCACGCCGGACATCGCCCGGACCACCGCGGCGCACTGGCCCCGCACTCCTCACATCGGAACTCCACCCGTTGCTTCGCCATGTCCCCATCATCTCGACGGGGTGTGACAGTGACTTCGCATGCTCCGGGCGTCGCTTCGCTCCTGCCTCCGCATGACAGCCGGCCCGACGCTGGCGCTTCCCGGACCGGCGGTTCGCAGACCCTCGCAGTCGCTCGCAGGATCCGGGCGTCGCTTCGCTCCTGCCTCCGCATGACAGCCGGCCCGACGCTGGCGCTTCCCGGACCGGCGCATCGACCTCGCATGCTCCGGGCGTCGCTTCGCTCCTGCCTCCGCATGACAGCCGGCCCGACGCTGGCGCTTCCCGGACCGGCGGTTCCCGACCCACACAGTCACTCGCGTACCCGGCGTCGACCGTCAGCCGGTTCGGGACGTCTGCACAACGCCGAGACGGCTCGCAGGACGAGCACCAGCAGCAGGGCGACGCCGGCGGCGATGGCGATGATCGTGGGGACGAGGGTCTGCCAGCGGGTGCTGGTGGACGACGCCCTCAGCTGCATCGGTCCGGCCTGTGAGAGCCGTGGTTGCCAGACCGCGTTGCCGGCGAGCTGAACGGGCGCGTTCGACCTCACCTCGCCCGGCAGGTGGACCGAGATCCGGAACTGGAAGACGTCGTCGAGCGGTTCGCCGATCCGCTGCTCGATCGCCTGGAGGTCATCGCCCAGCGGCTTGCCGTCGAGTTGCGCGGCGAGGTCGCTGTCGCTGAACGACTCGAGCCCACCGGTGAAGTCGACGGTCCCGGTGAAGGTGAACTTCGTGTGCGCGAACGACCGTGTGCGTGTGATGGCGAAGTCGCGGAACGGTCCATTGTTGCCGGACAGTTCGGTGAAGATCTTCGACGCCTCGTCCGGATTGGCGAAGTTCTTGCTCACTTCGACGTGGGTCAGCTTGTCCGCCGCCTTGGCCGGTCCGAGTGACGGTCCATCCGACGGCCTTCAAGTCGTCGGTACGCAACGACTGCAGAAGACTCGGCGTGCGACGCAGCGCGTCGTCGTCGAAGCCGACCGCGACCGACACCGTCCCGCTCCCGTTCTCCTTGACGGTCACCCCGATGTCCGTCTGCACACGGCACGCGCTCGTACCGAGCACGACCGCGAGCACGACCGCGGCGAGGCAGAAGCGTCGTAGCAAGGAGCAGTGGGCTTCCGGCTACGTGGTCTTCACGATGAGCACGCTGCACGGCAGATGATGGGTCACCTTGTTGGGTACCGATCCCAAGCGCAGGAACCTCGTCATGCCGGTCATGCCCGCGGTTGCCGAGCACGAGGAGGTCGTACCCGCCCGCGCGGCAGGTTTCGATCAACGCGCCGACCGGCTCACCCTCGGCCACGCCCGTGTCGATGGCGACGCCGGAGGACTCGTGTCGAGCCGCTTCGGACGCGACGGTCTCGCGACGCCTTCTCGCTACGCGCCGCGCTGAAGATCGTCGAGGCCCGCGCCGGCCGCGCGCGCGACCTCGATGGCTCGATCGACAGCGACTGCAGCTGTTCCCGAACCGTCCGTGCCGACCAGGATCTTCTGGTACACGGCCCGGGAATGTAGTGGCCGGTTACTCCGTGGGTCCGGCTTCCGCGAGTTCCACCGGCGGAGGCTCGAAGCCCTCGACCGAACGGAACACGATCAGCTTCTCGCCCTTCTCGGACTCGGGATCGGGCTCGGCGTCGATGATCACGATCTCGCCGGCGCGGAACTCCTTGTAGAGCAGCCGCTCGGACAGCGGGTCCTCCACCAGACGCTGGATGGCACGCCGCAGCGGGCGGGCACCGAGCGTCGGGTCGTACCCGCGCTCCGCCAGCAACTGCTTGGCGGGCTGCGTGATCTCGATACCGATGCCCTGGCTCTCGAGCTGCACTGCCACCCGTCGCATCATCAGGTCGACGATCTGGATGACTTCGTCACGAGACAGCTCGTGGAAGACGATGACCTCGTCGATGCGGTTCAGGAACTCGGGACGGAAGTGCTGCTTGAGCGCGTCCGTCACCTTCTCCTTCATGCGCTCGTACGTGACTGCCTCGTCGGACTTGCCGAAGCCGACGCTCGACTTGCGCAGGTCCGCCGTGCCGAGGTTCGACGTCATGATCAGCACGGTGTTGCGGAAGTCGACCGAGCGACCCTGCGCGTCGGTCAGGCGACCCTCTTCGAGGATCTGCAACAGCGTGTTGAAGACGTCCGGGTGCGCCTTCTCGATCTCGTCGAACAGCACGACCGAGAACGGCTTGCGGCGCACGGCCTCGGTGAGCTGGCCGCCTTCCTCGTAGCCGACGTAGCCAGGAGGGGAGCCGACGAGGCGCGACACGGTGTGCTTCTCCATGTACTCCGACATGTCGAGCGCGATGAGCGACTGCTCGTCACCGAACAGGAACTCGGCGAGCGTCTTCGCGAGCTCGGTCTTCCCGACACCGGACGGTCCGAGGAAGATGAACGAACCCGAGGGGCGCTTCGGATCCTTCAGACCGGCACGCGTGCGGCGGATGGCCTGCGACACCGACCTGATCGACTGCTCCTGGCCGACGACCCGCTTGTGCAGCTCGTCCTCCATGCGCAGGAGCTTCTGCGTCTCCTCTTCGGTGAGCTTGTAGACGGGAATGCCGGTCCACACCGACAGCACCTCGGCGATGGCTTCCTCGTCGACCTCGTCGAACAGGTCGACACCGGAAGCCTTGATCTCGGCTTCCTTCGTCTCCTTCTCGCCGAGCAGCTCCTTCTCGCGGTCGCGCAGCTTGCCGGCCTCTTCGAAGCGCTGTGCTTCGACGGCTTCCTTCTTCTGCTGCTGCACCTGCGCGATCTGGTTCTCGAGCTCCTTGTAGTCAGGCGGCGTCTCCATGCGCTTGATGCGCAGGCGCGAGCCGGCCTCGTCGATGAGGTCGATGGCCTTGTCCGGCAGGTGTCGATCGGAGATGTAGCGATCGGCGAGGTTGGCCGCAGCGACGAGGGCCTGGTCGGTGATCGTCACGCGGTGGTGCGCCTCGTAGCGGTCGCGCAGACCCTTCAGGATCTCGATGGTGTGCGCGACGGTCGGCTCGTCGACAGTGATCTTCTGGAATCGACGTTCGAGCGCCGCGTCCTTCTCGAGATGCTTTCGGTACTCGTCGAGCGTCGTCGCACCGATGGTCTGCAGCTCGCCACGGGCGAGCATCGGCTTGAGGATCGACGCGGCGTCGATCGCGCCCTCGGCGGCACCCGCGCCGACGAGCGTGTGCAGCTCGTCGATGAACAGGATGATGTCGCCGCGGGTGCGGATCTCCTTGAGCACCTTCTTCAGACCGCTCTTCGAAGTCGCCGCGGTAACGAGATCCGGCGACGAGCGCGCCGAGGTCGAGCGTGTACAGCTGCTTGCCGTGCAACGTCTCGGGGACGTCGTTGGCGACGATCTTCTGAGCGAGCCCCTCGACGATCGCGGTCTTGCCGACGCCGGGCTCACCGACGAGCACAGGGTTGTTCTTGGTGCGGCGCGACAGCACCTGCATCACCCGCTCGATCTCGCGGTGGCGACCGATGACCGGGTCGAGCTTCTTCTCGCGCGCTTGCTGCGTGAGGTTGCGACCGAACTGATCGAGCACGAGCGAGCCCGATGGCGTCTGCTCGCCGCTGCCACCAGTGGTGGCGCCGGCCTTCTCCTGCTGGCCGCCCGGGCCGCTGTAGCCCGAGAGGAGTTGGATGACTTGCTGGCGCACGCGAGACAGGTCGGCGCCGAGCTTGACGAGCACCTGCGCGGCGACGCCCTCACCTTCGCGGATGAGCCCGAGGAGGATGTGCTCGGTGCCGATGTAGTTGTGACCGAGCTGCAGCGCTTCGCGCAGGGACAGCTCGAGCACCTTCTTCGCGCGGCGTGAAGGGATGTGCCCGCTGGGCGACGACCCACCTTGGCCGATGATCTCCTCGACTTGACTGCGCACGGCCTCGAGCGAGATGCCGAGTGACTCGAGCGCCTTTGCGGCGACGCCCTCGCCCTCGTGGATCAGCCCGAGCAGGATGTGCTCGGTGCCGATGTAGTTGTGGTTGAGCAGCCGTGCTTCTTCTTGAGCAAGAACGACGACACGGCGAGCCCGGTCGGTAAACCGTTCGAACAAAGATCGCCTCCCCGGGCGGGGTTCAGTGGAGAGTGTACCCATGACCTCTCGGTTCGCACGATCGTCGTTTGAGGGTTTCCGGCACGTGATTGGCCGTGATCGGGTTTCCGACGTCCGGGAGACCTCGTAGCGTGTCGGCGTGGGGTCGTCCTCGGCGGTCGCGGATCCGGAGCTTCGTTCGCGACGCTCGGCCGCGAGTCGAAGCCGAGTTGCTGGCCTCGGTGCAGGCGGATGACGCGTTCCTGACCGAGGTCTCGAGCCACCTGATCGTCGCCGGCGGCAAGCGCGTCCGCCCGCTCTTCGCCGTCGCGTCAGCCGCCGCCGGTTCCGCAGAACCGCAGGTCAGCCTGATGCGGTGCAGGGAGGCGTGGCCGTCGAGCTCGTCCACCTCGGGTCGCTCTACCACGACGACGTCATCGACGAGGCGGTGACCCGGCGGACGGTCGAGAGCGTCAATGCTCGGTGGGGAAATCTGACTGCGATCCTGGCCGGCGACTTCCTCCTCGCCAAGGCGTCGGAGATCGCCGCCGGGCTCGGCACGGAGGTCGCCCGGCTGCTCGCCGCCACGATCGGGCGGCTGTGCGAGGGGGAGGTCGGTGAGCTGCGCTCGGCGTTCGACGTGGAGCGCACGCGAGGCTGCCTACCTCCAGTCGATCAGGGGCAAGACCGCGGCCCTCTTCGCGACGGCGTGCCGCATCGGCGCCCTCGTCGGCGACCTGCCCCGCAGCGTCGTGGACGCGCTCACCGACTATGGCGAGGCGTACGGCATCGCCTTCCAGATCGTGGACGACGTGCTCGACGTCGTCGCTTCCGAAGCGGAACTCGGCAAGCCGGCGGGCCACGACCTCGTCGAAGGTGTCTACACGTTGCCGGTGCTCCGGGCACTCGACACACAGGGCGGACTGCGAGCGCGGCTCGGTCGGCCGCTCGACAGCCTGCAACTCGACGAAGCGCTCTCGGTCGTGCGCTCCGATGGCGCCGTCGATGCCGCGCTCGACACAGCGCGTGACTATGCGGCTCGTGCACGGAATGCACTGCGACCGCTCGGTGACACCCCTGCCAGCGCTTGGTTGGCCGGTGCAACCGATTCGTTGTTCGCGCGCGTCGACGCCATCCACACCGCGGACTGAGACTCAGGAGCCGAACGCTCGCCGCCGACGTCGCCGTCACGTAGGGTCAACGACTTACAACTGCCAAGGGGGGCAGCAGTGGACACGCTCACTCGGGAACCAGAGCTCGCGGAAGACGTGCGCGAAGTCGATGCTACTGACTCCCTCGCCACCGCCCAGGTACCGACCCGGACCGGCGCAGGTCGCGCTCGCGATCATGTCCTTCTGCGCAGCCATCATCCACGCTGCCTTCGCACCGACTCACTTCACCGAGGCGTGGATCTACGGCGCCTTCTTCATGGCGATGGCGTGGTACCAGGTGATCCTGGGCGTGCTCCTTCTCACGCGGCCGAAGCGTTGGGTGTACGTGCTCGGCCTCCTCAACATCGGCATCATCGGCGTGTGGGTGATGTCACGCACGGTCGGCGCGCCGTTCGGCCCGACCCCGTGGGCGAAGGAAGACATCGGCTTCCCCGACGTGCTGTCGACGGATCTCGAGGGCTTCGTCGTCCTCGGGTGCCTCGCGCTGCTGGTCGGCAGGGCCTGGCGCCGGACGGGACGTTGGACGGCGCTGAGCACTGTCGGCGTCGCCTGCGTCGGTCTGATCGCTGCTGGTCTCACGACGACGTCGCTCACGCCCAAGTACACCGCGGGCCATACGCATGGCCCCGCTGCGATCCGGCGGCTTCGTGCTCACCGGTCAGACCCCGTGCGAGAAGTCCGGGCCGCCCGCGTCCGACGGCTCCATCCAGGACGCGGATGGACACAACCATCGCGGTCCGACGACGCAAATACCGATCGATCAACCCACCCAAGCCCAGCTGCGACTGCAACAGGCCCAGGCCGCTGCCGTCGCGCAGAAGTACCCGACCGTGGCCGCGGCACAGGCCGCCGGCTACGCCCAGTCGACGCCGTTCGTGCCCTGCATCGGGGCGCACTACACGAACATCGGCCTCGTCGGGCCGTTCGACGCGAGCACTCCGTCTGAGCTGCTCTTCGACGGCACCAAGCCGGACTCGCAGATCATCGGCCTCAGCTACCTCGTGTTCCATCCGGGCGGTGTGCCCGACGGCTTCTCCGGTCCGAACGACCATTGGCACCAGCACAACGCCAACGGTGGTCTCTGCTTCTCCAAGCAGACCCGAATCGTCATCGGCGCCGAGCAGCTGACCCCCCAAGAGTGTGCCGCCATCGGTGGCGTCAAGCAGGAGCTGCCCGACGTCTGGATGCTGCACGACTGGGTCGTGCCGGGTTGGGCATGCTCGTGGGGCGTGTTCGCACCCGAGTGCCCGGAGCTCGGCGGCAAGGCCGGCGCTCCCGACGCCTGGACGAGCTAGTCGCTCGGCTCCGAGCGCTCGTTTCGCTCGCTGTCTCCACCGCGTGCGCCTCGGCCCGGTCCCAGAATCGGTTCCATGCCGGGTTCGGCACGCAACACAACGCTTCGTTGTTCGCTCGTCACGCGGGTCAGAAAGTCGACCACCAGGCGATTGAACGTGCCGAAGTTCTCGACCATGAAGCCGTGCGCACCGCCTCGGACGAGGGCGAGCTCCGAATCCGGGATGAGCTCCACCAGCTCTTCGGCGTCGGCTTGCGGCGTCAGGATGTCCTGACTGCCGACGAGTACCAGGGTCGGTGCTGTCACCGTCGGCAGCAACAAGCGCAGACCGTCGTCCATGTCGAGGATGGCGTGCACCTGTGACACGAAGGCGTGCTCCGGCGCGCTGATGGCGATCGGCGTGAGCACTCCGAACGCAGGCCAGAAGCGACGCAACGATCGCGGGCCCACGAGCCATCGAAGGTTGCGCGCGGCAAACGCCCGCATGCCTTGCTCTTCCGCGATCGACGCCCAGTCCTCGAGCAACTCGCGCCGCCACGGCAGATGACGACATGCGGTGCACGCGAGGATCAGCGACCGAACGCGATGTGGATGGACCACCGCGATGATCTGCGCGATGACGCCGCCCATCGATGCGCCCATGACGTGCGCGTTGTCGTAGCCGGCCGCGTCCAGTACCGCGAGCGCGTCTTCGGCCATCTGCTCGAGGTCGTAGTCACCCGCGGCTTGTCACTGCGTCCAACGCCGCGGTTGTCGAACACGATGCCGCGGTAGCGGCGACCGATCGCGTGGCGTTGGAGGGCCCATCCTCGCGAGTCGGTGCCGAGGCCCTGGATCAGGAGGACGGGTTCGCCACCGCGACGACCGAACACGTCGTAGTGCAACCGAACCCCGTCGGAAGCAACCGCAAAGGGCATCTAGGAACGCCTCAGTGGATTCGGTGCGAGCGGCATCGTCGAGCAGGGACTGCACGCCGTTGCGGACGCGGTCCGCCAGTTCCGCGGCCGCCAAGGGGCCACGGCCGGTCGGACGCTCGATGGCGGGACCGACCACGAGCTTCCAGCGACGGCCGAGCTCACGACCGAAGAGTGCGATCGGAACGACGTCCGCGCCGGTGGCAAGGACGGGTGCAACCAGGTCCGCTCGGACGGCACCGGCGCGCCGGCGGCGGACGGAACGCCCGAGCGTGAGCCCCACCATCTCGCCGGCACGGAGCAGCCCGTCCACCTCGTCGGGCCGCGCGAGCACGCCGCCGAGGCGGCGCAACGCCGGCCCGACGGGGACGATGTCGGGCACGCCCGCCACCCGCACGAAGCGACCAGTGGCGAGTCGGATGCCGCGGCTGAGCACGAACGGCTCGGACCAGCCGAAGCTGCAGTTGGCGACGAGCAATACCGGACCTCGCCTCGGTAGGACGTCCGCACCGACCGCCTCGAGGTTCCAACGAAGGGCGAACACCGGCGACATCGGCGGCGACGAGATCCCGGTCGAGTCCCCACTCGTCGACCGCGTACGTCCCCTCCCACCGACGGCGCAGCGAGCGAGCCGCCGCTCTGGCTTCGTCGGCCTCCGTCATGACCGACCGTCATGCAGCCTCCGCCTCTCGCAGAAAGGTGACCGTCGCCCAGTCGTAGAGGTCTCGGACGACTTCGGGCGTGGTCCGTAGGTCCCGAAGTCCGAGGACGTCGACCGCGAGACCCGCCGTCGGCCGTCCGTCCTCGAGTGAGCAACTCCCGCACGTGCGGCGGCAGCGGCGCGCCGACCAGTTCAGCCACGGCGCGAGCGGCGAGCCATTGAGGGCCGACCATCGGAAGCGGCACACGGCCGCCGAGCCGGGCGGCCTGCGCGCCGGTGACCGCACCAGGACCGACGACGTTGAGGGGGCCGTCGTGACCGGTCTCGAGCGCGAGGACGAAGGCACGTGCGCGGCGTCGTTTTGATGCAAGAGCGAGAAGGGCAGGTCCGACAGTCCGCCGGTCGGCACGACCGGCAAGCGCAGCAAGCGGCCCAGCGGACTGGACATGTGCGGTCCGACGATCGGCGCACAACGCACGAGTGAGAGCGCCGCGCCCGCCGCTGCTGGCCGCGTCACGAGCCGACCCGTTCGACTTCGAGCAGCGACTGCCCGAAGGGTGTCGTCGGCGAGGGCGGAACCGACTCGTCCGGCCTCGTGGCAGCCCCGCGTGCTCGACCGTAGATCTCGATGCCCGGAGCGGACCACGACGCGGTCGAGGTCCGGGCTCTGCGCCGCGGCGCCGAGGGCGGAAACGGTGAACTCGTGCGTGAGTGAGCGAGCGAGCGCAGGGCCAGCCCGCGCGTTCGGCTCGTACACGCCGAGATGGACGACGGCGGTCGGCGCGAAGTCACGAACGATCCGGACGAGCTTGCGGCGATCACGAGGATCGACGCGACGGAACTCAGCCCGATGCAGTCGCCGTCTCGGCGGATCGATGTCCACGCCGAGCACGTCCTGCGACGCGGCCGTCGCGCTCGAGCAGATTCGTCACCCGCACTCCGATGTCGCCACCCATGCCTGTGACGAGAACACGCATCAGCTTTCCGGTTCGCCAGGCCTTGCTCGGGCCCGGTGCCGGCGGCTCCGTGGTGAGGCCCTGCTCGGGCCTCAATGTCGGGAACAGGATGACATCGCGGATCGTGGGAACGTCAGCAAGGATCATCGTCACGCGGTCGACGCCGACGCCGAGGCCACCCGTCGGCGGCAAGCCGTACTCGAGCGCGCGCAGGTAGTCCTCGTCGAGGGTCATCGCATCCTCGTCGCCGCCGGCGCGTTGGCGGGCCTGCTCTTCGAGGCGTGCCCGCTGCTCGACGGGGTCCGTCAGCTCGCTGAAGGCGTTGCCGATCTCGCGTCCCGCGATGATCGGCTCGAACCGCTCGACGTAACCGGGGCGAGTCCGATGGTCGCGCGCCAGCGGCGACACCTCCTTCGGGTAGTCACACACGAAGACAGGGCCCCAGATCTCGGCCTCGGTGGTCTTCTCGTACAGCTCGAGCACGAGCTTGCCGGGGCCGTCGCCGTCGCTCCATGGGATCCCGCGCTCGTCGCACAGCCGTTGCAGCTCGTCGATGGGTGTGTCGAGATCGACGTCGATGCCCGCGTGCTCCTTGATGAGCTCGGTCATCGTCGCTCGACGCCATGGCGGAGTGAGGTCGAGGTCGCGGTCGAGATACTGCAACTTGGTGCCGCCGCAGAGTTCGTCGGCTGCGTCGGCGATGAGCTGCTCGGTGAGCTGCATGATGTCGCCGTAGTCGGCGTACGCCTCGTACAGCTCGAGCATCGTGAACTCAGGGTTCCAGCGATAGCCGAGGCCCTCGTTGCGGAAGACGCGGCCGATCTCGAACACCTTCTCGAAGCCACCGGCGATGAGGCGCTTGAGATACAGCTCGGGCGCGACTCGTAGGTACACGTCCATGTCGAGCGCGTTGTGGTGCGTGACGAACGGCTTGGCGTATGCGCCGCCCGGCAACGGTTGCAGGATCGGCGTCTCGACTTCGACGAAGCCTCGCTCTTCGAGCCAGCGCCGCATGAACGAGACGAGTCTGCTGCGAAGCTCGAAGATGCGTGCGAGCGTCGTCGCTCACCCAGAGGTCGACGTAGCGCTGGCGGTATCTCGTGTCGGTGTCGGTGATGCCGTGCCACTTGTCGGGGAAGGAACGCTTCGCTTCCGCGAGCAACGTCCATTCGTCGACGCGTACCGACAGCTCGCCTCGTCTCGTGGTCATCACGATCCCGCGCACGCCGATCCAGTCGCCGAGTGAAAGCGCGCAGAAGCGCTCGAAGTCCGGGGTGTCCTGCGCGGTGGCGAACAGCTGGATCCGGCCGGTCGAATCCTGCAACGTGCCGAAGGCGAGCTTGCCTTGCACCCGTCGCAGCATGAGACGACCGGCGACGGTCACGGTCCGATCGGTCTCGGTGCCGGGCGCGAGGCCGGCGAACACGTCGCGCAACGGGCTGCCGACGTGTCGGGCTCGTACCGGTACGGGATGTCGCTCACGGCCGGTTCTTCTCGAAGATCAAGCGCAGTCCGTGCAGCGTGAGCCAGGGCTCGTGGTAATGGATCGCTTCGCTGAACGGCGAGATCAGTCCCGCGAGACCGCCGGTCGAAACGACCGTCGCCTCGCCCAACTCCTTCACCATGCGCGAGCAGATCCCGTCGACCTGGGCCGCGAACCCGTAGATGGCGCCCGACTGGATCGACTCGGCGGTGTTCTTGCCGATCACGCTGCGGGGCTCGACCAGCTCGACCCGGAACAGCGCAGCGGCGCGCCCGTACAAGGCGTCGAGGCTGATCTCGATGCCCGGGAGGATCGCGCCGCCGAGGTATTCGCCCTTGCCCGAGATGGCTTCGAGCGTCGTCGCCGTACCGAAGTCGACGACGATGGTGGGTCCGCCGTAGAGGTCGTATGCGGCGAGCGCGTCCGCGATGCGGTCGGGGCCGACCTGCCTCGGGTTGTCGTACAGGATCGGCATGCCTGTCTTCACACCCGGTTCGACGACGATGGCGTTGAAGCCGAAGTAGCGCTCGCACATTTCGCGCACCGCGGCCGTGATGCTCGGCACCGACGAACACAGCGCCACGCCGTCGACATCTTCGTCGAAGCTGAACCCGTGGAAGCCGAGGAACTCCTGCACGAGCAACGCCAGCTCGTCGGAGGTGCGCTCGGCAGATGTGGCGATGCGCCAGTGGTCGAGCAGATCGCGCTCGGCGCCGGTGCCGACCGGCTCGGGACCCTCGTCGAGCCCGTACAGCCCGATGACGGTCTGCGTGTTGCCGACGTCGATGGCAAGCAGCACTAGTGAGCCCCCGCGGACGTCATCGTGGCGCCTCGCCGGCTACGTCGATGTCCAATCCGATGTCGAGTGCGGGCGCGCTCTGTGTCAAGGCACTCGAAGAGATGCAATCGACACCAGTCGCGGCGTAGCCCGCCACTGTCTGCAGTGTCACGTTGCCGCTCACTTCCAACAACGGGCGACGACCTCCGTGCGCGGCGACGTGACGATCAGTCGCCTCGACGCACTCGCGAACCTCATCCGTGCTCATGTTGTCGAGCAGCAACGCGTCCGCACCGGCCGTGAGCGCGCGCTCGACCTGCGACAGGTGATCGCATTCCACGTGCACGGTACGCGCCGGCCACATCTGTCTCGCCTTGACGACGGCGTCCTCGATGCTGAGGTGGGCCAGGTGATTGTCCTTGAGCAACACCCAGTCCGACAGATTGCCGCGATGGTTGACGCCGCCTCCGGCGCGGACTGCCGCCTTCTCGAGCGAACGCAGCCCGGGAGTGGTCTTGCGCGTGTCCCAGATGCGGGCGTGGCCTCCGGAAGCCTTGGCCGCGTCGACGAACTGGCGAGTGAGCGTCGCGACGCCCGAGAGGTGGCAGACGAAGTTCAGCGCGGTCCGCTCTGCGGTCAGGAGCGAGGCGAGCGGACCCTGCACTCGTCCGAGAACCTGCTTCGCGTCGAGGTCGTCGCCGTCGGTCGCGAGCCACGTGACGCCGACGGACGGGTCGACTTGTGCGAACGTCTCGGTCGCGCACGCTGTGCCCGACAACACGCCGGGTGCTCGGGACACGAAGTCGGCCGATGCCTGCACATCGTCAGGCAGCAAGGCCGAGGTGATGTCACCGAGCGGCGTCAGATCTTCGTCGAGGGCGCGGGCCACGGCGGCGCGGACGGACGCGGTCGGCGGACCGAAGGGATCGTGCATGACCACCCCAGCCTGCCAAACGCCGGTGTCGGACTCCTAGCCTGACGCGATGGAGCGGGCTCCGGTTCGCACGATCGTCTGGCGGGGCCTGCGGCGACGATGCGGTCGGTGTGGCGCCAAGCGCATCTTCCGGAGCTACTTCCAGTTGCACGAACGCTGTCCGCGCTGCGGCTACAAGTTCGAGCGAGAGGAGGGCTTCTTCACGGGCGTCTACCTGGTGAACTACGCCGTCACCGCGCTCCTGCTCGTCGTGGTGATCTTTGCGTTCCTGTTGGTCGCGGTGGCCAGCGACGGAGACGTATCCCTCGTCCCGTGGCTCGTCGGAGGGCGCGGCGATCGCCATCTTCTGTCCGCTGTTCCTGTACCCGTACGCGAAATCGACGTGGGCCGCCATCGACCTCGCCGCCCGCCCCCTCGACCCGGTCGAAGAAGCCGAAGCCGCCCAACACGACCAGCGCCTCTGACCCGAAGGGGAATGTTGGTGCGATTGTGGGGCCATAGCCCCACAATCGATCCGAAGTTCGGCGGGTCAGGAGACGAACCGCAGCCGGAAGTCGTCGCTCGTGTCCGGGAAGTCGATGCGGGTGTGGGCGCCACGACTCTCCTCGCGGGCGATCGCCGCGCCGATGAGCGCCTGGCCGACGGCTGCGAGATTGCGCAACTCGTTCCCGTCGACGCCGTCGCCACCGACGGCGCGCCGTGCGACCGCGCCCGCCTCGTCGAGCGACGAGGCCGTCCGGAGCACGCCCGCCAAGCGGGTCATGGCAGCCTGCAACTCCTGACGCGTGGCCGGCGCGGTGTCGTCCCGTTCGATGGTGACGGGCAGCCGCTCTCCCGGGCAGTCCCGTGCCGCCTTCGACGTCGCCGACCACGGCCCGCATCGCCCCGGTGGGTTCCGCTGCGTCCTTGCCCTTCTCGATGGCCTCGACGACCCTCGGTGCGAACACCATGCCGTCGAGCAGCGAGTTCGACGCGAGGCGGTTGGCGCCGTGGACACCGTTGCAGGCCGCCTCGCCGGCAGCCCACAGACCCGGCAACGACGAAGCACCGTCGAGATCCGCGACAACGCCTCCGCACAGGTAGTGGGCCACGGGCGCGATCGGCAGCCAGTCGCGAGCGGGATCGAGCCCGACTTCGTTCAGCGCGGCTGCGATCGTCGGAAAGCGCTCGTCGAACCGCTCGAGCTTCGTGGCGTCGAGCCACAGGTGATCGACATTCTGGTCGAGCATCCTCGCCGTCATCGCTCGTGACACCTTGTCGCGCGGCAACAACTCGTCGACGAACTGCTCGCCGTTCGCGTCTCGCAACAAGGCCCCATGGCCGCGCAGCGCCTCGGACAGCAAGGGCCGCGGCATCGCGGGGTGGTGCAACGCGGTTGGATGGAACTGGACGAATTCGAGATCGGCGACAGCGGCTCCTGCTCGTAGCGCCATGGCGATGCCGTCGCCGGTGGCCTCGGCCGGATTGGTGGTGACGGCGAACAGTTGGCCTGCACCTCCGGTCGCGATGAGCACGTTCGATGCACGCACCTCGACACGCGCGCCCGAGTCGTCCAGCGAGACGACTCCGCGGCAGCGACCGTTCTCGACGATGAGGTCGAGCGCGAACCACGACTCGTAGATCGCGGCCGCAGTGCTTCGTACTGCTTCGACGAGCGCGCGCTCGATCTCGGCGCCTGTTGCTGCGCCACCGGCATGAACGACCCGCGGCTTCGAGTGTCCTCCTTCACGCGCCAACTCCAAGCGCCCGTCTTCGTCGACGTCGAAGATCGCGCCGAGCGCGATCAACTCGTTGACGCGGTCGGACCCTCGTCGACCAATACGCGCACGGCATCCGGGTCGCAGAGTCCGGCGCCGGCAGCGAGCGTGTCGGCCAGATGCAGGTCGGTGGAATCGGGATCACCACCGCCGAGCACCGCGGCCACGCCGCCTTGTGCCCATCGGGTCGTCGCCTGGTGCAGCTCCGCCTTGGTCAACACGCCGACGCGCATGCCATGCGTCTCCGCCACGCGCACCGCCGCGGACAACCCGGCGACGCCGGAACCGAGCACGAGCAGATCGAGCGTCGAGGACGCCACACCTTGAACCTACGCGCGAGCATGACTCGGTGGCGGGCGATTCCGCCGTACGGGCGATTCTCACGCCCGATCTGGAGGAGTGGCTCGAGCGGGCCTACCCGGCGAGCGCGTCGATCTCGGTGTAGACGCGGCCGCCCGCCAGGCGTCGGGCGAGCTCTTCGGAGATCGGTCTGTTCGCGGTGTCGACGTGGACGATCACCGGCTCGTACCCGGCGGCCAGGTCGGCGTCGTCGTAGTCGCCGTAGCTGATGACGATCACCTTGTCGCCCGGATGGACGAGATGGGCGGCCGCCCCGTTCAGACAGATCTCGCCCGACCCACGCTCACCCTCGATGACGTACGTCTCGAGCCGCGCGCCGTTGTCGATGTCGACCACGGCGACCTGCTCGTACTCGAGCAGGTCGGCCCGATCCATCAGGTCGCGGTCGATGGTGATCGAACCGACGTAATCGAGGTTCGCGTCCGTGACCGTGGCGCGGTGGATCTTCGACTTCATCATGCGGCGGCGCACGACTTCCTCCAAGGTGCTAGGTGGGCGCCTGAATGGTCGCCCCCTTATTGTCTATGAGTCTGGCACGACCGAACCGGGTTGCGGCAAGCAGGCGGACCTCGCCGTCGAGCGGGTCGACTCGGCGCAGCGTGCCGGCGTCGACCACCTCGGCGTAGTCGAGCTCGGCCAGGGGCTGCGGCGCGGATCAGATCGGCCATGAGCCCTCGGACCTTCGCCGCGTCTCGCTCGCCCGCCTCGATGGCGGCCGCACCCGCCACCAGCGCCCAGTGGAGGACCGGCGCCGCGGCCCGTTCCTCCGGGGTCAGATACGCGTTGCGACTCGACAGGGCGAGGCCGTCGGGCTCGCGGACCGTCGGGCAACCCACCACCTCGACCGGGAACGACAGGTCGGCCGCCACGCGCCGAATCACCGCAAGTTGCTGCCAGTCCTTCTCGCCGAAGTACGCGCGGCACGTTCCTGCAATGTTGAACAGCTTGGCGACGACGGTCGCAACACCGGCGAAGTGGGTCGGGCGCGACGCGCCTTCCATCGTCCCCGACACTTCGTCGACGGAGACCGTCGTGAGGATCGGCACGCCGGTCGGATACATCTCGTCGACCGACGGATGCAGCACGATCTCGACGCCTTCGGCCTCGCACATCGCTGCGTCGCGTTCGAAGTCGCGCGGATACGACGTGAGATCTTCGTCGACGCCGAACTGCAGCGGGTTGACGAACACGGTGACGATCGTGACGTCGCGGTCGGCGACCGAACGACGCATCAGGGAGCGGTGTCCCTCGTGCAGGTAGCCCATCGTCGGTACGAGCCCGACGGTCTTCCGTTCGCAGCGCGCGTCGTCGAGCGCGACGCGCGCGTCGCGGATCGTCTCTAGGACTCGCACGCAGCCAGCCTCCGACACGCCTCGGACAGCGTCTCGTACAGCGCGCGCTCTTCGTCGGGCAGCGCCTCGACGTGACGGGCGATCGTCGCGGCATCGCCCCGCGCGGCGGGACCGGTGAGCGCAGCACGCGGTCCGAGCGCGGCGACGTTCTCGACCGTGCCGACGACGAGGTCCAGATACGCCTCGAGCGGCACGCCCGCGATCGCGCCGACCCGTTCGGCCTGCGCGAGCAACGCCACGAGATGGTTGGAGGCGATGACGGCGGCCGCGTGGTACGCAGCGCGGGCCTCGTCGTCGACAGTCAGCGGGCGTCCACCGAGTGCGACCACGACCTCGGTCGCCATCGGGTCACCCGCGACCGCGAACCACCCGCCGTTGCGGAGACGCGACGCGCCGAGCTCCGCATTCGGCAGCGCCACCAACGGATGGATCGACGCTCGTCGCGCATGCGGGAGCAACACGTCGAGGCCGAGCGATCCCGCCATGTGCGCGATGACAGTCGACTCCACCGGGTCGACCACGCGTGCGACGTCTTCCACGGCGGCATCCGGCACCGCGAGGACAAGCAAATCGACGTCGTGGGCTGCACCGGCGACGTCGTCATGGCCGATCACGTCGACGTCCCAGTCGACCGACCGGAGCGCTCGCGCCAAGGATCCGCCCGCCCGACCCCGGCCGACGATCCGTGTTGTCGCCACCCGAACAGGCCTACAACGGCTCGACGGGCGCGACCCAGCCGTCGACATCCTCCCAGCCGGGCGGCAGGAGGTCGGGCGCGACGTCGTTGAGCGGGACGAGGACGAAGCGGCGTTGGAACATCCGCGGATGCGGGATCATCAGGTCCGGCTCGTCGACCGTCTCACCGTCGATCCAGAGGATGTCGATGTCGAGCGTGCGCGGTCCCCATCGTTCGACGCGCACCCGTCCCGCAGCCGACTCGATGCGGTGACACATCCCGAGCAATTGGCGCGCCGACGCGTCCGACTCGATCGCGACGACGGCGTTGAGGTAGGCGTCTTGCCCCGGAGGGCCGCCGACGGGATCGGTCTCGTACAGCCCGGAGACGGCGACCACGCCGGGCAACGAGTCGATGGCTTCGCGAAGCGTGCGCCGGCGGTCGCCGAGATTCGAGCCGAGCGCCAGCAACACCCGCCGAGGCATGGGGGCGGCCTGCGGTTGCGCGGTCACCGCGATCGCTCGAGATGGACGCCCGCGGTCGCGAGTTGCTGTGCCACGGGCGGCCGCAGCTTGCGCACGGTGACCGACACCGCGCTGGCCCGGTCGTCCGCGAGCGAGATCTCCGCGACCCGCTCGGCCAGCCGCTCGAGCAAGGTGAAGCGCTCGGTGACGATCACTCGCTCGACCGTGGCGCACAGCGCGCCGTAGTCGACCGTGTCGTCCAGCGCGTCGCTGTGGGTGGCGGCCGTGAGGTCGAGATGCAGGTCGATGTCGACCTCCAACGGCTGCGGCCGTTGCTGCTCTTCTGGCAGCGCTCCGCAGTATCCGGACGCCACCAGCCCGCGGAGCTCGATCCAGTCGCTCACGCCGGCTTCGGCAGTTCCTGGGCGATCGTCACCAGTTGCCGGCCGAGCGGCCCCAGCTGCCGGTGCACGAGTTGCTCGGTGATCGAGATCGCGTGCGGACCGTGGTCGACCATGCCCGACCAGAGCAGGAACCCGGCGACGAGACCGGACACTCGATCACCGAGCTCGTCCTGGTGCATCAGCACCTTCTGTCCGTCGGCGATCATCGTCCGCAACTCAGGGAAGAAGCCGGCCACGAACTTCTGCTCGTCGTCATGGGCGGCGAACGGCCGGTGCCGCCACGTGACGCCCAGCTCGTCGTAGTTGTGCAGGTTGTGCGGCGACGGGATCAACGAGATCACGCACGTGAAGCCCTGCTCGCGGATCCAGATGATCTCCTCCTGCCGGCGGACGCGGCGATGGTTGGCGCCGTAGCCCCCGGGCCGCTCGCAAACCGCCAACTTGTCCTTCACGACCCACGCGAAGTTGCGGGGTTCGATCCCCTGGGCCCACTTGCCCTTCATGCCCGGCACACGAACTCCTGTCTTGTTCAGCCGGCGACGACCGTGGCGGCGTGCACCGTTGCCCGAACATCATGCACCCGCACCATCCGAACTCCTTGCACCATCGCCCAGACCGCCGTCGCCACGGACGCCTCGAGCCGGTCGTCCACCGGCGCGAGCTCGCCGTCGGCGCGGCCATCGGACGCCGCGATCATCAGGCCGAGGAACCGCTTCCGGCTCGTGCCGAGCAGGACGGGATAGCCGGAGCCCACGAACACCTCGAGATGCCGCAGAAGGGACCAATTGTGCGAAGGCGTCTTGCCGAACCCGATGCCGGGGTCGATCCACACCTCCTGCACCCCCGCAGCGCGGGCGGCGTCTGCGCGGCCGACCAGGAAATCGCACACGTCGGCGACGACGTCGTCGTACGTCGGGTGCTCTTGCATCGTGCGGGGGTCGCCGAGCATGTGCATGGCAACCCAGCCGACCGACGGTCCCGCGGCAGCGACGACCTCGTACAGCGATGCGGACACGTCGTTGACGAGGGTCGCGCCCGCGGCGATCGCCGCTTCCGCCACTTCCGGCTTGCGGGTGTCGATGCTGACCCGCACGCGGTTCGCAAGCGCTTCGACCACGGGCACGACCCGCCGTAGCTCCTCGTCGATCGGGACCGGCCCGGCCCCGGGGCGAGTCGACTCGCCCCCGACGTCGACCACGTCCGCGCCCTCGGCGACGATGTCGAGACCGCGGGCTATCGCCGCGTCGTGATCGAGGTAGATCCCGCCGTCGGAGAACGAGTCAGGCGTGACGTTGACGACGCCCATGACCAACGGTCGCGACCTGGCGGCGTTCATCCCTACTCATTCTGGCGTGCGTTACCCACACGGCATGTGGGTGACGAACGCCAGTTCCGCTATCGACCCTGCAGGAAGCGCATCGCTTCCTCTCGGGTCGCGACGCTGCGGCGGAACATGCCGCGCACCGCGGACGTGACCGTGGTCGCGCCGGGCTTGCGGATCCCGCGGATGGTCATGCAGAGATGCTCGGCTTCGATCACGACCATCACGCCCTTCGGCTCGAGACTGCGATCGAGCTCGTCCGCGATCTGCGACGTGAGGCGCTCCTGGACCTGCGGCCGCTTCGCGGTACGCATCGACGAGCCGCGCCAGCTTCGACAGGCCCGTGATACGTCCGTCGTCGTTGGGGATGTACGCGACATGGGCCTTGCCCACCCACGGAAGCAGATGGTGTTCGCATGCCGAGTACATCGGGATGTCGCGCACCATCACCATCTCGTCGTGGTCGGCCTCGAAGGTCGTCTTCAGGTACGACGACGGATCGTCGTGGAGTCCAGCGAAGATCTCGTCGTACATCCGGGCGACGCGGGCCGGCGTGTCGAGCAGTCCGTCTCGATCCGGATCCTCGCCGATGGCGATGAGAATCTCGCGCACCGCCCGCTCGATCCGGGGCAGATCCACGGGGCTGGTGGGGTCCACGGGGCCGGGTTCGGCGTGCGCCCCGTCGCCGACGGTCACGAGGTGGTACCGGGCCGCGGCGCGCGTCGCCACGGGCGACCGATACGTGTCCACGGCTTGGCGCGTACCTGCTCCGCCGGCGCCACGGGAACCGGCACGGACGGCGCGATCGCGACCGGGACGGGACCGGCGGGCTCGTCAGCTGCTTGCGGCATCTGGTCGAGGTCGTCCATGCCCGGCCAGGTGCCGATGTCCTTGAACAGCTCGGCCAGCTCGACGTCCTCCACCGTTTCACGCTCGATCAACGCCTTCGCGAGCGCGTCCAGCGTGACGCGGTGCGCGACGAGGATGGCGAGCGCTTCGTCGTGGGCACGATCGATCAGCGCGTTGACTTCACGATCGATCTGTGCAGCGATGTCGTCGGAGTAGTCGCGCTGATGGCCCGCGTCGCGCCCGAGAAACACCTCACCTTGCTCCTGTCCGAACTTCCTCGGACCGAGCACCGAGCTCATGCCGTACTGCGTGACCATCGCCTTGGCAATCTCCGTGCACTTCTCGATGTCGTTGGCGGCACCGGTCGTGATCTCGCCGAAGACGAGCTCCTCCGCCGACCGTCCTCCGAGCGTGGACGACATCTGTGCTCGCAGCTGCGCCTTGCTGTGGGTGTAGCGGTCCTCGGGGAGGAACCACGTGAGGCCGAGCGCACGACCGCGAGCGACGATCGACACCTTGTGCACGTCGTCGCCTTCCGGCAACACGTGCGCAACAAGCGCATGGCCGGCCTCGTGGAACGCGATGACGCGCTT
This sequence comes from uncultured Acidimicrobiia bacterium, assembly GCA_963821725.1. GTDB lineage: Bacteria > Actinomycetota > Acidimicrobiia > Acidimicrobiales > JACDCH01 > DATAES01. The sequence goes on from CAWGFA010000007.1 coordinate 54,784, forward strand.
CTCTTCCTCGCTCATCACTCGGGAGCGCCGCTCCGGTCCGGCCAGGACACGGTCGATGGCTTCGTCGAGCTGCATCATGCCGATTCGATCGAGCTCGCGTCGAGCGGACAGCAGCGCCGCTTCGTTCATCAAGTTCGCGAGGTCGGCGCCCGTGAACCCCGGTGTGCGCTTCGCGAGCACTTCGAGGTTGATGCCCTCCGCGAGCGGCTTGCCTTTCGCGTGCACTTCGAGGATCGCCTTGCGCCCGGCGATGTCGGGTCGGTCCACGACGATCTGCCGGTCGAAGCGACCGGGACGCAGCAACGCCGGATCGAGGATGTCCGGACGGTTCGTCGCAGCGATCAGGATCACGCCGCTGCGCGGATCGAAGCCGTCCATCTCGACGAGGAGCTGGTTGAGGGTCTGTTCCCGCTCGTCGTGACCGCCCCCGAGACCGGCACCGCGGTGGCGTCCGACCGCATCGATCTCGTCGACGAAGACGATGGCGGGAGCGGCTGCCTTCGCCTGCTCGAAGAGATCGCGGACGCGACTCGCGCCGACGCCGACGAACATCTCGACGAAGTCCGAGCCGGAGATGGAGAAGAACGGCGCACCGGCCTCGCCGGCGACGGCCCGCGCCAGCAACGTCTTGCCCGTGCCAGGCGGCCCGTAGAGGAGCACACCCTTCGGGATCTTCGCTCCCATCGCCTGGAACCGCGTCGGATTCTCGAGGAACTCCTTGATCTCCTGGAGCTCCTCGACCGCCTCGTCGCAACCGGCGACGTCGGCGAACGTGACCTTCACGTTCGTGTCGCCGTGTTGTTTGGCCTTCGCCTTGCCGAAGTTCAGAACGCGATTGCCACCTTGCATCGAGTTCATCAGCAGCAGGAAGAGCCCGAACAGCAGGAGAATCGGCAGGAGCGTGAACAGAAGCGAGATCCAGAGCGATTCCTTCTGCTGGTCGACGTTGAGCTTGACGTTGGCGTCGGTGAGCTGCTTCGTGAGCTCGTCGCCGTACTGCTCGGGGAAGCTGACCGTGTACGACGTACCGTCGGTCAGCTTGCCGGTGACCACGTGGTCCTTGTCCTTCAGCGTCGCGTCGGCAACGTTGCCGCTGGCGACCTGACGCTGGTACTCGTCGAGCGACAGCTTCTTGGGACTGCTGCCGCTGCGAAGCCACATGGCGCCGATGAGCAGCACCACGATCGCGAGCGCGAGGTACAGAACGAGGGGACGGCTGAGTCGCTTCTTCACGCTGGAACGAGGCTACCCGCGGGCAGGGAGGCGCCTCACGGGCGCCACAGCCTCACCTCGGGCAGGTTGCGGTGCCGCTGGTCCATGTCGAGGCCGTACCCGACGACGAAGTCGGGCGGGATGTGGAAGCCCACGTACTTCAGGTCCGGGTCGTCTCGCTGCATGCCGGTCTTCACCAGCAGCGCGCACACCTCGAGGCTGGCGGGCGAGCGCGTCAGCAGGTTTCGCCGCAGCCACCGCAAGGTCAGCCCCGAATCGACGATGTCTTCGACGAGCAGCACGTCCCGCCCGGTGAGGTCGATGTCGAGGTCCTTCTCGATGCGGACGATCCCGCTCGTCTTGGTCGAGCTCCCGTACGACGCGACCGCCATGAAGTCGACCTCGACCGGCAAGTCGATCGCTCGTGCCAGGTCGCTCATGAAGACGAACGCGCCCTTCAGCACGCCGACGAGCAGCGGCTCGCGGCCCTCGTAGTCCTCGGTGACCTGCTTGCCGAGCTCCGCGATGCGGGAACGAAGCTCGTCCTCGGCGACGACGACCTCGCCCACGCTCGCGCTCCCGCTCTGCTCGCTCATGCTCTATGCTGACCGTACCGTGAGGACCAGGCGGCCTCGGGACCGGGTCACGCGGCGGCCACCACCGACGTCGGTTCCCTTGGCCTCCCCTCTCGCGACCGCCAGAACCCGTTCGACTGTCGCCGCGTCCGGGGGATGGTGCTCGAGATCGCTCGTGCAACGCAGCCAACCGCGTACCGCTCGTCGAGCGAGTGCCGGCGGAGCCGCGGCGAGCACGCGTGCGTCGGTCGGGTCGAGCGCGGCCGCGAGATCGTCGAGCACCGCAGCCTCGTCGGCGAGCAGCGACGCCTGGCGTGCTGACGATCGGCACGACGTCGCGCTGTGCGATCGCGTCGAGCAGTGGCAACAGCTCGTGCCGCACCCGGTTGCGGCGGATCGAAGGGTCGACGTTGCTCGGGATCGTCGACGACCTCCAGATCGAGCGCGACGCACACAGCACGAGTCTCCGATCGCCGCAACCCGAGCAGCGGACGGTTCGTCGGGCTCATCCCCCGAAGACCGTCGAGACCCGCGCCGCGCAGGAGGTTGAGCAGGACGGTCTCGGCTTGGTCGTCCGCCGTGTGGCCGGTCAATGCGCCGCGTGGCAGCGCGGCGTAGCGCGCAGCCCGGCGCGTGCTTCGAGGTCGGATCCGGCCCGAACGATCGCGCGACGAGACTCGAACGCGGCCCCGAAGCGGGCAGCCGCCTCGGCGACCAGATCGGCTTCGGCGGCTGACCCAAGTCGAAGACCGTGATCGACATGGACAGCGGTGACGTCGCATCCCGCCTCGGTCGCGAGCACGAGCAACGCCATCGAGTCGGCCCCACCCGACACTGCGCACGTGACCGCGGTATCGCGCGCCGGGAACCTGCACCGTTCCAGCAGCTCGCGCAGCACTCGTTGCAGATCTCTCAGATCGTCACGGCGCCCGAGCGCACGAGGTCGAGCAACTCGCGCACGGAACGAGTACCGAGCTTGCGGTTGATCCGATGCAAGCTCGCGTAGACGTTGGACCGGCTCGTGCCCAGTTCGGATGCGGCCGCCATCACCGTCGGAGCAGCCGACACCACGCGCAACAGTTGCCGTTGCTTGTCGGTCAGGGTCGGGAGGCGACTCTCTTCGAACGCAACGGCCGTGCGTGGTCGTTCCCACGCGGCGTCCCGTTCATGTTCGAGCGCGCTCAGACGCGGCCGCGGCGCGGCACTGACATCGGCCGGCGGTGCGTTGCGCTCGATGCGAGCGAGCATCTCGAGGGCCTGATGCTGCGCCTTCCGGCGCTGCGACGGCTCGGGCTCGGCCAGCGCTTCGGTCACAGCGGCGCGCAACGTCTCGATGTCCGTCGGCTTCGTCAGGTAGTGCACCGCACCCTCGATGCCGCCCTTCACTCGGTCGATGGGGCTTCCCAGAGCGGTGAGAAGAATGACGGGGATCTCGGTGATCGGCTTGTCGAGCGCGCTCTTCAACTGTTCGAGCACGTCCCAACCGTCGACGTTGGGCATCATCACGTCGAGCACGATCAGATCGGGCGCCGCGTCTCGCACACAGTCGAGCGCTTCCTCGCCGTCCGTCGCAGTGAGGATCGTGTGACCGTCGCGCTCGAGGTTCATCTTCGTGAGCAACCGGATGTCGGGCTCGTCGTCGACGACCAGGATCGTGGCCATCGTCGTCAGACCTTGACAGCCGCCCCGGCCACGACTCGACGAATCCACGCGTCCGGATCGCGGATCTCGTCGAGATCCGGCAGGTTCTCCGGCGCCTCGAAGGCGCGGTGCAGGAGCGCGGAACCGCCGGCGGACTCGACCCGCTGGATGAAGTGCTCGCCCTGCTCGTACTGGTTGAACTTCGCTTCGAGTCCGAGCAGGCGCTGCAGGAACTTGATTCCCGGACTCCCCGTTCGCCGGCGTTGATGCAGCACGCGGCTGAAGCGCTCGGCGCTCGGGATGTGGCCCTTGCCGGCGCGATCCATGGTGACGTCACCGTGTCCTTCGAGCAGGCTCATCATGCCGCTGATCGACCGGAGCACCTCTCCCTGCTCGGGGCTGGCGAGGAGCGCGACCAAGCCGCCGTCCTCGAGCGGATTGCGTCCGTCGCGGGAGCTCTCGACCCACCGGCGCACCGCGTTCGCGAACCGTTTCGGATCGGGATCGACTGCGTCGAGGCTGCGCTCGACCAGCGACAGGAAGTGCTCGCGGAGCCAGGGGACACCGGTGAACTGGGCACGATGTGTCACCTCGTGCAGCGCGAGCCACAGCCGGAACTCGCGCGGTGGAAAAGCGAAGCGCTTCTCGAGCGCGATCACGTTCGGGCCGACGTAGTAGACGACGTCTTGGTCGTCCGGGTTCTCTTCCTCGATGACGAGCAGGTCGTACTGGCCGAGCACCCGCGTGCTCATCCACCCGAGGATCAGCCCGAGCTCGGCGCCCGTGGCGCGCCGGGCGAACGGCGCCAGCGCGCCCTCGCCGACCCGTTCGCCGAGTCGCTCCGTGAGCGGCCGCAACAACCGGGAGAACGACGCGACGTTCGCACCGATCCAGCCGGCGCGGTCGGTGACGCGTGCTCGAGCGGGACCGACCAGGGAACGTAGACCGGTCTCCTGATAGACGAGCTCCTCGGCTTCAGCGGTGAGCTCGATGAAGTCTGGCTCGAGCGAGGCGTAGTGGTACGACTCTGCGAAGGGCTCGCGGCCGCTGACCCGTACGGCGATGCGCTGGGCGAGGGCCCAGTCGACGGGATCGACCACCGGACGAGACTACCGGCGCGTCTTCGGATACTTGAGCGACTCGACCTTCACGAGGTAGCCGACGATCGTGCCGATCACGACGAGGATGGACAGGACGAAGAAGACGAGACCGATCCAGTAGTGCCAGATGACCGCCAGAGGCATGAGCGGGATCGTAAGGGACCGCGACCGAACGGTGGAATTCAGGTGCCGCCGGGGCGGAACGACTCGTGGCTGAGGGCGTCGGCGATCCGCTGCTTCAGGTGGTCGGGCACGGTCTCGTGGCACTTCTTGGCGATGACGACTCGCAATTCGACCTCGAAGTCGAAGGCCTCGTAGCACGGCGGGCAGTCGTCCAAGTGCCGCTGGATCCGCCGCCGACGGTCATCGTCGAGCTGACCGTCCAGGAATTGGTAGAGCTCGTGCAGAGCGTCGTCGCAGTTGCCTTCAGCCATCCACAGTGTCCTCGATCGGGCCCGGGGCCTTCACGCTACGAGCCCTCGTTCTACCGCGAACTCCCACAACTTCTTCTGGAGGCCTTTTCTTCCCCGATGCAGCCTGCTCATCACGGTGCCGATCGGGATGTCGAGGATCTCGGCGATCTCCTTGTAGCTGAACCCCTCGACGTCGGCCAGCAGTACGGCCATGCGGAACTGCTCGGGCAGCGACTCGATCGCCGCCTTGACCTCGTCGTCCGTGTACGACTCGAGCAGGTCCTCTTCGGCACTGCGGCCGAGGGAGGCCATCTCGAGGCCGCCCAGACGTCGGTAGAGATAGAGGTCCTCGACGTCTTCGAGGTCGGACTCCTCGGGCCGGCGCTTCCGCGCCCGGTACGTGTTGATGTAGGTGTTCGTCAGGATCCGGTACAGCCACGCCTTGAGGTTGGTGCCCTCCTCGAATCCTCCGAACCCTCGGTAGGCCTTGAGATAGGTCTCCTGGACGAGATCCTCGGCATCAGCGGCGTTGCGGGTCATGCGCAGGGCGGCCGCGTAGAGCGAGCTCATGAAGGGCATCGCCTGTTCCGCGAACGTCGCCGGATCAGCCATTTGAGTCCGACCCTACCAACGGGGTGTGACACCAAGACAGAGGGGTACCTTGAGATCGTGGCTGAATTTCTGACTGACATCCAGACGTTGCGCGATCGCGCAAGGGCAAAGATCGAAGAAGGCCCGATCACGAAGGCGTACGGCGAGGGGAGCGGGGGGTCAGGTGCTGAACGAGGCACTCGCCACCGAGATCGGCGCTACCTGCGCTACAAGCGGCACTACTTCATGGCGCGCGGGATCATCGCGGAGGCTGCGGCGAACGAGTTCCTCCAGCACGCGACGGAGGAGCCAGGTCATGCCGACCAGATCGCCTGCGCATCACCAGTTGCAGGAGCACCGAACTTCAGTCCCGACGGAATCACGTCTCGGAGCCATGCCGAGTACGTCGCGGGCGACACGCTGACCGACATGATCGGAAGACTCGTCGCCGAACGGATCGCCATCGAGTCGTACAGCGAGATCATCCGGTGGCTCGACGACAACGACTCCACGACCCGCAATCTGATGGAGACGATCCTCGCGGTCGAAGAGGAGCACGCCAACGACATGCTCGGCCTGCAGGACCTCGGCCAGAAGTCCTGAGTCGAGCCTTCACGCTTTCGGCGTGCCGGAAGGATCTGAAGACCGGCACAGTCACGGCAGGATTGAGCAGTGGAGATCGTCGAAGTGTCCCCGCGCGACGGGCTGCAGTCCGAGGACGTGATCCTCGACGCGGACACGAAGGTCGAGTTGATCACGCGTGCCGTCGACGCCGGCGTCCGTCGCATCGAGGTGTGCAGCTTCGTGAACCCCTCACGTGTCCCGCAGATGGCGGACGCAGAAGCGGTTCTGGCGGCGCTGCCGGAACGTGACGACGTCACCTACATCGGTCTCGTGCTCAACCGCCGTGGCTTCGAGCGCGCCGCCGCAGCCGGCGTGCGCGAGATCAACGTCGTCGCGGTGGCGACCGACACGTTCGGTATCCGCAACCAAGGTGCGACGAGCGACGAGACGGTCGCGGTGTTCGAGGACCTGGCACCGCTGGCCATCGACGCAGGCATCCGACCGACGCTGACGATCTCGACCGCGTTCGGTTGCCCCTACGAGGGAGAGGTACCGGTCGAACGAGTGACTGACATCGTGCGACGTGGTGCGGCCGCCGGTGCCGCTGAGATCGCACTGGCCGACACGATCGGCGTGGCGGTACCGACCGACGTGACCGAACGACTCGTCGCGGCGCGTGAGGTCATGAACGGAGCCACGCTGCGCGCTCACTTCCACAACACCCGCAACACCGGCATCGCCAACGCGTACGCCGCAGTCGAGGCGGGCGTCGACGCCCTCGACGCCAGTCTCGGCGGCATCGGCGGCTGCCCGTTCGCGCCGAACGCGACCGGCAACATCCCGACCGAGGACCTCGCGTTCATGCTCGAACGAATGGGCATCGACACCGGCCTCGATCTCGAGCGCCTCGCAGCCGTCGTCCCCTGGATCGAGGACACGCTCGGCAAGCGGGTACCGGGCCTGCTGAGCAAGGCCGGCCTGTTCCCGGCGGCCTCCAACGCCTGAACCCTGCTCCAACGCCTGAACTTCGGGTCGATTGTGGGGCCATAGGCCCACGATCGCACCAACATTCGCTGGAGGTAGGGGTGTCAGTGGAGGACGTTGGCGACCGCGTGGAGGGCGAGGCCGGCGAGTCCGCCGACCACCGTGCCGTTGATGCGGATGTACTGCAGGTCGGAGCCGAGCAGCAGTTCGAGACGGCGCGATGTCTCTGCCGCGTCCCATCGTTCGACGGTGCCGCTCACGAGCGTCGCGATCTCGCCGTTGAAGTGGTCCGCCACATAGCCGACCGCCGTCTCGACGCCTTCCTGCACCTTCGCTGCCAGTGCCGGGTCGTCCTGCAGCCGGGCACCCGCGCCGCTGAACGCGTCAGCCAGTCGCCGGCGCAGCTCCGAATCCGGATCGGCTGCTTGTGCGCGCAAGACGGCCTTCATGTCGGACCACAGCGCCGACGTCAAGGCACGGAGCTCGGGTTGCGCCAGCAGATCGAGCTTGATCTGTTCGCCCCGAGCCCGGAGCTCGGGTGACGTCTCGAGGTCGGTCGCCAGCTGCTCGAGGCGTTCGTCCAGTTGTCGCCGCAACTCGTGATTCGGATCCTGGACCATGGCGTCCAGCACTGCACGGGCGCCGTCGAGCAGGCGCTCGAACATGCGGTCCTCGACCGCGCCCGGCAACCACCAGGGCGACGGTTGTGCAAGTCGGTCATGGAGCTCGTCGCGGTGCTCGTCCAAGTACGTGTCGAGTCCCCGCAACGCGGCGTCGATGACCTGTTCGTGGCGGCCGTCCTGCGTGACGAACTGCAGCGCGCGTCCCGCGAGCGGTGCGAGCGGCATCGCTTCGATGCGCGTGCGCACGACATCGTCGATCGCGGCGTGCACGTCCTCGTCACGCACCAGATCGGCGATCGCGACCGCACTGTCGAGCACGTGGCGGGCGAGACGGTCGGCGTTGTCGGGTTGCCGCACCCAGTCAGCGGCCCGCTTCACGACACCGGCACTACGCAGCCGCTCGATCACGACGTCGCGTGTCAGGAACGTCTGCTGGATGAAGTCGCCGAGCGTCTCGCCGAACTGCTGCTTGCGCTCGACGATGATCGCGGTGTGGGGAATCGGGATGCCGAGTGGATGGCGGAACAGGGCAGTGACGGCGAACCAGTCCGCCAGCCCGCCGACCATCGACGCTTCCGCCATGGCTTGCACGTAGCCGGCGAGCGTGCTGTCGCCGCCCCACGCCGTAACGACGAGGAACACGACGGTGACGGCGGCGAGCATCGCCGTCGCCCGCCGTTTCATCGTCGCCAGTTGTTCGAGCTTGAGTTGCTCGGAGCGCAGCGCCGGCAAGGTCCCGGAAACGGCCATGCCGTTGTTGTACCCGGCGGCACCGTGCTCATCGGTGCGTCAGAAGTGGCGGACCTGCGGCCAGAGCGTGTCCCAGTCGACCAGTTGATCGCGGCACACCCAGATGCGAACGCCGTCCTCTTCGTTGTGGATGCCGTGCTGGTGAGTGGAACGTGGTCGCGAGTTGCACGTCGCCGAACCACTGGCGAAGCCGCGCCTCGTCGTAGCCGACGACGATCGTCTCGTCGGACTTGCCGCTGGGGTGTCCCCAGTACCAGTACGTCATGTGCCCGCTGATCGGCTGCGGCATGTGCATGCCGCGACCGAGAAGTTCGATGCTGCCGGCCTCGCCGTAGTTGCTGGTGAGGATCGTCGCGTCCGGATGTTGCTCGTAGACCTGGTCGACGGTGTCGACGAACTGAGGCCATCCGACCATCTCGGCGACTTCCTTGTTGACGTGACGAACGCCCTCAGCGGTGCCGAGCGGCAACAGGGGAATCGCCAATGGCGCACTCACGATGCCCCACACGGCCATCGCAGTGATCCAACCCGTCGACGTCGTGACCGCCGCGACCGCACCTGCAGCGAAGAGCACCGGCGTGAACGGGCCCACGTAGTACGGCTTGCCCTCCGTCACGACCACCGCCAACACGATCACGCCGAACGCGATCGCGAGCGCGCGGTAGTGAGACGCGTCCGCCGATCGAATCAGCCACCACAGCCCCGGAGCGGCGAGGATGATCGCCGCACCGCACAGGATCAACGCGCCGGGCGGCGTGAAGAGCGCCTCCCCACGGTTGCGCAGCCCGTCGGCAACCTCGAACTGCGGCCATCCGTGGCGCGCCTGCCACACGAGGTTCGGCGCCCAGACGACGAGCGCGACCGCGATCCCGGCCAGCAGCCACGGCGTGCGCAGCACGGTTCGCTCGGGGACGAGGAGAAGGCCGACTGCGAGCCCGACGATCAGGAAGCCGGTCGTCCACTTGTCGAGGAACCCGACGCCCACCAGCAACCCGACGACGAGCCACAACCGCGGGTCGCCACCGTTGAGGAGGCGGATGACGAACAGCGTGATGCCGCACCAGAGCAGGACCTCGGGCGTGACCGTCGTGAGGAAGTGCCCGATCGTCAGGAACATCGGCGCGATCGCGGCGGCAATGGCTGCGGCAATCTGCGCGCGAGTGTCGCCGCCGAGCTCACGCGCGAGCAGCGCCGTCATGACGACGAGCCCGCCGTGGAGGAGCGCAGGGATGATCCGGAGCCCGAACTGCGACGACCCGAACACGGTGTCGCTGACTCGGTAGAGGAACGGCGTCAGCGGCGGATGGTCGACGTACCCCCACGCCAACCGTCGTCCGCTCGCGAGGTAGTACACCTCGTCGCGGTGATAGCCGTAGATCGACGCGGTCGCGAGATGGAACACGACGACGACCGCGGCGACGATCCACGTGGATCGCGAGAGATCGACACGCGTGTCATCGCCCTCCCACCAACCCCGAGGTCACGAGTTGGACGACCGTTGCTTGCGCCACGTCGTCCGGGATCTGCCCGCCGTCGTAGTCGCCGTAGCGGTGGTTGGCGAACCACGCCACGGTCTCGATCACGAACCGCGCCGCAACCTCCGCGTCGGGCAGCGGCGCGAGGTCGCCGGACGAGACCCGTGCGGCGATGTACGAGCCGAGGCGGCGGACGTGGGACTTGCGGCCGCGCGTGAAGTAGCGCTCGGCCATCTCGGGCCAGTCGAGCGCAGATCGCTCGTTGAGTCGCACGAACCGTCGGTAGCGGTGCAGGCGCTCGTAGTGCTCACCGACGATGGCGCCCAGCTCCGCCCGTACGTCGACGGGCGTGTCCGTCTTCAGCGCCGCCTCGAGCGCGGGAACGGCGGCGATCTCCTTGAATGCTCGCTTCGCCACAACTTGCATCTCTTCCGCGCTGGGCGCCGGCACCGGCAGCTCCGACCGCGAGATGTCGACGCCGAGCTCGCGTAGCTGCGCCAGCTGGAACAGCGCCTCCTTGCCCTCTGCGTAGCTGTACAGGAGGCCAGGCGACACACCGGCCTCGCGCGCGATCTCGTCCATCCGCGCTCGCCGGTAGCCCTTCTCGAGGAACACGACGGTGGCCGCTTCGACGATCTCTTCCAGCCGGCGTGGTGCTCGCGTGCGAACCATCACCACGGACTATAAATGAATGATTCGTTCAGTCAAGAAGGAACGACGACAGCGTGGACGGGAGGATCACCGTGTCCCTCGCCGGCCATCGTCCGGACGAGGTCCTCGACGCCGTCCAGGCCGGCCCACCGCCTCGGCAACTCGGCAAACGGCCAGCGTCCGGACGCGAGCACGTCGAGCGCGGCTGCGTAGGCAGTCGCGTCCACACCGAGCGCGCCGATGAGCTGCAACTCCTTGTAGACGACGTGATCGGGCGCGAAGCCGGGCGTCTCGTCGGAGCCGCGTGTGCCCGCCAGCACGACCGTGCCACCCGTGCGTCGCGAGTGCGACCGCTTGGCCGAGGGCTGACGGCGCCTTGGCGGTGACGTCGACGACGACGTCGGCCAACCGTCCTCCGGTCGCGTCTCGCAAGACCCTCGCCGGATTGTTCTCGGCCACGTCGACAGTGATGTCCGCGCCGAAGCGGCGCGCCACCTCGAGCCGCTCCGCGTCGCGCGGCCCGCACCCCGTCACGAGCACGAGTTCCGCGCCGGCATCCTTGGCGGCGGCGCAGGCCGAGAGCCCGCGGACACCCGGACCGAGCACGGCAACGATGTCACCCGGTCGCGTCCCGGGAAGCGTCACACCCCACCGGATGCCGGCCCCGAGCGGGTTGAACAGCGTCGCGTGCATCGGGTCGAGCGAGGACGGAACCGGCAGCAACATGGCGTCGGGCGCGAGGTACAGATGGGTCGCGTAGCCACCCCACAGTCCCGGCGCCTTGGCCACGTCGATGAAGCCGTACATGTCGGCGATGCCGTGATCGACGCATCGCCGGTACCGGCCCGCGACGCACTCGTCGCACACTCGACACGACAGGAACACCTCGACCGCGACTCGGTCGCCGATCGTCGACCTGCCAGCGGTCAGCCGCACTCGCTCCGAGTTGCTCGACCACGCCGATCACTTCGTGCCCCGGCACGAACGGGAAGCCGGCGCGGATGTGACCGGTGTACTGCTCGTGGTCGGTGCCACACAGGCCGCACGCCTCGATGCGCAGCACACCGTCGTCGTCGCCGGCCGTGCGGCAATCCGCGGCACGAGTGACCGCGGGCTCGAGCACCAGCGCACGAGCGTGCGCTGGTCATGCATCAGCCTGACCCGAGCCGTGTGCGCGGTCATGTCGTCCAGCCTCTCATGCAGGGCTTCGAGGACGGTTTGGTGTCCGACGTCCGGGGAAGAAGAAATGCCTCGGCACCGGTGGACCTCGGCTGGTAGGGAAGGCACACGATGGATCAGAACGGGAAGGACGGCGCGGTCTCGGTGACGTTTCGGCTGCCCTCGGAGTCGGGAGCGGAGCGTGCGTGGGTGGTCGGCGAGTTCAACAACTGGTCGACCGCGAGTCACCCGATGGCGAAGCGCCGGGACGGCTCACTCGAGGTCGTGATCCCGCTCGCGCCCGGTACCTATCGGTATCGCTACTACCTCGGCGACGGACGCTGGGAGAACGCGTGGGACGCCGACGCGTATGCAGCGAACGAATTCGGCGGATCGGACTCCGTGGTGATCGTCCGCCCGAGCCAGAACGGCCGGGCCCCCGCCTGAGACGAGACGGGCCGTCACCTCCGCTCCCGGAACCCGAGTCGTCGGCACTCGGCCTACTCGGACTGCGGCGCGCCCTCCCCGACGGGTTCGTGGACGGTGTCGAGCAGGAGGATCGCGCCGACGATCTGACCCTCGGCGCCTCGGAGCGGCGTGATCAGCGTTCGGCACGTGATCGCGCGGCCGCGGCGGTTCACCGCGTCGATCTCGATCTCGACCTCGCCGCCGATCTCGCCGGTCAGGCACGCGCGAATCGATTGGTTGAGCCGCTCGACCGGGAGGCCGATGTCCAGGTTCATCAGGTGTTCGCCCGCGACCTCGTCGTCCCGGAGGCCCCACAGCTCAGCCGCTTCGTGGTTCCAGATCTGGATCCGGACGTCGCGGTCGACGACGATCACCGCTGATTGCAGGCTCGCCAGGATCGACTCGAGGAACGAGTTGAGCTCGTTCAAGTCGTCCGTCCGCAGTCGTAGCTCGTCGTTGATGGTCTCGAGCTCCTCGTTGGTCGACTGGAGCTCCTCGTTCATCGTCTCGAGCTCCTCGTTGGTCGACTGGAGCTCCTCGTTCGTCGTCTCGACCTCCTCGTTGGTCGACTGGAGCTCCTCGTTCGTCGTCTCGAGCTCCTCGACGGTCGATTGGAGCTCCTCGTATGCGGTGTCGAGCGCACTTCGAGCACGGTCGAGGTCCTGCTCGAGCCGTCGTTGCGGTGTGACCTCGATGAACGAGACGCTGGTGCCAGCGAAGTCGCCGCTCTCGGACGCGAGCGGCGCGAGGACGACGTCGAAGTCCCGAACCTCCGCGTTGCCGGGCAGCTCGACGCGCCGCACGATCACCTCGCGGCGTTCGGCGACCATCGTCTCGATGCGGGATCGAAGCTCGAGCGGGCGGTACGAGAGCTCGAGCTCCTGGAACGGGCGGCCGACGTCCTGGGCTGCCAAGCCGAACAGCACCCGAGCGTGATGGTTCGCACCGCGCAACAGTCCTTGCGCGTCGATGAGCACTTGTGGTGCCGGCCCGATCTCGAACCCGGCAACGCGAACTTCGATATCGGTGCGATCCACGCTCGTCTCCGACACCCGCTCCTGCACCACGTGAGGCCGCCGATCGGCTCCTTCGGAACAGGCTACGAAGAGCCTACGCTTCAGGTCGACAGGGGCGAAGTAGTTGCTACGCAGAGCCAAGGTCTCCGCGCCGCCGAGCAGCAGGTAGCCCCCGCCCCGCAACGAGAAGCCGAACCGGCGAAGGACGTCCATCTGAGCCGGCGCTGTGAAATACATGAGAGCGTTCCGGCACGAGAGCAGATCGATGCGAGAGATCGGCGGATCCTGGATCAGGTCGTGACGGCCGAAGATGACCGAACGCCGTAGCTCTTTCCGGAACGACGCGGTCGTGTCGTCGAGATCGAAGAACCGCTCGACCCGGTCCGGTCCCATCGTCTCCACGACGTCGGACCGTCGGAAGACGGCACGGCGGCCGGTGGCGAGTGCGTCGAGATCGACGTCGGTGGCATAGATCTTGACCCGCTGGCGAAACGCAACCTCGCCCATCGCTTCACAGAAGAGGATCGCGATGGTGAACGCCTCTTCTCCGGAGGCCACGCCTGGCACCCATATCCGCACCGGGTCCGCAGGCCCGCGATCCGACAGGACCTTCGGGATCACCTTCTCCGCGACCGCCGACCAGGCGTCGGCGTCGCGGAAGAAGCTGGTCACGTTGATGAGGATGGTGTTGAACAGCTCGCCGAACTCGTCGTCGTGATCGGCGAGGTACTCCCGGTACGAGCCGAAGTCGGCACTGTGCACCGTCTCCATTCGCCGCGTGATACGGCGGCGAAGGCTCGACCGCTTGTAGCCCGTGAAGTCGAAACCTCGATTGTCCTTGACGTAATCGAGAAGCGCCTCGAGCTGCCCGTTCTCAGCCTGCTCGTCCACGCTCGGCGTCCACCTCGCTGGAGTCCACGTGCGCCACGAGAGCTTCATGGAGCACCCACGCTCGCCGTTCCGCGTCTCGTGCCAACTTGTCGTAGCGCTCGGCCGTCCGCAGGCTGCCGACGCTCTCCGTGCGACGCGACATGCGCCGGCAGAGATCCGCCTGCTCGAGTAGCGAGCGATACCCCGCCCACAACGCATCGTCGAGCGCCTCGCTCGAGATCTGTACGAGGCTGTCGACAGAGAACGCGTGGCCCGCACGGCAACGGAACTGCGTGCCCGCGGCATCGGTGGTCTCCCACAGGGTGCCGCGACAGTCGGGGCAGGTGAACGGCGACAGATGCCGGTCGGCGGCTTCCTGAGCTCGACCCTGCATCGCGACGACCTCCCGCAGCGCCGTGGCATCGCTGTTCGAGGACATCGCGATCAGGTTCGCGATGTCGTCGAGCACCAACACCTTCTGGGCGCCACCGCGCTCGATGGCCGCCCGTGGAAGCGCCGGGTAGGCGGCCTCGTTCGGATCCTGTGCCACCGTGACCGCACCCACCTCGCTCAGCCTGAGCAGACCGGCGACACCGTCGTCGAGCATGCCGGACAACACGATGCCCATCGCGTACGGCCCGTACCAGCTCGCACACGATGCGAACAGCGGGTCGATCGCAGGACGGTGGCCGTTGACCCGCGGCCCCTGGTCGAGTCGCACGTGTGTCTCGCTGACTGTCATGTGGTGGTCGGCCGGACCCACGAGCACGCGTCCCGGTCTGATCTCCATGCCGCTCTCGGCGCGCTCCACATGCAGTTTCCCGGCGCGATCGAGGATCGCCGGCAGCACACTCTCGCTGGAAGCAGGGATGTGGAGGACGATCAGGACCGACGCCTGCAGGTCGCCGGGCAGCTTCGCCATCAGCGCTCGAAGGGCTTCGACGCCACCCGCGGAGGCGCCGATGGCCACGAGCACAGTCCCGTCGATCACGGTGGCTTCCCGGAATCGAGGCTTTCGAGCAGCTCGTCGTGCAAGTCGATCGCCGTCACTCGACTGAATGCGCGCATGACCGTCAACAGGACGCTGACGGGCGGTTCGATCACCGATGCGGGCAGACTCGTCTCCGGGCTCCACGGCGCGAAGAACTGCTCGCCCATCGCGACGACGACCTCGATCCGCTGCCTGAGCTCGTCGTCACAGTCGATGTGTCCCGGTGACCACCGAGCGGTGGCGGGGCGTCCGTCGACGATGCCGCGCACCATGAACCAGGCGTTTGTCTCGACGACGCGTCCGACTGCGCGTCGTGCCGTCGTCGAACGACGCTCGGAAGCGGGTCTCCGACGCTGCGATGCGCAGCTCGCAAGCTCTCGACCGCAACTCGGCGGCAGCGTCGAGCAGGACGGTTGCCGTCCTCGACAGTCGGGCTGCGGTCGCGACGGCCCGCGCCCGACGCTCCTCGAGGCCGTTCACGATCGGACCTCCGCCACCACTCCAGGGGCCATCCTCATACCTGCTTTCGGCCGCGCTCCGCATGGTACGTCGTCCGGAATCACACCAGCGAGGGCCGATTCGTCACGAACGAGCGGACGTGCTCATGCCACTCAGCGCGTCCGGTGCGGAGACCCACACGCCGGACGTACCATGCTTCGGGCTGCTGGCATCGACATGGGGAGAAGCTCCTTGCCATCGAAGGAGTCAGCGCCAGTGAAGCGGGCGCACGAGTATGAGCGAAAGCACGCTGTCGGGGATCCCGTTGCAGTGAACGGGCCGAGCGATGCCAGGTCTCACGCCGTCGGGGAGTTGAGCACGTCGCTCACGGACGTGCGTCGACGGGCCGAGCGACTTGTCTCTGAGACGCGTGCGTCGAGTGAACGTCTCGCACAGTTGCGCGCTTCAGTCGCCACGAGCTTGCTCAGCGCGAGATGGCGAGTCGAGGCACTGCGCGACCACAGCGACCGAGCCCTCGCCGAGATCAGCATGCCGCGGCCACAAGGCCCCCAGCTGACCGCGTCGCGAGGACGAACCGAGGTGTGCGATCGCACGACCTGGTATTTCCACGTTCGCTACGCGCGGCGCCATGACGAGGCGGCGCTCGCATCACTGGTCGCCCACTACCAGGACGACGTCGATCGGCAGGCACGTCGCATCGGCACGCGTTCCTCGAACGAGGACCTGATCCAGGTCGCGCGTGAGGCGCTCGTCGTCGCGCTGCGTCGCTTCGATCCACTCCGTCGCAAGCCATTTCCGCCGTTTGCGCGGTTGACCGTCGACGGCACCCTCCGGCGCTACCTGCGCGATCAGGGTTACGCGATCCGGCCGACTCGTCGCATCTACGAGCTCACGCCGCAGGTCCGGCGTGCGGGCGAGTGGTTGACCCAGGAACTCGGTCGCGCTCCGACCGCGAACGAGATCGCGGACGCCCTCGCAGTCGACACCGATCAGGTGCTCGAGGTGATCGCCAGCGTTCAGACCCGGTCGCCGCTGTCGCTCGACCGTCCGCTCGGCGAGGACGGTCAAACCCTCGCCGATGTGGCCGGGAACGGAGACGTGAACCTCTCGCGTGCACTCGACCGGCAAGCGCTCCGGCAGTTGATGAAGGGCTTGCCGGTCGAGGACCGCGCACTCTTGAACGAGTACTTCATCGAAGGTCACACGCAGCAGGAGATCGCCGACGCTCGCGGTGTGAGCCAGATGCACGTGTCACGGTCTCTGGCGCGCATCCTTCGTCGCCTGCGGGCGCGAGCGAACGCGATCTGACGTCTCAGCGGCCGGTGTCAGCGGCCGGTGTAGTCGGGCGCTCGCTTCTCGAGGAACGCCTTCACGCCTTCTCGATGGTCCTCGGTCCTGAAGAGCTCGGCGAGCGACTCGCTGACCCAGATGCCGAGGTCGTCCCAATCGGGGTCGAGAGCTCGACGGAGGCCATGCTTGATCTTCTGCACCGCCAGCGGTGGATTCGACGCGACGCGGTGTGCAATGTCGAGTGCTGTGGACACGACATCGTCGTGCGGCACGACTCGGCTGACCAGACCGATCTCCCCGGCCGTCGCCGCGTCGATCACGTCACCGGTGAAGAGAAGCTCGGCGGCCCGCTCGCGTCCGACGGCGTTCGCGAGACGAGCGATGCCGGCAACATCCGTGCACAGGCCGCGCAGGACGAAGAGCTCGCCGAACTTCGCCCGCTCCGACGCCACACGGATGTCGGCCATGAGCGCGAGCTCCATGCCCCAACCGACCGCCGCCCCGTTGACGGCCGCGACCACCGGCACGTCCGTGTTGAGCAGCGCGTCCGCCGCCGGCGTGAGCCGCGGCACGACCTCCACGGTGCGGTCCTTGTCGCCCCCACCCATGATCTGGCGCACGTCGTCGCCGGAGCAGAAGGCCGGATCCGCGCCGGTGATCACCAGACACCGGCTCGCAGTGGCTCGTATCGCGCGTTCGAGCTCGTCGTAGGTCTTGAACCTCAAGGCGTTGCGCACGTCGGGTCGATTGAGCGTGATCAGCTCGACGTCGCCGTACCGAGTCACCTCGATGTCCTCGTACGTCATGGACTCCTCCCCTTCTCCGCCAGCGAACTCCGGGTCGATTGTGGGGCCATGGCCCCACAATCGCACCAACATTCGCAACAACTAGCGTCGCATGCATGCCTGACGCCATCGACCTCGTCCACGCGTTCTGCGAAGTCTGGAGCACAGGCGACCTCGACGCCATCGTCGACTTCTTCGCCGACGACGCCGTGTACCACAACATCCCCGTGGACCCGGTCACGGGTCGGGACGCGATCCGGGCGACCATCGAGGGCTTCACCGCAGGTGTCGACTCGATCGAGTTCCGAGTGGGCAACATCGCCGCGTCGGGGGCCGTCGTCCTGACCGAGCGGGTCGACGTGTTCACGTTTCCCACAGCCACGATCGAGTTGCCCGTGATGGGGACGTTCGAGGTGTCCGGAGACAAGATCACGGCGTGGCGCGACTACTTCGATCTGAACCAGTTCATGTCGCAGATCCCGCAGGGCTGACGTCGACGACGTATCCGGCGCGCAGGACGTCGACATTGCTGGCCGGCGTGATGACGATCGCCGTTCCCGTCGTTGGGCGGTGCACAGGCGCGCGGTAGCCGGTCGCGGGTGCCCAGTGGCGCAACTCGTCGCCCGTGACGAGCGCAGGCGAGCCGTCGACATCGACGAACGTCCCGTTCGGCAGATCGTGCCAGGGCCTCTCGTGCAACCGCTTCGTCGCGCCCTGCGAGGCGATCATCGTGCAGCCGCGCGTCCATGTCGTCGGCCGACAGCCGTTTGCCGGACGCGGACTCCCACGCGTCCCGGTAGCGCTCGTAGTCCGCGTGGCGGCATTCCGCACACGGCCGGTGACCGGCGGCAAAGGCAACGGCCTCGTCGTAGAAGAACAGCGCCGTGTAGCGCCCTGGCTCCCACCGCGGCGCCCGCCGCCCGCGGAACTCGAGTACGCACGTGATCCAGCGCTTGCCGTTCCAGGGGCGCACGATGTCGTGGCCCCGGTGCAGGCAGCCGCGGTTGCCCATGAACATGCCCCGCTCGTTTGCCACGATGATCTCCCCGTACGGCGTGACACGATTGCGCTCTGGCATGGTTCTCCTCAGGAGGCGCGCTGATGTTCGATGTCGACGAGTTGATCAAAGAGTGCGAGCGAGCCGTTCAGGAGAACGATTCGAGGCGCGCCATACGTGAGGTGCTCGATCGCACGGTCGCGGACCATTCCGCCGTTGCCGGCGCGCTCGAACACGACCGTGCAGGGCTCAACCTGCTCCATCGATCGGACACGCTGACGATCCTCAATGTCGTCTGGGCGCCCGGAATGGTCTTGCAGCCGCACGAGCACCGGATGTGGGCCGCCATCGGCATCTACGCGGGTCAGGAGGACAATGCGTTCTTCCGACGCGACGGGATCACCATCACTCGTTCGGGCGGCAAGGACCTCCACGAGACCGATGTCCTCATGCTCGGGGACGAGGCCATCCACTCGGTGACCAACCCTCGGCGGTCGCACACCGGCGCGATCCACGTCTACGGCGGCGACTTCGTGTCGACGCCCCGCAGTGAGTGGGATCCGGTCACGTTGACCGAGCAGCCCTACGACTACGAGCGGATCCTGAAGCAGTTCGAGGAGGCGAATCGATCGCTTTGATCAGCACGTCGAGGCCGTGATCCCACTCCGTCGGTGAGATGGTGAGCGCGGGGGCGAGCCGCAACGTGTCGTCGACCGGGCCGCACGTGAGCACCAGGACGCCAGCGTCGAAGCAGCGCCGTTGCACTTCGAGCGCCGAGGCGCCGTCGGCGAGTTGTACGCCGATCATGAGGCCGACGCCCCTGACTTCGACGGAGCGAAGCTGCGACAGTCGGCCGAGCGCGTGCGCGCCCAGTATTCGCGCGCGCTCGTAACAGCCTTCGCGCTCGAGCACGTCGAGGGTCGCGAGTGCAGCTGCACACGCGACGGGATTGCCGCCGAAGGTCGAACCGTGCGCGCCGCGCGGCCACGCTTCCATGACCGTGCGCGGCGCGATGATGCCGCCGAGCGGCAAGCCGCTGGCCACGCCCTTCGCGAAGAGGATCACGTCGGGGGTGACGCCGAAGGTTTCCGCCGCGAAGGGATGACCGGTGCGTCCGATGCCGCTCTGCACTTCGTCGAACACGAGCAGCGCGCCCACCTCGGTGCAGCGATCGCGAACACCGCGCAACCACTCGACCGGCGGGACGACGTAGCCGCCTTCGCCGAGCACCGGCTCGACGATGACCGCGCCGACTGACGACGTCAGCACGTCGTCGAGTCGAGTCAACGCTCGGTCGACGTGCGAAGCGTCGCGGCAGTACGGCGCATGCTCGACGCCCGGCAACAACGGCTCGTAGCCGTCGCGGTACGCCGGCTTCGTGGTGGTCAGTGTGGTCGCGGCCAGCGTGCGCCCGTGGAACCCACCTTCGAAGGCCACGAGGCCGGGCCGGCCGGTGACCTTGCGCGCCAGCTTCACGGCGCCGTCGACCGCCTCGGCCCCGGAGTTGCAGAAGAAGACCTGCGGCCTCTCGAAGAACGGGCAGAGCGCGCCGAGGCGCTCCGCGAGCTCGATCTGGCGCTCGTGGCGTGTCACCACCGACGTGTGCACCAACAGGCGCGCCTGCGCTTCGATCGCCGCCACCACGCGCGGATGACAATGTCCCGTACTCGTCACGGCGATGCCTGATCCGAGATCGAGGAACCGTCGCCCGTCGACGTCGATCAGCCACGACCCCTCGCCCCGGTGCGCGACGACCTCGAAGTACGCGGGAAGTACCGGCGCGACGACGTCGTCGTAGCGAGCGAGCCACGCCGCCGTGGCGTCTTCCGCAACGCGAGATCGGACCTCGGTCATGACTCCTCGAGTGGATGCGTGTCGATCTGGGCCTTCTGCAACCGGCCGGAGTGATCGACGTAGACGGTCTTGATCTGGCTGAACTGTTCGATGCCGCGCGTGCCGGCCTCGCGGAAGCCGTTTCCTGTCCGCTTCGTGCCGCCGAACGGCAGCGGGATCTCCGCACCGATGGTCGGCGCGTTCACGTACACGATCCCGGCGTCGATGCGATCGACCGCGTGCAACGCATCGTTGATGTTCGACGTGTAGACGGCGGCGGACAGCCCGTATTCGACGCTGTTCACGACGCTGATGGCTTCTTCGAGCGGCTCGACCTCGAGCACGGCGAGCACGGGTCCGAAGACCTCCTCGGTCGCGATGCGGTGGTCCGGCTTGACGCCCGTGATCACGGTCGGCTCGACGAAAGTGCCGCCGTCACAACCGGCGACGTCGCTCCGCGCTCGCCCTCCGCACGCGACCTCGCCGCCTTGCTCGCGGGCAGCGTCGATCATGCCGACGATTCGTGTCGCCGCATCGGCCGTGATCACGGGACCGACGTCCGTGTCCGGATCGACCGGGTCCCCGAGACGCAGCTCCTGTGCTCGTTGGACGATGCGCGTCACCAGAGCGTTGGCGATGCTCGGATGTGCGATGACACGCGATGTCGAGGTGCACCTCTGTCCCGCGGTGCCGAACGCGCCGAAGATGACGCCGTCGACGACGAGGTCGAGGTCGGCGTCGGGTCGAACGATCATGGCGTTCTTGCCGCCGAGCTCGAGTGACACCAGCTTGGGTCCTGCTTCCATCGCACGCGCCGCGACTGCCCGCCCGGCCGGTACCGAGCCCGTGAAGCTCACCGCGCCGACCCCCGGGTGCACGGCGAGCGCGGCCGCGGGTTCGGCGAAGCCGTGCACGACCTGCACGAGCCCGTCCGGCACTCCGGCGTCGATGCACGCCGCGACGAAGGCCTCGCAACACGCCGGAGCGTGCTCGGACGGCTTGATCACGATGCCATTGCCGGCGAGCAGTGCCGGAAAGACCTTCCACGAAGGGATGGCGACGGGAAAGTTCCACGGGGTGATCAGCCCGACCACGCCGACGGGCTGCCGTGTCGTCCACGCCAGCTTGTCCGCGAGCTCGGACGGAACCGTCTCGCCCCACGCCGAGCGCCCTTGACCGGCGACGAACGCTGCCATGTCGACCGCCTCCTGGACGTCGCCTGCCGCCTCGACGAGAACCTTGCCCGCCTCCCGCGCGACGAGCCGCGCCAGTTCCGTCTTGCGGCTCGCGAGCAACGCGCCGGCCTGCGCGATCACGTCGGCCCTCCCCGGAGCAGGGACGCGCGCCCACCGCGATTGCGCAACCGCCGCTGCCGCGACCGCTCGATCGACGTCGCCGGCGGTCGCTGTGTCGAACGTGCCGATCACCTCGGCGGGTCTGGCCGGGTTGGTGGACAGGAACGACGTCATGTGGCTCTCCGGTGCTCTTGTTCCAATCTCAACGAGATCCGGAACATCCATTCCAACGCGATGCGCACAGGATACGTTGTCCCGCCATGTCCGTGCGCGACCGGCTCCAAGAGCGACGCGACGCACTGTCGCCGTCCGAGCGTCGCGTCGCCGCGGTCGTGCTCGACGATCCTGAAACGATCGCGTTCGGTACGGTCGCCGAGGTGGCGCGACGCGCCGGCACGGGCGGCGGCACCGTCGTTCGTCTCGCCGAACGGCTCGGCTACCACGGATACAGCGGTCTGCAAGGCGCCGTCCGGGACGACCTCGCGGGACAACTGAGGCTGGCCAGCGAACGCATCCGCCGACCTGCCGCGCACGACGATCTCGCGTCGCGAACGATGACCGTCGAGGCCGACAACCTCGTGACGACGTTCGACCAACTCGACCGCGCCGCGTTGCGTCGAGCAGTCGCCGCCGTCGCCCGCCGCCGCAGCGCGCGTCATCGTGTTGCCGGGCGGCGCCTCGGTGGGAGTGTCGCGACAACTGTCCGACGAGCTGTCGATGCTTCGTCCGGGCGTACGGCTGGTGTCGGGCTCGCCCGTCGAGGTGGCAGCACGAACCGCTGATCTCGGCGACAACGACGTCGTCGTCGCCATCGACCTCCGGCGCTACGACGGAGCGCTGATCGACGCGACCGCCGCCGCGGTCGATGCCGGTGCGACCGTCGTCGCCGTCACGGACAGCGTCCTCTCGCCACTTGCCGCTCTCGCTGATGCGACGCTCGTCGCCGCCGTCGAGGGAGCGGGTCCGTTCGACAGCCATCTCGGTGTCCTCGCCATCGGTAACGCGCTCGTGGCGGGCGTCGCGACCCGCCTTCGTCGCTCGGCCACGGCTCGCATCGACGCCGTCGAGGACGCCTGGCACGCGGTCGGTGCCGTGGTCGACGGTCCGTAGTGACGACCCCCATCCCGTTCTGGCGTGCATAGGCCACACGACGTGTGGGCAATGCACGCCGAAACGCCGCGGGAGGTGGGGATCGGGCTCGAGGTCGGACGGGATACCGCGCCTAACGTTGCGACCCGGTGAGTGTGCGCGGTCGCGACGTCATGCTCGAGGTGCTGCGGACCGAGGGCGTTCGCCACATCTTCGGCAATCCCGGGAGCACCGAGCTCCCGCTCATCGACGCGCTCGCGTCCGCCGACGACCTCCACTACGTGCTGGCGCTGCAGGAAGCGACTGCAGTCGGCATGGCCGACGGCTACGCGCAAGCGACCGGCCGTCCGGCGTTCCTCAACCTGCACACGTCGGCCGGTCTCGGCAATGCGATCGGCAACCTCACCAACGCCCGCGCCTGCTCGACGCCGTTGGTCGTGACCGCGGGCCAGCAGGACTACCGGCACATCGTCACCGACCCACTTCTCGCCGGCGACCTCACCGGGATCGCACACGCAGTGTCGAAGTGGTCGCACGAGGTCCGCACGACCGACGAGCTCGGGACCGTCTTGCGACGCGCCTTCCACGACGCGATGAGTCCGCCGGCCGGCCCGGTCTTCGTGTCCATTCCGATGGACCTGCTCGACGGATCGACGGATGCGCCTGTGCCGGCGCCGTCGACATTCCACCGCCGCCCGATCGCCGACGGACTGGACGAGCTCGCGTCACTGCTCACATCGGTGCCCGTGGGTCACGTCGCGATCGTCGTCGGCGACGAGGTCGCGCAAGCTGATGCGGTCTCCGAAGCAGAGGCCGTCGCCGAGGCACTCGGCGCGCCCGTCTACGGATCCCCGCTGCACGGCAACGCCGTCTTTCCCCCGACTCATCCGCTGTGGAGCGGCATGCTGGCGCCCGCCGCCGCCATGATCCACGCCGCGCTGTCGGCGTACGAGCGGGTGCTCCTCGTCGGCGGAAGGGCGTTCATGGCGTACCCCTACACGCCCGGTCCTGCGCTCCCTGAGTCCACCGAGCTGCTCCACCTTGCGCCTGACCCCTACCGACTCGGTCGCGTCTATTCCGTCGCGTTGGGCTGCTGCCGGCGATCCGAAGGCGTCGCTCGCCGCGCTGCTACCGATGATCAGCGAGCGCACCGACCGTCCCGCCGCGCGTGAGGCGATCGAGGCGGCGGCGAGCCGTCGACAGGCGGCGATCGACGATCTCGAGACGGCCGCGTTGTCCCGGTACGGCAGCTCGCCGATGGACCCGATGGCGGCCGCTCACGCGCTCGTCCGCGCGATGCCCCCAGGCTCACTGGTCGTCGACGAGGCCATCACCACCGGCGTGTACGTGCGCGGCTTCCATCACCAATCGGTCCCGGGCCGTTACTTCTTCTGTCCCGGTGGCGGCTTGGGGTGGGGGATGCCGGCCGCCTGTGGCGTGTCGCTCGGTCACGACCGCGAACCGGTGTTGTGCGTCGTCGGCGACGGGTCGGCCATGTACTCACCCCAAGCGCTGTGGACCGCAGCACACGAGCGACTCCCGGTCGTCTTCGCCGTCGTCAACAATCGCGAGTACCGCATCCTGAAGAACAACCTGCGCGGCATGAGCGGCGACAGCGTGCGCAACGATCGCTTCGTTGCCATGGACATCGACGATCCACCTGTCGACTACGTCTCGCTGGCGGAATCGATGGGCGTCGACGCAACCCTCGTCGAGAAGGCGACCGACGTCGGCGACGCGGTGCGCCGTGCCCTCGACGACGGCCGCACTCACCTGCTCGAACTACCGATCGCCGCCGACTGAGTCCGAGCGTCTCAGGTCGTCCCGTCGGGTGGGGCCGAGGTTCGCGGCGTCAAGTCACCTTCCTTGATCACGGGCCGGGCCGTCTCGAGCAGTGCGAGGTTGGGGGGGTTTGCCCGAGACGGCCCAGATCACTCGCTGACCGCGAGCAGGTCCCATTCGCCGAGAAGGTCGTCGAGCCGGTAGGTGCCCGCGTCCTCGAACACGAGCCCCGACTCGACGATGAGGTCCGCGAGCGCTCGGGAAACGAGCACGCGACCCGAACTCGCGACACCGCAGATCCGGCTGGCCACGTGCGCGATGACTTCGGTGATGTCCGCATCGCGCATGCTTCCCTCGCCGGCGTGCAATCCGGCGCGGAGGTCGACGCCGACCTGGTGCAGGTCCCGCCTGATCGCCAGCGCGCACCGGATCGCGCTGTAGGCACCGGAGAATCGAACGAACGCGCCCGCGCCGCCCACCCCGAGCGATCCGTCGTATCGAGCCGCTTGACGACCCACGATGCAGCTGGACTCCGCGAGGAGATCCGGCCACAGGCGCTCGTCGATGGGAGGAAACGCCGCGGTCGAGCGGGCGAAGCCGGTGAACAGCACTGCGGCCAGAAATCGCTCGGTCGGGTCAGGTTGCTCGCTGAGAGTCAGGTCCAGATCTGCCCCCAGCTCCTCTGGAAGGGTGGCGACGCGCAAGGGCGCGGCACGACGTCCCCGCCACCGCCCCGCCGTGCCGCTCGCCCTTGGCATCGTCGCCTGTCCCTTTTCCCAGCCGCCGACCAACGAGACGGTACGGGAGGCGACTACCCGGTGGGATCCCCAAAGTGCGACAGATTCGAGCTCCACGAATCCCGGGGGCGACAACCATCTCGCCGTTGGGAGCGACACCGAACTCGCGCCGCAGGGCGATAGGTCCGCGTTGGACGGTTCGCGTCGAGCACCCGAATCGAGACGCGATGTCGCGGACCTTGTCGCCCCCAGCAAGTAGGGCGAGTAGCTCGACATCAGCGAAACCGAGCGTAGCAAGACGTTCGGTCACAATGCGGGCATTCCCCGTGCGAGCGAGCGCAGCGAGGCCACGAACGGCCGCAGCGACGCGACCTCGGCCAGGCCGTCGGCTGTGCCGGGGTCGCACCATTGGACCTCGTCGACACAGCGGCCCGTTCGATCGGAGCCACGCTCCGACCCGTAGGCATCCGCCACTCGCGTCCCGCCAGACGCCAACCTTTCTGCGGGCGATGCGCTGCTCTCCAGCAGTTCCTCCCCATCGAGAGCTCCCACAGGAGGACGATGTGAGCACAGAAGTGACGACGTACGAGGAAGACAAGGGCTTCGGTTGGCTCTTCTTTGCGGGCACCGTGCTCGGACTTGCCGGGCTCATGCGGATCGTCGATTCGATCTGGGCGTTTCGCTACAAGGGCGCGTTGCCAGACAATCTGCAGGACGGTGTCTTCGGGGACAACCTCAAGACGTACGGGTGGGTGTGGCTCATCATCGGCGTTCTGCTGATCATCGCCAGCTTCATGCTCCTCACGAGGTCGCAGTTCGCTCGCTGGATCGGGCTGATCATGGCCGCGATCATGGCCGTCAGCGCGATGACGTGGATGCCGTACTACCCGATCTGGGCGCTCACGTACGTCGGGATCGCGGTGCTGGTGTTCTACGGTCTCGCTGCCCACGGTGGCCGCCTGTCCGACGCCTAGCCCGGGGCCTTCGCCCCCGCGGCGCCTTCGGCGCCTGCCCCATTGCCGCCCGGCTCGTTGGCGCTCGCTCGGTCGGCCTCTGCTCGGTCCCGACAGTTGTCGAAACATCACGCCTCCTCGGGACCGAGCAGAGCTAGCAGAACGAGCGCGAACCCCCGCCTGGTTGCGGGGGTTCTTCGATCGGCGCGTCGATGTTGTACCCGAGCGCCAGCGCGAGCACGGGCGTCGCAGCGACGACCCGCGCGATGCCGACGCTGCGCGCAACTCCTCGGAGCATGCTGATCAGCTCGTCGGGTGTCGCCCCGGTTGCGACCGCACTCTGGACGCACCGCCGGAACGTGGACTCGCCGGCTCCGGAGGCGATCAAGGCGGCAACGCGCTCGATCGCGTCCGCTCGTTCACGATTCGATCCACAGGTCCAAGCCGTCGCCTTCGTGGCGATGTCGTCCTCGGCGCGGTCAGCCGTGAGGCGGAGTCTTCGTTGCGTCGCGCCGTCTTCGTGCACGTGTGGTCCTCGTCGTCGGTGGCGCACCCGCGCGCCGAAGATGCCATCGGACCTCTCACAGGATGAGCCTGCATCATCCCGATCGGATGAACAGCCCGGTCAGCCGCCGAGAAGACCGCACCGCCGGGCCTGTTCGATGGCGTCGTTGCGCGACGACACCGCCAGCTTCTGGTAGATCGAGATCGCCTGCGTCTTGACCGTGTTGCGCGACACGAACAGGCGCTCGCCGATCTCCGGGAAGGTCAGGTGTGTCGCGAGCAGGGGCAGCAACCGCAGCTCGGCGGTCGTGAGTGACGAGGCACCCGGGACTCCAGGATGTATCGCATCGCACTTCGCCCGAAGCTCTTCGGCTCGGGACGCCACGAAGCCGAGGTCTGGTCGCTGCCGGACGATGTCGCGCAGGTCTCTGAGAACCGCACGGGCGCCGGCGGTGTCGGCGAGCGCTACGTAAGCCGCCGCCATCTCCAACAGAGTCTGAGCAGAAAGCGATGGCACCGCATAGGTCAACAGCGGCCGGAGCCGGGCAGCGATTGCAAGCTGCTCCTCCGCTCGTGGGATCTCACCGCGGTGCAGAAGCGTGCGCGCGTGGACGGCATACGACGAACGCCGTCGTCGCGTTGCCGATGACGTAGGTGCTGTCGAACATCGACAGCGCCTGCTCGGCGAAGCGCTCGGACTCGATCCAGTCATGGCGATCGGCGTGGATCGAGGCTCGCTCTGCCAGTGCGACCGTTGCGGCCAGGACCGCGCCGCAGTCGACGGCGACGTCATAGGCATGGGCGAAGATCGATTCCGCTCGATCGTCGTCGCCGTCCATCAGATCGGCGAGCGCCTCGAGGAGCAATGCGGTCGGACGCCACACGCTCGCCGGAGTCAACTTGTCGCGTGCCATCACTGCGTCGACTCGCATCTGGTCGATTCCGTCGCGACACAGGAACGAGCGCAGTAGCGCGAGCCAGGCCTCGCTCGACTCACCACCGAGGCCGGGACCGCTGCTGTCACCGGTCTCGGCGGCCGCGGCCCAGAACTCGGCTCGCCCCGGATGACCCAGCAACGCGCTCGAACAACGCCGCCTGCACCGAGATCGCCGGGTACTGGCCGATGACGCCTCGGTGTTCGAACCAGTCGATCCAGTCTCGAACCGTCGACACCCGGCCCGTCGCATACACGGGTGTGAGGACGGTCGCCACGAGCCGCGCCGCTCGGTCGGTGTCATCCGCCCTCTGCCGTGTGTGCGATGGCGGCCTCCGTCCGTCCGTTCGCTTCACACCACGCCGACGCGCGCCGGTGCAACTCGGGAACGAGGTCGGGCTCCCGCCGCTTGAGCTCGGCGCGAAGCATGTCGCGAAAGAGATTCTGGTAGCGGAACCACTCGCGTTGGCGGTCGAGCGCCACCACGAGAAGATTCGCATGCTCGAGCGACGCGAGCACCTCGGCGGAGCCTTCGGAGTCGAGCACGTGGTCGCACAAGGGACCGGTGAGCTCGTCGAGGATCGAGGTCCGCGTGAGGAACGTCATGGTCCGCTGGGGGAGTCGCTGGACCAGTTCGGACCGCAGGTAGTCAGCCATGAGGCGGTCGTCACCGCCGAAGAGGGCGTTCGAACGCTGCTGGGTTCCGTCCTTGAGCGACAGCGCCGCCAGATAGAGGCCCACGGGCCAGCCTTCGGTCCGCTCGCACAGCTCCGCGATGCCGCCTTCGTCGAGCTCGACGCCCGCGCCCGACAGCAATGCGCGTGCCTCCGCAACATCCATAGCGAGGTCGGCGGCGCCGATCTCGAAGAGTTCACCTCTGCTTCGAAGCACGGCCATCGGAAGCGGTGGATCGGTCCGGGACGCGATCACGAGCTGGGCGCCACGGGGCATGCCGACGGTCAGCTGCGCGAGCGCGTCGAGGCTGTCACGATTCTGGAGCTGCTCGAGCTGATCGAGCACCAGCGCAGCCGGCCGTTGCATCGACGCCAATGCAGTTGTGAGGCGCGGGATCGTGTCCGCGGCGATCGACAGACCCGGAAAGTCGAGCGTGCGGAAGATGCGCGGGTCGATGGGTTCGACCCGGTCGAGCGCGGCAGCTGCGTAGGTCAGGAAGACAGCCGGATCGTTGTCGCGCGCGTCGACGGAGACCCAGGCCACTCGCTGTGCGTCTCTCGGCCCACTGGCCGAGCAGCGTCGTCTTGCCCGCGCCCGGTGGCGCGATGACGGAGACCACGCGAGCCTCGGGCGCAGCCATCAGTCGATCGACGAGTACGGTGCGTGCAACCGCACCAGAACGTGCGGGCGCGGGGGTGCAGCTTCGATTCGAACAATTCGAACGTCGGCCCCCCTCGCGGCGGCGGAGCCGCTTCCTCGAGTCCCTGCAACTCGACCCCCACTCTGAACGCCCGTCGGGAAGCTATTGCAGCAACTCACCCCGTGCCAAGGCGGGCCCGTCGTTTTCGGCTGGATAACCGAGCGCCTCCGCCAGCACCGGCGCCGCTACCGTCACCTGCGCCGAACCGATGACCGGAATCACGGCGACCAGCACGTCGACGATTTCGTCCTCCGAGGCACCGGCTGCGAGCGCGGCGCCGACACTCCACTGATAGGTCGTCGAACGGGAGTCGAGCGCGACGACCGCAGCGAGTCGAGCGAGTGCGGTCGTCTTCGCGTCGAGCTCGACACAATCGCCGTCGAGAATCGAATCGCCGAGCAGCGATCGCACGGTGGAATCGTCGTTGATCGCGAGACGTCGCAGGAACTCCTCGTGCGGGCAGATGGTCGCCATGGGAGTCACCTCGCTGGACGCGTCGAGACCGAGATGGATCGCGTCAAGTAGGTGTCCGAACGCCAGGAACACGCATCATCCGGATCGGATGACCCACACCGAGTGGGCGGTCAGCCGTGGTTCGTGTACCCCGGGCGGATGCCGAGCGCGGCGAGGTTCGATTGCGACGGGTGAACCTGGGCGGCGGGGCCCGCGGCGAACGCGGTGAGCACGTTCGTCATCGCCCGTCGCATCGCACAGTCCTCGGGAGTTGCCTGGTTGTCCTGCGGGCACGGCGCGCCGAGGTGCGGTTCCCACCCGAAGGTCCCCGTGGCGAACACGCCCGCGCCACTCGGTGCCGTGTAGTAGGTCATGTCGGAGAAGCTGTGGCGGCCGTGGCACACGACCGGCGAGTGCGCGACGACTTCGATGTCGGCCGGCGTGGGTACCTCGGGGGTGACCCGGTCGTACTCGTTGCCGACGACGTGGGGCAGCTGAACGCCGTTCGTCCAGCCCGATCCAGCGAAGATCCACGACGACGCCTCGGCGATCACCATGGGCGCGTCGACGGGGTTGCACTCGTAGTAGTCCCCGATCATCGAGCTCTCGGGTCGCGCGTCCGGTGGATCGCGCCAACTGGTGGTCACCTGCGCGTTGTCCTTGCCGTAGAGCGGATCGTCGCTGGCGACTCGATAGTTCACCTCGTGGCGCTGGGCACCGACGTCCGACGGCTCGAGGCGTATCCGGCGGAAGCTGGCATTGGCGCCCATGAAGATGAGATTGACGCCGCGGTCGCGGGCCGCTTCGACACCGTCGCGGATCGACTTCGTCCAGTACTCGTCGTGTGTGGGCGCGACGAACGCGCGGTGATTGAGCAAGAGCTCTGGATGACTGTCGACATCGATGTCCGTGGTGTAGGAGACATCGAGGCCCATCGCCTCGACCATCCAGATGAAGTGATCTTCGCGTCCGAAGAGCTCGCCGGTGCCGTTCCCGTCGTACGGGCGGTCGAAGCTGACGACGCGGGAGCGCAGGCGCGCGTCCGCATTGGGGCCACCGCTGTAGAGGTTGGCGCCACCCCATCCGTTGTATGCCTGCCACGTCGTGACTCCGCTCGAGATGAGCACGTCGCTGTGACTGGCGTCGTCGCGCACCGTGAGAGGAACCATCGACTGCCCGCCGTCTGCGCTCATCAGCTTGAGCACGTACATGCCCGGCGTCCAGTCCTGGCCCACCACGATCTCCGTCGACTTCTGCCATGGCGCGTCTCGCATGCCGGTTGCAGGATCGACGCGCGCCGGCGCCTGCTTCACTCCCGGGACCTCGTCGCCACGCCACACCACCCTGCCGCCGACACCGCCGTACCAACCCAAGCGCACGGCCTCCACGTGGAAGGTCGGCGCGCCGGTCGAGACGTACAGCCCCACCGAATCGCCGCGCTGCGCGCTGACGTGGTCGGCCCAACCCGACACCTTCGCCCAGACGGCTGCCTCGTCCGGCACCGGCCAGCCCGGCGTACCGGGCTTTGCGTTCTCGGCCACGATCGGGTTCGGAGGCGTCGAGGTGCTGGTCGGTGCGAGCGAGTTCGGTTCCTGCCCGTCGACCTGATGACGGACGGTGCGCGCCGAGAACCGATCGACGACGAGGATGATCGCGATGGGGTGCCAGCACCGCGCACATCGCGAGACCGATCCATCGCTTCGTCGTCGACCGTCGGCTCGAGGCGCCGCGGTGCGTCACGGCAATCAGCGTGGCAGAGACACCAGCGGAATGGAACTCGAGCCGGAGCACGGAGATCTTGGGTTCGGCTCGGCAAATCTGGGTACGTTTTCGAGGATGGCGGGGAGAGAGCCTGGAGCCAGCGGCATCCGTGCCGCTGGAATGGCGAACGTTCTTGCGCAATGTCCAGACCCGGATGCCGAGCGCGCTTCAAGAGCGACGCCTCGACGTCCAGCAGTGGTCGTACCGAGCACGGCGACGCCCGCACGAGAGTGAGTTCGTCGGGCTGCGGGATCTGCTGCCGCCCGATGCGACGTGCATCGACGGCGGCGCGAACCGAGGGCAGTCGATCGACTCGATTTGCACCGTCATGGGTCAGTCAGTGCGGATCACCGCGTTCGAGCCGCAGAGGACGCTGGCGTGGCGACTGATGCGCCGGTATCAGCACACGCCGGACGTGAAGATCGTGCGAGCCGGCATCGGCGACACGCGCGGAGAGATGACGCTCTACGTGCCGTCGTACCGGGGTTACCGGTTCGACGGGCTCGCGTCCACCGACGAAGCGGCAGCGACGGACTGGCTGCGATACTCGATGTGGCATTTCGATCCGTCGCTCGTGAAGGTCGCGTCGGAGCAGGTGCGGATCGTGCGGCTCGACGATGTCGAATGGCCCGATCCGGTTCACTTCATCAAGCTCGACGTGCAGCGAATGGAACTGCCCGCGCTGCACGGAGCGAAGGACCTCTTGAGGCGGGACAAGCCCGTCCTGATGATCGAGGCGCCGGACGAGCCGATCGTCTCGTTCCTCGCCGGTCTGGGTTACACGCCGTGGTACTTCGTCGACGGCAAGCTCACGCCGGTCCCGTGCTGGTCGCTGAACGTCCTGTTCGTCGCCTGAGCGCGTACTCGTCCCGGCGCGCGACTCGGTTACAGCCTCGCCGGCGTCGTCCGTGTCGTGCGCCCGTCTCCTACCCCAACCAGATCTCTGTCGGGAGTTGCACGGACAGTCGCAGGCTCGACAGCCACAGATCAGGGCTGGCGGTTTGCAAGAGCACGGCGACGATGTCTCGCAGCGAGACCACACCTTCGCGGCCGTCCGAGAACTCGATGATCAGATGGCGGATCTCCTCATTGAGCATGACTGCCGCCGCGTCGACCAGCGCGAGGTCGGCGGCGACCCGAATGGGGTGGCGAGACGACACGGCGAGAACAGGCGCTTCAGTGGACAGCCCGGCAGCAAGCGCCCGGGTGAGATCGCGTTCGGTGGCGATAGCACCGTGCATGCCGACGAGCACGGACGACACGTTGGCGTCGCGCATGACCCTTGCCACTTCGGCGAGCGTGGCATCGTCCTCGACCCGGACCGGCTCTCGGCTGACCAGTCGACCGATGTGAGATCTCGCGTCCACTACTCGTGTTGTCATGCGATCATTCAGCGCTCGACAAGGCGAACAGCGGTAGGGGCCAATGGCCCTAGATCGGCCGAGACGCCGACCGTCCCAGCGGATGGCCACGGCGAATACGCGACACTCGGCTGATGAACCCGTCGACCTTGGCGCCGGATCGGCTGAAGCGGTTGCGGGCGATCTGTCTCGCATTCCCGGAGACTGCGGAGCGGGTCAGCTTCGGTGACCCCAACTGGACGGTGAACGGCAAGGGCTTTGCCGCGCAGAAGGGCAACTACGACGGCGGTCGACCCAGTGTGTGGTTCAAGCCCGCGCCGGGTGAGCAACGGATGCTGGTCGCCGCTGTCCCGGCACGGTTCTTCATCCCGCCATACGTCGGTGGCAAGGGCTGGTTGGCCATGTACCTCGACGAGCGCAAGGTCGATTGGGCCGAGGTCGCCGAGCTCATGGAGGACAGCTATCGCCAGATGGCACCGAAGCGAGCCCTGAAGGTCCTCGACGCGCAGACACGCTGAGAGGGCGCGCTGTATGGGCGCAAGGAGAGAAGGGAAGGTGCCTCCTGGTGGATGTTCAGCGAACCGGCCGCATCTTCGGGTGGCTGTTCATCGGCACATTCGTGACGAGCATCCCGGCGCGACTGCTCTTCGTTCACGGACTCGGCGCGAGCTGGTCCGACATGCGCTTCATCCCCGGGGCCACATCCACGACGAGCCTCAAGCTCGGCGCGGTCCTCGAGTTCGGACTGATCGTCACCCAAATCGGAACCGCAGTCGTCATCTACCCGCTCGTCAGACGGCAGAGCGAAACCGTGTCGCTCGGATACGTCACCGCTCGCATCATGGAGTCGGTCTTCGCCGCGATCGGCCTCATCAGCATCATCTCGGTGGTGAACGTGGCGGACTCGTTGGCGTCAGCTACCGGCGTCCAGGCCACGGCACTAGCTGCCTCAGGCGATTCGCTGGTGAATACCTACGAATGGGCGTTCCAGTGGGGACCCGGACTCGTCGCGGGAATCGGGAACGGCTTGCTGCTGGGCTACTTGATGTACCGATCGGCACTCGTTCCGCCTCGCATGGCGTTATTGGGTCTCATCGGTGGCCCCTTGCTGATCCTTTCCTTCGTGCTGATCCTGTGCGGTGTGTACGAGAACGGTTCGGGCACTCTCTGGCCTGCTGACGCTGCCGGAGGCCGCGTGGGAGCTGTCGCTCGGCATCTATGCAGCGTGGAAGGGGTTCAGGCCGGAGAGCCCGATCGCCAGACCAGAGATGGCGATGGCTGACTGAGGCGGTCGCCGCGCTCAGTTGCCGTAGTGGCGATGCTCTTCGAGGTCGGGGATGAGTCCGGGGTTCGCCGGGCGCCATCCCAGGAGTTGTTGGGTGAGCACGCTCGACGTCGGGTTGTCCAGCGGGACGACGAGCGACAAGAAGCCGAAATGTTCGCTTGCTTCCTCGGTAGTGATGCTGACGACGGGAAGGTCGAGGCGGCGACCGATGACAGCCGCGATGTCGCGAAGCGCGATGCCCTCATCGCCGACACCGTGCAGTCGTGAGCCCGCTGGGGCTGCTTCGAGAGCCAGTCGGAACAGCCTCGCGGCGTCGAGGCGATGTACGCCTGGCCACCGGTTCGCCCCGTCGCCCACGAACGCCGATACGCCCTTCTCGCGCGCAGTATCGATGAGGCTTGTGGCCAAGCCCGCCTTGCTTTCGTCGTGCACGCACGGTGCGAGCCGCACGACCGAGGACCGCACGCCGCGCCGCGCCAACGCGATCGTCGCGTGCTCCGACGCGACTCGAGGTAATGCGAGGTCGGGCACGTCGTCTTCGGTTCCGATCCCTGGCGTGAACGCAAGCGCGAGCGTCCCTGATGTCACGACGAAGGGCTTGTCGGACCCCTCGAGCGCTGCGCCCATCGTCTCGACGGCGCGCAAGTCGGCCGCGCTCGCAGCGGCGTAGTCCGAAAAGCTGTTGTCGAACGCGAGGTGGACGATGCCGTCGGCGGTCGCGGCACCATCGCGCAGGCTGTCGAGGTCATCGACGGCTCCACGGTGCACCTCGACACCGGCAGCCGACAACGTTGCGGCGGCGTCATCCGACCGGGCCAGGCCGACGACCTCATGATCTGAATCGAGCAGTTCGCGGACGACGGCGGAGCCGATGAACCCGGACGCGCCGGTGACGAACACACGCATGAGACGTCCTTCCTGAACGGAGAGCCGGGCTACTCCCGCTCCAGGATGCAACAAGTCACCGGAGGATGACGAAGACGCGCGCAGTTTCGCCGCGCCATGCCCTTACGCACCTCAGAGGAGGTGGACCTTGGCTCCGCACACCACTCACTGTCGCAACGCAACCGGGCGCGCGGTGGATCCTCAGACCAGAGGGCTCTTTTTCGCCCGAAGAAGGATCTGGTACTCGCCCAGCTCGATCGCTGCGACTGCGAAGCCGGCGTCGCGCAATCGATCTCCAACCGTTGCGGGGTCGAGCGGGATGAATGTTTCGCCTTCGTCCTCATGCCGCGACCGGACCACGTCCTGGTCGAGCGCGTCGGCGACGAGGAATGCGCCGCCAGGACGCAGCACTCGGCACACCTCGGCGAAGAGACAGTCCTGCAGCTCACGAGTCGGCATGTGGTGAAGCACATGGAAGCAAGTGACCGACGAAATCGGTCCGCCCGCAGGCCGGTATCGGTTCCATCGCCTTGCAGGACCTCGACATTGCTGCCGGTCAGGCGGGCTGCCAGCGCACCCGCCAACGAGGCGTCCAACTCCAAGGCGGTGACGTGCGCCGCCCGTTCGCGAAGCAGGTCTGTCGTTCGCCCAGGCCCGGGGCCGATCTCGAGGACGTCGTCACCGAGATCGCCGTTGTCGGTGAGCCAGGGCAGCAGGTCCGCTCGCAGCATCTGCGCCCATGTGTCGCTCGCGAGGAACGCCAAATGCCCCGCTTTCATCGCCACGAACTCGGAGTGCTCGCTTCGCCAGGCACTGTTGCGGCTGATCGACGGCACCGCGCCATTCAAGCCCTTCGGCGTTCACTCCGTCGGGCGAAGTGATCGACTTCTCAGACGACCTACCATCACGTCGTGCATGCGCTGGTGTTTGCCAGCCATCGATGCGCACTGGCAGGGTCCGTAGGTGGCGCTCCCGCGATATCAAGGCAAGGAAACGTTGCCTGCGTCGTATACACCGTCGGTCTTCTTGGACGCGCTCCGTGCAAGCGGCTGGGAGCCCGGTGTCGTTCCCGCCACGGTGATCTACACCTACGCCCGGTTCGAGCTGTACCTCGCCACCCAACCCAACACCTACACGCCGAACCACATGCTGGGAACCGGTCCGGGACGGTTCTTTCTCGTCGATCGCACTGACGGCACGGTGGGCATCAACTGCATGGGCACCGGTCCGTCGGCCACCGCCGCGCAGCTCGAGTTGCAGGCGGAATTGGGCGTTCGCCGCGCCCTGATCGTCGGAACCGCCGGCGGGTTGCATCCGAACCAGCAGCCGGGCGACGTCGTCGTGCCCTCGGAGGCCGTGCGGACCGACGGCACCAGCGACCACTACGCCCCCGCCGATGTCCCCGCCAGGCCGGACGAGGCGCTGGCCGGACGGCTCGACGAGTTCCTACGGTCGCGTGGTCTGGACACCTCGACGGCACCGTGCTGGACCACCGCGGCGCCGTTCCGCACGACCACCGAGGAGGTCGAGTTCTACGCGCGTCACGGCGTGCGGGCAGTCGAGGAAGAGGCCGCCGCACTGTTTGTCGTCGCCCAGGCCTGTGGCGTGCAGGCTGCGGCCGCGTTGGTCATCGACGGGATACCCACCCCGGACGGCCGCTGGGATGTCGACCTTCGTACCGCGCAAACAGGACTTCAGCGCGTCTTCGCCGACACCATCGACTTCGCCGGGGCGCTCGATCGCTAACGGGCCAGCAGCCGCATCGCGTGCCGCGGCAGTGCCGCGCCGCACGCACGGATCGATTCGACGACCGCGTCACCCGGCAATGCGTGTGGGTTGTGCGTATGCGAGCAGCGCGTCGCGGTCTGGCGCGAGCACATAGCCGGCCGCGATCGCGTGGTCGGCGTCGGCGTTGTATCGCTGGACGTAGTCAGCGCGGGACGGGTAGAGCTGTGCGAGTCGTTCGGGGGGCAACGGCTTGGTTGAACCGCTGAGCACACAGATCGTCGACGCATCAGGCGCGACCACGCCCGAGAGCACGTCGACCGGCACGTCGACCGGTGGTGTGCGGATACCGCCGACCACGATGCCGTCGGCGTCTCGCTGCACTTGTGGTTTCGCGTCCGCGGTGATCTCGTAGCGCGGCGCGCTCGGCGGCGGTGTGCCGGAGCGCACCCAGTCGACGAGTGCGTGCAGCGCCGCTTTGGCGACGACATGCATGGGGCCGTTGTTCACCGGCAGGCCGCAATCGAGTTGGTCGGCGATACCGCCCAACAGGTGGGCGTCAGCGTGCGCGGTACCAGCGACCTCCCACAACCTGAAGTACGCATCATCGGGCTGGCGAGCCGCGAGCGATCCGAGCAGCCCGGTATCGCTCTCGGTCTGCGCATCGAGGATCGGGACGTTCTGATCGGTGCGGAAGATGGCAGGGCTACCACCCAGCGCATCAGCAATGCCCGCAGGTTGACCGGGCGCGGCCAACGGAAGACCGCTCGCGCCGCGACTGTGCACGAAATACCCGTCGAACGCCCGGGTCAGCGGCGCGACGCCATTGATGTACGTCACCAGAGCGAACGCCGACTGCGATTCTCCGGCGGCGATGAGGCGCTGCGGCTGCAAGCCACCGAGCGGCGCACCACCTTGGCGGAGGGCGCGCGCGACCTGGGTGTAGATGTCGAACGAGTACCCGTCACCGGGATGCTGCAGCGTGCCGTACCGAGCCGGGTCGATGTTGACGAGGCCTTTTCCTGCGAGATCCGACCCGCCCGGCGCCTTGACGAGCACCGGGCCGCCCATCACACCGATGAGTTGCGCGGAGACACCGACCCACACATCGCCGGCGCGCGTGATCTCCTCCTGCAGGGTGTCGTAGTCAGGTCCGGCATCGACACCGCCGCTGACATTGAGCCATTCGACGATCACCGTGCCGCTGAAGCGCGCCGGGTCCGACGGGCGCCGCACCACAACGCGCGTCCGATACGGCGCCGAACTGTCCGGCACGAAGTTCCACCTGCCATCGGAAGACAAGGCGCCGTCGGCGCGGTACGAGGTCGCCGTTCCCGATGCGACGTACTCGCCGACGTCGTAGCCGGCGGGCGCCGGCCCGTACCCCGTCGGAGCGGTTCCCCCTGGAAGGAACACACCGTTGCCGCCCTTCAGCTCTTCGGAGAGATCGGCCGCGGGGCCAGCAGGACGGTCAACCGGCGCGGCGGCAGCAGCGGCAGCAGACGACGACGACGACAACGACGACGACGACGACGCGTTACCGGCACTCGTGCTGTGATCGCTCGAGCACGCGCCGACCCCCAGGGCGGCGACCACCATCATGGTCACAACGTAACGGGCCCTCACCATGCGCGATCCCCCATGAGGAGATGTTGCCTCAAACCGTCGCGGGAAGTGACGTGCTCGCTCATCATCGGACCAGCTGTGGAAGTCGCCGACTCGCCAGCGGCGAGTGCCGGAGGTTTGTTCAGTCGCTGATTCGGGCAGGCCGATGCCATGACCGTGGGGGCACACCCGGAAACTCGGGCTGATCCCGACACCGTCCGAGTGTCCGACGTCGGGCGCAGCGTGCAGCTGCTCCAACCGGCCGGGCAGCGTCTCGTGGCCGAGTGGCTTTCGGGTTCACCGTCGTGGCCGTTGCACCGGGCCGCGTTGTCGAGCGTCGCCGTTCGCCGGCAACACCCACGACCGACCGAGTAGGTCCGGACTGGCCGCCCACGTTGCCGTGGGGTGTTGGCACCTCGCCGAGACCACGACCTCGAGACGTGGAGCCCGAAGCTGGGAATCGAACCGATGACCTGCTCATACGAGTCAGCTCGGCGGGCTGAGGACCAGTGACGCTTCGTGCTCGCCGGTGTCATCTGTCGCGGTAGAAAAACAGTGCGTTGCCGTCGGGGTCGTATCGGCCGAACTCGCGGGTCCCCCATGCCGTGTCCTCTACGTCCCGATCGGCAAACACTGATGAGCGTGCACGGAACTCTGCGAGGAGTGAGTCGGGATCGTCGACCATGAACCGGTAGATGCAACGACCACCCTCAGCCCAACCAGGTTCGGGATGGCTCTGCATGTGGACCTCCACCCCGTCGCGTCGGAGTCCGACATAGCCCGGCGGATCATCGCCGTCGTCGAACGCGACCTCGAACCCCATCGCCTCGCAGTACCACCCGATCGCGAGGCGCATGTCGCCCACCTCGACTACCGGGTGGACCGCAAGCAATCTCGGCATGCTCCGAAGTTTACGAGCGGCGATTGGACCGGGAATCGAGGTTCACGGTCGCCCGCCTCGCCTGCGCGACCACCATCGACCGTTGTCGCACCAGCGAAAAATGCGGATCACGGCTCAAAGTGGCGTACAGACGCGCCTTGGTTCTTCGGCGCGCGAGCACCCGGTCGGCTGCATCCAAGGCAAGCAGCTCTGCGTGCACAAGGAGCCGTCGTTGCGCATGTTCTTGCGTGTGGGCGCGGCTGATCACATCTCCATCGACGACTACAACAGCGCCGATCGGCAACTCTCCGCGGTTCAGCCCGACCCGGGCCTCTTCGAGAGCGATGCGCATCCACTGCTCGTCATCTGACGGTGACACGTGTGCATGATGCCGAGATGGCCGGGCACCAGTCGAGCGAGAACGGCACTAGGTCGCTCCAAATGGAACATGCTGCCGCGCAGATCGGCAGCTCGGCGTTGTCATGGGCGGCTGGTGACGCGGCTCCTCAACGTCGATCGGTGTCGTCGGGGGGTCAGCGCCGGAGCGTGGCCTCCTGAGTGCGCCCGAGCCGGCGTCATGGAGCGGCCGTCGATGGGCTCAGAGATCCAGGGGCGCAGCGCTGGCCACGGCGGCCGGGTTCATCCGCCACTCCTCCGGGTGCGAATCGACGTAGAGCTCGACGGCGTTGCCGTCGGGGTCGCTCACGATCAGAGCCTTGCTAACCCGGAAGTCAAACGTCGCGTGCACCGGGATGCCCTTCGCGTCGATGTCGGCCTTGGCCGTCGCCAGCTCGCTGAAAGCGTCGCCGATCTTGAACGCGATGTGATGGAGCCCGATCGACTGGCGATCCGCGCCCGGATCACCCTGCACGAGCGCGAGGTCGTGGTGGTTCTCGCCGGTCGACAGGAACACCATCGTCCCCTCGCCGAATTCGCCGCGAGCGACCTCCCGCAGGCCGAGGACGTCGCAGTAGAACGCGCACGAGGCGTCGACGTCGCGAACTCGGAGCACGACATGGCCGACCCTCGAGATCCGAAACGCAGCGCCCACCCACGTTCTCCGTTCAATCGACTCGACGACAACTCGGTGGACAGACAGTACCTCGGTCGATGTACCACAACCTGGGCTCGGAGGCGGGTCGGACAACCTGTGGGTGTGCGGCGCCGGCGACGCCGCGCTGGGGACCCTGGTCCCGCAACATCACCACGCGGCCACAGGACCTGAGCGCCAGACCCGGCCCGGCAGACAAACGGCTCAGGCCGGAGGGCCGCAGGCGACGAACTTGATGTAGTTCATCGCGTCCTTGGTCGACGCGTCATTGGCTTTCGCAACATTCCCGATGCCGTTCGCGCTGATGAACGGCGAAATGTCGTTGCCCCGGGCGGTGTAAGCCGTCGTGGTCCCAACACAATTGTTCGGAGCACCCGAACTCGCATCCGCAAACGCCGGAGCCGCAACAGCAACAACCACGGCAACCGTGAACCCGACCGTAGCTAGAAGTTTCTTCATCATCCCCACCTCCGCGAACGCTCCCGCGAGTGCCCGCACCACGAATCATTGTCTGTCGAGCGACGAACCGAAAGACCCGGTTCGAAATGACCAACTGTGGGTGACCCTTCCGGACCCATGTCGAGCCAGCAGGCCATACGCGGAAATGCCGAGGCATGAGCGAACTCTGGTCGCTCGCCCGAGTCGAGCAAATGCCGCAGGTCGATACTGATGGTTCCGCCGCGGTCGCCGGCGCTCGACCCGGAGTCGGCGATGGGATCGTACGACGAGTTGCTGGCCGCGCTCCGGGGAGCTCGAGCGGCTCCGCGGTTGACGCACTTTGGGGTATTCGGCGACCGGTCTCGGGAGTTACGTTCATCCTGAGGGCTGAGCCGGGAGAGAGGCTGCCACACACCCCCCGGCGGTCTCTCGTTGCGGGGTCTCGGAGATGCGGGCGGACAGCGCGCCGGGACCTCGGCTCGCCCTCACTCCGCCCGGTACACGGCCTTCACGATTGGTGACGATGCCCGTCTCGTCGACCGGCGCGTTTGGGCGTCAGCGAGGGAGGTGCAGGAGCACGTGGCGGCTCGCCTCGCCTACTTCAAGGTCCGGCGCACGTCGAGTTCCGGACCGACGACTTGCCGCGAACCGCGACCGGCAAGGTGCTGAAGCGCGAACTGCGCGATGAGCTGAGCCGAGCCGGCCGCTGAGCAACCGACCCAACCAAAGTCGCTTTCGACGTCGAAAGACACGGCGGCCGCCTGATGGAGTTAGCCGAGCAGGGCCAGGATGTCGACCTGCTTGTCGTCGACAACGAACTCCGCCGTGCTCGAGTCCCAGTGACCCGTCCAGTACATCGGGTTCGACATTCCCTTGAAGATCGCGTTGGTCGACTGCTTCGACGGTGTCCACGGTGGCATGAGGTCGAACATCGGAATGTCCTTCGCGG
Organism: uncultured Acidimicrobiia bacterium; assembly: GCA_963821725.1. Lineage (GTDB taxonomy): Bacteria > Actinomycetota > Acidimicrobiia > Acidimicrobiales > JACDCH01 > DATAES01. The sequence goes on from CAWGFA010000007.1 coordinate 96,292, forward strand.
CGTCGAAGGCCGCCTTGACGGTGGCGCGGTTGATGTCGGCGGGCTTTGCGTCTCGCATCACCTTCACGAGTGAGTACACCGCCAACCACCCATTGGTGGCCTGAGCGGTGACCGAGCCCTTGGTGAGGTTTGTTTTGCCGGCGGCTTTGAAGTCGTCCAGCATCACGTTGAAGATCGGCCATCGGGGCGAGTTCGCGACGACGGGCGGAACTGCGTCGGTGAAGGCCATGTTCGACTGGATTCCGGCGGGCAGGTCGGTGACGCCTTTCTGGGTGAGCGTCCCCCAACTGCTCGAGAACTTCAGTGGGCTGCTCAGCGAGTCGGCGGCGTCGAGGACCTGACTGGCGACGTTGCCCGGTAGGCCGAGGATCGCGCCGTCGGCGCCGTCGTTCTGGGCCTTGAGCACGAACTGAGTGAACTCGACAGCCGTCGGCGGGATCTGAATGATCTCAAGCAGGTTCATGCCGAGGGCTTTGACGAGCGGGCCCGCGAACGCGGCCAGCGCTCCCGTTTGGCCTGTGACCGGAACGAAGATGACGAACTTCTTGACCCCGACATTGTTGAGCGCCGGCATGCCCGCGAACAGGGTGCCGGACGCGCCCATGTTGAACTCGTAGCTGACGGGCGAATTCCACCCCCCGGGCAGCGCCACCTGTGCGCCGACCTGCGGTAAGCCGGCCGACTCGAAGAGCTGGTACGCATCCCCCTCGCTCACCAAGAACGTCGACGCGAGCCCGGCAACCATGCTGGCGTCTTCGGTCTCTTGGCGGGCGCACGCCAACTCCGTGGGACCGTCGCCCTTGCCGTCGCACACCTTGAGGTCCAAGCACCGGCCCGAGATGCCGCCGCGCGCGTTGAACGCTGCTACCGCCGCTTGCGTCCCGTCCACGTAGTCCTTCAGCGACGTGCCAGCGATGTCGATTGGCTCGCTGATCCCGACGGTGACCTTGGGCTGGGAGGCGCTGCACGCCGGATCCTGCCAGCCGCCCAGCGCGACGAAGTCCGCCGCTCCCCCGCTACCGGGCGCAGGGCTGGACGAGCCGCCGCGGCCGTGTCGGTCTTCTTGTCGCTGCTGCACCCGACCACGAACGTGGCCAGCGCGACGAGCGCTGCCAGTACTCGGTAAGCGGATTTGCGTTTCATGTGTGTGGCCAAGCGCAGGTTTCGACGACATGGTCGTCGACGCTCACGAGGATCAATCCGTCCTTGTTCATCGGTCCCCCATCTGGTGGCGATCGACCGACGAGGTCACTCGCCGTCGATCAGGTCGGCCCAGGCGGCCTGGTGCCGACCGGTGTAGCGGGCGCCCTGGAAGCCGCCGTCGACGGCGAACACCTCGCCGGCCACGTAGCCGAGCCGCGGGCTGCCGAGCATCACGAGCGGCCACGCCTGCTCCTCGGCCCGTGCGTAGCGACCGATCGGTCCGACGGCCTGGTCCACGACCTCCTTGGTCGCGAAGTCCTGGAACGCCGGCATCATCGCCGTGTCGGTGGGCCCGGGGTTGATGCAGTTGATCCGGATGCCCGACGCCGCGAGGTCGGGGTACCAGTACCCGACCCACGCATCGACGACCCACTTCGAGAAGAGGTAGCCGCTCCAGGACCACTTCTCCTCGTTGGCCTCGAGCCACGCGACCGCCTCATCAAACCCTTCGGTCGCGAGGAGCGGTCCGATGGTCTCCATCTGGTCCCACCAGCCCGACCGCCGCCGATGACGAGATCGCCGAGATCGACGAGCCGGATCGCATCTTCGACACGAGCTGCTCGGCGAGATGACGAGCCCCGACGAAGTTCACCTTCATCGTGTCGAGCTCCGAGAACGGCGGGCCGGGCAGGCCGGCGCAGCTGAACAGGCCGTCGAGCGGGCCCTCGATCGCGGCGGCCGCTTCCTCGATCGCCGCTCGATCGCGGAGATCCACCTCGATCGAACCGGGCTACGGGTACGACGGTGGGGTTGATGTCGATCGCCGTCACGTCGGCGCCGAGGTCGACGAGGATCTGCGCGGTCGCAGCCCCCATCCCCGATGCGGCGCCGGTGACCACCACCGCAGCACCCTGGTATCCGAGCACGTCGTCCATCGGTTGCATTTAAGATGGTGATGACTATCTTCGCAAGAGGAGCGAGATGTCGAAGGACAGCGGCACGATTGCGAAGGCCACACGCCGGCCGCGGGGAGCGCCTCGGACGCTGCTCCTCGAGGCCGCTCGCACGCTGTTCGCCCGCCAGGACTACCGGAGCACCACCACCAAGGAGATCGCGGAGGAAGCCGGCGTCCTCGAGCATCTGCTGTTCCGGCACTTCGGTTCGAAGGCCGCCCTCTTCAACCAGGCTGTCGTCGTGCCGTTCATGCAGATCATCGACGACTTCAGCTCCAGGTGGGAGTCCTTGGTCCCGCGGCCGGAGAGCGCCGAGGCCGTCGGCCGCGAGTTCCTCGGCGCGCTCTACGACCTCTTCCTGGAGAACCGCGGTCTCCTGATGACCTTGTGGGCAGCGGACGCGCTGACCGAGGACGAGCTGGCCGACACCGGGATCGCCGACATCGACAGCGCTATCGCGATCCTCGGCCAGCTCGGTGGGAAGGGCCTCGACATCCTCGGGATCCACGCGAACCACCAGGATCTCGCCGCTCGGTCGAACGTGGCCATGGTGGCCGGAATGGCTGCGTTCGGCGCCACGTTCTTCGGCGGAACCCGGCCACCGCGGGACGTCATCGTCGAGGAGCTCACGCAGGCCACGCTCCACGGCTTCCTCCATCGAGGCAGCTGACACGACGAGGACGGGCAGACCAGTGCGCTCAGCCGGCGCGACGGCGAGGGCGGGTGGCGTGCCCCGTTGCGACCCGCGGGCTCCAGTGCACCCTCGGGGCTGACAGTCAGTCGAAGACGTTCGCCGGGACGCGAGGCGTAGAGCGACGCGTCTCCTCGCTGCGCCGCCTGTTCGAGTCGTTCGCGGAGTGCGTCGTCGGCCGAGGGTGGAAACACCAGCTCAGTTGAGGTGGTCGTCACGACGTTGATGCCACCGGCGAGCAGTCGTTCGTAGTCGGGCACAGACGACCCGCTTGGGAATGATCACGGTGCTCGCTCCTTGTAGCTGCGCTCAGCTGCGCGCTCGGGCGACGACATGGACGGCTCTTTCGAGATAGGGCCAGGCGACGTCGGGTGCCAGCCCGCCGCAGAGCGGCAGCAGCGGCAGGATGGAACCGGCACGGATGAGGTCGATGGCCTCGTCGACGGTGACGATCCGATACGCAGCGGTCGTCGCGGAGCTCCTCGATGGTGGTGGCGGTGCTGATGCTGGCGACCGACGGTCTCGCCGTGGCGGTAGGACGCCGCGGTCATCGCGTCGTGCAGCAGGTGACGACCGAGTCTCGTCCCAGGCCGCGGTCGACGTCGTCGGCGACGAACATCACCGTCGCCGGCCGGGCGTCCGGGATCTGGACGAAGTCCCGGCTCGTGCCCGGCCTGCTCGGCACGCCTGCTCGTAGGCGTCGGCGAGGCCGGGCGTCGCGGATTGGGCGATCAGCCCGAGGCCGAAGCGTCCGGCCCGTCGAGCGCGCGGCGAGGCTCCCGCCGCCGATGAAGAGCTGCGGACCGCCGCTCGTCGGCGCAGGCGTGATGCGCGTCGATCGCGCGGCGTCCGCGACCTCGTCGCCGTCGCAGGAGTTCGAGCAGCATCGCCAGCTGTTGTCGGCCCGGGCGCCGCGACCTCGTCGGCTCGAGACCGAAGTGCGTCGAACTCCTCTCGTCGGTGACCGACGCCGAGGACGTACGACGACCCGACCGCGGCTGATGATGTCGAGCACGGCGATGTCCTCGGCCAGCCGGACCGGCTCGTAGAACGGCAGGACGACCGCGGCGACCAGGATCGGTAGCGTGCTCGGTGCGGGCCGCCATCGCCGCCGCGAGGACCAGATGGCGAGGGCAGGTGGCGGTCGTCCGGTCGCGTGGTGCTCGGAGAGCACGGCGACCACGGCACCGCGGCCCTCGGCCCACGCCGCCATGTCGATCGCGGCGGCGTAGAGGTCCTCGATCGGCGGCGCCCCAGTCGGGCGCCCGCATGTCGAAGCGAAGGGTGAACATCGTCGGTCAGACGCGGAAGGACGTGTCGGGGAACGGTGAGCGGCATCTCCAGCGACCGCAGCAGGCCAGGCTCGGCGTCGACCACGTAGGGCACCGCGTTCACGACGCGCATGGCGGTGGCCAGCATGGCGCCGGCGCCGCTGCCCATCGTCGGGATGCCCGCCTCGGCCGGGTCGTCGAGGGTCGGCGTGAACCAGCAGTCGAAGTTCGGCTTGCCTTCGAGCACGACCCGGTACGTCAGGTCGGCCTCGCCGATGGGCCAGTCGGTGCCGACGTGGCGGGCGAGGCGGGTGATGTGGTCGATGACGATCGCCTCGCGACCGTCGACGACGCCGATCGCCTGGAAGCGGATCGCACCGCTGGTGCCGGGTTCGACCGTGCCGAAGGCGGTCTCGATCGGCTGATCGGTCAGCCGCCGGTCGTAGGTCTCGCGGATCTCGTCGATCTCGACGCCGAGACCGTCGGCGATGAAGCGGACCTGGCCCTGGAACTCGCCGGCGATGGCACCGGGCAGCATGATCCACGGCTCGAAGTCCAAGCGGCTGACCGAAGCCGAGCGCGTCGACCATGATCTCCTTGACGCCGTAGTCGTCGTAGAGCGCGATCTCGTAGCAGTGGATCTTGCAGACCGACCGGGACGCGGTGGACAGGACCAGCGGGAGGTAGTCGCACAGGAAGCCCGGGCTCGATGCCCGAGGCGTAGATCGACGCTCCCCCGGCGCGCGCCGCCGCCTCGAGGCGCTCGCGGTGCGCCGGCACGTAGGCGAACGGGTTGATCAGGGTCGTCGACGTCGTCGTGACGACGTTGACCCCGGCGGCGAGGATCCGTTCGTAGTCGGGCACGGCGCCGGCGTCTCGGTCCGGTCCGCTCGCCGCGTAGATCACGCAGTCCGGCTCGAGCGCGAGGAGCGCGTCGACGTCATCGGTCGCCGTCACGCCGATCGGGACGCCGTTGGCCAGCTCCCCGGCGTCGCGGCCGACCTTGTCGGCGGAGTGGACCCACACCCCGACGAGCTCGAGGTCGGGTCGTTCGTTCACGGCGACGATCGAGAGCGATCCGATCCCCCCCGTCGACCAGACGACGACGCGCTTCACGTCTCCTGATGCTGCCTCGGTCATGGCTGCTCCTCTTCGGTTCGGCCGGACGGGCAGGTAGCCCCACCCGCGGACGCTGGCGGTGTGGGCCATCTGCCCTCGGTCGACGTCGACGTCCCACTCCGGCCAGCGTCGCAGGATCTCCTCGAGCGCGACGCGGCCCTCGAGCCGGGCGAGCGCGGCGCCGAGGCAGAAGTGGAGCCCGTAGCCGAACGACCAGGTGCGGCGCCCTCGTCGCGGTGGACGTCGAAGCGATCGGGTTCGCGCCAGTGACGCTCGTCGCGGTTGGCGGCGCCGTTCAGGAGCAACATGATCGAGCCCTCGGGGACGATCGTCCCGTGCAGCTCGACGTCGCGCTGCACCCACCGCGCCTGCACCGGCGACGGCGACTCGAGCCGCAGGATCTCCTCGATCGCGGTCGGGATCGAGCGACGGGTCCTCGACGAGCAGACGTCGCTGGTCCGGGTGCTGGGCGAGCAGCTGCATCGTGAACCCGATGAGGCGGGTCGCCGTCTCGTTGCCGGCGCCGGCGACCATGCTGGCGTAGGTGACGACCTCGTCTCGGGTGAGCGGACGCCGCGACCCGTCGGGCTCGTCGACCTCGGCGTTCAGCAGCTCGGTCATGAGGTCGTCGGACGGGTTCTGCGAACGCCACTCGACGTAGTCGCCAGCACGGACAGGACCGCGTCGAACGACGACTGGTCGAACGAGATCGGCGCGCCGTCGGTGGCGATCGCGTCGTCGGTGCTCTTGCGGTACACGTCCTGATCGGCCTCGGGGATGCCGAAGAGGAAGCCGATCGTGCGCAGCGGGATCTCGACGCCGAACTCGGCGATGATGTCGAACTCGTCCCGGCCGACGGAGCGCGTCGAGCGCCCGGACGCTGTAGCTCCGCACCAGCGGCTCGAGGTCGAGCATCCGCCGGGGGGTGAAGACCCGCGACAGCAGGGCCCGGTGCGCGTCGTGGATCGGCGGATCCTCGAAGAGGAGGATCCCCGGTGGGATCTCGACCCCGGCCTTCACGATCTCGAGCACGGTGCCGCGCCCGGAGCGGTAGGTCTCCCAGTCGAGCAGCGCCGGCTTGACGTCGTCCCACCGGCTCAGCGCCCAGAACTCGTGCTCCTCGTTCCGGTACAGCGGCGCCTCGTCCTGGAGGCGCGTCCAGGTCGGGATAGGGGTCGTCGTCGATGTCGACGTCGTAGGGGTCGTAGCGGACCGCTGATGCGGGGGTCGTCGGCGTCACGCTGTCCTTCGATCGCTGGTCGTCCGGTGGCCACCGTGCGGCTGGTTCTGCACGCCGGGGAACAGCTGCTCGGTCGGGCCGGCGGTGACGTCGCCCCGCAGCTTCGTGATGAGGTGGGGCGCGAACACCGCCAGGTAGAGGACGTGGCCGACGACGACGACGGCGACGATCGACAGGAGCGCCGACGTCAGGCGGCTCGTCGTCCTCGAGTCGGCCCAGATCTCGATGACGTTGCGACCGTCCGCATCGGTCCGGCCGAGCAGGTAGGCGAACACCATCATCTGCAGCGCCATCGCGATCGCGTCGTAGACCGGGTACTGGTGCTTCGTGCCCTCGAAGATCGCGAGCCCGGGGATCACGCGGCCGTAGTAGAAGACGCCGAGGCGGGCGCCGAGCATCGCGTTGAACAGCAACGCCCACACGAAGCCGACGGCGAAGCCGACGCCCAGCAGCGCGAGCGGCCGCCGCCACCCGAACCTCGCGCTCGCCCGGCGCCCCAGCGCCGCACCGATCACCGCCGGCAGCACGAAGTAGGACGATGTAGCCGATCGGCACCGACGCCGGCAGCCCACCCCAGGTCATGTTCATCGGCCACCACGACGGCATCCGCGGGATCGCCGGACGGGAACTGCGCGTACATCGCCCAGTCGTACGGCGCCTCGATCCACGAGATCGCGATGGCCGAGATGCACACGAGCAGCAGCGGGTGCAGGCGACGGCGCCGCCAGCTGAGGTAGATCCCGGCGACGAGGAACGCGATCCCGCCGACGTAGGCGAACGCGATCGACGCCGTCAGCAGCGGCGTCAGCTCGTCGTTCACCCGTCGCCCTCACCGTCCGCGGTCGCGACGCGCTTCCGGGTCGAACCGGAGCACCAGACCGACGATCAGGACGATCACGCCGAACAGCGTGCCGAGCATGATCGCAGCACCCATGTCCGCACCCCTTGCCGCTTAAGATGGTGAGGACTATCTTAACCAACGGCGGCTTGGGTCCGTCTTGGACGCGGCGGGCCGATTGGTCGATCGCCACCAGATGGGGGACCGATGAACAAGGACGAATTGATCCTGGTGAGCGTCGACGATCACGTCGTCGAGCCGCCAGACGTCTTCGAGAAGCACCTGCCGGCGAAGTACCAGGAGTTCGCTCCGAAGCTGAAGGAGCGGGAAGACGGCACCCTCGCCTGGTACTACTACGACCACGTCATCACCAACGTCGGGCTGAACGCGGTGGCCGGTCGACCACGCGAGGAGTACGGCATCGAGCCGACCCGCCTCGACGAGATGCGCGCCGGGCTGTTGGAACGTCGACGAGCGCATCAAGGACATGAACGCCGGCGGCGTGCTCGGGTCGCTCTGCTTCCCGTCGATGCCGGGCTTCGCCGGCCGGGTCTTCGCCTCGGCGAACGACGACGACATCGCGACCGCGATGGTCAGGGCGTACAACGACTGGCACGTGTACGAGTGGTGCGGCACGCACCCGGGCCGGTTCATCCCGCTCGGCCTCCCGATGATCTGGAGCGCGGAGGAGACGGCCAGGGAGGTGCACCGCCTGGCCGACATGGGCTGCCACGCCATCACGTTCCCCGAGAACCCGACGCCGCTCGATGCGCCGTCGCTCCACGATCCGTACTGGGATCCGTTCTGGCGGGCGCGCGGAGGAGCGGGGGACGGTGATCTGCATGCACATCGGCTCGTCGTCGAAGCTGGCGATGACCACGCCCGATGCGCCGGTCGACGTGTTGATCACCCTGCAGCCGATGACGATCGTGCAGGCCGCGGCCGACATCGTGTGGAGCCGGGTGCTGAAGGAGTTCCCGAACATCAAGATCGCGCTGTCGGAGGGCGGCATCGGTTGGGTGCCGTACTTCCTCGACCGCATCGAGCGCACCTACGACATGCACCACCACTGGACCGGCCAGGACCTCGGGGGTCTGACGCCCGACGGAGCGGTTCCTGAAGAACGTGCTGCTGTGCTTCATCTCCGATCCGGTCGGGCTGCGACCTGGTCGACGGATCGGTTCGGAGAACGTCAGCTGGGAGATGGACTACCCCCACTCCGACTCGTCGTGGCCGACCGGGCCCGAGGACCTGCACCGCGACATCACCAGGGCCGGGACTCGGCGACACCGACATCGACGAACATCACCCATCGCACGGCGATGCGTGGTTCGACTACGACCCGTTCGAGCACATCGCGAGGGAATCGGCGACCGTCGGCGCCCTTCGCAGCCAGGCCGAGGGCCACGACGTCGCCATCCGCTCGATGGGTCGGGGAGCGATGGGCGGCAGCGGGCTCAACATCGCCGAGCTCGCCAAGACCACCGAAGGGCGCTGATCCCCATGGTCGAACGCACCGAGGAGTACGGCGCCGGTCTCGCCGAGCTGATGAATCCGGAGGTGGCGCGCAACCCGCAGCCCATCTACTCGATGCTGCACGACGGGTCGCCGGTGTTCCGCCTCGACGGCGTCGGCGTCATCGTCACCACCCGCGCCGGGGTCGAGGAGGTGCTGCGCGATCCGGAGGTGTTCTCCTCGAGCACGTCCGCGCACGACCTCAAGGCGGCCCGACCGCTCATCCCGCTCCAGATCGACCCTCCCGACCACCGCAAGTACCGCAAGATCCTCGACCCGCTCTTCGCGCCGCAGCGGATGCGCGCCAGGGAGGACCAGCTCCGTGCGCTGGCGAACGAGCTGATCGACGGTCTCATCGACGAGTCGGAGATCGACTTCGTCCAACGCTTCTCGACGCCGTTCCCCTCGCAGGTGTTCCTGGCCATGTTCGGCCTTCCGATGGACGACCTCGGGACCTTCATCGGGATGAAGGACGGCGTGATCCGGCCGGATCAGGTGGTGGGGCAGCCGTTGGGCCACCCCGACACCGAGGCGCACCAGCAGCGCACCGCCGACTCGATCTACGCGTACTTCGAGCGCGTGCTCGCGGAGCGGGGGACCGCCCGCGCCGATGATCTGCTCAGCGCCTTCCTCGATGCCGAGGTCGACGGCGAGCGGCTCTCCCACGAGGAGATCCTCGACATCTGCTTCCTGTTCCTGATCGCCGGTCTCGACACCGTGACGGCGTCGCTCGACTGCATGTTCACCCACCTGGCCGAGCACCCCGACGACCGCCAGCGCCTCGTCGAGGATCCCGACGCCGTCGCCAGCGTCGTCGAGGAGCTGCTCCGGTGGGAGACGCCGGTGATGGGGGGTGCCCGAGTCGCCACGCGCGACGCCGAGATCGACGGCTTCGCGGTGAGCGAGGGCGAGCAGGTGATGGTCCTCTTCGGAGCTGCCAACGTCGACGCGTCGGAGCTCACCTGCCCCATGGAGCTCGACTGGGACCGCGAGACCAACCGCCACCTCGCCTTCGGGGGTGGCATCCACCGGTGCGTCGGGTCGCACCTCGCCCGCATCGAGCTCCGGGTGGCCCTCACCGAGTGGCACCGTCGGATCCCCGAGTACTCGGTCGCTCCAGGAGCCGACCTCACCTTCACCGCCGGCATCCGGACGCTGGACCGGTTCCCGATGATCCTGGGGCCGGAAGGCGCGTAGGACGTGGCTCGCCAGATCGCTCCGATCGACTTCGCCGGCCAGGTCGCCATCGTGACCGGTGCCGGCCGCGGTCTGGGGCGGCTCTACGCCCTTGATCTGGCTCGTCGTGGTGCATCGGTCGTGGTCAACGACCTCGGCTCCTCGATGGACGGAGACGGCCGCGACACCTCGGTGGCCGACGCCGTCGTCCGCGAGATCGAGACGGCCGGTGGCTCCGCCGTCGCGTCGCACGACTCCGTCGCCACGGCCGAGGGTGCCGGCAGCCATCGTCGCAGCGGCGACCGAGTCGTTCGGAGGGGTCGACGCGGTAGTCAGCAACGCGGGCATCTTCCAGACCCGTCCGTTCGACGAGCTGTCGGCCGACGATTGGGACCGGATGCTCCGGGTGCACCTCGACGGCGCCTTCCACGTCAGCCAGGCCGCCTACCGGGTGATGAAGGCCCAACAGGGCGGACGGTTCGTGTTCATCGCCTCCTCCGCGGGCCTCTTCGGCCAGCCCAACTCGGGGCACTACGCAGCGGCGAAGGCCGGGATACTCGGGCTGGCGAACGTCGTCGCCATCGAGGGCGCTGAGCACGGCATCCGGGCGAACACGGTGCTCCCGTTCGGTGAGTCGCGCATGGCCACCGAGACCATCGGCGACGACGTCGACGCGGTCCGGGGCTTCCTCGACGCCATCGGACCGGAGCTGGTCGTGCCGATGGTCGTCTACCTCGCCAGCCGCTCGTGCACGTTGACGCACGAGGTGTTCTCCGCTTGTGCTGGGCGCTTCGCGAGAGTGTTCGTCGGACTGGCCGAGGGATGGGTCGCGGAGCGCGGCACATCGCCAGCGGCGGAGGACATCGCCGCGCACCTCGACGAGATCAGGGAGCCAGAGCCGTACGCCATCCCCACGTCGATAATCGACGAGGTGGCCCAGATCCTCGACCGGCTGCAGATCTCGTTGTGAGCAGCGACACCGACCTCCGCCCTCTCCAGATCCTGGCGTCTGCGATCGCCGGTCGGTCGGTGGAGGTCGCTCCGGCGACGACGGGGACACGCACGTGGACCGACGGGCGCACGATCTTCCTCGAGCGCGATGTCGCCCATCGCGACCGGCTGCGGCTGCTGGGCGTCCAGGCGTCGCTGCTGGCGGGGGGCAGCCTCGCGCCCGAGGTCGTCGCCGAGCTGGGCGGCCGGCGCGCCCTCGCTGACCGCTACCTCGCCGTCGAGGGGCACCGCGCCCTCGCCGCGAACGACGTCGCCCTCCCGCCGTGGATGCGGTCGATGATCGACCGCGCAGTGGCCGGTCGACTCGACTCGCCGGCAGCCTCCTTGGCGCTCGCCCGTCACGATCGGACCCTCCAGCCGGCGTGGGCGTTCGGCGCGATCGATGCGCGCCGGGTGACGTCGAACGTCGAGCGGGCGGGCCTGACGCGGCCGCTCGATGCGGGCTCCCGCTCCGAGCCGATCGACCCCGCTGACCTCGAAGTGCTCGACGATGACGACGCCGAAGATGCCGCGCCCCATCTGGGCAACATGCTGTCGAGCCCCGTCGGTGGGGGCGGCGCCGTCGGGCGGCTGATCGCGAAGCTGCTGCGGCCGACCCGAGCGCGCGACGGCGGTGGGGACCCGGGCGCGGACGCCCCGACGCACCTGTCCCGGGCCCGACCGACGGCCGGTCGGACGATGGTCTCGCTCGTGACCGGTGGTGCGACAATCGATGGGCCCGATCTGCAGGCAGCGTCGACGCACGTCTATCCCGAGTGGGACGAGCGCCGTCACGCCTACCGGCCCGACTGGTGCCACGTGCACGAGGACGTGGCCGACGCCGGCTCGGGCTCCTCCGTGGACCTGCCCGATGGTGTCGCGCTGCGGCGGGCGCTGGCGCGGCTCGGCACCGAGCTGGTGCCGTGCCGCCGGCAGCGCCAGGGTGGGGATCTCGACATCGACGCGATCGTGCAGGCGCGCGTCGACCGCCTGGCCGGTGGGCCCCTCGTCGAGGACGTCTACATCGACAGCCTTCGACGGTCCCGCGCCCTCTCCGTGCTCGTGCTCCTGGACGTGTCGGGATCGGCCGCCGAGCCAGGGGTGGCGGGCCGCACTGTGCACCAGCACCAGCGCGACGCCGCGGCCGCGCTCGTCACCGCGCTGCACCGGCTCGGGGATCGCGTCGCGCTGCATGCCTTCAGCTCGCGTGGCCGAACTGCCGTGCACCTGACGCGCGGTGAAGGGCTTCGACGACCGCCTCGACGACGTCGTCGCCCGCCGCCTCGACAGCCTGCAGCCCGGTGCCTTCACCCGACTCGGCGCCGCCATCCGGCACGGATCGGCGCTCCTCGAGGCCGGCGGCGGCACCCCACAGCGGCTGCTCGTCGTGCTGTCTGACGGGTTCGCGTACGACCACGGCTACGAGGGCGGTCATGGCGAGGCCGACGCCCGTCGGTCTCTCCTGGAGGCCCGTCGGCGCGGCATCGGCTGCCTGTGCCTCAGCGTGGGCGCCGACGCCGACCGCGCCGCGCTCCAGCGCGTCTTCGGCACCGCGGCCCACGCCGCTGTGCCCACCAGCGACCACCTGCCGGCGTCGATCGGACCGCTGTTCGCCGCTGCGCTGCGCTCGGCCGCGGCCCAGCGACGGAGCTCCCAGCGCACCGAGCGCACACGCGGGCGGCTGCGGATGGACCGCGGGCAACGATGACCGAGTCGACGCGGCCGTACTACGTCCCCGTCGGCAACGAGGAAGCTGTCTTCTCGGCCGCCCACCGCCAGGGGCTCGCCCTCCTGCTCAAGGGCCCGACTGGGTGCGGCAAGACGCGCTTCGTGGAGGCGATGGCGCACGATCTCGGGCGGCCGTTGATCACGGTGTCGTGCCATGACGACCTCACCGCGGCTGACCTGGTCGGGCGCTTCCTCCTCGACGGCGGCGACACCACGTGGGTCGACGGCCCGCTCACCCGGGCGGTGCGCGAGGGAGCCATCTGCTACCTCGACGAGATCGTCGAAGCCCGCCAGGACACCACGGTGGTCATCCACCCGCTGGCCGACCACCGCCGCCAGCTTCCGATCGACCGGCTCGGCATCGTCCTCGACGCCGCGCCCGGCTTCGGGCTGGTCGTGTCCTACAACCCCGGCTACCAGAGCGTCCTCAAGGACCTGAAGGACTCCACCCGCCAGCGCATGGTTGCCATCGAGCTCGACTTCCCACCGGCGGACGTGGAGGAACAGGTCGTCTGCCACGAGGCGGGCATCGGGCATGACCAGGCGGCGCAGCTCGTCCATCTCGCTCGACGCGATCCGCCGCGTCGAGCACGCCGGGCTGCGCGAGGTGGCTTCGACGCGGGTGCTGATCGCTGCTGGACGCCTCGTCGCCGACGGCCTGCCGCTCCTCGAGGCGGCCCGGGCCGCCGTCGCGGGACCGTTGACCGACGACCCTGCCGTGCTGGCGGGGCTCCACGAGATGATCACCAGCTACCTGGCCGACGCAGAGTCGGATGCGACCAACGGGGGGATGTAGGTGGCCTACGAGAGCGATGCCGAGCCCATCAAGATGGGCTACCTCATGGACTTCCGCCTGCCGGACGGGTTCCCAGATGACCGGCGGGCGGACCTGACCGATCCGTTCGACCACGTGTTCCAGGAGGGGTTCGAGCAGGGGGTGATCGACCGGCCGGTCGAGATCATCTACCGCGAGGTCGAAGGCTTGCCCAAGGGGTCCGTGAAGGCCGTCATCGACGCCTACGGGGAGCTCGTCGAGGAGGGCTGCCTGCTGGTCTTCGGCCCGTCGATCACCGACAACGCCGAGCCGACCAAGGTCGCGATCGAGGAGCGCTTCCGCGTGCCGGCCATCAGCGTCACCGGCTCGGAGCAGTGGCTGGGCGAGTGGACGTTCTCGTTGTCGATGGGCTCGATGAGCGACGAGCCGATCTTCTGGGCCGACCTCATCGCCAAGCGCGGCATCGACAACGTCGGTGTCCTGGTGGAGCAGTCGCTCGTCGGGGACAGCTACATCGAGCAGTTCCGACGCGCGTGCCGCACCAAGGGCATCCGCATCGTGGCCGAAGAGCAGATCCCCCAGACGGCCAAGGACGTCACCGAGCAGGTGAAGCGGCTGCACGATGCCGGCGTCGACTCGGTCGTCCACTGCGGCTTCGGGTTCGGCGTCGTGCTCGTCGGCTTCGCGATGGAAGCCCTCGGATGGGACCCGCCGCGTTTCATGGGCACGTCGTTCCAGAACGCGTGGCTCAACGAGATCGTCTGGAACGCCATGGTCGGCTGGATCGGCATCGACCAGTACGACGCCGAGAACCAGCGTCGGCCAGGAGTTCCTCGATCGTTACGCCGAGCGCGTCGGGCGCCGGCCGGAGTGGTGCGTACCGGTGGTGAACCGCGACCTTGCCGTGGCATTGCTGCAGGCGTTCGCCGACGCGCGACCGCTGTCGCCGGCCGGCGTCCGCGACGCGCTCGAGCGGGTGAAGATGTTCCCCGCCGCCTCCGGCGCGCCAGGCACCCGGATCTCGTTCGGCAGGTACATGCACCGCGGGTGGATGGGTCCGGGCTACCTCGTCGCCCGGCAGCTCGATCCCGACGGCGTGACGGCCCACACGGTCGACCGCTTCGGGGAAGCCTGAGCCGTGGCAACCACCCAGCTCGCCCCACCGGCCGTCGAAGCCGACGCCGTCCGTCCGTTCCGGCTGACGCCGGCGCGCGCTGTCGGTCTCTGCATCGTCGTCGCCGCGCTGATCGCTGTTGCGATCGCTGCTCGCCACGGTGCGGTCGCCGATCGGATCCGGAACCCGCTGGTCGACGGCGCGCCGCGCCCGGTCGAGCCGCTGTTCGGCTTCCACGGGTGGATCACGCTCCTCCAGATCGGCACCGTCGTGATGATGGTGGTCCTGGTGACCGTGTTCGTCGTCGGGTGGCGCCGCAAGCCGGGCAACCCCGTCCTGCTCATGGTGCTGGCCACCACGCTTCTCGTCTGGCAGGACCCGATCATGAACTGGGCGCCCTACGCGGTCTACAACCCGCAGCTCTGGCACTGGCCCGAGACGTGGCCGCTGGTGTCGCTGTCCCCCACGGTCGAGCCGTTCATCGTGATCGGCTACGCCACCTTCTACATGGCGCCGTTCTTCCCGGCGTCGCGGATCCAGCGACGCATCCAGGCCGGCAAGCCCCTCGATCACTTCGTCTGGCGCCATCCGCTGATCACGCTGTCGCTGCTGATCCTGGCTATCGGGTTCGTGTTCGACGCGTTCCTCGAGATCTTCCTGGTCCGCACGCAGCTGTACATCTACTCGCACGTGATCCCGTGGGGGTCCTACGCCGCCGGCAAGTGGTACCAGTTCCCACTGCTCTGGGAGTCCGCACTCGTTGCCACCGTGATGATCCCGGCTGGCGTGCTGCTCTACAAGGACGACACCGGCAAGACCCAGGCCGAGAAGCTGGCGCAGCGGGCGGGCTGGCTCCGCACCCGGCCGGCGCTCGGCACCTTCGCCGTCATGTTCCTCGTCGTCAACCTCGGGTACTTCGTCGTACGGCGGTGCCTTCGCGCTCATGAAGGACACCGGGGCGGCGTCCTCGGTCGCCTGTCCGTGGCCGTACCCGGAGGCGAAGGTCTACGACCCGCAGGGTTTCTACGAGGAGGCCGGGCAGCAGGGCCCGTACTTCCCGGGCATCTGGTCGGGGTGGCAGAGCGCCCAGCCCGACGGGCGACCCGACGTCCATCCACCGGCCGACGGCGGGCGGTGCGGGCCCAGCGATGGCTGACCCTCGCAGCGTGGTCGTCACCGGCGCCTCGCGCGGCCTGGGGCGAGCGACCGCTGCGCACCTCCACCGCGCCGGGTGGACGGTGCTCGCGGCGATGCGCAACCCCGAACGCGACCTCGCGGGTGTTCGGGCGGATGCAGGGGCTGTCGACGGTGACTCGCGACTCGTCCCGATCCGGCTCGACCTCGACGACGAGGCGTCAGTCGACGCGGCTGCGGGCGAGATCATCGAGCGCGTCGGCTCGCCCGACGGCGTCGTGCACAACGCCGGTGTCGCAGGAGTCGGCAGCATCGAGGAGATGCCCGTCGAGATGTGGCAGCAGATCTTCTCGACCAACCTGTTCGGTCCTGTCCGGCTGACCAAGGCGTTGCTCCCAGCGATGCGTGCCGCCGGCCGCGGTCGCATCGTGCTCGTGTCGAGCCAGGGCGCCATCCGTGGGATGCCGGCCATCGGCGCCTACTCGGCGGCCAAGGGCGCCCTCGAGCGTTGGGGCGAGTCGCTCTCTCACGAGATCGCACCGTTCGGCCTCGGCGTGTCGGTGATCGTCGCCGGCACCTTCAAGACGGACATCCTCGAGCTCACCACCACATGGGAGGACACGAGCGGGCCGTACGCGCCGATGCACCTCGGCCTCCGTCGCACAGGCGACCGGATCATGCGCATCGCCCGCCCTCCGAGGACCTTCGCCCCGGCCGTCGAGAAGGCCCTCGCCGACTCCGGGCCGATCCGGCGCCGGGCCGTCGGCATCGACGCCCAGCTCCTGCACTATGGGAGCCGCTTGCTCCCGGGCCGGCTGCTCCACCGCATCACCAGCACCGCCGTGGGGATCCCCGGACCGGGTTCCTTGCGCGGCGACCCTCGCCGGCACGCCGGCGTGTTCCCCGACATCGCCGAAGCCGATGCCGGCGCCACCGATCGACACGAGGCAGGAGAACCATGACCGCAGGCACCACGCCCCACCACGAGTCGCGCATGCTGATCGACGGCAAGCTCGTCGAGGGTCAGAGCGGGACGTTTCCAGTCGTCAACCCCGCGACCGAGCAGGTCATCGGCGAGGCGGGCGACGCCTCGACCGCCGACATGCAGCAGGCGATCGGCGCGGCCCGCCGCGCCTTCGACGACACCACCTGGTCGACCGATCGCGCGCTTCCGCAAGCAGTGCCTGCTCCAGCTCCAGACGGCGCTGGAGTCCGAGCAGGAAGAGCTCCGCGAGGAGCTCATCCTCGAGGTCGGCTGCCCCCGGATGGTCACACACGGCCCCCAGCTCGACGCGCCGCTCAGCGATGGCCTCCGGCACCCGATCGAGCTCATCGACTCGTTCGCCTGGGAGGAGGACCTCGGCGATGCGATGGTCGACCTCACCGGGATGATGACCAGCCGAAAGGTGTGGCGCGAACCCGTCGGCGTTGTCGGCGCGATCGTTCCGTGGAACTACCCGTTCGAGGTCTCGATCCACAAGCTGGGCCAGGCCCTGAGCACCGGCAACACCGTGGTACTGAAGGCCGCTCCCGACACGCCGTTCAACGCCACTCGCATCGGTCGTCTCGTGGCCGAGCACACGGACATCCCCGCCGGCGTCCTCAACGTCGTGACGTCGTCTGATCACCTCGTCGGTGAGGAGCTCACGTTGTCCGACAAGGTCGACCTCATCTCGTTCACCGGATCAACCGCCGTGGGCAAGCGGATCATGGAGAAGGGGGCGGCGACCATGAAGCGCCTCTTCCTCGAGCTCGGCGGCAAGTCGGCCGCCGTGATTCTCGACGACGCCGACCTCGCGACGGCCACGATGATCGCCTTCGGGGTGTGCATGCACGCCGGGCAGGGCTGCGCGACCCCCACGCGAATGCTCCTCCCCCGCTCGCGCTACGACGAGGCGGTCGAGATGCTGACGGGCATCTACGAGTCCGTCGTCCCCGGAGACCCGCAGGCGCGACGACACCCTCTGCGGTCCGGTGATCTCGGCCAAGCAGCGGGACCGGATCATCGGTTACATCCAGACGGGGATCGACGAGGGCGCCAACTTGCTGGTCGGCGGCACGGAGCCGCCGGACGGGCTCGACACCGGCTACTACGTGTCACCGTCACTCTTCGTCGACGTCGACAACTCGATGACGATCGCCCGCGAGGAGATCTTCGGTCCGGTGCTCGCCGTGATCCGGTACGAGGACGAGGAAGACGCGATCCGGATCGCGAACGACAGCCCGTACGGGTTGGCCGGGTTCGTCTTGTCGAGCTCTCTCGATCGCTCGACGGCCGTCGCGCCGACGTCTGCGCGCCGGGACCATCGGGCTGAACGGCGGGGCCGCCTACGGCGCAGAGGTGCCCTTCGGCGGCTTCAAGGACAGCGGCGTCGGGCGCCAGAACGGCACCGCCGGCTTCGCCCAGTATCTGGAGACCAAGTCGGTGGCCTGGCCCGCCGGCTGAGCAGCGTCGAGCTCTGACCAGGAACTTGGTGGAGCCCGAGAGGAGAATCGAACTCCTGACCTGCTCATTACGAGTGAGCTGCTCTGCCGTCTGAGCTACCCGGGCGGGAGACGACACGGTAGTCCGGGATCGAACATCGCCTTCCGCCAATCTCGCTTTTTCGGAAGCAACGCGAGCTATCCTTCCGTAATCAGCACGAAGGCGGAAGGATCGTGGCCGGACGAGAACTGACGATCTCATGGCAAGGCCGGCGGGCCAAGGCATGGGTTCCTGAACCACTCGAGAGCAGGCGGCTCGTCTTGTCCGAGGCGACGGTCCGGCGAACGGAGCAGGCGGCGGCGGCCGCTCGCCGGAGCAGCGACGAGCTGCCGGCGAGATGGGAACCGCTTGCACGTCTTCTCCTTCGAGCGGAGGGAGTCGCATCGTCGTTCATCGAGGGTGTCCGAGCACCACTCCCGGATGTGGCTGCCGCAGAGCTCGACCCGACCGGCGGCGAGCCGGCGACGTGGGTAGCCGACAACCTCAGCACCGTCATGGCGGCTGTGACCGAGGCACCGACGCGCGCGGCTGTCGTTCAAGACCTTGCACCGATGGCATCGGTCGCTGATGAGCGAGGCGAGTCACCTGCCAGCAAACCAGATCGGCGCGTTTCGAACTGCCCAAGGGCTGGATCGGTGGCACCAGTCCTCTCGACGCCGCGCTGGTGACTCCTCCGCCCGGGGAGGTGTCTCGCCTCACCCGCGACCTCGTCGCGTTCGCGAACCGAACTGATGTCGATCCCATCACGCAGGCTGCGGTCGCGCACGCGCAGTTCGAGATCATCCATCCTTACGCCGACGGCAACGGCAGGATCGGGCGGGTGCTGATCGGCTGGTTGCTGACGAGGCGACTCGATCTCGTCAGCCCTCCGCCGGTCAGCGTGCGGGTGGCCTCTGACCGAGGCGCCTACCTGGCCGGTCTCACGCAGTTCAGACTCGGTGACACAGACCCGTGGGTACGTTGGTTCGCCGAGGTCGTTCACGATGCGGCCGACGCAACAATCGATCTCGTCCGCAGGGTCGATGAGCTGCTCGGCCGATGGACCGATCGCCTGGTTGGTGTTCGCGTCGATTCGGCCGCCCGCCGCGTGTTGCCTTTGCTCCCGGAGTTCCCGGTTGTCAGCTCGGACATCGTCGCCGGCGCGCTCGACATCAGCGAGCGATCGGGCCGAACCGCGCTCAGCGTCTTGGCCGAGCACGGCATCGTGATCCCGTTCGGCCGTCGCTCTCATCCGGGGAGGCCGCGGCGGTGGTGGGTGGCCACCGAGCTCGTCGACCTCGTGACGAGTTGGTCGAGGTGAGCCTCAGGCCGATGTCGTGACGCGAAGCACCGGAAGGCGCAGCAACAGCGCTTGCAGCAGGAGCGTCTCGTTCGGATTGCGCTCGAACGACCGATGCGCGTCGTCGACGAGCGCGATCGCCTCGACCGCGGCGCGAGGATCGAGCACCGGCGGAGACGTCGACAACGTGTCGCGGTAACTGCCCGCGAGCGTCGCGAGCCCGAACCGGATCTCGTCTGTGCGGTGCCGTCGCAGCTCCCGCCGATGGCGGTCGACGAGCTCACGCTTGCGCGACCCGCGTTCGCCATAGCGCTCGATCCGTTCCTCCAACTCCGCGACCTCGACCGCCTGACGCGCCTCCAGCGGAGCCGCCGCATCGTCGATCATCGAGCGCAGCTCGCCGATGAGTCGAGCAACGGTCGCGCCGGTGTCGTCGAGCACGTGCGGAACCGCGGCCCACGCCTGCTGGCGAAGGGAGAACCGAGGGTCGGTCGCGAGCAGTCGGGCACGTGCAAGATCACCCCCGACTGCGGCCGACACCGTCGCTGCGGTCTGCTCGTCGATGCCTTCGTCGACGAGCGCGTCCCGAAGCACCGACGGAGACAACGGGTCCACCTCGATGCGAACGCATCGCGACGCGATCGGCTCGAGCAACGCGGACACTGTCTCGGCGAGGACGACGAAGACCGTGCCGGCGGGCGGCTCCTCGATCGTCTTCAACAACTTCGCCTCGACTGCCGGCTGGACCAGGTGGAAGTCGACCAGCACCAAGACCTTGCGATCGCTCTCGACGCCGGAGCGGTTGGCCTCGCGGATGATCGAGTCGGCCTGCTCGACCGTGATGTACGGGCCGGCTCGCTCGACCTCGTGCAGGTCGGGATGCCGTCCCGAGAGCGCGAGATGAATCGCTCGCTCGGGATCGTCCGGCGCACTGGAAGCGAGCAGCGACGCAGCAAAGGCGCGCGCCAGATCGCGCTTGCCGCTCCCGTGCGGGCCCACGAGGAGATAGGCGTGGACCGGCGATCTCGAGGCCGCCTGAAGCGCAGCCACCGCTCGCTCCTGACCGACGACGCTCGCCCACGGATCCGTCATGGCCGCAGTCAATCAGCCCGGACGGAATGAGGTGCGCACGCGCCACTTCCGGACTCGCCTCATACGGATCGCTGCAACCGGGCTTCGACCTCGGTCCACACGTGGTCGGCAACGTGGTCGACGTCGCCCGTTGCGACGATCACCACCCATCGCTCGCGATCTCGCGCCGCCAGCTCCAGGAAGCCGCTCTCGACACGCTCGTGGAAGACCTCGTCGCCGGCTTCGATGCGGTCGAGGTTGCCTTGGAGCCGCTCGCGCCGCAGCGCCGCGGGAATCGTCAACAGCACGACGAGGTCCGCCTCGGGCGCGCCGGCGAAGAGCGACAGCGATCGGACCGCATCCACATCGAGCCCTCGTCCATAACCTTGGTACGCGAGCGACGAATAGAGATAGCGATCGGTCACCACGTGCAGGCCGCGGTCGAGGGCCGGTCCGATGACCTCGCTGCGGTGTTGCGCGCGGTCGGCCGCCATCAACAGCGCTTCTGCCCGTGGGTCGACGTCGCCGCCGTCGAGCAGCAGCGCGCGCAGCTCGGCCCCCAGTGCGGTTCCTCCGGGCTCGAACGTCAGCACCGCCCCGAGGCGCGTCGCCAGCAAGCGGGCCTGGGTCGATTTGCCCGAGCCCTCGCCGCCTTCAAACGCGATCAGCACCCACGTTCGCCTTCTGTGCCGACGCCATGGATCGAACCACGACCAACCCTGCGACGAAGACGATGAGCGACGCCATGTACAGCGTCAGCCGGACACCTGGCAGGAAGACCTCTTGGCCACCGGGAAGTGTGACGGTGCTGTCTGTGAACAGCGATCGGGAGATTCGGTCGAGAAGCTCCGACAGGAAAGGCCCGAGCGCGAAGGCGATCAACAGGCACAAGCGAACGATCGTGTAGAGCGCGCTGAAGATGCGGCCCCGCAACTCGTCGTTCACGCTCTCGTGCAACAACGTGAAGCCGACGACGTAGACGGACCCCGCGCACACACCGAGTACGAACACTGGGATGAGCGCGAAGGCGAGGGTCGTCATCGATGCTGCGAAGAACAGCGAGCCCGACGCGACGAAGATCGACAGCTCGAACACGCGTGTCTTCGGCAGTCGCCCCTGTGTGACCGAGAGCAGCAAGACGCCGCCCGCGACCCCGAAGCCGAGCGCGGTGATGAACACGCCGTACCCCGCCGCACCCGCGCCGAGCACTTCCGTCGAGAAGATCGACCCGAGCGGCACCACCATTCCACCGCCGATCAAGCCGGTGGCGAGCCCGAGCATGACCGATCGAACGATCGGGTCCGAGAAGATGAAACGCCAACCCTCCTTCAGTTGTTGGAACGACTGCCCGAAGTCGACACGCTTGTCGCTGTTCTTCCTTGCTCGCGCCCGGCGCGCAGCCTCAGGCAACGCCAAGGTCGAGATCATGAATGCCGAGGTGAGGAACGTGATTGCGTCGACATAGAACGCGAGTGCCGTCTGATCGGTCTTGAGGAAGTTCAGTGTGTCGACGGTGCCGAGCCAGCGGGATGCTTGCGCGAGCAACGCGAAGAGCACGGCGGCGATCGGGAACGTGCCGTATGCCGCCGCCAGCGACAGCGAGTTCGCGGTGGTCAGCCGGTCGGTCGGAACAAGGTTGGGAACGGATGCCTCCTTGGCCGGCGACCACAGGAGCGTGCAGACCTCGAGGACGAGGGACACGAGTACGAGGCCGAGCACGCTGTGTATGAACGGCAACGTGCAGATCATCCCCGCGCGGATGATGTCGCACGTGACCATGATCTTCTTGCGGTCGAACCGATCGACGATGACGCCGGCGACCGGCGAGAAGAAGAAGCCGGGGATGATGCGTGCCGACATGACGAGGCCCACAGCCGCGCCGCCGGAGCCGGATCCCAACGACGCCGCCAGGATCGTGATGGCGAGGAACCCCAACCAGTCGCCGAGCGCAGAGACGACCTGCGCGATCCACAACCGGAAGAACGCGTGACTACCGAACAGCCGAACATGCAGAGCCACCTGCGCAGGCGGCTCGACGTTCTCCTCCACGAAGCCGGGCGACGGGACGACCGGTACGTCGAGCCCAGTCGTTCCGAGCCCGACTGGACCCAAAGCGTGGTCCACGTCGTGCGCGTCGGATGGACCGGAGGAACCGCCCGGCGACTCGAGTTCTTCTGCTGATTCGGTGGACGGCGGGAACGGATCGGCCGAAGCCCGCTTGGAGGCCGGTTCAGCCACGGCTTCCGAGGTTACCGGCGCGGCTCGCGCGCTCTGGCTACCCCTCCCGGTCCGCGACCGTGGTCAAGACTCGGCAGTAGTCGCCGTCGTCGCAACTCTCGTGGCCGGTACCTCGTTGGCCGCCGCCTTCTTCTTGGCGGCAGCCTTCTTCACCGGCGACTTCTTCTTGGCAGCGGCCTTCTTGGCCGGCGCCTTCTTGTTGGCCGCCGCCTTCTTCGAGCTCCGCTTCGGCTTCGTCGGTGCCGTCTCGCGGCGGATCTGAAGCAACTCGCTGGCGCGCTCGATGGTGATTTCCTCGACGGTGTCGCCCTTTCGCAGCGACGCGTTGGTCTCGCCGTCGGTCACATACGGACCGAAGCGTCCGTCCTTCACCACGACGGGTTTGTCGGTGGCGGGATCGTTGCCGAGCTCGCGGAGCGGCGGCGCGGGCACGGCCCGGCGACGGCCGAACTGCTTGGGCTGAGCGAGAACGCTGCGCGCCTCGTCCATGGTGAGCGAGAAGAGCTGTTCTTCCGAGTCGAGGCTGCGGGTGTCGTCTCCCTTCTTCACGTACGGGCCGTACCGACCGTTGGCCACGACGATGTCGACGCCGTCGTCGTCTTCGCCAACGACCCGAGGGAGGGACAACAGCCGTAGCGCGTCGTCGAGCGTGATCGTGTCGAGCGACATCGACTGGAACAGGGACGCCATCTTCGGCTTCTCGCCGTCGGGAAGCGTCTCCGCGTCGCCGAGTTGCACGTACGGACCGAAGCGTCCGTTCTTCGCGAACACCGGCAATCCCGCGTCGGGATCGAGACCAATCGGTTCGTCGCCCTTGGGTGCGTCGAGCAACTCGACGGCGCGGTCGATCGTGAGCTCGTCGAGCGCGATGCCGTCAGGCAAGGCGGCCGTGTCGTCGCCGCGCTTCACATACGGCCCGTACTTGCCGTTGCGGACGACGACGAGCTCGCCGCCTTCGTCGACGCCCAAGGGGATCGCGTTGATCTCGGCTGGATCCGCCTCGTCGATGGCCTTGGCGCAGAGGGCCTTCACACCGGGCGTGCCGTTGCCGAACCAGAACCGCCCGAGCCACGGCTCGCGCTGCTGCTGCCGCCCCGCGATCTCGTCGAGATCGTCCTCCATGCGCGCGGTGAAGTCGTAGTCGACGAGATCGGCGAAGTGCCGTTCGAGCAGATTGACGACCGCGAACGCGTCGGTGGTCGGGACCAACGCCTGGCCCTTCTTCCACACGTAACCGCGGTCTTGGATGGTCTGCATGATCGACGCGTACGTCGAAGGACGGCCGATGCCTCGCTCCTCGAGCGCGCGCACCAACGTCGCCTCGGTGTACCGGGCCGGTGGCTGGGTGGCGTGACCGAGGACGTCGATGTCGGGTGCCGGCAACATCAGGCCGTCGCTCAGCTCGGGCAGCTTGGCCGAGGAGTCGCCATCGGCCTCGGCATCGTCGCCGCCGAAGCCGTATGCCGCGAGATAGCCAGGGAAGGTGATCGTTCGGCCTGACGCGGTCCATTCGGTGGTTTCGTTCGCGGACGTCGTCGCGGCGATCCGTGCCGTCACGGTCGAGCCGCGGGCATCGGGCATCTGCGAGGCGATCGTGCGCTGCCAGATCACCTCGTAGAGCCGGAGGTCGTCGCCGCGCAACTCACCGCGCAGCTGGTCGGGAGTTCGCCACACTTCGCCCGCGGGCCGGATGGCCTCGTGCGCCTCTTGGGCGTTCTTGGACTTCCGGGTGTAGGACCGAGACGACTCAGGCAGGTACTCGGGTCCGAAGAGTTCCCGGATCTGTGATCGCGCCGCTGCCACTGCGGTATCGGACAGAGTCGTCGAGTCCGTTCGCATGTAGGTGATGTACCCACGCTCGTAGAGCCCTTGGGCCACGCGCATGATCTGTTGCGCGCTCATGCGCAACCGGCTCCCACCCACCTGTTGCAGCGACGAGGTGATGAACGGCGGCTTGGGTCGCGAGGTGTACGGCCTCGTCTCGACGGTGCGGACTGCGAACTCGGCGCCGTCGAGCCGCGCTGCCAGTCCCCGCGCCGCGGCCTCGTCGAGGACGAGGAGATCGCCGTCGCCTCGGGGCTGGCCGAGCACGTCGAAGTCCCGTCCCTCCGCGACCTTGGCGCCGTCGACGGCGACCAGCGACGCGGTGAACGTTGGATCCGTCGGGAACGCGGCTTCGAGGTCCCAGTACGCAGCCGCGACGAAGGCCATGCGCTCGCGTTCACGTTGCACGACCAGACGGACGGCCGGCGACTGCACGCGGCCGGCAGACAACCCCGGTCGAATCTTGCGCCAGCACACCTCGGACACCGGATAGCCGAAGAGCCGATCGACGATGCGCCGGCTCTCCTGCGCGTCGACCAAGCCGTAATCGACCTCTCGCCACTGGTCGACAGCATCGGCGATCGCGTGTTGCGTGATCTCGTGGAAGACCATTCGCTTCACCGGCACCCGTGGCTTCAGCACCTCGAGCAGGTGCCACGAGATCGCTTCGCCTTCGCGATCTTCATCGGTCGCGAGGTACAGCTCATCGGCGTCACGCAAGGCTTCGCGGAGTTCCTTGATGACCTGCTTCTTGCTGGGGTGGACCTCGTAGTCGACTTTGAACCCGTTCTCGGTGTCGACGCTCAGACCCTTCGAGGGCAGGTCACGGACGTGGCCCATCGATGCCTTGACCACGAAGTCGCGGCCGAGAAAGCCCGCGATCGTGCGCGCCTTGGCCGGCGACTCGACGATGACCAGCGATTTGGGCATTGGATCAACACGTAGGGGCCTGAGCGCCGTCCTGTCAACCTGACGAACGCGGGTTCGGTCCCGACAGCGAGGCCATGTCTGCCTCCAAGGTGCTGAGAATCAAGGCCGCGAGCGCCCCTCGCGCGTGTTGTTTCGAGTGCGCGACCGCCCCCGTCCGCAGCTCGGCGAGCCGGCGCGCCGTGGCGAACGCCTCGTCGACCACGGCGTCCGCCGGCACCACACGGTCGAGATAGCCGGCCGCCGTCGCGTCCTCCGGGCCGAAGACCTGGCCGAGGAGCGCCGCGTTGAAACCCGTCGAGGTCAACCGGTAGCGGGCGAGCTCGATCGCGAACACGGGCAAACCCATGCCGATGGCGACCTCGTTCAATCCGAGCTTGTACTCGCCCGCGGCGCCGATGCGAACGTCGCTGGCGAGCAAGAGCAGCGACCCCATGGCGAGCGCGTGCCCGGTGCAGGCGCACACGACCGGCATCGGATGCGTGAACAAACGCATCAGCACTTCCGCACCTCTCGTGACCAGCTCGCGCATCTGATCTTCGCCGGAGGTCATGACCGAAAGATCGAAGCCCGCGGAGAACCGACCCGGCCGGCCGGTGAGCAACACGGCCGCACTGCTGCTCGCGCGCTCGGTTGAGTCCGGCGTCGATGCCGGCGAGGACGTCGAGTGTGATGGCGTTTGCCTTGCCGTCGTCGAGTCCGATGACCGCGATCGAATCGTCTTGTCCGAAGGAGACCGTCACGATCGAGGAACCTAGTGTGCGCTCCATGGACTTCTCGCTGTCGCCCACCGCCAGCCGGCTCCGCGATGAGCTCGTCGAGTTCATGGAAGACCACGTCTATCCCGCCGAGCCGGTGTTCCGCGAACAGCTCGAGGCGTCAGGGGATCCGCACGCTCATCCTCCGGTGATGGAGGAGCTCAAGGCCGAAGCTCGCAACCGGGGATTGTGGAACCTCTTCCTTCCGCACAAGACGCAGTGGACCGAAGGTCTGTCGAACCTCGACTACGCGCCGCTGGCCGAGATCATGGGGCGCTCGGGCATCGCGTCCGAAGCGTGCAACTGCTCGGCGCCCGACACCGGCAACATGGAGTTGCTCGCGATGTTCGGTACGGCCGAGCAGCAGGAGCAATGGCTCCAACCGCTGCTCGAAGGCGAGATCCGCTCGGCGTTCGCGATGACCGAACCGGCGGTGGCGTCTTCCGACGCCACGAACATCGAGTGCCGCATCGCGGCCGATGGCGACGACTACGTGATCAACGGTCGCAAGTGGTGGATCTCCGGCGCGGCCGACCCGCGCTGCCGCCTCTACATCCTCATGGGGAAGACCGATCCGGATGGTCCACGCCACGTGCAACAGTCGATGGTTCTCGTTCCGAACGACGCGCCGGGCATCACCAACGTGCGCGCGCTACCGGTGTTCGGTTACCAGGACCGTGAAGGACACTGTGAGCTCGTCTTCGACGACGTGCGGGTGCCGCGTTCGAGCATCCTCGGCGACGAGGGCGGTGGGTTCGCCATGGCACAGGCCCGACTCGGACCAGGCCGCATCCACCACTGCATGCGCACGATCGGCGCGGCCGAGCGAGCGCTCGAACTGTTGTGCCGGCGGGCGCAGTCACGCACCGCTTTCGGCAAGCCACTCGCGGAGCAGGGCGTGATTCAAACGTGGGTCGCCGATGCCCGCATCGACATCGACCAGGCGCGGCTCTACACGTACTACGCCGCGT
The DNA here is from genome assembly GCA_963821725.1 of uncultured Acidimicrobiia bacterium. GTDB lineage: Bacteria > Actinomycetota > Acidimicrobiia > Acidimicrobiales > JACDCH01 > DATAES01. Next base: position 123,532 of record CAWGFA010000007.1, read on the forward strand.
GGCTCATGGACACGCAGGGCAACAAGGCCGCCCGCACCGAGATCTCCGGCATCAAGGTGGCCGTGCCCCACATGGCACTGCAGATCATCGACCACGCCATTCAGGCGCACGGTGCCGCCGGTATCGGCGACGACTTCGGCCTGTCCTCGCTCTATGCGCACATCCGAACACTCCGTCTCGCCGACGGCCCGGACGAGGTGCACCGCATGACGATCGCGCGTCGAGAGCTGCGCAAGTACGCCGACGTCGGAGAAGCGGCCGCCGCGAGCCCCGCCCGCTAATCTCCCGAAACCCCCCGGTTGCGCGCGGCCCGTCCCACGTCGGGACAGAGGAGATGTGATGCGGAAGTTCTTGGCGTGTTCGCTCGTCGGTGTCGTCGTGTTCGGCGGCGTGCTGGCCGCGTGTGGTGGCGGAAGCAGCAGCAGCGGGAGCCAGCAGGAGTTCTGTGATGCGTTGAAGAAGGACGTCGGCGCGTTCAGCGACCTGTCCGACCAATCCGACCTGACGAACTCACAGAGTCAGTCGATCGCGCAGGCCGCGTTCGACGACCTGGCCAAGAAAGCGCCGAGCGAGATCAAAGGCGACATGCAGACCGTCGCCAACGGTGTGAAGTCCGCCTTCTCGGCTGCCGATCAGTTCAGCTCGGCTGCGAAGTCGAGTGACTTCAGCAAGCTGAGTGACCTCGACAAGCAGTTCTCCGACCAGAACAAGGGGATCGACCAGGCCGAGCAGAACATCGAGAAGTACGCGAAGGACAAGTGCGGCGTCGACCTCTCGAGCAGTTCGACCTCGTCGAGTAGCACCGAGTCAGCGAGCTCGTCGAGCAATCGGTTGAGCAACCTGAGCGACCTCAGCAACCTCAGCGATCTGTCCGGCCTCACGAGCAACCTCTCGGACCTCAGCAACCTCAGCGATCTGTCCAGCCTCTCGAGCAACCTCTCGGACCTCAGCAGCCTCACGGACCTCAGCTCGCTCACGTCCGCATTCAGCTCACTGTTCAGCCGCTGAGCGCCGCCTGTCCTCAGGCGCTATTCGAAGATCCGGATCTCACCCTGTGACGCCTCGACGACCGCGATCGCGGCTTCATGGAGCTGCTGGTGCAGCGTCCGGAACAGCGCAACTTCCTCGTCGAAGGTCTCGCCGTTGTCGACCTCGTCGTCGTCTCCCGCCGCCTCGCCGATGCTGAGCTGCTCGAGCGCCGCGTCCCAGTCCGTCCCCGCCACCTGACGTCGCAGCCTCAAGTCGGGTGCCTGCAGGAGCGCTCGGTCGAGGTCGTTCACGATTGCCACAACGACATCTGTTGTCGTACGCACACCGGGCGTCGCCAACAGGCGGAGCGCTTGAAGCTTGCGCATGGCGAGTGCGGCGATCATCTCCGGGTCCCCGAGCTCGACGACAGCGGAGTCGATGTCGGCGAGATCGAGGGGCACGGATGCAGGAACGTCGAACCAGCGTCGCAGGATGGCGAACAAGTCCTCGGTGACGTCGTGCAACGCGAGGAGCTCGTCCGGCTTCGGAATCGCTTCGATCGGGTCAGTCATAACGCGAACTGGCGTTCATCAGCCACACGCCGTGTGGGTACTGCACGTCGAAACAGACGTGGGCTCATCGTCTCAGGTGCGCGGTGACGAGCAGTCGCACGGTCGTTCCGCCGCCCTCGCGACGGAAGTCGATCTCGTCGGTCAGCTCACGCATCAGCGGGATCCCGAGTCCGCGCTCGAACATCAGCCGCGCCGGCTTGGTCACGTCGGGATGCGGGGTGATGGCGTCGGGATCGAAGCCGCCTCCTTCATCGTGCACTTCGACAGCCACGTAGTCCGCCTCGAGGTCGCAGGTGACGACGACGGGCTCGCGCTCGAGCTCGGGCTTGCGTCGCTCGGCGTCGATGGCGTTGGCGCACGCCTCGGTGACCGCGAGACGCAGGTCTTCGATGCGACGGTCGGGCAGCTTGGAACCCGTCTCGGCGATCAACGTGACGATCGAGCGGACCAGCGACAGGAACTCCGGCCGGGCGGGAACATCGAGCTCGATGCGATCGCCCATGCCGCAGCGTTACTCCCGAGCGCCGCCCTTGACGGCGTCTTCGACCGACGTACACAGGTCGAAGGCGCTGTCGAGCCTGGTTATCTCGAACACTTTCCGCACCCGTGGCTGGTTACAGACGATGCGGAGCTCACCACCCTCCGTGCGTGCTCGCTTCAAGACACCGACGAGCACGCCGAGCGCGGTGGAGTCGAGGAAGGTCACATCGTCGAGGTCGATGATCAGCTGCAGCTTCCCGTCGGCGAGGAGGCTGTGCAGCTTCTCGCGCAGGCTGGGAGCAGTGGCGATGTCGATCTCGCCGCTCACAGCGAGAACGGTCCACTCGCCTTCTTCGTGTACGACGAGGCCGAGATCCATGCAATGACGACCCTACCCGACGACCGGCAACCGCCCTGATCACACCCCTGTAACTACACCGGTGGAACGCCTAGGCTCGCGCGTGCCATGGCGCTGCTCGAGCACGGTCTTGCCGTCGGCGGGCTGTCGCGCCTGCTCGCCGACCTCGAAGCGGACGGCCGGCTCGTGTACGCGGAGCGAATCGCGCCCCGGCCGGCGCGTACGGGGGCCCCGCGACAGCCGTTGCGACCCGCGGTGCGAGAACGTCTCCCCATCGACGCGCTCTGGTCGCATCAGGCCGAGGCCATCGACCTCATCCGCGACCACCACAACGTTGCGATTGCCACCGGCACTGCCTCCGGGAAGTCGCTCTGCTATCAGGTACCAGTTTCCGAGGCGGCGACGGATCCGATCCGTCCCGGCACGACGTTGATGGTCTTTCCGACCAAGGCGCTCGCCCACGACCAGTTGCGTGCGCTCTCGGATCTCGAGCTTCCCGGGTTGGTCGCGGCCGCGTACGACGGCGACTGCACGCCCGAGGAGCGAACGTGGGTCCGTCGCAACGCGAACGTCGTGCTGACGAATCCGGAGATGCTGCACTGCGCGTTGTTGCCACACCATGCGCGATGGGCAACGTTCCTGATGCGCCTCCGGTACGTCGTGCTCGACGAACTGCACGTGTTCCGGGGAGTGTTCGGAACCCACACCGCGCACCTGCTCCGCAGACTGCGCCGCGTGTGCGCGTCCTACGCCGCCACGCCCAGCTTCATCGCCGCGTCCGCCACGATCGGAGAACCCGCCGAGCTGGCGACGGCGCTGTGGGGAGATGCTGTCACTGCGGTCACCGAAGACGGTTCGCCCCGCGGCGAGCGCATCGTCGCGTTGTGCAATCCACTGCAGTTCGACGACGTGCGCGTCTCCTCGCACTCCGAGACGGCAGGGCTGTTGACGTCGTTGATCTCCTCAGGCCATCGATCGATCGGCTTCTGTCGCAGCCGTCGAGGGACAGAGGTCGTCGCCGCCGACGTTCGCCGTCGTCTTCCAGACGATCTCGCCGACGTCGTTCGTCCCTACCGCGGCGGCTACCTACCCGAGGAGCGACGCGAGATCGAAGGCGAGCTGTTCGGTGGGCGACTCGCGCGGTGTCGTCGCCACCACCGCGCTCGAGCTCGGCGTCGACATCGGCGGTCTCGACGCCTGTGTGCTCGACGGGTTCCCGGGCACGATCGCGTCGATGCGCCAGCAGATGGGGCGCGCCGGCCGAGAGCGGCAGGAGTCCCTGGCGGTTCTCGTCGCCGGACAGGATCAGCTCGATCAGTGGCTGATGGCCCATCCCACGGAAGTGATCACCCGGCCACCAGAGCCGGCAGTGATCAATCCGTCCAATCCCTTCATCCTCCTGCCGCATCTCGGCTGTGCGGCGTTCGAACTGCCGTTGACACCTGGGGACGAGCGCTGGTGGCCGGACATCGACGACGCGGTGCGGTCGCTCGTGCTCGACGACCGCCTGAAGGTTCGCCAACCCACATCACGCCGTCCGTCCGCCCACCGCCGTCTGGGCAGGTCGTGGCTTTCCCGCGCACGGCATCGGACTGCGCTCGGGATCGACGTGCGACTATCGCATCGTCCGCGACGACGACACGCTCGTGGGCACCGTGGACGAAGCCCGGGCCTTCGAAATGGTCCATCCCGGTGCCGTCTACATGCATCAGGGCACGACGTACCGGGTCGTCGATCTCGATCTTCAGGACCGGCTGGCGACGGTCGAGATGTGCGACGGCACCGAGTACACCGTCGCCCGCACCGATGTCACGATGCGAGTGCTGAGTCGTGACCGTTGCCGCGCGGTCGGCCGCGCCGGGCTCCATCTCGGATCGATCGAAGTCGCGTCACAGGTCACGGGATATCAGCGGAAGGCAATCGCGTCCGGAGAGGTGCTCGGCACCGAAGCGCTCGACCTGCCTCCGTCGCGACTGGTGACCCGCGGCGTCTGGTACACGGTGGAGCCGTCAGATCTATCCCTGGCCGAGGTCGCACCGGGGGCGTGGCCAGGAACGCTGCACGCAGTCGAGCACGCAGCCATCGGCATCCTCCCCTTGTTCACGATCTGCGATCGGTGGGACGTCGGGGGCGTCTCGACCGCTCGCCAAGCGGACACGCAGTTGCCGACCATCGTCATCTACGACGGCTATCCCGGTGGCGCAGGTATCGCGGAACTGGGGTATGACGCGGCCGACCGACATCTCGCGACGACACTCGAAGTGATCGAGGGATGCGGATGCACTGACGGATGCCCGTCGTGCATCCAGTCACCGAAGTGTGGCAACTGGAACGAGCCGCTCGACAAGGCAGGGTCGGTCGCCTTGTTGCGTCACCTCCTCGATCATCGGCCGAACCGCTAACACGCTCTCGTCAGTTCTCGGCGGTCCTCGAACATCGGCGATCATTCGACTCGCATGGTGGCCTCGCCTTCGAGGTGGACCTCGCCGATGAGGCCGCCGATGAGCGGTACATCCGTCGGCGCGTCGTAGGTCACCCGTACGGTGACGTGACTCCCGCGGAGACCGCGGCCTTCGACGTCGACACGCATGCGCGTCGCGTCGAGCGAGGACGCGTGTTCCGCTGCGTCAACCGCGGCACTGGGGTCGGGATCGACGGCCACGGCCCGCGCTGCCTCGCGGGCCGCGTGCGTCACCAGCACCTGCGCTCGGACGAGGATGCCCACCTGTACGACCGCGAGGAGAAGCAGGGCGACGAAGGGCAGCACGAGTGCGGCCTCGACCGTTGCTTGACCCCTCGTATCGCGGCAGGCCCCGGACGCCGGCGCGTCGTTCACAGCTTGGACAGCACGTGATCGATCACCGCGTCGAACAGTTGGGTGATCTTGCCGGACTTCGTGGCCCATGCGACGAGCACGAGCGCGACCGCGGCGGCGCCGAGCAACACCAATGCGTACTCGGCCGTGGTCTGGCCGCGGTCCTCACGTCGCAATCGAAGCGATTGCACTTGCAGATGCACGAACACAGACAGCATGAAGACTCCCGTTGGTCGAGTGTCCGCGAGCGCGGACACTGCACACGTCAATCGAGGCTCAGCGACCCGAGGGCGCCGGCGAGCAAGGGCGCGACCGTGAGCGCACCGAAGGCGGGGAGGATGCACAGCACCAGGGGAAACAACAGCTTTACTGGCACGCGCCGTGCTGCTTCTTCCGCGCGCCGGCGGCGATCGAGGCGGGCCTCGCCAGCCAGACGTTCGAGTGCGGGCAAGAGAGGCGTGCCATACCGCTCGGATGAGACAAGAGCGCTGACCAGGGGATGCACGTGCTCACCGGTCATGGCGGGAAGCTGGTCGAACGCGTCGGCCACGCCGATACCCCGCTCGATGCGAGCCACGACTCCGGTGAGCGGATCTGCCCACGACGGTGGTGCCCGACTCGCAACCGCGACGACGGCCAAGCGCAGGTTGAGCCCGCTGCCGATCGCCAGAGTGAACAGATCGACTACGTCGGCGAGCTCTCGAGCGGAGGTCGCGACCGCCCGGCGGCGACGGCGACGCGTGCGCACACGGACACGAAGCTCGACGAGTTGCGCGGCACGCGGCAGACGAAGCGGACCGCGGACAGCCAGCCCGGGCAACCCACGTCGAATCGCGCGTGGGCGTACGACGATCAAGACCATGAGCAACCCGACGAACCAGGCCATGCCGAACCACGCCGGAACCCTCATGGGATCGCCGCCAGCCGGTGCATCCAAGCCGCACCCACGCCGTCGAGCACGACGCCGACGACGAGGCAGGCCATGCCCGCGGGAGTCCGCAACAAGAAGTCGATCGTGCGCGGCTCGAGCGCCGCGGCGATGACCGCGAACCCCAACGGTGCGACGCCGATCACGACCGCGGAAGCACGAGCCTGGCTCGACAGCGCCCGGACCTCGCGTCGCACTGCGTTGCGGTCTCGCAGCGTCGCGGCGACACCGTCGAGCGAGCGCGCCGCGGCGCCACCGAGCTCTGCCGAGAGCGCGAGCGCGGCACCCGTCAGGCGAACGCCGTCGCCGGTCATCGAGGACGTCCACGCGTCGATGGCGTTGACCAGCGGAACACCTCGCTCTGCCGCGACGACCAGCGCGTTGATGCTCTCGCGCAACCGAGGTGGCACGTTCGCGGTCGCCTCGGACAATGCGATGCGCAACGAAGTCCCGGATCGCAGGGACCGGGCGGTGGCTTCGAGCAGGTTGGGCAACGCGAGGTCGACCTGCAGCGCTGCTCGCCCTCGCAAGGCGCCCAAGGCGACCCATGCGCCGACGACCGACGCGATCGCGGTCACGGCTGCCATCGACCACCCACCGACCGCGAGCGCGAGCAACTCAGCGGCTACCACGACACCGGCGGCCACTCGAAGGACGATGTCGTTCGACCACGGGAGGGCGGCGTCGTCGAGGCGGCGCTCGATGCTTCGCCGCAAGCCTGACGCGCCCATCATCGCAGCCACCTCGCATCCGCCGGCGGGCCCGGTGCTCGCATCGTTCGATGCGGCAACGACTGCAGCACGCCGTCGACTGCGAGCAACCGGACCCGCTCGGCCGCGGACGCCGTCGTCACCTCCGCCACCTGTGTGACCTGTCTCGAGCCGTCACCCGCTCGGACGATGTGCACCACGAGATCGACGGCGGCCGACAACTGCTCGCGCACTGCTTCGAGCGGTAGCGCGACGTCGCTCATCAACACCATGGTCTCCAACCGCCGCAACGCGTCCGGCGGCGAGTTCGCGTGACAGGTTGACAGCGAGCCTTCGTGCCCGGTGTTCATCGCTTGGACCATGTCGAGGGCTTCGCCGCCCCGCACTTCGCCGACGATGATGCGGTCAGGGCGCATACGGAGCGCGTTGCGGACCAGCGAGCGGACCGTCACCGAGCCGAGCCCGTCGGCGTTCGCAGGGCGCGCCTCGAGGCGTACGACGTGCTCGCCGGGAAGGCGCAGCTCGGCTGCGTCTTCGACGGTCACGACGCGCTCGCCCCGAGGAATGCCTGCCGCGAGCGCATTGAGCAACGTCGTCTTGCCTGCCCCGGTTCCGCCGCTCACGATGATGTTGCTTCGTCGCCGGACGGCCCAGTCGAGCAATTCGGCGATCGCCGGCGCGCACAGCTCGCGCAACTCGATCGGGCGGGCGCGGAATCGCCGGATCGTGACGCACGGACCGTCGACGGCAAGCGGCGGGATGACGACGTTGACCCGTGAGCCATCGGGCAGGCGGGCATCGATGACGGGACTCGTTCGGTCGACGCGGAGTCCCAACGGCGTGACGATCCGTTCGATCAGCTGGTACACGTCGCGGGCGCCGAGCCGGAGATCCGTGCGTTCGAGTGCCCCCTGACGCTCGACCCACACGGGACCGGAGCCGTTGACCATGACCTCGGTGATCTCGGGATCACCGAGCAGGGGCTCGAGTGCGTCGAGTCCGGTGGTACGAGCGAGGATCCGATCCACGAGATCCTCGAGAACCTCGGCTCGAGCGAGCGGATGCTCGCGCCGAGCGAGACGAGCGACGTCTTCTCTCGTCGTCGCCACGCGCGTGTCGTCGATCGCAACACGCGCATGCAGCGACTCGATCATGCCGTCCAGACCGTCGCCCACCCTGACTCCGCTACGGTCCGGGTCGCGCTCAGGCAGCATGACGCAGCTCCCGCTCGAGCGTGCGCGGCAACCTGCTGGCCAGCAACCCGGCGTCGACGGCCCGGGCCACCTGTGCCGTGACGCTCACCGCCGCTCGCACCGGTGCGCCGAGAACTTCTTCGACGTCCGAGGGCGTCAGGGCGCGACCCTCTTCGACCACGAGCACCACACCGGTCGGCCGTATCGGCGCGCGCACCGCTCGACGCAGGGCAAGGAAGCACGGCCGTACGACGAGCAGCGAGTGGTCGGCGTTGGCCGCGACTGCGGCGACGAGCTCGGTGCGGCCCGTCGGTGCATCGGCGCCGACGCATCCGCCGTCCACGACGACCGAGCGCGGATCGGTGGCGAGCAACGCGGCGAGCGCCGAGGATCGCGACAAGTGCGGCTCGCCGTTGCCGCGCGGCAGCAATGCCAGCCCAGGACGGACCGGGATCTCGACGCGGGCGAGTCCGTCAGCGGGGACGTGCTCGCCTCCGTCGAGCCAATCGGCGACGCCCGAGCCAGCGGGTTCGTCCGCCAGTCCGAGCACCGCCGGAACGTCACCCGCAAGATCCACGATGAGCGCGCCGGCCGGACATGACCTGCTGAGCACCACCGCAAGCGCCGCCGCCACGACGGTGGTGCCGGATCCACCCTTCGACGACCAACAACACACGAGCACGCTTCTCTCCCACGCGCGACAAACGACCGAGACGTGAGGGAAGCGAAGCCCGAAGGCGAGCCGCCGGCACCCGAAGGGGGCGTACCGGTGACGGCAACCCCACCCTACGCAGGTGGTGTGACACCGACAAGAGGTGCTGTGCTCAGGCGGCGTCGAGAACTCGTTGGCGTCGGGCCCGCACGGTGTCGGCCGGCCATGGTGGACGTCGGCGGGGGTGTGCAGCGCGATGCCGGAGTGGCGGTGGTGGTGGTTGTAGTGCTCGAAGAAGCTGTCGACGAAGGCGCGGGCGTGGGTGATGGAGGCGAACCGTTTCGGGAACGTCGGGAAGTACTTCAGCGTCTTGAAGTGGGCTTCGCTGAACGGGTTGTCGTTGGATTGGTGGGGCCGGGAGTGGGATTGCAGCACGCCGAGATCGGCGAGGAGCTGGGTGACGGTCTTCGAGGTCATCGATGTGCCCCGGTCGGCGTGCAGGGTGAGCCGGCCGTTATCGATTGGTTGTTGGTAGACGGTGTCGGCGATGAGCTGTTCGGCGAGTCGAGCTGATTCGCGTGACGCGACGAGCCAGCCGACGGCGTAGCGGCTGTAGACGTCGAAGATGACGTAGAGGTGGAACCAGTTCCACTTGTAGGGGCCGGCGAGTTTGGTGATGTCCCAGGACCACACTTGGTTGGGGCCGGTGGCGACCAGCTCTGGTTTGACCGTCGGCGGCCGGCGAGCCTGGGCGCGTCGTTCGCGGACCTGGGCTCGAGCGCGTAGGAGCCGGTACATGGTCGAGATCGACGCCAGGTAGACGTCTTCGTCGAGCAGCGTGGCCCAGATCTGGGCGGGGGCCTGGTCGCAGAACCGTTCGCTGTTCAACACGTTGACGATCGCGTCTGCTTCGGTGTCGCTGAGCGCTCGGGGTGAGCGTGGTCGGGGAGGGGGCGGGCCGTGCATCGGTCGGCGGGTGCGGTAGTGGCTGGCCCGGGACCGTCCCAGCGCTTGGCACGCGGTCTTGCGCGCCACGCCTGCGTCGACGAGCTCGTCGACGCCGGTGTCGAGGACGGCGGTGACTACTCGTCGGTGGCCGCGCTCTTCGAGATGTCCTCCAAGAGCGCGTGCACTTTTCCCTGGACCTCGATGATCACCTCGGCCTGGGCAAGCTTGGTGCGCAGCCGTTCGTTCTCGGCTTTGAGTCGCGCCACCTCGCTCCTTGACGGTCCGCCCCGACCGCCGTCTGAGCGGCCGACCGCCGCTTTCAACAGACCCTGTCGGTGCTGGCGGCGCCAGTCGGTGAGCAGACTCGAGTACAAACCCTCGCGGCGCAAAATGGCGCCCTTCTCGCCGGACTCGGTGCAGGCGTCGTACTCGGCCAGGATGGCCAGCTTGTATTCGGCTGTGAACACCCGCCGGACAGGGTGGCGAACGCGGAGGTCGGCCGCTGCCGTCACTGGAGACGCCATCGTCGATATGCCAAGTATCGGCGCGGTCGCCGCCGAGTGCCGGCGGGTCCCTAGCGGGACCGACGCCGGCCGTGCTCCTGCTCGGCTCCGAGCGCTCGCTTCAGTGTCAGGACCGTTCATCGGGCGGACACCGGTTGGTGATGTGGCCCCGTTAGGGTCGCGACGCGTGGAGGCTGCGTTCTTCGACCTCGACAAGACCGTCATCGCAAAGGCGTCGATGGTCGCGTTCGGACGTCCCTTCTACCGCGAGGGACTGATCACTCGGCGGCTGTTGCTCCGCGCGTTGTACGGCCAGCTCGTGTACATGCACCTCGGTGCCGACGAAGCCAGGCTCGCTCGCATGCGCGATTCCGTGCTGGCGCTCACGAAGGGGTGGCACCAGGAGCGCGTCCGCGAGATCGTCGAGGAGACCCTTGATGCCGTGGTCGAGCCGATCGTCTACGACGAGGCACTCGAGCTCATCCGACAACACCGCGAGGCAGGTCGGCCGGTCTACATCGTCTCCGCGTCACCCGACGAGATCGTGGCGCCGCTCGCGCGCTACCTCGGCGTCGACGGCTACCTCGCGACCCGCAGCTCGGTCGACGAGGACGGCCGATACACAGGAGCTACGGAGCTCTACTGCTACGGACCGCAGAAGGCCGTGGTCATGGTCGAATTCGCGGCGGAACGGGGTATCGACCTCGCAGCTTCCTATGCGTACAGCGACTCGGCGACGGACATACCCATGCTCGAAAGCGTCGGCCACGCGACCGCGGTCAATCCCGATCGCGAATTGCAGCGAGCGGCTCGTGAGCACGGATGGGAGATTCGGACCTTCACGCGCCCCGTGCGGCTGCGCGATCGAATGCCGACACCTCGACCGGGACCGACGACCGCGGTGGGGGGGTTGGTGGCGGCGGCGATCGGCGGCGGTGTGCTCTGGTGGTGGTTGCGGCGCGACCCCGGCGGTACCACGAAACGTACGGCCGGACGGTCTGCAGCAGTTGATGCTACGCGGCGCGCACCTTTCGGGCGGCGAAGGCAGCGAGCGCGACAAGAACGACAACGAGAAGCAGCTTCTTCATGGCGGCGGATCTTAGATCGGTCGTCACCGTCGCGCTCCGCCCCCCGATCCGGAGATCGCGGGTCGGGCACGAGCCTGCCGCGACGGGTTCGCGGTCGTCTGCCACTGCTGAGCTGAGCCGATGATCGAGAACGCGGTCAACGCTCTCGGCGACGCGGTCGACCCATGGGGCTACCTGCTGCTGTTCACACTGTGCCTTCTCGAAGCGTCCGCTTTCGTCGGTTTGTTCATTCCGGGCGAGACCGCGTTGCTGATCGCCGGCGTGCTCGCGCAGGAAGGAAAGCTGACGCTCGCGCTCTGCATCGTGTGCGCGGTGCTCGGCGCAATTCTCGGCGACTCGCTCGGTTACGAGATCGGACGTCACGTCGGACCTCGACTCCGCTTGACGTGGTTCGGCCGCAAGGTCGGTGAGAATCGATGGGACCGCGCGCACGAGTATGTCCATCGCCGGGGCGGGGTGGCGGTCTTCTTCGGGCGATTCATCGGCGTGCTCCGCGCGGTCGTGCCGGCCATCGCCGGCGATGCGCGCATGCCGTACGGGCAGTTCTTGCTGTGGAACGTTCTCGGCGCGATCGTCGCAGTTCCAGCTGTTCTCATCGTCGGCTACCTGGCGGGCTCGTCGTACAAGGCAGTCGAGGCGCGCCTGGGGCAGGTCTCGTATGTGTTGCTCGGTCTGGTCGTCGCTGCCTTCATCGCCCGAGTCGTCATCACCAAGCGCCGAGAACGGCAAGCGGAGCAGTCGAGGCGTCAATGACGTGAGCGCCACCAACTCGACGCCCAGTTCGCCACCCGCGACCCGAGCTCCAGCAGCGCGCCGGCAACGGCGATGATTCCGATGACCGCCATGCACACGACGAGCCCGGGAAGATGCAGTGTGAAGTACGTCCGCCTGCCCGGCGACGCCAAGACGATCACGAACAACCCGATCATCAGCGCGATCATCGCGACACGGGCGCGTGTGAGCGGTCGAGCGACGATCGTCAGCACCCAGGTCGCGACGCCGAACAGAACGAGCGTCGCCACCGTGCGGCACTCGTCGAGGCTCAGCCCCTCTTGGCGTGCCATCTCGTAGCCCGCGAACGTCGCGCCTGCAGCAACGAAACCTGCGGGAAGCGCGAAGCCGAGGACTCGAGCCAGGAAGCGCGGTTCGACGCGTTGCTCGCCCGGCGAGAGCGCGAGGACGAACGCCGGAATGCCGATGGTCAGCGAGCTGACGAGCGTGAGGTGACGCGCGTAGAACGGAAACGGACGCTGCGCGACACCGACAGCAATCGCGAGGAGACACGCGTAGACAGTCTTCGTGACGAACAACTTCGCGACTTGCTCGATGTTGCCGATGACTCGCCGGCCTTCAGCGACGACAGCGGGCAGTGCCGCGAATCGCGAGTCGAGCAGGACCACCTGCGCTGCGCTTCGGGCAGCCGACGAGCCCGACCCCATCGCGACACCGAGGTCAGCTTGCTTCAGCGCCGGCACGTCGTTCACGCCGTCACCGATCATCCAGCAATACGTCGACCTGGC
>CAWGFA010000008.1:0-14577 GCA_963821725.1 uncultured Acidimicrobiia bacterium
GAGTGCAATAGCCGCAGCCATGCTGTTGGTGTCGAGGTTGTGCCACATGACCTCCTTCGTGTTGCGAAGGCGACTTTGTGTACGCCGCGATCGACGTGGCCGTCGTGACCGCCTCGTCCCAGAGCTCCTCATCCGGAAACACGCGTGATACGAGGCCGAAGCGCTCGGCCTCGGTGGCGTCCACCGCGCGGCCGGTCACGATCATGTCGAAGCGGCGGGCGGCACCGATCAGCCGAGGGAGTAGGTAGGAGACGCCGGCGTCGGTCCCCGTGAGCCCGGTGCGGATGAACGCCGAGCAGAAGGACGCCGAAGATGCAGCGATGCGCAGATCACAGCCGAGCGCCAGCGCAAGGCCGCCGCCGAATGCCGGGCCATTGACTGCTGCGAGCACGATCTGTCTGGCGTCGCACGCAGGTGCTGCATGAGGTTCGAGAGATAGCTCTGCCCGTTCTGACCGGCGTTGAAGTGTCGATGACTGCCCGGTGTCGGAATCTCGCCCCAGTCCTTGAGGTCGAGGCCAGCGCAGAAGGCTCGGCCGACTCCGGAGAGGATGACGACCTTGCCGGCGTCATCGGCGGCAATGTCGTCGAGAGCATCGTGCAGGTCACCGACGAGGGTGAAGTCAATGGCATTCAGGCGATCGGGGCGGTTGAGGCGGAGAGCAGTGACATGCTCGGCGACCGGTTCCACGAGGACGGTGGCCACGGCGCTAGTGGGCGGCGAGGCCGCCGTCAGCGATGACGACCTGTCCGGTGATGAAGCTGCCTGCGTCGGAGCACAGCAGCGGCGCGGGTCCGACCATTTCGTCGGGGTGGGCGGCGCGGCGCATGAACGCGGCACGGTGCATGGACTCGACACGCTCAGGTGCGTTCGCGCGCACCATGTCCGTGTCGACCGTGCCGGGCGCCAACGCGTTGACGCGGATCCCTCGTTCGGCGAACACCGCCGCCATCGATCGAGTCATCGACATGAGTCCCGCCTTGGCCACGGCGTACATCGCGGTGTAGGGCGAGAAGAGGTACACACCAGCCGAGATCACGTTCAGGATCGCGGCGTGCGCGGAGGTCTCGAGGTACGGGAGTGCTCGCTCGATGAGGAACACCGGACCGCGGAGGTTCGTGCCGAGCGACTTCTCCCACGCGTCCACCGTCAGCTGTCCGAAGGGGAGTCGTGAGTGCGTTGGCGGCGTTGTTCACGACAATGTCGAGTCGGCCGAACTCCTCCACGGTGCAGTCGACGAGCGCGTTGACGGCGTCGACGTCACCCATGTGCGTGGGGATGCCGATCGCATCGCCGCCGAATGTGCGCAGATGCGCTTCGGTGTCGGCGCACGATTCGGGCTTGCGGCTGGCCACGGCGACGTTGGCCCCAGCCGCGGCAAAGCCCTCCGCTATTGCCAGCCCGATCCCGCGCGTGCCTCCGGTGACGATCGCCACCCGGCCGGTCAAGTCGTGCAGGTGTTGTAGCTGTTGGCGATCCACGGAACCTCTTCCATCTGGAACAACACTGTTCTACTATAGAGAGGCCGAGCTGACAACCTGAGGGGACACCCGTGATCGTCGACGTCGATACGCATTTCGAGCCAGGGCCGGCGTGGCTCGACGACTACCCGGCGCTTTCCGAGCGTTTACCGGAGCGGTTCTCGGTGGCCGAGTCCACCGTGCGTGCGCAGGTCGGCGACCTCCTGCGGCTCGTGCCCGAGCAACAGCGCCCCCCGATCGAGCAGCTCGTGCCGCCCGGCATCGCCGCCATCCTCGGTGAGGCCGAGGTCGAGGGCTATGGCTTCGAGGGTTCGGCGATGCACACCCCCGGTGATGCGGGCGAGCGACTCGCGTGGATGGACCGCGTCGGCATCGACATCGCCAACACCATCTGCTTGGAGGGTGCCGACTACGGCGCGCGCCTCGAAGACCGCGCCCTTGCACGAGAGGTCATCTCGGCGTGCAATTCATGGATCGCCGACCGTGTCGATGGCAACGAGGACCGATTGCCACCGCTGACGTCTATCGATGCGACCGACATCGACTGGAGCGTCGACGAGCTCACGCGCATGCGCGCCCGCGGGAGCCGAGCGTTCCTGATCGCGACGCTGCCCGCGCCGGGATACCCGCCGATGCACGAGCGGTACGAGCCCTTGTGGTCGGCGGCCGAGGATCTCGGCATGCTCGCCTTCGTCCATGCGGGCCACAGTCCCACGTTCGTCGATCCCACGTGGGCTAACTACCCAGACGGAATGGTGCTGCGCCAGCTCGGCGCGAGTCAGATGAGCCAGTCCGCCATCCTCATGCTGAACGGCATGACGTTCGGCGGGGTCTTCCACCGCCACCCGAAGCTCACGCTCGTGTTCGCCGAGCTCGGCATCCACTGGTTCGCGGGCGCCGTGCAGCACATGGACAACCGCGGGCCGGCACTGCCGGAGTCGGGCGTCTACATGGGCCAATACGACTACGAGTTGACGCCCAGCGAGTTTGTCCGCCGCAACGTGCGGATCACGCCGCTGCCGCGGCCGCACCAATCGCCGGTGCGCCTGCTCGAAGAGTTTCCCGAATGCGTCGTCTTCTCCTCCGACTACGCCCACAACGAAAGCAACCCGGAGCCAACCGCGCACTACGAACCGATCCTCGCCGACGTGAAACCCGACGTGCGCACGTCCTTCCTCGGCGGGAACCTCGCCGAGTGCTTCGCTCGCACCGGGAACCCGCTGCCGCCAGTGTCGGCATCCGGCGTGTGACCGCGCTGCGCAAGATCACCGAGTCGGGCGCCGTCCACGACAAGCGCGAGATCGACGCCGTCCTCGAGGTCCTCAACGAGACGACGCTCGACCTCGGGCCACGCGTGGCCGAGTTCGAACGCCGCGGTGCCGAGCTGCTCGCGAAGCAACACGGAGTGTTCGTCAACTCGGGCTCCTCCGCCTTGCGCCTCGCGGTCGACCTGCTCGGCTGCGCACCGGGCGACGAGGTCATCACGCCGGCGTTGACCTTCTCGACCGACGTCGCGCCGCTCGTGCACTCGGGAATCGTGCCCGCCTTCGTCGACGTCGAGCCGGACACGCTGCAGATCGACGTCTCGAAGATCGAGGAGATGATCGGCCCGCGAACGAAGGGCATGCTCATTCCGAATCTCGTGGGCAACATCCCCGATTGGGATGCCATCAAGACCATTTCCGAGCAGCACGACCTCCCAGTCATCGAGGACAGCTGCGACGTCCTCGACTCGTGGTTGCGCGGCTCACGCACCGGCGAACGCGTCCCGATCACGGTCACGAGCTTCGCCCGCAGCCACGCCATGACGTGCGCTGGGATGGGCGGCATGATCGCGGTCGACGACGACGACTGGTACGACCGCGCGCTCGTCCGCAGGCGCTGGGGCCGCCGGTCGGAGTCGTTCCTCTACGGCACTCGCCAGGACGACCCGAATCGCTTCGGTACCCTCGCCGACGGAACGCCGTACGACTTCATCTTCGTGTTCGACGACGCCGGCTACAACTTCGAGCCGTCCGAGATCATGGCCGCGTACGGCCTCGTCCAGATGGACAAGTTGGCCGACTTCAACGCTCGCCGCCGCCACAACTTCGACCAGCTCGACGCGATGTTCGCGGACCACGAAGATCTTGTCATCAGGCCGCGCGCCACAGAAGGCGCTGAGACGATCTGGATGCGTTATCCGTTCCTTCTGCGCGACGGCATCGACCGAACGCCTGTCCAGGAATTCCTCGCCGAACGCAATGTCGCCACCCGCATGGTGTGGACCGGCAACATCCTCCGCCAGCCCGGCTTCGCCCGGATCGCGCACCGCCAGCCTGAAGCCGACGGGTTGCCCGCCACCGATCTCGTGATGGACCGTGCGCTCACGCTGCCGATCCACCATGGGCTCACGAGCGACGACCTCGGCTACATGGTCGAGTGTCTGGATGAGCTTTTCCGGACGCTCTGAGAAGTCCTGGTCGTCGTGGGGCCAGGCTCGTGGAGGGCACAAGCCGCTGGCCCCACCACTCCGCACGGCCGCGAACTTAGGTAGTGGGATAGTCCGCTTGCCTTCCAGCCGCCTCACAACCCTTGTGCGAGCGGGGAGACTCGAACTCCCACCCCTTTCGGGACCAGGACCTAAAACTGGATGTGCCGGTCCGAGCGGTGTGCCGCAGTCTGACGCGTGTTCCCTCGTCACGGCATTCGGCGCCCCGCCGTCTAGTGCGTACGCAGGATCGGTTGCCATCCGCCAGAGTTTCGTTAGCAATTCGTTAGCAGCGAACTGCGAGCGGACGTGATCCGACACGTGATCCGACACGTGATCCGACACGTGATCCGCCACGTGATCCGATCGCTGCGGGTCTCGCTCGCGCCGACCGGCGTCCGACGCCACCGACATGATGCGGTCGGAGCGTCGCGCGGCCGGGCCCTTGGCTTAGGAATCGCTTTGAACTGGTCTTCGCGACGCGCTTGCCTCCGTCGCGCAGGTCAGATTGGGTGTCGAGTCCGGGCCGTCTCTGCCGTTCTTGCCCACGAGCAGCAGTTGATGGGCAATGGATGGGCAACCGGCGTGGGCGCTCTCGCGGTCAGAATCATGAGCGCGCGCCCGGGCCAGTCGATTTCAGAGGCTCCCTGACACACGGATTCTCGCACTCGCTACGGGGGAAGCCCTGGCCACGCGTAGAACTCGTGCACCTCGCGCTCGACTGCAGATGAGGACGCCGGTCTCCCTGCACGCTCGAGTCAGCGTCCTCCTCGCCTCCGTTGCAAAATGTTATTGTTCACATTTGTGCACGGCAGCGTGACCCTCGACCGGCGACTGGGGGAGGTGTGCGTCGACTACGCACGACCCCCTTGTGGCCTGGCCGCGGGGACCTCCCCGCTCGGCCCGAAATGCCTTCCATGGTGGGCGACTCCCCTGACCCGACGATGAGCATCGACGCGACGCTCGCAGCCGCAGTCGACACCGTGATCCCGGCTGATGAGTGGCCGGGTGGTTGGGAGGGTGGCGCCGCGGCCCTCATCGCCAACGAGCCCGATTTTCTCGCGCCATCGCTGGGCGTCTTGGGCGCGATGGTCGTCGCGCTGGATGCCGAGGCGCGACGGGCCAATGGCTCGACGTTTGCCGAGCTGCCCGTCGAAGCCCGTGGACGCGTGCTCGCCGCGGTGACGAGCGATGGGGGAGGGCATGCCGCCGGAGGGGCCGCGCTCGTCCAACTTGCACTGACCGGGTACTACGCGAGCACCCGGGACGGCGAGCCAGCCGGCCTGGGAATGATCGGCTTCCGCGGGGTCCCGGAGGGCGTGCAGACCGTCGAACCCGAGTCGTGGCCCGCGGTCGGACCCCAAGAGTTGGACGCTCACTACGACATCGTGATCGTCGGCGCAGGCGCGGGCGGCGGCGTTGCCGCAGGTGTCTTGGCCGAGGGCGGCGCCAAGGTGCTGCTCGTGGAGCGGGCTCCCGTCCACACCAACGCCGACCTGCGTGGTGACCACATCCGCGGCAAGCGACCCGGGTTGGGTCAGCCGACGGCGAGCCCGGGGCCCGGCCATCCCCGCATGATCGTGCAACCCGATGGCTCCGTTCGTGAAGTTCCGAGCGTCGAGCATGGGCCATGGGGCCTCAACGCCATGACGCTGGGCGGCGGGACCCGGGTGTGGCAGGGCATGTCGTGGCGCTTCATGCCCGAGGACTTCGCGATGGCGAGCACCTACGGCGTGCCCGTCGGAAGCTCTCTCACCGACTGGCCGTTCGGCTACGACGACTTGGCTCCCTACTACGAGCGGGCCGAGTGGGAGATCGGAGTGTCGGGTGACGAAGGGCCTCTCACCGCGCGAACGCCGCGCTCGCGGCCCTACCCCATGCCCGCGTTGCCGGGGAGTCGGGCACGAGAGCTTTTCGGCGCCGCCGCCGATCGGCTCGGCTGGAGTTGGGGTCCCATCCCGTTCGCCATCAACAGCGTCCCGCGCTTCGGTCGAGCCGCGTGCGTCGCCTGCCCCCAGTGCGTCGGTCACGCGTGCCCGGTCGACGCGAAGAACGGCACGCACAACACCCTCATCCGACGCGCGCTGGCGGCCGGTACGTGTCACCTGGCCGCAGCGGCGCAGGTGGTGCAGATCGACCACGCGGCCGGCAGGGCCACTGGCGTCCGCGTGGTGTTCGACGGCGCTGACCGACCGGAGGCACGGACCGTCCGCTGCGACCAGGTCGTGGTGACAGCCGGTGCGGTGGAAACGCCCCGGCTGCTGCTCGTCTCCGGGCTCGGCAACGATCAGGTCGGGACCAACCTGCACACCCATGGAGGATGCCTCGTCCTCGGCGTTGGTCCTGAGCCCGTCGACCGCTACGTGGGACCTGGCCACAACATCGCGACGCTGGACTTCGTGCACCGCGACCGCGAGTCCTGGGGTGGCGGTGTCCTCTGGGAGGGCCTCCCGCTCATGCCCGTCGTGCTCGCCCAGATGGCACCCCTGTTCGGGGTGACCGTCGGTGGCGCAGACCACAAGCGCTGGATGCGGGAGGGCTTGCCTCACGTGTTCATCGCGATGGGCATGGGCCAAGAGATCCCGTCGATCCTCTCCCGAGTCGGCATCGATCCCCAGGTCGTGGACCATCTCGGGATGCCGGTGGCGCGGCTGCAGAGCGAGCTCCACCCGGCGAGCCGGGAGGTGATGGAGTACATGGCCGAACGATGCCGCCAGTGGTTGACCGAGGTCGGATGTGAGACGCCTCAGACGTTGATCGACCCGAGCCCGCCGCCCGCCGGCGAGCACTCGGCCGGCACTTGCCGCATGGGCGACGATCCGACCCGCTCGGTCTGCGATGCCCGTGGTCGCGTGCACGGCACCGAGAACGTGTACGTCGCCGACGCGTCGTTGCATCCGACGAACGGCAGCGTGAATCCCGGGCTGACCGTGATGGCGAATGCCTTCCGCGTCGCCGATCTGTTGCTGGATCCGACTCGCTAGTCGAAGTCTTCGAACCGCCACTCGTCGCGCCAGTCGAAGATCGCTTGATCACCGTCGAAGCGCAGCGGCAACCACACGTAGTCGGCGATCGAGGTGTCCACCGCGACCTCCATCTGCGGGCCCTCGTAGGGGTCGCCGCCGTAGATCCGAGCGAACACCTCGACGACGTTCGACTGCTCGGCGGAGATCTGGGGCAACCAGCGATCGCCCATGGCGATGTAGAGGTCTTCCTTGTCGGGGTGTGGGAACACGCAACTGATCTGCGACCGGAACGACGTCCTGCTCGCGTCGTCGGGGTGGGGGTCGCCGAGCACGGTCCACGGTCCGTGGTGGTCGTCGGCGACCGCATGCTCCGACGGGTTGGGGAAGTACCACGTCGTCCCCGACGTGATCAGGTGATGACGACCCTGCCGAACGAAGTGCGCGGGCGCCTCGCGCACGAAGGGAGGATGCGGGTGCGGGAAGTGGCGCGTGAACGCGCCGGCGACGTCGGTGTAGTCGTCGGTGAGGTCGGCGCAGATGAGCTCGCTGTGCACGTGCTCGAAGTAGATGAAGGCGTCGCCGGTGTCGTCGTCGACGACGAGGTCGAAGTCACCCGCGTTCATCCCGAACGGATGGAACCACGCCTTCTGCATCGAGTACGGACCGAGCAAGGAGTCGGCGGTGAGCACCGTGTAGCTCTGCGTGTCGCCGTCGCCCATGACCTTGATCCAACAGACGTACTTCCCGGTGACCGCGTTGAAGATGATGTGGGGACGGTCCATCATCTGCGCGGGGTGGAGCGGCGACGTCGGATCGTCGACGTCGGGCGGGATGATCAGGCCGCGGTCGTCCCAGTGGTACAGATCGGTGGACGAGTAGCACCGCACGCCCCAGTGCCAGACGTCGCTCCCCGGCGTCGTCCGCTCCTTGTTCTCGCCGTACCAGTAGAACGTGCCGTGCTCGTGGTGCATCGAGCCGCCGTGGGCCTGGATGCGCTTGCCGTCGGTGTCGTTCCACACTTGTCCGGGGCGGATGGCGTCGTTGCTCATGCCTCGGCGTCGGGCGCGAGTTCGCCCCAGTTCGGTGTCGGGTCGAGTGCCGCCGGTGGTTCGAACGCAACCGTCCATGAGTGCGCCCGGATCCGACGACGAACTCGTCGGTGGTGCCCGGGAGGACGACGTGTGCCGTCGTGTTGGGCGGTACCACCGTGTGCACGGTGACCGTGTCCCCTGCGATCTCCCACGCCGACGACGCGAAGCCGTAGGGCGTGTCGAGACGGCTCGTTGCCGAGGTCAGTCCGCCGCCGGGCTGCGGTGCGATGCGGAGCTCGCGCCATCCCGGCGCCGCGGGCGCGAGACCGCCGACGACGCGGTGCAGCCAGTCGGCGACCGCGCCGAAGGCGTAGTGGTTGAAGGAGATCATGCCGATCCCGGCCTCGTTCGCACGCGCCCGCTGGGCAGGATCGCGTCCCAGCGTTCCCAGATCGTGGTCGCGCCGTGGAGCACGGGGTACAACCACGACGGACACTCCTCCTGCATGAGGAGCCCGTACGCGGCGTCGACGTGGCCGGTGTCGGTGAGCGCGTCGCAGATCAGCGGCGTGCCGACGAAGCCGGTCGCGATCTTCAGCTGGCTCTTGAGTACGAGTGCGCGCAGCCGATCGCCGGCGTGCAGCCGTTGTTCCGCGGCATCGAACAGTGCGTAGGCGATCGCGAGTGAGTACGCGGTCTGCGCGTCCGAGGCCAGCCGTCCGTTCGGCGTCACGTACTCGCGCGTGAAACGCGGCGCGAGCCTCGCGCGGCACGGTCGGTATAGCGGCGTTCGTCGTCGCTCCGACCGAGGAGCCCCGCGGCGCGTGCGAGCAGGTCGAGCGAGTGGATCATGGCCGCGGTCGCGAGGAGATCCGGGTCGGTGCGTCTGGTCGAACGCGTCGCCGTCGGCGCCGGTGGGGTCGAGCCAGTCGGCGAACTGGAAGCCGCCGGTCCACAGGCGGTCGTCGCCGCTGAGCTCGAGCTCGAGGTCCACCCACTTGCGCATACTGTCGTACTGGCGCTCGAGCACCGCGACATCGCCGAAGCGCTCGTAGAACGTCGCTGGGACGGTGGCCGCGGCATCGCCCCACACCGCGGCCGGGAGCAGCCACTCGAGGGAGTCGGGGATCACCCACGGCACGGTGCCGTCGTCCCGCTGTTCCGAGGCGAGGTCGCGCAGCCACGACTCCAGCAGGCCGGCACAGTCGTAGAGGTACGTGGCGGTAGGCGAGAACACCGCGATGTCGCCGGTCCAACCGAGGCGTTCGTCGCGGTCGGGGACAGTCGGTGGGGATGCCGACGAAGTTGCCCCGCATGCCCCACACGACGTTCTGGTGCAATTGGTTGATGCGCGGGTCGGAGCACTCGAACCAGCCAGTGCGTGTCATGTCGGTGTGGATGACGAGCGCGGTCAGGTCGTCGGCGGTCACCTCGCCGGGCCAGCCTGTGATCTCGGCGTACCGGAAGCCGTGGAACGTGAACTTCGGACGCCAGGTCTCGGGACCTCCGCCGCGCAACGTGTACCGATCGGTGGCGATGGCCTTGCGCAGCGGCTCGGTGCAGAGCTCCCCGTCCTGGAGCACTTCGGCGTGGCGAAGGGTGAGCTCGGTGCCGACCGGTCCGTCGATGGTCAATTCGATCACGCCGACCAGGTTCTGACCGAAGTCGACGATCGTGTGCCCGCTCGGCGACGTCAGGATCGCGACCGGCGTGATCCGTTCGGTCACCCGGATCGGCGCGGTGCTCGGTGCGGTCAGCGTGTGCAGGTCGTGTTCGACGGTCGTGACCTCACTCCACGTCGGGTCGTCGAACCCGACGCTCGACCACCCCGTGAGCTCCTCGCGGGTCGTAGGTCTCGCCCTCGTACAGCCCGGTCGCACGGATCGGGCCGGTCGACCGCGCGCCACTGCTCGTCGCTCGTCACCACCGTGACCGTACCGTCGGCGTGGGTGATCTCGAGTCGGCAGAGGAGACCGAGTCGGTTGCCGTAGCGGTTCCGTTGCAGGTTCTCGACCAGGGCGCCGCGGTACCACCCGTCGCCCAGCACCGCGCCGATGACGTTGTCGCCCTGCTGCACCGCGTCGGTGACGTCGAACGTGTCGTAGCGGAGTTGATGGTGGTAGCTCGTCCAGCCCGGTGCGAGCACGTCGTCGCCGATGCGGCGGCCGTTCAGCTCGATCTCGTAGACGCCGAGCGCGGTGACGTAGAGGCGCGCCCTGGTCGCGGGCGATGGGAGCGCGAACGTTCGCCGCAGGTACGGCGCGGGCTGTGGTGACTCGAGGTCTTCGTCCCACGCGGGCCCGACGAACGTGGCCTGCCAGTCGTCGGCATCGAGGAGGCCCGCTTCGACCGTCAGGGGTTCGCTCCACGGCGACTCGGCACCGTCGTTCCCGACCACCCGTACCCGTACCGTGCGCACGTCGCGAATGCATCCGAGCGCGGGAGCCGGCCAGTCGACGAGCAGCGACGCAGCCGACTCGACGATCCCGCTCGAGTGTTCCGTGCCATCGGGTGCGACGACCTGCAGCTCGTAGGCGGCCTGCATCCAGCCGGGGGTATCGGTGTCGGTGCACCAGGAGAGGCGCGGTGCGGCCGAACCGATGCCGAACGCGTCGGACCGGTGCTCGGCCGTGAGCCGGGAGATTCGGGGTGCGGACATCAGACCCTCGGGATCGGCGAGTGCGAATGTTCAAAGTTATGCGAACGCGCATACTCGCACAAGCGGGTCAGCGGAGCTTGACCCGCTTTCGGAACGGGTCGAGGCGGGAGTCCGTGGGGTCGAGCTCGGTGACGAGCACGTCGACGCGGTCGAGCGCAAAGGCGCGGGCGGGTGCTCGGTGCGCCAGCTTCGACGCCGTGACCGCGAGCACGATCTCGGCTGCGGACCCACCGAGCGCCACCTTGACCTCGGCCTCCTCGAGCGTCGACTCGCTCGAACCGAGCTCGGGATCGACCGCGGCTGCACTCACGAACAGGCGTCGCAGCATCACGTCGCGCGCCGCCCGGCGCCGTGAGTGGGCCGACCAGGCTTCCGGTCCGGCTGTCGAGCTCACCGCCGGTGAGCAATGCGGTGATGCCGGCGTGTTCCTGCAGGGCCCGGAACGTGTCCGGTCCGTTGGTGAGCACGGTGAGATCGCGGACGCCCCCGAGCCGTGCGGCGAGCCGCTGCAAGGTCGATGACAGCGTCGATGCCGATCGCGCCGCCCGTGCCGATCATGTCGAGCAACTTCTCGGCGAGACGCGCCTTGGCGCGCGCGTGCTGACGAAAGCGGGTGGCGAACTCCTGTGGTCCCACGGCGACGGCCCCGCCGCGCACGCGCTGGGCCACGCCTTCGTCGACGAGCATATCGAGGTCGCGGCGTATCGTCATCTCGCTCACGTCGAGCTCGTCGGCGAGCTCCGAGACCCGGACGCGGCCGTCCGTGTCGAGGCGGTGCCGCATCAGCTCGAGTCGTTCGAGCGCCTGGACGTTCATCGCGCGACCTCCTGGTCGTCGGCCAGTGTCGCACGCGCCGTGTCCGCGCTCGGCGAAGGCCCCCAACGTGATCCCCTGCACGAGTGCGTTCCCGATCGCGGTGGCCTCGACCGGGCCGGTCGAGACCGGCAGTGGCGTGCGTCGTCGCAACGCATCGAGGTACAGCGCCGATCGCGACCCGCCGCCGAACACCCGGATGCCGCGGACGTCATGGCCATCGCTCGAGGGCAGCGAGTGGACGACGCTTGCGGTTGTTCCCGCCATGGATTCGATGGCGGTGCGGACGATGGTGGCGCGGCTGGCGGTGTCGTCGAGCCCGGCCAGGTGTCGTGGAGTTCGTGGGCCATGTCGAACGGCGCGAGGAATGCTCGTCGGTCACGTCGACCTCCACGTCGGTCGTGGGCGCGTCCGCGGCGTCGGCGAGCAGCCGATCGAGATCGGTGTCGGGCCAGATCCGGCGGCACTCTTCGACGAGCCACCAGCCCGCGACGTTGCGGAGGAACCGGACGCCTCCCAGTGCGCCTGCTCGTTGGTGAACCCGGCGGCCTGCGCGGCGACGCCGGTGTCGGGAAGCTCCTGCTCGCGACCGACGAGCAGCCAGGTCCCCGCCGACACGAATGCCTCACCGGTTCGAGCGCCGCCGAGGACCGCCGATGCGGTGTCGTGACCGCCGACGAGGTGGACGGGAACGCCCGCCACGAACCGACGCGGGTTCCCGTCGGGAGGATGGCCGGCAGGCGCGAGCGGGGGAGGCCGATCGCCGCGGACAGCTCCGGTGACCAGTCGCCGGTCGCCAGGTCGAGGAGCCCGGTGGTGCCGGCGCTCGTGCTCTCGGACACGACCTCGCCGGTCAGGCGCGCGACGACCAGTTCGGGGAGCATGACGACGTGCGCGGCGCGAGCGAGCGGCTCTGGGTCGTGCGCGGCCAGCTGGAAGATCGTGTTGATCGGCAGGGGCTGGACGCCGGTCAGCTCGTAGAGCCGGCGCTCGCGATCCGCTCGACGACGCTGCGGTAGTCGCTCGACCGCGTGTTGCGGTACGAGATCGGCGGTTCCAGGAGCTCGCCGTGCTGGTCGAGCAGCCCGTAGTCGACGCCCCACGCGTCGATCCCGATCGACGCGACCGAGCCGATCGCGAGCGCGCGGTCGAGCCCGACGTCGAGCTCCGCCAGCAAGCGGTCCCAGTCCCAGCGGAGCACGCCTCGGTCGTCAGGGCGAGGCGCGTGCGCCACGCGGTGGACGACGTCGACGTGCGGTGCGCCGTCACCGAGCTCGACGCGGCACACCCGCATCGAGGTCGCGCCGAAGTCGACAGCGACGACGGTGACGCTGAACGACGCGCGGTGATTATAGACCGCTCGCGACGGAGTCCTCGCCGCGTGAACGCGAGCGCAGCGGCGCGGTAGCCGAGGCGTCGAGCACGCTGGCGAGGGGTGCCAACGCGGCACCGTTGCGGCGGCGCGCTCGCGACGAGCGGGCGCACATCGCTGCGGTACGCGGCCTGCAGCACTTCGGCCGCCCGCGCCGGATCATTGCCGTCCTGCGCGTCGGCGAGTGCGTCGCGATCGACGAGCAGCGCCTGCGCCAGCGTGACCTGTATCTGATCAGTGGCCTGGATCAGATCCTCGAGCGGATCCTTCAGGTTGTGCGACGTGTTGATCATGTAGCGCACGGGCGGGAGTGGCGCGCCTCCGCCGGCGTCGAGCAGCTCCAGGACCACGAGGAAGAACTGGTACGGGTGGATCGAGCCGACGGTGAGGTCGTCGTCGCCGTACTTGGAGTCGTTGAAGTGGAAGCCGCCGAGCCGACCGGTCATCGCCAGCCTGCTCACGACCTGCTCGATGTTCGCGTTGGGCAGATGGTGGCCGAGGTCGACGAGGCACTTCGCGCGGCGGTCCGCGGTGCTGCGCGAGGAGGGCAGCGACGAACCCCAGTCGGAGTTCACGCTCGAGTAGAACGCGGGCTCATAGGGCTTGTGCTCGGTGTACATCTCCCAGTCGTCGGGAAGTGACTGGTGCAGCTCCCGCAGACACTCGGCAGCTCGTTCGAACTGGCGCCGGAAGTTGGCCTGCCCCGGGTGATTAGTGCCGTCGGCCAGCCACACCGTGATCGCGGTCGCTCCGAGCTGTTCGCCGAGCTCGATGACGGCTAGGTTGTGTTCGAGCGCGGTTACGGACGTCGGGATCGGTGTGGGCGTCGATCCGAACTTGTACGAGATCTCGCCGTGACCGGTGGTCGCCGGGTTGTCCTGGAACGTGTTGGAGTTCATCGCGTCGAACGCGACCCCGACGGCCGCCGTGGGCCGGCGGAGCGCGACCGGATCGTCGGGGTCGTCCCACGGCACGTGCAGGCTGACGGTCCGGTTCGCGCCGGTTACCGTGTCGAGCGCGCGACGTCGTCGATGTTCTCCTCGGTGGTGCGCGGTCGCCGCCAATCGGGAAGCGACCGAAGCGCGTGCCACCGGTGCCCACCGCCCACGACGGCGCTGCGACTGAGAACCGCACGACCTCGTCGATGACGGCGTCGACATCGACGCCACTGCGGTTGAGACGCTCCCGCGTGTCGAGGTCGCGGTCGTGCGCGGACACGAGCGACGCCTCCTCGTCGACGATCCGCTCCGGGGTGATCCGCATCGTCATCGGAACCCCCTTGTTCTCCGTCGTCATCGTACGAACGTGTTCGTGATCCCGCCGTCGACGGGCACGAGGAGCCCGGTGGTCCGGGAGAGCGAGCCGTCTGTGAGCGCCACGACCGCATCGGCGATGCGCGGCGTGGCAGGACCTCGACGCCGAGGAGCGTGCGTTGGGCGTAGAACTCACCGAAGTCGCTCGGGCTCGACGCCATAGGCCTCGGCCCGAGATTCACGCCAGGATCCGCTGAAGATCCCGGAACCCTCGACGACCCCGTCGGGGTTCACGCCGTTGACCCGGATGCCGTGGGGCCCGAGCTCGGTGGCCAGCAGACGCACCTGGTGGGCTTGGTCGGCCTTGGCTGCGCTGTACGCAACGTTCTCCGGCCCGGCCGCGACCGTGTTCTTCGACACGACGTACACGATGTCGCCGCCCATCCCGCTGGCGATCAGCATGCGGCCCGCCTCCCGGCTGACGAGGAACGAACCCCGAGCGAGCACCGCGTGCAGACGGTCCCAGTCGGCGA
>CAWGFA010000009.1:0-70354 GCA_963821725.1 uncultured Acidimicrobiia bacterium
GGCCGAACAGTACCGTCAACAGCTTGCGCTGTACCCGCCGGGCCAGTTCGGCGACTTCTTCGTCGCGACCGTAGAAATAGCCGCGCGTCTCCTCGGTAAACGAGGCCAGGCCAAGCCACGGACGCTGGGCATCGATGGTCGCATCGGTCGCGTCCGCGGTATCAATATGCTCCGGCTGTGCGTTCACAGTTGCCGGGCCCGCATGAAGTCGATCAGGCGCTGGGCGAATTCGGGCGGAACATCGCCGCCGGGTAGCTGGTTGAAGTGCAGAGCCTTGAATTTATCCGGCACCAGCGCCTCCGCGGCCGTGGTGCCGTCGATCGTCACCGGCAGGATGAACAGCGCGCCGTCGGCCATATTGCGCACGCGATCCATCGCGTAGCTCCACTCGCGCCGGAAGTAACCCTCCAGGCGCCGCTGGGTATTGGCTGAAATCACCGGTATGAAGTAGGAACAACGCGCGATGTTGCGCTGGATCTTGCGGTCGTAGTCATCGCCGACCTCGAGACGGTCCATGTCGAACCAGGTGGTGACGCCCGCGGCCTCGAGCCCGGCCTTGATTTGCTGCACTGCCGGCAGGTCTTCACGCGAGTAGCTGATAAATACGGCGTTGTCCGGCATGTCGCGCGCCGGGGGCACAAAGCGCAGCGGCGCCGCGGCGAGCGCGGCCGGCGCGCCTGGCTTGCGGCGCGCCGCCAGGCGATCGTGCAATTCGTCGACAAAGCGCTCTGCGCCCTGGTAGATGCGGGTGCGCACGCTGACCTGCTGCAGAAAGGCGACCAGCCGCTCGTCCTGGCCGGTGTGGCTGTCGGCCATGATCTCGCCGACGTCGCGCGGATCCGAGAGCCGCTGGCGCTTGGCCATGCGCAGGAACAAGCGCGCCAGCCAGTTGGTGAAATTGCTGCCGATAAACAGCAGGTGGTTGTGCTCGAGTTCGTGGAACAGCTTCTCGGGGGCCAGATGTTCGCTCTGCAACGCGCAGATGTACTCCAACAGATCCTCATCGGAGATCACGTAGGTGGGCGAGGCCGAGACCTTGCCGAACAGGTGATACACCACCGGCCGGCGCAGCTGGTCGCGCTCGGCGGGCAGATCGATGACGCGATTGGGCGAATAGGACAACGCCTCGGTGGACGGCGCGCCGGCGAAGCGCTCGAGATTGATCGCCGTTTCGAGCAGCGTGTCGAAGGTCGTGGAGACGAACAGGTCGAACTCGGGTATCGCGGCCAGCCGGCGCAGCGCCTGCGGCGGCTCGAAGGTCGCGTCTTTCAGCAGGCCACGCAGGCGCACGTAGGCTTCCTCGCGCCGGCCGCGTTCGCCGAGGAACCAGCAGACCACGTCGTTGAGCGTGTAGGGTTGCGGCAGTTGCCTGACGTCGACGTTCAGTCGGCCGGCGAGCTTCTCGGCCAGCCAGTCATACAGCAATCGTGGCCCCTTATCGGTCTGGACCTGCAGCAGTTCCGGGCCGATGATCGGAATGACCCGGCGTTCCTCGATGTAGCTGAGCAGGTCGTCCCAGGCGTCTTCATCCAGTGCGCTGGTCATTAGCTGGGCGGCAGCACCACTGTTCATCGGCTGCCTTTAGCGACGGGCTGGCTCATTCGGGATAGGCGGACTTTAGAATTTGGTGTCATACGTCCGATTATCGAGTGTGACGCAGCACTACGCCACTGGCAAGACCATTGGGACGTGGACGCCGGCGCTTGGTTCAGGAAACTCTCTGCTCACATAATCTGGTGCGTTGCCCGCCAGACCCTTTTGTGCGCTGCTTTAGAAAGTAGCAGCGACGCCTACCAGAATCTGCACGCGGCTGAGATTTTCGCCGTTGAGCGGCGTAGCCAGGTCGATATGAATGACATTGCCGAGTGATGAGCGGTTGTTGCCGAGGCGTAGGCCGATACCCAGGTCGCGCAGCCAGCCCAGCTGCGGCGTGTCGACCGGATTGGCGCCAAAAGTCCGCCCGGCGTCGTAGAACACCGCGCCGCCGACATCAAATAACCGCCAGAGGGTCCAGTCGGTAAAGATCCGCTCTTCGATCGTGAACAGCGCGCGGCCGCTCCCTTCCTGGTAGCGCAGCGGGTACCCGCGCAGACCGTTGTCGCCACCCAGCAGGTAGTAGTGATCCAGGTCGAGCGCATGCCCGGTATCGCCGGCAATTCGAACGTAAGTCAGGGTGCGGCGCGAAGTGCGCCAGTACCATTCGGCGTTGCCGCCGGTGCGTAGATCGACGACGCGGCCCTGTTCCACACGGCCGGTCAGGTCGCCGCTGGCAAAGAATTCCTGCCGATCGGAAAGGTGCCAGCCGTAGTCGATGTGATCCGTGGTGACGAGCGCATGGCGGTCAGCACCAAACGCCGGCGCGGCCACGCCCATCTGCACCATTGCGGTGGGGCCGAAATGCAGATCTTCGGTGCGCCCGATCTGGTCCAGGTTATGGGTGGTATCAAACTGGTCGGCGATCCAGTCCAGTTGCAGGTACGGGTAAACGAGGTCGCGGTCGGCAGGGATCGGCGCCAGTGCGCTGCTGACCGGTGGGTCGCCGGTGTACAGGGGGACGAACGTGTCGCGCTCACTGTGCCAGCCGGCGGTCAGACGCAGCGCGTAGCCCGAGCGCAGGCCCGGCGACCAGCCTGCATAGGCATCGAACAGGCGCGCCGCGTGCTGGTAGTGATCGTATTCGTTGCCCAACTGATAGCGCGTGTCCGTGCTCAAGTTGTCCATGATGGTTAGCCCGGCGTCGTGCCGGACATCCAGCGCGTAAAAGGGTCGGTAGACCTGCAGCGTTCGTTCGTGGCCATCACTGTTGTTGGCCCAGCGCAAATCGCCCACCCAGTGACTGTCCCGCACCGAGGGATCCCGCCATTCAAAGTAGGTGGAATCTCGATCAACGGTGTGGCCGTAGCCCGCCAGCAGCGTATTGCCGTAGCCAAACAGGTTGTTGTCCTTGATCTGCAGCGAAGCGGCGTTTTTGCCGCCGGCGCGCGAGAAGCTCGGAGTAATCTGCAGCGTCCACACGTCGTGCGTCTCGACCAGAATGTCGACCACCCCGTCGTGATAGGCCACGGGGCGGATGCGTGGCTCGCGCAGAAAATTCAACTGCCGCAGATTGCGTTCGGTTTCCTTGAGCAGCCGTCCCTGGTAGGGCTCGCCGCTCCGGAACAGCAGTGCGGCGCGCACGGCGCCGGCATGCGTGTGCAGATGCAAGCGATTGGCGAGACGATAGAGTCCGTGGTTTTCGTGCGGATCATTCTCATCAAAGATCTGCGCCGTGCGGATCGTGATGGTTCCGATGAAAGCCATGAACGACCGGCGGCGGCGGGATGACGAGGAGTTCACCACGATACGAGCTCGGGGTCGACCGAGCGCAGGTGATGGACTTCGTTCAGGCTTCGCACCACGCGGCGGTCACCGTGGGCGACCACCCGGTGTACCGAGGCGTGATTCGGGCGGAACCACATGTCCTCGCCGGTGATCCCGAGGACCGAACCGACGTAGCTGTTGATGACCCCTCCGTGGCAGGCCACCACGATCGTGGAGCCCGGAAGCGTGGCGATGATCCCCTCGACCGCCATCACGACGCGATGTCGGAGCTCGTCGCCAGTCTCGCCGTACGGATACACGTCCCACCGGCGTTCCCCGCGAAGCGCTCACGAACTCCGCGCAGCAAGAGCGGGTCGAGCGCGTCGAACAACGACATCCCTTCGGGCAGATCGCGGAACAACTCGATCTCGCGCAGCTCGGCGAGGACCTGCACCTCGAGGCCGTGGTGACCGGCGATGGCGCGACCCGTTTCGAGGGCCCGCGTGAGTGGGCTCGCGTAGACCGCGTCGACCGCGTCGGCCTCGAGGCCAGCGCCGACGGCCTCGGCCTGGCGCACCCCCGCGCAGACAAGGGCGGGTCGATCCATTGCTCGCGCGTCGCAGACTGCCCCTGGGCGGGCACCGCCTGCTCACCATGGCGCACGAGGATGATGGTCGTCAGCCGTTCGACGTCAGTCAGAAACGCTCGATCGAGTGCCGTCACCGGTGGCGGCGGGCTGGGCGGCTCGGCCGGCGCGCTCGGCGTCGACGGTGTCGTAGGGAGACGCTCGCTCACCTCAGTGACGCTTGCACAACTCGGCGACTACCGCCGTCGCGCAGGCGCTCGACAACTGCGCACCGCGCCCGGCGGCCCTGGCTCGACATCGACAAGCTCGAGAACCTCGATCGTCGCCTTCAGACAGAACGCCCTGCGATGTGATCTCGAAGCGGACGATGATCGACCGAGTGCTTGTTAGCTTCCGCAGCCGTGGTCCGTTCGCAGCTCAGCAGTCGCGATCGTCTCGCGCTGGTCGCAGTTGCCGGCCAGTTCTTCGTCAACGGCGCGATGACCGCGTCCTTCATCGCCCGGGCGCCTCAGATCCGAGACAGGCTCGGCGTCGCTGTCGACGAGTTCGGGTTGCTGCTGACGATCGCCTCCGTGTTCGGGCTACTCGGGAGTCTCGTCGCAGGGCGGCTCATCCACGCCGCTACAACGAAGGGAGTGCTTCAAGCGGGTGCAGTGGTGATGGTGCTGAGTCTGTTGGTGATCGGCGCCGCACGCAGCCCGGCGGTCTGGCTGATCGGCATGTCCACCTACCTGTTCGTCGACGTCCTCGTCGACATCTCGATGAACCTGCAGGGCTCATGGATCAGTGCGCGCCGGCACGCGCCGGTCATGAACCGGTTGCATGGGCTCTGGAGTCTGGGAATCTTGGCCGGCGGACTCGGGGCGGTCGCGGCGAACGTTGCAGGGCTCTCGACGCTCACGCACCTCGTCATCGTCGCGGCCGTCATGGCGCTCGTCCTCCGGTTCGTGACGCGTAGCCTGCTCCCAGACGATGAGGAAGGACACGGCGCCGCCGCCGTCCCTCCACCTGCGCCAAACGCCTCGAGGCGTACTCGACTGGCGCCCGTCGTTCTCCTCATGTTCGCAGGCATGTTCGCGGTGGTTGCCGAGGTCACCGGAGGCGACTGGGCCAGCTTCCGACTGACCGACGACTTCGCAGCTGCCGCCGCGGTGGGGAGCCTCGCCTTCGTGGCCTACACCGTGGGGATGACGTCGATGCGCTTCGCAGGCGATTGGCTGCAACTGCGGATCGGCCATGTGAGCCTGCACCGCTTCAGCGTCGGCATCGCCATCGGCGGTTTCGCACTCGCGTCACTCGTGCCCAACAAGACTGCATCGATCGTTGGATTCCTGCTCGTCGGTATCGGCGTAGCGACCTTCATGCCGAAGCTCTACGACGATGCAGCACGGCTCCCGGGGCGCCGGGGGTCTGGGATGGGGGCGATGACCGGCGGCATGCGCGTGGCCTACCTGGTGACGCCGGTCGCCGTCGGCGGGCTCGCCGGCACGACCTCGTCGGTCGGTGACGCGATCGCGATCTTCACTCTCCCGGCACTGATCGGCCTCGTGATCATCACCGAGTGGAATCAGCAGCTGCTCCGCCGCAGAACAGCCGTGAACGCCAAGATCTGACCGGCAGGACGACGAGAACTCCCGTCTGCGTGACGACGCGTGGCGGTCTCCTGAGTCGGAGGATCGGTTGGTACGAGCGAGTTCGTCAGCTCGCTACGACTCGCCGATATCCGCCGCTGACCCAGTCGACCACGCGTCGGCCGTAGTCATCGGGTGCTTGTTCCCAGGCGAAGTGGCCCGCGTCGAGCGGATGGATCTCGCTGTTGGGCAGGAGGTCGTGGAGGTACTCGTTGTTCGACCACGGCACGAGGTCATCGTCACGGCCGGCGACGATCTGGGTCGGCGTCGCGATCGACGGCAGCAGGTCGCGCAGCTTCGGGTTCTGCTCGGGGTAGTGACGCACGAAGCGCGGCGGACTCGGCGAAGCGTCCGAGGTCGTAGGCGCTGACGTAGTCCTCGTGCACGTTGGGTTCGGTCGCGCTCGCGGCTACGGCCTCGACGGCGGCGCCGATGTTGGTGCGGGCGTCGAGCCCGCGCACCACGTCAAGGCTCGGCGCTTCGATGATGTCTTTGAGCGCGCCGCCCGCTTCGATCGGGAAGCGGACCGCGCCGCCGCCGATGGTCAGGCTCGTGACGCGTTCGGGAGCTGTCGCGGCAAGGAACAGCGCGGCGGCCGTGCCGACGTCAGGCCCGACGACGTGCGGCGCTCCGAGCTCCCATTCGTCGATCAGGTGGGCGAGGAACGCTCCCGCGCGGTCGGGCGCGATGAGTTCGGGGCGACCGTCGGAGTGGCCAAACCCTGGCAGGTCGATGGCGACGACGCGTCCGAGCCCCGCGACGCGGTGCCAGATGCGGCGGAAGGCCCACAGGCTCTCGGGCCACGGCGACAGCAACAGGACGGTGACGTCCGCGTCTGCCTTGTTGTCCGCGAACCTCACGCGCACGCCGTCACTGACTCGGAAGTACGTCGTGATCGACGAATCTGCACCTGTCTTCATCTGAACGTGCTCCTTCAACTCTCTGCTGGGTTTGGGTTTCAGGCGACGAGCTCGGTCGACCCGGGCGCGTACTCGAGGATCTCGAAGACGTCCTTCACGGGCTCCGAGCTGTCGCGCGGACGCGAGTGATGCGGCGATCGCAGCTGTCGCGATGACCGCGGTGGCAGCCAGGTATCCGGTGGCGACGGTGGCCAGGTCGACGCCGAGCACGCTCGCGGCGAGGCCGGCAACGACGACGGGGACGCTCATCGCGAGATACGAGACCGACAGGTAGGCGGACGTCACCCCACCGCGAGCGTGGTCGGGTGCGATCGCTTGGATCGTCGCCATCGTGTTGGGCTGGACGATGCCGCCACCGACGCCGCCGATCATGCCCCCGACGAGCGCGGCCGCGAGCCCGCCGATGTGGGGTGACAGGGCGAAGACCGCGAGTCCGGCCGGGATCAGCGCGATGCCGACACGCAACATCCGCGCCTTGTCGTGATGGCGCCGGAGAAGGATCTGCGTGAGGCCGTTGGTGAACACGACCGCGCCGGCGAACAGACCGGCGACGATGGGCTGGCTGATCTGGATCCCGAGTTGCTCGTGCAGGAACGACGGTGAGAGCCCGAGGATCCAGCCCATGAACATCCACCCGGACGCCGACGCCAACGTCGTGGCCGCCCACGTGCGCCGGATCGATGCCGGCACATGGAGGGCGGGTGGCCGAACCTCGTCGCCAGCGCTCGCCGGTCGCGTCTCGGGGATGCGCAGTGAGCGCGAGTGCGAGCGCACCGGCGAGGACGATGTCGAGCAGGAAGGGGGTGACGGTTGGTGCGGAAGTAACGGTGGCGAGCAAGCCGCTGACGAGCGGTCCGAGGGTCAGCCCGGCAGCCACCGCTGCCATGGCGGCGAGCGCGCCGCTGCTGGCCTGTTGCTTGGGGTGCAGCTCTCGGATCGTCACGGTCGTGGCCGACATGACGAGCCCGGCGGCGACGCCGTAGATGATCTCGCCCGCGAACAGCCACGTGACGTTGCGCGCTCCGGCGAACACGATCGAGCTCACCGCGGTGATGGCCATGCCCGCGACGAGCGCGGGCCGGCGGCCGATGCCGTCGGTGATCCGGCCGAGGGTGAGCATGGCGGGGATCAACGCCGCCGCGTAGACGCTGAACAGCAGTGTCACCGTCGCAGCGCCGAAGTGGTAGCGCTGCGCGTAGATCGGGAAGAGCGGTGTCGGGAAGTTGCTGGCGGCCAGCACGAGGACCTGCGCCGCGACGGCCAGCCGGAAGCTCGTGCGCCGAGACCATGTGCGCCGTCCGGTGGCGGCGGCAGCCTCGAGCGGCGGCATCAGAGCCAGAGGGCTGGTCGTCGTGGTCATCACCGCACCTCCTCGCAACAGACAGGTCTGTCTGGTAACGGTTGAATATAGACAGACCTGTCTGTATAGTCAAGGCATGATCACCACCGCCGAAGGCTCACCCCGAGATCGGCTCCTCGCCGCCGCCAGCGAGCTCTTCTACGAGAACGGCGTGCACACCGTCGGCATCGACACGATCATCGAGCGAGCTGGCGTGGCGAAGGCCAGCCTCTACAACACGTTCGGCAGCAAGGACGGGCTGGTACGCGCCTACCTCGAGGCTCGTCACGAGGCACGGCGAGCGCGCCTCACAAGCGAGATCGAGCGTCATGAGGACCCGCGGGAGCGGCTGCTCGCCATCTTCGACGTGCTCGGCACGACTGTCGCCCAACCGACCTTCCGCGGCTGCGCGTTCGCGAACGCGGTCGCCGAGTCGGAGCTCGACAGCGCCGCCGCCGACGTGACCCGCGGCGTACGCAGTTGGCTGCTCGACACCATCGTCGAGCTGACCACGGCGCTCGGCGTCGCCGACCCCGCCGGCCTGGCCAGACAGCTCACCCTTCTCTACGACGGCGCCCTCGCGCAGTCGAGGCTCGACCGGACCTCGGCGGCGGCCGAGGCGGCCAAAGCCGCAGCAAACGCACTTGTCGACGCAGCAGTGCGCGCCGATCGGGACTAGCGGTGGACGCGTCCCGACTCGTGCAGACAGCAGTCGACGCGTGCGCCGGCCAGGGGTGAGTGGCAGGCTGCCGCGCATGGCCGATCCATCCTTCGCCAAAGACATCAAGCCGCTGTTCCGCGACAAGGACCGCAGCTCGATGCTCCGCCGATTCGACCTTTGGTCGTCCCAGGATGTCCGCGAGAACGCGCCAGCGATCCTCGAGGTTCTGCAGGCCGGGACGATGCCCTGCGACGGGCAGTGGAGTGCCGCCGACATCGACCTCTTCGCGCGCTGGATCGCCGGCGGCACGGCGGACTGAGGAATCGACCGGTCCTGAGGAAACGGACGCCATCATCGGCGAGGACGGCCAGCCCCGCTGTCCATGGGCTGGTGCCAGCACGACCGCCCTCGCCCACTACCACGACGAGGTATGGGGAACGCGCACCGACGGCGAGTCGGCGATGTTCGAGGCCTTGACCTTGGGCGTGTTCGAAGTCGGACTCAGTTGGTCGGTCGTCTTCGGCAAACGGGACGCGTTCCTACACGCTTTCCACGGCTTCGACGTCGCGAAGGTCGCGGCGATGACGGATCGGGATGTCGACCGGCTGCTGCAGGACCCTTCGATCATTCGCAACCGGGCCAAGATCCAGGCGACCATCGACAACGCCAAGGCGATGAGATCCTCCTCGCCGAACCTCGCCGCGCTCGCGGACTCGTACTCGACCAATCGGACAGCGTGCACCTCGATCGGCGGTGGATGTGCCGACGACGACGCCCGAGGCGGACGCCCTTTCGAGGCAGCCGAAGTCGCAGGGGTACCGCTTCATCGGGCCGACCAGCGTGTACGCCTTCATGCAGAACGTCGGCGTGGTCAACGACCACATTCACGGGTGTTTCCGGGCCAGCGACTACCACGCTGCCGGACAACGAATCACGTGATCGCGCGATGCTGAGTGTCGCTCAACGAAGCTCCCTGCTCGGTCCCGAATCGGCGATGACGAGCGGAACGTAGGCACAGGTCGAAGGGCTCGTCCCGGCCTCAATGCTGCGGCGGAGTCCGCCACCCGGCGCGCATGACGCCACCATCCGGATTCGCGGGCGCCTCAGACGATTTCCGCCGGGCGCAGACCGTTGTCAGCGGCTCTTGGATCGCCGTCAGCGTTCAGAGGGTGTGGCAGTCCCCCGTGACCGTCATCTCGAGGCTGTGTTGGCCCGGCGGGTCGTTGCACGGTGACGCAGAGCCCCCCAGCCGCCCGGGGGGTGAGGGTGAGGGTTCCGTCGTGTGCCTGGGTGATGCTGTTGACGATCGCCAGGCCGAGGCCGACACCTGCGTGGTCGGTGCGGATGCGTTCGGTGCCGCGACGAAACGGCTCGACAAGCGTGGCGACCAACTGCGGGGTGAGCTTCTCGCCGGTGTTCTCGACGGTGAGCACCACGCTGTCGGGGTGAACGCTGGTCGTGACCCACACGGTGCCCTTCTCCGGCAGGTTGTGGACGATCGCGTTGTGCACGAGGTTCGTGGTCAGCTGCAGCAGGAGCGCGTGCGAGCCGACGGTGGGGGTCATGTCGCCGGAGGTCTCGATGGTGACGCCGCGCTCTTCTGCGAGGGGGAGGAGCGTTTCGGTGGCTTCTTCCGCGATGAGGGACAGGTCGACGTGTTCTCGGGTGAAGGACCGTTGGTCGGCGCGGCTGAGCAGGAGCAATGCTTCGGTGAGGTCGATCGCTCGGGTGTTGACGGCGTGGAGGCGGTCGACGAGTTCGCCGGTGTCGCGGTTCGGATCGTTGCGGGCGACGTCGAGCAGTGTCTGCGTGATCGCCAGCGGGGTGCGCAGTTCGTGGGAGGCGTTGGCTGCGAATCGCTGCTGTTCGGCGACGTGTGCTTCGAGCCGCGCGAGCATGGCGTCGAAGCGCGTCGGCGAGCTCGCGGAACTCGTCGTTGCGGCCTTCCAACTCGATCCGGTGGGAGAGCGATCCGGTCGCGGCCATGCGGGTGGCGTCGGTGATGCGGGCCAGGGGGCGAGCATGCGGCCGGCGAGGAGCCATCCTCCCAGGAGACCGAACACCAGCAGGAACGCCAGCACGGCGGCTGCCCTCGGAGCGAAGACGTGCAGGAGGTCGGACCGGACGGGAAAGACACCATGAAGGTCGGTGCCGGGGGTTACGAGGAACGCACGGTCGGGGACGTAACGCAGGAGGAACACCCACACGGCGGCGAGCAGCAAGGCACCGGCGAGCATGAGGAAGCCGGCGTAGCTGAGGGTGAGTTTGAGGCGAACGCTCAGACCCAGGGGCTCTATCCACGGTCGCCTCCCTCACGTCCGGCGTCCGGGTGCTGTGTCGATGCGGTAGCCGACGCCGGCCACGGTGGCGATGATCCAGGGTTCGCCGAGGCGTTTGCGCAGGGCCGAGACGGTGATGCGCACGGCGTTGGTGAACGGGTCGGCGTTCTCGTCCCACGCCCGTTCCAGGAGCTCTTCGGCGCTGACGACACCGCCTTCGGCCGCGACGAGGACTTCGAGCACGGCGAACTGCTTCCGGGTGAGCGCGACGTAGCGGCCGTCGCGGTAGACCTCGCGGCGGAACGGATCCAGCCGCAGACCCGCGATCTCTCGCACGGGCGGCCGGTTGTGGGCGCGCCTGCGGTCGAGCGCTCTGAGCCGGAGCACGAGCTCTCGGAGCTCGAACGGCTTGGTGAGGTAGTCGTCGGCGCCGAGCTCGAACCCGGTGGCCTTGTCGTCGAGCCGGTCGGCGGCGGTGAGCATGAGGATCGGCATGCCGCTGCCGGAGGCGACGATGCGTTCGGCGATCTCGTCACCGGTAGGTCCGGGAATGTCTCGGTCGAGGACGGCGATGTCGTAGGCGTTGACGCTCAGCAGCTCCAGAGCGGTGTCGCCGTCACCGGCGATGTCGGCCGCGATCGCTTCCAGGCGTAGGCCATCGCGGATGGCTTCGGCCATGTAGGGCTCGTCCTCGACGATCAACACACGCATGCTCCGATGCTAACGAGCTGGCGCATATCGCCGGCATATCGAAAACCACATACGTGCTGGCAACACCACGCTGCCTTGACTGGAGGGCATGTCCTCCAGCGAGCCAGCACGAACAACGACCCGTCGGAGTCCCAGGATCCGTGTCGCCGGCCTGCTCGTCGCTCTCGCGGCGATCGCCGCAGCCCTCGGCTACCAGTCGCTGGCGTCCTCGTCCTCGACGGCCGCATCACCCATCGGCGTCCTTCGCAGTGCGGATCGCGGCGTGCTTGCCGAGCCTGGCGTGCCCCGTCCTCGACGGCCGCGCCACCCATCGACATCCTTCCCAGTGACCACCGTGGCGCGCTCGGCGAGGCCGACGGTGTCGTCCCCGACGGCACGACGGTCTTCGATGACGACATTCCGGCCGTGGCCAAGCTCGATCCTGCGCTCCTCGGCGCCCTGCGCCGAGCCGCGTACGGATGCTGCCGGCGACGGGGTCGAGCTCTACGTCGACAGCGGCTGGCGTTCCCCGGCGTACCAGGAACAACTGCTCCAGGAGGCGGTCTCGAAGTACGGCTCGGAGAAGGAAGCTGCTCGATGGGTGGCCACCCCCACCACGTCTGCCACACGTGTCGGGCGACGCGGTCGACATCGGGCACTCCGATGCCACGGCGTGGCTGTCCAAACACGGCGCCACGTTCGGCCTGTGCCAGATCTACCGCAACGAACCCTGGCACTACGAACTGCGCCCGCAGCCGTCGATCACGGTTGCCCCCCATGTACGCCGACCCCACGCACGATCCACGGATGCAGCCGTGACCAGCAGGCTCGGCATGGACCAGGTGTCAACGCAATCACCGCACGCGGAAGGAAACATGAGTAGAAGACTTCGGCCACTGGCCGTCCTTGCTGTGATCGCTGCGGTGATCGGCGTGGGGTGTTCGAACGCACCTGCCGGCACCGGCACCAGCAGTGGCACCAACACGACCACGAATCGCGAGCAGGCGGTGAAGTTCGCCGAGTGCATGCGCGACAACGGCGTCAAGGAGTTCCCAGACCCGGACGCGTCGGGCGATCTCACCATCGATCAGATAGCGAACGGCTCGTCGCTGGACACGAGTACCGCGGCGTTCAACCAGGCCATCAGCGCGTGCAAAGACCTGGAGCCACCAGGGTTCACGGGGACCAAGAGGAGTCCTGAGCAGCAGAAGGCGGCCCTCAAGTTCGCCCAGTGCATGCGCGACAACGGTGTGAAGGACTTCCCAGACCCAACTGAAGATGGGCCGCTCATCGACACGAATCGAATCCCGTCCCTCGCCGGGAAGGACCCTCGGAGCGAACCGACGCTGAACGCCGCGATGCACAAGTGCACCGCGATTTACTCGGGCGAGCTGGGGCTGAAGCGCCCGTGAAGCGAACGACGTGGGTGCTGGCCGGGGCGGTCGTTCTGGTTGCCGCGACCGCCACCGCGGTCGTGGTCGCCACGTCAAATGCGAAGCACGCGACCGCGACCGCCCAGGAGCCGGCGAACACCGTGAAGGTGGAAAAGGGAACGCTCACTTCCCTGGTCTCCGAGGATGGGACCCTGACCTATCGGGCGCGATCGGACGGCTCGCCGTACGCCGTGATCAACCAGGCCAGCGGGACCTACACCGAGCTGCCCGACGTCGGCGACAAGGTCGACTGCGGTGACGTGCTCTATCGGGTGGACGACCACCCGGTGCTGCTGCTGTGTGGCACGGTCCCGGCCTACCGCGACCTGCACACCGGCGATGTGGGCAACGACGTCCGTCAGCTCAACACGAACCTGCACATGCTCGGCGACGACGCCGGTGTTGATCTCGATCCCGACGACAACGCCTTCACCTGGAAGACGAAGAAGGCTCTCGAGAAGCTTCAGCACGACAAGGCCGTCGACGCGACCGGCGCGCTTGCTCTCGATGATGCGGTCTTCCTGCCCGACTCGGTGCTGGTCGCCAAGGTTTCCGGCGAGCTCGGTGGATCCGCCCAGCCGGGTGCACCGGTCGCGCAGGCCACATCCGACACGCCCGAGGTGCAGGTGGACCTCGACCCGTCGCAGCAGGGCGTGGTGAAGGCGGGCGACCGGGCGCAGATCACGCTGCCAGGCAACACGTCGGTGACAGGCAAGGTGGACCGGCTCGGGACAGTCGCTGAGATTCCCGCCGG
Source organism: uncultured Acidimicrobiia bacterium (assembly GCA_963821725.1). Classification (GTDB taxonomy): domain Bacteria; phylum Actinomycetota; class Acidimicrobiia; order Acidimicrobiales; family JACDCH01; genus DATAES01. The sequence continues at coordinate 13,594 of CAWGFA010000009.1, forward strand.
ACAGAACGGCAGCACCGGGGCGGCGACGATCCCCGCCTCCATCAGCCTCGACGACCCAGCAGCGGCCCGCGGGCTCGACAAGGCCCCCGTCCAGGTGGAAATCACGACCCCGGGAGTGGACAACGCGCTGAGCGTCCCGGTCACCGCGCTCGTCGGGAAGTCCGGGGGCGGGTTCGCGGTCGAGGTCGTGCGCGACGGCGAACGCCGCGAGCTGGTCGCGGTGGAGCTGGGCCTGTTCGACAGCGCCGACGGACGAGTCCAGGTCCAGGGCGATCTGCAGGAAGGCGATCAAGTAGTCGTGCCATCGTCATGAGCGACGAATCAGTCTTGGACCTCGATGGGGTGACCAAGGTCTACGGGGCGGAGCCGCCGGTGGCCGCGCTGCGGGGCGTGTCCTTCGCCGTCCAGCGGGGCGAGCTGGTGGCGATCGTCGGGCCGTCGGGGTCGGGCAAATCCACGCTCCTGCACGTCATGGGGACGCTGGAGCGGCCCAGCAGTGGCGTCGTTCGGATCGGAGGGGTCGACGCGGCTCGGCTGAACGACCGCGCGCTGTCGCGGCTGCGGGCCCGCGAGATCGGGTTCGTGTTCCAGCAGTTCTTCCTCGCCGAACATGCCACCGTGCGGGAGAACGTCGCCGACGGGTTGCTCTACGCCGGCGTCCCTGCCGCCGAGCGGTACCGACGCGCGGATGGGGCGCTCGAACGGGTCGGCCTCTCCGACCGCGCGAACTTCAAGCCCACCAAGATCTCCGGAGGGGAGAGGCAGCGGGTTGCGATCGCCCGGGCCCTCGTCGGGCGCCCGGCGATCGTTCTCGCCGACGAACCGACCGGCAACCTCGACAGTACGAACGGCGCGTCGATCATGGAGCTCATCCGCGAGCTCAACGCGGCCGGCGCCACGATCGTCCTGATCACTCACGATGCGGGACTCGCCGATCAGCTGCCTCGCCAGATTCGGATGTTGGACGGCGAGGTGGTCTCCGATACCGCGAGGGCTCAGGTTCCGTGAGCGCCGAGGGCGGACGATTGCAGCTGAAAGACGGGCTGCGGGTGGCGAGCGTTGGGCTGCGTTCCCGGCCGCTGCGCGCCGCGCTGTCGGCGCTCGGGATCGCGATCGGAACGGCAGCGATCGTCGGGGTCCTCGGGCTGTCCTCCTCCTCGCAGGCGGGCCTACTCGCGGAGATCGACCAGCTCGGCACGAACATGCTGACGGCCGAGGCCGGACAGAGCCTCACCGGGGGGGAGGCGAAGCTGCCCCTCGAGGCGCCGGCGCGGATCGCCCATCTGGACAACGTCCAAGATGTGGCACACACCGCTCTGGTGAAGGAAGCGATGGTCTACCGGAACTCGATGGTCCCGGTCGGCAACAACGGTGGACTCCAGGTGCGCGCCACCAGCCTGAACCTGCCGTCCGTGCTCCGCATCGGCGTCGCACGCGGCAACTGGCTCAACGAGGGCACTGCCCGCGTGCCGGTCGCGGTGCTCGGTTCGGCCGCCGCCCAACGGCTGGGCATCGACCGGGTCCATTCTGATCAGCGGATCTGGCTGGGAGGCCAGTGGTTCAACGTCGCAGGCATCCTGATGCCGTCGCCGCTGGAGCCCGACATCGACAGCAGCGCGTTGATCGGTTATCCGGCCGCCCAGAAGTACCTCGGCTACGTCAGCATGGTCCGCGGCGAAGTGGAGGCCGGCCCGCCGAGCTCGATGTACGTCCGCGCCGCGATCGATCATGTCGCGGAGGTGCAGTCGCTGCTCGCGCGGACCGCCAATCCGGAGGCACCGAACGAGGTGAACGTCAGCCAGCCCTCCGACGCGCTCACCGCTCGGGCGGCGGCGGCGGGGGCGTTCGACAGCCTCTTTCTCGGGCTCGGGGTGGTGGCACTGATCGTGGGTGCCGTCGGTGTCGCCAACATCATGATCATCTCGGTTCTGGAACGCCGCTCGGAGATCGGCCTACGTCGCGCCCTTGGTGCGACGCAGAGCCAGATCCGGACGCAGTTCCTCAGTGAGTCGATCCTGCTCGCTGTCATTGGCGGCGTCATCGGCGTGCTCGCCGGCGCCGCAGCAGCAGCCGCGTACGCCAGCTCGAAGAGCTGGGCCGTCGTGATCCCCGCCGAGGCGTGGTCGGGCGGGATCGCCTCGGCCATCCTGATCGGCGCGTTCGCCGGCCTACTGCCCGCCGTTCGAGCGTCCCGGATGCCGCCAAGCGTGGCACTGCGAACGGTATGACAGGGCCGACACAGCGACCCGATTCGCGTAGAACACGTAGGTCCAGCACCGGCGACGACTCCAGGCCGACGGCGGAGGCGTTGGCGAAATCGACTGCGTAGCTCATATCGCGCTCGAAGCTGTCCCCGGCCGACTATTGCCCGGCCGCGATGAGTCGGCGGTCGGCCCGCGGTCTGCACCACTGATCGTCGCCGAGAGGAGATCGAATGCCGAAGGTGATCGCCGATATCACAATGTCGCTGGACGGGTACGTGCCGACCCGGCGCCGACGGACGTTCGGCTCGACGACGCGCTCGGGATGCGCTTCACCTTCGTCGACGATCTGGCCACCGCGGTCGACCAGGCTCGGGCCACCGCGGCGCATGGTGACGTCGTGATCATGGGGCGGCGGCGACGTCATCGGACAGGCGCTCGAACAGGGTCTCGTCGACGAGCTGCGCATCCACCTCGCGCCGATGGTGCTCGGCGGGGGCACGCCGCTCTTCAGACCCGGCACACGTCAGATGTATCGCCAACGCGACATTCGCCCGTCAAAGAACGCGGTCCACCTCGCCTACGAGCGCGTGTAGAGCGAGGCGTCACACTCCACCGGTGCGCCGACTCGAGCGCGGGCGGAGCGCGCGGCACTGACCACGAACGTGGGCCTTCGCTGGTTGGGCAGGTGCACGCATACCGTTCATCCGTGATCCTCCCCAGGGACCGCGACCCCCGCTTCATCACCATCCGCCGTGGGGGGACGCTCACTGACGCCGACCATCGGCTTCTGGCTTTGTGGGCGGCGTCGTGCGCAGAGCACGCTCTGCGCCTGTTCGAGTCGGTGCAGCCCTCGGATCTGCGGCCCCGCCGGGCGATCGAGCAGATTCGGGCATGGACGCGGGGCGAGATCAGGATGTCTGAGTCCCGTGCGGCAGGTGGCCATGCCATGGGCGCGGCACGAGAGCTGAGCGGAGCCGCTCGGCATGCCGCATACGCGGCCGGCCAGGCGGCAGTGGTGGCGCATGTCGCTGCACACGAGCTCGGTGCGGCCGCCTACGCGATCAAGGCGGCGCGTGCGGCGGCCCCAGGATGCGAGCGTGCCGGCCCGCTCGAGTGCCGGTGGCAGCGCGAACAGCTCCCGGATGCGATCCGCGAACTCGTCCTTGACGATCAGCGGCTGCGAAACGACATCTGCTGGTCGGTGTTCGACTGCTGACGTGCGGTAGTGGGCTTGTCGACGCATCCCCGACGGGATCTGCAGCGATGAGTCCCCGGGCCTCGACTACGTGACGGCGAGCCGACATTGCTGCACTTCAATCCGTACGCGAAGCAGCGTTCGCGCGGAGCCGGTCGAGGAGTCGACGGAGCGTGCTCAGCTCGCGTTCGGTGAACCCCGAGCAGAGTTGCCGATCGAACGCCACCACAGCGCGGAGGAGGCGCCCGAACAACGCGTCGCCATCCGGCGTGACGGTGACGACCTGGGTGCGCCGGTTGCCGGCGACGCGGTCGCGTCGGACGAGACCGTCGGCCTCCATGCGGTTCAGGTGGTGGGTGAGCGTGGCCGCTTCGATACCGATCGCGGCCGCGAGGTCGCGCTGCATTGCGTGGTCTCCACGCTTGAGTGCGGTGAGGATCAGCCACTGCGGGAGCGAGCCTCCAGCTTCGGAGAGGGTTTCGTTGAACTCGAGGCTGAGAAGACGGCCGGTGCGAGTGACGTCGAGCCCGATTGGCTCCGTTTGCGGCTGCACGTCCCGAGAGTAGCACTATCGCATTGACATCAAATGATTAGATATCTAACGTTAGTGACATGTCCATTTCTCCGAATGATCGACCCGGGCGGGTGGCGCTCGTGGCCGGGGCCAGCCGGGGCATCGGCGCCGACACCGCCAAGGCCTTCGCCCGAGCGGGCTTCGCCGTCGTACTCGGTGCACGCGACGCCGACGCGTTGGGCCGCGTCGTGGGACCAGATCGAGGCCGGTGGCGGTCACGCGGTTGCCGACCAAGACCGACGTCGGCGATGTCGAGTCGATGCGAGCGCTGGTCGACCTCGCGATCGGCGAGTACGGCCGACTCGATGCCGCATTCAACAACGCGACCGACGGGCCGATGCCGTCGCCGCTCGCCGACATCGACCCGGACGAGTTCGACCTCGGTATCCGCGTCAACGTGCGGGGCACGTTCCTCGGGATGAAGTTCGAGATCCCGGCGATGCTCGCCAGTGGCGGCGGAGCCATCGTCAACATGGCGTCGGTGGCCGGCGTGCAGGCGATGACGAATCTCGGCGCGTACGTCACGGGTAAGGCGGGAATCATCGCCCTCACCGAGACCGCGGCGCTCGATTACGCCGACCGCGGCATCCGGGTCAACGTCGTGGCTCCGGGCCCGATCCTCACCCACCATCTCGAGCGCGCCGGTGCCGAAGCCCAACGTCTGGCCGCGGCGTCGGTACCGATGGCGCGTGTCGGTACGACCGGCGAAGTCGCCGACGCGGTGTTGTGGTTGTGCTCCGACCAGTCGTCGTTCATCACCGGCGTGACGATCCCGATCGACGGTGGTCAGCTCGCGGGACTCAAGCCACCCCGGATGTACCGCCAGGGCGAGGGAATGACCGACACATGACAGCTTCCACAATCGACAGCAGAAAGGAGCTATCGATGACCATGACTTCCGAAGCGATCAGCGACGTCGGCGCGGCATGGGTGGACGCCGAACTCGCGGCCGACATCGACAGACTCGATGCGCTCGCCACCGACGACTTCCGTCTCGTCGGCCCGTTCGGCTTCGTTCTCGACAAGCAGCAGTGGCTCGATCGCTACCGCTCCGGGGACCTCAGCACGACGACGCTCGCATGGCACGACATCGACGTCCGCGAGTACGACGACAGCGTCGTCACGATCGGCACGCAGTCGCAACAAGCGTCCTACAAGGGCTCGCCGTCGAACGGCGACTTCCGCATCACACACGTGTTCGTACGCGATGGCAACAGGTGGAAGATCGCCTCCATGCAGCTGAGCCCGACCAGCCCACCGCCCTCACTCACCCAACAGGAGGACGCCCCGTCATGACCGTCGCCCTCGACCACGTCATCTTGCCCACCAACGACCAGGCGGGAAGGCCTCGGACGAGTTTCGCGTGGTGGCGTCCGTGTCGGCTCGCAGTACCGATCCCATGGTGAGACCGCCCGTCACCAAGGAACATTCAGGTCAGAACGCCGGCGCGACTTGGGCCTCTCGTCCCGTCGGCGACACCCGCGCTCTGCTTGCGAGTGCGAGCATTGCGGCGCTCGTGAGCGCCACGACGGCGCCGCCTGCGAGGAACGGTGCGCGGGCGTTGAAGCTGCTCGCGAGCCAGCCGACCAGGAGCGCGCCGATGGGGGTCGTGCCGAGGAAGGCGATGTTGTAGAGCGCCATGACGCGGCCGAGCATCTCGGGTTGGCTCGATTGCTGTAGCAGTTGGACGACCATGGTCGTGTACACGGCGGTGATGAAGCCGACCGGGAAGGCCACTGCGACCCACAAGAGGTAGTTCGGTGCACTGCCGAATGCCGTCAGCGCCACGCCGAAGGTGGCCGCACCGACACCCAGTATCCGCACGGTCGGCTTCTTCATGCCGGCGACCACGAAACCGCCGATGAGCGAACCGATTGCGCTGCACACCATTGGAACCGACAGGCGAGCCTCGGAGACATGGAAGGTGTACTTGGCCATCAAGGGCATAACCAGCGGGAAGTTGAACCCAGCCAACCCGATGAAGAACATCGACAGCAACACGGGACCGACGACCGGGTCGCTGCCGCGGTAGCGCAACCCGGCCATCACCATTCCCTGGCGCGAACCGGTGTGGCGGCGGGGGAGCATCTCGTGCCGACGGAGCAGCGTGAGCGAAAGGAAGAAGACGAGGTACGACGCCGCGTTGACATAGCAGCATGCGGCGATGCCGCTCATGGCGATGATCAAGCTGGCGAGCGGCGGACCGATGAGCCTCGAGATCGGCTGCACCATGGCGTTCAGTCCGACGGCGCTGGGTATCTCGTCCGGCTGTGCCAGTTCGCTGAGGATCGCTTGCAAGGCGGGCCCTTCGAACGCCAACAGGATTCCGCTCAGCAGTGAGAACAGATACACGACCTCGACGGTGGCTTGGCCCGCATCGACGATGACACCAAGTCCGATAGCAGCCACGATGTTGAGCAGCGTGGTGATGCCAAGGAGGCGGCGGTTGTCGAATCGATCGACGATCGTGCCGGCCCACGTCCCCAAGAGCAGCAATGGAGCGGCCTGGAGGCCGATGGTGATCGGCAGCGCCACCTTGTTGCTGCTGATCGTCAATACCAGCCACCACTGCGCAAATGTCTGGGTGCGCGTGCCGATGTACGACACCGACGACCCCAACAGGTACGAGCGCACGTTGAAGCTTCTGAGCGTGGCGACACGCTTGCGGACGCCGTTCATCGCGCACCCCTTGCTTCGGAGCGAAGCCCATCGGTTGGCTGCGGCTGTTTTGTCATCCTTCCGACTCTCGGACCTGAACTATGGTTTATGTCAAGTGGTAGTTGGCTTGAGCATCGGAGAACTCGAAGCGGAGACCAGGACACCGGCGTCGGCGCTGCGCTTCTACGAGCGCAAGGGTCTCCTTCCGCTGCCGCCGCGAGTGTCGGGGAAGCGTCGCTATCCACCGGAAGCCGCCGACAGGGTGCGCTTGATCCGCATGTGGCAGGACGCCGGGTTCAGTCTTCGCGCAGATCGCGCAGTTGCTCCACGACCGGAAGCGCCGCGATTCATGGAAGCGGCTCGTACGGACGAAGATCGATGAGCTCGCGGTGCGGCAGTCCGAAGTCGAGCGAGCGCGCCAACAGCTCGAACACGCGCTTCTTTGCCGAGCACCGGACTGGACGACGTGTCCAACCATGCGGGCGGCCGCCAATGCGGGAGCATTCCCGCTCGACTGAGTCGTCACTCTGCGCGGAGTTGGCCGGTCTCCGGTGCCAGGCGCGGCGGTCAGGATCGAACTCTGGATCGGTGACTTCCGCCAGGGCGGCATGCACTTGACGCCTCTCCTGAGCCGAGGCCGATTGATAGGCCGCTGAGCGCACCAGGGGGTGGCGGAACCGCGCCCGGGTCTCGAAGACGATCAGGCCGGCGTCTTCGAGCGGCTGCGCCGCGGTGGTGCTGATCCCCAACCGGCCGGCGGCTCGCCAGAGCAGCACCGGGTCTCCGAGTGGCTCCGCAGCGGCGAGCAACAGCAGACGCCTGGCTTCGGGGGGCAGGTCCTTGGCGCGGCGCCGAAAGCTCTCCTCGATGCTGGCTGACAGCTCGACCGTCCCGGGGAGACCGAACCCGCCCGCCAGTTGAGCGGTGGTCATCCCCTGTGGCAGCTCCAACAGCGCCAGCGGGTTGCCGCGCGTCTCGGCAACGATCTCGTCGCACACCCGAGGATCCATTGGCCCACGCACGACTGACCCCAGCAGCGCTCACGCGTCCTCGTCGGCGAGGCCCTCGACCAGCGCCTTCGGAAGCCCTGCCATCTCGGCCGTCGTCACTCGGGCGCCGAACACAATGGCGACGGACTCCGATCCGAGCCGGCGAGCCACGAACGCAAGGACCTGCGCGGAGGCACTGTCGAGCCACTGCACATCATCCACTCTGCACACCAGTGGTGTGTCGGCGGCCACCTCCGCCAGCAGGCTCAGCACAGCCAGGCTGACCAAGAACCGGTCCGGCGCCGGCCCGCTCGTGCGACCAAACGTCGTTGACAGGGCGTCCTGTTGCGGCTTTGGGATGGCATTCAGCCGCTCCAACAAGGGCGTACACAACTCGTGCAGCGAGGCAAACGCGAGCTCCATCTCGGCCTGGACCCCTGCCGCGCTCACCACTCGGCAACCCGCGTCGGTCGCCCGCCCGGACACGTATTCCAGTAGCGCAGTCTTGCCGACGCCAGCTTCGCCGTGCAGTACCAGGGCTCGGCTCTCGCCGCCACGCACCGCCGCGACGAGCTCGTCCAACAAGCGGCGTTCTTCGTCGCGGTTGATGAGGCGCGTGGTGCTTCCGCGGAACGGTGCGTCGGGCTCCGGCACGGTGCGAACGGTATGCCTCGCGCAGCATCCCCCTGGCACGTAGTTACGGACTACGCGCCTTGGGGATGTGAGGCGAGCCCGCCGGCGCCATTGTCGAGAGATGAGCGAACTCAGAGTCCTCGTCCCGGCAACCGCAACCGTGGATACACCGATGGCGCTGAATTTCACCCCCGGCAGCTTGGCCACGGCCGTGCGGGACCGCGCGCCGGCCCGGACGCGAGAGCGGGCCGACGCCGGTGTCGCGGCGCGGCTTACGGAGCAGGAGCTTGTAGGTCGAGATGTCGAGGTCGCGCAGCTTCACGGTCTCATCGACCGGGGGCCTATCGCTGGTGGGGCCATCGTGGTGCTGGGCGAGGCGGGGATCGGCAAGTCGGCGCTGTTGCGAGTAGCCGTCGACCGAGCGCGGAGCGCTGGGTTTTGCGTCCTGGAGACGACGGGCGTCGAGTCCGAGTCGCAGCTGCCGTATGCCGGTGTCCATCAGCTCCTGCGGCCGGTCCTCGACCGCGTCGGCAGCCTTGGCGCCTGCGCAGCGGCGGGCGCTCGTCACCGCGTTGGGCCTGGAGGAGGGGGAGACACCGGAGCCCTTCTTGGTCGCCCTCGCCGTCCTCAACCTTCTGTCCGAGATCGCCGACGACCGCCCAGTGCTCGTCGCCGTTGATGACGTGCAATGGCTCGACGGGCCGACGCAGGATGCGCTCACGTTCATGGCCCGGCGGGTCAACCGCGATCCCATCGTCGTCATCGGGGCGGCCCGGAAGGGCTACTCGGCGCCCTACCTGACAGCCGGCTTGACGGAGCTCGACGTCGGCCCGCTCGACGAGCAGTCCGCAGGCGAGCTGCTCGCCCGCCGGGCCGGGGATCTGCGCCCAGCCGATCGTGAACGCATTCTTCGGGAGTCGTTCGGAAATCCGCTCGCGCTCGTGGAGCTTCCGGCCGCCTGGCGGACGGCGCCCGACCACCGTGCGGACGACTCGCTCCCCCTAACTGCTCGCCTGGAGCGAGCCTTCGCGGCGCGCCTCTCCGACCTCCCGTCGGCCGCCCGCGACGCCCTGCTGGTGGCAGCCGTCGACGACGGCGACGAGCTTCCCGAGATCCTGGCTGCCGCCGCCGACCTGGCGGGCGATCACGTCGGGACCGCCGACCTCGAGGACGCGGTGGCCGCCGGTCTCCTGCGGCTCGACGGGCTGCGTGTTCGCTTCCGCCACCCACTGATGCGCTCTGCTGTCGTCGAGGCAGAGCCGATGACCCGCCGGCAGCGGGCCCACGGCGCGCTGGCCTCGGTGTTGTCCGACGACCTCTATCGGCGGACGTGGCACCGGGCCCATGCCATCGTCGAGCCCAACGACGAGGTGGCCGACGACCTGGACAGCGTCCACCGCACCGCGCTCGCTCGAGGTTCGGTGGACTCGGCCATCTGGTCCCTGGAACGCGCCGCGCAGCTGACGACCGATCCTGTGCAGCGGGTTCGGCGGCTGCTGACCGCGGCCGAATACGCCTTCGATCTGGGCCGAGCCGAGATGGTCGATCGCCTGCTCGACGACGCCTCGCGCTCGACCTTTGTCAGAGCTGGACCGGGCGCGGATGGCGTGGCTTCGCGAGATCTTCAACGACGGTGTGCCGGGCGACGCGGCGCGGGTCCTCGAGCTCTGCGACATCGCGCAGCGCTCGGCGGACGCGGGGGACACGGACCTGGCGCTCAACCTTTTGTTGGCGGGGGCCCTGCGCTGCTGGTGGGCAGACCCCGGTTCCGAAGCGCGTGCGCGGGTTGCCGACGCCACTTCGGCGCTCCGCGGTGTCGACGATGACGCCCGCTACTGCGCGGCCATCGCCGTGGCGGAGCCGGTCCTTCGTGCCACAGCCGTCACCGAGCGGCTCGCGACGGTCGTGCTGGAGTCGGTCGCCGACCCCAACGCTCTTCGACTGCTGGAGGCGGCTGCCCGCGCTATCGGTGATCCGATCCGGTGTGTGGACTTCGCAGGCCGGGCCGAGGCCAAGCTCCGTGAGCACGGCCGGCTCGGGCTCCTGGCGCACGTGCTGGCCCTCCCGATCCTCGATCTCATACTGATTGGTGACTGGCGTGGCGCCGCAGTCCACGCCGAAGAAGGACGCCGGTATGCGGACGAGACCGGCCAACCGATGTGGACCACCGCCATCATTGCCGGAGCCGCAGTGCTGGCCGGCTTCCGCGGCGACAGCGACCATGCCCTTGCCGTTGCAGCCGAGATGGAAGCGATCGCCAGTCGTCGGGGGCTCAATTCCCTGTTGGCCCAGGCCCAGCTCGCTCGCGGCGCTGCGTGGATCACCCGCGGTCACTACACCGAGGCCTACGACGCCTTCCGCCGTCTCTTCGACCCTGCCGACCCCGCGTTTCACGCCACGAACCGGTTCCACGGCATCATGGGTTTGGCGGAAGCCGCTGCGCATGCTGGTTCGGTCGATGATGCCCGATCGATTGTCGCGGGACTCGAGGTGGAGGCGCAGATCACGCCGTCGCCCGCCCTTCACGTCGGGCTCTCGTATGCCCGTGCCGTGCTCGCCGCTGACGACGAGGCCGAGGGCCTCTTCACCGCCGCCCTGGGGCAGGACTTGGTTCGCTGGCCGCTGGCGCGGGCGCGTCTCGAACTCGCCTACGGCGGCTGGCTTCGGCGTCACCGACGGTCGGCCGAGTCGCGTCGGCTGCTGCGCTCGGCCCAGACAACGTTCGAGCAGATCGGGTCGGAGTGGTGGACGGAGCAGGCCCGCTCGGAGTTGAGGGCAGCGGGTGAGCGGACAGGGGAGAAAATGGCGCCGCTCCACGACGTTCTGTCCGCACAGGAGCTCCAAATCGCCCGACTGGCGGCCGACGGGCTGTCCAACAAGGACATCGGGGAACGCCTCTACCTGTCCCATCGCACCGTCGGGTCGCACCTCTACCGCATCTTCCCGAAGCTCGACGTCACTTCACGCGCTCAGTTGGCGTCGCGCCTCGCCGCTTCCTGACGTCTCGCGTCAGGTGGCCCGGCCGGCCTTGTCCACCGCGGCCTGCTCACCTTGCCCGAGGCGGGGTTCCCTGTGCCTGCTGACGGTGATGTGCAGCGAGGCGTTCGAGCGCCGCCGCGATCGTCGTCCGCTCCCGATCCGAGAGCAGCGTCGTGAAGTGCCGATCGATGGCGTCGAGGTAGAGGGGGGCCGCATGCTTGAACGCCTTGCGCCCCTCGGGAGTGAGCGTCGCGTAGGCCCCTCGTTTGTCAACGGGATCAGGCGAACGCTCGACAAGTCCCGCACGAACGAGGTCGTCGACGATGCGACTGACCCGGGTACGGGACAGCACCACGCGCGACGCGAGATCGGTCATCCGCAGCCGGCGGTCAGGAGCGGCATTGAGCTCGAGGAGCACGTCGTACCACGCCAAGGGAACAGCTCCGGTCCGTCGCAGATCCGCCTCGATCGCCCTCAGGACCTCGGCGTGCGCTTGCAGTAGCCCACGCCACGCTCCCACCCGCTCCTCGAGCGTCTCAGCCACGCCGCACACAATAGCCACTTGTGTGCGCACGCACACTTCAGTATAGTGCGTGCTCACGCACATATCTTCGGTGTGCTCGCAGAAGGAGGAACCATGACCACTACAACGAGACCATCGGCCACCCGACTGCTCGACGGTGTCGAACTGCCCGCGCCCGGTCGGTGGGTGATCGATCCGGGCCACGCCCAGCTTGGCTTCGTCGGCCGCCACCTCAAGTTCACCAAGGTGCGCGGTCGTTTCACCGACGTCGTCGGCTCGATCGATGTCTCTGACAACCCGGTGGACACCACCGTCGACGTCACGATCGGCATCGCCAGTGTCGACACGGGGAACGAGGCGCGGGACGAGCACCTCCGCTCGTCGGACCTCTTCGACGCCGACCGCTTCCCCACCGCTACCTTCCGAGGCCGCGCGGCTGCATGGTCCACCGATCACGGCTCCCTCGTCGGCGACCTCACCATCAAAGGCGTGACCCGACAGGTCACGTTCGACGTCGAGTACCTCGGCTTCGTCGCCGACCCTTGGGGCGGCGATCGGATCGTCTTCTCGGCGCGCACCTCGATCAATCGCGACGACTTCGGCGTGACCTGGAACGTTGCCCTGGAGACCGGCGGACTGCTCGTGTCCAGGGAGATCGGCATCGAGATCGACCTCGAAGCCATCCTTCAGGTCGACGCGACGACTGCGACGGAGGTCCGATGACCGCCATCACCGCCGCCGATCGACCCGAGATGATCGCGTTCACATTGACGCACTCGATGCTCTGAGCCGAGCTCGACGTGCTCTCCGCTGCACCGTGACGCCCGCGAACCGACAGACGTTCGAGGAACACCTGCGCCTGGTCCGGCACGAGCAGGAGGGGGACGAGTTCCACTTCCGGCTCCTGTGAAGTCGCCCACGGGGAGAGTCCTTGCTTCTCAACCAAGTGGTTGACAACGGCACGGTAATCGCATACGTTGTATTCAACCATTTAGTTGAGCAAGGAGGGTCGTCCGTGTCCGACGACCAGCTGTCCCGAGTCTTCGCCGCTCTTGCCGATCCGACGAGACGCGACATGGTGGCCCGCCTCGCCGTCGGCGACGCCACCGTCGGGGAGCTGGCCGATCCCTACAACGTCTCCGTCCAGGCGGTCTCCAAGCACATCAAGGTGCTGACCGATGCCGGCCTGGTGACCCAGAGCAAAGACGCCCAACGGCGGCCGTGCCATCTCGAAGCGGAGGTGTTCGACCTGATGACGAAGTGGATCGAGCGGTACCGCCAGCAGGCCCAGGAGCGCTACGCGCGCCTCGACGCCGTCCTGGCCGAGATGCGCGGCGACGAACAACCCAACCACCCAGGAATCCGAGAGCAAGGAGCAGCGTCATGAACGCCACCAGCAACCGCTACGAGGCCACGATCGAGGCCGACCCCAGCGTGCCGATCATCCGCCTGACCAGAGACTTCGACGCCACCCCGGCGCAGTTGATGCGAGCCCACACCGATCCCGAAGTGTTCGCCCGCTGGGTCGGTCCGAACGGGATGGAGACCAAGATCATCGACTGGGACGCCACCACCGGCGGGCGCTGGCGCTACGTCGCCGCGCGCGATGGCGAGGAGTACGGCTTCCACGGTTGCTTCCACGAGGTCGGTGAAGACCGCATCGTGCAGACGTTCACGTTCGACGGTCAGCCCGATGGCGTCTCGCTCGAGACGCTGCGGTTCGAGGACCTCGGCGACGGCCGCACGCGGCTGCACGCGCAGTCGCTCGTGGACAGCTTCGAGAGCCGCGATCAGTGGCTGGCGAGCGGAATGGAGACCGGCGTGAACGAGGGCTACGCCAAGCTCGACGCGCTGATCGCCGAGCTCCGATGACCAGCCCGACTGACGAGCACCGGCGCATCGCCGCGGTGTTCACCACGACCGTGGAGGGCACGGCTCCGGAGTCGTGGGATCAGCCGGCGCCGGTGGAGGGCTGGGTCGCCCGCGACGTCGTGCGCCACCTCGTCGAGTGGTTCCCCGCCTTCCTCCAGGGAGGGGCAGGGATCACACTGCCGGCGGGTCCTTCGGTCGACGACGACCCGGTTGGCGCGTGGCGCACCCAGACCGACGCCGTGCAGGCACTGCTCGACGACGCTGACACTGCCAACCGCGAGCACGATCTCCCGCACATCGGGCGCATGCCGCTCGGGCAAGCGGTCGACATGATCTACACCAGCGACGTCTTCCTGCACGAGTGGGATCTCGCCCGAGCCACCGGCCAGGACGAGACGCTGGACCCGGACAAGTGCGCCGTGATGCTCGAAGGGATGCTGCCGATGGACGAGGTGCTGCGCCAGAGCGGCCAGTACGGACCGCGCGTCCTCGTCCCCGATGATGCCGACGTCCAGACCAAGCTGCTGGCGTTCATCGGCCGCACCCCATAGGGGCGTCTGTCGCGCTCCTATACCGTCAGTCGACCGATGTGTCCGACGGTGGCGACGTGAGGAACTGGGCGACGTACGGCGTGATCGCTTCCGTCATGCGGAACTGCGGGTCGAGGTGCGCCGCGAGCCCTTCGCACATCCCGAGCGTCTTGGCGAGCAGTGCAAGATTCGGCGGGAAGCGGAGATGATGCCGTCGTACGACGGAAAGCACAGCCGAGAGCACGTAGCCGAGGTTCAGCTCGCCGAGCGGTTTCGAGAGGTTCGTGGCCATCAGTTCCTGGAGGTCGGCGGCGAGGGCATCCATGTCGGTTGTCTCGCGACTGACGCCGAGGCGTCCGGTTCCCTCGACGAGTGGCGCCGCGTCGTTCGTCACGAGCGCGACGAGCACGCTCGTCAGCGCAGCACGCGTCGTCGCGTCCACCTCGCCGATCATGCCGAAGTCGATGAGGCCGATGCGTCCGCTCGGCTCGATGAAGAAGTTCCCGGGGTGCGGGTCGGCATGGAAGAAGCCATGCTCGAAGACCGACCGCAACACCAATGATGTCGCGCGCTGCGCAAGCGCGACGCGATCGATGCCTGCCGCCGCGAGTGCATCGAGATCGTCGATCTTGAGACCACGGAGCCGTTCGAGCGTCAAGACGCGCGCGGTGCTGAGCTCGTGGCGGACAGTTGGGACGCGGATATCGGGATCGCCGGCGAAGTTTGCGGCGAACCGTTCGACGTTGTTCGCCTCGCGCTCGTAGTCGAGCTCGTGTCGTAGCGTCGTCGTGAACTGGTCGACGAGGTCCATCGCGTCGAGCGACCGGATGTATCGCGACGACCGTGACAGCAATGCCACGACGCTGGTGATCACCTCCAGGTCGAGCTCGACCTCGTCGACGACACCCGGCCGGCGTACCTTCACGACGACATCAATGCCGCCGGGCAGCGTCGCCGCGTGCGCCTGCCCGATCGACGCGCACGCGAGCGGGGCATCGACGAACGAGTCGAACAACTCGTGCAGCGGGCGACCGAGCTCTTCGACGATCGCGGCGCGGATCGCGGCCTTGGGCACGAGCGGCGCGGCGTCTTGCAGTCGCGTCAGCTCACGCTTCCAGCCGGGAGGCAGCACGTCGTCGCGGGTGGAGAGGATTTGCCCGAGCTTGATGGCCGTCGGGCCGAGCTCTTCGATCGCGGCGCGGGTGTGCTGGGCCGCCGTTGCACGACGGCGGGGCGGGTCGGCCTGCCGTCGCGTCCTCCGCAGGACGAGAAGACGACGGACGTGGAGGCGGGAGACGAGGTACAGGGCGACGTGGCGGGCGACGACCATCACGTCACGCGCGACACGACGCCATAGCTCCCACACGCGGTGCAGCGCAGTGAGGCGGGCGCGGACGCGAGACTTGCAATCGACGCCGTTGACCGCATTCGTCATCCGGCGCTCCCAGTCCTGATTCCGAGCTCGGGCGCGAGGGTCACGAACATGTCTTACGACTCGTCGAGCTCGAACATCGGCGTCTGCGAGATCCGGTCAGCAGGTCACCGCGCTCGTGTCGGCTGTGCGACGACCATCAGGCGTAAGGGTCGGGTCGACCGGCTGCTTTGTCAACAGCGTTTCCGCGGACGGCGTCAGATCTTCGCTTTGGCCAGGGCTGCACCAACCCGCTCGCCCAGGCGAGTCTCCGCGTCGTGCGACCGCGCCTGGTTATCCTCCGAAGCCGTCCTCGCCTACGAAGGGCCTGTCGATGCGAAAGCACTGAGCGAGCTGCGTCTCGTGTTCGTCGCGATGACCCGGCGCGAAGAACACGGCGCCGGCGGCGCAATCGGAGAGGGAGCGATACCCGGCAATGGCTTCGAGAATCGAGCAGTACGCCATGATCGGCGACACACAGACCGCCGCGCTCGTCGGTGACGACGGCTCGATCGACTGGCTCTGCGCGCCTCGGTTCGACAGCGGCGCGTGCTTCGCCGCGCTGCTGGGAGACGAAAACCACGGACGCTGGCAGATCGCGCCGGCTGCCGGTGGCCGCGCCGCTCGTCGGCGATACCGCGATCACACGCTCGTGCTCGAGACCGAGTTCGACACGCCCGAGGGCTCGGCAAAGGTCATCGACTTCATGCCGATCCGAGACGAGTCCGTCGACATCATCCGGATCGTCGAAGGGGTCCGCGGTCACGTCCACATGCGGATGCATCTCACGATCCGATTCGACTACGGCCAGACCATCCCCTGGGTGCGCAACATCGATGGCGCCCTCACCGCCGTGGGCGGCCCCGACGCGCTCGTGCTGCGCGCACCGGTCGAGACGCGTGGCGAAGGCCACTCCACCGTCGCCGAGTTCACAGTCAGGCGCGGACAACAAGTTCCCTTCAGCCTCGCCTGGTACCCGTCTCACGTCGACATGCCACACCCACGGAACGCGACCCGGTCCTTGAACCGTACGGAGACGTGGTGGCACCACTGGGCGAAGAAGTGGAGCTACGACGGCGACTGGCCCGAGGCGGTTCAGCGGTCGCTGATCACACTGAAGGCACTCACGTATGCGCCGACGGGTGGGATCCTCGCCGCGCCGACGTCCTCGCTTCCCGAACAAATCGGAGGCGTCCGCAACTGGGACTACCGATTCTGCTGGCTCCGCGACGCGACGTTCACCCTTCTCGCGCTGATCCACGCCGGCTACAAGGACGAAGCGAGGGCCTGGCGCCAGTGGCTCCTGCGCGCTGCCGCCGGCGAGCCGGCCGACCTGCAGATCATGTACGGACCCGCGGGGGAGCGCCGGCTGACGGAGTCGGAGGTGCCGTGGCTGCCCGGGTACGAGGGCTCCCAGCCCGTCCGAATGGGCAACGCGGCGTCCGAGCAGTTCCAGCTCGACGTGTACGGAGAGGTCATCGACGCGCTCTACCAGGCCCGTCGGGTCGGGGGCGCCGAACCCGAGGCGAGCCCCCGCGATCTGATCTTTGCCCTGGTCGAGTTCCTCGAGGCCGGTTGGAAGCTGCCCGACGACGGCATCTGGGAGGTGCGCGGGCCCCGCCGGCACTTCACGCACTCAAAGGTCATGGCGTGGGTGGCGTTCGACCGCGTCGTGCGAGGCCTTGAGGAGTTTGGGGACGGGAACGACGCGCAGCGCATCGCGCACTGGAGCAGCATTCGCGACGAGATCCACGCCGAGGTCTGCGCCAAGGCCTACGACGAAGACCGCAAGACGTTCGTGCAGGCGTACGGCTCGCGCAATCTCGACGCTGCGTTGCTGATGTTGCCGCTTGTCGGCTTCCTGCCCGCGACCGACGAGCGGATGAAAGGGACGGTCGACGCGATCCGGCGCGAGCTGACGATCGACGGGTTCGTCATGCGCTACACGACCGACACCGCGGTAGACGGGCTTCCCGACGGTGAAGGCGTCTTCCTGCCGTGCACGTTCTGGCTGGTGGACAACCTCGCGTTGATGGGACGCGTCGACGAAGCGCGCGCCCTCTTCGCGCGGTTGGTCGGGCTCGCCAACGACGTCGGACTACTGGCCGAGGAGTACGACTCTCGGTCGCGGCGCCTGCTCGGCAACTTCCCGCAGGCGTTCAGCCACGTGGCATTGGTGAACAGCGCCTACAACCTCTCGCGAATCGACAGCGCAGACGGGCCGGCACATCATCGAGGTCGGGCGTAGCCACACCTTTGATCGCGACCGTTGGGCGCGACCAAACGGTTCCGCTCGACCAGTGTCGAGTCGTGCTGTAACCGCTTCTTCGTCGAGTTTGACGACGAGGTCGTCGCCGGACGCCCAGTTTCCCGACGCCACGGGGCCTACAGAAGCGACTTCCAGCAACACCCGACGATGAGGAGAAGCGATATGGGAAAGATCGTGATGAGCGGCCCGCAGAACGTCACGCTCGATGGAGTGGTCCAGGACCCGGACGGTGAGGAGGGCTTCAGCCTCGGCGGCTGGTTCGTCCAGTTCGGGGGCAAGGACCTCGAACAATGGAACAAGGTCGCGCTCGACGAGGCGCTGGGTGCCGACGCGTGGCTGCTGGGTCGGCGGAGCTACGAGTTCTTCGGGGTGCGGTGGCGACCCCGGAGCGGCGAGCTCGCGGACAGGTTGAACAACATGCCCAAGTACGTCGTGTCCTCCACCCTCGAACATCCCGACTGGAACAACTCGACGGTCCTGAAGGGCGATGTCGTGACCGAGGTCTCGAAGCTGAAGCAGGAGCTAGACGGAGAAATCGTCATCCCCGCCAGCTATCAGCTCGGGCGCACGCTCATGGAGCACGACCTGGTCGACGAGCTGCGGTTGGTCGTCTTTCCGGTCGTGCTCGGGACTGGCGAGCGCCTCTTCGGCGAGCCCGGCGACAAGAAGCCCATGCGCCTCGTCAACACTCAGACCATCGGTGACGGCCTCGCCTTCCTCACCTACGAGTTTCTCGTCCGAGACGCCTGACGGGTCACGTCCATGGCACCGGCGAGTCCCAGCGATCGAGGAATGTGGTCTGCGAGGTCGGCTTGCGAGACGGCCGACCGAAGTGGCCCTGCGGGTAGCCGAGCGGCACGCAGAAATGAAAACCGACATCGTCGGGGATGCCGAACATGGTGTGGAAGCGCGTCATCACCGAAGGATGAAGTGTCGTGGGGACGGAGCCGATGCCGATGGCGCGCGCCGCGAGCATGAGATTTTGCACAGCGGGGATGACCGAGTCGGCGGGGCCATGGTGGAGCGCCAACGCGAAGACGATGCAGGGCGCATCGCCGATCGTCTCCGCCAGCCGAGCCGCCGGATGGAACCGCTGCGGGAGCGCCGCATGGTCGGCGAACCCTTCGTCGTGGCGCTTCGCCCACCACGCCTCGTGGTACAGCGACGCGAACGCGCGAATTGCAGCGGGGTCGGTCACGACGAGAAAGCGCCCGATCTGCTGGTTGCCGCCGTTGGGTGCGCAGACGGCGGCCTCGATGATCAGCTGGATGTCGTCGAGAGAGATCGGGTCAGGCCGCACGCGCCGAATCGAACGTTGCGTGAAGATGGCTTCACCAAGCGGCATCGACAGCCGGCTGTAGTCCATGGGGCACGCTCCTGTACCGCTCCGAGGAGGACCGGTTCGGTCCCGCGGATCGTCGGAACGGTCTGATGACCGCCCGATCATGCTCGAAACTGTGCTGCAGGATGGTCACTCGACCGGCGGTTCGATGATGTGTGCGTACAGCGGGCGGATTCGCTCGACGATCGAGCCGGCACCGATGGACACGTCGAGCGGTTCGAGCGCGTCGAGCACCGCGTCGGGTGGATCAGGTGCGACGACACCGGTGTCAGCCATCGCTGCGCCTTCGTGAAGATGCTGCAATCGACCCGGAGGGAACGGCCACCACGGCGCCACCTCCTCACCCGTCGACGCGTCGGCATCGGCCGTGCTCCCGAACTGCTCGAGGACTTGTTCGCGAGCGGCCGCGCCACTCGAGGAGGAGCCACGGGTCGGTGTCCAGTTGATCCGCGAAGACATAGAGCACCGCGGCGATGTGCTTGCAGGGGTTCTCCCGGTCGGGACACGTGCAGTCGGTCTTCAGGTCGCGCCACCGTGTGGGGAACAGCGGCACGCCTGCGTCCGAAAAAACCGCTTCGAGCTCAGGCGGAACGTCACCGGCAAGCAACCGCGCCGCGAACCCGACCTTCGCGGCGATCACATCGTCGATCTTCTCCCATTGCGTCGCCGTCGGTGCCTTCAACGAGATGGTGACGACGTAGGGCTTCACCCGTGATCCCTGTACGTGCGACGCGATTACGCCGGAGCCGACGCCGAGGTCGAGCACTTGGCCTTGGCGGGCGTAGCGACGACCGCGCTGCATACGTCCACCGAGTCCGTACGACTCGAGGACCGACGTGAAGCGCTGCGACCACCAGGACTCGGCCATCGGGCGACCGCGCTGCTTCGAGCTCGCGAGGCCGCCGACCGCCGGACGAGGCACCGACGGCGGGTACGGGTACCAGTCATCGCGGTCGAACGGCATCAGACGAACTCCGTGTCACGCAGCGTTACGAGGTCGCGCAGCTCGTCTGTGCTCAGCTCGGTGAGCCACTCTTCACCGGTCCCGACGATGCTTTCGGCGAGAGTGCGCTTGGCCGTGATCATCTCGTCGATGCGCTCTTCGATCGTGCCGGTGGTGACGAGTTTGTGCACCTGCACGTTGCGTTGCTGACCGATGCGATAGGCGCGATCGGTGGCTTGGTCTTCGACGGCCGGATTCCACCAGCGGTCGAGGTGAATCACGTGTGAGGCGGCGGTGAGGTTGAGTCCGGTGCCGCCGGCCTTCAACGAGACGAGGAACAACTGTGGCCCCTCGGTCGCGAGAACCGCTGCACCATCTCGTCGCGTGCCTTACGCCGCACGCCGCCGTGGAGCCACAACGCGTCGGCGGCGAAGCGGTGCTCGAAGTACGGCCGCAATCGCTCGCCCCACGCCGCGAACTGGGTGAAGCACAGCACCTTGTCGCCTTCGGCGAGGATCTCCTCGAGCAGCTCTTCGGTGCGGGTGAGCTTGCCGGATCGTCCAGACAGTCGCGAACCGTCGGCGAGGAAGTGCGCGGGATGGTTGCACACCTGCTTGAGTCGCAGCAGTCCCGCAAGCACTTTGCCCGCCGGCTGATGCCTTCTGCGTGGTCCGCCTCGTCGAGCAGAGTCATCGACGACCGCTTGGTACAACGACGCCTGTTCGCGTGTGAGGGGGCACCGGTCGACGGTTTCGATCTTGTCGGGGAGGTCGCTGATGATCGTGCGGTCGGTCTTCACGCGCCGCAACACGAACGGCTGTGTGACGCGTCGGAGCAGGCTCGCGACTTCTTCGTCGTGCTCCTGCTCGATCGGTCGCGCGAACCGATCACGGAACGAGCCCGCGGACCCGAGCAGACCTGGGTTGAGCACGTGCATGATCGCCCACAGCTCGGTGAGCCGGTTCTCGACGGGCGTGCCGGTGAGCGCCACTTTCCGCGTCGCGGTCAGCGCTTGCGCGGCCTTGCTCTGCGCAGCCATCGGGTTCTTGATCTGCTGCGCTTCATCGAACACGACGCGTCCCCACTCGATGGCGCCGAGGTGCTCGAGATCGCGGGCAAGAAGTGAGTACGTCGTGAGGACGACGTCGTACTTTGCCGCTCGACGAGCGAACGATGTGCGGTGGGCGCGATGGCGATCAGTGCCGTGATGCGAGAGAACACGAAGGTCGGGTGCGAACCGGGCGAGCTCGCGCTCCCAGTTCCCCAACACCGACACGGGACACACCACCAGGGTCGGCGCTTCGAGCGCGTCGACGAGCACGTTCGCGATGAGCTGTGGAGTCTTGCCCAAGCCCATGTCGTCGGCCAGACATGCCCCGAGTCCGAGGCCACCGAGGAACGACAACCACCCGACGCCACGTTCCTGGTACGGGCGCAGCTCGCCGTCGAAACCTTGCGGTGTCGCGATCGGTTCGACTCGCGCGTGCAATGCTCCCTCGAGGAGCAAATGCAGCCATTGGATGTCGGACGCGTCGACGCCCAACACGTCCGCGTCCTGCGCCGCATCGAGGTCGTCGAGACCGAGTCCCGCGCGCAGGAGCTGTGAGGCGCTCGCCGTGTCTCGTGTGCCGACCGTGTGCAGCAGCGTGTCGATGCGGCCGGGGTCGAGTTCGACCCACTGACCGCGCACGCGAACCAGCGACTGCTTCGCGTCGGCCGCTTGTTGCAACGCCTTCAGGTCAGCTGCGGTCAACGGCTCGTCGCCCAGCGCCGCCTCCCACTCGAAAGCGACGATCGCATTCAGCCCGACGCCGCCCTTCGTAACCGCCTTCGGCGCGGAACGGACGCGCGCACGCAGTCCGAGCCGGGGTCGGCGCGTCCACCACGCCGGGAGCAGCAGCCCGATGCCGGCTTCGTCGAGAGCGACCGCGCGGTCGCGCAGCACCGTCACAACGGTGCGGTCGTCGACCGTCAGCGTGCGTCGGCGCTGCCTCGTCGAGCGCGCTCGCCAGCTCCGGCGCGAGGCGCGCCATCCGACCGAGGCCGGTGAGCGTCTCTTGGATCATCGACGGACCGAACGGGGTGCGCCGGTCCCACACGTGTTGCAACGGGACGACCATGCTCGGCTCATCACGGTCCTGAGCGAGCAGCTCGACGCGCCACGAACGCTTCCGTCGTTTGGGCGCAGGTTCGGGTTCGTGGATCCGCAGGCAGAGCCGCACGCGCCCGCCGACCACCGCGCCCGACCGCACCCACCCGCTCGCCGCGGTCGCGAGAGCGAGCGAGCGCTTCGTCGACGTCGAACGTTGTCGGAAGCCATGGGTCCGACGATGTCAGCGAACGAAACCACGCCGTCGCCCGCGACGGGCGGCCGCGAAGTCGAGGAACCGGGACGGTCGCGAGACGAGCGCGCACGAGCTCGTCGACCGCCTGCTCGAGCTGGTGTGCCGCCGCTCGTTGTCCGTCGGGCGAGGGATCGCTCACGATCGATGCGATCAGTCCTCGTTGAGTCGCCGTGGGCAGAGGCCACCACCACGAGCGGGCGCGCCCGTCGTCGTCGACCGACAAGCCGGGCACCACTCGGCCGCTGTCCACGAGCACCCGAGCGACATCCGCGATCGCGTCGTCGGTAGCGACGGGTGCTTCGATCGTGGCGGCGCCCACTCTCCCTTCCTAGCGTCCGTCGACCCGAGGCAATGGGACGGCGCTCAGCGGATAGGTACATGCGAACGCGCGCCGAGGTCCGCTGCATCCGTGCACACGGGACATGACGCCTCGCGTATCCTCCGGTGCGTGACGATCAGACCTGATCACGACGTCGACCTCGCCGAGCTGCCATCGATTCACCGCCTCCGTCCCGAGGAATCCCAGCGTCCTCGTACGCCACGCGACACGATCGGAATGCTCCCGGTCGCGTGGGCAGTGTTCGCCGGGCTCGTCGGTCCTGCGGTTGCCGCCTTCTGCCTCGCCGTCGAGCCTCCGCCGGCGAATCCCAACGCGCCCGAGCCCCTCATCGCGACACTGCTCGGGTTCGCATTGATGGTCGCTTGGGGCGGTGCCGCCATCACGGCCAGCCGACGTCGTGCCAACGCGCTGACCTGGGCGAGTGTCGTCGGCGGGCTCTCGATGGCGATGACGATCAGCTGTCCGCTTTCGGGACACCACACCTCGATCGGGATGTGGTGGATCAGTCAGTTCATCGTCTGCAGTGCTGCATGGGCCGTTGCCGGAGTCGGCAAGCACAGCATCGCCAGAGGACGCGCCGAGACCTAGCGGCCTGACGATGTGAACCGCGCACGGCTGCGCGAGCTGGGCTTCGAGCTCGGCGCTCGTGCCGAGGCCGGTGAGTCCGACGAGGGTGCGTGGTTCGCGACGGCGCCGGACGGCGCGCACGTGGTGCTCAAGTGGTTCCCGGACGAGACCGTCGCCGACCGCTATGCGGTCCTGCTCCCCGCCCTCGACGAGCTCCGATCACGCGGTGTCCCGGTGCCCGAGTACCCACACGTACTCGTCGTCGACGGCTGGACGCTGTCGGCGCAACAGGTCCTGCCAGGTGCGTCGGTGCGCAACCCGTCACCGACGATGGTGGACCAGGTGGTCGAGTGCGTCGCCGCCCAGGCCGGTGTCGCGTGTCCGCTGCCGGCGCCGGACATGCACCCCTGGGGTACGTCCGTCGTGCACACGCTCACGGTCGGCGTTGACGGATGGGCGAGGCACGAGCCGCTGCGCACCGGGGGTCGACGCAGCGCGGCGGTGCTCGACCGAGTGGAAGCCGTCGGCGCCGACGCCGACCCCGCGTGGTTCCCGACCGACGGACTCGTGCACCTGGACCTGCACACCGACAACATCCTCGCCGGAGACGACGGCGCGCTCACCGGGATCATCGACTGGGACGGCGCGTGCGCCGGCGATCATCGCTTCGATCTCGTCACCTTCGCGTACGACCTCGACGGGCACGACCAACCGATCTGGGACGTCGTCGAGGCCACCGGTATCGAACTGCGCGTGCTTCGGGCGTACGTCGCCCACCACGCGCTGCGGTTCACGTCCGCGCAGATCCACCATCACACCGACGACGTGCCGCGCCAACTCGACCGCGCCGAGCGCGTCCTCGATCGGTACGGGGCCTGAGAGACGGCGGCCGCCGGTCTCGGGAGGGTGGACCTGTCGCAGAAACGCGCGACCAATTAGGTTTGCTCCCTGGCGCGGTCTCGCGGGTGCCTGAGGAGCGGCATGGCCAAGCTGATCTACGTGGCGAATGTGTCCCTTGACGGCTACATCGAGGACGAGCACGGCAAGTTCGACTGGACCGCGCCCGCCGACGACTTCTTCACCTTCATCACTGACCTTGTGCGCCCCGTCGGTGCCTACCTTTATGGACGCCGCTTGTACGAGACGATGGCCGTTTGGGAGGCCGACCCCACCCTGGCCGCTCAGTCGGAGCTCATGGCCGACTTCGCGAGGGTCTGGCAAACGGCAGACAAGATCGTCTACTCCACGACGCTGCCCGCGGTCTCGACCGCCAATACGCGGCTCGAGCGCCGCTTCGACCCCGATTCGGTCCGCGCCATGAAAACGTCCGCCGCCCGCGACTTGACCATCGGCGGGTCGACCCTCGCAGCACACGCGTTCAACGCCGAGCTCGTCGATGAGTCCCACCTTTTCGTTCATCCGGTGCTCGTGGGTCAGGGCAAGCCCGCGTTCCCCAGTGATGCCCGCGCCCAGTTGGAGTTACTCGAGGAACGCCGGTTCGGCAACGGTGTCGTGTACCTCCGCTACGGCACCCAGCGCTGACTCGACAGGCGGAAGCGCACCGTCGCCCAGTGCGGGAGGCATCGCCTATGAAGAATGCTGCAAACCGGCCGCCGAAACATCCGCCGCCGTGGTTCGTGCACACGGCTTGGCGCGTTCATCGCGCGCTGTACCGACTCAGTGGCGGCCGATTCCTGTGGACCACGTCGAACAAGCGCGGCTGGGGCGCGCTGCGCCTCACCACCATCGGGCGGAAGTCCGGACAAGAGCGCAGCGTCATCATCGGTTACCTCGAAGACGGTCCAAACCTCGTCGCGCTCGCGATGAACGGCTGGGACGAGGGCCATCCCGCGTGGTGGCTCAACCTCGAGGCGCACCCGGACGCCGTCATTCAATTCGCGCATCAGCAGCCGCGCCTGGTGCGCGCACGGCCTTCGGCGGGGGAGGAGCGTGATCGGCTGTGGCAGCGCTGGGTCGCGGTCGATCCGAGGCTCGACGCGTATGCGGTCCGGCGGTCGACAGAGACGCCGGTGGTCATCCTCGAACCGCGCACCCACACCGCTTGAGCGATGCGCCGGAGCGCCATTGCGAAGCAGCTCGCTCAAACCTTGCCTACTCGCCGGTAAAGCGGAACTCCGCCTGCCAGGGACCGTCTGAATGAACGACCTCCCAGTAGCGCTCGGCGATGCGCTGCGGGTCAAAGGGTGTGCCTGCAACGATCTGCCCGGCAATCGTGAGCGTCGCCACGCGGATGCCGTCTGGTTCCAGATCGGCCCCGAGCATCGTCGCGGCCGACCGCAGGGCGGCTTTGCCAAGGGAGATGGTCGCCAAGGCCGGGATCGGATGATCGGCGAAACCGCCTCCGGTGACGATGATGGTGCCGAGGCCGGCGGCTCGCATGGCAGGAGCGGCGACCTGTGCGACGACGATGGCACCAATGACGTCGACCGCATAGGCCGCCTGCAGGTGGGCGACGCTCGAGCTCGGCAATTGGTCCGGCGTTCCCATGACCGCGTTGTAGACGATGAGCCCCGGTGCGCCATCCCCGCGGTAGAGCGCACTCATTCGGGCACCCAGACCTTCGGGGTCGCTGGCATCCACCGAGATCGTGTCGATCTCGGCACCGGTGTCAGCCAACACGCCGGCGAGCTTGCCGAGGCCGTCCGTGGTGCGAGCGGCCAAGGTCACCCGGTACCCGCCCTCGGCGAAGCGACGAGCCACGGCTTCTCCGAGGCCGGGCCCGGCGCCGATCAACAGCAGGTGACGGCCGTCGATTGAGCCGAGGCCTACGGCCTCGCCTTCGTCGCCGATGTGGTCGTCGGGCATGAGCGTCGATCCTTTCGCATCAACCATTTTGAGAGGCCGCTCAGTCGAGCGCCGTCATATTCGGAGACGCCAATCGGACGCAGCGTGGCACACGTTCGTCTGGCTGTGTAGCGCGTGTTTTCGCCGGTGCTCGTTGAGCGAGTCGTTGCGTCACACCTAACGTTCTGCGTCGGTGGCCCATGAGTACTGCGACGCCTGCGGCTTCGACGGTGCTCTGTATGACGATGTTGTCTTGCTCGATGAGATTCGGGCGCTGGGGCCGCGGTGGCGGACGCTGCTCGCGAGCAGCGGACCCGAACTCCGCGTCCGACCGGCACCGGAGGTCTGGTCCGCGATCGAGTACGCCGCGCACAGTCGCGATATCACGGCATTGCACGCATTCGGTGTCGAACAGGCGCTGATCGTCGATGAGCCGTCGTACCCGGCAATCGAGGGGGACGACCTGATCGAGTCCGCAGCGCTGACGTATGGCGACGCCGATCTCGATGATGTTGTCGAGGCACTAGAGGCACAAGCGGTCCGACTCGCGCTGCTCGCCGACGATGGTGGAAGCGACACGTGGTCCCGTGGTCTCACGATTGGCGAGTCACGAAGCGATGTTCGACGGTTGCTGGAACACGCTCTGCACGACTCGCTGCACCACCTCGGCGACGTGGAGCGCGGGCTCGCACTGCTGCGTATCCGCCCGACGTAAAAGTCGCGTTGTCGTGAGCGGCGTCAGGTGGCGCTGGTGCCGTGGATCACCGAGGCGATGGCCACCATGTGGCATGCGACGGCCGCAACGACCAGCAGATGCCAGATCTCGTGGTAGCCGAACACCCGAGGGAACGGGTCAGGCCAGTGGCTCGCCAGGAAGATGGCGCCGATAGTGAAGAGGACACCGCCAACCGCGATGAGCGTTAGTTGGGCCACGGTCAGGTTGCCGACGAGCTGCGGAGCGGCGACAACGGCGGCCCAGCCGAGGGCGATGTACAGCCCGAATCGGATGCCCTCGACGCGACGGCTGCTGGTCCAGGCGAGGATGCCGCCGACCGCGGCGCCCGTCCACGCGACGGCAAGCATCGCAACCGAGAGCCAACCCTGCAGGACGAGCAGGCAGATCGGCGTGTAGCTGACGGCGATCGTCACGAAGATCGTCGTGTGGTCCAGGCGCTGCATGCGCGAGCGCCAGACCGGCGACCAGCGGCCGCGGTGGTAGAACCCGCTCACGCCAAACAGGGCGACGACCCCCACGCCATAGACCACGGCCGCAACCCGAGCCGTCGCTGATGTGGCGGAGAACACGATGGCGACGGCGATGGGCACGGCGAGGAAGAAGCACGCGAGGTGCAGCCAGCCGCGTAGCAATGGCTTGGCTTCGGTGCTCACGGCGCGAGGGTACGACGGTGAATCGCGTCGCGACGGTCGCGTTGCCGACTTGTCGAAGGACAACGGATGCGGTTCGTGTCCTGGTGGGTCGAGCTCGCTGTGGAGGCGGTACAGTTGGAGTTGTCCTGAAGGGACGCTTGGTTGGCAGGACGACCGTTCGTGGTTGCCGCCCCGCAGGCATGTCGCCTCTTCTGAACCTCACAGAGAGGATCGTCATGTCCTTCGTTCCGTTCTCCAGCGTCGTCCGCTCCGACGACGACACGGCGCGAGCGCGTCTCGCGTTGGCGACCTCGAAGGCCCGCAAGCCTTCCGCTCCCAGGAAAGGACCCGCGACGGCGTGGGCGGCATGGACCACAGACGGTGCACCGTCCTCAGGGATCGAGTTCCTCGAAAGCATCACGTCGTGGACGGAGGGAACGGCCGCACAACTGCTTCGTCCGCAGTGGCCGGCCGAGGTCAACCGTCCGACCGCATTCGATGTCCAACGGCGCTTGTCCCATCACCTCGAAATGGCCACGCGCCGTGGGGGTTCGACCTACCTCGAAGCGCTTGAACGAGCAGCGACGCGCCGTCATCGAAGAGCTCCGTCAGGCGCGGGCGACGTAACAAGCACAGGCCGTATCCGACGAAACAGTTTGCGACGATCCAAGCCCGCGGACCCGCTACCTCCTCGCACCGCGAGCCCCCCGCATCGAGGTCTCGCCGGGAAGCGCCAGACGCAGAGGCTTCGATCGCGCGACGTGTCTTGCT
Source organism: uncultured Acidimicrobiia bacterium (assembly GCA_963821725.1). Taxonomy (GTDB): domain Bacteria; phylum Actinomycetota; class Acidimicrobiia; order Acidimicrobiales; family JACDCH01; genus DATAES01. The sequence continues at coordinate 41,912 of CAWGFA010000009.1, forward strand.
GACAGTCTGGTGGCGTGATCGAAGAAGCCGCCAAGGCGCACCTTCATCGCAAGCTGCCGCACGGTACGCGAGGCGCTCGTGTGGAAGCTCGACGGCCTGTCGGAGTACGACGTCCGTCGTCCGTTGACCGCGACCGGGACGAATCTGCTCGGACTGGTCAAGCACAACGCAATCTCGGACCCGCGGTACTTCGGCGACGTCTTCGACCGACCGTTTCGCCGAGTCGCTACCGCGTTGGGATGACCTGGCAACGTTCGGCACTGATCACTGGGCGACGGAACACGAGACACGGGCCGAGGTGCTCGATCTGTATCGGCGTGTATGGATCCACACGGACGCCACGATCGACGCCCTTGACCTCGACGCGCGCGGCTATGTGCCGTGGTGGGATGAAGAGGTGCCGTTGTTCAACGTGATGGTGCATCGCCTGTCCGATTCGACTCGGCATGTTGGGCATGCCGACATCTTGCGGGAAGGGCTCGATGGCGCCGTTGGAGTCGACGCAGACAGCTTGCCGCTGCATGGCCGTGACAGCGCATTCTGGGATGCTCAGCGCGCACTGATCGAGCGGATTGCCCGGGCAGCGAATACGGGTTGAGGACCTAGCCGAAGTGCATCCGCGATACGCACCGTTCGATTGCGACGGCGCGACTTCAGCCTTCAGCGCCCTGGACGGCGGCGATGGCGCATCGACCAGCAGGCGTGATGCCAGTGTCGGCGGTCGTCGGGATCGGCCCCCGGTACCACGACGAGGTGTCCGAGGCCGGGCGGGATCTCCTGGTTGCACCCCGGACACAGGTAGGTCTTGCGGGCCTGATATGGCTGGACCCGCTGAATCGAAACTCCCTCAGGATCCGACGCAGTGCAACTGTTACCCGACTCCACGACCAGCACGCTACGGCGGTGTCGGATCATGTCGTTCCACCGCGTAACCGATTGGCGCGTACCAAGCGACGCTAGGGTCCGCGGATGTCGCTGTCCGACGTCGACCTTGCCGATGGTGTCGCGGCTCGCGTGTACCGGCTGGTTCGGACCTGCATGAACGACGAGACAGTCGTCCTGCTCGCGTTCTCGACTCGCAGCGCAACCACATCTTCCACACGCTCGAGGGCCTCGCTGACGCCGACCTCCGTCGACCGGTGCTGCCGTCGACGTGGACGTGTCTCGGCCTTGTGCGGCATCTCACCCTTGCCGACGAGCGCTACTGGTTTCGCTGCGTCGTCGGCGGCGAGTCCACGAGCTACTTCCCGACAGATCCGGGAGGCGACTGGGCCGTGGGCGCCGACGAGCCGGCCGCGGCCGTGCTCGACGCCTATCGCGCAGAAATCGCGCTCGCCAACGAGCTCATTCGCTCGACGCCGATCGATGCCTCGCCCCGGTGGCACGATCCGCGGTGGAAGGAGTGGGGCCGTGACTTCCCGAGCCTCCGAGTCATCCTGCTCCACATGATCGTGGAGACCGCCACGCACGCTGGGCATCTCGATGCCGTTCGAGAGCTGATCGACGGACGACAGTGGGTCGTCGTTTGAGGATTCGGCGTGCATTACCTACACCTCGTGTGGGTTATGCACGCCGGTTCGACGTTCGTCCTTGTCCGGAGGCTTCAGTCGCCGGGGTGGTGGTCCGCGATCAGCTCGATCCAGGTGACGCTCGTCGGTGGTTCTGTGATCCCGCCCTTGGCGAGCGCTTCGCCCAGCCGACTTTCCATGAACCGCGCCTGATGTTCCGGCGTGTCCCACACCTCCATCACAACAAGGTGACCGCTCTCATCGACCCCGCCTGAGTGCGACACCAGTCCAGCCGGCCAGTCGCCCTCACCGGTAGTCGGGTTGCTCGTGACCTTCGAAATGCTGATGCTTTCGTTCGCCAGCTGCCGCGCGAGATCCCGACTCGGCTGCGGCTAGGGGCGATCCTCGGTCGGCGGAGCTGCGCTCGAGTCGCCTGGACAGGCGATCCGGGGGAGCATGGGTGCATGTCACGCGCCTCGCTCGGTCCGCACACCGTCAATCGCATCGGGTTCGGCAGCGATGCAGCTTCCTGGGCCGGGTGTGTTCGGTCCGCCCGCGATCACGACGCCGCGGTGGCCGTGTTGCGGCGTGCCGTCGAGCTTGGTGTCGACCACATCGACACGTCGCAGTACTACGGACCCGACGTGGCCAACGCATTGATCCGGGAGGCGCTCCACCCGTACCCGGAGCGACTTGTCCTGGTCTCCAAGGTCGGCGGCCGAAGGGACGACAAGGGTGCGTGGCTTCCGGCGCAGCGACCCGAAGAGCTGCGCAGCGGCGTCGAGGACAACCTGCGCTCCCTCGCCATCGAGTGCCTGGGGCCGTCAACCTCCGCCTGATCCCCGAGCACGACGAGCTGCCGCCCGATCAGCGGGTGTCGTACGAGGACCAGCTCGCGGTGATGGCGGCTCTGCGCGACGAGGGCAAGATCGCCGGCATCGGTGTGTCCACCGCGTCGCTCGCGGAGGTCGATCAGGCGATCGAGGCAGTCGGAGTCGTCTGTGTGCAGAACGCCTTCAGCCTTCTCGACCAGCGCGATGCCTCGGTGCTCGATCGCTGCGACGCCGAAGGGATCGCGTACGTCCCGTACTTCCCGCTCGGATCCGCGTTCCCCGGAATGCCGAAAGTGACGTCGGACCCCGCCGTGGTCGACCTCGCCGATCGGCTCGGCGCGACGCCGGCCCAGGTCGGTCTGGCCTGGTTGCTCGCTCACCGGGACAACATCCTGCTGATCCCCGGCACGTCCAGCGTCGTGCACCTCGAGGAGAACGTGAAAGCCGGCGACCTCGTCCTCAGCGCTACCGATCTCGACCTGCTCACCGATCGGGCAGACCACGAAGGGAAACCACGAGCATGAACGAGGGGACCGCTGGTGGCGACATCGACGGTAGATCCAGACGAGGCGGTCTGATGTCCAGCGGTAGCTTTCAGCTGTCGGAGCGCACCGTACGACCGTGCGCGATGCCCGGCCTAGGCCGGAGGCCGGATCCGGGCTGCGCTCGGCGACGCGCTGACCGTACTGAATATCGGGGCCGTCACCGGCTCGACGCGCCCTCCGCGATCCGGTTCCACGGGGACCGCGTCGGGTCAGCGTCAGCCGTTGGTCGTGGGCACGCGCCGTGACGTGCCACCAGGTCAGTCGACCGTCCGAGCGAGCGACGGCGATGGCTTGCTCGACCGTCCATCTATCTGGCAGGATCCCATCTCGGCTCGTACGTGCGGCAGTGCGCGTACGTACGCCGTGTTCCAGTTCGACACGAGTGACGCTGCGGACGTCGTCGGCTCGGGTCACTCGCGACGACTCGCCTGATGGTCGCGAGCACTCCTTGTCGACTGAGCCTTCGCTGACCGAGCACGACTCGCCGGCGATCGGAGCCCGGACTCGCGAACCGGCCTCGTTCCGTGGGACTGTGCCGACGGTTTCTTCGAAGCCCTTCTTGCGCCGGCCCGAGGTCATACGTGGACGATCGTGTCCGTCGGGAGTATCGGGGTGGGCAGCGAGCCGACCGGACGCCGAGCAGAGGGCAGGGCACAGCCTCCGTGACGACCAGGCGTTGCTCGGTGCGCCGAACCCAGCCGTGATGCGTTCTGGAGCGGGCTCGAGTCGGCTGTGATCGGCGACCTCCTCATCGCCTGAACCCGGCACAGCTGCGGTTCACTTCGCCCCCTGCAATCGCGGCGCGCCGTCAGGTTCGATCGTCTGACTGCTCGAGTCGCAACGCGCAGGAGTTGATGCAGTACCGGTCGCGTGTCGGTGCTGGACCGTCGCGGAACACGTGACCGAGGTGGCCGCCGCAGGTCCGACAGCGAACCTCGGTGCGGACCATGAAATGGCCACGATCGCGGTGCAGCGTCACTGCGTCGGCCACTGCGGGCTCGGAGAAGCTCGGCCAACCCGTGCCGGAATCGAACTTGGAGTCCGAGGCGAAGAGCGCAGTGCCGCAGCCCGCGCAGTGATAGGTGCCGTCGTCATGGCAGTCCCAGTACTCACCGGTGAAGGCGCGGTTCGGTGCCGGCTTTGCGGAGAACATCGAACTGGGCGGGGGTAGCTGGTCACGCCACTCGTCCTCGTCCTGGTGGAGGGGCGGATCGAGCGGCGTCGGACTTTCGCTTGAACATGCTCTCTCAGTCTCGTCGAAGGTCGTTCTGTTTCAGCAATAGAGGTCGGCTGGAACTCCATTGGCGTCAGCCGACGACTCGCAGATGAGCCGGGGCTGACGGGCGCGCCTCGGCTGGCCGGGTCCCGGTGCGCGGTCCACGGTGGGCAACCGACGCGTTGATTGATGTGTAACGCGACGTCGTCGACCGAGACAGGCATTCCTGAGGGCGAGAGGAGCAGGTCGGGGATGACACTGTCGGCCAAACAGGAAGAGCTGTGCCGCCAAACGGAGTGGGACTTCAGCGCCCTACGGGCACTGTTCGTCAACTGCACGTTGAAGCGCTCGCCGGAGCAGTCCCACACCCAAGGCCTGATCGACATCTCGGGCGAGATCATGTTCGCGGCAAGGCGTGGCAGTCGACGAAGTCCGTGCCATGGATCACGACATCGCGACCGGTGTGTGGCCGGACATGACCGAGCACGGTTGGGACCACGATGACTGGCCGTTGATACACGAGCAAGTGATGGCCGCCGACATTCTTGTCGTGTGCACTCCGATCTGGCTGGGCGAGAAGTCCTCGGTGGCCACCCAGGTCGTCGAACGGCTCTACGGAAACTCGCACTTGTTGAACGAGGCAGGAACGAGGTACGCGTACTACGGCCGTGTCGCGGGTTGCCTCGTCACGGGGAACGAGGACGGCGTGAAGCATTGCGCCATGAGCATCCTCTACTCGCTGCAGCACCTCGGGTACGTCGTTCCGCCACAAGCGGACGCCGGCTGGATCGGCGAGGCGGGGCCGGGCCGGTCGCAATCTCGACCCTGGATCGGCGGCCCCGAGAACGACTTCACCAATCGGAACACGACCTTCATGACATGGAACCTGCTGCACCTCGCTCGCGTCGTCAAGGAGGCCGGCGGTATTCCCGCCCACGGCAATCAACGGTCCGAGTGGGACGCCGGATGCCGCTTCGACTTCCCCAACCCCGAACACCGCTGACAAGAGCTCGCATGGAGTTCGTTCGATCGTCGAGGCGCGCACGTCCAACGTCGACGAGTCGATGACGCTCGAAACCGAATACGGCGAGCTCTGGTTGTCAGGTCAAGTTCCAACCGGGGTCGTCGGGGTGAAGCGGACGGGAAGGCGTTTGATGCCACCGACCAGCGGAATGCCCATCGACTCCAGCGGAACGGGGTCGCCCGTCACCTCGATGTCGGGGAGGCGGGCCAGGAGCTGACGAAAGGCGACCGACACCTCTCGACGCGCCAAGTCCGCGCCGAGACAGAAGTGCGGCCCGGGTCCGCCGAAACCGACGTGCGGATTCGGGTCTCGCAGCACGTCGAATTCTCGGGATCGACGAACACGCGAGGATCACGGTTGGCCACGCCGTAGAGCAGGACCACTTTGTCGCCCTCGTCGAAGTCGTGGCCCGAGATGGTCACGTCTGCCGTGGCCGTCCGTCGCATGAATGTCACGGGCGACGCGACGCGCACGATCTCCTCGACCGCGGTGGGCGTGACCGCGTCGAGATCGTCCTGCCAGATCCGCCGTTGCTCGGGGTTCTGCGACAGCAGGTGCATTCCGTGGCTGATCGCGGTGCGGGTGGTGTCATTTCCCGCGACGGCCAGGAGGATGAAGAAGGGTGCGATCTCGTTCGGGGCGAGCATGTCCTCACCGAGGTCGTTGTGAACCAGCTTCGAGGTGAGGTCGTCGGTCGGGTTTCGCGACGTTCTTCGGCGATGTCGTTCATGAGTGTGGTGAGGCTCATCCCCGCTTCGAAGATTGCGGTCATCGGATCGCCGTCACCCAGGAATTCGGGGTCGCCGGCCCCGAGGATGACGTTCGTGGCCCGCAACACCGTGCCGAACTCGCTCCCGCGGGATGCCCATCATGTCGCAGATGACGAGGAGCGGGAACGGTTGCGACATGACTTTGACCAGGTCGACCTCACCCTCGCCGCAGAAGCCGTCGATGACCTCGGCGCAGATCGTCTCGACCGAGTCGAGGACGCTCTGGAACTGGCGCGGCGTGAACGAGCGGGCGACGATGCCGCGTTCGCGCACGTGCCACGGGTCGTCCATGTTGATGAACGAGCCGAAGAAGTCGAGGGCCTCCGCGGGCAGGTCGGGAATCGACACCGCACCCTTTCCGGAGCAGAACTCCTTCGGGCGCTTGCTGATCTCGACGACCTCCGCGTAGCGGGTCACGACCTGGAAGTGCTCCGTCTCGCCGCTCATGAGGTTCTCGAACGACACGGCCGTGAACGGCTCGGCCTCGCGCAGTTCGATGAACTCGGCCATCCTTACGCGTCGAGCGGCTGACGCCAGAAGTCGGGCTCGATCAGACGAGCCCTCCAGTGGTGGTGGTCATCGCGAGATCGTCGGCGCGACGGTCCCTTCGTCCGCCACTCGTCGAAGTGACCGGTCGGCCGACACCTCGACCGACGGTGGTCAACGACGACCGGAGCCGAGCACTTCGACGACTGGGTCGAGCGTGTAGCGCTCACCCCAGATCAGCAGCCCGGTAGAACAGGCCGCCTTCGACGAGCTCAGCTGCCGCGACGACATTCGTGTCGGGCGGGATCTCACCGGCTACTTTGGCGGCCTCGAACCGGCCGCGAGCCGGTCGAGGCGCGGCTGCACGAGGCGGGACCGTAGCTCGTCGCCGAGGTCGGGATCCGCGGCGCTCTCCTTGATGAGGGTTCCGACCACCGCCCGGGGCCCCGGGGTCCGCGAGCAGGGCACCCTGCGCGGACAGGTAGCGGTCGAGGTCGCCGCGGAGGTCACCGGTCTCAGGGATCGGCCGGCGCCCGAACAACTCGACGAGCGCGCCCTCGACCGCGTCGACCTTGGAGGTCCAGTGGCGCTGCGAGCGTCGCGGTCGGCACTCCGGAACGGGCGGAGATCGCGGCGTAGGACAGCGACGACATCCCCGCCTCGGCGAGCAACTGCAGGGTGGCCCGCCCGGCCCCGGACAGCGACGGCATGGAGCGGGCTGCGTCGACGACCAGCTCGACGCTGCCGGCCTCGTCCATTCCGAGATCCAGTTCGAGATCCGAGACGTCCGCCCGGGCCGGCAGCCAGATCACCGCGACGACCGCTCCGCCGAGCGCGACGACCGCAGCGACGATCGTCGTCCTGCCGAGCGCGTCGATGAACGCCGCGTTCGCCGCCGAGGTGATCGCCCCGGCGAACTGCGCCGGCGCCTGTGCCGCGATGGCGGACGCGCCGCCGATCGAGTCCCGCATCGCCGTCGGCCGCGTCCGGCGACGCCTGGGCGACGGTCCTGTAGGCGTCGGTCCCGGTGATCGACGCGGCGTAGGCCGCCGACGTGATCGACCCGAGGATGGCGACGCCCAGTGCCCCGCCGATCTCACGGGTCGTGTCGTTGACCGCTGAGCCGACCCCGGCTCGCTCGGGTGGCAGGGACCCCATGATCGAGTCGGTCGCCGGTGCCATCGCCAGGCCCATCCCGGCGCCGACGAGGACCAGGGTCGCGGCGACGGGCCCGTAGCCGGAGTCGACGTCTGCGAAGGACAGGACGATGAGCGACGTGGCTACCGTCGCCAGGCCGGCCGCCACGACGAGCTTGGTGCCGACGGCACCGACGAGCTTCGCGGACAGCGGCGCGGCGATCATGAGGGACACCGCGAGCGGCAAGAGCCGGACGCCGGACTCGAGGGCGCTGTAGCCCAGGACGAACTGCAGGTACTGCGAGACGAAGAACAAGGCACCGAACATGGCGAAGAACACCAGCGTCACCGCCACGGACGCGGCGGAGAATCGCGGGTTGGCGAAGATCCGGATGTCGAGCAGGGGATGGTCGCTGTGGCGCTCCCAGAACCCGAACGAGACCAGCAGGACGACTGCCGACAGCGAAGGCCCCGACGATGACCGGGTCCGACCAACCCCGGCCCGGGCCTTCGATGATGCCGTAGAGCAGCAGGATCAGGCCGCTCGTCGACAGGACGGTGCCGACGAGGTCGAGTGCCGCTGCGTTCTCGTCCCGGGTGTTGGGCACCAAGGCGACGACCGCGATGACCGCGATGATGATCAACGGGACGTTGACGAGGAAGATCGAACCCCACCAGTAGTGCTCGAGCAACCAGCCGCCGGCGAGCGGCCCGATCGCGACACCGAGGCCTGACACCCCGGCCCAGATGGCGATCGCCTTGCGGCGCTCCTGCCGCGTCGGCGAAGACGTTGGTGAGGATCGACAGCGTCGACGGCATGATGAACGCGGCGCCGAAGCCCTGACGGCCCGGCATCGCGATGACCTGCTCCGCGGTCGACGCCTGCGAGCACGCCAATGAACCGGCACCGAAGATGACCAGCCCGACGAGCGAGGACCGGTTTGCGGCCCAGGCGGTCACCAGTGTTCCCGGCGATGAGGAGGAAGCCGGCGAAGACGATCGTGTAGGCGTCGACGATCCACTGCTGCTGGCTCGCCGTGGCATTGAGGTCGTCGACCAGCGTCGGCAGCGCCACGTTGACGATCGTGTCGTCGAGGCCGACGACGACAAGGCTCACGCAGAGCACGCCGAGGATCCACCAACGGCGGATCAAGCCGTCGCTGCAGTTCCTCGGAGCGCAGCTCAGCAACAGTGCCACAACCGCCGACACCGTACCGACGCTCTCCAGCCCATGGGACTCCCACCCACCCGTTTCCCGGACGTCTCCGAGGCATCAACCGTACCAACCCGGACAACGGCGCCGGTCAGTTCACCGCTGAGGTGGTTGCGGTCGGGCTGGTGGTGGTTGGCCCGGAGGACGCCGGTGCCGTGGTCGTCGACGTGGCGGCCGCCTTCCCCTGCGCAATCGCCTGCTCCAGGGCGGCGAGCGTCGCGGCATCGACCGCGCCGGTGGGCGGAACGCCGAGGGCGGTCTGGAAGCGCATCAGTGCGTCGGTCAGCTCAGGAGTCCACTGACCGTCGACTGGTCCGGTCCAGTACCCCGCGAGCTCGAGTGCTGATTGCACCGCCGCGGTGTGGGTCAGCGCCTGCGTAGCGGCGGCGCCCCCCTTCGCAGCCAGCGCCGCGTCGAGCGCGGCGCCGGTGGCGCGGTCGACCCAACCCGTCGGTGGCAGGCCGTTGGAAGTCTGCAACTGCTGGACCGCCGCCGCTGTGGACGGTCCGTAGACACCGTCGATCTCATCGGAGTAGTAGCCGGCAGTGCGCAGGTCGGTTTGCACAGCGACCGTGTAGTCGTGGATCGCGGTGGCCGCCTTCTGTTGCTCCTCGGCGGTCAGACAGCCTGCTTCGTTGAACAGCTGGAGCCAGGTCGCTTCGAGCGCGAACGCGGCGGCGTTGACCTGAACGGTGGCCTCGGCGAGGGGGGTCTGATCGGTGACTCCTTGGGTCGCTGCAGTCAGGTCGGATTCGGCTCGCTTCACGCGGTCGACTGTCGCAGGGGCCACGAGTGGTGCCGTCGTCGTCGTGCTGGGTGCAGTCGTCGGCGGAACCGTGGCGCTCGCGGCCGAGGCCTGAGCGGCGACGAGCGCAGCCTGCGCGGCGGCCAGATCCTGTTTCGCCTTTCCCAGATCGTCACGGGCCCCAGTGACAGCCTGCGCGCTCGACGAAACCGATGCCCGCGGATTCTCGAGGTCGGCACCGCCGGTCTTGACGTCGCCGACGGTTGCCGCGGAGTTGTCGAACACCTTGCCGTAGCGGTCGAGCGCAGCGATGTAGTCCTTGGTGTCGCCGCAGAACTGCTTGGTCGTCTTGTCCACGGTCGCCTGTGCGTCGGACACGGCCGTCTCCGCCTTCGAGACGCGAGCCTGCGCAGCCTCGACGCTGCTCGTCCCACCACTGCTGCACGCTGCGGTCAGCACGACCAACAGCACGCTCACCGGGATCACCCCCGCGGTTCGCGGCTTCCAACGACGGTCAGGATTCGATCGCACCCCGGCACCTCCGACTCTGGCGGCGAGCATCGGCCGAATCAACTCCGTGGGGCGTCACCCACACCGGGTGAATCCTGCGACGGGCGGGTCGGCGGTACCGGTTGCCCGTTCGCGCGGCTGCCGCCTCAGTTGATGTAGTCCTCGCCAGTTGCTCGTACGGTGATGTCGCCGATCGTGATGCCCCACGGAAGGTCGATCACGGCGATGACTTGTTCGGCCAGATCCTCCGGGCTGAGCGTCCAGTAGCGGACATCGTCCGGGTCCTGCTGTTCCGGCGGCAGCGAACCCTCCATCCAAGCCTGGACACGCTCACCGAACTGCAGCACGTTCTGCCCCGTGAGTCCGACGATCGCCGCGGGATTCACGACGCCCGCGGCGAGGTTCGTGCCGAGCACTCCTGTCGGCCGCACGACACTCACCTTGATCTTGCCCTGCGCCTCGACCCGCAGGGCGTCCGACAGCACTGCGACGGCGGCCTTCGTCGCGCTGTACACGCCGGAGCCCGCCGTGCCTTGATTGCCGTAGATCGACGAGATGTTGACGATGTGGCCGCGACCCTGGGCGATCATCTGGTCGTACACCGCGGTGATGCCGTTGACGACGCCCTTGACGTTGATGTCGATGGCGCGATCCCACGCCTGCCACGCTTCGACGTGATCGGAGAAGAACGCGAGCGGCATCACTCCCGCGTTGTTGACGAGTACGTCGATCGCGCCGAACTGTTCGATCGCGAGTGCGGCGACGCGATCCATGTCTGCTCTGCTGACGACGTCCGCGCCGATCGCGGCCCCCGAGCCGCCCTCGTCGGCGATCTGCTTCGCGGTGGACTGCGCGGCGCCGGCGTCGATGTCCGAGACGACCACCGAGGCACCGCGCGTGGCCGCCATCTGTGCGATCAGCCGGCCGAAGCCACCGCCGGCGCCCGTGACGATCACGACTTTTCCGTTCAGGTGCGACATGGTGCGACTGTCGCGGACGTCGGCGGTGCTGTCAGACGATCGCGTTCAGCCATCGACGTCACCGGGCCGAGTGTTCGGCGCCGCCGTCACGGGTAGGTGAATCGGTCTACGCCCGTTGGCTTTCTCGTGAGCATGTTGGTACCCGCGGCAGCGATCGCGCTGTCGTTGCGGCCATGGCCGACACGGGGACCGCGTGCCTGCCGCCAACGATCCCGCGGTCGTGTACTGGTTGTTGGCAGTCACGGCACTGGCCGCAGCCCAGGGCGACATCGCCTCGCCGCTCGGCTGGGTCGGGCTGCGTCGCCGTGTGTACCTGCGCCGGGTCGGTCGTCGTCATCGAGCGGGCGGCACGGGCGGCCCCCGTCCTCGACAGTGCACTCGCGGCCGGCATCGGTGACGCGGGGAGCGCCGGACGAGTGCGCCTCGCCGCTGCGGATCGTCGGTCGCGCCGTGCGACAGCGGTCGCGAAGAGTGCTCGCGCGAGCTTCGTCGTGCGCTGTTCGACTTCCAGGGCTCAGGTGCGGTGCGCGGATGGGGGTGTGCATCAGCGCCAACTACCGGCTGGGCCCTGCTGGTGCGTTTCCGAAGAACCTTGTCGACGCCAAGCGTGCCATCGTGTGGTCGCTCACGCTTCCGACTACGGAGCCGACCCGAGCACGATCCTGGTGTGCGGTGGTTCCGCCGGCGGCACCTGAGCGCCATGTGCGCGCTCACCGCCGACGACCCGATGTTCCAGCCCGGCTTCGAGGAGGCCGACACCTCGGTGAGCGCAGCCGTCGGCCTCTACGGCTACTACGGCCCGGCTCCACATCCGAATGCCGTCGCGCCGCTCCTGGCGACGTCCGCGCCGACGCGCCGCCCTTCCTCGTCATCCACGGGACACATGACCCCATGACTGCGGCCGTCGACGCCCGGCATTTCGTCGAGCAACTCCGGTCGACGTCGACCAGGCCGGTTCTGTATGCCGAGCTGCCGGGCGGGCAGCACAACTTCGATCGCTTCCCTTCGATCAGGTGCTTCGCCGTCGTCGACGCCATCGAAGCGTTCGCAACCTGGGTGCGCTGCGGATGAGGGTTCAGCGGTTCACGAGGTCGGGCGCCGGGGCCATTCGTCGGCGCGGGTGTCGGCGTCTTGGGACGTGTCGTGACGCCGCCGGGAGATGCGGACCGCGACGTAGCAGGCCGCGGCCACGATGAGCAGCAGGACGATCCACCGAACGATCCGTCTCCCGCCGGATCGAACGGCGGCGATCACGAATGGGTTCGAGACGAGGAAGAGGTGATCCATGGTGCGGGCTCCTGGTGAGTGGCTGTCAGCGCCGGCTTACGCGTCGCGGCGGGCGAGGAGGACCGCGGCGAGCGCGTAGGCGGCGACGAGCCAGGCGATGAGAACGATGAGTGCTGTTCCGGGTGAGAGCAGGTTCGAGTCGGGTCGCACCGTGAACAATGCGGTGCCCGCCCGGCCGGGCAGGTACTTCGCGACGTCGTTGTTCCACGGGTCGGGAAGCGCCTGCGCGAGCAGGAAGAGCACGAACAAGAGCGAGACGAGGGTGGAGATCGCGCTGGCGGTCGAGCGCAGGATGGTGCCGAGGGCGAGGCCGAGCAAGCCCGCGGCGGTGAGGTAGAAGCCGGCGCCGGCTACGGCGCGCAGCACGTGCGGATCGGTGATCGACACGCCGATGTTCTTGCCGGCGAGTACCGCTTGTCCGGCGAAGAAGCTTGCGAAGGCCGATCCCATCGAGACGACGAAGGCGACGACGCCGAAGGTGACTGCTTTGGCCGTCAGGAGCGAAGAGCGCTGCGGCACGGCGGCGAGCGTCGATCGGATGGTGCCGGTCGCGTACTCGGATGACATGACGAGCACGCCGAGCACACCGATCGCAAGGGTGGAGAGGAAGAGCCCACGCAGGCTCTGCGCGGTCGGATCGAATGTGCGGTGCTGACTCACGCTGAGGCGGTCGTAGCGGCTCACGTACGCGGACGTGATGAGGAGTCCGAAACCGACCGTGATTCCGAAGGTCGCCAGGAGGCCCCACACCGTCGAGCGGACGGATCGGAGCTTCGTCCACTCACCGGCGATTGCGGCGCCGAGTATCGAGCGCTTCGAGAGCGTTCGGTCGGGAGCGGGAGTCTGCAGCGGGTCGATCGAGGTGGTCGTGGTCATGCGGGACTCGGTTCTGCAGGTCGGGCGGCGCGGTATTCGACGTCGCCCTCGGTCAGCTCGAAGAAGGCCTCTTCAAGTGACGCGTGTTGCGGGGTGAGCTCGTGCAGCGCGATCGCGTCTTGCTCGCGAGGTCGCCGATCGCAGCCGCGTCGAGACCGCTGACGATGAGCGCGTCGCGCTCCGTCCGCGGCTGACCGCCGGCGCGAGTGATGATGTCCGCGAGGATGCTGATCTGCGGTGAGCGAACGAGCACCGTCGACGTCCCTCGGGCGAGTACGTTCTCGACACTCGTGTCGGCGACTGCGCGGCCGCGTGCGATCACGATCAGGTGTTGCGCGGTGAGGGCCATCTCGCCCATGAGGTGGCTCGACACGAAGACGGTGCGGCCCTCGTTCGCGAGGTCGCGGAAGAAGTTCCGCACCCACACGATCCCGTCAGGGTCGAGGCCGGTCACCGGCTCGTCGAAGAGCAGAACCGGAGGGTCGCCGAGCATCGCGGCTGCGATCCCGAGGCGTTGTTTCATGCCCAACGAGAAAGGTCCGGCACGGCGATGCGCGACCTGTTCGAGCCCCACGAGCTCGAGCACTTCCTTGACACGCTTCGTTCCGATGCGGTTGCTGCGCGCGAGGGTGAGCAGTTGGTCGTAGCCGCTTCGTCCGGGATGGATCGCGGTGGCATCGAGCAGGGCGCCGACGTCGTGGAGTGGAAATCGGTGCTGCGCATAGGGCCGGCCGGCGATCGTGACCGAGCCCGACGTCGGCGCGTCGAGCCCCAGGATGCAGCGCATCGTCGTGCTCTTGCCGGCCCCGTTCGGTCCCAGGAAGCCGGTGACGAGGCCGGGATTCAGGTCGAACGTGAGTCCGTCGACGGCAACGGTCGACCCGTAGCGCTTCGTGAGATTGCGGGCTTGGATCATGAGAACTCCGTCGGCGATTGTCTCGCGCCAGCATGCGCCCGTGGGCGCGCGCCGTCATCAGGCCGCGGAACCCTCTTGCTGTCGTACTCCGGATGGAGCTGCGGTCCGGTCCGGTCCGCATCTCCGACTCAGGGTTGACGCGGCAACATGGACGAGAGCGTGATGTGGTCCCTGACCTCGCTGAGTACCGTCACCTGCGTGGACGCGCCGGGCCACACGCCGGAAACACGACCTCGAATCCCGGAGCACCGCTGGATCGAATTCGACGTCGTGCTGGCCGCGGTGCTGTTCCTCGCGTCGCTGCGCACGATCCTGCGGCAGACCAGCGATCCGATCGGAACGTCGTGGGACGTTGTGCGCATGGTCGCCGCTGGGATCGCGTGCGGAGCCCTTCCGTTCCGACGCCGGCACCCGACGTTCGTGCTCGCGGTGGTCGCGGCTGCGGTGGCGGTGCTCGTTCTGCTGGGCGAGCACGGTGCCGCCGAGGCCGCGATCGGGTTCGCGATCTACTCCTTGGCGGCCACGTCGACGCAGCGCGTCTCACCGACGCTCGTGGGCGGGCTCGTCGGGCTCGTGCTGCTCGCCGCTCTCGGTCGCTCCGAACGGCATCTCGTTGCCGGCCGTGATCGTGGGACCGGCGATCGTGCTGGTCGGGCGGCTCGCGGGCGAGAACGTGAGGACGCAACGTGCGCACGAGAGGGATGTCGCCGAGCGCGCACTCGAGCGCGAGCGGGAGCGCGAGGCGCGCGCCCGCCAAGCGGCGACACAAGAGCGTGTCCTCATCGCGCAAGAGCTGCACGACGTCGTCGCGCATTCGATGAGCTTGATCGCCGTGTGGGCCGGCGCGGCGCGGTTGGTGAGTGACACCGATCCGGACGAGACGCGCGACGCGCTCGCGATCATCGAAACGACGAGCCGGGAAGCGTTGCGCGAGATGCGTCGTCTCGTCGGCGTGTTGCGCGAACCGGGCGAGTCGGCGGGGCACCTCGAGCCCGCGCCCGGCCTTCGCGACGTCGCCGAGTTGGTCAGCCGGGTCGAGCAGACCGGAACCCATGTCGATCTCCACATCGAAGGCGATCAGCGGCCGCAGGCGCCGGGCGTCGACGTGTCGGCCTTCCGCATCGTGCAGGAGGCGATCACGAACGTCGTCCGCCACGCCGGGCCGACGAGTGCGCACGTGTGGCTTCGATACCGCCCGGACGAGCTCGAGATCGAGGTCACCGACGACGGCGGGACCATCGCGCACCTCGACTCGCCGCCCCGCGCCGGCCATGGGCTCATCGGCATGCGCGAGCGAGTCGCGCTCTACGGCGGTGAGCTGACGGCCGGTCCCTTCGGCAACGGATTCCGAGTCTGCGCCCGGCTCCCGACCCATGACGGCCGCGCGTGACGATCGGCGTGCTGATCGCCGACGATCAAACGCTGCTGCGCGGCGGGCTCCGCGTGATCGTCAACAGCGCGCAAGACATGACCGTCGTCGGCGAAGCAGGCGACGGGGCCGCCGCCGTGGCGATGACGCGGCGAGTTGCAGCCCGACGTCGTCCTCATGGACATCCGCATGCCTGTTCAAGACGGCATCGAGGCGACGCGCGAGATCGTCGACGACGCGACCATCGGTCGGACGCGTGTCGTCATGCTCACCACGTTCGATCTCGACGAGTATGTGTACGCCGCGCTCCGCGCCGGCGCGAGCGGCTTTCTGCTCAAGGACACGACACCCGAAGACCTGGTCGGCGCGATCCGCGTCATCGCGGCCGGTGAGGCGTTGCTGGCGCCGACCGTGACTCGTCGGCTCATCGGGGAATTCGCCCGCCGGCGCGAGCCGGCGCCATTCGCAGCCGCGCCCGAGATCGAATCGCTCACCGACCGCGAGCGAGAGGTGCTCGTCGAGATCGCGTCCGGACGATCCAATTCCGAGATTGCCGACCGGCTCCACATGAGCCTGTCGACCGCCAAGACCCACGTGAGCCACCTGCTTGCGAAGCTCGGCGCTCGGACCGCGCGCAGCTCGTCGTCATCGCGTACGAGGCCGGAATCGTCGTACCGAGCGAGTGACCGTGCGCACCAGTCATCGGCGACGCTCCGCCGGGGGTTACAGCGGTATCTCCAGGCGCTGCAGCAGCCGGGATGCCTCGCGGACACCTGAGACCCACGCCGAATCGACGGTCGACGTGCCGCGCTCGCAGGTGTGCTCGCCGGCGAAGAGCACGCGGCCGTGCGGTGTGGCGAGCGCGGCCAGGTCGGCCGCGTGCTGCGCAGGCTCGGTCTCCGGCGCGATGTTGGCGTAGCAGCCGAGCAGGAACGGATCGGTCGCCCAACTGGTCGTGGCGAACGCGATTGGATCGGGGGTGTCGGGGCCGCCGATCGCACAGATCGTGTCGTGCAGCGCGGCGACTCGCGCCGCTTCGGGCATCGCCGCGAGTGCGCGGCCATGATCGCCCGTGGCCATGCCGACGACGACGGGAACGCCGTACCACGTGGAGAGGTCGAGGATCACCGGCCATTCCGGCCGCGGCGAGGCGACGGTCGTGATGTGTGTCGGTTTGCCATCGACCTGCCACACGGCGCGCTCGTACGCGAGCACGACCTTCTCGAGCGCGCCGAAGCCGACGCGCTCGATCGCTCTGACGTGCGCGGCAGGCAGTGGTGGGTCGAGCTCTACCGCGCCCGCCTTCAACACCCCGAGCGGCACGGTCACGATCGTGTGCGTGCCGGCGAAGCTGTCCGACGATGTGTGCACCGTGACGCTGTGTGGACCCTGTTCGATCCGATGTACGGGTTGCGCGGTGTGGATGTCGAGGCCGTCGGCGAGGTGCTCGACCACGCGGCGGTATCCGCCGAGCGGCATCACGTCTTCCTGCTCGAGGCCTCCGCGGTAGAAGGAGGAGGCGAACGTCGCGAAGTCGACCTCGTCCGCGTCCTTTCCCTCGTTCATCGCGAGCAGCGCACCCAGGGTGGCGCGCACGTTCGGGTCGATCGCGGCGAGCAGCTTGCCCATCGCCTGGTCGAGGTCGAGACCGGGCTCGAGCTTGTCGAGATCGGTGCCGCTCAGCACGAGACCGGTCATCGCGCCGGTGAGCGCAACACGGGCCTCGACGTCGGGGAAGACGCCGTCCAGCTGATTGAAAACGGACGCGCTCGACCGCGATGCCGGTCGTCGATGCCGGCAGACGTTCGATGCCGAGCGCGTCGACGAGGGGGAGCATCGGTGAACCGGCACCGTCGTGGATCCACGAGCCGCCCAGGTCGACAGCCGCACCTCCGAGCTCGATCGTGTGGGTGCGGCCGCCGATTCGATCCCGGCCCTCGACGACCACCACGTCGATGCCGCTGAGCTGGAGCGCTCGCGCCGCGACGAGTCCGGACATCCCCGCGCCCACCACGACGACGCGTTCGACCGGCCCGTCCACCTGCGGCGGGATGTTCCCTGCGGGATCCCCGACGTGCACCATCGGTGACCCGGGCGTGTTCGTCACGGCGCCGATCCTTGCACGCCTCTTCGAGCATCCCGGGAGCGGAGCGCGCCTACGCCCTTTCGCGGTGATCCCCGCGAGGCGGCGAGCGGAAGAACGATGCGAGTAGCTCGTCGTCAGAGGGGAACTCGGAGGTGTGTTCGAAGGAGAGACCGCGAGCGCGCTCGCGGTCGCCGGCGACGATGAGCGACGCGATCTCGACCAGCTGTCGTTCGCGGCGCGCCGCCCTGCGGCTGTGGCTCTGCGCCGATTCGAGATGCTGACCGGCCGCGGCGTGATCGCCGAGCTCTCGTGCGAACACAGCGAGGACGGCGAAGGTGACGGCATTCATGTCCGCGAGGACGGCTGTCCGGATCGCGAGCGGCGCTCGTCGACGAGACGGCGGACGCTGTCCTGGCGCACGCGTCGGTCGTGTCGCTGCGATCGAATGGTCAGCAGGATCTGCGAGTACGACATCGGATCACGCGCCCGTCTGCAGGGCCATGAGGCGGCGGTCGCGGTCGGCGAAGCGATCGATGATCGGGCGCATGCTCGCGAGGATCGACTCGACCTCGGCAGTGCCGGGGTTCCAGGGAGTGGCGATGATGGTGGTGCGCTTGGTCATGACGGATCTCCTTGCCGTGGTCATGTGCGCACTGTGCGCTCGCCCGCTGATCTGCCCCTGACGCGCCGCTGACGACTGGGGGGCTCAGTTCAGTGACGCGACCAAGGCGGCGACGTCGGGCTCGTCGAGCGAAGCGCCCATCGGACCCCCGGCGACCATCACGTACCGTCCAGGGGCCAAGGCCCGCTGTTCCAAGACCTCGCCCAGAACGCGGCGGGTGTCAGCGGTGTCCTTCGTCAAGAGCGCGACGACAGCGGCCGCGGTGTCAGCGGCAGCGGCGATCGGAAAGTCCCGTTCGCTGGCCGCCCGCTGCTGTGCCTGCGCGGCGAAGGTCGCAGCGGCGTCGAGGTCCGTGACCGCCATGGCCCACCAACTCATCCCAGCGAGGGCGGCCGCGCAGCCTGACTCGAGCTCGAGCGACTCGTACATCTCGAGCGCATCGTCGAGACACGCACGTGCCTCGTCGAGCGCGCCCCTTCGACGAAGTGCACCGGCGAGGCCGATGAGTGTCCAGGCCCGGGCGTTCGGGATCGATTCACCCGCGAGGAACGCGCGAAAGAGTTCCTCCGCGGCGGTGTCGTCTCCCTGACGGGCGCGGAGCACCGCCAGGCGCATCATCCACTGCGATTCGTACAGGGGCAGTCCTCGCGTACGCCCCTGTGTGATGAGCTCGATGTACGCGAGAGCCGCGCCTTCGAGGTCGCCGCGTACCTCGAGCAGGATGGCGAGCACCCCGAGCCCCTCGAAGACCATCCACTCTTCGCCGATCGCCTTCAGCCGCGCCACGCTCGAGCGCGCCGCGTCCGCGGCAGCGTCGAGGTCGCCCAACAGCGCATGATTGCGCGACGTGAGCGAGTCGCAGATGGCGAGGCCCCACTCGTCGTCGATGTCGACGAGCACCGGGTGCGCCTCGTCGAGTGCTGCCTGGGAGAGCTCCGCATCGTTGGTCCGGTTACGCAGTTCGCCGAGGATCATCAGCGAGTCCGCGAAGCGCCGATGGTCTGCGCTCGCTCGCAGCTGACCGATGGCGGCTTCGAGCTGATCGCGATCGGTCGCCGGACCGAAGACCTGGGCACCGAAGTACACGCGCCACGCGACGACCATCGCACGAAGCTCGGTCGACGCATCCCCCTTGACCGCGAGGGCGTCGTCGAGCCAGCGCGTCGCTTCGTGCGGATCGTTTCGTGCGAACCAACACCAGGCCACACCGTCGACGAGCGCGAGGGCGGCCGGCGAGTCGTCGATCTCTGCGAACCAGTCGAGGGCGGCGCGCAGGTTGTCGAAGTCGGCGTCGATGCGGGCTCGCCACTCGGGTCCGGTGCGGCCCCGCAGGCCCATGCGGGCATTCGTGGCGAGCTCGAGAAACCAGTGTGCGTGGCGGTCCCGGCAGGTCTCCGCGTCCTTCGATTCGGCAAGCCGTTCTCGCCCGTACTGCCACAGCGTCTGGAGTTGGGTGTACCGCGCCTCGCCCGCACCGCCGACGTCGGCGATGACGAGTGACTTGTCGACGAGATGCAGCAGCAGGTCGCAGACCTCGTCCGCCGCGATGAGGTCGTCCGAGCACACCTGCTCCGCCGCTTCGAGGCTGCAGCCGCCCGTGAACACCGAGAGTCGCGCGAACACCTGGCGCTCTGCGTCGAACAACAGGTCGTAGCTCCAGTCGACCACCGCCCGGAGTGTCTGTTGCCGTGGCAGCGCGGTACGCGCGCCGCCAGTCAGCAGGCGGAAGCGATCGTCGAGCCGTTCGACCAATTGAGGGAGTGGCAGCGAGCGCAGACGGGCGGCGGCCAGCTCCACCGCGAGCGGCAGGCCATCGAGCCGGCGGCAGACGTCGTCGACCATCGCGCGGTTCTCGGCATCGACGGCGAAGTCGGGACGGACGGCCTGACCACGGTCGTGGAACATCGTCACGGCTGCGTCGAGATCGAGTCCACCGACGGGGAAGAGCACCTCGCCCGGCACGGCGAGTGCCTCGCGGCTCGTGGCCACGAGGCGAAGGTCGGGCACCCGACTCGTCAAGGTCTCGGCCAGCGCGGCCGCCTCCGAGATCACGTGCTCGCAGTTGTCGAGCACGACGATCAACGTGCGATCGACGAGGTGACGCGCGAGTTGATCGACAACCGGATCGGCGAAGCGTTCCGGTTCGGCCGCAGCGAAGTCGCCGACGCGCAACGCGGCGTACATCGCGGGGGCCACGCCGTCGGCGTCGCGCACGGTTGCCAGCTCGACGAACCATGCGCCGTCGCGGAACTCCGGTTGGAGCCGCACCGCGACTTCGACGGCCAGACGGGTCTTGCCCGACCCGCCCGGGCCGATGAGCGTGATCAGGCGGTGGTCGGCCAGTGTCTGCTGCAACCGCGCGATGTCGGCCTCGCGTCCGACGAAGCTCGTGAGCCGCTCCCGAAGGTTGCCGGTCGACGTGGTGGCCGTCCGGCGCGGCAGGACCTGAACCGTCGGAGCGTCGAGGGTCGGGTCCTGCGCGAGCACGCGGCCTTCGAGCTCGCGCAACGCCGGACCCGGTTCGAGGCCGAGCTCGTCCACCAACCGTTCGCCGCGCCGTGCCATAGACGCGCAGCGCCTCGGCCTGCCGCCCGCCGCGATACAGCGCGAGCATCCGAAGCTCCCACAGGCGCTCGCGCAGTGGATGCTGCGCGCACAGAGACTCGAGCTCGCCGGCGACCTCGCCGTGCTTCCCCAGCTGCAGCAGCGCGTCGATGCGGGCCTCGACCGCCACCAACACCAGTTCGTCGAGGCGAGAGCGTTCGCCGTCGGCGAACTCCGAGAACACGAACTCCGCGAGCGGTTCGCCGCGACGGAGCGCCAGCGCATCGTCGAACGCAGCAGCCGCGGTCGCCGGGTCGCCGTCGCCGAGCGCGCGCCGTCCTCGCCCGACGAGGGTCTCGAACCGGGCGAGATCGATGTCGTCGGCCGAGAGCGACAGCGAGTAGCCCGCATCTGTCGTGACGATCGCGGCCGATCCGAGCGTGCGGCGCAGGTTGGCGATCAGGGCCTGCAGGGCATTTGTCGGGTTCCCCGGAGCGTCGTCACCCCAGAGCGCGTCGATCAGCCGCTCGGAGCCCATTGGTTCGCCGCGGTGCAGTGCCAGCAAGGCGAGCAGGGCCCGCTGCTTGCTCCCGCGGACCGACAACACGGAGCCGTCGTCGCCGACCGCCTCCAACTCGCCGAGCAAGCGAAGTTCCACTCGGAGGCCACCGTACGCCCGAAATCACTGCGAGATCAGTGGGGCGTCAGTGGGTCAGCGGATTCTGCGCACCACGGAGCTCCGACCGGGGCCCGATGCGACCCCCGAGGAGAAACAAATGACTGCAACCCTGATCGGTCCGCCGCCCTCGAGCTCGACCCTTGCGGTAGCCGGTGCGATCAACGCGACGAAGCGCTACGGCAAAGGCGACACCGCCGTGACCGCGCTGGACGACGTGACCGTCGAGTTCCGACAGCACGAGTTCACGGCGATCATGGGACCGAGCGGTTCCGGAAAGAGCACGTTGATGCACACGGTCGCCGGGCTCGACACGCTCACGTCCGGCACGGTGTACATCGGAGATACCGACTTGTCCGGGCTCGATGACAAGCGCTTGACGCTCTTGCGTCGGGAGAAGATCGGCTTCATCTTCCAGGCGTTCAACCTGGTGCCGACGCTCACGGCGCTGGAGAACATCACGCTTCCGTCGTCGCTCGCGGGACGCAAGCCCGATCGCGCGTGGCTCGACCTCGTCGTCCAGACCGTCGGTCTCGGCAATCGCTTGTCGCACCGCCCGAGCGAGCTCTCCGGCGGACAGCAACAGCGTGTCGCAGTGGCGCGCGCGTTGGCGAGCCGGCCAGAGATCGTCTTCGGCGACGAGCCCACCGGCAACCTCGACTCCCGCACGGGCGCCGAGATCCTCGACTTCATGCGCAAGGCCGTACGCGATCTCGGCCAGACCATCGTGATGGTCACACACGATCCCGTCGCAGCGGGTTACGCCGAGCGCGTCATCTTCCTCGCCGACGGCCGCATCGTCGACGAGATGTCGTCACCGACGCCCGACCGGGTGCTCGACCGCCTCAAGAAGTTCGGAGAGTAACGGCCATGATGCGCACCACCCTCAAGAACCTGTCAGCGCGCAAGTTGCGCCTCCTGACCACCAGCGTCGCCGTACTGCTCGGCGTTGCGTTCATGGCGGGCACGCTCGTGCTCACCGACACCATCGGCAAGACGTTCGATCATTTGTTCGCGAACGTCAACGCCGGCACTGACGTGTACGTCCGCGGCGAAACGGCGTTCTCCAGCGAGGTCGGTGACCAACGTGCTCGACTCGACGCGTCGCTCGTCACGACGATCAACCAGGTCGACGGCGTCAAGCAAGCGGAGGGGAGCATCGAGGCCTACGCCCAGCTCGTCGACAAGCACGGCAAGGTGATGGGTGATCCGAAGATGGGCATGCCGACATTCGGCGCCATCTGGCTCGACAACGAGTCACTCAACCCGTTCGAGCTCACGGCTGGTCGTTCGCCTCAGGACGAAAAGGAAGTCGTGATCGATCGTGGCAGTGCGAAGAAGGGCGACTTCAGCGTCGGCGACTCGGTCAAGGTGCTCACCAAGTCGGGTCCGCAGATCGAGACGATCGTCGGCATCGCGACATTCGGTGGGCAGGACAGCCCTGCCGGCGTGTCGTACACGATGTTCACCTCGGACGCGGCGCAGCGCTACCTGACGGAGCCCGGCAAGATCGATGCGATCAAGGTCGTCGCCGCCGACGGTGTCAGCGACCGCGAGCTGGTCGACCGCATCGCCAAGGCCGTGCCCGCGCACACGCAAGTGCTGACTGGAGCCGAGATCACTGCGGAGCAGCAGCGCGAGGTCAGGGACGGCCTGAGCTTCTTCAGCGTCTTCCTGCTGACGTTCGCGGCCATCGCGCTGTTCGTCGGTTCGTTCATCATCTACAACTCCTTCTCGATCCTCGTTGCGCAACGCAGCAAGGAGATGGCGTTGCTGCGAGCGATCGGCGCGAGTCGACGTCAGGTCCTCGGTTCCGTCTTGGTCGAGGCCGTCGCCGTGGGGCTGATCGCCTCGCTCGCCGGCATCGTCGCGGGCATCGGCGTGGCGTCGGCGCTCAAGGCGCTCCTCGGCACGATCGGGCTCGACATCCCGTCGGGTGGCATCGTGCTGACGAGCAAGACCGTCGTCATCTCGATCGCCGCCGGCCTCGGAGTCAGCGTTGCCTCGGCCGTCTTTCCCGCCCGCAAGGCGGCGAAGGTGCCGCCGATCGCGGCGATGCGCGACGTCGCTCTCGACTCGTCGGGCAGGAGCCGTCGACGCATGCTCATCGGCTCTGCCGTCGGCCTACTCGGTGCCGTCGCGATGGGTGCGGGACTGTTCGGCGGTGCGGGCGCAGCGATGCTGGCGCTCGGTGCACCGCTGGTGTTCGTCGGTGTTGCGATCCTCGGTCCGGTGGTCGCTCGTCCGATCAGCAGGATGATCGGGTGGCCGCTGCCGCGGGTCAAAGGCATAGCCGGCACGCTCGCTCGGGAGAACGCGATGCGCAACCCGAAGCGGACGTCGTCGACCGCGGCCGCGCTGATGATCGGCGTCGCGTTGGTGAGCTTCATCACCATCCTCGCCTCGTCGACCAAGGCATCGGTCAGCCAGGGCGTCGACACCCGGTTCACCGGTGACTTCGTGATCGACTCGAACACGTTCGGACTCGGTGGCTTCAGCCCGACACTCTCGGATCAGCTCAAGGCACTTCCCGAGCTCGACGCGGTGAGCGGTCTGCGGACGGCACCGGCACAGGTGAACGGCACGACTGCGTTGCTGACGAGCGCGGATCCGACCGCGATGCAGAAGATCACTGACTTCGGCATCGTGCAGGGTTCGTTCGACGACCTGGGCGCTTCGCAGATCGCCGTGCGTCGACGACACGGCCAAGGCCAACGGGTGGAAGATCGGCGACACGGTCCCCGTGCAGTTCGCGCAGACCGGCACACAACGGTTCACACTGGCCGCCATCTTCACCGAGGTCGACGTCGCCCAGCAGTACTTCATCGGTCTCGCTGCCTTCGACGCCAACGTCGCAGATCACTTCGACTCGAAGGTCTACGTGACGCTCGCCGATGGTGTCAGCGCCGATCAGGGCCGCAAGGCGATCACCACGGTCACCGACGGGTACCCGCAAGCAGACGTGCAGGATCGTGCGGAGTACAAGGCAGCGCAGACGTCGCAGATCGACATGATGCTCAACCTCATCTACGCACTCCTTGCCCTCGCGGTGTTCATTGCACTGCTCGGTATCGCCAACACCCTGGCGCTCTCGATCTTCGAGCGCACCCGGGAGCTGGGTCTGCTTCGGGCCGTGGGCATGACGCGCCGTCAGCTGAGGACCACCGTGCGCTACGAGTCGGTGATCATCGCGTTGCTCGGAACGACCCTCGGCATGGGCATCGGTGTGGTGTTCGGCTGGTCGATGGTCAAGGCGTTGGACGGCAAGGGCCTCGGAACGTTCGCCTTGCCGGTCGGCCAGTTGCTGGTGGTGGCGCTCATCGCCGCCGTCGCGGGAGTCGGCGCCGCCGTGTTGCCGGCTCGTCGGGCGGCCAAGCTCGACGTCCTCGGAGCGATCGTGTCGGAGTAGTCGTCGACGTTCCCATCCCGAAGGAGCCCGGCCCTCCAGGCCGGGCTCCTTCGCGTCGAAGGCCGGCTGGGATGGTTGATAGCACATTCGCTATCATCAGGTGCAGTGCCTGCGGAATCACTTCTCAAGACCGCCCGCCGGTCTCGGCGTCTGACCCAGCGTGACCTCGCTCGCCGTACGGGCATCGCGCAGCCGACGATCGCCCGCATCGAGTCGGGACGGGAGAACCCTCGACTGCAGACGGTCGAGCGACTCCTCGAAGCGTGCGGCTACGTCATCGAATCGATCCCGATAGCCGGCCACGGTGTCGACCGAACCCAGATGCGCGAGCTGCTGCGTGTGAGTCCGCGTCGGAGGCTCGAGCTGCTGCGCCAGGACGTGCGGGGCCTCGCCAAACTCGACGGGGCGCGGCGATGACGGAACCGGCACCGTTCGAGCCGCTTCTTGCCTTGCGGGCGCTGCACGACGGAGGTGTCGAGTTCGTGCTCATCGGCGGGGTTGCCGCGCGATTGCACGGGTCGCCGTCGCTCACCCGCGACGTCGACATCTGCTACGCCCGCGACATCGGGAACCTCGAACGACTCGCCGCCGTCCTGCGGAGGCTGAACGTACGACTGCGTGGCGTCGACGATGACCTGCCTTTCATCCTCGACGTGCGGACGTTGCAGGCGGGCGCAAGCTTCACGTTCGCGACCGATCTCGGCGACATCGATGTTCTTGCTGTCCCGGCGGGCGTCGCCGGATTCGACGACCTCGCAGGAAGCGCGGAGGTCATGGAGCTCGATGGGTTCACCGTCCGGGTGGCGACGCTCGACGATCTGATCCGAATGAAGCGCGCCACGGGGCGAGCCAAGGACACAGCCGACGTCGAGATCCTTTCCGCTCTGCGCGACGAGCGCTGGCGATAGCGGTCGGGCCGCGTCACGCCGGGCGGCGCGGTCTCCTGGTGGGCGCGTTCTTGGCCGGGCTCGGAGACTTGCTGCTCGCACGGCGGGGCGCGAGACCGCGGATCATCGCCTCGAGAACGGCTCCGACGCGCCGGCGCGCGGCGGTCGGGTCGGGGAGCGCGCCACCACCATGGCGCCCTGCAGGATCGAACCAGAGAGGACGTGGGCGAGGGCATCGGCGTCGAGCTTCGTGATCGCGCCGGCGCGCATCCCGGCGGCGACGAACTCCCGCATGGCCTGGTGGCCAGGCTGCTCGCCGGCGGGACCTTCGGGTTCGGGCCCGAGCACGGCGGGCGCGTCGATGAGGGTGATGCGCTGCACCTCGGGGTCGAGGGAGGCGTCGAGGTACGCGTGCATCCCCTGGACGAGCAGGTCGATGGGCAACGAGCCGGGTCGAGCGGCGCCTGAGGTGCGCGCTCTGGGCATCGGCCTCGACCTCGGCGTACACGGCACGGAACAGCTCGTGCTTGGTCTCGAAGTGGTGGTACACGGCGCCCTTCGTGACCCGCGCCTCGCGCGCGATGTCGTCGATGGATGTCGCGCTGTAACCGTTCGCGCCGAACAGCCGACGCGCCGACGCAGTGATCGCCTGGCGGGTGGCCTCCACCTGTTCCGCTCGCAGCGACTGCGGCGCCACCGCCCGAGATGCCCCTTGCCTCTCGGCCATACCAGGAGTATAAGAACATACTGTTAGTATGTCAGATACAGACAGAATGGAGAGGGACATGGTCGCAAGCAGCCTCCAGGTGAACCGCGCGAAGGCGTTCCGCGAGCTCCACCACCGAGATCGGCCGCTCTTGCTCGCCAACGCCTGGAGCGCGACATCGGCAGTGATCGCGGCGGCGGCCGGCGCCCCCGCGATCGGCACGACGAGCTTCGGCGTCGCGTTGGACCACGGCGTGCTGGACGGCGAACAGTTGCCGTTCGACGTCGCGCTCACGTTGGCAGCCGACATCGCCCAGTCGGTCGACGTACCGGTGACCTTCGACCTCGAGGCAGGACGAGGCGCGACGGCCGCGGCAGTCCAAGCTTCGACGACTGCTGTCATCGAGACGGGCGTCGTCGGTGTGAACATCGAAGACGCCCGGCCGGGCGAACCCGGCGTGCTCTTCGAGGTGCCCGCGCAGGTCGAACGCTTGCGGGCGGCGCGCGCCGCGGCGGACACCTCAGGTGTGCCGATGTTCGTCAACGCCCGCTGCGATGTCTTCTTCGGCGCAGCCGTTCCCGCGGACCGCGCGTTCGACGAAGTCCGGAACCGCGCCCACGCCTACGAGGATGCGGGTGCCGACGGGCTGTTCCTTCCGGGGTTGATCGACCTCGCAACCATCGAGGCCGTCATCGCTGCCTGCGAGCTGCCGCTGAACGTCATGGTTTCGCCCGGGCTCCCGTCGTTCGAGCAACTGGCCGCAGCGGGAGTCCGGCGGATCTCGCAGGGAGGGTCGTCGTTCCTCGCCGCCAACGGGATGGTCCACGCGATGACGGCGGCCTACGTCGCCGGCGACCTGCACCCGCCGCTCGAAGCGGTGTCGAGCGGGTTGAGCTTGCTGCCTTCATTGATCCGATGAACGGCGTGTCTGGCGCGAACCTCGCGTTCGGCGCCTATCCGCTCGGCGTCGCCGACAGGCGATACGGCATCCTGTCGGCATGACGGTCGGACCCGCGGACGCCGAGGAGATCATCAAGCTGTGGCCGGACGGCCCGCCGACGAGAATCGACGACGTCCCCGACGAGGTGGCGTACCCAGCGCGAGCTGGAGTCGCGGCGGGCACGACCTTCCTGCGCAACATCTCCGATCCGACGCTCACGGTGTTCGACGCCGCCGGCGGAGTCCAGAAACGGGGTAGGGGTCATCGTCGTCCCCGGCGGCGGCTGGACCATCAACGCGTGGACGCACGAGGGCATCGACGTCGCTCACTGGCTCACGGCGCTCGGCTACACGGCGTTCGTCCTCAAGTACCGGGTCCAGGCCTCGGACCCCGACCAAGCGGCGTTCGACGCTGCGATGGCGACGATCGACGCCGGTCTTGCCGCGCCGTTGCCCGACGCGAAGAAGCCTCGCGAGATCAGCCGGCTGATCTCGACGGAGAGGTATCTGCAAGCGCGAGCGGCGTGCGCCGACGACGGCCGTCGAGCGATCGAGCTCGTCCGTGAGCACGCTCAGCGGCTCGACGTGCGCGCCGACGCGCTCGGCATGATCGGTTTCTCAGCCGGCGCGTTCCTCGCGGTCGATGTCGCGCTCGATCCGCGTGCCGCACAAGTGGCGTTCATCGCGCCGATCTACGGCGGTGAGACGCGCGGCGCGGCGGTGCCGGCCGATGCGCCTCCGTTGTTCATGGCGGTCGCGCAGGACGACATCCTCGTGAAGATCGTCGAAGGCCTTCACGCGGACTGGTCGGCTGCGGATCGTCCGTCGGAGCTCCATGTGTTCGCGCGCGGCGGGCACGGCTTCGGCATGGTCCGGCAGGGACTGCCGTCCGACCGCTGGACCGACCTGTTCCTGGCCTGGCTCGACGACCTGGGTGTCGCCGGCCGCTAGCCGCGGCGAGGTCACCTGTGGCGTTGCAGGTGCTGGTTGAGTCGCGGCCGCTTGGCGCGTCTGATGATCGCGTTCTGCGAGGGTGGGCGCGTTGCGAGCCGCGTCGGCATACAGGCGGGCAGCGAGTTCGAGATCGCCGTTCTTCTCGTGGAGGTACGCGGCAACCGCTTCGAGCCGCGGGACGTGTTCGTCGACTTCGGCCAGCGCCG
>CAWGFA010000010.1:0-213228 GCA_963821725.1 uncultured Acidimicrobiia bacterium
GCCAAGATTCGCCACGATGGTGCTCAGCGACCCTCGGCGCCGACGTCAAGGTTGACAACATCCTCGCGGCGGCGGCGACGCAGCCCGCTCATCGGGACCGTTCATCAACGGGGTCTCCGCCTACTTCGCCTCGCTCAACCGAGGCAAGCAGTCGGTCGCCCTCGATCTCAAGGAACCATCGGATCGAGCGCGATTCGACGCTTTGCTCGTCGACGCGGACGTGGTGGTGTCGGCCCGGGGACGATGGAGAAGCTCGCTACGGCTGGGACGACTTGCACCCTGCTTTCCTCGTCTCGTCTACGTGGCCGTGTCCGGCTTCGGCCACACCTGGGGCCGCTGGCGTCGCGAACCCGCCTACGACACTGCTCGTGTAGGCCATGGGCGCGGGGTGATGAGCATCACCGGCCAACCCGGCGGACCGCCGACGGTGTGTCGGTACTTGACGTGACCGCGGGACCGTCCATGGCCATCGGCGTCTGCAGCGCGCTCTTTGAACGCGAGCGCACAACGCCGCGAAGATCGACGTCGCGATGCTCGACTGCCAGGTGGCGATACTCGAGAAACGCGATCCCTGCGTTACGTGGCCCACGGGTGGAGCTGCCGCACTGTCGCGACGGCATCCGTCCATCACGCCGTTCGCCGCGTTCGAGGCGCAAGCACGGGCTGGTTCGTCATCGCCGCAGGCCACATGTCGTTCCGCCGGCTGTGCGATGTGATCGGCCGTCCGGAGGTCGCGGCCGATCAGCGCTTCGCCACGAATGCATTGCGGACCGAGCACCACGCTGAACTGCAGGTAGTCGAGCATGTGTGCGGAACCGCACGGTCGACGACTGGTTGGCGCGGCTCGAAGCCGCCGATCTGCCGTGCGACGATGTCGCTGCAGTGCTCGCCCATCCCCAAGTGCCAGCCGCCTGGGCAACATGGTCGGAGCCGTCGACGACGAGCGGCTGAACGGTCTCGAGATGGCGGGCAACCCGATCAAGAACAGCCTTCACCCCGACGTCCAGCCCGAGGTCGCGTGCGGATCCTCGGCGAGGACTTCGCGCCAACCGTCGGACCCGGTCGACACCCGCCGGGTGGTCCGCCAAGGATGACTCGGTGAGCGAAAGTGACTTGACGCCGAGTCCGTTCGTCGGTGCTGTCGAGCCGATCACCGAGACCGACGAGGAGATCCGGGCGCCGCCCTCGACGACGCCGAGGTCCCGCCGCTCCTTCCCGCCGTCGGTGTATCAGCCCGGCGACTTGTCCTTGCTGCGCGGCGCGTTGCACCCGCGTCCCGATCCCACGGCGCTCATCGCCATGCCGCAGGGCGGGCGGAGCGACGAGCAACTGGCGACGGCCCGACAGCTCGCGTTGAACACACGATCCGTTATCGCGGTCGCCGTCCTGCGCCGGTGCCGCCACCAGGGACTTCTGATCATGGAGTACGCGGTCGGCGGCGCAGAGATGCGCGACTACTCCCGCTCCTCGAAGAGGCGAGCCGCGCGCGGTGAGGTGAGGATCGCCGTGCGCCGGGTTGGACGAAGGCGGACATCGCACCGACGTCGACTTCAAGGCGCCGATCCATCGGCGCGGGCATGTCCGGCCTGCTCGCCGCGGATCGGCTCCGACAAGCAGGTGCTCGACTTCGTCGTCGTGGACAAGAACGACGACGTCGGGGGCACGTGGCTCGAGAACGTGTCCGGGTGCCGTGTGGAGACCCAACTACAACTACAGCTATTCGTTCGCGGAACGGCACGACTGGCCGCTGCACTTCTCGACCCAGGACGTGTTGCTCGACTACCTCCGCCGTCGTGCCGACGCGTTCGGCCTCTCTGCACATCTGATTTGGTACCGAGGTGCTGTCGGCGGCGTGGTCCGAGGAGGATCGACGTTGGTCCGTGTGTGTGTGTGTTCTGATGCAGCGAGGACACGATCGAGGCGAACGTGGTGGGTCAGCGCCGTCGGCCAGTTGAACCCGGCCGTCGTTCCCGACATGGCCGCGACGCGTTTGTGGATGTCGTTCCACTCTGCGCGGTGGCGTCCCGACGTCGACCTGACAAGCGAGTCGCGGTGGATCCTGATCCTGCGCGAGCGTGTGGAGCTCGGCATCCCGGACATTGTGCCCGAGGCTGGCGAGCTGCTCGTCTTCCAGCGCACCCCGGCGTGGTTCGGACCGACCGAGGACTATCACGACGAGCGTCCCATGGGCAGCGCTGGCTGTACGACGCGCCGTTGTACAGCGAATGGAACTGCTTTCCTGCAGATCCTTCTGGCGGATGGGCGTCCTCGAAGGTGTGCGGGTCGACGACAGCTACGAACCGAAGGGCCGTGGCGGTGAGCGCCGCGAACGACATCGTGCCGATGCTGCTGGCGGAGTACATCAACGCCGAGTTCGCTGACCGTCCGGACCTGCGCGGACAAGGTCATGCTCCACCCACCCGGCGCGGAACAGATGCTGCGTGTACCGGCATCCTGCCGCGGACCCTCAAGCGTGCAACGTGCAACTGATCACGACGCCGATTCGTGAGATCACGCCCACCGGCATCGTCACGAATACGGCGCGGCCACGACGTCGATGTCCTCATCTACGGCACCGGGTCCACGGCTTCGCAGTTCCTGACGCCGATGACGATCGTCGGTTGCTCCGGTGTCGAGTTGCACGGCAGCCGGAAACGGCGACGCCCGCCTATCTCGGCGTGGCGGTGCCCGGGTTCCCGAACCTGTTCTGCCGTACGGGCCGAACACGAACATCGTCATCAACGACATCGTGTACTTCTCCGAGTGCGCGCTCCGCTACATCCTCGGGCTCGTCGAGTTGTGGAACATGGTGCCATTGACGTCCGCAAATACGCGCACGACGAGTTCAACGAGCTGGTCGATGCCGGCGAGCTCGTTGAACTCGTCGTGCACGTCCTTGCGGACGTCGATGGCGCGGTGGCCGCCTTCCAACAACAACTCGACGAGCCCGAGGATGTAGCGGACGCCGCACTCGGAGAAGTACACGATGCTGCCGTTGATGACGATGTTCGTGTTCGGCCCGTACAGGCAGAACAGGTTCGGGAACCCGGGCACCGCCACGCCGAGATAGGCGCGGGCGTCGCCGTTCCACTGCTCGTGCAACTCGACACCGGAGCGACCGACGATCGTCATCGGCGTCAGGAACTGCGAAGCCGTGAACCCGGTGCCGTAGATGAGGACGTCGACGTCGTGGGCCGCGCCGTCTTCCGTGACGATGCCGGTGGGCGTGATCTCGCGAATCGGCGTCGTGATCAGTTGCACGTTGTCGCGCTTGAGGGTCCGCGGCCAGATGCCGTTGTCGCGCAGCATCCGCTTCGCGCCGGGCGGGTACGTCGGCATGACCTTGTCGCGCAGGTCCGGACGGTCAGCGAACTCGGCGTTGATGTACTCCGCCAGCAGCATCCGCACGATGTCGTTCGCCGCGCTCACCGCCGCGCCCTTCGGTTCGTAGCTGTCGTCGACCCGCACACCTTCGAGGACGCCGTCTCCCATCCGCCAGAAGATCCAGAAGCGGTTCCATTCGCTGTACGACGGCACGTGCCCGTACAGCCAGCGCTGCCCATCGGACACCTCGTCGTGATAGTCCTCGGTCGGTCCGAACCACGCCGGGGTGCGCTGGAAGACGAGCAGCTCGCCGGCCTCGGGCGCGATCTCCGGGATGAACTGCACCGCGCTCGCGCCAGTGCCGATCACCGCGACCCGCTTGCCCTGCAGGTCGACGTCGGGACGCCACCGCGCAGAGTGGAACGACATCCCCGCAAACGTGTCGCGGCCGGGGATGTTCGGGAACGACGGCCGATTCAACTGGCCGACGGCGCTGACCACCGCGTTCGCCTCGATCGTGTCCTCGCTGCCGTCGACGCGTGCGCACGCGCACGGACCAACGTCGATCCTCCTCGGACCACGCCGCCGACAGCACCTCGGTACCGAATCGGATGCTGCGGCCAGAGGCCGAACGCGTCGGCACAACGGCGGAGGTAGTCGAGCAACACGTCCTGGGTCGAGAAGTGCAGCGGCCAGTCGTGCCGTTGCGCGAACGAATAGCTGTAGTTGTGGTTCGGATTGTCCACGCGGCACCCCGGATACCGGTTCTCGAGCCACGTGCCCCCGACGTCGTCGTTCTTGTCCACGACGACGAAGTCGACGCCTGCCTGTCGGAGCCGATGCGCGGCGAGCAGGCCGGACATGCCCGCGCCGATGATCAGCACCTTGAAGTCGACATCCGGTGCGATGTCCGCCTTCGTCCAACCCGGCGCACGGCGATCCTCACCACGCGCCGCGAGCTCCTCTTCGAGGAGCGGGAGGTAGTCGCGCATCTCTGCGCCACCGACCGCGTACTCCATGATGCGAAGGATGTCCTCGTCGGACGGCACCGGCGCAGGACGACAGCCACCGTCGCGATAGCGGATCAGCGTGTTCAACGCGAGCTGTCGGGCCGTCGCCAGCTGCTCGTCGGTGAGCCCGCCCTGCGGCATGGCGATGAGCATGGGATCGGGACGCAGTTCGTCGCGCAGCAAGGACAAGTCACCGGTGAGGTACGCGAGCGCCGGAAGCAGCGGCGGGACCTCTGCGTCGTCGAGGGCGCGCCGGATCTCCTCGTCGGTCTCGGTGATCGGCTCGACAGCACCGACGAACGGACTCGGCGTCAAGGTCACTTCGCTCGACCGAGTCATCCTCGCGGACCACCCGGCGGGTGTCGACCGGGTCCGAAGCGGTTCACGCGGCAGTCCTCACCGAGGTCCGGGACGCGACCTCGGGTCAGGACGTCGGGGTGAAGGCTGTTCTTGATCGGGTTGCCCGCCATCTCGAGACCGTTCGAGCCGCTCGTCGTCGACGGCTACGACCATGTTCCGGGCGCGCACTTGGGGATGGGCGAGCACTGCGGCGACATCGTTGATCGGTCCGCACGGCAGATCGGCGGCTTCGAGCCGCGCCAACCAGTCGTCGACCGTGCGGTTCCGCAGCGCGCGCTCGAGCTCCTCCTGTAGTTCAGCGTGGTGCTCGGTCCGCAATGCATTCGTGGCGAAGCGCTGATCGGCCGCAACCTCCGGACGGCCGATCACATCGCACAGCCGGCGGAACAACATGTCGTTGCCCTGCGGCGATGACGAACCAGCCGTCTTGCGCCTCGAACGCGGCGAACGGCGTGATCGACGGATGCCGTGCGCCGAGCGGTCCCGGCACTTCACCGGTGGCCGCGTAACGCGCGATCGCGTTCTCGAGGATCGCCACCTGGCAGTCGAGCATCGCGACGTCGATCTTCGCGGCGTTGCCCGTGCGCTCGCGTTCGAAGAGCGCGACTGCAGACGCCGATGGCCGTGAACAGTCCGGCGGTCACGTCGCCGATCGACGTGCCGACGCGCGTCGGCGGTCCGCCGGGTTGGCCGGTGATGCTCATCACCCCGCCCATGGCCTGCACGACCATGTCGTAGGCCGGGCGCGACGCCAGCGGCCCGGTGTGGCCGAAGCCGGACACCGCCGCGTAGACGAGACGAGGAAAGCGCGGGTGCAAGTCGTCCCAGCCGTAGCCGAGCTTCTCCATCGTCCCCGGCCGAAAGTTCTCGACCACCACGTCCGCGTCGACGAGCAAACCGTCGAATCGCGCTCGATCCGACGGTTCCTTGAGATCGAGGGCGACCGACTGCTTGCCTCGGTTGAGCGAGGCGAAGTAGGCGGAGACTCCGTTGATGAACGGTCCGATGAAGCGGCTGTCGTCGCCGCCGCGAGGATGTTCGATCTTCACGACGTCGGCGCCGAGGTCGCTGAGCACCATCGTGCAGTACGGACCGGCGAGCACTCGGGTGAGGTCGACGACCTTGATGCCGGTGAGGGGACCATGCGCATTCGTCACTGGTGCGCAACGTACTAAGCAAGGACGGTGATCAAGCTGAGCTTCGGCGTGCGGCGCCGCGGCGACATCGACCCGGACGAGTTCCACCGATATTGGCGCGACGAGCACGGACCGCTCGTGCGGTCGTTCCGAGAGACGCTGCGCATTCGCCGGTACGTGCAGCTCCATCGCATCGAGACGCCGTTCAACGACGCGCTTCGGGCAAGCCGCGACGCACTCGAGCCCTTCGACGGCGTCGCCGAGTTGTGGTGGGACGACCTCGACGCGCTCACGGCAGGCGCTTCATCTCCCGAAGGGATCGCGGCAAGCCGAGCGTTGCTCGAGGACGAACGGCGCTTCATCGATCTCCCTCGTTCGTCGCTCTGGCTCGGCGAGGAAGTCGAGATCATCTCGCCGACGTGAGCAGGCTCGGGGCGTATCCCGGCACGTTCGATCCGCCGACCGTCGCCCATCTCGCCATCGCAGACGCAGCGCGGAACCAGTGCGAGCTCGATCGCGTCGACCTGGTCTTGAACCGTACGCCGCTCGGCAAGCAGGACGTCCGCCCTCTCGCGATCCGGGTGGCGATGCTCGACGCGGTCGCGGCGACACGTCCGTGGCTCTCGGTCGTCGTCACCGACGATCTGCATCTCGCGGACATCGCCGACGGCTACGACGTGCTCGTCCTCGGCGCCGACAAATGGGCCCAGGTGCTCGACCCCGTGTTCTACGACTCGACGGCCGACCGTGACGACGCCGTGGCCCGGCTCCCCCAGCTCGCGATCGCGCCCCGCGACGGACTCTCGGTGCCCGACGACTCCGTGGTCCTCGACGTCGACCTCTCGCATGTCTCGTCCACGGCGGCGCGAGCCGGCCGCGAGGACCTGATCCTGCCGCGAGGCGATCCCGTTCCTCACACCGTGAGCCAACGCCCGGGCGTCTCACCACACGAGATGTGGTCGGACGCCCGGGCGTGCGACCATGACCACGATGGCGGAGGGGTCGGCAGCCCGCGATCGGACGTGGATCAGCCTGCTCGGCGGGGTGAGCGCCACCGTCCACGGGCACCTGGTGGACATCGGCGGCCCGAAGCAGCGCGCTGTCCTTGCGCTCCTCGCCCTCGACGCAGGACGGGTCGTCTCGGTCGATCGGCTGGTCGAGGGGCTGTGGCGTGATCGTCCGCCCGAGCAGGCGTCCGTGTCGGTGCGCTCGTACACGTCGAACCTGCGCCGCATCCTCGACGTGCCGATCGAGAACCGGCGCCCCGGCTACGTGCTCGTCGTCGATCCGTCGGATGTCGACGTGTACCGCTTCGAGCAACTCGTCGATGCGGGACAGGAGCAGTTGCAAACCGGAGCGATCGTCGCCGCGGCCGCCACGTTGCGGGAGGCGCTGTCGTTGTGGAACGGATCGCCTCTGCACGATGTCGCGGACGGCCTCGATGTGGCGGACGTCGTGGCGCGGCTCGAGGATCGGCACGTGGAAGCGATCGAATCGCTGGCCGAAGCGCGCCTGCAGCTGGGTGCCGACGCCGCGCTCGTGGCCGATCTGACGGAAGCGGTGGCGGCTCATCCCTATCGCGAGCGTTTGCGGGCCTTGCACGCCCGTGCGCTGTACCGGGCGGGCCGGCAGGTGGAGGCCCTGCGCTCGATCGACGAGGCGCGCCGGGTGCTGCGGGAGGACATCGGCGTCGACCCGGGACCGGAGCTGCAGGCGTTGGAGTCAGCCGTCCTCGACCACGACCCGTCGCTCGAGCGTGCCGCCGCGGCGCCCGCCGCGGCGACCCCGCCCGACGACCCATCTCGAAGAGTGTTCGTCGGACGAGACGTGGAGCTCGGCCTGCTCGTGGGTGCAGCCCGCACCACCTTCTCGGGCGGACCGGGACGCGCCCTCGTGCTCTCGGGTGAACCCGGCATCGGCAAGACGCGGCTCGTCGAAGAGCTCTCGGTTCGCGCCCCGGCCATGGGCGCGACGGTCGCGTGGGCGCGATGTCCCGAAGGGGCGTCGTCCGCGTACTGGCCCT
Source organism: uncultured Acidimicrobiia bacterium (assembly GCA_963821725.1). Lineage (GTDB taxonomy): Bacteria > Actinomycetota > Acidimicrobiia > Acidimicrobiales > JACDCH01 > DATAES01. Next base: position 7,854 of record CAWGFA010000010.1, read on the forward strand.
GGCTCCAGATCGCGGACCAGCTCGATTCCGCCGGCCGCGACCTGCTCCGCGCCGCGCTGCGACCGGAAGACACGGCGTCGGTCGACGCGCAATCCGAGCAGCTCGCGGTGCGGACGAGCGCGGTCGACGCGCTCGCCGCTGCAGAGGGGCCTGCGCTCATCGTGATCGACGACCTGCAATGGGCGGACACCGCCTCGTTGCGGCTTCTCGAGTTCGCCGCCGCGGAGCTTCGGCGCCTACCCGTGGTCGTCGCTGTCACGACTCGTCCGGTCGAACCCTCGTCGCCCGCCGCGCTGCTCGATTGCCTCGGCGAGCTCGCTCGCACCGCCGATGTCGTGCGGCTCTCGCTCACCGGCCTGTCGCCGACTGCTGTGTCGGACTGGTTGGAGGACGAGACCGGCGCCGCTCCCAATCCTGACGTCTCGGCCTTCGTCCACGCCCGCACCGGAGGCAATCCGTTCTTCGTGCGTGAGCTGGCAGCGCTGCTCGGAAGCGAGGGACGCCTGTCGACGCTCGAGGCGATGAGCGCGGGAGCGACGATCCCCGCCGCCGTCCAGGACGTCGTCCGCCGCCGCGCCTCGCGCCTACCTCCGGACACGCAACAGTTCGTCGTCGCCGCGTCCGTGGTGGGTCATCGCTTCGACATCGACGTCGTTGCCGACGTCGCGGACCTCAGCGTGGATCGCGCGCTCGACGTCCTGGCGCCCACGCTCGACGCCGGCTTGATCGACGCTGATCCCGACCGGCTCGGACGTTTCGCGTTCTCGCACACGCTCGTCGCCGAGACGCTCGCCGCCGAACAGAACGCGATCCGCCGCGCCCGCGTGCACGCCGCCGCCACGCGCGCGCTGGAGCGGCTGCGCGGCCCGGACCTCGATCCGGTGATGGCTGACCTCGCGCACCACGCCGTCGAGGGTGCCGCCGCCGGCACGGCGCAGGCGGCCCTCGACTACTCGGTCCGTGCCGCAGAGCTGGCGGCCATGGCCCGTGCGCACGCGGACGCGGCGGCGCACATGGCCAATGCGCTGCGCGCGTTCGAGGTCGCAGCGCCCGGCGATCGCGTTCGCCGTCAGCAGTTGCTGCACGCGCAAGGAATGGCCTACGTCGCAGCAGGCGACGTACGTGGCGCTCACGGTTCGCTGTTCGACGCCGCCGAGTTGGCCGATTCGCTCGGTGATCTCGACGCGACCACGTCCGCGCTGAGCTGCGTCAACTCGGACGACCTGTGGGCCAGCCAGGACTGGTCGCAGTTCGATCCGCGAGCGATCGCATTGATCGAACGGACCATCGCCGCGCTGCCACCAGGCGACAGCGGGGCGCGCGCCAATCTCCTCGCCGCGCTCTCCGCGCAGGAGTACTACGCGGACGCCGTCGCGGCGATGAACCACTCGACCGAGGCCGTCGACATGGCCCGCCGCTTCGGTGATCCGTTCGTCCTGGCGCGCGTGCTCGTGCAGCGGTTCTGGGCGATCTGGCGTCCGTCGACGCACGCGGAGCGCACCCGTACCGCCGACGAGTTGCTCGCGCTCGTCGGCGACGTCGACCTTCCACCTCGGTTCACGGCCATCGCGCACCTCGCTCGCTTCACGTGCGCGTACGAGGTGGGCGATGCCGCGCTGGCGGAGAAACATCTCGCGCTCGGGCGCGCCGAGGTCGATTCGTCGCGCACCCCGGAGATGCGAGCGCAGCTGTTGTGGTCGGAAGCCTCGATGTCGCTCCTCCACGGCGACTTCGAAGCCGCTGAGCAGCAGGCCGAGGACATGTATGCCGCCTTCCGGGCGACGCGATCGTTCGTCGCCGAAACGTGTCGTATCGCGCTGATCGCACAGATCGAGACCGAGCGGGGACACGGCGACGTCGCACTGCAGCTGATCGCGGTCGCCGACGACACACCGTACGAGGCATCGATCCAGTGGTACGCCGCGTGGGCGCTGTCGGAAGCGGGACGAGTCGACGACGCGGTCCGGATGCTGCAGTCCTTCGACGGCGTCCTGCCCGACGACTGGTACTCGACCTTCGTGCGAGTCGCGGGGTTGCACGCCGCTGTCTCCGTCGGGGACCGCGAGCGCATCGCCTCCATCGCGGGCGCGCTCGCCCCGGTGAGCGGTTTCCTCGCGTGCAACGGTTCCGGAGGTCCGGTCATCGGGCCGGTCGACCTGGCGCTCGCGGCCGCCGCCCATGCCCTCGGCGACGACGACCGCGCCCGTTCGTTGCTCGCGAAGGCGCTCGCCATGGCGGAGCGCATGGGTGCCAAACCCTGGACCGCCCGCTGCCTCCAGCTCCGGGCCGTGCTCGACGGCGCAGACCCGAACTCCGGCGAGAAGCGGGCGCTCTGACACCCGTTTCCATCCAGCATTCGTCGGTCGGTTCCAAGGTTCTTCCAACGCCGGCGGACGGGGCTCCACGGGTTGTCCAAGCGAGGTCGCGCACGGTGTCTCCATGGACGCCACACCTGACCTCAGCAACTACTACGCCATCCACCGGCAGCAGCGGAAGGATCTGCGGCGGCTCGCCACGGCGGTGGAGACCGCCACCGAGGCGGACCGCGACGGCCGGCTGCGGCCCCTGGCCAAGTGGGCTCAGGGCTTCGGCCACGAACTGAAGACCCACCACACCGTCGAGGACGAGATCTTCTTCCCGGCCGTGCTCGAACGGGTCCCGTCTGCGAAGGGCCTCCTCGAAGTCCTCGATGCCGACCACCACCAGCTCGATCCGATGATCGACCGATTGGGCCCTGGGATCACCGAGCTCGCCGATGCCCGCGTGCCGTTCGAGCCGCTGCACGCCGAGATGACAGTGCTCACCGTCGAGCTGCGCGACCTCCTCGACCGCCATCTCGGCGTCGAGGACGAGGACCTGCTCCCGCTCTTCTACCGGAACTTCAGCGCTGCCGAGTACGACGACCTGCACGTCCGGGCGCAGAAGTCGCTGCCGAAGACCGGCATCGCATTTGCGGTCCCGTGGTACGTCGAAGCGCTCGACGAGGCCGGCAAGCAGCAGGCGTTGGCGACGGCGCCGCTGCCGTTGCGCCTCGTGTACCGGGCGACCCGGCGCAGCCATCAGCGCCTCGTTGCCGCCGCGTTCGGCGACGACGACCGCACCAACGGCATGCGCACCGGCGGCTCGGTGTCAACGACGATCGCCGCACCACCCGAGGCGATCTACGACGTCGTCGCCGACGTGACCCGCACCGGCGAATGGAGCGACGAGACCCGCCGGGTCGAGTGGACGTCAGCGGACCGCGGCGCCGGTGCCCGCTTCAAGGGCTGGAACCGGGTCGGTCGCTTCCGCTGGACGCGGCATTGCGAGGTGCTCGTCGCCGAGCGGGGCAGCGTGTTCGCCTTCCGCACGATCCCGGGCAGGGCGCCGTCGAAGCGCGACTCGACGCTCTGGCGCTTCGAGCTGACACCGGTCGGAAACGGGACTCGCGTCGAGCAGTCGTACCAACTGCTCGAGCGCCCGCTGCGCTTCGTCGTGCCGATCATCGCTCGCACCGCGCCCCACCACCTCGACATGCGTCCACACATGGCCGACTGCCTCGACCGGTTGCGGTCGCTCGTCGAGTCGTCGACATCGGATCCCGTCGCCTCTTCCGAAGAAACCAACCACATCGAAGCAAGGAGCTACGCATGAACATCGTCCGCAATCGCATGGGCCTCGTGTTGACGGCCGCGGCCGCAGCCGTCTTCGTCCTCGTCGCCTCGGCGTGCGGGAGCGGCACCGAAGTGGCGGCCACACCCGACGTGTCGAACCAGACGCCGGCCACTTCGATCGACGTCAGTGCGGCCGACTTCTCGTTCGACGTGAGCAACAAGGTCGTCGCCGCCGGCCGTGTACCCGTGAAGCTGCACAACAACGGCAGCGAGCCGCACCAGGTGATGATCCTCCGGTTGCACGACGGCGTGACCATCGACCAGTACCTGTCTGCCGCGCACAGCGACGAGGGAGCCGCCGGCTCGCTCATCGACAACGCAGGCGGCGTGAACATCGTCGACCCTGGTGCGTCGGCCACCGGCTATGCCGACCTCCGGCCCGGGTCGTACGCGCTGGTCTGCTACATCCCGAGCGCTGACCACGTCGGCCACCTCCACAAGGGCATGGTCGCCGAACTGACCGTTCCGGAGCGCGCAGCCAACGCGCAGGTCGCGGCTCCGACCGCACTGGGCGACATCGTGCTGCAGGACTTCAACTTCACACTGCCGCCGCAAGGAATCGGTACCCCGGGCACGTACCGAATCGTGAACCACGGCGCCCAGGCCCACGAGTTCGTGGTCATGCGCATCGACGACGGCAAGACCTTGAACGACGTGATCCCGTACCTGCAGGCGGGGTTCCAGGGTGACAAGCCGCTCACCTTCGCCGGCGGCTCCGGTGGCGTGGAGCCGGGCCAGGCCGGATACGCCGACCTCGCCCTGTCGCCCGGTCAGTACGTCGCGATGTGCTTCATCACCGACCCGGCCTCGCACAAGCACCACGCCGAGCTCGGGATGATCCTGCCGTTCACGGTTTGACCCGACTTTCGACCGGACCGCGTAGCCCGCGCTCGTGGGCTACGCGGTCTGCGTTCCGGCCACGTCCCGCAGCCCGAGCATCTCGATGGACGCCTCACGCATGAGGTACTTCTGCACTTTGCCGGTGACGGTCATCGGGAACTCGTCCGTCACGTACACGTACCGCGGCACCTTGTAGTGCGCGATCTTTCCCTTGCAGAACTCGGCGACGTCCGCATTCGACAGCGTTGCGCCGTCCCGACGCGGACCCACGCCATGATCTCTTCGCCGTACTTCGCGTCGGGCACGCCGATGACCTGCACGTCGACGATGTCCGGATGCGTGTACAGGAACTCTTCCACCTCGCGCGGATACACGTTCTCGCCGCCGCGGATCACCATGTCCTTGATGCGTCCGACAATGTTCACGTACCCGTCGACGTCCATGACGGCGAGGTCGCCGGTGTGCATCCAACCTTCGTCGTCGATCGCTTCAGCGGTCCGCTCGGAGTCGTTCCAGTAGCCGAGCATCACGGAGTAACCGCGGGTGCAGAGCTCACCGGGCTCGCCGTACCCGACGGTGATCTGCTTCTCGGGATCGACGATGGCGATCTCGACGTGCGGATGCACCCGGCCGACCGAGCCGACTCGCTTGTCGAGCGGATCATCCGCTTCCGTCTGGGTCGACACCGGCGACGTCTCCGTCATGCCGTAACAGATGGTGACCTCGTCCATGTGCATCTTGTCCACGCACTGCTTCATGATCTCGACCGGGCACGGCGATCCAGCCATGATCCCGGTGCGCAACGACGACAGGTCGTAATCCGAGAAGTTCTCGAGCCCGAGCTCGGCGATGAACATGGTCGGGACGCCGTACAAGCTCGTGCACCGCTCGTCCTGCACAGCCTGCAACGTCGCAGCCGGCTCGAATGCGGGCGCCGGCACGACGATGGCAGCGCCGTGCGTGGTGCACCCGAGGTTCCCGAGCACCATGCCGAAGCAGTGATAGAAGGGCACGGGGATGCACACGCGGTCGGCTTCGGTGTACCTGCAACCTTCGCCGATGAAGAAGCCGTTGTTGAGGATGTTGCGGTGGCTGAGCGTCGCGCCCTTCGGGAACCCGGTCGTGCCGCTCGTGTACTGGATGTTGATCGCGTCGTTGCGATCGAGGGACGCCGCACGCGCCTCGAGCTCGTCGTCGCCGACGTCTTCGCCGGCGGCGATGAACTCGTGCCAGTCGTCCGTGGCGAGGAACACGACTCGTTCCAAGTCGGGTAGGTCGCCGCGGATCTCGTCGAGCATCCCGCGGTAGTCACTCGTCTTGAACTCGGTCGCCGAGATCAGGAGCCGGCAGCCGGATTGCTGGAGCGCGTAGTTCACTTCGTGCGTGCGGTACGCGGGGTTGATGTTCACGAGGATGACGCCGACCTGCGCGGTGGCGTACTGGACGAGCACCCACTCGGCGTTGTTCGGACTCCAGATACCGACACGATCGCCCTTCTCGAGGCCCGCAGCGAGAAGGGCGCGCGCGACCTTGTCGACCTCGCGTGCCAACGCTGCGTAGGTAAGCCGCACGCCTTGGAACGGGACGATCAACGCGTCGCTGTCGGCGAAGCGGCGCACGGTGTCGGACAGGTTCTGCCCGATCGTCTGCTCGAACAGTGGCACCGATGTCCCGCCACTCGCGGTTGCCGAACTCATGGCCGCAGAACCTACTTCCACGACCCGCTTCAGCAGCAGAGCGCGTTGACTCGCGGCCAGCGATGCGCCCACGGCCGACCCCCCCCGGCCATTCTGGCGTCAACCACGGCTCACATCCGCACTGGTTGACGCCAGAACGCTCAGACGGGGTCGCGGTCGAACAGCAGGCGGCTGCGCAGCGTTCGCCACCGGGCGTCACGAGGAGCGGGCGCGTTGCCGGCGATTCTCTTGGCGACGATGACGCCGGCCACCCCTGCCGCGGCCAGCGCGCCCCGACGTCCGTGCAGCCGCAGGGCGACGGGCACCAAGGCGAGGTCTGCAGCCAGTGACACGAGCGCGGTCTGGCGGACGAGACGACCGGCGGCGAGCCCACCGAGCAGGACGGCGGCGCCCGTCGGCGCCGACACGAGCAGGGCGCCGGTCGCCGGTGAGATGCCGCGACCGCCCGCTCCCCGCAGAAACGGTGACCAGTCGTGCCCGGCCACGGCGGCGGCGCCGGCCAGGGCGCGCAAGCTCTGGACGCTGACGCCCTGCGAGCAGCGGCCCCACCGAGCCCTTGGCCACCTCGAGGACGCCGGCGACGGCGAGGGGTCCGAAGCCGGCGACCTCGTGCAGCGCGGTCCCGGAGACCGTCCCGGTGCCCACGTCCCGCAGGTCAACGCCCCTGACGAGCCGCGCCGCGATGTTGCTGAACGGGACCGACCCGCACACGAATGCAGCAGCGAGCACCACCGGGGCGGGGAGTGCGTCAGTATGGGCGAGTGGCCGAGGCTGGCGTCCGCTCATCTCCAGGCCCGACCTTAGAGCCGTTCACGCTGGTCACCTCGGATGGCTGCCACCTGGCCGCCGACCTCCGCCGGGTGGAAGGCGGGCGCACGACGGTCGTCGTCGTGCACGGGTTCACGGCGCACCGGCGGCACGGCTCCGTGACCGCGATCGCCGACGCGCTCGAGTCCGACGGCCATTCGGTGCTCACCTACGACGGCCGAGGGCACGGCGAGTCCGAGGGCATGTGCACGCTCGGCAACGACGAGATCCTCGACGTCGTGGCCGCCGTCGAGACGGCACGAGATCTCGCCCACGGCTCCAGACTCGTGATCGTCGGCGCGTCGATGGGCGCCATCGCCGCACTGCGCTACGCCGCCGACCACCACGACGTCGCCGGTGTCGTCACCGTCAGCTGCCCCGCACGCTGGCAGCTCCGCACGCATGAGCACCGTGCTCGCTGCCGCCGCTCACACAGACATGGCCGGGACGCCGCTACCTCGAGCGCTCGCTCGGCGTGCGCGTCGCCCCGACGCGCTCGCGCGCTGACGCCCCCGAGGTGCTCGCAGCGCGGGTCCGCTGCCCGCTCGCGATCGTGCACGGCCTCGCCGATCGGTTCATGCCGGCACTCGAGGCGTCGCGCTCTGCACGACCAGGCCACGGGCCGCCGCCGCCTCGACCTCGTGCCCGCCATGGGGCACGCCTTCGACGTCGTCGGCACGTCGACGATCCTGGCCGCCGTGTCGTGGTGCCTCGACGATCCCGACGCGCGGACCGCTTGACGGCGCGATCCGCGGCTACTGCACGAAGAAGTGCCAGCCGACGAAGCCCCAGCTGATGAGCAGCGCCCACCGCATCACCCGGTGACTGCGCAACCATCGGCCCACCTCGGTCAACGTGGCGTGAGGATGGCCGCCCCGGCGAGCCCGCCCTTCGAGGCCGATGACGCCCACCGCGATGAGAGCGAAGACACGATGCCGACGCCGCTCACCGGTCCGCTCGGTCATCGATTTCGCTCGATCAGCTTGTAGCCGAGGACGAGCCAGGTCGAGGAAGGCAAGGGCGTAGACGGGTCGGACGCTCGTGACGGTCGCGACCATCGAGGTGACGGTCGGATAGTCGACCCGCGGCGAGCCGGTGAGCTCCCGCAGCTCCCACGCGATCAGCAGCGCGGCCAGGATCGACCAGGCCAGCACCGCCCGGCGGTGCAAGCCCACCGAAGCGATGACGTTCGTCGGACCGCGACGCCGCCCGCCTGCGGTCGTGATGGATCCAGGACCGGAGCGCGAGCGACGGCACCCGGCCACCATCGGCACGCCGACAACAAGCGGCGCGAAATCGGACACGTCGAGGTCGGATGCGAACCAGCTGTAGCCCACGGCGACGGCGAGCAGGCCGCTCACGACCAGCCGGCGGCGGCCCTTCGAGGCGTGGCCGCGACAGCGATGCAGCAGCCGAAGCGGCCGTGATTCGGTTCGAGATCGGCGAGCAGCGAGTCAGTCATGGAAAGCGGGCGAGATTACCTGATCGGCAGGAATCGGTTGATGTCGCGGATACGGCTCGGAAATCGGGTCGCGCGATTTCCGTCGGGTTCTCGACGTCGAGCGACGCAGAATGGATGACGTGGGAGAGGTCTTTCGACGTCCCGCCTTCCGCGCCCTGTTCATCGGGCAGGCGATCTCCGGTTTCGGCGACTGGATGGTCACCGTCGCGCTCATGGCCCTCGTGCTGCGGCTGTCCGGGTCGTCGACCGCCGTCGGCGGCGTCTTGCTGCTGCGCCTGCTTCCTGCCGCGGCGGCCGCGCCGTTCGCCGCCCGGGGTGTCCGGGGCTGGGATCGGCGCCGCACGATGCAGGCGGCCGACCTGGTCCGCGCCGGGATCGTCATCGCCATACCGCTGGTGGCGCACCTGTGGTGGGTGTACGTCTGCGCGTTCCTGCTCGAAGCCGCGGGCATCGTGTTCCTTCCCGCCCGTGACTCGCTCATCCCGGATCTGGTGGAACGCGACCAGCTGTCGATCGCGCAACTCGGCGATCCTCGCGTCGTCGTACGGAACGATCCCGTTCGGTGCCGCGGCCTTCGGCGCGGTAGCCGCTGCTGTCACCGTCGGGCGGCTGGCTGGGCGGGCACCCGTACGTGCTCGTCTTCTTCGTCGACGCGCTCACCTTCGTCGTGTCGTTCCTGTTCGTTTCGCGACTTCCGCAATCGGTCGAAGAGGTCTCTCCCTCGAGTGAAGAGCAGCCAGCACGGTTCCGTGATGCACTGCGGATCCCACTCGTGCGCATGGTGATGACGCCGACGGCGGCGATCGTGCTCGCCCTTGGGTCGCTCTTCTCGCTCGGCGTCGTGTACGTCCGTGAGGTCCTCGACGCCTCCGACACGCAGTTCGGCCTGCTGATCGCGCTGTTCGGCATCGGCGCGGCCTCGGGCTCGTCGTGTTGCAGATGGCACGCGGTCACGACGACATCACGAACATCCGCTACGGGGTCATCGTGCAGGGCGCGACCGTGGGCGTGATGAGCCTGGCCAACGGCATCGCGTTGGCGCTTCGTCGGCGCGGTTGCGTTCGGCGCGGCAACCGCCTTCGTGCTCGCGAGCGGGATGGCCGTGCTGCAGTCGACGCTCGAAGGGCACGAGCGCGTACTGGCGTTCACGGCGTTCCACGTCGTCATCCGCACCGGTCTGAGCCTGTCGGCGATCGCCGCCGGCGTCGCCGGCGACCTCGTCGGCGACGTCCGGCTGCCGGTGCTCGGTGTGCTGGAACCGTCACGCCTCGTGCTTGCTGTGCGCCGGAATACTCGTGCTCTTCACCGCGCCGATGCTGCGATCTCCCGAGCAGACGGAGGTGACCGTTGCCAGTCTCCATCCTCACTGACAGCGCCGCGTCGCTCCCGAAGGACATCACCACGCCGCGACGATCTCGGTCGTGCCGATGTGGCTCACGATCGGCGACGACGTCGATGCACGACGGCGACCTCAGCCTCGAGGAGGTGGTCGCGCGCATCGACGAAGGAATCACGACGTCAGCGCCGACACCGGGCGAGTTCGAGATCGCGTTGGAGGAAGCGGGGATCGACGACGGCGCGCTCGTCCTCACGATCGCCGGCACCATGAGCAGCACCGCGCAGTCGGCGTACGTGGCCGCGCAGTCGCTCGATCCTGAACGCGTGCACGTGTTGGACACCGGCACCGCGGCCGGCGCCGAAGGTCTCGTCGTGCTCGCCGCGGCGGACGCGGCCGCGCACGGGTACTCGCTGCCCGAGGTGGAGGCGGTGGCGCGGCAGGTGCGCATCGCGCGTCCACCTCGTCGCGACCACCGCCGACCTCGACAGGCTGGCCAAGAGCGGTCGGGTCCCGGAAGCGGCCGCATGGGCGGGACGGTGGCTCGGCCTGCAACCGATGTTCGAGTTCCGCGACCGGGGCGCCCATGCGCTGCGTCCGGCGCGCAGTCGCAGCAAGGCGCTCGATCGGATCCTCGAGATGTGGACGCGGAGCGCCCCGGGGCGGTCCCCGGAGGCCGCGACCGCAAGCCATGTCGCTGCCCTCCATGCACTGTCGCCCGACGACGCGGAGGGGCTGCTCGATCGAGTGCAGGACACCACCTCGGTGACGGCGTCGTTCGTCGGCTCGTTCAGCCCGGTGATGGTCTCGCACACAGGGCCGGGTCTCGTCGGCCTGGCGTGGTGGTGGGAGGACGCAGCCGGCCGATCAACGTGACGAACGCACGAAGAAGTGCCAGCCGGCCCACAACCACGCGGCCAGACACAGGACCTGTACGTACCGCCGGCGCACGAGCGCTCTGATTGCAGCACCCAGCGTCGGGATCTTGCGCGTCGTGAGCGAAATCGTGACCGCGGCGATGACGCACGCGCGCGAGCAGCGCCCCAGACGACGAACGAGATCTGGCGCGACGTCATGCGGCCAACGACCAGCCGATCGCGAGCCAGCCGCCGAAGAACAACCAACGAAAGATGTGTTCGGCCTGCATCGAGTCGGTGATCGAACTGATGGTCGGGTGCGCCTCCCGAGGATGGCCGAAGAAGGAGATGAGCTCCCACGCGACGACCGCAATGAAGATGACGGCCCACACCCAGAGGCCCTCGTTCGTGTCCGAGCGGTCGTCGGACACGACGGTCGCGGCGCGGCGTCGCCACAGCCGCGCGAGCACGATCAAGGCGGCGCCGGCGACCAGGACACCCACGGTCCCCGCCGACGCTGAAGGGCGGCTGCGCGGTGACCCACCAGCCGAACCCCATCAGGACCGCGAACGCCGCAACCAGCTGTGCACGAGTACCGATCACCGCGACATGGATACCCCGATCGCGCCTCCCATTCGGGGCTTTCGGTGTTCGCCGCCGATTCGGCGTGTGGCCGACGACGCAATTTCGGGTTGGTGGGCGGTGACATGGGCGGGTTGACTCTGCGGATGAAGGCGCGACCGGCAGCGCTCGACGACGCCGCTGAAGTCCTTCGTCTCGCGGCCGTGATGTACGCCAGCATGGGACAGGACCCGACGGACCCGCGTTGGCTCGAAGCAGCACGGACCCAGTTCGCCTCGAGGCTCGGACGCGATCTCGGCGTGTTCGTCGTCGACCATCCCGATCGCGACGGTCTCGCGGCATCCGCGGCGGCGACCATCGTGAGTCGACTCTCGGGTCCGAACAACCTCAATGGCCGAGCCGCGTACGTGCAGTGGGTCGCGACCGATCCCGACGAGCGTTCGCGAGGCTACGGGCGCGCCGTGATGACGGCTCTCCTGCAATGGTGCGAAGACGAAGGCGTCACGTATGCGGAGCTGCACGCCACCGAGGCGGGCGAACCGCTCTATCGAGCCCTCGGCTTCACCGACGCCGGTCCTGTCGCCCTTCGCCTTCGGTTGGCTGCCCTTCCATCGCCGTGACCTAGGGTCGCCGTCGATGCCCGAGGTCGACGAGCGAACCATCCGCACCAACGGCGTCGACCTGCACGTTCTCGAGGCAGGAACCGGCACACCGGTCGTGCTGGCCCACGGGTTCCCCGAGCTCGCGCTACTCGTGGCGTCACCAGATCGCCGGCGCTCGCCGCCGCCGGCTGCCGCGTGATCGCGCCCGATCAGCGCGGCTACGGGCGCTCGAGCCGGCCCGACCGCGATCGAGGACTACGACATCGAGCATCTCACCGGCGATCTGGTCGGCCTGCTCGACGAGCTGGACGAACGAGCAGTGCCGTCTTCGTCGGCCACGACTGGGGCTCGATGGTCGTGTCGAACCTGGCCGATGCTCGCCCCCGAGCGCGTCGCGCGCCATCGTCAACATGAGCGTGCCGTTCCTCCCGCGGGCGCCGATGCCGCCGGTCGCAGATGATGCGCGCCATGCGTTCGGCGACACGTTCTTCTACATCGTGTACTTCCAGGATCCGGGCGTGGCCGACGCCGATCTCGGCGCCGACCCGGCGCGGACGATGCGACGGCTGCTCGCGGGGCTATCGACCGCCGGAGGACGAGGCGCCGGACCCGGCGGTCTTCGCGAACGACGACCGCGGATTCGTCGACCGTCTGCCCGAGCCCGACGGGCTGCCCGGCTGGCTGTCGCAGGACGAGCTCGACCACTACGTCGACGAGTTCACGCGCACCGGGTTCACCGGCGGCATCAACTGGTACCGCAACATGGACCGCAACTGGACGCTCACCGAGCGCGTCGCGGGCGCCGAAGTCGACGTGCCGTCGCTGTTCATCGGCGGCGCGCTCGACCCGGTGCTGCGAATGACACCGCCGGAGGCTTCCTCGCGCGGCTCGACGATCATCGCGGGACGATCCGTCGTCGACGGCGCGGGCCACTGGGTCCAGCAGGAGAAGCCGGACGAGGTCAACGCTGCGCTCTGCGGTTCGTCCACGGCTCGAGCCGAAGGGGAGCTGACGATGCGAGCTGCGGTGCTACGCGGCAGGAGAGATGGTCGTACGGGACGACGTGCACGATCCGGAGCCCGAATTCGGTCAGGTCCTGGTGCAGGTCAAGGCGTGCGGCATCTGTGGATCCGACCTCCACTTCGCGAAGCACGGCGCCACGATGCTCGCCCTCGGGCAGGAGATGGAGGGCATGCCCGACATGGGCCGCGTGCAGCCCGACCTCGGTCGCGACATCTTCATGGGCCACGAGTTCTCCGCCGAGGTGCTCGAGGTCGGCCCCGACACGATCGGGCCGAAGCCGGGCACGCTCGTCACGTCGATCCCGGCGATGCTGACGCTCACCGGTGTGAAGGATCTCGTCTACAGCAACGACCTTCCTGCCGGCTACAGCGAGCGAATGCTGCTGTCCGCGCCGATGCTCCTCGAGGTGCCGAACGGGCTCGGGGTCCGATCGCGCCGCGCTGACCGAACCCATGGCCGTCGGGTTCCACGCCGTGAATCGTTCGGGCATCGAACCCGGCGACGGGCGCGCTGGTGCTCGGCTGCGGGCCGGTCGGGCTCGCGGTCGTCGCGGCGCTCCAGGTCGCGCGGCGTCGCACCGATCGTGGCCAGCGACTACTCACCTGCTCGGCGGGCGCTCGCCCATCGCATGGGCGCGCACGTCGCAGTCGATCCGGCCGAAGAGCGAGCATTCGACGCGTGGGCACGCGAAGGCGGCGGACGGCCGCTCGTGGTCTTCGAGGCGATCGGCGTTCCCGGCATCATCGACGAGGCGTTGCGATCGGCGCCGCCGCAGGCGCGCATCGTCGTCGTCGGCGTCTGCATGGAGCGCGACGCGATCACGCCGTTCTTCGCCATCGGCAAGGAGCTGAACCTGCAGTTCGTGCTCGGTTACGACCCGATGGAGTTCGAGGCGACCCTGCGATCGATCGCGGAGGGCGAGGTCGACGTCGAGCCGATGATCACGGGAAGGGTCGGCCTCGATGGTGTTCCCGACGCGTTCCGCGCGCTCGCCAATCCAGACGAGCACTGCAAGATCCTGGTGACTCCTTAGTCAGTCAGCCGGGACGGCGCCGGAGTTGGTGATGCCGGCCGGCAACGTGAAGCCGACCGCCGGCCGCGTCGGGAAGATCGCCCTCGGCACGCGGCCACACGATCGGCGTGACGTCGCCGTCGATGGCGGCGCCGACTTCGATGTCCGAGCGATCGACCGCGAAATGCGGGAACGGATAGCCGCGTGTGCTTCCGTCGGGGAAGTAGATGATCGTGTGCACGGAGCGGTCGGTGCGCGTCGTGTTCGGTCCGGCCAGATGAACGGTGAGCCCGTGATGGAACGCGACCGACCCTCTCGGCACCTCCACGAAGACCGGCTCGATGTCGGCGACCTCGGGGTCGGCGAGGATGTCGTGCGGCTCACCGAAGAAGATGTTGACGAACTTCCGCAAGTCCGACCGTGTGCGAGCCGGGCAGGTACGCCATCGCCCCGGATTCGATGGTCGAACCGTCGAACGGGATCCAGGCCGTGACCGACGCCGTCTCCTTGACCGGCCAGTACGGATGGTCCTGGTGCGGATCGGTGGCCCGGCCGCCGGCCTGCTTGTACAACGCCTGGTCGTGCCACAGACGTACCGCGTCGACGCCGAGCAGTTCCGCAGCGGCTCGGCCGAGCGACTGATTGAAGGTGAGCGGACGGATGTCGGGAAAGTCCTCCCAGAGGTTCATGCACTGCAGGAACGACTGCTGGTACCGGCTCTTCTCGGCCAGGGCGATCGTGTCGCCCGCTGTCCGGTACTGCACGGCGCTCGTCACGAGCGCGCCGTAGCGGTCGAGCTCGTCGAGCGACAGCAGTCCCGGGACGACGACGAAGCCCTCGGCCCGGAACTCGGCGACCAGATCTGGGTCCACCATCGTTGCCGTCGGATGTGGCGCCATCGGCAGCTGAATCTAGGTGGCCGGGACCGTTAGCGTTCGGCCATGCGCATCCGGCTGGAACCCGAAGACGACTATCTCCATCCCGTCGAGGCGGCGTCGAACTTCAACGAGAGCCGGTACTACAACTGGTTCGACTCGGGCGAGCGGATGGGCGGCTGGGTACGAATGGGCAATCGCCCCAACGAGGGGTACGCCGAGATGACGGTGTGCCTGTACCTGCCCGACGGCCGCGTCGGGTTCAACTTCAAGCGCCCGCACATCGACGGGCACACCGCGCATGACGCTGGTGGCCTTCGGTTCGAGGTCGTGGCGCCGTACGAGAAGCACCGAATCACGTACGAGGGCAAGGTCTGTGTCCTGACGGAACCCCGAGAGATGGGCGACCCGCGCACTGCATTCGAGAACAACCCGTTCGAGCCGTGCCAGATCGACTTGGCACTCGAGGCAGTGGGCAAGCCGTGGGGCGGCGAGCCCGAATGGGAGGAGGGCGAGGACAAGCCCGACCTCGATCCCGAGAAGCTGTTCGCTCGAGGCCACACCGAGCAGCACATGCGCAGCACCGGAACGGTGCGCATCGGCGAGGAGACGTTCGAGATCACGAACGGCCTCGGCCTGCGCGATCACTCGTGGGGACCGAGGTTCTGGCAGAACGTCTGGTGGTACCGCTGGCTCACGGTCAACCTCGGCCCCGACCTCGGCTTCGCGTGCACGGTGTCCGGCAACGAGGCCGGCGATCGCACGGCGCACGGCTTTCTCTACGACGTCGCGCGCTACGGCGACGCGCAGTGGGTGCCGATCCGCAAGGTCGAGCTCTCCTCCGACTACGACAAGGAGTGGTTTCCGACGAAGAACAAGGCTGTCGTCACCACCGACGACCACGTGTACGAAGTCGACGGAGATGTGTGGTCGAACATCCCGCTGCGCAACCGGCGCGCCGGGTTGGTGACGCGCATCACCGAAGGCATGACGCGTTGGTCGTGCGAAGGGCACGACGGCGCGGGACTGTCCGAATATCTCGACCAGATCGTCGGTGACACCCCTGTCGGAACCGAAGTCGGTATCTGATCACCTTCGGGCGACGCTCGAGCCGGTGCTCGGCGCGCCGGTGCACATCGACGCGCTCCAACGGCTGAGCGGCGGCGCGTCGCGTGAGACGTGGTCGTTCACGGTCGACGGACGCGAGCTGATCCTGCGCCGGGACCCACCCGGCCGCCCCGGTGTCGACGGCTCCATGCGCACCGAAGCCGACGCGATGCGAGCGTGCGGCCGCGCCGGGCTGCTCGTGCCCGACGTCCTCGTCGACGACGACGGCACACTTCTCGGAACTGCCGGACTCGTCATGACACGCGTCGATGGCGAGACGCTCGCCCGCCGGATCCTGCGCGACGACGAGTTCGCCCGCGCCCGCACCGCGCTCGTCGACGATCTCGGACGGTTCCTCGCCGGGCTCCACGCCATCGATCCGTCCGAAGTTCCCGGTGCGGTCGAGGCTGACAGCCTCACGCAGTACTGGAACGCCTACGGCGTGCTCGAGGATCGAAGCGCCACCTTCGAGAAGGCGTACGAGTGGCTCGTCGGCAACCGGCCGCCGCGGACCGCGACGACGTTGGTGCACGGCGACCTCCGCCTCGGCAACATCATCGTCGGACCCGACGGGCTCGCGGCCGCGATCGACTGGGAGCTCGTGCACGTCGGCGATCCGCTCGAGGACCTCGGCTGGCTGTGCGTGAAAGCGTGGCGCTTCGGGGCGCCCCTCGAAGTGGGCGGTCTCGGGACCATCGACGAGCTGGTGCGCGCGTACGAAGCCGCCGGCGGACGAACGGTCGATCGCGATGCCCTGCACTGGTGGCTCGTCGCGAAGACGCTCCAGTGGGGTGTCGGCTGCATGGGACAGGCTGCCGCGCATCTCACCGGTGCGGTCCGGTCCGTCGAGCTCGCGGCGATCGGCCGCCGTGTCGCCGAACAGGAGTGGGACCTCATCGAGTTGCTCGCACCCCGGGAATGGGCGGCAGCCCGAGAGGCGCCTCCCGCTCCGACGTTGCCGGACGTCGCCGACGTCAACGGGCGCCCGACCGCTCGGGAACTGCTCGACGCGGTGCGCGGGTTCCTGCTCGACGACGTCGTGTCGGCGACGTCGGGGCGTGTCTCGTTCCACGCCCGCGTCGCCTCGAACGTGATCGCCATCGTCGAACGCGAACTGGCGCAGGACTCGCATGCCCCGCACGGCGACGACTGGGCGTCGCTCGCGCTCGTCGTGCGCGACAAGCTCGCCGTCGCCAACCCCAAGCACCTCGCGCGCTGACCACCCGCATCGCCCCGGCGCACATTGTCGACTCAGCCACCGATTGACGTGGCTCAATCGACACAGACACGGAAGCCCCGCGATCTGTGTCGACTCAGCGACCGAATCGGTCGCTCGACCAGACACAGACGTCGGGCCCGCCAACGCCCCTCGCCCTGGGACACTGGCGTCGTGAGTCTCCCAACGTTGGTCGTCGTGAGTGGACCGGCCGGCACAGGCAAGACGACGTTGGCGCACGAACTCTCCCGGGCGATCGGTTGTCCCGCCATCTGTCGCGACGAGATCAAGGAAGGGATGGTCCACGCCGCCGACGAGTTCCGCCCCGCGCCGGGTGACCCGCTCACCGTTCGCACCCTGCGCGTGTTCTTCGACGTCGTGCGCGCACTCGTGACCGCCGGCGTCACGGTGGTCGCCGAAGCAGCGTTCCAGGACAAGGTGTGGGCCCCGAACCTCGAGCCATTCTCGGATCTCGCGCATCTGTGCGTCGTGCAGTGCCACACGGATGCTGCCGTAGCGCGCGAACGAGTCGAGCGTCGCGCCTCGTCGCGAACGGCGCACGCGGACGCCAGCGTGCTCGATGACGCGGCGTACTTCGACGCCTTCGTCCGGCTCGGGGCCACCCTTCCGACGATCGACGTCGACACCACGAACGGCTACGACCCGGAGATGGACACGCTCGTCGCGTTCATCGACAGCCGGTCGAGGCATGGTTGACCGGACGCCGCAGGCAACACCGAGCAGATGGCTACCCCGGCCGTCGCCCCCCGCGTCGGTACAGCACCACGAACACAGCAACGACGGCGAAGGCGGCTCCGAAGACGACGAGCAAGCTCGATGACGTCGATGACTTCGAATGTCGCTGCAAACGTCACGAGTCGCTCCGATCCCGGTTCCCCAGACCAGGCCAGTGTGTCGCATCAACGTCGCTCTGTACCGTCACCCAGCAACGTGTCGAGGTCGACGCCGGGCGGCAGCACCATCAGGCCGCGCTCGTGGAAGCTGCGAGCGACGGTCGCCCACGACGGTCGCTCACGCAGCAGGCTCTGCATCTCCGCGACGCCGCCGTCGATGTCGCCCGCCGCCATCAGGGCACCGGCTCGCAGGAACCGCAGGTTGCCGTCGCCGGACAGCAACTCGAGACCCTCGTCCGTCTCGCGCAAGGCGCCGTTCGCGTCGCCGCGCATGATCGTGTCCACGCCACGACTGAAGTGACGGTATGCGAGCGCGGCGCGGTACAGCCGCTCGAGCTCCGCGATCGGATCACCGGCGGTGTGATCGACACGGATGTCGATCAATCGACCCTGCCACGGCTCCTCCTTGCGTTCGCCGTCGACGATCACCATCGCGGCTGACATCCGGCCGCGCGCGTCGCCGCCCGCGGCCTCACCGGCGCGCAATGTCGCGAGCAGCCGCTCGCCGAACGCGCCGGTCGCCGAGCCATACGCGTCGGCCATCGCCGGCCACACGTCGCGCGTCGCCATCATGTTCGCTTGAACGCTCCATCCGTCCCCGCAGACGTGGCCAGCATGTTCGAGCGTCAACTCACCCGTGAACGCGTCGGCTGCGCCGGAGGCGTCGACGACGCCGACCTGCCGGATCGCGCTCGCGCCGTCCAGCTCGCGGGCGGCCGCCAGAGCATCGGCCGCGCTCGAGCCGGACTCCATCGCGTCGAGGCATCGAGGTCCGTACGCGGGCTCCCCCATCGCCTGGGTCGCCACCGCGCCGACACCGGCCGTCGCCCACGGCACCATCATCCCGACGCCGAACGTGCACGTCTGCACTGCCACGCCGAGTTGGCCGGTCTCCGTGTCCTTGGCGACGATCGAGTAGGTCATGCGCGTACTACATCAGATCGCGCTCGCCTCCTGCAGACGACCGATCTCCTCCCACGTGTAGCCGAGATCGAGCAGCACCTCTTCGGTGTGCTGGCCGAGCTCCGGGATCGACGCGGCGGGCTGCGCTGGCGTGTCGCTGAACGACACTGGCGCAGCGACCACGTCCACGCCGTCCACCGTGGTCAGATAGCCGTTGGCCCACACGTTGGGGTCGGCGATGACCTCGGCGTGATCCCGAACCGGCGCATGACGCACGCCCGCAGCATCGAGCCGCTCGCACCACACCGCGGTCGACGCGGTGGCGAACGCTTCGTCGAGCAGCGGGAAGAGCTCGGCCTTGTCGGCGTCCCAGTAGAGCTGCCCGGGAAATCGCTCGTACAGATCGGGCCGTCCGACGATCTCGAAGAACGTCCGGCGCATGCGGCCGACGACGCCGACGATCGCGATCCACCCGTCTGCGGTCCTGAAGAGGCCGTACAGACCGGGGATCAGCGGATGTCCCCGGTTGGCGCGTCCGGCTGACCGCCCGCGCAGCATGCAACCGGTGAACTCACTCGCCTGGGCCCAGATCTGCCCACCCAACAGTGACGTCGTGACCTGCTGGCCGCGCCCCGTCCGCTCACGAGCGAGCAGCGCGGCGAGGATGCCGGCGACGAGGTTCTGCGACGCGATGTGATCCGCGATCGTCACGGCGACCGGCGTGAGCTCGCCACCGTCTCGCCCGGTCGTACTGATGAGGCCGCCCGCGGCCTGACCGCTCAGGTCGGCGCCCTCCCGAGCAGCATCCGTGCCTTCCGTACCGAACGCCGAACTGGCCGCGTACACGACACGGGGGTTGCGCTCGGCGACGACGTCGTACCCGAGTCCCCACTCGTCCATCGTCCCCGGCGCGAAGTTCGTGACGACCACGTCGGCCCATTCCGCGAGTCGGAGGAACGCATCGCGTCCGCCCGGGGTACGGAGGTCGAGCGTCAGGCTGCGCTTTCCGCGGTTGCAGCCGATGAAGTACGCGCTGCGCGGGTCGCCGGGTTGCACCGGCAGCCACCGCGATTGATCGCCGCGCCCGGGAAGTTCGACCTTGACCACGTCGGCACCCCATTGCCCCAACGTCGCCGCGGCCTGTGGTCCTTGCACCAGCAAGCCGGCTTCCACGACCTTCAGCCCGTCGAGCGCTCCCATCAGACCTCGAAGGGACCCTTCCCCATCTGATCGCGAACAGTCACGACGGGCGGATTGGTCAGCGTGCGCCGTTGCCAGTTGGCGCCGTCGACCACGAGCGTGTGGCCGGAGATGAAGCGGGCGTAGGGCGACGCGAGGAACGTCGCCGCCCACCCGAGCTCCTGTCGCTGCCCGACGCGCATGGCCGGCTGACAGGCGTCCTTCTCACTCGTGCGGTCGAGGTTGCCCTTGATGTCGTCGGTCATGTCCTCGTGCGGGAACAAGCCCGGAACGAGGCCGTTCACCTGGATCCCGTACGGGCCCCATTCGACGGCAAGCGACTCGGTGAGGTTCTTCACGCCCGCCTTGGCCGCGGCCGAGTGCGCGAAGCCGGGGCCGCCGGTCCACGCATACGACGCGCCGACGTTGATGATCGAACCGGGCGTCCCCGCAGCGAGATGGCGCCGGCCGAATTCGCGCGAGCACAGGAACGTGCCGTTGAGCGTGATGTCGACGACGGTCCGCCATGCGTTCGGCGACATGTCCTCGCTCGGGACAGGGAAGTTCGCGGCGGCGTTGTTCACCAGCACACCAGGGAGACCGAACGCTTCTTCGGCCGCGTCGAACGCGCGGACGATGCTGTCCGCGTCCCGGATGTCACACGGCACCGCGACGACTGCCGCGTCGACCTGTTCGATGGCAGCACGGCCTGCGTCCAGATGCTCGTCCTTGCGGCTCGCGATCACGATCGACGCGCCCGCTCGCGCGAACTCGATCGCGATCGCCTTGCCGAGCCCCGTGCCTCCACCGGTCACGAGGACGGCAACACCGTCGAACGTGCGAGGAGGCAGCGCGCTCGCACCGACTGGCGGCGGGGCGGGAAGTCCGATCATCTCGGTCATGGTGGTCGCTCAGCTCCCCGTGTAACGCGGAGCTCGATCCTCGGCTCGCGCGGCCCGCAGCTCGGCCATGTCGTCGCTCTTGTTGATGAACGTCTGGTAGATCAATCTCGTCCGCCATCGACGACCGGATCTGCGGCAGCGCGAGATGTCGGATCACTTCGCGCGCCATCTTGACGGTGACGGCGGGTGCCGAGGCGATCTGGTCCGCCATGTCGCGGCACGTCGTATCGAGCTCGGCTTCGGGAACGAGGCGGCTGACGATGCCATGCCCGAGCGCTTCCTCAGCAGAGAGCACTCTGCCGGTGAGCACCATGTCGCTCACCAGTCCCGGACCGCACATCTCGTGCAACACGGCGACGCCCCCCGTGTCCGGGATGACTCCGTACGTCGTCTCGGGCAGCCGGAAGCGTGCGCCCTCGGCCGCGACCCGGATGTCGCACAACAGCGCGCGCTGGAACGAGCCGCCCATCACCCACCCCTTGCACGCGACGATGGCGACCGCGTCGAGATCCCACAGTTGCTGGATGCCTCGATGACCTCGACGCATCAACTCGTGGTGCGACATCGGCACCTGCAGCGCGCCGATCGAGCCGACGTCGCGACCGGACGAGAACGACTTGCCCTCGCCTCGCCAGATCACGACCCGTACTTCCGCCCGTTGCTTCAACTCGCCGAGGATCTCGAAGAGCTGCGCATCCATGTCGTCGTCGAACGCGTTGTGCTTGTCTGGATTGTCGTTGGTGATCGTGGCGACCGTGCCGTCCACGTCGAGCCGTACCGTTCCGGACATTGCACGAACGTAGTGGTCGACGCTGGTCGGAGCCGCCTCCGATCACCGATCGTCCACGAGGCGGATGGCGAGCACCGCGCTCTCGGTCGCATTCTTGTTGCGCTCCCGCACGAACCCGACCGCGGCGTGGACGGCATCGCGCAGAACGCGATCGCGATCCGTCGAGTACTCGAAGCGCCAGCGGCGCGCCCGGGCAGCGACGTCGACCTTGGTGTCGTCGTCTTCGTCGACGTCGATACCGGTCGCGGCGTAGATGCGGCAGTCGTACGTGCGACAGGTGCGGGGACGGTGCTCGTAGATCGAGCACCGTCCGTCGACCAACATCGGGCACCGTCCGTGCTCGTCGTAGCCGAGCACGACGTGGCCGCGTGCTCGTCCCGGTGCGGGAAGAGGAGCCGGCGCGGAATGTGAGCAAGAGCGTCGGCCTCGTCCGGCGCGACGTGCACGAACTGCGACGAGGTGCAGCAGGCGGTGCAGCCGTCACAAGGGACGTCCATGTCGATGTCGCCACGCAGCGCGGCCCGCATGTCTGCTACCCAGGCCGAGAAGTTGCCGGCCGGCAGGGCGCCGTCCATGTTCATCGCGCCCCAGTCTGCCAACGGATTGCCCGCCCGCGTCCAGCCGGAAGCGCAACGTCACCCGAGGTTCATGCGAGCAACTGTGCGCGGCTCGTGTCTGCGAACCACCGCTCCCACTGCTCGGGCGTCCAGCCGCGGTCATCGACCAGCAAGTGCCACACGTCGGGGTGGTTGAGCGTCCAGAGAATGTCCGTGGCGCGCGTGACATCGAGACCTCGGCGCAGGGCCTTGCGCGTCCGAAGCGTCTCGACGATCGCTCTCTGATTGGCGTAGAAGTCGGATTGGATGAGCGTCCACAAGTCGTGCGCGTCGGGGTCGAGGGGCGCGGCGTCGCGGATCACGCGCAGCAGCCCACCGATGCGACGCTTCACGTCGCGGGCGTTGCGCGCGTTCAACGCGAGCTGCCGTGCCGGATCGGGCTCGTCGACCACCTCGCGATACCAGGGCTGAGCGGCGACGGGGATGTCAGGCGCACCGCGCAGCAACGTGTCCCAGACCGCTCGCAGCAAGCCGCTCTTGGTGTCGAACGCCAGGTACACCGTCTTCAGCGCGACGCCCGCTTCGCGGGCGATTGCGGCCATCGTCGTCGCCACGTAACCCTGCGCCTCGAACAGCCGCTGTGCAGCCTCGAGGATCTGAGCGCGCGTCGACGCGGCCTGCTCGCGTCTGCGCGGCGACTCGTACCGACGTTTGCGGTTGACAGGCTGCGGCATTTGGCTACTCTACCGCTAGATTCATTACTTGCTGAATGTAGCGAACTGTCGCCAATCCTCGCCGGAGGGCGGACCAATGAAGACCACACACGTCGTCGCAACACCGAACAGCGATCAGCTCCGCGAGCTCGTCCACGCCATGTGGGCTTCGGTGGCGGAGTCGTGGGCGACCCATGCCGTGCTGGTCGACGCCCGCGGCCGAGGGCTCACCGGCCGCATGCTCGAGCTGAGCGCGCCCGAGCCCGGCGAACGCGTGCTCGAGCTCGCCTGCGGACCGGGTGGGCTCGGTCTGGCGGCTGCGAGTCGCGTCGCACCGGGTGGCGAGGTCGTCGTGTCCGACATCGCCTTCGAGATGACGACGATCGCATCGGAGCGCGCGCACGCCCTCGGTCTCGACAACGTGCGTGCTCGTGTCCTCGACGTCGAAGCGATCGACGAGCCCGATCGCTCGTACGACGTCGTCCTGTGCCGCGACGGCGTGCAGTTCGCGACGGAGCCCGAGCGTGCGGCACGCGAGATCCGTCGAGTCCTGCGTCCGGATGGCCGTTTCGCGATTGCCACATGGGGCCCCCGCGAGCGCAATCCGTGGCTGGGCATCGTGCTCGACTCCGTCAGCGAGCAGCTCGGAACGCCGATGCCTCCTCCGGGTGTCCCGGGCCCGTTCTCGCTCGAAGACGCTGATCGCCTGCGCTCACTTCTCACCGAAGCAGGGCTCGCCGATGTCACGGTGACCGAGCTGTCGGTGCCCTTGCATGCGCCGTCGTTCGCCGGGTGGTGGGCGATGACGACCGCGCTCGCCGGACCGCTCGCGATGGTCCTGGCGTCGTTGCCCGACGACGTGTCGGGCGCCATTCGTGCGCGAGCGAAGTCTGCTGCCACTGCGTACGAAACGCCCACGGGCCTCGAGTTCCCTGGCGTCGGCCTCATCGCCTATGGCCACCGTCCACGCTGACGCGCGCGACTCCGAGCCGCGAGACACTGGACCGATGAGCCAGTTCGAGGGTCGGGTCGTCATCGTGACGGGCGCGGCGCGCGGGCTCGGGCGCGACTACGCCCGGTTCTTCGCGGCCGACGGTGCGAGCGTCGTGCTCGCCGACGTCAACCGTCTCGACGGTGCCGTCCGTGACGCAGCTGCGGGCGGCGGACGATGCCTCGCGATCGCGACCGACATCACCGATCGCGCCAGCGTGACGGCGTTGATGGATCAGACGAAGGTGGAGTTCGGAAGGCTCGACATCCTCGTCAACAACGCCGGCATCTGGCGCGGCCTCCACGACCGTGGCCTGCTCGACTGCCCCGACGACCTGTGGAACGCGGCATGGGAGGTGAACCTGACCGGAACGCTCCGCTGCTGTCAGGCCGCGGTGCCGCTGATGAAGGCGGGTGGCTTTGGCCGCATCGTCAACATCTCCTCCCTCGCATCACACTCGCGTACGAGCCCGTACGGCCTGACGAAGCACGCGATCGAGCAGATGACCAAAGGCATCGCTCGCGAGGTGGGCGACTACGGCATCACCGTGAACTGTGTCGCTCCGGGCATCACCATGTTCGAAGCCGGCCAGCACACGCTGCCGGACCCTCGCGCCGCCGTCGCCGACTACGCGATCAAACGAGTAGGCGCCAGCCGCGATGTGTACGACGCCATCGCGTACCTGTGCAGTCCGGGCGCCGAATGGATCACCGGGCAGACCCTTCGCGTCGACGGCGGCGCCAGCGCCCGGTAGCACTTCCGGCCGCGACAGTCGGCGCTCGCTCGCGCACGCCTCGACGACGGACCGCTACTGCATCTCGACTCGACGACGGGTGACCACGGCAGCCCCCAATGACCATGGCGACTGCACCTCTGCGGCATCGTCGTCGCAGTCACGGATGGGTCAAGCGAAGGCGTCGTCGACGACACCATCACGGTCCGGGTCGCCGGCAGCCGCCGCAGGATGGTCCCGGCCGACGGCACCCTCGCGGGTCCGCACTGCCGGGGCTCGCTCGACCTCGCCGCGATCGCCAGCGAATGACGCGTGCCCTCCGACGAACTCGGGTCGATTGTGGGGCTACGAGCACCAACATTCGCAGCTAGCATTCAGGGCTCGCGAGTCGAGCCGACCAGCTCTTCTTCCTCTGCAGCAGCGGCGGACGCGGCAGGGCGGAGGTCGGGTGGGGCTTCGACGCTGATGCGAGGCACGATGCGATCCAGCCAGCGTGGCAACCACCAGTTGGCCCGGCCGAGCAGTTCCATCGTCGACGGCACGAGCACCATGCGAACGATGGACGCGTCGATGAAGATCGCCACCGCGAGCCCGAGCCCGAGCAACTTGAGCACGCGCAGGTCACCGAGCACGAACGACATGAACACGGCGATCATGATCGCCGCCGCGGCGGTGATCACTCGCGCGGTGGATGCGAGGCCGTCGGCCACTGCCGTCGAGTTGTCACCGCTCACGAGGTACTCCTCGCGCACACGCGAAAGCAGGAACACCTCGTAGTCCATCGACAGACCGAACAGCACCGTGAACAGCAGCATCGGCACCCAGAACTCGATCGGTCCCGGGCGTCCGATGCCGACCACGTTGCGGAGCCAGCCCCACTGGAAGATGGCGACGATGACGCCGTAGGCCGCACCGATCGACAACAGGTTCATCACGCCGGCCTTGATGGCGACGAGCACCGATCGGAACACGGCGAGGAGAAGCAGGAACGACAGGAGGATGACCGCGGCGACCATCCACGGCAGACGCTCGCCCACGTGGTCGGCGGCGTCGATCGCGACCGCGGTCACGCTGCCGACGTGGGTGGTGAGGCCTGCCGCTTGGATCTCGCTCCGCAGCCGGTGAACGAGCGTCTCCGTCGAACGATCTTGCGGCGCGCCGCGAGGGATCACAGCAACGACCGCGGCGTTGCCGGACTGGTTGACCTGCACGGGCGCGACGAACGCGACATCGGGGTCGGCGCGAACGGTGTCGGCGAAGCGGCTCACACTCTCCTCGGTCGTCGACCCGGAGAGGTCCGACGCGAGCAGGATCGGCCCGTTGGACCCCGGCCCGAAGCCTTCGGCCAGCAGGTCGTAGGCACGGCGCGTCGTCTGCGACGTCGGGTCGTTGCCCTGGTCGGCGACGCCGAGCCGGATCGAGAACATCGGAATCGCGAGCACCAGCAAGATGCCGAGGCTGACGAGCGCCATGGACACGGGATGCCTCTGGATCTCGCGGCTCCAGCGGTATGCCGCGGTCTCGCGATGATGCTTCTGCTTCCGCTCCTTGGCCGCCAGCTTCGTGCCGGCGAAGCCCATGATCGCGGGCACGAGCGTCACCGATGCGAGCATGGTCATCAGCACCGCGAGCACCGCGCCGATCGACAGTCCGTAGATGAAGTCGATGCCCATGATGAACATCCCGAGCAGCGAGATGATCACCGTGCACCCGGCGAACAGGACGGCGCGGCCCGCCGTCGTCGAGCGCGAGGACGTTGGCGTTCTCGGGATCGAGTCCGTCATGCAGGCCTGACCGGTATCGCACCACGATGAACAGCGCGTAGTCGATGCCGACACCGAGACCGATCATCAACGCGACGTACGGCGCGAACGACGGGACGGTGATGAAGTGACTGAGCAGCGTGACGAACACCAGCCCGATCCCGACGCCTGCGATCGCGGCGACGATGGGCAAGGTCATCGCCAGCAACGAGCCGAACGCGATGAACAGGATCACGATCGCGGCCAGCAGCCCGACCGCCTCGGTCGAACCCATGGGCGGCTGGAGCGCGCGGGCGACCACCGGCCCGCTGAGCTCGACGCGAAGTCCCGGAACGTCGACGCGCTTCGCCGCGTCGATGAGCGGCTGGGCCGTGTCGGCAGGCATGTCGCCCGCCTGCTTGTCGAATGTCACCGTGGCGTACGCGATCTTGCCGTCGGGGCTGATGCGCCCCGGGACTTGATACGGCGAGTCGAGCGCGACGACGTGCGGGACCTTGCCCGGCCCGACCTCGGCGAACATCGACTCCATCGCGGCGCGCACCTGCGGGTCGTTCACGCCTTGGTCGGCCGTGAACACGATGTCGGCGGTGTCGCCGGCTCGGGCCGGAAAGCGCTGGTTCAACAGATCGAACGCCTGGATGGAGTCCGACTTCCCACCGCTGAAGTTGTCGCTGTACGCGTCACCGACGATGCCGCCGAACGCGTTCAAGACCACGAAGGCGACGACCCACAGGGCGACCACCATGCGCCGCCGGCGGTAGCACCAGCGGGAGAGTGCAGCGAGCGACATTCGATCTCCTCCTGTTGTCACATCGGCCGAGTTTCGTTGGTCATTGGTATGACCCATCACGACGAAGGAATGTGACGATGGACGACAGCGACTGGCTGGCCAGGCAGTTCGACGCTAACCGCACACACCTGCGAAGCGTCGCGTACAAGATGCTCGGGTCGCTCACCGAAGCCGACGATGCCGTGCAGGACACGTGGTTCCGGTTGAGTCGCACTGACACTGCAGAAATCGAGAACCTGACGGCGTGGTTGACGACCGTCACGGCGCGCGTGTGCCTCAACATGCTGCGCTCGCGGGAATCGCGGCGGGAGGAGTCGCTTGAGCGTCCACTTTGCCCGACCCCATCGTCAGCAACGAGAACGGCGTGGACCCCGAGCACCAAGCACTGCTGGCCGACTCGGTCGGCCTCGCGCTGCTCGTCGTGCTCGAGACGCTCACGCCGGCGGAGCGGTTGGCGTTCGTGCTCCACGACATGTTCGCCATGCCGTTCGAGGACATCGCGCCGATCGTCGACCGCTCCCCTGCCGCGGCACGACAGCTGGCCAGTCGCGCCCGCCGGCGAGTGCAAGGGTCGGCTCCCACGCCTGACGCCGACCTGTCACGGCAACGTGAAGTCGTCGACGCGTTCCTCGCGGCCGCTCGCGCCGGCGACTTCGAGGCCCTCCTCGAGGTGCTGGATCCGGACGTCGTGCTGCGAGCCGATCGAGGCGCCGTGGCCGCGGAAGCGCTGGAGGAGATCCAAGGTGCGAGCGCCGTCGCCGAACGCGCCCTGATGTTCGCCCGCTTCGCCGAGTACGGACGGCTGGCGCTGGTGAACGGAGCCGTCGGGGTCGTCACCGCACCGGGCGGGCAGCCGTTCGCCGTCATGGGCATCACGGTCGCCGGCGGCAGGATCGTCGAGCTCGACGTGCTCGCCGACCCGGAGCGCCTCCGTCAGCTCGATCTGGCCGCGCTCGACGACCAGTAAGAGCACGCTGCGAATGTTGGTGCGATTGTGGGGCCATGGCCCCACAATCGACCCCAAGTTCGGCGGCGGGGTGATGGAGTTCGGCGCCCATCTGCCGTTGATGGACTTCGGCGGCAACCCGTTCACCCTCGACCACCTCGTCGAGTACGCGAGCACCGCGGCGGACCTCGGCTTCCGTGCGTTGTCGGCCAACGACCATCTCGTGTTCTCGGTGCCGTGGCTCGACGGACCCACGGCCCTCGCCGCGGTGATCAGCCACTCGGGAGACATGACGCTGGCCACGACCGTGGCACTGCCCGCGTGCGAGGACCGGTGGCGCTGGCGAAGACGTTGGCCGCCATCGATCGACTGAGCGGAGGGCGACTCATGGTCGCCGTCGGCCCGGGTTCGTCGCCGCTCGACTATCAGGCCGTCGGCCTCGACTTCGAGGAGCGTTGGGCACGCCTCGACGAAGCCGTCGGCACCCTGCGGTCCCTGTGGCAGGCGGACGCGAGCCGTTCGAGGGTCGCTTCTACTCGACCGAGGGACTCGACCTCGAGCCGAAGCCGACGCGGCCCGAGGGGCCGCCCATCTGGATCGGCAGCTGGGGCTCGGGACCGGGACTGCGGCGTGCAGCCCGTCTCGGCGACGGCTGGCTCGCATCTGCATACAACACGACGCCGACACTCTTCGCGGCCGCCTGGACGACGCTTCGCGAGCTGTTGCCCACGCATGGCAAGGACCCCGCACGGTTTCCGAACTCGCTTGCCACGATGTGGTGCTACATCACGGACAGCCACGCCGAAGCCGACCGTGTCATGAGCGAACGACTCGTTCCGACGATCCACCGCCCGGAAGACGAGCTCCGCGCTCGGTTGCCGGTCGGTCCTGCCGAACTGTTCGCCGAGAAGCTGACCGAGTTCGCCCGCGCCGGCGTGCAGCGCGTCTTCGTCTGGCCGGTCGCGGACGAGACTCGTCAGCTCGAGCTCTTCTGGTCCAGGGTCCGCCCGTTGATCGACGACGCAGAGATCAGCCGGCCTTGAAGTCGATCGCCACCGGCACACCGTTCGTGATGATGTCGTACACCGCCGAGCGCGCCTTGGACTGCTCGACGACCTGCCGCAGCTTCTCGGCGGCCGCGTCGCCCTTCACCTCGAACGTCACCCGGACCTGCTCGAAGCCGTTGCGCACCTGGTCGTTGAGCCCCAGGATGCCGTTGAGGTCGATGTCACCTTCGACCGCCGATGACACCTCGGTGAGCTCGATGCCGCGGGCGGCCGCGATGTTGGCGATGCCGGCAGTCAGGCAACCGGCGAGCGCGTGGAGCACCCACTCCACCGGCGTCGGCCCCTGATCGGTGCCGACCAGCACAGTGGGATGGTCGACGGGCGCGGAGTACGCCTCCACGTGTTCGCGCTCTTCGCCGGCGCCGAAGTAGGTGTGCATCGTCCCGCGGCTGTGCGTGCCCGAGATCCAGCGGTTCGTCGCCCGGAACTGGAACTTGGCCGCCTCGGGCGTTTCCTTCACCGCGTCGATCGTGGCGAACAGCGTGTTGGTGTCGACGCCGTTGCGGACGCCGTTCTCACTGGTCATGGTCATTCGGTTGTTCCTTCTTCGTGGTCGGGTTGGATGTGCTTGCCGGCTCGGTCACGCCGCGACGAGGTCGCCGCGGCTCGGAACGGGTGGCCGCGATGCCAGCCACTCCGCTTCGAGTTCGAGGAGGAGGCTGAGCTCGCGTTGCAGATCGTTGAACTCGCTCAGCGGCGGGTACGCCCCCAACCTGCACGTGAGGTCGAAGATCGGCTTCAGCGCGCGCAGCCGCTCGGCGTCGTACCTCGCCAGCGCGTCCTCGTCGCTTGCCTCGCCGCGCATGGCGGGCCCGAGGTGTGATGCCAGGAGCTCTGCATCCCGGAAGGCGTCCGTGATGCCGTGCCCCGTGATCGGGTCGCGATGTTCAGCTGCGTCGCCGACCAGTGCCCAGCCCGGACCGGCGGCCTCGCGCACGTGATTCGGGTAGCGGACCGCGCCTCGAATCGGCGCGGTGATCGTCGCTGTCCGGACACGAGCCGCGAGGCTTGGTGCGATCGCTCCGAGCAGTTCGACGAACGCGTCGACCCGCGAACCCGATCCGCGTAGCGCGCGGCCGGCGGGAACGCCGATCCAGAGGTTCGCCTCGTCGTCGTGGGTCGGGAACACGCCCGCGAAGCCGCGCTCGGCCGCATGGAACTCGAAGCCGTCGGCGCCGAGTCCTGTCGCGTACGTGTAGTGCATCGCTCCTTCGGTGTCGCGTTCTTCGATCACACGTGCACCGACCGCCCGAGCAATCCGCGACCAAACACCGTCGGCACCCACGACCACGCGCGCCCGAACGCGACGCTCCGTGCCATCGCGGTCGCGCAGCACCGCGCCCGTCACCCGCCCGGATGCGCTCCTCGTGATGCCGGTCGCAGCCACACCGGTCTGAACCGCCGCACCGGCCTCGCGGGCGCCGTCGAGCAGGATCTCGTCGAGCACGTAACGGCGCGGCGCCACCAAGTGGTCGACACCGGCGCGGTTCTTCACGACCTTGTCGAACGGCTCGTCGTCGCCGACGTGGAATTTCACATGGTGGATCTTCGGCGTCCCGCTCTCCACCACCCGTTCGAGCAGTCCCCACCGGGCGAGTTGGACGACGCCGCCGCGACCGATCGAATGCGTCGAGAGCGTGTCGGTGGGGAGGTTGGCGCGGTCCACGATCAGGACGTCGAGACCCTGCCGCGCCAGGAGCATTGCTGTCGCCGCTCCGGCACAGCGAGCCCCGACGACGACCACGTCGTGATCGGCGCCGTCGTTCGGACGCTGCGGGTCCCAGATGGTTTCGGCCGAGATCGTCATGGCTCGCATCATCGAGGTGAGGCGCATCCGGAGGCATCGGGCATGTGCCTTATCGAGGGCCTCAGATCCCGCGCCAGGCAGGCGATCCGTGGCATCCTCGCCGGCGTGACGCTCGAGGCAGGCGTCGTGGGGCGGGTCGATGACCTCGCGCGCGTCTGCGCGGTGCTCGATCCGCGCTCAGCGAGCAGCCCGGCGTCGTGCTGCTGCTCGGTGAGGCCGGCGTCGGCAAGACGACGACGCTGCGAGCCACCATCGAATTGGCTGGTGAACGCGGATTCGTGAGCGTCACCGGGAGCTGCGCGGAAGGCGCGTCGGGCACGAGCTTCGGACCGTTCCGCGCTGCACTGCGTGCGCTGACGACCGCATGTGGCGAGCGCGTCGTCGCAGATGCGGTCCGGGCCAGTCCTGCGGCCGCGACGTTGCTGCCTGCGACCTTCAGGACTCCTGCGCAGCTCGACGCCTCACCCGATGCGGGCGAGCTGTACGACTCGGTGCTCGAGTTCATCGGTGCGCTGGCGTCGGAGCGTCCGGTGCTGCTGGCGTTGGAAGATCTGCACTGGGCGGACCGCTCGACACTCGAGCTGCTGTCGTTTCTCGCGCGGAACCTTGCGGGCGAGCGGGCTGTGCTCGTCGGCACGGTTCGCACCGAGGACGTCCCCGCCGACGACGCGACCGGCCGGACCCTGACCGAGCTCGCACGGCTCGCGGTCACGACCCGAGTCGATCTGCACGGACTCGACCCGGCGGCGCTCCGTGAGCTCGTGTCGCGCATCGACGGCGATCTCGACGACGACAGCGGCAACTGCGCTCCATGACCGTACGGGGGGCAACCCCTTCTTCGCGCTCGAGCTGGTGGCAGCGGGAGCACACTCGTCCGGACCACTGCCCCCTTCGGTGACCGATGCGATCGAGATCCGGCTCGCGACCTTGCCGCCGAGCGCGCTCGCCACCGTTCGCACGGCCGCAGTTGCCGGTTCGGTCGATCCGTCCCTGCTCGCGCCGGTGCTCGGATGCGCGGAGCAGGACGTCGAGGCCGCGCTGCACGCCGCGCTGAGCGCTGGCGTCGTCGTCGCCGACAGCGAGACAGGCGAGCTCGCCTTCCGCCACGCGCTCGTGCGCGAGGTCGCCTATGCCGGACTCCTCGCCAGCGAGCAACGACGCGCTCATCAGGCTGTCGCCAGCGCGCTCGAATCGCTCGACGGGACCGATGCAGCCCTGCTCGCCCACCACTACAGCGCGGCCGGCCGCCCGGCTGATGCGCTGCGTACGTCGATCCAAGCAGCCCGGAACGCGGCCGGCGCGTACGGATCCGTCGATGCCGTCGACCACTACGTGCGCGCCGTGCAGGCGTGGAACGTGGTGCCACCCACTGGACGCCCGGCGGACCAGAAGGTCGAGGACCTTCTCGAAGAAGCGATGATCTGCGCGCTCAATGTCGGCGCCGTTCGGGAAGGAGCCGAGCTCGGGTCACGCCTGCTGGACACGCTCGATCCCCGACGCGATCCCGAACGCTGGGCACTCGACGCCGCACGTCTCGCGGAGTTGCGATGGGAGCTTGCTGATGCCGACGGGGCGGCATCGCTCCTCGATCGGGCCGACCAGTATCTCGACGGGCGGTCGGACAGCATCGCCCGCGTACGCGTGCTCGAGCGCCGCGCGTTCCAGTCGATCATGTCGTTGCAGCGCAGAGAAGGACGCGACCTCGCCGGCGAGGCACTCGCGGTCGCGCGTCGCGTCGGCGACCCCGAGTCGACGGTCGTGGCGTTGAGCCGGGTCGCGCTCGCGGCCACCGCACTCGGCGAGCCCGACGGTCAGGCGCTGCTGCACGAAGCCTTCGAAGAGGCGTGGCGCGCCCGCGTCCCGCATGAGATGACTCGAGCCGCAGTGAACCTGCTGCTCCTCTTGCACACCGGTTGCCAGCTCGCGGACGCCGTCGCGTCCGGCGAGCGCGTGCTCGAAGCGTCGACGGATCTGGCAATTGGTCCGTCGTACCGCGCCGCCGTCGAGGCGCTGTACGCGCGGGCGCTCATCGACGTGGGCGAGTGGGATCGGGCCGATGATCTGCTCGCCGGCGCTCGCTTGCCGAACGCGGCCCGGTTGCGCACGTACGTCGCAATCGCGATCGCCGAGCTCGCGAGCGCGCGCGGCGATGCCGTGCTCACCCGTCGCATGCTGGCCGAAGGGCGATTCGATCTCGTGTCCGTTCTCGCGCTTCGCCGCGCCGCTCTCGAGGCCGAACGCGCGCTCGCCGACGGCGAGCCCCACGTTGCGCGCACGGTCGTGGACGAGATGCTGCCGCTCGCAGAGTTCATTCCCGACTCCTCGCACGCGCGGTTGTCGGCACTCGCGATCCGGTCGCTCCACCCCGGCGACGACGAGGGCGCGAGCGTCTATCTCGCCGCGGCGCTACGGCGCGCCGGTGCCCAGTCCGAGTCGTCGCCGGGTGCTCCTGCCGATCAACTCGCGTGGCTGGCGGTGGCCGAAGCTGATCACGCTGCAATCTGTGGCCGAGCGTCGAGTGCGCTGTGGAACGAGGCGGCTGCCCGGTTCGGCGCGGCGGGCCTCGTCGTCCGCCGCGCGTGGGCGCAGTTCGAGGAAGCGGCGTCGCTGGTCGAAGAAGGCGGAAGTCGCGAACGCGCCGGATCGCTCGCGTCCGAGGCACACGCACTCGCGCTCAACCTGGGGGCGGTGCCGCTGCGGGTCGCGGTGGAAGACCTCGTGCGCCGCGCCCGTCTCGACGTGCCAGGGATCAAACGGCTCGCGGATCGCGATCTCGGCCTGACCGAACGCGAGACCGAAGTGCTCCGTCTGGTCGCCGAAGGACGCACCAATCGTGAGATCGCAAGCGAGCTCTACATCAGCACGAAGACGGCGAGCGTCCACGTGTCGAACATCCTGCGCAAAGTCGGCGCCACGACTCGGGGCGAGGCCGCCGCCATCGCCCACCGCAACGGCCTCGTGCCGTCGAGCTGAGCGTGCCGCGCGACATGGTCGACGCGCCGGTGCGGTACCGTCTCGGCGCCACGGTCGACGCAAGACGCGGAGCGCCACCATGAGATCTTCTCGATCGACAATTGCTGGTACGGCGTTGGTCGCGGTCATGCTCCTCACGGGCGCCGCGTGCAGCAGCGACAGCAGTAGCACCAGTAGCAGTGGTAGCAGCAGTAGCGCGGCCCAGCAGGTGTGCGCCGCGCGATCGGACTTCAGCAGTGCCGTGACCAAGGTCGGCGACGACATCCGCTCGTTCAATCTCGGCGACGCTCGCAGCGATGCGGAAACGGTTCAGTCCACCTTCAGCGCGCTGGTCGATGCCTTCAACAAGCTGACCCAGGAACAGCGTCAGAAGCTGCAACCGCAGATCGACCAGGTGAGGAGCGACGTGAGCGGGTTCTCGAACGTGCAGAACAGCGATCAGTTCCAGAGCTCGGTCGACACCACCCGCTCTGACGTCCAGTCCGCGGTCGACGCGGTCCAGAGCGACCTCAGTTGCTGACGTGCCACCGGCCGCGCCACCACTGAGAAGTCGAAGGGAAGGACGCGGGAAGGGTCCGTCCGTACGATCCGAATCGACAACCGTTACGAACAAAGGAGACCAGGGTGGCGGACCAAGCAAGCATGCCAGCCATTACTCATGTCGCCGTGACCGTGTCCGACCTTGCCGTCAGCGAGGCCTGGTACACGAAGGTTCTCGGCGCCGAACCGGTCCTCGACGAGGACACCGGACCGTTCCGGCACATCGTGTACTCGGTCGGCACCACGCTGCTCGGGCTGCACGGCTTCCCGGATCTGGTCACCACGGAGCCGTTCGACGAACGTCGACCGGGACTCGACCACATCGCGTTCGGCGTCGCCGATCGCGGCGAGCTCGAGAAGTGGACAGCTCGCCTCGACGAGCTGGGTGTGAAGCACGGCGGGATCAAGGACGCCGGCTACGGGTCCGGTCTGTCGTTCCGCGACCCGGACAACATCGCGCTCGAGGTGTTCTGCCCTCCGGCTTGACCTGACGCGACACCCGTGATCGGCCGGGCTGCGGCGACTGCCGCTGCCCGGCGCAGGTCACACCGCGTACGAGGCGACGGCGCGGCGGCAGCGCTCGGCGTCGAGGGGTTGACCCGCCCGGTCGAACTGCTCTGCGGCGGACTCCAGCCGCTTACGGGCGGTGTCGGGATCGCCGGTGGCGGCCGCGACCTCGGCTTGTGCTTCGGCGACCGCCGCTTCCCACGACGTCCCCTGCCACAACAACGCCGATCGCTCGGCGATGTCGAGATGACGGTGCGCGCCATCGAGGTCGCCGGCGCGTACGCACGCCATGGAAGCCGGAACCGACAACATGATCGAGCAGAAGTTGCAGAAGTCCTCCCCACCGAGGGTGGACTCGGCGCGATCGACGACGGCGCGAGCTTCGAGTGGGTCTGCGCTGGCGAGGATCATCGTGCCGAAGATGCGGTGCAGCAGGTGCTTGGCGATGATCGACGACCGCGCGAGGGGAAGCGCCCGCTGAAGGAGTTCCATCGCGCCGGCCAGGTCACCCTCGGCCACGCGCACCTCGGCGAGGCGTTGCAACGAGTGCGCCTCACCGGCCACCGACCCGAGATCACGATGCAAGTCACTGGCCTCGGTCAGCTCGGCGTCGGCCTGCTCGAGGTCACCTGACAGCAACGCCGCTTCGCCGATGAGTGCGGACGAGAACGCGTCCGCACGCAGCGCACCACTGCGACGCGCGGTCGCCTGGAGGTCACGCGCCACGCTGATGACCTCTTCGTACGGAGTCTGCCCGTACAGGAGATACTCGGCGGGACACAGATAGCCGTCGAAGATCGCGTTCGCGATCTCCGGGTTCTCGCGGGTCTGGCGGATCTCCGTGCGCATCCGGTCGAACCAGCTGCCCGACCGGTGCGCGAGCATCGCCTGGAGGGCGACCAGGTCGAGCACCTGCCAGTTGCGCTCACCGACGAGGATGAGCCGCTGTGCTTCTTCGCTCGCGGCCTGCGCGAGATCGAAGTCGGACGTGAAGAACGCGTACTTGCCACGGGACAGGAGGATGTCGGCGTCGGCGTCGCCGCCGTCGGGATCGAGGCCGTCGAGCGCCGCGGCGGCGGTCTCGAGATCGCCGGACATCAGCGCCGTCCGCGCCAGACGTACGCGCAGCTCTCGCGCGATCTGAGGATCTGCGCCTTCGAGTGCCTCGCGGTACACCGAGGCCGCGGTCGGATCGCCGATGGCGTTGAGCAGGTCGCCGCGCAACATCAGCGCCGCCGCGCGCTGCGAACCCGAGACCACGGGCTTGACCGTGTCGACCAGCGCGAGCGCGTCGCGGTAGGCGCCCACCGCTGCTTCGGTCTCAGCGGCGCGCAGCAGATAGGGAACGGCTTCGGACTCGGCGCCCGACTGCAGGAGGTGGTGCCCGATGCGCGCAGGTGAAGCGTGCAGCTCGATGAGTCGGCCGGCGGCGTCGCGATGGATGCGGCGGCGGCGATGGGGCGGAACGTCCTCGAGGAGCGCTTCACGCACGAGCGTGTGGCGGAATCGGTAGCCGACGCTGGCGGGCTCGACGATGCGCGCTGCCAGCGCGTCGTCGAGGAGGTCGAACGCGTCGTCCTCTCGCATGCCGGAGAGCGCGACGAACTCATCGGTGTCGAACGACGATCCGACGACGGCGACGCGCTGCAACACCTCTCGCGTCGCCGGCGCGATGCCGCCGATCATGTTCGCGTCGAGGCCGTGAACCCAGCGGGGTTCGTTGGCGGCACGGCGAGCGAGCTCGTTGACCGCGAACGGGAGGCCGCGCCCGAGTGCCGCAATCTGCTCGACGAGCTCCGGTT
Organism: uncultured Acidimicrobiia bacterium; assembly: GCA_963821725.1. Taxonomy (GTDB): domain Bacteria; phylum Actinomycetota; class Acidimicrobiia; order Acidimicrobiales; family JACDCH01; genus DATAES01. Next base: position 44,800 of record CAWGFA010000010.1, read on the forward strand.
GCGGCTCGGCCACGTGACGGCCGACGAGCACGGCGACATGCGCCTCGTCGAGAGGACCGAGCTCGAGCTCGGTGGCACCGTGCCGGCCGATCAGGCTGTCGCGGGTTTCCACGAGCGCCGGGTTCGCAGGAGCGGGGCGGTGCGCGAGCACGATGCACACCCGCTGCTCACGAGTCGAACGGGCGATGTAGTGCAGCAGCCGGAGGCTGGCGTCGTCGGCGTCGTGGACGTCGTCGATGGTCAGCAGCAAGCCGTTGGTCGCCGACGCGAGCCGGACGAGCTCGGCAGCAGCCACGAACAGCCGCTGATGCGACGTGCCGCCCTCCCACGGCAGCTCTGCGCCGGCGAGGGCGCGATCGATCTCCTCACGATGGCGGTCCGGGAGTCCGTCGAGCAGGGTCGGGTGGCGGCGGCACACGTCCGCGAGCGCCTCGACCACCGGTGCATACGGCCAGGCGCCTTCGACCGGCGCCGATGTGCCGTGACCGACACGTAGGTCGAGCTCATTCGCTCGGTCGGTCATGGCCGCCAGTAGCGCCGTCTTCCCGATGCCTGCGGGACCGACGACGATCAGCGCGCGACTTCGGCCCGCGGCTGCATCGAGCAGTGCACCATCGACGATCGCCAGCTCGTGCTGCCGCCCGACCAATGCACCGTCGCGTGGGGCGACGACATCGTGCTCTGCGAGCAGGCGATCACGCAGCGCCACGGCTTCGCGTCCGGGTGCGACGCCGAGCTCGCGGCAGAGGGCGCGATCGAGTCGTTCGAACTGGCGCAGGGCGGCATGACGATCGCCGTTCGCGGCATGCCGGCGCATGAGCTCGAGGTGCGCGAGCTCATCGCCTTCGTCGAGCTCGACGAGTGTCTCCCACTGACCGTCGAGCCGGAGAAGGTCGAGATGACGGAGGCGAAGCTGTTCGCGCCGATCCTCGGCCCAGGTTTCGTAGCGGTCCTGCGGAAGCAACTCCCCGCCGTACAGCGCGAGCGCTTCACGCGCGACGGGCACGTCCTCTGCGGCGAGCGCGCGTCGAGCCAGTTCCTCGAACCGCAGCACGTCGACCGCAGGCTCGACGTCGGGCAGGAGCACAACGCTCTCGCCCCGCAACACGATGGAATTCGGCACGTCGAGCGCACGCCGCGCGAAGTGGGCCGCCTTGTGCAGCTTCGGGGCCGCCTCGTCGAGCGTGTCGTCGGGCCAGAGCAGATCGATGATCTGCTCACGATGAAGGCGTCGGCCGGGCGCCGATCGCGAGGACCTTCACGAGCGCGGCCGCGTGCCGCCTCGTCCAGCTCCCGTCGGCTATCGGCTCGCCATCGACCGTCACGCCGAACCGTCCGAGCAACGTGATGTCGATCACCGGCACAGTTGGACCGCCTCGTTTCGCGCCGTTCGTCATCCGCTCAAGAGCCCGACGACGATCGTCGACAGAGCGTAGACGGCTCCTCCGCACGCCAGCAGACGAAGCATCGAACCACCGCGAGCAGCGACAACAGCCGCCACCGCGACAGCCAACAACGTCGGCACCAGTGCATTCCCGGTCGCGCTCTGTTTGACCGACACCACGATGAGTGCCGTGAGCGCGGCCGTTCCGGCATGCCGGATCAGCTGGTCGCCATTGGCCGACAGTGACGTCCGTTCGAACAGCAGTTGCGGCCCGACCCGAAACACGTAGCTGCCGAGCCCGACCGCGAGGATCACGATCCACGTCATCGCGGTGTCCGCCTGTCGTGAGCAACGCCGACCGCGCAGCCTGCGGCGACGGCGGCGAGCAGCCCCGTCCCGGACGGCCACCCTGCCGTGAGGAACGCTGTCACCGCCGCGACGACGATGACCGCTCGCCCGCCACCTGCTCGCAAGCTGCCGCCGATGAGTGCGATGAGGCACAACGGCACGGCGATCTGCAGATCGACGGACTCGAGTCGAGCACCGAGCAACACGCCGACCGCCATCGCGATCGACCATCCCGTGCCGAGCGTGAGGGCGGCGCCCAGGAAGAAGCGGCGCTGCGCTCGTGCGTCGGTGCAGCGACGACGCGTGCTGGTCGGCGACCGCCCACGTCGGGTCGATGATCAGCGCCGCTGCGCCGACACGGAACCATCGCGGCTGTCCGGTCCAGCTGCGTGCGAGCGAGGTGCTGTACACGACGAGGCGGGCGTGGATGAGCAGTGCGGTGAGGATCGCGGCCACAGCACCGGCCTGGTCGATCGTGCGTATGGCCGCGAGCTGCGCGCTGCCGCCGAAGATGATCCAGCTCCCGGACCACCCGGCGAGGCGCGCGCCGTGGTCGGCGGCGGCCGAGCCGATCACCAGCGCGAACGGCACGTAGCCGACCAACATCGGCAGCATCGTGACCACGCCCTGCCGCGCGGGGGACGGACCGCACATCTCGTCCGCTCGAACGGTCGCCTCGGTCCCGCAGTCGGCCACGAGACCCATCGTCCCGATGCGCCTTCCCCCGACCTTCCTCGCTGCCGGGCGAGGAGGAAGGGCAAGGGAAGGCACCGTTCGTACGTTTCGAGCATCGAAGCGACACGACGTCATCGTGGTGGGCGGACGGGCCGCAGGAGCGGCCACCGCGATGCTGCTCGCACGCGGGGCCGTGCGCACCACGCTGATCGACGACGGCGACCGGCGCGGGTACCCGCCCCCGACGCACGCGTTGATGCGAGGCGGCGTGCTGCAGTTGTCACGTTGGGGGCTGCTCGACGAGATCGTGGACGCGGGGACGCCGGCGGTGAAGCGGACGACGCTCCGCTACGGCGACGACACGACGGTGATCACCGTCAAGCCCTCTCACGGGGTCGACGCGCTCTACGCCCCGCATCCGGACGTCCTCGATCCCCTGCTGTTGCGCGAGGCGTGCGAAGCCGGCGCCGAGATGCGCGACGACCTATGGATCGACGACCTGCTCACCTCGAACGGGCGGGTGGTGGGCGTACGGGCGCACACGTTCGACGGCCAGGACGTGGATCTCTCCGCCCGCCTGGTGATCGGCGCGGACGGTGTTCGCTCGACCGTCGCCCGTTTGGCCGGCGCCGCGTATTCCCGCGGCGGGCGACCACGTCGCCGCCATGACCTACGGCTACTGGTCTGGTCTTCCCACCGACGGGTTCGAGTGGGTGTTCCGGCCGAATGCATGCTCGGGCTTCATCCCCACGAACCACGACGTGGTGTGCGTGTTCGCCAGCGCGTCACCGGATCGCATCGGCACCGGCGGCGTCGACGTCATCCGCGACGTCGTCGCGGAAGGCGCTCCCGAGCTCGCCGATCGCTTGCACACGGCCGTCGCACCGGAGGGCACGCAACTCTGGAGGGGACACCACGGCTACGTACGTCGCTCCCGCGGTCCGGGTTGGGCACTGGTCGGCGACGCCGGCAATTTCCAGGACCCGGTCAGTGTCCACGGCCTCACCGATGCGCTTCGCGACGCTGAGCTCCTCGCGCGCGCCGTCCTCGACGGACACGCGGACGATCGCTCGTTGGACGCGGCGCTCGAACGGTACGAGGCGACGCGAGACGGGCTGAGCATCCCTCGCTTCGATGTCGTCGACCGCATCGCGAGCCACGAATGGGACTGCGAGGAGATGGCCGCCCTCCAGTTCCAACTCAGCTCCGCGATGGCGAACGAGGTCGAAGTGCTCGCCGCGCTCGATCCGGGACCGGTCGCCTGACCCCACTGGCATCAGTGGGGCGTGCATTCACGACGAGGGGCTGTCCGAGCCGGTGCGGAGCCGGGTGAAGGCGTGGTCGAGCAGTCCGCCGAGGTCCTCCGAGCCGTCTCCGGCGATCCACGTCTCGACGGCAATGCGCAGCGCCGTCACCGTGCCGGCGACGAGGAGACGGAGATCGAAGTCGTTCAGGTCGTGTGCCCGTCCCGACGAGCGGAGCTCATCGAAGATGCTGGTCTCCCATCCCTGCTGCCGCTCGGTCGCCCGCGTGCGAAGCGACGGCGTTTCGGTGACGATGCGGTGACGAGCCCGCAGCACGTCGTGCTGCTCGGCGTACTCGGACACCAACATCCGCATCGCCGCCTCGAGCGCTTGGAAGGACGATGCCTCGGCGCCTTGCTCGGCGAGGGCGTGCACCAACTGCGCGCAGCGAGCGTCGCTCTCCGCGAACAGGACGTCTTCCTTCGACGCGAAGTACCGAAAGAACGTTCGAGGCGAGACGTCGCAGGACGCGGCGATCTCCTCGACCGTCACGCGGTCGAAGCCACGGTCGCGTGAACTGGCGGAGCGCGGAGGCGACGAGCGCATCCCGCGTCTTCTCCTTCTTCCGTTCGCGCAGCCCGCTCACGAGATCCATTCTCGCGCCTCCGAACGTGTCACATTGTGACATCTGCCATCTTGTGCCAGCGGACCGGCTCGTCCATACTCACACCCGTGACCGACGCCGAGAAGCTCTACGCGCGGCGTTGGTGGACACTCGCCGTGCTGTGCCTCAGCCTGCTGATCGTCTTCGTCGGCAATTCGAGCCTCAACGTCACGCTCCCGACGCTGTCCCGGGACCTGGACGCGACCACATCGCAACTGCAATGGGTCGTGGCCGCGTACTCGCTGGTGTTCGCCGGACTGCTGTTCACCGCCGGTGCCATCGGCGACCGGTTCGGACGGAAGGGCGCGCTCCAACTCGGATTGCTCGGCTTCCTGTTCAGCGCGGCGCTGGCGTCCGCGTCCACGGAGATGTGGCAGCTGATCGGCTGTCGCGCCCTGATGGGAGCGTGCGCGGCGTTCATCATGCCGTCGACGCTGTCGATCCTCGTCAACGTCTTCGGGCCCGAAGAGCGGGCCAAGGCGATCGCCATCTGGGCCGGTGTGACCGGTGGCGCGGGCGTCATCGGCCCGGTCGTGAGCGGCTGGCTGCTCGGCCACTTCTGGTTCGGGTCCGTCTTCCTCATCAACGTCCCGATCATCGTCGCTGCGTTGGTCCTCGGCGTTTTCCTCGTCCCGAAGTCGAAGGACCCCGAACAAGCGAAGCTCGACCTTGTCGGCGCCGGTCTGTCGATCGTCGGCATCTCATCCCTGGTGTACGGGCTGATCGAGGCCCCCGACAAGGGATGGTCGAGTACGTCGACGCTCACGGCCTTCGCCGTCAGCGCGGTGGTGCTCACGGTGTTCGTCGCGTGGGAGAAGCACACCGCCGATCCGATGCTCGACATGGCCTACTTCCGGAACCCGGCGTTCAGCACGGCGACCGGTGGGATGGTCCTCGTGTTCCTGTCGATGTACGGCGTGATGTTCCTCATCACGCAGTACTTCCAGCTGGTCCTCAACTACAGCCCGCTGTCGGCCGCGCTCCGCTTCTTACCGATGGCGCCGATCATGATGATCGTCTCACCGTTCACACCTCGGATCGTCGCCCGCGCCGGCGCCAACCGCACGGTGGGGTTCGGCATGAGCCTCGTGGCCCTCGGCTTCTTGTCGTTCTCGTTCATCGGCGTGCACACGCCGTACCTGTACGTGCTCATGTGCGTGCTGTTCCTCGTGTCCGGCATCGCGCTCACGATGTCGCCGATGACGGCGGCGATCATGTCCGCAGTCCCGCCGCGTCGCGCCGGGGCCGGCTCCGCGATGAACGACGCGACCAGGGAGTTCGGTGCCGCTCTCGGCGTCGCGGTGCTCGGCAGCATCGCCGCATCTCGTTACGCCTCCGGGATCAGCAGCGCGACCGCGCACCTGGCGCCTGCAGACCAGGCCGCGGCGCGCACGTCCCTCGGCGGTGCGTTGCAGGCGGCGTCGCATCTGCCGAGCGACATCGCGGCCCAGGTCAACTCCGCTGCGACCCACGCGTTCGTCTCGGGGATCCACGTCGCCGCGTTTGCGGGCGCTTGTCTCGCCGGGTCTGCGGCCCTGCTCGTGTGGCGTTTCCTTCCGCATCGCATCGAGCAGCACGGCGCGCTCAAGAGCCCCGTCGCCGCCGCCGAGGACACAGCCGAACTCGCACTCGCCGGCATCCCACCCGTTTTCGCCGACGCCGACTAACCGCTTCGAATGTTGGTGCGCCGTGGCCGCTCTGGCGACCACGGCGACCCGAGGTTCGCAGGCCCGAGGATCGACCAGCAGTCAGCCGCGGCGGATGCGACCCCGAAGCGCTGCGAAGCACATCGACATGCTCACCGCGCCCACGATGCCGATCGCAACGATCGCCTTCGCGACTTCGTCCCACTGCCAGCCGCTCTCGAGGACCAGGGACCGCAACCCGTCGAGGATGTAGGTCACCGGGTTGAGACCGGCCACGGTGTCGAGCCATCCCGTGAGCTGATTGCGCGGCACGTAGGACGACGTGAGGAACAGGAACGGGAAGAACAGCAGAAAGCTCGAGCTGACCGCGGCCGGGTTGCCGGTCTTGAGCGCGATGGCGTAGCCGAAGCCCGCGAACGCGAGGCTCCACAGCGATGCGATGGCGATGAACACCACGATGCCGACGGGTCCGCCGTCGAAGCGCACGCCGAGAAGGAGTCCGAGCACGATGATCGGCAACGTCAACACGGCCGCGACGGCAACGTCGGCAACCATGTGGCCGAGCAGGATCGCGGTGCGACGCACGGGCGTGAGCAGCAGCCGGTCGAAGTACCGATCCTGCACGTCGAGGACGAGCGCACCGGCACGCGACACGCCGGTCACCCCGAGCATGATGGCCGTCGCCATCTGGAACGCCGTGTAGTCGAAGCCGGGAATGGTGTTGGTGAGCCGTTCGAGCGTCGCGATGTTCACGATGAAGAAGAACAACGCGATGAACACCGGCGGCACGACGGCCTCGAGGTCGCGAGGAACGGCGCGCAGGGCGCGTCCGGCCACCGAAGTCAGATCGTGGAAGAAGCCGCCCGGCGCGGCGCGTACCGCCTCGTCGGCCACGGGGACATCGACAGGTTCGAGTGTGATCGACGTCATCGGCGCGCTTCCTCCTGTTGGGTTTCGTGTTCGATGCGCGTGCCCGTCAGATCGAGGAACACGTCGTCGAGGGTGGGCGTCCGCAGCGTGAGGTCACGCACGTGCACGTCACAGGCTGCGAGCGCGACCGCCACCGGACTGATCGCGCCCGGACCGTTGTCGGTGGCGACGACGAGCTCGTTGCCGTGCGCCTCGACTGCCTGCACGCCGTCGATGGCTTGCAGCTGACGTGTCACCGCTGCCGCGTCGCCGTCGACGCGGGCGATGATCACGTCGGAGCCGACCGTGCGCTTCAGGTCGGTCGGCGTACCTTCGGCCACCATGCGGCCGTGGTCGATGATGCCGACGCGGTGCGCGAGCTCGTCGGCCTCTTCGAGGTACTGCGTCGTCAGGAAGATCGTCATACCCAGCTGTTGGTTGAGCCGGCGGACCTCGGCCCACACGCGGGCGCGGCTGACGGGGTCGAGTCCGGTCGTCGGCTCGTCGAGGAACAGGATCTCGGGGTTGTGCACGAGCGCCGCCGCCAGGTCGAGGCGGCGCCGCATTCCACCGGAGTACGTGGCGATGCGCCGATCGAGCGCGTCGCCCAGATCGATCAGCTCGGCGAGTTGTTGGACGCGACGGTCGAGCGCTCGCCGCGGCAACCCGTAGAGGAGGCCCTGGAGGCGAAGCAGTTCAGTGCCCGTCTGCTTCGGGTCGAGTGCGACGTCTTGCAACGCCGCGCCGATGCGCAGCCGCACCGCGCCCGGATCGGACGCCACGTCGAATCCGGCAACGAGCGCTCGTCCACCGGTCGGCGCCAGCAACGTGCACAGCATCCGCACGGTCGTGGATTTCCCTGCGCCATTCGGCCCGAGGAAGCCGTAGATCTCGCCCCGTCTGATCTCGAGATCGAGACCCTCGACGGCTGTGGTGCCGTTGAACCGACGTTGCAGTCCTTCGGCGCGTACAGCCGCCTCGGCGGGCTGCGCTGTCATCGTGGCCCTCCTCGTCGGTTGATGCATCTCTTGACGTAGCGCCACGGCCGCACTCATCGGTCACGCTCCGGCAGTTGCTGCAGTGCCCAACCGTTTCCGTCGGGATCGTGGAAGTACACGAACGATCCCCACGGAAAGTCCTGCACGTCGCTGACATCCACGCCTCTCCCGGCCAACTCGGCGCGCGCGTCGCGGACGTCAGCGACCACGATCTGCAGTCCCTCGACCGATCCGGGCTCCGCGGTGGTGATGCCCTGGCCGAATGCGATGGAGCACGCGGAGCCAGGCGGGGTCACCTGCACGAAGCGGATCTCTTCGCTCACGCGTTGGTCGACGTCGGCGACGAATCCGACCTGGTCCGTGTAGAAGGCCTTTGCCCGATCGACATCCGACACGGGCACGGAGACAAGTTCCAGTTTCCAGTCCATGGACCCATGATCCGCGGCCAAAGCGGTCACCCGCTGGCCGGTTTGCCGGATCTTTTCCGGGGAAGGAGCCCGGAAGGTCTGCTCCCTATGTTCCGAGCTATTCGTCGATGGGAGCCCGAAATGACCTTCACACTCCACCCCGCCGAGGCGTCCGACCTACGACGCGGGGCGCGGCTCGTCGCCGACGGCGTTGTCGCCGTGCGCGGCAGCCGCCGGGTTCTGGACGGCGTCTCGTTCGTGGTCGCACCAGGCGAACTCGTGGCCCTGGTCGGTCCGAGTGGAGGTGGCAAGTCGACGTTGCTCGAGTCGCTCGCCGGGATCCGCGCTGTCGCCGACGGCTCCGTCCAGTTGGACGGCGCCGATATCGGCGACCGAGAGCGCGGCGGCGCGCAGATCGGCTTCGTCCCTCAGGACGACATCATCCATCGCGAGCTTCGGCTGCGCGAGACGCTCGAGTACGCAGCGCGCCTTCGCCTGCCGGGCGGCGGTCACCACGGCGACCTCGTGAGCGCCGTGCTCACCGAGCTCGATCTCCTCGACCAGGCGTCGTTGCCGGTCGGATCGCTGAGCGGCGGTCAACGGAAGCGTGCGAGCATCGCCGTCGAGCTTCTCGCCCGACCGCGCTTGCTGCTCCTCGATGAACCGACTGCCGGACTCGACCCGGCAACGGCGACCGCGCTCATTCGCACACTCCGCACGCTCGCGGACGGTGGGTGCACTGTGGTGCTGTCGACACACAACATGCAGGACCTTGCATCGTCCGACGCGGTGATCGTGCTCACGAAGGACGGGCACGTTTCGTATTCGGGAGAACGCGACGGCGCGATCCTTCATCTCGGTTTGAGGAGTGGCGACACGCTGTCGCCGGCGGAGATACCTAGAGCGCACGTGGACGCGCTCCCAGCTCTCGATCTCGACCGCCGTCCGGCGAGTGCGATCGAGCAATGGAGAGTTCTCACGCGACGCAACGCCACGCTCCTCACCCACAACCGATTGACGATGGCGATCATGCTCGGCGCGCCTGCTCTCGTCGTCGCCATGTTCGCTGTGCTGTTCACGCCGGGGGCATTCGATCCCGCCCACCCGTCGAATCAACCGGTGATGGTTGCCTACTGGTTGGCTTTCGCCGGGTTCTTCTTCGGGCTCACGTACGGGCTGCTGCAGATCGTCACCGAGGTACCGATCGCGCGCCGCGAGCGATTCGCCGGCGTGCGGATCGGGCCCTACCTCGCATCGAAGGTGACGGTCCTCGTTCCGATCCTGTTCGCCGTCGACGTCGTGATGCTCGCGGTTCTGAGCGTGCTCGACCGTCTCCCGTCGATGCCCACGAGCACGTTCGCGACGCTTGCTGCGGCGATCCTGCTCGACGCCGTGGTGGCCGTTCTGCTCGGACTGCTCATATCGGCGTTGGTGGCCGACGCGTCACACGCGACGATCGCGTTGCCGCTCGTGTGCTTCCCTGCGGTGTTGTTCGCCGGCGCGATCCAGGCGGTTTCCGACATGGCGGTGGCCGGCAAGGCGATCAGCGTCGTCACGCCTGCTCGGTGGGCTTTCGAATCGGTCGGTGACGTCCTGCATCTCGGCGATGTTCCGGCCAGTGCAGGTACAACCGCTTTCGATGGGCACCTGGCGACGGGTGTGGGCGCGCTCTGCGTGTTCGCCGTCGCGTTCACGTTCGCGACGCTGGCGACCTTGCGCCGGCGCCTCGGCTGAGGCGGAGGTCGGATGCGGCTGATCACCGTGTGCGGAAGCCTGCAACACCGTTCGGCAAACCGCGCGGTGTTGGCCGTCGCGTCCGCCGTCGCTGCGGCACGTGGTGCGACGGTCGACGACTTCGATCGACTCGGCGAGATTCCTCCGTTCAACCCGGAACGCGGTGAGGATCCGATCGACTCCGTCGACGACTGGCGCAGAAGGACTCACGAAGCCGACGCGGTGCTCGTTGCGACGCCGGAATACGCAGGCGGCTTGGCCGGCGTCGTCAAGAACGCATTCGACTGGCTCGTCGGCTCGGCGACGATCTATCGCAAGCCGGTCGGCGTCATCAGCGCAGGTACGTCAGGTGGCCAACATGCTCGCCGGATGCTCACCCAGACGCTCACCTGGCAAGGTGCGTACGTGGTGACCGAGTTCGGGATCGAGGCGCCACGTACGAAGTCTGATGACAACGGAGGGTTCACCGATCCCGGAACGGTGGACGCCATCTCGCAGTCGACCGCGCTCTTGGTGGACAGCGCGTCGATGTCGCCGACCGAGTTGCGTCAACTCGCGCTCCGCGTCGTCGACTCGCTCGGCATCGAGACGGCGCACGTCATCACCGAGCCCTGAGTCTCGGCGCGAAGTTCACGTGCGCCAGGACGGCTCGTCCTTTCCATACGCAGCTACGGACGGCCAGGTGAGCAGGCTGTCGCCGATCTGTCCCGGCGGTGCGATGGCCGACACGGTTCCGCTCGGACTCTCGACGTCGAGTCGCCACGCGTCGATGTCGGTCACGGGTTCCGCGTCGGCGCTCTCCGGGTCGAGGCCCGACTCGAGCAGCCACGCGGCAGTTCGTGCGAGGGAGAGACGGCGTACACAGGTGCCACCGCTCTCGCTCTGACGGCGGAGCCCGTCCAGTGCAGCAGCGGCGGCGAGATAACCCGTGCCGTGATCGAGCAACTGGCACGGCAAGGCGCCCGGTGTCGTCCCGCCGTCGACCGACTCGGCGTGCGCGAGACCGGTCGGCGCCTGCACGACGCTGTCGAAGCCGCGGCGAGTCGCCCATGGGCCGGTGTGGCCCCACGCGTCGAGATAGATGATCACGAGACCCGGATGGCGTTCGGCGATCGCCTCCGCGCCGAGGTCGAAGCGATCGAGCGCGCCGGGCCGGTAGCCGCACACCACCACGTCGGCCCCGTCGAGCAGCTCGTGCAGCGTCGCGAGTCCGTCCGGCAAGGACGCGTCCACGAGCGCGCTTCGCTTCGCGAGGAGGCTGTCCGCGACCGTGCCAGGTCGCCCGACGTCCGGACGGCTGGGTGGGTCGAGGCGCAGTACGTCGGCACCGAGCGCGCCGAGGAACCGCGTGCACACCGGACCGGCGATGACGCGGGTCAGGTCGACGACGCGTACGTCTTCGGCCGGTCGCGCGTCCGCGGCTCGTCGGCGGGGCGCACCCTGGCCGATGCGGTCACAACTCACGAGCGGCTCGGCCGCGACCGCTCGGCCCTGCGGGTGAGTGAGCCAGTCGCCCCGCGAACGAACGGCGGCGGCGATGCCACCGGCATCGAACACGGCGTCTTCGAGCTCGATGGCCTCGTGGTCGGCGATCGCGGCGGCAACCGCATCGAAGTCGTCGTCGCGATCGACGCCCAAGCAGCGAAGCAACGCGGCACGGTGCCACGGATAGTTGGCGTGCGTCCGCACCCAACCGTCGGCGGCCTCCCAGAACCGCGACAGCGGGGCGAATCCCGCGGGGGCCGGCTCGTCGCCACGACGGAAGTGGCGCTCGCTCGTGAACGCCGCGGCGATGTGTCGCCGGTCGATCGAGACGGGCAGCGGACGAGACAGCTCGTGACGGCTGGCTGACAACGACGACGCCGCTGCGAGCGCCGCCCCGACACATGCGACGGCGACGGGGTCGACCGGCAGCCGCGAACGAAGCAGCCACCGGCCCGGAGACCGAGACCTCCGGCGTCCGAGCGAGCGCGTCGCCGTCGACGATCGCCTGCCAGGCCTCCTCGATGCAACGTTCCTCTGCCGCCAAGAAGCTCAAGCTACCGACGAGGACCACCGTCCGAGGATCGGATCGTCCTCGAACGGGACCGGCTTCCACCACTCGTGGAGATGGGCGGCAGCGGCAAGGAACAGCCGTCGCTCCTCGGGGTCAGCCTCCGCGGCGTCGAGGCAGGCGAGCGTGTACTTCGCGACGTGGGCGTCGGGATGGACGGCGCCGTAGCTCGACCAGTTCGTCCACGATGCTCGTGACTTCGTCCTCGCCGGCCGACCAGACCGCACCGGCGGCGGTGTCACGCGGCGGCACCCACGATGGATCGATTTGCACGCGACCCTGTGTGGCACGGAAGCCGAGCACGTACGTCGCCGCGACCGCGATGGCGATGTCGGGATCGGCCCCGTGCTCGGCCGCGACCAGCACGGCTTGCGGCATGGTCAAGCAGTGGGTCCACCCGTAGGGAGCCGCATCTCGGTTGTCCTGCAACATCGAATGCGCGGCCGTGCGCAACAAGATGCGACGCGCGTCATCGACGCCCATCCCTCGCAGAGGAGCTTCGAGGACATCCGCGGCGAGCCCGCTCGTCTCCGTCAGGTGCATCGTCGGATAGATGAAATCGCTGCCAGGATCACCCGGCGACGGTGGGGCGGCAAGGCGCTGGGCCAGATCGCCGGACGACGGTCCCGCCGTTCGCCGAGCGCGTGGCCAGGTGAGCTTCCAGTCCGGATAGCGGCCGACCTCGGTGGCGATCAAGGGTTCGCCGAAACGGTCCGGCACTGCGCTCACCCGTCGGCGCAGGCTCAACAGGATCGGCGCGTGTCCAGCGGCGGCCAGGCTCAACACCGTGTCGTCGATGTCGAGGTCGATGACCGAAGGCAGTGGATCGATGCTCGGTCCTGCAGCCGCATAGGTGTCCGCCAGCCATCGCATCCGCTCACGCGCTGCCGGCCGGGTCGCAGACGGCACCCGATCGAGGAGAAGGGCACGCGCCAGCAACTCGAGCGGCGCGTGCAGCATGAACGAGTTCGCCACCGCCGCCTTCGGCACATCGATGACTGCCGCGCACTCGGCGATCAACTCGGCGTCGGTCGCGGTGGTCGAGGTATCGGTGTCTGACATGACGCAGACGGTAAGACCTCAAGTTGACTTGAAGTCAAGGGCGAATTGTGATCTCGTTCGACTGATGACCGACGAGACGCTCCCGATCGGCGACGTGTCGGCCCGAAGCGGCATCTCGGCCTCGGCCCTTCGCTTCTACGAGAGCCAGGGGTTGGTGCGAGCCACTCGCAGCGACGGCGGACAGCGACGCTACGAACGCGACGTGCTGCGCCGGCTCGCGTTCATCCGGGTCGCACAACGGGTCGGGCTCACGCTCGACGAGGTGCGCTCTGCTCTCAGCACACTGCCCGACGAACGCACGCCGACCGCAAAGGACTGGGCGAGGCTCTCGCGGGCCTGGCGCCCGCGCCTCGACGAGCAGATCGCCGTGCTGATGTCGCTGCGCGACCAATTGTCGTCGTGCATCGGCTGCGGCTGTCTCTCGCTGCGGGCGTGCGCGCTCTACAACCCCGACGACGGCGCCGCCGCCCTCGGAACCGGCCCTCGCTATCTCCTCGGCGACTCGGCCGACGACGTCGTCTGAACGACGCCCGGGCGTCCGACCACACGTGACGTCGTGCAACGCCCGGGCGTCCGACCACACCTGATGTCGTGCAACGCCGCGACACGTCGACCACATCGACGTCGCAACCGGACCGCGCCGGCGCCCGCTGGTGACTCGACCGGGGGCTGCCTACGGTGGTCCGGTTCGGTCGACTGACGGTCCCGGGAGCATCGATGCGCAAGATCACCGAGGTGCAGTTGCCCGGCGTGGGGGTTCGCTACGAGTTCACGTCGGGGCGGGCCGAGCGCATCGCGGTGGTCGCGCACCGAGGCGGACGCCAGGATCTCGCCCTCTACGACGCACACGATGCGGACACCTGCCGCACGATCGTCGAGCTCGACAGCGAAGACGCGGCGACGTTGGCGAGCATCCTCGGCGTTCCGCAGGTCGCAGCGTCGGCCAGCGCGATGCAACGCATCGAAGGTCTGGCGCTCGACTGGGTGACCGTCACCGCACGATCGGCGGCCGCCGGCTCGACGATCGCAGACGGGCAGTACCGAAGCCTCACTGGTACGTCGATCGTCGCCGTGATCCGTGACCAGGAGACGATTCCAGCTCCTGGTCCGGACTTCGTGCTGGCGCCACACGACGTCGCCGTCGCCGTCGGCACACCGGAAGGCCTCACGCAGCTCCGCGCACTGCTCGCACCGTGACTTCCGTCCTGGCGGCCACGACCGAGAACACGCCGCTGGCGTTCGTGGAGCTCGGCGCGGTCGCCATCGGCCTGGCCGTCCTCGCCCGTGTCGCGGATCGCCTCGGCATACCCGCCATCCCCTTGTACCTCCTGGCTGGACTCGCGATCGGCAACGGTGGCTTCGTCACGTTCGAGGTGAGCACCGACTTCATCTCCAGAGCTGCGGACATCGGTGTGTTGCTGCTGTTGCTCACGCTCGGTCTCGAATACACGGGCGACGAACTCAAGGCGGGACTCCGGTCCGGCGCCGTCACCGGCATCACCGACGCGGCATTGAACTTCGCGCCCGGCTTCGCGTGCGGACTCCTCTTGGGGTGGGACGTCGTCGCCGCCATCCTGCTCGGAGGCGCGACATGGGTCAGCTCGTCGGGCGTCGTCTCGAAGATCATCAACGACTTGGACTGGATGGCCAATCGCGAGACCCCGGCGGTCCTCAACCTTCTCGTCATCGAGGACCTTGCGATGGCGGTCTATCTCCCGGTCGTCGGTGCTCTCGTCGCGAGGCGCACCTTCGGCGAGACCGCGTTGAGCGTGGTCGGCGCGTTGCTGGCGGTCGCGGTGATCCTTGCTCTCGCGCTCCAGTTCGGTGAACACCTGAGTCGAGCGTTGAGCGGTGGATCCGACGAATCGTTGTTGTTGTCGGTGTTCGGGTTGACGCTGCTGGTCGGCGGACTCGCCGAACAGGTGCATGTCTCAGCGGCGATCGGCGCGTTCCTGGTCGGGCTCGCGCTGTCAGGGCCCGTGCAGCACCGCGCCGGCGCGCTCGTCGCGCCCTTGCGCGACCTGTTCGCGGCGACCTTCTTCCTGTTCTTCTCCTTTCAGCTCCTGCCCTCGGACCTGATCAGGGTCGCGATACCGGCGCTCGTGCTCGCAGCGGTTGCAATCGCCACGAAATTCGTGGCGGCGCGCCTCGCGACCAGGCCCCTCGGCGTCGGCCGCCTCGGCCGGCGACGAGCCGGGGCGGCGCTGGCCGCGCGCGGCGAGTTCTCGATCGTCATCGCCAGCCTCGGCGCGCGGCTGGTGGACGGCGACGACCTCACGTCCGTCTCAGCGGCTTTCGTCCTCGTCACTGCGATCGTTTCGCCGTTGCTGGCAAAGCTCGTCGACCGTCCGCGCCGAGACCCGGAGCAGGCCTCGGCGCGAGACGGTTGACGCGGACCACGCGCGGCTACAAAGCGTCCTCTCCGACTTCACCTGTTCGAATCCGGAGCACCGACTCCGCGGCGAGCACCCAGATCTTGCCGTCGCCGATCTTCCCGGTACGGGCGGCTTCGACGAGTCCGTTCACAACTCGGTCGGCGTCTTCATCGGTCACCATGACTTCGATCCTCGACTTGGGAACGAAGTCGATCTGGTACTCGGCACCTCGGTAGACCTCGGTGTGACCGCGCTGGCGGCCGAAACCACGGACGTCGGTCACGGTCATCCCCCGTCCACCGAGTTCGAGAAGCGCCGCCTTCACGTCGTCGAGTTTGAAGGGCTTGACAATCGCTACGACCAGCTTCATGTGCCGTCCTCCCTCAGACCCGCTCGAGCGCGTAGCCGGTTTCGGCGTGCTGCGTGGTGTCGAGTCCGGCGTCTTCTTCGTCCGCGCTCACGCGGATGCCGCCCCGCAGCGCCGCCTTCAGCGCGCCACCGATGAGTACCGAGACGACGAACGAGAAGACGAGGACCACGACGACCGCAAGGATCTGTTCGCCGAACAAGGCCCAGCCGCCTCCGAAGAAGGCGCCGTCCTTGCCCGCCGGATTGACGGCATCGTCGGCGAAGAGCCCGAGGAGGACGGAGCCGAGGATGCCGCCGACCAGGTGGACGGCGACGACGTCGAGCGAGTCGTCGTACCCGAACCGGTACTTCAACCGGATGGCGAGGAAGCACACTCCGCCGGCGGCAGCGCCGATGACGACGGGCGCGAGCCCTCCGACGAAGCCGGCACACGGCGTGATCGCCACCAGACCGGCAACGGCACCCGACGCGGCACCGAGTGTCGTCGCGTGCCCGCTCCTCACGCGCTCGACGATGAGCCAGCCGAGCATCCCCGCTGACGCCGCGACGAACGTGTTGAGGAACGCCTGCGCGGCGACACCGTTGGCCGCCAAGGCCGACCCTGCGTTGAACCCGAACCAGCCGAACCACAGGATGCCGGTCCCCAGCAAGGTGAGCGGAAGGGAGTGGGGCGGCATCGGCTCGCCCGGCCAGCCGCGACGCCGTCCGAGTAGCAGCACGAGCGCGAGCGCGCCCGCGCCCGCGTTGACGTGCACCACCGTGCCGCCGGCGAAGTCGAGCGCTCCCCTCTCGGCCAGCCACCCGCCCGCGAACACCCAGTGGGCGACCGGTAGGTAGACGAGCAGCGACCACAAGCCGAGGAACCACACCCACGCGGTCCATCGCATGCGGTCTGCGATCGCTCCCGTGATGAGAGCCGGTGTGATGATCGCGAACGTCAACTGGAACGCGACGAATGCGAGCGTCGGAATGGTGCCGGACACGCCGTTCGTGAGGTCCTTCAGCCCCACGTAGTCGAGGTTGCCGATGAACCCGGCATTGCCGGCGTCACCGAACGCGAGCGAGTAGCCGATCGTCACCCACAGCACGGTGACGAGGCCCATCGCAAAGAAGTTCTGCATGAGCATGGCCAGGACGTTCTTGCCGCGGACCATGCCGCCGTAGAACAGGGCCAGGCCCGGGGTCATGAACAGGACGAGCGCCGCGGACGTGAGTACCCACGCCGTGTCGCCCGAATCGAGTTCGGGCATGAATCGACCTCCAAGTGTGAACGGAGCGCGCAGGCGCGCGCGACTCCTGAACCAGCTGTTCGAACTACGAATCAGTCAGGTCGAGAGTTGCGGCGGCCCACGGCGCCGGAACGGCGACGGAGGCGCGGGTATCGGGACGTCGCGCCGCTTCGCCGCCACACCGCGCGACAACACGGTGATCGCGACGAGCGCCGCCGCGCCGAGGAGCCCCGCGAGATGCGGCGCCTGGGTCCCGTGCGGTCGCCCCGTGGTCGCGACAACGGAGGCGTGCCCTCGTTCGCCGTTCGAGACCGGGGCCGATTCCGCGACTCGCAACGTCGCGACGGCAAGAACGCCGATGGCGATCGCGGCACAGCATCGCTGGATGGTCGCCCGCTCGAAGGTGCGCAAGATGCGAGAAAGAGTGGCCCCGGTCCGTTTCCTGCAAGCGAGCGTGGTGTTTCGGCTGTATGAACTACCTTCCGGACCCCTACCCCTACCCCTCGTCGTTCACGTCACGAACGAGGTCGAGGAGCCGGCCGAGGCGATCGACGTGGGCGTCGATCCCGTTGCCCGGACCGCTGTCGAGTCCGACGCGCAACGTGTTGATTCCGGCGTCCCGATGGAGGCGGAGACGTTCGCGCACCATGTCGTCCGTCCCGATGAGGTTGGTGCCGAGCCCGATGGCGGTCGGAACTCGCTTGCGGGCCGCGTCCCGATCGCCGGCGAGCCACAGCCGTTGCACTTCTGAGACATCGTCGCCATACCCCTGCCGCGCGAAGGCATCGTTGTAGAAGTTGCGCGTCGGCGACCCCATCGCGCCGAACGTGAACGCGTACCCCTCGGCATGGCGCCGGCCGGCCTCCTCGACATCGTCCGTGAACTCCACCGACACCGAGACCGTGAGATCGAGGTCGGCACTGTCCCTGCCTGCCGCGGCTGCACCTTCTCGGATCGGACCGAGAAACACGTCCGCAGACTCCGGGAAGAAGGAGTTGCCGATCCATCCGTCGGCCAGCTCCCCCGTCAAGCGCAGGTTGGCCGGGCCGAGCGAAGCGATGTAGATCGGGACGTGAGTCGGAGCGACAGGCGATCGAATGCTGCGGCCTTCGCCGTCCGGAAGCGGCAGCGAATAGATCTCGCCGTGGTAGTCGAGCCGCTCGCCCCCAGTGATCGCCCTGATGATGTCGATCGTCTCGCGGGTCCGACGGACGGGACGGTCGAACCGCACACCGTGCCAGCCCTCCATCACCTGAGGACCGCTGGTGCCGATGCCGAGCACGAAACGTCCGCCCGAGAGCGTCTCGAGTGACAGCGCGGACATCGCCAGCATCGCCGGCGTCCGTGCGCCCAACTGGACGATGCCGCTCGCCAGCCGGATGGTCGACGTCGACGCCGCGAGAAAACCGAGCGGGGTGAGAGCGTCGAACGCCCAGTACTCGGGGATCCACACGGAATCCACGCCCATCCGTTCCGCCTCGTGGACGAAGTCCACGCCTTGCGCGTCGAAGGGCATCGCCCACACGCCGATCCGCAGCGTCATCCCTTCGCCTCTGCGAGCTGCTTGATTCCTTCGACCGTCGCTTGCATGTTGCGCTCGAACTCCTCGAGCCGACGGGCGATGATCCGGTCTTCCTTCTCGGGCATCGCGGTGATGGCGATGGTGAGGCCGGACGGCGCGGGACCGATCCGGGCGCCCTGACGGAGCCGGACACCGTCGGGTTCCTGCTCGAGCTCGAACCACCAGCTCGACGACGGGTTCTCGGGATCGGACACGTCCCACCCGAAGGTCCGCCCGAGCTCGTACCGCGTGACCGTCGACGTGGTCTCCCATTCCCCGAGCGCCGCGTGGTGGTTGCGCCCGACGAAGCGGGCCGACAGGCGAGGTCCGTCGTCGAGCCATTCCGCGCCGACGAACTCGGACGAGAACCTGGCGGGCAGCCCGATGTCGGTCACCAGCTCCCACACCCGGTCGATCGGCGCATGGACCAACGTGTCGACTTCGACGGTTGGACCGTCCACGTACTTCATTGCTCCATCCTGTCGAACTGCCGATCGCAACGGAAGGGCTCTACCTCGCCTCAGGCCGCGGCGACCCCTCCTGCGACCACAGGTGCTGTGAACCGATCCGCAATGCGCGGTTGAACTTGCTCGAAGCGTTCTCCCACGCGATCAGCTCGGTGAGCTCCACGATGGCATCGTCGTCGAACAACGTCCGCACTCGGGCGAACAGCGCATCGTCGACGTCCCGATCGGACAGCGTGACCGCGTCGGCGTACTCGAGCGCGACCTGCTCGCGTTCGTCGAACAGTTCGCGTCGGTCCGTCCACTCCACGACCCACGCCAGCTTGTCGGTGTCGATACCCGAGTCGCTGCCAACTGCAGCGTTGAGGTCCTGTCAGAATTCGCATCCGTTCAGTGCGGCGACACGACGGTTCAGCAGCGCATGCAGCTTCGCGTCGACCAATCCCGCAGCCGACAGCGCTGACCACATCCCCCTCACCGCGCGGAAGATCGCGGGCACACGTGCATACACGAGGTGGTTGATCAAGGGAGAGCCCCACTTTGCTGCCTGCGCGTCGAGTACGGCGCGAATGCGTGGCTCCGCGGCCTCAGGATCGATCCCGTCGATTCGTTGTGTCATTCCCGACTCCATGTCTCGTGCCATTGGTCTCGCGCCATCGATCGTGTGAAGACCTACCGTGGCCCCCATGTTGCGCGCGGTGTGGTCCGAGAGCGGTCTCGAAATCGTCGATCAGGAGCCCGGCCCGCTCGAGTCGGGCTGGGTGCGGCTCCGGGTCGAGGCGTGCGGCATCTGTGGATCGGACCTGCACTTCTGGCACAGGGAGCTGCCGCCGCCGCTCGGCACATCTCCGGGGCACGAGCTCGTCGGCACGGTCGTCGACGGTCCGGCCGGACTGCCCGACGTGCGCTACGCGGTGTCGCCGAACGTCACGTGCGGGAAGTGCTCGTTCTGTCTGAGCGGACGGAGCAACCTCTGCGGGCGGGCCGGCGCCGGAATCGGGTTGGGGCGAAACGGTGGCCTCGCCGAGCTCGTGGACGCGCCGGTCGAGAACCTCGCGCCGATCCCTGCCGGCGTCGGCCCGGTCGTGGCGTCGTTGACCGAGCCGCTCGCCGTCACCGTTCGGGGCATCGGATCGGCGCGGCTCAGCGCCGACAGCAAGGTCTTGGTGCTCGGCGCGGGTGCGATCGGTCTCTGCGCCGCTCTGGTTGCTCGCGATCGCGCCGCCGACGTCGCCATCACGGCGCGCCATCCACACCAACAAGACGCAGCCGGCCGGCTCGGCGTCACCGTGTTGCGTGAGGACGAGGCCATCGCGTGGGGCAAGGAACACCGGCCCGACGTCGTCGTGGAGAGTGTGGGCGGTGCCGCGGACACGATGACGGACGCGGTCCGAGTCGTCGCCCGGGGCGGGCGGATCGTGATCCTGGGCACCTTCAGCCGCCCGATGCCGGTCAACCTGCAGCGAGTGATGATGAAGGAAGTCGCGGTCCTCGGGTCGTTCTGCTACGGCGCGGGCGAGCGGGAGCCGGAGTTCGCGACCGCGGCTCGTCTGACTGCTCGGTGGCAGGACGAGCTCGACGTCCTCGCAACACACCAGTTCTCACTGAGCGACGTCGTGCCCGCGTTCACCGCCGCGTCCGACAAGACGACGGGCGCCATCAAGGTCACGCTCACCCCCTGACCGCGAGGACAGTGGACGGCGCCGACCGGATAGCGCGCCAGCGCATGCGCGGGCTCGGTCTCTGGGATTCGAAGCAGCGGACGCCGGCGTCTGTCGTCGCGCACCTCACCGCGATGCAGTCACAGGAACATGCCTACGCGCGATGGTCCGTCGCGCAGCGAGTCGAAGGCGCGGTCGTCGCGTCGGACGTCGACCGCGCATTCGACGACGGCGACATCCTGCGGACGCATGTGCTGCGTCCGACGTGGCACTACGTGGCACGAGACGACCTTCGCTGGCTCATGGCGCTGAGCGGCCCTCGCGTTCTTGCCCGGACCGCCCGCCGTTGTCGCGATCTCGCGCTCGACGCTCGAACGCTCTCGCGAGCCAACGACGTGATCACTGACGCACTCGAACAGTCGTTCCACACACGCGCCGACCTCGCGCAGATCCTCGAACGCGGTGCGGATCGCGGTCGACGGACAGCGTCTCGCCTACATCCTCATGCACGCCGAGCTGACCGGCACGGTCTGCAGCGGTCCGATGCGAGGGAAGCTGCACACGTACGCGCGCTTCGACCGATCGGGTACCCGCGGGCCGCGCCATCACCGACGACGAAGCGATCTCGGAGCTCGCTCGCCGCTACTTCACGACCCGAGGCCCGGCGACGGTGAAGGACTTCGTGTGGTGGTCCGGTCTGAGCGCGCCCGACGCTCGACGTGGCGTCGAGATGACGAAGGAGCATCTCTCCTCGCAATCGTCGGACGGTCGCACCTATTGGTTCGTCGCGGCAACGGCTCCACGAGCGCGACATCGCGTCGACCTCGTGCAGTGCTACGACGAGGCGATCATCTCGTACATCGAGAGCCGAGACGTCTTGCGGACAGACCAGATCGCGTTTTCGGTCCCCGGCCATCTCGACGGCTTCACGCATGTCGTACTCGTGAACGGCCGGCTCGCCGGCCACTGGCGTCTGCGTGCCGGCACGAACGGGCGGAACACAGAGACGCGGATCGCCAGATCGCTCGATCGCAACGAACAGCGAGCCGTGGCGACGCAGCTCGATCGTTACCGGCGCTTCTCCGAGCGTTGAGAACCTTGCGATCGAGGACCGACTCGCCCAAATGCAAACGACGAAGCACCGTGACCACGTGACCCCGTGACGCCGACTCCGACGTCGCTAACGTCTCGGCGTGCGCATCGGACTCACCGGCGGGGCTGCGACGGCTGACCGCATCGTCCAACAAGCGGTGGACGCCGAAGCCGACGGGTTCGCCAGCCTCTGGTACACGAGTGCCGTCTTCGGCGACCCGCTCGTCGCCATGGCTCTCGCCGGTCGGCAGACCGCCACCGATCGAGCTCGGCACCTCCGTGTTGCAGACGTACACGTGTCACCCCGTCCTCCAAGCCAACCGCGCGGCCTCGACGGCGGCGGCGATGGACCGCGCCGGGCTCACCCTCGGCGTCGGTCCGTCCCACCGAGCTCGTGATCGAAGAGGTGTACGGGCTTTCGTACGACCACGTCGGTGCGCACACCGAGGAGTACGTGACGGTGCTGAGCACCATTCTGCGCGGCGAAGGCGTGAGTCATCACGGCGAGCACTTCCGAGTGAACGTCCCGACCGTTCGAGACTCCGCCGCAACCGGTGAGCGTCATGGTGTCCGCACTCGCACCACGCCTGCTTCGTGTCGCCGGCGAGCTGACCGACGGCACGATCCTGTGGATGGCCAACGCACAGGCGATCGAACGACACGTCGCTCCCAGAGATCGAGGCGGCGGCAACGGCCGCAGGGTCGACCGCCGCCTCGCATCGTCGCCGGTCTTCCTGTCGCCGTGCACGACGACGTCGCAGAGGCTCGCGAACACGGCGGCGACGAGCTTCGCCAACTACGGGACGTTGCCGAACTACCGCCGCATCCTCGACATCGGCGACGCACCGGGCCCGGCCGACGCCGCGATCGTCGGCGACGAAGCCGCCGTGACTGCGCGAGATCGAAGCGCTCTTCGAGGCCGGCGCGACGGACGTGTGGGCCGCCGTCTTCCCCGTCGGCGACGACCGGTCAGCATCTCGCCGGCGCACTCGAGCGCCTGCTCGAAGGAACTCGCTGCTGCCTGAGGCATGCAGCTGCGGTTAGGGTGCCTCTCCGACCAGGAGGCCAACGTTGCTCATCCTCGCCATCATCGGGTTCGGTGCGCTGTGCGGCTGGCTCGCCAGCATGCTGCTCGGCCGCGGCTCTCGACTCGACGGCCGAGCGCTGGTCGCCGGCCTGCTCGGATCGTTCGTCGGCGGCTTGATCTTCAGCCTGCTCGCGGGCGACGGTCTCGATCTTCGCCCGAGCGGACTCATCGGCTCGATCCTCGGTGCGGTGATCATCCTCGCGGTCTGGGGTGCCGTCGAGGGACGCCGAACCGCCTGACCCCGCTCCGAACTTCGGGTCGCCGGTACGTCTTGACCCAGCGGTCAAGTTGCGTGTTCACTCGCCGCTGATGGACACGACCGAGATGGAAGCGCTGAAGCAGCGGTACGCGGACGGAGCGGGACAAGCGGCTGCGGCCCGACGGCAACGCCCAGTACCTCCAACTGAAGGACCAGCTCGCCCACTATCTCGAGGACCCGTACACGCCCGTGACGGAGCGGGCCACCGAAGACCGATCACGTCACGGCGGCGTTCATCGGAGGCGGGTTCGCCGGACTGATCACCGGCGCACGGCTGAAGGAAGCCGGCGTCGACGTCCGCATCATCGAGAAGGGCGGCGACTTCGGCGGAACCTGGTACTGGAACCGCTACCCCGGCGCTCAGTGCGACACGGCGAGCTTCGTCTACATGCCGCTGCTCGAAGAGACCGGGCACATGCCGACCGAGAAGTACGCGCACGCGCCCGAGATCCTCGAGCACAGCCAGCGCGTCGGCAAGCACTTCGGCCTGTACGACAACGTCCTGTTCCACACCGAGGTGACCGACCTCGAATGGGACGCCGACCAGTCGCGGTGGATCGTTCGCACGAACCGAGGCGACGAGTTCACCGCGCAGTTCGTCGCCATGGGCCTCGGGCCGCTCCACGTGCCGAAGCTGCCGGGCTTGACCGGCATCGAGGACTTCCGCGGGTCACTCCTTCCACACGAGCCGGTGGGACTACGACTACACGGGCGGCGACCCGACGGGCGCGCCGATGGACCGCTTGGCCGACAAGCGTGTCGCGATCATCGGGACGGGGGCGACTGCCGTGCAGTGCGTCCCGCATCTCGCCAAGGCGTGCAAGGAGCTGTACGTGTTCCAGCGCACGCCGTCGTCGGTGGACGTCCGCGACAACCGTCCGACCGATCCCGAGTGGTTCGCGACCATCGCGACGCCCGGCTGGCAGCAACGCTGGCTCGACAACTTCACCGCCACCCAGACCGCGATGGTGATGCCGGACGAAGACCTCGTGATGGACGGCTGGACCGATCTCGCACGCCGAATGCGAGAGAAGATCCTGTCGCTGCCGCCGGACGAGATCACGCCGGAGAACGTGCTGGCGGCGTTCGAGGACTCCGACTTCGAGAAGATGAGCGAGATCCGGGCTCGCGTCGATTCGATCGTCGAGGACCCGGAGACCGCGCAGAACCTCAAGGCCTGGTACCGGCAGTTGTGCAAGCGGCCGTGCTTCCACGACGAGTACCTGCAGGCGTACAACGAGCCGGGCACGCACCTCGTCGACACGAGCGGCAAAGGCGTCGAGCGCATCACCGAGAACGGCGTCGTGGTCGCGGGCGTCGAGTACGAGGTCGACTGCATCATCTACGCGTCCGGCTTCGAGGTCGGCACCGACTTCACGCGTCGCGCCGGCTTCGAGATGACCGGTCGCGACGGCGTGAAGTTGTCGGACGCGTGGGCCGACGGGATGCGAACCAAGCACGGCATGCACGTCCACGGATTCCCCAACGCATTCATCGTGCAGATCTCGCAGGGCGGCAACCTGGTGTCGAACGTGCCCGCACAACTTCACCGAGGCGGGCAAGACGATCGCGGCGATCGTGCGCCACACGCTCGACACCGGTCATCGCGAGGTCGAGGTGACCGCAGAGGCGCAGGACGAGTGGATGGAGTTGCTGTACTCGGCGCCACGCATCGGCGTGATCGGGTCTCCCGACTGCACGCCCGGCTACTACAACAACGAGGGCCAGCCCGGCGGACTCGGCCGCGAATGGTTCCTCGGCTATCCCGGCGGCGCGCAGGCGTACTTCCAGTACCTCGACCAGTGGCGCTCCGACGGCAACTTCGACGGCCTCGAGTTCCGATAGGCGCCACGTCCCGCACCCACCCCACACTGTTCTGGCGTCAACGGCGGCTCACATCCGCACTGGTTGACGCCAGAACGCCAGCAGGTCAGTCGGTGGTGCGGGCCTTGTAGCGACGCAGGCACAGAGGGACGGCGATCGCCAGCGCAGCGACGCAATACCCGACGCCCGCGATCACCGGGTGCTCGAGCGGCCAGCTGTGCACTGCGACCGGTGCGCTCGGGTTGCCGAACAGCTCTCGAACGGCAGCGGTGAGGACGCTGACCGGATTCCACGCGGCGATGTTCTGCAGCACGGTCGGCATCGACTCGAGCGGGCACGAACGCGTTGCTGATGAAGGTCAACGGGAAGATCACCGTGAACGCGACACCCATCACCGCATCGGGTGTGCGCACCAACAGGCCGAGCAGTGTTCCCGCGACGACCATCGTCGCCGCGAACAGCACCAACAGGCCGAGCGCTCCGCCGACGTGGAGCGGATCGGTGTGCGTTCGCCATCCGACGAGGAGGCCGGACGCGAGCAGGATGACGATCGACAGCCCCATGCCCGCCAGCTCGGCAAGCACATGACCTGACAGGTACGCCGAGCGAGCCGACGGCAACGAGCGGAAGCGGTCGATCACTCCCTCGGTCAGGTCGGTCGCGATCGCAGTTGCCGGTCCGGTCAGGCCGAAGGCGAGTGACTGCAGCAGGATGCCCGCGATCAAGTACTCGCGGTAGTTGCTGCCTTGCACGGCGATGGCACCGCCGAAGACGTACGCGAACAGGAGCACGAACATGAGCGGCTGCAGCGTGACGTCGAGCAACTTCTCGGGGATCTCGCGAATGTGGCGAAGGTTGCGACCGGCGTAGACGCGGGTGTCGCTCCACCACGAGGACCGAGTGGCTCGTGCGTCGAGCGACCGGGACATCGACGGCAATCGTCAGTCATACGAACATCTCCTCACGCTCTCGTTCGTCGCCGGTCGGTCGATCGGCGTCGGGGTCGGTCAGGGTCAGGAAGACGTCGTCGAGCGTCGCCTGGCGGCGGTTGATGTCCACGGCGTCGACGCCGGCGTGGTCGAGCGCTCGCATGACGTCCATCAGCCGCGCATCGGCGGCGATCGGCACGGTGACCGTCAGCTTCGGTTCGTCGATCGACGCGGTCTGCGTCGCGAATCGCCGGGTGGCCTCGACGACGGCGGACAGCTCCGACCAGGTCGGCACGACCACTTCGACCCGGTCGCCGCCGATGCGGGCCTTGAGCTCGGCCGGCGTGCCATGGGCGATCGTGCGACCGTGGTCGAGGACGACGACGTCGTCGGCCAACCGGTCGGCCTCGTCGAGGTATTGCGTGGTGAGCAGGATGGTGGTGCCCTCGCGGACCAGGTCGCGCAGCACGTCCCACAGATCGCCGCGACCTCGAGGATCGAGACCCGTCGTCGGCTCGTCGAGGAACAGCACGGTCGGGTCGTCCACCAAGCTGGCGGCGAGATCGAGTCGCCGGCGCATGCCGCCGGAGAGGTTCTTCGCCAGCCGGTCGGCGGCATCCTCGAGGTTGAACCGCTCGAGGAGCTCGTCGGCCTTGCGTCCGGCAACGCGCTTCGCCAGGCCGTGGAGCCGGCCGACCATCACGAGGTTGCGCCGTGCAGAGAGCAGCCCGTCGACCGTTGCCTGCTGCGCGGCGACGCCGATGCTGCGCCGAACGGCATCGGGTCGGTGGCCACGTCGTAGCCGGCGACCGAGGCAGAGCCCTCGGTGGCCACCGCCAGCGTGGTCAGGATGCGGATGGCGGTCGTCTTGCCGGCACCGTTGTGGCCGAGCATCCCGAGGACCGTCCCCGTCGGGCACGGCCAGATCGACGTCGCGCAATGCCCACAGGTCGCCGTAGCGTTTGCCCAACCCGGTCGCTTGCACGGCGATCGATTCGGCTGGCCGGTGAGTGCGGCCGCTCGTCGATGCGGGTCTGGCGAGTCGTTCGGTCGTCCCGGTCGTAGCCCGTACCGCAGTGTCGTACATAGTACGAACAACTTACTGGTACGCTGTACGACGTGGCAAGACAGCGACGGGGTGACACTCGTCACGGGTCGTACTCGGACCTCGAGCAGGAACTCGGTGAGCAGATCCGCGACCTCGTCGTCGAGAAGCTCGCCGACAAGGCGGCCGAAGCGCGATCGCCGCACGGCGAAAGGCAGGATGAAGGCCGAGGCCATCGACCTGCTCACCGAACGGATCTCGGCCCTCGACTTCTGGACCCGGATCCCGCCGGGCGAGCGCCGTACTCGCATCACTCGCGAAGAGCTCGCCGCGGCCGCAGTCCGCATCGCGGACGCCGAAGGCTTCGCTGCCCTGTCGATGCGCCGGCTGGCGTCCGAGGTCGGCGTCGGCACGATGACCCTCTACCACTACGTCCGCAACAAGGACGAGCTGCTCACGTTGCTGTTCGACGCGGTCATGAGCGAGGTGGCGTTGCCAGAAGACCCGGCGCTGCCCCACGAGTGGCGTCCCGCGCTCGTCGCCATCGCCGTCCGGACGCGTGAGGTGATCATGCGCCATCCGTGGATGTTCGAGATCGCCGACGACCCGCCGATCGGGCCGAACACCGTCCGCCACTTCGATCAGACACTTCGAGCCTTGTCGAGCCTGCCGCTGCCACTGCGCGAGAAGCTCGACGTTGCCGGACTGGTCGACGAGTTCGTGTTCGGCTTCTGCCTGCACGAACGGAACAACACGAGCGCGGCCCAGGGCATCGAGTCGAAGATGCTCGACTACGTCGCAACGCTGCTGGAGACCGACGCCTACCCGACGCTGAGCGCCATGAAGGACGAACTCGGCCTCGATCGCATGTGGGAAGAGGTGCAGGCGTCGGCCAACGCGCCTGACCGCTTCGAGAAGCACCTGAACCTCCTTCTCGACGGCATCGAAGCCGACCTCGCTCGTCGCACAGTGGACGATCAGGCTCCTTCTGCCACAATTCCTGACCGATGAGCGCCAACCCACGAATCCTCGAGCCGAAGTGCGAGTGGACATCGGCAGATGTCGCCGACGAGGCACTGTGGACCGAGCACCTTTCCGATGCCGAGCAGGCCGAGCTCGAGACCGCGCTGCGACATGCGCTCGCCAAGAGCGACGACGTGCTCGAGATCGGGCGTGACGACTTTCCGCTCCCGACGCTCGACGCCCGCCTCACTCGCATCGAAGAGGAGCTGATCAACGGTCGAGGCTTCGTGCGTCTGCGTGGCGTCGACCGAAACGCCTACACGCAGGCCGAGATGGAAGTCATCTACTGGGGTATCGGCATGCACCTCGGTCTGCCATGGCCGCAGAACAAGTACGGGCACGTGCTCGGCGACGTCACCGACCAGAACAAGGCGACGAACGATCCCACTGCCCGCGGCAACGAGCTCGGCGGTGTCGCGCTTCCGTTCCATTGCGACGGCTCCGATCTCGTCGGGCTCATGTGCTTGGAGAACGGCCTCAGCGGCGGGCTGTCAGCGGTCGCGAACTCGGTCCGCATCCACAACCGTCTCGTGGTCGATCGTCCCGACCTTGCCGCCGCGCTGTACGAGCACTTCCCGTACGACTTCCGCGGCGAGGAAGCGACCGGCGGGAAGCCGTTCTATTCGCTGCCCGTCTTCACGGAGTGGGACGGCCGGCTCTTCGTCCGCTGCATCCCGCCGTACATCTACGCGTCGCAGCGCCATCCCGATGCGCCCCGGCTCACCGACGTGCAGTCCGAAGCGCTGCAAGCGGTCGTGCGCATGGCGGACGACCCCGAGAACCATGTGCTCATGGATCTGTTGCCCGGTGACATGCAGTTCATCAACAACTATCACGTGCTCCACGGGCGCACCGCGTACGACGACGACCGCGGTGCCGGACGGGTCCGTCACCTCAAGCGTCTGTGGCTCGAGACCACCGTGTTGCGCAGCCGCCCCGCGTACTTCGACAACAACCGATCGCACTGGTCGACGAAACGCACCGCGAGCCGACTGCGCGTGAGCTGACCGCGCTGCGGTCGACGCGGTCGACGCCGTCAGGCGTGGGCGATCGCCGACTCCGTCGCAGGATCACCGGCAACCCGCGTGTGGACCATCACTCGCGGCTCGGCCAGATCCCACTCACAGGCGCGGTGCAGGACGCACCGGTTGTCCCACACCACCACGTCTCCGGGCTGCCAGTGATGGCGGTGGACACGCGGTGGCCGGCACGCGTCATCGAGCAACCGCGTGAGCAGCGCGTCGGACTCGGCCTCAGTCAGTCCCGGGATGGCGTGCGCGTGACGACCGATGAACAACGCTGGGCGGCCTGTGACGGAGTGGATCTTCACCAGCGGCCGCAACTGCGGCGACTCGTCCATGCCGTAACCGACCGTGGAGTCGAAGCCGGCCTTGGCTTGCGAGTACACGATCGAGTGGTACGCGCACAGCCCTGAGATCTGGTCTCGCGTCGCGTCGTCGAGCGCGTCGTAGGCGGCGCGCATGTCGGCCCATTCGGTCTCGCCTCCCGCCTGCGGCACGACGCGCGCCGACAACACCGAGGCCTTGGCCGATACCGACATGTAGGTGCTGTCGGTGTGCCATCCCTGGTTGCCGCGCACGACCTGCATCACCGGGTGATCGGGCGCCATGACCTCGCCGGTGCGATCGACCGTCGAGATCGGAACCGCGTCGTAGCCGTCGACGAGGACCTCGATCGGGCCGAATCGTTGCGCGAACGAGATCTGGTCGGGAGACGTCAAGTCCTGGCCCGGGAACACGAGCACGGCATGTTCGTGGAAAGCGTGCTCGACCTCGAGCCACTCGTCGTCGGTCAGGCCGGCCAACCGCACGCCCGTGATGACAGCGCCCAGCGTCGCGTCGATCGGCTCGATGTCCATCGCGACCGCCGAGCGTATCGAGTGCCTACTCGGGGATGAAGCGCCAGGCACCGCGGTCCGGCACGATCCGACCGACTGGACGGGTCGGGAAGTGGGTGCCGAACACGAGGGCGCGGGTGGTGGCCGCTTCGTGGAGCATGCGCCGACGGGTGGCGCGGGCCTCGTCGGGATCGGAATCGCCGACCTCGGCCCACTCCGGGACTGCGCACTGCACCGGATGGTGGAAGAAGTCGCCGGTCAGCAGCGCGGTCTGGTCGTCCGACTCGATCCACAGCGAGACATGGCCGGGAGTGTGACCGTTGCTGGGCGCGAGTCGCAGACCCTCACCGAGGTCAGCCCGCTCGTCGACCATGTCACCGAGTCCGGCGTCGAGGATCGGCTGCACCGACTGCGCGAGCACGTTGGTGTTGTCGTAGCCGCCCGGATCGCGCAGCCACGCGAGCGCCGCTTCGGTGTAGAGGTGGCGCGCTCGCCGCGAAGGTCGGCACCCACGTCTCGTCGACGAGACGCGTGTCCCACCCGACGTGATCCGCGTGCAGGTGCGTGTGCACGACGAGGTCGACATCGTCGGCGGAGAAGCCCGCCGCCTCGAACCGTTCCCAGAACGGCCACTGCTGCTCGTTCCAGAAGGGCATCTCGAGGGTCTTGCCGTTTCCCACGCAAGGGTCGACCACGACGGTCCGAGTCGGCGTCTCGACGACGAAGGCCTGAACGCTGAGGCCGATCCGACCCTCGTCGTCGGCGAAGTCGGGGACCAACCATTCATGTCTCGCGACGGCCTCCGCGCTTGCGTCGGTGAAGAACAGCTCGGGCGGTATGTGGTCGGTCTGACTCTCGACCACGATCGTGACGCGCACGTCGCCGATCGCCCACTGCTTCTGGACTGTGGTGACTGGATCGCTCACTGTTCCTCCGAGCGGGACGGTTGGCATCGATCCTTGTCGAACTGCGGCCACGCGTCGAAAGGCAATAGCGTCGGATCGTGACGCGCCGTTCGCCGGAGCGCGACTGAGCCGGGTGCCGTACGACCCCACGATCTATCGAGGCGCGGCCCGCCACTACGTCAACGGACGTCCGCCCTACTCGAGGGACTTGGTGCGCGTGCTGGGCGAGCAAGTCCCGGGAGGTCTTGCTGGCCGCCTGCTCGACGTCGGGTGCGGTCCGGGCGTCTTGACGGTCGAACTGGCGCCGCACTTCGTCGACGCGGTCGGCCTCGACCCCGACGAGGACATGCTGGCCGAAGGCGCGGCGCGCGCGGGACGCTCACATCGACAACATCGTGTGGGTCCGGGAAGTCGCCGAGCACATCCCCCGACTCGATTTCGGGATGTTTCGACTCGTCACGTTCGGCCAGTCGCTCCATTGGACGAACCGCGAGGACGCGGTCGAGGCGGCTTTCGACGTGCTCGAGCCGGGCGGCGCGATCGCACTCATCGCGCCGATCGTCGAAGGACGCCCGGTGCCACCGAATCCTGGCCATCCGCTCATCCCTCACGATCAGCTCAGGGAGTTGGTCGCCCGATATCTGGGTTCGAACCGAAGAGCGGGACGCGGGCTCGGCCCGGTGCACCCCGACCGCTACGAGGACGTCTTGGCTCGGACGAGGTTCGGCACGGCGCGGCACGTGTTCGCACCAGGGCGACCCGACGTCGTCCGCGACATCGACAGCATCGTGGACGGCTATCTCTCGATGGCTTCGTCGGCACCGCATCTGTTCGGCGACCGGCTCGAGGACTTCGAGCAGGACGCGCGCGCACTGCTGCGCGCGCGTTCGCCTTCCGGTCTCTTCTGGGACTGGCCCGGTGACACGGACGTCGTCGTCGCGAACAAGCCGACCTGACCCGTCACCCCCGGTCCGTCGAGGCCGTCTCTCAGCCGGCGGTCGCGAGCTCGGCCAGGATGCCGTCGATCTGCCCGAGCGCCTCCGACATGCCCTCGTCCATGCCCATGGACACGAGCTGCTCCATGGCCTCGGCCGACGGGAACGTGGTCGTGATGGACATCCGGCTGCCCGGGTCGGCGGCGGTGATCTCGACGCTCATGTGCATCGTCGGCATGTCGGGGTTGGGTGAGCCGTCGGCGTCGGCGAAGCCGTCCTCGAGCTCGAGACGGCGCGGCGGGTCGACCACGAGCACCTTCCACCAGCCGTGCGGCTCGTCGCCGTCGCGGTCCGGTCATGTGGTACGCCACCGTGCCGCCAGGCGTGAGATCGTGTTCGTCGAACGTGGCTGGGTACGTCGGCGGACCCCACCAGCGCTCGAGCAGGCGCGGGTCGGACCAGAGCTGCCACACACGCTCGACGGGCGCGTCGAACTCTGCGGTGATGCGCATCGTGCGGGTCGTGGGGTCCTTGTCGACAGCCGTGACGGTCATGAATGCTTCCTCCGGGGTCGGGGGTCGGATGGAGCGGGCACGGCTGATCTACAACCATTCGGTTGTAGGTTACGCGACGAGCGTCGCCGAGCGCAAGCGATGTTCGAGCGTGGGTGACATCAGCGTGATCATGAGCTCGTCTGCGCTGCTGCGCCGAGCGAACTCATCCAGGTACTGCTTGACGGCGTGCGGCTCACCGACGGCCGTGTACTGCATCATGTGCAGCACCTGGCGCCCGGCGCGTGACTCGAGCAGTGCGTCCGCTTCGTCGTCGCTGAGGGTGTGGCCACGGGCGACGAAGCGAGCGACCCGTCGGCGCTGCGCGTGGAGCAGGTGCGCCTCTGCCACTGCGGCAGTGTCGGCGGCGACGACGTTCACGCCGGCGATCACGTACGGCTCGTCGAGCTGTGTCGACGGCTGAAAGTCACGGCGGTACAAGTCGACAGCGGGCTCGAGCGCATCGGGAGCGAAGTGCGACGCGAACGCGAACGGAAGGCCGAGGGCAGCGGCGAGCGACGCGCCGAAAAGTGACGAGCCGAGGATGTAGAGCGGCACGTCGGTGCCTTTGCCCGGGATCGCGTCGACACCCGGCACGCGCGTCTGACCGGTGAGGTAGCCCTGCAGCTCCAAGACGTCTTGAGGAAACCGCTCAGCCGCCGACGGGTCTCGACGCAGCGCCCATTGCGTGACCTGGTCGCTGCCCGGCGCACGGCCGAGCCCGAGATCGACGCGGCCCGGGTGCAGCTCCGCGAGCGTGCCGAACTGCTCCGCAATGGTGAGCGGCGCGTGGTTCGGCAGCATGATCCCCCCAGCGCCGAGCCGGATCCGTTCGGTATGGGCGGCGACGTGCGCGATCAGCACACTCGTCGCCGACGACGCGATCGAAGGCATGTTGTGGTGCTCCGCATACCAGATCCGTCGAAAGCCGAGTTGCTCGGCGTGGCGCGCGAGAACGACGGTCGCATCCAAGCTCTCTCGTACGGCCTGATGCTCTCCGACGATCGCGAGATCGAGAATGGACAGCGGAGGCGTCATCGGACCGCCCAACGACCGAGTCGACAGCCGTATTTCCGACCGCGTGAACCCGCCGAACCGTCAGGACGCGGCCGGCATGTCCACCATGACCATCCACGGCGTGCCGAAGCGGTCCGTGCACATGCCGAAGGCGGGCGCGAAGAAGGTCTCGCCCAGTGGCACCTGCACCTGTCCGCCCTCCGCCAGGGCATCGAACACCCGCTTCGCATCGCCGGCATCCGCCAGCGAGTGGTTGACACACATTCCCTGGACGGACCCTTCGAAGTTGCCAGAGGGGTCGTCGGCGCCCATGAGCAGGTCATCCCCGTTCGTGAGCGCGGCGTGCATGATCGCATCGCTCGGCACATCGGCAGGCGGAGGTCCGGCGTCGGCCGGCGTGTCGGCCATGGTGAGCAGCACGAGCTCGCCTCCGAAGATCTCCTGGTAGCGCGTGAAGGCCTCGCGGCAGTTGCCGGCGAAGGCGAGGTACGGACGAAATGCCATGGGATCAACTCCTTGATCGTCGCGTGCATTGCTGGGCCACCGACGCCGCGACGATTGGAACACATCGGCGCGGCGACCGAAGGGTCAACGGCTCTGCGGGAAGCCGAGATCGATCGCCGACGTCGCCGGGTCGGGCCACCGTGACGTGACGACCTTGCCGCGGGTGTAGAACCTCACGCCTTCGGGACCGTACATGTGCGTGTCTCCGAACAGCGAGGACTTCCAACCGCCGAAGCTGTAGAAGCTGACCGGCACCGGGATCGGGACGTTGATGCCGACCATCCCGACCTGGACGTCGAACTGGAACTGGCGAGCAGCGCCACCGTCGCGAGTGAAGATCGCCACACCGTTGCCGTACGGGTTCTCGTTCACGACCCGTACCGCCTCGTCGTACGTGTCGGCGCGGACGACCGACAGCACCGGTCCGAAGACCTCGTCGTCGTAGGCGCGCATGCCGGGACGAACGCGATCGAGCAAGGTGCAACCGAGGAAGAACCCGTTGCCGTCCGGGGTCGAGGCGCGTCCGTCGGCCACCACCTCCGCGCCCTCGCCGTCGGCGCCGTCGACGTAGGACCGCACCTTCTCGAGATGTTCACGCGTGATCAAGGGGCCCATGTCCGACGAAGGATCGTCGCCGGGCCCGATCCGCAGGTTGGGAATGCGATCCGCGATTGCGTCGACGAGCCTGTCGCCGATCGAGCCGACGGCGACGACGACCGACACGGCCATGCACCGTTCCCCCGCGGAGCCGTAGCCCGCCGAGATCGCAGCGTCGGCGGCCATGTCGACGTCCGCATCAGGCAGCACGATCATGTGGTTCTTCGCTCCACCGAGCGCCTGCACCCGCTTGCCATTGCTCGTGCCGGTCTCGTACACGTAGCGCGCGATCGGCGTGGAGCCGACGAAGGACACCGCCGCGATGTCCGGGTGTTCGAGGATCCTGTCCACCGCCGTCTTGTCGCCGTGCACGACGTTCAGCACGCCGGCCGGAACGCCGGCCTGCGCGGCGAGATCAGCGATCAGCAGCGACGCCGACGGGTCCTTCTCGGACGGCTTCAGAACGAAGGTGTTACCGGTGGCGATCGCGTTCGACAGCATCCAGAGCGGCACCATCGCAGGAAAGTTGAACGGGGTGATACCGGCGACGACACCGAGCGGTTGACGGATCGAATAGACGTCGACGCCGGTCGCCGCCTGCTCGGAGAACTCGCCCTTCAGCAGTTGCGGGATGCCGCACGCGTACTCGACGTTCTCGATCCCGCGTGCGACTTCGCCGAGCGCATCCGTGTGCACCTTGCCGTGCTCGGCCGTGATGATCGAGGCGAGCTCCTTGCGGTTGCCGTCGAGGAGCTCGCGGAATCGGAACAGCACCTCGGCCCGCGCGGACAGCGATGTGGCTCGCCATGCGGGGAACGCGGCCCGCGCCGCAGCCACGGCGGCGTCGAGCTCTTCGACGGATGCGAGATCGACATCGGCCGTCTGCTCGCCGGTGGCGGGGTTGTACACGGGACCGGTGCGTCCTGCGGCGCCCACGACCGACCGACCGTCGATCCAGTGGCTGATGCGCTTCATGACGTACCTCCTCTGCTGCTGCTCACGCGCTGGCGAGCGGGCTCGCCGACCGAGCGTCGATCTCGGTGATCGCGACGGGCCGGTGTTCGTGCAATGACTTCCGCGCCGCGAGCCCGATCACGAGCGCGGCGCGGCCGTCCTCGCCACTGACCTCCGGCGCGCGATCTCGCTGCACGGCGGTGACGAACGAAGTCCATCCGTCGACATAGCTCTGCTCGTAGCGCTCGATGAAGAAGTATGGCAAGGCCGCAGTGTGGACACCCGAGGCGTCGAGGGTGAACGCGCCGTGGACAGGCACGTTGTCGGACGCCGCCATGCCGCCGGCGCCGAAGGCTTCGACGCGCTGGTCGTAGCCGTAGACGGCTCGACGGCTGTTGTCGATAACGGTCAAGACGTCGTCGGCGTGTCGAAGCTGTACGACGGCGGTGTCGACATCGCCGTACTCCGCGATCTCCGAAGTGATCTTCACGCTGCCCTGCCGCGTACACCTCGACGACCTCGCTGCCCGTCACGAATCGCGCCATGTCGAAGTCGTGACCGGTCATGTCGAGGAAGATGCCGCCGGACACGGCGATGTACTCGAGAGGCGGAGGCGCCGGGTCACGCGACGAGATGCGTACGAGATGCAGCGACCCGAGGTCGCCTCTCGCCACCGCGTCACGGACGGCCCGGTGGCCGGGGTCGAAGCGGCGGTTGAACCCGATCTGCAGCCGTACGCCCGCAGCCGCGACAGCGTCGAGCGCTCGGGTCACCTCGTCGAGGTCGAGAGAGATCGGCTTCTCGCAGAACATCGCCTTCCGCGCCTCTGCCCCTCGCACGAGCAGGTCGACATGCGTGTCGGTGCTGCTGCAGATGGCGATGGCATCGACGCGGTCGTCACCGAGGACGTCGTCGACAGAGGATGCAACCCGAGCGCCGGCTGCCGCGCCGACCTCCGTTGCGAGTGCAGGCACGGCGTCATACACCGCGGCCAACGACGCGCCGGGAACACGTCGAGCGAGAAGCTCTGCATGCATGCGACCGATGCGCCCACATCCGAAGACACCGATGTTCATGTCGTCACCATCCGCTTCGCTGGTTCCGCTTCCCGGTGACCATCGCTTCGCGAGCGGTTTGGACGGCCTCCCGCTCGCTCGTCTCCGGCACGCCGACCTCCCAGAACGCGCCGCCTTCAGTCCAGGCATCGGGGTCGGTCTCGATCACGATGACCGTCGTATGACTCGCGGACCGCGCGCGATGCACCGCCGACTCGAGCTCGGCGATGCTCTTCACCCGTTGCGCGTCGCAGCCCAGCGCAGCAGCGTGCGCGACGAAATCGACCCGCACGCTGTCGGCGAGCATGTTGTTGAACGACACGCCACCCTGCGCACGTTGCAGGCGATCGATGACCGCATAGCCACCGTTGTCACACACGATGGCGATCACCTTGTGACCGCTCAGCACGGAGCTGTACAGGTCGCTGTTCATCATCAGGTACGAGCCGTCGCCGACGAAGGCGAAGACGTCGCCATGGGGACGAGCCATGCGCGCTCCCCAGGCACCGCTCAGCTCGTAGCCCATGCACGAGTAGCCGTACTCGCAATCGAAGGTCGCGACACCGTGCGAGCGCCAGTTGGTGTTGAGCTCCCCCGGCAGTCCCCCCGCGGCCGTCAGCGCGTAGTCGTCGGGTGCCGCGAGGCGGTCGACGGCACCGACGACCTGCGCGTACGTCGCGAGCGTGCCGTCGACAGCCGGACGCTGTCCGCGCTTGCCGCTCCGATTCCTCACGACCCGCTTCTCGCTGCGCCAGTTCGAGCCATGGCTCGGGCGCCTGCCAGCCGGCGAGCCCCTGGTCGAGCTCTGCGAGACATTCGAGCGCATCGCCCACCAACGGGATCGAGTTGTGCTTCCCGGCGTCGTAGCGCGCCGCGTTGCACCCGATGATGCGCACCGACTCGTCGAACACGGTCCACGAACCAGTGGTGAAGTCCTGCAAACGCGTCCCGATGGCGAGCACGACATCGGCTTCCGCGGCCAGCCGGTTGGCGCCGTCGACGCCCGTGACGCCGACTGGCCCTGCGTAGCAAGGGTGGTCCCACAGCACGCACGACTTGCCCGCGACGGTCTCGACGACGGGAACGCGATGCGCCGTCGCGAAGGCGGCGAGATCCTGTTCGGCGAGCGAGTAGTGCACGCCGCCGCCGGCGACGATCAGCGGGCGCCGCGCCGTCTGGAGCAGGCGCACCGCCTCGTGGGTCTCGGCGCGATCGGGTCGGGGACGCGGGATCGACCGTACGACTGGCTCGAAGAAACCGGCTGGGAACTCGAACGCTTCGGCCTGCACATCTTGCGGTAGGCCGAGGAAGACAGGCCCACACGAACCGGGATCGAGCATGGTCGCGAGCGCCTCGGGCAGCGTGTGCAGCAACTGCTGGGGACGCGTGATGCGATTCCAGTAGCGCACCACCGGGCGGAACGCGTCGTTGACGGTGGCCGACGGCTCGTCGAATCGCTCGACCTGCTGCAGCACCGGATCAGGCGTCCGGCTCGCGAAGGTGTCACCGGACAGCAGCAGCAGCGGGAGCCGGTTGGCCATGGCGACGCCCGCAGCGGTGACCATGTTCGTCGCGCCCGGGCCGATGGACGAGGTCGCCACCATGATCTGCCGGCGCCGCATCGCCTTCGCGTACGCGATCGCGGCGAGCGCCATGCCTTGTTCGTTCTGTCCGCGCCACGTCGGTAGCTCGGCGCGAGCCTGCTCGAGGGCATGGCCGAGGGACGTGACGTTGCCGTGACCGAAGATGGCGAAGACCCCCGGGAACAAGGGCACATCAACGCCGTCGACAGTCGTGCGCTGCGCGATCAGCCAACGCACGATGGCCTCCGCCGTCGTGACTCGAGTCGTCTTCACTGGTCCTCCTGCAGAGGCTGCACGCGCTCCCACTGTCCGGAATTGCACGACCGAAGGACCGCTTGTTGCACGGTCACGTACGCAAGGGCATCGTCGAACCCTGGATGGTGAGGCCGGCGCTCGGCGACCGCGCTGCACAACTCGTAGTCCTCGATCACGATGAGGTCCTCGAACCCGATGCCGTTGGCGTTCCCGGGAACGAAGTTTCCGTGGTACGGGAAGCGATCACCTCCATAGACGGTCCGGTACCCATTCGTCGGCCCGTCATCCTGGAGATACACACGCAACTCGTTCATGGTCTCGAGGTTCCAGGCGAGCGAGCCGCGGGTTCCGTACACCTCGAACGCCATCTGGCTCTCCGGTCCGACGAAGGCGCGGCACGCCTCGAACGAGCCGCGAGCGCCGCCGGCGAACGCGCACAGCACGCCGACGTAGTCCTCGTTCGTGACCGCGCCGGTCGGGTCACCGGGCGTGCCGCGGTCGTAGTGCGAACCTCCGACGCCGGGCAGTGGGCGGTCGGTGATGAACGTCGCCAACTGCGCCACGACGGCCTCCACCGGCCCGACGAGGAAATGGGCGAGATCGACACTGTGGCTCAACAGGTCGGTGCTGACGCCATAGCCACCTTCATCGAGCTGGAACCGCCAGGAGAGCGGGCCCAATGGATCGTTCCCGTACATCGAGAAGAAGCGCCCGCGGTACGCCGTGATCGAACCGAGCTCGCCGTCCGCGATCATTCGTCGCGCGTGTTGCACGAGCGGCGCGAAGCGGTAGTTGTAGCCGACGGCCGTGATCACGCCTGCCTTGCGCGACGCCGCTTCGGCCCGAGCCGTCTCTTCCGGTGTTCGCCCCACCGGCTTCTCGCACAGCACGTCCTTGCCGGCGGCGACCGCCGCTTCGATGATCTCGACGTGCATCGCGTTCGGCGCGGTGACGACGACGAGGTCGACGTCGGCGGAGTCCACGACGGCGCGCCAATCAGTGGTGCTCGCGTCGAAGCCGAACGACGCGACGGCTTCATCGGCACGAGTCGGCACCACGTCGCTGCACAACGAGAGCACGGGATCGAAGGTCCGGTCGGGGAAGTGCATCGGGATGCGACGGAACGACCGACTGTGGGCCTGGCCCATCCAGCCGAGCCCGATGACGCCGACGCCGATCCGCTTGCGCGGCTCATTTCTCGCTGGGGGCTGCGCCCCCGGACCCCATCGGCGTTCGGCTCCCTCGCGGTCGCTCGGCCGCCATGAACTCGCTGCGCTCGCTCACCGGGGGACCCCTGTCGGCGCGCCCGTCATCGGGCACCGGGGATCGACCGGCATGCCGTTCCACGACTCGCGTACCCATTGGTGGGTCGGGTCGTCGCAGAACGCCATCGATCGTTCGGGGTCCGGGCCTGCCAGGACGTTCAGGTAGTAGAGCGGGTAGCCGGGCGCGGCGATGCACGGGCCGTGGTATCCCCGCGGGATGAGGAACACGTCGCCATCGCGCACGACGACGTTCTCGTCGATGGCACCGTCGGTGGTGTACGTGCGGTGCATGGCGAAGCCGTCCTTCGCGTAGCCACGCCGATGGGTGCGGCCGACGCGGAAGTAGTAGATCTCCTCGTTGCGCACGGTGCACCCTTCGGTGCCATCGTGCTTGTGGGGCGGGTACGACGACCAGTTGCCATCAGGGGTGAGCACCTCGACACACATCAACCGGTCGGCGCCCGCGAACGACTCGGGCGAGGCGAAGTTGTTGAGTTGCCGCGTCGACGGCCCCGCACCGCGTACCTCGACCGACACTTCGGCGGCCGCGCCGTAGAACGGATCGAACCGCTTCGTCGCCTTGGCCGAGGGCAGCGCCAGTTCGCAGCCCGACGACGTCGACAGCCGGACCTCGCTGTCGATCGGAAGGTAGGCCCAGTCCGTGACGGCACTGAAGACGTCGTCGCGCCCGTCCAGCTTCAATTGTCGGCCGTCGACGTCGATGTCGACGGAACCACCGAGCGGCAGCACGATCACCTCGGTGTCACCCGTTTGCATCGTTCGTTCATCGCCCGCGTCGAGCGCCGTGACGATGAGCCCGCAATATGTCCAACCCGCGTCCTCAGCGGACAGAGCGACGTCATTGGGTCCACTCGCCAGCGTCCGTGCGGGGCGGTGAAGCGACATGCGCTCGCTGGATTCGTTCACGCGTCGCTCACGCTCCGGCTGCGCTTGGCCGCCGCTTCGACCAGCACGGCGGCACGGTCGATGGCGCCGGCCACGTCTCCGTCCTGCGGGTAGAGCACGGCTCGGCCCACGACCAGTCCGCGAACCGATGGCTGCTCGAGGCCGGCAGCCCATGCGTCGAACACCGCCGACGGATCGGCACCGAGTGCACCACCGAGGAGCAGCACGGGCTGTGTCGTCGTCGCGGCCACGGCGGCGATGTCCGCTGTGGCCTGCACCTTGAGCCACGTGTACGCCGAGCCTCCGCCCAGCGCGGCGCTCACGGC
The DNA here is from genome assembly GCA_963821725.1 of uncultured Acidimicrobiia bacterium. Taxonomy (GTDB): domain Bacteria; phylum Actinomycetota; class Acidimicrobiia; order Acidimicrobiales; family JACDCH01; genus DATAES01. Next base: position 85,553 of record CAWGFA010000010.1, read on the forward strand.
GACCGCGCGCAGCAACTTGTCGGGGTCGTCGTCCCAGACCGCGCGGCCTGACTGGTCCTTCGTGTACGGAATGGGCTCGACCATCGCCATGACCCGCCGGTCGTTGAGGTCGCGGACCGCGCGGCTGCATGCTTGCAGCGTCGACGCCGTGCCCTCGTCTCCGTCGTCGATGCGCAGGAGCATCTTCCCGGCGTCGAAGTTGCTCTCGACGATGTGCTCGGCATCGTAAGCAGTGAACCGATCGTCGATCTCCCAACGCGCGCCCGCCAGACCGCCCCGGTTCATCGTGCCGGCGACGAACTTGTCCTCGAGCGCGCCGAGCACGACGAGGTCGTCGAGGACGTCGCCACTCCCGAGCACGCCGTCGACCCGTGGATGGTCGAGCGCGACGAGGACACGGTCGAGCATCGAACGGCGGTCCGCCATCGCCCGCCGGTCGTCGCCGACTCCGACGACGCCCCGAGCCGTGTGATCCGCGGCGACGACGAACAGCATCCCGTCGCGCGTCACGCCGGTACGACGCCGGCGCGCCGCGTGAGCCTTGGCGATGCGCTCCGGATCGTGCACGCGCACGTCCAGCAACTCCGCGAATCCGCGGTCATCCAGCGGCATGGCTTGCATCCAGCAATGTGACGACCTCGTGCGCGAACGGCATCGCGTCCGCGCACAGCAGTCGCGACGCCACGATCGCGCCGGCGGCGTTGGCGAATTCGACCGACCGTACCGGCGACCATCCGGACAGCAATCCATGACACAGCGCCCCACCGAAGGCGTCGCCGGCACCGAGCCCGCACATCACCTCGACCGGCCGGGCAGGAACGGTGACGAAGTCCTGCGCTGTCGCGACGAGCACGCCGTCACCCCCCTGCTTCACGACGGCCAGTTCGACGCCGCGGTCGAGCAGTCGCCGAGCCGCCTCTTCGGGGTCTGCCGTGCCGACCGCGACCTCGCACTCGACGCGGTTGCCGACCGCGACCGTGCAGCGCTCGACCGCCGCGCCGATGCGTCGCTCCGCGTCTGCGCGCGATGGCCAGAGCACCGGTCGGTAGTCCAGGTCGAGCACGGTGTACGGACTGCGGTCACGTTCCGCGAGCAGGCGCTCGACGAACGCGACCGACGCGCCACTCCCCATCGTCGACGCGCTCACCCAGACGATCGATGTGCCCTTCACCGCGTCGATGTCGAGCTCGTCGACGTGCATGTCCGTGTCCGGCGCCGCAGGCTCGCGGTAGAAGAGGATCTCGGGATCGTCCGGTGGCGTGAGGGAGGCGAACGCCAAAGGCGTCCGCCACGTCGAGTGCGTCCCGACATAGCGAGTGTCGACGCCGAAGGCGCGCAACTTGTTGCGCACGTACGTCCCGAACGGATCCGCGCCCACCTTCGTGACGACGGCAGCCGCGTGGCCCAACCTCGCGGCTGCCACCGCCACGTTGGTGGGGCTCCCGCCGATCGATTTCTCGAACCGCTGCGGACCCTCGAACGGCGCGCCGGCCTGATCGGCATAGAGGTCGACGCTGACGCGTCCGACGGTCAGCAGCTCGAGGTCGGTCATGGCAGGTTTTCTTCGGCGGCCTCCGGAACGTGGGACTCGATCTCGTGCGCGAGCTCCTCGAGCTCGTCACCGCCCGCCATCAGCTTCGTCAGCTCGTCCCGGTTGATCTCGGCCTTCGGGTAGTTGCCGAGGCTGCGTCCTCGCTTGAGGATCAAGAATCGATCGCCGACGGGGTACGCGTGATGCGGGTTGTGTGTGATGAAGATGACGCCGAGGCCGGCGTTGCGTGCGGCGACGATGTACTTGAGGACCATCGCCGACTGACGAACGCCGAGTGCCGACGTGGGCTCGTCGAGGATCAGGGCCTTCGCGCCGAAGTACACGGCACGGGCGATCGCGACGGACTGCAGCTCACCGCCGGAGAGCGTGCCGACCTGCTGGTCCGGATCACGCACGTCGATACCCATCTTGCGCAACTCTTCGGTGGCGATCTGCTTGGCCGCGCTGACGTCGAAGTAGCGGAACGGACCGAACCCTCTCGTCGGCTCGGAGCCGAGGAAGAAGTTGCGCCAGATGCTCATCAGCGGCTCCATGGCGAGGTCCTGGTACACGGTGGCGATGCCGTCGGCACGTGCGTCTCGAGGTGACGAGTAGTGCACCTCGCGACCTTCGACGAGGAACCGTCCGGTGTCGTGAGGATGCACGCCGGAGAGGATCTTGATGAACGTCGACTTCCCGGCGCCGTTGTCCCCGAGAACACACGTGACCTCACCCGCTCGCACAGAGGTGGTGACGCCCACGAGCGCGATCACGTTGCCGAAGTACTTCGACACATTGTCGAGCTCGATGAGATCAGACATGTGCTTCTCCTCTTGCCGCGCTGCCTCCCGCCGCCCCGTTGCCCGCCACCGCTACATCGGGCGGTTTCGCCGGCCTGCCGGCTCGTAGGGCCCAGTTCCGGATCCACTCGTTGGCGAACGCCGCGACGAGAAGGATCACACCGAGGAACAGGAAGTACAGGTTGTTGTCCCAGCCGGCGAGGACGATGCCCTGCTGCGTCATGCCGAGGATGAGACATCCCAGCGCGGCGCCGACCGCGGACCCGAACCCGCCGGTGAGCAGGCAGCCTCCGAGAACGGCGGCGATGATGAAGTAGAACTCCTGGCCGACGCCTTCGATGACGTTCGACCGCCCCGTCTGGGTCAGCACGACCATGCCGTGCAGCCAGCCGCACGCGGCAACGACCATGAAGAGACCGATCTTCGTCGCGTTCGCAGGCACGCCGACGCGGCGAGCAGCCTCCTTGTTGCCGCCGACAGCGAAGATCCAGTTACCCACCTTCGTGCGCAGCAGCACCCACGCCGCGACCGCGGTGAGGCCGATGAACCAGAGGATGTCGACTTTGAACTCGGTCCCTCCGATCTTGATCGGAGCGGAAGCAAAGAGCTTCTCCGCGCTACTGAAGCCTCCGGTCCGATCGACACCGGTGACGTTGGTCTGGTCGGTGACCTTCTGCGTGAGCCAGAGGTTGAAGCCGCGCAAGACGAAGAACGTGCCGAGGGTGACGATGAAGCTCGGCAGTCCCGACTTGATGACCATGTACCCGTTGAGGAAGCCGATGGCGAGACAGATCACGAGCGACAGCGCCATGGCCAGCCAGAAGTTGAACCCGCTGTGCACCGCGAACAAGCCGGTGAACATGCCTGCCGTGCCGACCATGACGCCCGACGACAGGTCGAACTCGCCGCCGATCATCAAAAGCGCGATCGCGACGGCGCTGAGCCCGTACAACGCCGCCGTGTCGAGATAGGTGGCGGTTCCTCCCCACGTGAGCCAGGTGTCCTTGGCCTGCCACGCGAACAAGAGCCATACGACCGCGGCGCCGGCCAGTGCGCCGAACTCGGGACGGATCAGAAACCGCTTCCACACCGACCGGCGGGCGAGACGTTCGTCCGCCACCGGCGGTTTGGCTGGCGGCGGCTCGAGCGATTCCTCAGCGGTGATGGTTCCGGCCATCAACTTCTCCCTTCGGCTGGGTCAGTCCTCGTGCGGTCCCGCACAGGGGTTCTGCCCCGCCAGCGCACACGTTCGTGCGGCGGCCGGCGGGGCAGAACGCCGGGGGACCATGTGGTTCAGCGGGTTCCCTTGGAGGTGAGGTCCTTCACCTTCGCGGCCGTCGACTTCTCGACGAAGGAGGGACCGGTGGCCACAGGCTGGCCGCCTCCGACCTCGTTGAGGTTCTTGGCGTTCAGCGCCATGAACGTCACACCGAGGTAGCCCTGCAGGTACTGCTGCTGGTCGACCGCGAACATCATGTCGCCGTTGCTGATGGCGTCGAGGACGTCGGAGCTGAGGTCGAACGTCGCCAGCTTGATCTTCCCGGTCTCGTTGAGGTCTTTGACCGCGGCAAGCGCCGGCGCGGAGCCGGTCGGCCCCAAGGCGAGGATCGTGTCGATCGACGGGTCACTCTGCAGCTTCGCCTTGATGGTGTTCTGCGCGCCCGCTGCATCCTTCAGGTCGACCTGCACGACTTCGAGCGACCCGCCTGCAGTGGTGATCGACCCCTTGGCGCCGTTGCACCGTGCATCGAGGCCGGCGTTGCCGACCTCTTGGTTGATGCAGATGACCTTCTTCGCGCCCGCGTCGGCGAGCTTCTTGCCGGCGGCCTGGCCGGCGAAGTTCTCGTCCTGGCCGACATGCGTTATCGCGCCGACGTCCTTGTAGTGGTCAGACCCCGAGTTGATCGTGATGATGGGGATGCCCGCGTCGCGTGCCTTCTGCAGCGAGCCCTTCAGTGCGTCGTAGTCCGGAAGCGACACGACGAGGCCGTTGGGCTTCTTCGCGACGGCAGCGTCGATGAGCTGGCTCATCTTCACCATGTCGAAGGTGTCGGGCGCGCTGTAGTTGACCGACACGCCTTGGTCCTTCGCCGCCTGGTCGACGCCGTTCTTCACGACGGACCAGAACGGGTCGGATGCCTGGCCGTGCGTCACCACTTCGATGTGGATGTTGCCGCCCTGCGTGAGAGAGACAGAGCCGGAACTGCTGCTGCCCGCCGATGTGTTCTTCGAACTGCTGCTACATGCTGCGAGCACTACGACGCCAACCACGAATGCGGCCAGCTTGAGCCTTCTCATACGTTCCCCCTTGGCAGATTCACCTGTTCACCGGTCACTCAGCGAGTTCGCCGTGTGACCGTCGACGATCGCCCGTAGGTACTCCAGGCTCTCTGCGACAGAGAGCATCGGGCCGGTCCCGGGCGAGGGCGCCGCACCGGTGATGGCCGTGTCTTGTTCGAGGACGTACCAACCGCGGTAGCCCTCGTTCTCGAGGTGGGTGACGACCTGGTCGATCGCCACATCACCGCGACCCAGTGGCTGGAACAAGCCGCGCTGCACGGCAGCCATGAGGTCCAGCTCGCCACTCCGCACGCCGCGGGCGACGGATTCGTTGACATCCTTGAGATGTACGTGCCCGATGCGATCCGCATACCGCTGCGCGAACTCGACCGGATCGACCCCGCCGACCCACAGGTGACCGGTGTCGAGGCACCACGAGACAGGCGAGAGCTCGACGAGCAGCTCGATCTCGTCCGCGTTCTGCACCACGGTCCCGACGTGGGGGTGGACCACGTGTTGCAGCCCACGGTCAGCAGTGAGATCCGTGACCCGCTGCAACATGGCCGCGAGGTGTTTCCACTCCTCGTCCTCGAGCAGCCGCTGGCGTGACCAGTCCTCGTCGAAGATCGCAGCCGTGACGAACACGTCACCGCCCGCGCCCGCGAGCAGATCCGCGGCGCGAGTCGCGGCCTGAATGGTCTCGGTCCCACAGTTCGCGTCGTGGAGGACGAGCGGCACGAACGCGCCGGCAAGTGCAAGACCGCGCGGCTCGAGAACTGCGCGCAACGAACCCGATTCATCGGGCAGGAAACCGGGCGCACCGAGCTCGGTGGCGGTGAAACCAAGCGCCGCCATCTCGTCGAGCACCCGGGTCGCCGGCAACATCTCGCCCCAACCAGGGACCTCGCAGATACCCCAGGAGATCGGCGCTGCGGCCAGCTTCACGGTGCGTCCATTCCCCCACCCCTCCTACGGAGGCCGTCCGGTTGGAGCGCTCTAACAGATTGGGCGGGAAGAAAGTTAGAGCGCTCTAACCGGATCGGACTTATAGTGCGTGCGGCGTCTCCGCGATGTCAAGGGGGCTCGATGAGTCATCCGACCATGGAGGACGTCGCCCGCCACGTGGGCATGTCGCGTGCGCTCGTCTCTCTCGTGTTCAACGACAGTCCCAAGGTGAGCGAAGCAAGCCGTCGCCGCGTGCTCATAGCGGCGTCGGAGCTCGGGTACCGTCGCAACGATGTCGCGCGTCGATTGGCGAGCCGCACGACCGGCACGGTCGGCGTGCTGCTCAATGACTTGCACAATCCGTTCTTCGCCGAAACGTACGCCGGCATCCACACCGCCGCGGGCGAACACGGCAGACGCCCGCTGTTGACGACCGGTTCGCGCATGCTCGCTGGTGAGCAACAAGCGGTGGAGTCGATGCTCGAGCAGCGAGTCGACGGCATGATCCTCGTGAGTCCTCGGATGTCGTCGAGCGAGTTGAACGCCGTGGCGCAGATGACACCCGTGGTCGTGATCGGTCGCGTCGTGCGCGGGACATCCATCGACTCGGTCACCAATGACGAGCATCGCGGCGCGGAGCTTCTCGTCGATCACCTCCACAAGCTCGGCCATCGACGCATCGTGCACATCGACGGAGGCACCGGAGCCGGAGCTCGGGCACGGCGCACCGGCTTCGAGCGAGCGATGACTGCACGTGGCCTCGAGCCGATCGTGATCTCGGGCGATTACACGGAGACGGCAGGGGTCAACGCGGCGGGCGAAGTGCTCGCACGCCGTCCATTGCCCACGGCGGTCTTCGGGGCGAACGACCTCGTCGCGGTCGGTGCCCTCGGAGCTTTCGAGGATGCCGGGTGCCGTGTCCCCGATGACATCTCGGTCGCCGGCTACGACAACACGTACCTCGCCGCGCTCCGCCACATCGGTCTCACGTCGATCGATCAGCGTTCCGGCGACCTCGGGCGCACGGCCATGTCGTTGCTGCTCGAGCGGGTCAGCGACGGACGTTCGCGCTCGATCGTGAAGACGGTCACGCCGGCGCTGGTCGTCCGGCAGACGACCGGTCGAGCGCACCCGGCTCGTCGACCTCGTCGGTCGTGAGACGCGGCTGGTTCGCCGTCCTCCTCGTGCCCTTCGTCTTCGTGGGGGTTCCGAGAGATGCCACGATGCCCGACCGCGAGGTTGCGCATTCGCTCGTGCGGATATCGGCGCAGGGTTGCACGGCGGTCGACACCGTTGCGACGGGCTGGCGGACGAGCGGTGGTCTCGTGGTGACGGTGGCCCACGCTGTCCGCGGCAGCAACGAGGTCCGCGCCGACGGCATGCCGGCGAGGATCGTCGCGATCGACAACCGCACCGACGTCGCCGTGCTCGCACCTGCGACGACCGCTCTCGACCGAAGCGCGCTGGCGATCGCGGCCGCTCCGGGCGACACGCCGCGCGTGCGGCTGGCTCGATTCGACCGCGCCGGCGAAACGCGCACCGTCTCATCGGCTGCCGCCGGGCCAGTGGTGACCGCGACCATCGACGAGCCAGTCGACGACGTGAGCTACTCGCGACATGCGTTCTCGCTCTCGGTCGCCGCCGACCACGGCGATTCGGGTGCACCGGTCGTCGACGGTCGCGGTCGCGTGACTGGCATGGTGTTCGCCACGGCACGCGACGGTTCGCCGGTGACGTACGCAGTCGCCGCCGACGACATCCGCGATGCGTTGCAGCACGTGGACGTCAACTCGCCGGCCGTCGACCCCGGTCGTTGCAACTGATGTCCCGCCGACCTTCCGTTCTGAGCCGGTCGAGACGCGTGTGCGCCAACCGACCCCAGAGGTCGGTTGGCGCACACTCTCGATCGAGCGTCGAGCGTCGATCAGTCGTTGCTGATCGCCTGGAGCATGTCGAGCTTCGCGGCCCGACGAGCCGGGAGCGCCGCGGCGGCGACGGCGGCGAGCGCCGCGAACACCACGATCACAGCGAGCTCTTGCGCGGGCACGGCGAACGTGTTGAAGCCCTTGTCCTGCAGGGCGTGCACCAGCGCCCAGCTGAAGCCGAGGCCGATCGCGGTGCCGAGCGTCGTGCCGAGCAATGCGATCAGCACCGACTCCCAGCGCACCGTCGAGCGCACCTGTGCCCTGCTCATACCGACGGCTCGCAACAGGCCGAACTCACGCGTGCGCTCGAACACCGACAGCGCCAGCGTGTTGGCGATGCCGAACAGTGCGATCACCAACGCCATCGCCAGCAGGACGTACACGAGGTTGAGGATCTTGTCGATCTCGCTCGCCATCGAGCCCTTGAACTGAGACTTCGTCATCAGCTCCGCCGTCGGGTAGTCCTTCAACACGTTCTCCACCGCTTGACGGGCTCGTTCCTGCGAGACACCCGGAGCGCTGCTCACGACGACGTCGTTGTCGACGTGCGCCGCGATGTTCGCGTCGAACGCCTGCATCGAGATGGCGTAGTCGCCGATCGGTTCCTTCGTCCCGTACACGGCAACGACCTTCAACTGCTGGTTCCCCGTCTCCGGGAAGAACATCGTGATCGTGTCACCGACGTGGAGGTTCTTGGCCTTCGCCGTGTCGGCCTGCACCGCGACCTCGTGCGCACCGAGCTCGGCGATGTTGCCGGCACGAAGGTCGAGCTCCACGCCCCGCTCGACATTTGCGGGATCGACCGCGGATGCTTGCGTCGTCGAGTTGTCGACTTTGGCGTCGAAGTACCGGAGCGACGTGACGGCACCGGTTTCGGGCAGGTCGTCGATCGCCTTCGTCACCGACGGACTCAAGCCGCCCATGCCGAACTGCGTCGTGACGATCCAGTCGGTCTTCATCGCCTTGTCGACCGACGTCGACATCGATGCCTTGGCTGATGCAGCGAACACCGTGATGAAGGCAACCAGTCCGACACCGATCATCAGTGCCGACGCCGTCGCCGCCGTCCGCCGGGGATTGCGCGTCGCGTTCTCCCTGGCCAGCGTGCCGGCCATGCCCCGAACCCGCGGCAGCGGCCAGCCGACGATCCGGACGAACCGGCGTGCGATCACGGGGCCCAACATCGCGACCCCGAGGAACACGCCGAGCGCACCGAGACCGACCGCGCCGGCACCGGCGCCTGACAGACCCTGAGCGATGAAGGCCGCGCCTGCCCCGCCGGTCAGAACTCCGAGCACGACCCGGCGCTTCGAGTGTGCCGACCGGTCGACTGCGGTGTCGCGGAGGGCCTCGATCGGTGCCACCTTGGCGGCCCGGCGAGCCGGCAGCCATGCCGCTGCGAGCGTGACGATGACGCCGGTGAGCATCGAGACGACGATCGTGCGCTGCTCGATGACGGCGCCGCCGGACGGCAGGTCGAGGCCGAACGCCGACAGCACCGACCGCAGACCCTGGGCGAGCCCGATGCCGACCACGACGCCGACCGTCGACGCGAAGACTCCGATGAACAGTGCCTCGAACCGGATCGACCGCATCACCTGACGACGCTTCGCACCGATGGCCCGGAGCAGCGCTGTCTCCTTGGTGCGCTGTGCCACGGTGATCGAGAAGGTGTTGTAGATCACGAACGATCCGACGACGAGCGCCACGAGGGCGAACGTCATCAGGGACATGTTCACGAACTGCAACGCGGAGCCGGTCGCCTCGCGAGCTTCGTCTGTCGCTTGCGCGCCGCGTGATGACCTCGATGGCGGGATCGTTCAGCGCGGCCCGCAGGTTGGACACAACCTGCTGCTGCGAGAAGCCCGGCGCCGCGACCACTTGGATCGCGCTGCAACCGACCGGGCGTACCGATCACCGATGCAGCGGTGTCGGGCGTGAACGCGACCACCTGGGCGCCGGCTGCGCTGTCGGCGCCGCCGTAGGTCGCCACTCCCGCGATCCGGTACGGCTGTGAGCCGGCCTGGCTGACCACGTGCACGGTCTCACCGACGGCGCAGATGCCCCTTGCTGGCCGACGCGCGGTCGATGACGATCTCGTCGGGCGCGCGTGGCGCGTGACCGGAGACGAGCTCCATCGGGTTGAGCGCCGGTGTGTCCTGCCACGCCAAGGCGAGGGGCACTGAGCGGTTCCGGTTGGCGTCGAGCAAGCGTCCGTCGTGGCCGACCACGACGGCGACGCCGAGCTGCTGGGGCTCGGCCGCTTGCACACCCTTGACCGCTCGGACCGTCGCGAGCGTCGAAGCACTGATCGTGCCGCGGGTCGCCGCCGCACCTTGCTCAGAGCTGTCGGTCGCCTGTGCAGAGCGCACCACGGCGTCGGTCGAGCGGTACACGTTCGCGGAGATGTCGTCGTACGACTTCTTGATGGTGTCGGTCAGGACGAATGTGCCGGCCATGAACGCGACGCCGAGGAGCACCGCGAGGCCGGTCAGGAAGAAGCGCGCCTTGTTGGCGCGGATGGACTTGAGGGTGAGTGACAGCATTGTGATCAGGCTCCCAAGGTGCGCATGCGGTCGAACACGCTGTCCGCCGTCGGCTGGTCGAGGTCGTCGACGATGCGACCGTCGGCGAGGAACACCGCACGGTCGGCGTACGCCGCGGCCACCGGATCGTGGGTGACCATCACGATCGTCTGACCGAGCTCGCGCACGGCCTGACGCATGAACGAAAGGATCTCGGCGCCGGTGCGAGAGTCGAGGTTCCCGGTCGGCTCGTCGGCGAAGATGATGTGCGGCTGGCTCGGCGAGCGCCCGTGCAACCGCGACGCGCTGCTGCTGGCCGCCCGACAGCTCCGACGGACGGTGGCCGAGCCGATTCCTGCAGGCCGACGGTGTCGACGACGTGGTCGAGCCAGTCCTGGTCGGGCTTGCGGCCGGCGAGCCGCATCGGCAGCACGATGTTCTCGGCGGCCGTGAGCGTCGGGATGAGGTTGAACGCCTGGAACACGAAGCCGATGCGGTCGCGCCGCAGCTTCGTGAGCTTCTTCTCCCTGAGCTTGCTGAGCTCGATGTCGCCGATCCAGATGGAGCCGCGACGTGAGCGATCGAGTCCGGCAAGCGCATGCATGCAACGTCGACTTGCCGGAGCCCGACGGGCCCATGATGGCGGTGAAGCGCGACGTTGCGAAGTCGACGCTGACGCCGTCGAGGGCCCGGACCTCTGCCTCGCCCCGTGCCGTACACCTTCGTGGCGTCGACGGCGCGAGCGGCGACCGCCTCACCGTGAACCGACGTCGCTCGAGCGAATGGGTCGTGAGTCGATTGCTGGGGTGTGAGTGTGAGTGTCATGGCGCTCACGATGCGCTTCCGGCGAACAGGCGGCGTCGGCTGAGCGGCGGTTGTGCACTCAGCCCTGCGGGCGATCCGCGGCCATGAGTTGAGCGGCGGCGCGTACATCTCGAGATGTACGCGGTCGTCGTCTCGAGGACGACGACGTCTGACGACGCTGATCGGTACGTTGACCAGGTGGAACGCCCGCCGATCTCGGTCCGCCTGACGCGAACTGGGCAGCCGCGTACGCCGGATGAACGTGTGGGCGCTCGACGCGGTGCTGGCGACGGTGTTCCTGGTGCTCGTCCTCGGTCGGCCACTTCGCCGCGTCCGGCAACGCGGGAGTCGACTACCGCGATCCCGATGCCTTCTCGGTGATGCTGTCGCTCGCAGCCGCAGTGCCGTACTACTTCCGCCGCCACGCGCCCCTTGCCGTCCTGCTGATCAGCGAGGCGGCCGTCGTCGTTCTCACCGTGCGCGACTACCAGACGGGAGCAGCGCCCAGCGTCTTGCTCGTCGGCGTCTTCACGGTCGCGGCATGGTCGAGTGTGCGCGATCGCGTCATCGGCGTGACGGCCATGGCACTCGGCTTGTCCATCGTCGCAGTCAGCGGCATACCGGGTGCGATCGGCGCCGACATCGTGTTCAACGTCGCGTTGTACGCGGCGGCGTACTTGTTCGGCTCGACGATGCGCAACCGCCGGCTGTACAGCGAGCAGCTCGAGGAACGCGCCAACGCGCTCGAGAGCGAGCGAGCCGAAGAAGCGAAGCGGGCGGTCGCAGAGGAACGCCTGCGGATCGCGCAGGAGCTGCACGACGTCGTCGCGCACTCGATGGGTGTCATCGCGGTGCAGGCCGGGGTCGGCGCACACGTGATCGACACCGACCCGGCCGAAGCGAAGAAGTCGCTTGGACGCGATCTCACGGACGAGCCGTTCGACGCTTGCGGAGATTCGTCGCATGCTCGGTGTGCTCCGCGACGACGAGGGCGCGTCGTACGAGCCGGCCCCGGGGCTCGCCGATCTCGATCGACTCGTGCAGGAGGTTCGGCGGGGCGGGACTCGAGGTGGACGTGCGCAGGGAGGGTCCGCGCACCGAACTTCCGCCCGGTGTCGACTTCACCGCCTACCGGATCGTGCAGGAGGCGCTGACCAACGTGCTGAAGCACGCGGGCCGCGCCAGCGCGAGTGTCGTGGTCGGGTACGAGCGAGGGTGCTTTGTTGCTCGAGATCTTCGACGACGGTCGGGGCGTCAACGGTCGCGCAGCGCAGGGCGGCCACGGTCTGATGGGCATGCGCGAACGAGTCGGTGTGTACGGCGGCTCGTTCGAAGCCGGGCCGCGCACCGGCGGAGGGTTCCGCGTCGCGGTGCGACTTCCCTACGAAGAGGCCTGCGTGATCCGCGTCGCCGTCGCGGACGATCAGGCGCTCGTACGAAGCGGATTCGCCGTGTTGCTCCGGTCGGCCGACGACATCGACGTCGTCGGCGAGGCGTCCGACGGGCGCGAAGCGGTCGAGCTCGCACGCCGAGCGCGTCCGGATGTGATCCTCATGGACGTTCGCATGCCGGAGATGGACGGACTCGAGGCCACCCGCCGTATCACCTCGGACCCTGGCGACCGCATCGACGCGCGTGCTTGATCCTCACGACGTTCGATCTCGACGAGTACGTCTTCGAAGCGCTGCGCGCCGGGCGCCAGCGGCTTCCTGTTGAAGGACACGTTGCCCGACGACCTGCTCGCGGCGGTGCGTGTCCTTGCCGATGGTGAGGCGTTGCTCGCACCGAAGGTGACGCGCCGGCTCATCGAGCAGTTCGTCGCAGCAGCCGGTCGCCGCGCCGGCCGAGGCCAATCCTGGCCTGCAGCTGCTCACCGATCGCGAGCGCGAAGTTCTCGCGGCAGTCGCTCGTGGTCTGTCGAACGCAGAGATCGGCGAGCAGCTGTTCATGTCGCATGCCACCGCGAAGACGCATGTGAGTCGGCTGCTCACGAAGCTCGGCGTGCGCGACCGCGCGCAGCTCGTGATGCTCGCGTACGAGGCAGGCGTGGTCGTGCCGGGCTCCGGTTAGTGCGCGCCGCGGCGACGGGACCGGCGACTGCTACGACCCCATCATCGGCGTCTCGTTCATCGAGCCCGAGGTCGGAGTGGTGAGCGCGGGTATCGAGCGCGGTGCCGCGAGCATGAGCAAGCCGAGAACGAGAAGGACAGCTGCGGTCCCATAGGCGGCGACCCGGCGCCAGGGAATGATCTTTTCGAAGGCGATGAGTCCGGCGACGACCGCCATCCAGATCACGCTCATGACCCCCAAGGCGAACAACGACGCCATGAGCGCCCAACAACAGCCGACACACCAGGCGCCGTTCTTCGCGCCCATCTGGAACGCACCGGCCCGACCGTCGCGCCACGAGCCGAGCAGGAACCCGAGCGGGCTTCGACACTTGCCGAGGCAGACGTCCTTCAACGGCGTGAGCTCGTACACGGCGGCGACGACGAGCGTGACACCGGCGACCCATCGGCCGGTGTGATCCCACGCGAGCCAGCCGTCCGAGCCCGAGCTGATGCTCACGCCGATCGCAAACGCGACGACACCGGCAGCAGACCACGTGACGAGGTAGCCGGCGGTGAACAGCAGAGGTGACAGCGGCGACCGTTGTCTGGTCATGCGGGAGTACAGCGCGACCGTCGGTGCGACCGACGGGAACATCATCGCCGCCATCATCACGACCCAGACGGACGAGGAACCATCCGACCGTGCCGAGGTCGCTCCACGGCCCGTTGTCCATCCCGCGCATCTGTCCGGCGGTCCACCACCAACCGACGGCGGCGAGGCCGAACAGCAGCGCGACGAGTCCGAGTCGCGTGCGTACCGCGGCGAAGGCCGGCGCGAGGCCCGCGCCGGCAGGACCGCCTCCCGCGTCGCGACCATCGGGTCAGGCGGCCCAGGAGAACTCGGACTTCGACAGCCCGGTCTTGCCCTCGTACTCGATGCCGAACGCGTTGATGCGCGAACGCTTTGCCTCCGCCATCGTCAGGTCGGACCCGACCGGGTGGAACATGCCGTTGAACCGAACCGGCTCACCCGTCTCGACGCCGAACGGCACGATGTCCTCGATCTCGAAGTCGATCACGTCACCGACGCGAACGCTGTGGCGCAGTCCGTCGTCGTGGACCTCGATGGCGGCACGTTCGACGCCGAGAATCTCTCCGACCAACGGCGCCAGCGCGGCCATCGGTCCACCGAGTTGGCCGCTGAAGACCTGGACCAGCTTGTCGAACTGCTCGTCCGTTGCGCGTGTCGTCGATGAACACGCCGAGACGCCAGTTGCCCTCGGTCATGACCTTCGGCGTGTCGGCGATCACGGCGACCTTGCGCCCGCCGATGTCGGTGCCCTTCGATCTCGCCCTCGCGAATGTTGAACACGAGCGTCACGCGACAGAAGTCGTACGTCGCACCGTGGTCGAACGACAGATTGCACGGGCACATGAGCTCGCACGAACAGGTCTCGACGTAGCTGCCCTTCAAGTTCCAGGCCATCGGTTCCCCTTCCCCTCAGCTGGCGGAAAGTCTTGCCCGCCGGCCGAGACCGGTCAACGCCGGTGTGCCCCATGCGTCGTCCCCGGGGTGCGCTGGTGCGGTGGTGCGGCGTCCTGCCCTCTCCGCGCACATTGTCGACTCAGCCACCGAAACAGGTGGCTTCCTCGACACAGAGTCGCTGCAGCGTCTGTGTCGACTGGGCCACCGAATCCGTGGCTGACTCGACACAGACCTCGAGTGGCTCCGGTCTGTGTCAACCGAGCCACCGAAATCGGTCGGTCAGTCGACAATGTGCGCGCCGGCCGCGCGCCAGCGGGGGGTGGGGCGATCGGTACGGCGTCCGGCGGGTGCGTGCTAAGCAGACGCAGGCATGACCCTTCGAGTGGTGCAGTGGACGACGGGAAACGTCGGCAAGCGGTCGGTGCGAGCGGTGGTCGCGCACCGCGACTTCGAGCTCGTCGGCTGCTACGCCTGGTCGCCGGACAAGGTGGGCCGCGACGTGGGCGAGCTTTCCGGCATCGACCCGATCGGCGTCACCGCGACCGACGACGTCGATGCGCTGCTCGCCCTGAAGCCCGATTGCGTCGTGTACAACCCCATGTGGCACGACACCGACGAGGTCGTCCGCATACTCGAAGCGGGTGTCAACGTCGTCAGCACGGCCGCGTTCATCAACGGCCGTGGCCTCGGGGCTGACCGCGACCGGATCGACGACGCGTGCATGCGTGGTGGGTCGTCGATGTTCGGTACCGGCATCAGCCCCGGCATCGTCGATCTGCTCGGCATCGCGGCCGCGAGCATCTGCGACCGAATCGACAAGGTGACGATCAACGAATCGTCGGACACCACCGTGTACGACTCCCCGGCGACCGAGTTGCCTGCCGGATTCGGCCGGCCGATGGACGATCCAGAGCTGCCCGCGATGACAGCGAAGGGCACGGCCGTCTTCGGCGAAGCCGTCGCCCTGGTCGCCGACGCGCTCGGCGTCGAGCTCGACGAGATCGTGTGCGAATCCGAGTACGCGCGGACCACCGCGGAGCTCGTGATGGAGTCGTGGACGATCCCTGCGGATTGCGTCGCCGGGATCGCCGCCAGCTGGCAGGGCCGGGTCGGCGATCGCACCGTGGTCGAGCTGAACGTGCGGTGGAAGAAGGGTGCGACACTCGATCCGGACTGGCAGATCGAAGAGGGTCACGTGATCCAGATCGACGGCCGCCCACCGTCCGGGTCAAGGTCGAGTACCTCCCGCCACCCGACTTCGAGGCGACCACGTTCGCCGATTTCATGGTGCTCGGGATGATCATGACGGCGATGCCGGCGATCAACGCTGTCCCTTACGTGGTGGCCGCTCCGCCGGGCATCGTGACCTACGCCGACCTTCCCTTGCCGCTACCACGGGGGCTCG
Source organism: uncultured Acidimicrobiia bacterium (assembly GCA_963821725.1). Lineage (GTDB taxonomy): Bacteria > Actinomycetota > Acidimicrobiia > Acidimicrobiales > JACDCH01 > DATAES01. The sequence goes on from CAWGFA010000010.1 coordinate 101,305, forward strand.
TTCCGGACTGACGAGCGCGACCGGTCGCCGCTGCGCGTGGCCTCGGCGCTCGTTCGAGCTCGGCGATCGTGCGCTCGATGAACGCGCGTGTCGTGTCGTGCCCCGCTGTGACGCCGAGCGCGTCTTCGAGCGTGAGCACCTGCGACAGACCGGTCAGCACGAGTAGCGCGACGATCGGCGGCAGCTGCGCCTCGGCGATGCCGCACGCGGCGAGCGCTTCCTTGATGGCGTCGACCTGGGCGGCGCGGAAACGTTCCGCGTCTCGGGCGATCTCGGCGCGGATCGCTTTGCGATGGTTCGCGAGCGCGACGAACTCGATCGTGAACGCCGTGTCTCGCGGGTCGGCGTTCAATTGCCAGAGATTGTGCAAGGACCCGTCTGCCGCGATTGCTTGCTCGAATGCCGCAAGGTTGCGGTCGGCGCGCCGGCGGAAGACCTCGAGGAAGAGGTCGTCCATGGTGCGGAAGTAGTAGTGGACGAGTTGCGGCTTGAGACCCGCCCGTGCCGCGACACGTCGGGACGTGACCGCGGCATAGCCGTTCTCGAGGAGCAACCCTTCGGCCGCGTCGATCAACTGCGCCCGCGTCTTGGAGTCCTGGGCGCCGATCCGGCGCGACGAGCTGCTCGCCACACCGACACGTTGCCACGTGCTCCACTGGAGTGCTAAGCAACTGCCCAACAATGCTGAGCGAGTGCACAGCACGGGCTCGGCGTGCATGCAGGAGGCAACCCTTGAGCGACTGGACGACGATCGACTACTTCAACGACGACTCGCTCGTCGAAGACCCGTATCCCTATTTCGAGGATCTTCGCGAGCAGTGCCCCGTGCTGCCGTTGCCGCACCTCGGCGTCGTTGCCGTGACTGGCTACGACGAGGCGAACGACGTCTATCGGGACACCGACGCATTCTCGTCGTGCAACTCGGTCATCGGTCCGTTCGCAACGTTCCCCGTTCCGCTCGAGGGCGATGACGTCAGCGACATCGTCGCTCGGTACCGGGACCAACTGCCGATGCACGAACACATGGTGACGATGGACCCGCCGGAACACAGCCGCGAGCGGGCGTTGATGATGCGGCTCATCACGCCGAAGCGGCTCAAGGACAACGAGGCATTCATGTGGCGCCTCGCCGACACGCAACTCGACGAGTTCCTGGCCGACGGGCGCTGCGAGTTCATCCATGCCTACACGCAGCCGTTCGCCATGCTGGTGGTCGCAGACCTGCTCGGCGTGCCCGAGGCCGATCACCAACGCTTCCGAGAGGGGTTCGGCCTGACCAGGGGCATCGGCGAGGTCGGCGCGGGCGAGGGAGGAAGTGTCGGCGAGAACCCGCTGGCGTGGCTCGACGAGTGGTTCGCGGCGTACATCGAGGATCGGCGCCGTGCGCCGCGCAAGGACGTGCTGACCGACCTGGCGCTGGCTACGTATCCGGACGGCGCGACGCCGCCGGTCACCTCGGTCGTTCGCACGGCCACGTTCCTGTTCGCGGCCGGCCAGGAGACGACCGCTCGCCTGCTCGCCGCGGCGCTGAAGCACCTCGCCGAGCATCCTGAGTTGCAGGATGAACTTCGGTCCGACAGCGACCGCATTCCGGGTTTCGTCGAGGAAGTCCTCCGCGTCGAGAGCCCGGTGAAGACGGACTTCCGCCTTGCTCGCCAGACGACCACCGTCGGTGGCGTCGACATCAAAGCCGGCACGCCGGTCATGCTCCTCAACGGCGCCGCCAATCGCGATCCCCAGCGCTTCGAATGCCCACACGACTTCCGCATCGACCGGCCCAACGCGCAAGCCCACATCGCGTTCGGTCGCGGGGTTCACTCGTGTCCCGGCGGACCGCTCGCGCGTGCGGAGAGCCGGGTGAGCCTCGAGCGCATTCTCGAACGGATGCGCGACATCCGGTTGTCCGAGGAGCACCACGGCCCGGCCGGGCGCGCGCCGGTTCCACTACGAGCCGACATGGGTGCTCCGCGGGCTCACCGAGCTGCATCTCGAGTTCGAGCCGATCGAGCACCGAGGATGAGCCGTGTCGCCGTCGTGACAGGAGGCGCATCCGGTATCGGTCTCGGCGTCGCCCGCCGCCTCGTCGCCGACGGGCAACAGGTCGCGCTGTTCGACTGCAACCCGACGACCCTCCGCACCGCCACCGCCGAGCTGCCCGGAACGGTCGCCGTCGAGGTCGACGTCGCCGACCGGGATTCGGTCGAGGCCGGCTTCGAGCGGGTGCGGTCCGAGCTCGGTCCGGTCGAGATCCTCGTGACGAGCGCGGGCATCGAGTCCTTCACCCCGGTCCTCGACATCACACCCGAGGGGTGGGACCACATCATCGCGGTCAATCTCACCGGCACGTTCACGTGCGCGCAGGCTGCAATCTCCGACATGCTCGCCGCGGGCTGGGGGCGCATCGTCACGATCGCGTCCTCCAGCGCGCAGTCGGGCGCGCCGAACATGGCGCACTACGCGGCGTCGAAGGGTGGGGTCATCGCGCTCACCAAGGCGCTTGCAGTCGAGATGGCGCGCAGCGGGATCACCGTCAACACGGTCACGCCGAGTCTCGTCGACACGCCGATGGCACGGGCGGCCGAGGCCGCCGGCGACTTTCCCGGGGTCGATGTCGTCGCGCCGATGGTCCCGCTCGGCCGCGCCGGCACGCCCGATGACATCGCGGCCGCGTGCTCGTTCTTGTGCTCCGACGACGGGAGCTACATCACCGGCCAGGTCATCGGCGTCAACGGCGGCATGTACATCTGACGAGGGGCCGCATCGACCGCGGTATTCGCGGCCAATGTTGGTGCGCCGTGGTCGCTAGAGCGACCACGGCGACCCGGAGTTCGCAAGGATGGTGGCCGGCAAGGAGGACCCATGGGTTGGTTCGAAGAGCGGGCCGCGCTGGACGGCACGGTCGCCGTCGTGACAGGAGGGGCCGGCGGTCTCGGCGAAGCGATCTCGCGGGACCTCGCTGCGAACGGCGTTCGCATCGCGGTGGTCGACATGAACGTCGAGGCCGCGGACTCGCTGCGCGATTCGTTTGCGACCGAAGGCGTCGACGCCATCGTGCATCACGGTGATGCGCGGGACCCGGAGGTGCTGGCGGCGCTGTTCGGCGCGGCCGACGACCGATGGGAACGGTTGGACACGCTCGTCAACGTCGTCGGCGGCGTGTTCAAGGCGCCGTTCACCGAGACGAAGCCGAAGGGGTGGGACGCGCTGCTCCGCGCCAACTTGCTCCACGTCCTGCACGCGTGCTCGCTCGCGGTGCCGCGGATGCGCGCCGGCGGGCGGGGCGGCAGCATCATCAACCTCACGACCATCGAGGCGCATCGCGCGGCACCCGGCTATGCCGTGTACTCCGCAGCCAAGGCAGCCGTCGCGCAATTCGCTCGGTCGCTGGCGGTCGAGGTCGCGCCGGACGGGATCCGCGTCAACAACGTGGCGCCCGACTACACGCCGACACCCGGCATGCTGCGTGTGGCCGACGCCGAGGACCAGAACAGGACCACGGACCGAGGCGTGCAGATCGCGATCCCGATGGGCAGGCCCGGCCGGGTCACCGACGTGTCGAATTGCGTCGTGTTCCTTGCCTCCGACCTGTCGGCGTACGTGACCGGGACGACCTTGCACCCGGACGGGGGCACGTTCGCGGCATCGGGATGGCTGAACTGGCCGGAGTCGGGATGGTCGGTGCAGCCGCCGCCGCGCGTCGTGGACCTTCTCGGACCGTTCTCCGAGGCCTGAACCCAGCGTTGTACCGTACGGTCCAAGAACCCGACCGAGCCGGCGGACACGAGGCGACAGGACGACCATGACCGACTTCGACTCGATCGACTTCTTCACCGACCGGACGCTCGACGGCGACCCGTACCCCTACTTCGACTGGCTGCGCTCCCAGTGCCCCGTGCGGCCCGAGCAGCACCACGACGTGATGATGGTGACCGGGTTCGAGGAGTGCCGGGCCATCTACACGGATCCCAAGCGGTTCTCCTCGGCCACCGAGGCAACGGGGCCCTTCCCCGGCTTCCCGGTCCCCCTCGAAGGCGACGACGTCAGCGATCTGATCGAGCAGCACCGCGACGAACTGCCCTTCAGCGACCAGTTGCCGAGCATGGACCCGCCCAAGCACACCGAGCACCGAGGCCTCCTCATGCGCCTCATCACGCCCAAGCGGTTGCGGGAGAACGAGGACTTCATGTGGAGCCTCGCCGATCGCCAGATCGACGAGTTCGTCGACAACGGCAAGTGCGAGTTCGTCACCGAGTTCGCGGGACCGTTCGCACTGCTGGTCATCGCCGACCTGCTCGGGGTACCCGAGGATGATCGCCCCGCCTTCCGCGAAGAGCTCCAAGGCTCGAGACCGAAGGCGGGCCAAGCCTTGGGCAATCCGTCCGAGGAGATGGCGCACAAGCCACTCGAGTTCTTGTACGACAGGTTCAGCGGCTACATCGAAGACCGGCGACGCGAGCCGCGCGACGACGTTCTCACCGGACTCGCGAACAGCGACGTTCCGCGACGGGTCGTTGCCCGACGTTCAAGACGTCGCCGGCATCGCGTCGAACCTGTTCGCTGCCGGTCAGGAGACGACCGTGCGGTTGTTGGCGTACCAGCTGCAGGTGCTGGCCGAACGCCCGGACCTCCAGGAGCTGGTCCGCGAAGAGCGGGACCGCATCCCGAACTTCGTGGAGGAGGCGCTGCGGCACGAGAGCCCGGTGAAGGGCCAGTTCCGGCTCTCACGTGTTCCCGTCGGCGTGGCCGGTGTCGAGATCCCTGCCGGCACCACGGTCATGACCGTCAACGGCGCCGCCAACCGTGATCCGCGCGTCTTCGAAGAGCCGAACGAGTTCAAACCGGACCGAGCGAACGCGCGCGAACACATCGCCTTCGGCCTCGGCATCCATGTCTGTCCGGGCGCGCCGCTCGCCCGTGCCGAGGCCCGCATCAGCCTGGGCCGGATCCTCGACCGCATGGCCGACATCAGGATCAACGAGGACAAGCACGGCCCACGCGATGCTCGCCGCTACCGGTACGCCCCCACGTTCATCCTGCGCGGGCTGACGCGGCTCCATCTGGAGTTCACGCCCACGGGCTGAGCGATCGTCGTCGCGTGCCGCTCGTGACGTTGGCGCACCCGAGACAGCGTGGCTCGCAGCCCGACGGCGATGCCGCTGCCGGTGGCGGCGAGCGGCGCGAGCCACTCCTCGAACGGCACGCCGGCGATGTGCGCGATCGTCACCGGTAGCTGGCCTCGTACTGGTCGTGGCGTCGGAACCACGACAGATCGCCTTCGTTGCGGCCGAGCGGCTGATCGATCGAGCCACTGCCACATGTTCCACAGCGCGTCGAGTCCGCGCGCGTAGGCGGAGTAGGTGTGGTACACGACGCCGTCGTCGAGCGCGAACGCGCTCATGCCCGGGCCTTCGAAGGGCAGGTTCGCGGGATCGACCTGCCAACCTTCGAGCGGCCTGAAGTTGTACGACCCGCCGGTCGCGACCGACTCCTCGGTGAACGACACGTTGAAGTCGAAGTTGAAGTCGCTTCGTCCCGACGACGCCCACGGGAAGCTCCATCCCATCCGGTCGCGATACGCGAGCAGCTTCTCGAGCGGCGCACGCGACACCGCGGTGAACGCGACGTCGTGGTTCTGGAGATGGAGATGGGTCTCGTCGAAGCCGTCGGCGACCGCCGAGCAACTCGGGCAGCCTTCGTCCCAGTCAGGGCCGTACATGAAGTGGTAGACGAGCAATTGCGAACGTCCATGGAACAGGTCGGCGAGTGTGGCTTCACCGTCTTCGGTGTCGAAGAGGTAGTCCTTGTCGAGACGCACCCACGGCAGCTCCCGCCGCTGTCGAGCGACATCGTCGTTCAGACGGGTCAGCTCCTTCTCGGCCTTGAGCAGCTCGAGCCGCGCTTCGAGCCACTCGTCGTGGCTTCCGGTGGGGTGATTCGTCATCGATCGATCCTCCTGTCTTTTGGTGGTCACGAGCTCGCCCCAGAGTCGGCGGGCGGCTTGTCGGGCCCGGCGTCGCCGCCGGTCGCGGCGATCGCCAGCCGGCCGAGGTAGTGCTCCCAACCGTGGCCGTGATCCGCTGATCGCGTCGTCGGGCAGCCCGCGATGCACGAGCCGGACGCGCGTCTTGTCACCCTCGGGGTGCAGCGTGATCTCGATCGTCGTCGAGCCCGCCGGGATCGGGTGACCCTCCTGGTCCCAACCGAAGGTGAACACGACCTTCTCCTGCGGCACGACTTCGACGTACTCCCCCGACGACTGGAACTGTCCGCCGACCAGCACGCGGTACACGCCGCCGGGCCGAGGGTCGATCTCGGCCTCGGTGCCGTGCCACTCGACGAGCTTGTCGGGGTCGGTGAGGAATGGCCAGATCGTCTCCGGCGTGGCGTCGATCATGATCTCGCGGACGAGCTCAGCCATGCTTTCTGCCTTTCGTCTCTCGCTTGGTGGTTTCAGCGGTCTCGGCGACGTCGCGCAGTCGCTCGAGCCCGGACGTCCAGTAGTCGTCGAGGAAGGCGCGCAGCTCGGCCACGGTGTCGGTGTTCGCCCGGTACAGGCGGCGAGTGCCGTCGCGCCGCTCGGTCACGAGGTCGGCGTCCTTGAGCACGGCAAGGTGCTGCGAGATCGCCGGCCTGGTGACGTCGCGGAACCGATCGGCGATGTCGGTGGCCGGCAGCTCGCGCGACCACACCAGACGCAGGATGGCGCGCCGGCGGGGTTCGGCAAGGGCCTTGAGTGCCGCGTCCACACGACCGATATTAAGCACTCACTTACGTAAGTGTCAACTAAATAATGCAGGCCGATAATTTTGCTGTGATGGAGACGTCGAGGGCGCCGGACGTCGACGTCGTCATCGTCGGCGCCGGCTTCTCCGGCTTGTACATGCTCCATCGCGCGCGTGACGTGCTCGGACTGTCCGCGCGCATTTACGAGGCAGGCGAAGGCGTCGGCGGGACGTGGTACTGGAACCGATACCCGGGCGCGCGTTGCGACTCCGAGAGCTTCATCTACTCGTACTCGTTCTCGGAAGAGCTGCAGCAGGAATGGGTGTGGAGCACGAAGTATCCGGAGCAACCCGAGATCCTCGAGTATCTCGAACACGTTGCCGATCGCTTCGATCTGCGGCGCGACATCCGCTTCGGAACCCGCGTCGTGCGCGCCACGCTCCGAGCCGATGACTGCTGGGAGGTCGGCACCGACAGCGGCGAGGTCGTGACGTGCCAGTTCTTCATCAGCGCGGTCGGCTGCTTGTCGGCGGCGAACATCCCGCACATCCCCGGTCTGGAGCAGTTCAGCGGTGCCTGGTACCACACGGGCGCGTGGCCTCGAGAAGGCGTCGACTTCACAGGAAAGCGAGTCGGGGTCATCGGCACCGGATCGACAGGGATCCAAGCGGTACCGGTGATCGCCGCCGAGGCGTCGCAGCTGTTTGTGTTCCAGCGGACACCGAACTACACCGTGCCGGCCCGCAACGCGCCGTTGACGTCCGAGCAGACCGACGAGATCAAGGCACGCTACGGAGCGATCCGGCGCAAGGCTCGGGACTCCTTCGCCGGCTTTCCCTACGACCCGAGTGACAAGTCCGCCACGGAGGTCTCGGCCGCCGAACGGCTCGACACGTACGAGCGTCTGTGGAACGAAGAGGGTGGGTTCAAGTTCCTCTACGGCTCGTACAAGGATCTGTTGTTCAACCGCTCGTCCAACGACACCGCGGCAGAGTTCATCAGGAGCAAGATCCGACAGATCGTGGACGACCCGGTCGTCGCCGAGGTGCTCGTCCCCACGGACTATCCGTACGGCACGAAGCGGCCGCCGATCGACACCGACTACTACACGACCTTCAACCGTTCGAACGTCTCGCTGGTGAACCTGCGCGAGACACCCATCGTCGAAGCCACTCCGACCGGTCTGCGGACAAGCGATGAGCACTACGAGTTGGACGTCCTCGTGTTCGCCACGGGTTTCGATGCGATGACCGGCTCGCTGCTGAAGATCGACATCCGAGGGCGGCACGGCCGCACGCTGCAGCAGGAGTGGGAGGCGGGACCGACGACCTACTTGGGGCTGCTCGTCGCGGGGTTCCCCAACATGTTCATCGTCACCGGACCGGGTAGCCCGTCTGTCCTGGCGAACATGCCTCTCGCGATCGAGCAGCACGTGGAGTGGATCGCAGACTGCATCGCTTACATGCGGGAACGAGACCTACGGTCGGTCGAGGCGACGGAGGCCGCAGCGAACGCATGGGTCGCGCACGTACGCGAGGTGGCCGAGTCCACGCTCTATCCGTTCGCTGACTCGTGGTATCTCGGCGCCAACATCCCGGGCAAGAAACGCGTGTTCATGCCGTACGTCGGAGGGTTCGTGCGCTACCGCCAGCACTGCGACCACGTGGCCGCAAACGGATACCGCGGCATCGCTTTCGCCGGTCGCAGCACTGCATGAGACTCGGTCGCGCAGTTCAGCACTGAGACGAGAGGAGGCAGCACTCCGTGTACGGCGCGGCCAAGGGCTACGCCACCTCGGCTCGGCCCTTGCGCCCGTTGCGTCCGCGCTTGGGCGCGTGACGAGATCCGAGTTCCTCGATCACGTCGTTCGAGCGCTCGACGTCGAACTCGTTCCCGCTTGCTCGTAGGTGCGCGAGAAGATCGACGAGCTGGGTCCGCTGTGGCTCCGACAGGGCGATCGGTTCGTACACCGTCGAGTTCAGGTCTCGCGTCGCGTTCGTGGCGACTCTTCGGCCTCGCGCCGTGATCTCGGCCAGCGTCGTACGCGCATCAGACGGATGCTGCATACGACGAATCAGCTTGTCGTCCTCGAGCCGGTCGATGATGTTCGTGACCGTGGCCGGCGGGATCCGCAGCGTCTTGCTGATCCAGCTGAGCGTCAGCGAAGACTCCGGGTCCGTCGCCAACCACGTGAGCACCTCGTATCGGGCGAAGGTGAGGTCGTGGTTGCGCATGACGCTGTTCACTTGATCGTTGAGAAGTTGGTACGAGCGGAGGATCGCGGTGAACACCGCCATTCCCGACGCGGCCTCCGGGTCCCAACGCTCCAACCACACACGGCGTGACGCTTCGACGACGTCGAACGGAGCCACGTCGAATCCCATCAGACGGAGGATATTGCTGTCGGGACCATGACCACTGTTACGCCTCGTACGCGAGCGAACGACCGATGATCCCATCGGCTTCGAGCGCGTCGATCTCCGACGGACTGAGGCCGAGCTCCTCCAGGAGCTCCGCATTGTGCTCGCCGAGCAGTGGCGCGTGGCGCAGATGCAGCTTCTCGCCGACTCGCGAGAACTTCATCGGGAGCGTGCTGTAGCGAGACGATCCGATCAACGGATGGTCGACCTCCTCGAAGAAGTTGCGGTACTCGAGTTGCGCCAACTCCGGCTGGCGGTGGGGCTGTATGACCTTGGCGACCGGCACGCCCGCATCCCACAGGCGCTCGACGATGTCGTCGGCCGAGTTCTCGCGGCACCATTGCTGCAGGCACGCGTCGATTCGATCGTGCTCACGCACCCGTCCTGACGCGGTCGCGAACACTGCATCAGCCGTCCACTCCGGTTCGCCGATGGCGCGCCGCGAGTGCGATCCACTGCTCGTCGGAGGCAACCGCGATGGCAACCCAGCAGTCGTCGCGGCCGTACTCGTCGACACCCGCGGCCTGGTACAGGTTCTGCGGCGCCGCGCACGGCCCACGGTTGCCGGCACGCGCCAGCAGCGCGCCGTACGCGGAGTGCTCGATCACCTGCTCCGCGGTGATGTTCAGCGCGGCATCGACCATCGCCGCCTCGACGAGACAGCCTTCGCCCGTCCTGTCCCGATGCTCGAGCGCGAGCAACAGGCCGAAGAGCGCGTGCAGTCCGGCATTGGGATCACCGACGCAGTACGGCTCGAGAGGGAGTTGATCCGGGTGTCCGGTGAGCCACGTGAGTCCGGAGGCGTCCTCGATCACGAACGCGAACGCCGCGAGATCGCGCCACGGTCCATCGAGCCCGAAGCCGGGCATCCGGACCATGACCACGTCGGGTCGGACTGCTCGGAGCGCTTCGTAGTCGAGGCCCACCTGGTCGAGGACGCGCGGCGTGTAGTTCTCGACGACCACGTCGCACGTGGTGACGAAGCGACGAACGAGATCGACGCCACGAGGATCACTGAAGTCGATCGTCAGGCTCTTCTTGTTGGAGTTGAGCGCGGCGAAGATCGGTCCCCGTTCCCAGAAGTGATCCTCGGTCTGCGGTACACCACCGACGAGGCGGGCGCCGTCGGGACGCGTGGCTGATTCCAGATGGATCACCTCGGCGCCGAGGAGCGCGAGCACGTGGCCGACGAGTGGACCGGCCCAGTAGCCGGTCATGTCCAGGACACGGAGCCCGCTGAACGGAAGCGCCGGAGCTGCAACGTGTCGCGACGCCTCTCGTGGTTCGGAGACCGGCGCGTGGGTGAGTCGGAACGGCGAGCCCGGGTTGATGGCGCCGTCGCGCGCCGTTCTCGACGAACGTTTCCCGAGTACGGAAGTGGTCGAACGTCGTCACGTTGGCGCCGTTCGCGATGGGTGCGTTCGGGATCCGAAACGCGGACGCGAGGTCGAGCAGATCTTCGACGGTGTGCTGTGCGATCCACGCGTCGATCGTCGGAGCCGAGCGCGGTGCGCTCGAGGAACAGGGACGGATCCTCGGTCCACTCCGGATGGCCGACCATCGCGCAGAAGTCGAGCCATTGCTGTCCGGTCCCGACCCCGAGCCCGACGAGCCCGTCGCGCGCCGCGCCCACGCCCGGCGTCGGGACGAACCGGCGCTTCCGCATCGGCCGTCCGAGCTGGTCGTTGAAGGTCACCGGGTAGTAGGTCAGGCACATCGCCAAGGCCTCGAGCATGGATACGTCGACGAGCTCACCGTCGCCGCCTGCACCTCTGAGCGAAGCCAAGGTCCCGATCGCGGCGAAGAGTCCGGCGAGCCACTCGCCGACTCTGACCGCCGACGAACACCGGCGCGCGGTCGGGGCTCCGCGCCCGAGGCCGATGATCGCGCCCGACCAGGCCTGCAGCGTGAACTCGGTGGCGGGCTTGTCGCGCCAAGGCCCCTCGAGGCCGAACGGTGTGATCGCGGTGACCGTGAGGTGTGGGTACGAACGGAGGATCTCGTGGGGGGCGAACGACGGGTGCTCGGCAACATCGGATCCCCTGGACCACACGACGGCGTTCGCCGAAGCGAGCACGTCGTGCACCGACGCGAGATCGTCAGCTTGGCCGGGATCGACGACGACGCTCTGCTTCGCCGCGCTGCAGGTAGTTGAACGAGCGCGCCGTCCTCGTCGGGTGCGATCGATGCTCCGGACGCCGACCAGCGGCGCAGCGGATCTCCGTCCGGCGGCTCGATCTTGATGACGTCCGCGCCGCCGTCGGCGAGCAACTTCGTGCAGTACCCACCGGCGATCCAGGTCGAGAGGTCGACGACGCGGAACCCGGTCAGCGGCGGCGAGCCTTTCGGCGCGCCCGGTCGTGGCTGCGACACCGTCAGTCGGTCTCGGGGCGCCGGCGACCGGACCTGCTCAGCCGCCACTCGGGCGGGAACCGGCTGTCGTTGTCCTTCACCGCGACGTTCAGCCCTGCATCCATCGTCTCGTTGCTCAACGTTGCCAGCGTGCCGTCGTCGTCCGCTCGGAGCACCCCGCCCATCGACTCGAGCCACGCGCTGAGAAGGCTGCCCATGTACTCGCCCTGGTGCTGCTTCATGATCTCGAAGAAGACCTTCTGCATGAAGACGGTGTCGGTTGGCCGAGTGCGCGCGCACGCCAGCGCGTACTTCTCGACCTCGGCTTCGAGCTCGTCGCGTGGGACGACGCTGTTCACGAAGTTGCACTCGTACATCTGCTGCGCGGTGAACGGCCGGCCCGTGAACACCATCTCCTGGAACTTGCGCAGCCCCATCGTCATCGCCCACTGCCACATGCGCGGCGCGTAGCCGACGTAGCGGAACGCGGGATGCCCGAAGAGGGCATCGTCGGACGAGATCACGAGGTCGGCGTCACCCGCTTGGTAGAAGTGCCACCCGTAGCAGTAGCCCTTGACCTCGAGGATGCTGATCTTCTTGAAGTCCTGAAGGCTCCGACAGCCCGACCTCGTGTTGCCGTACCAGTGGAGCAACGACGCACCGGCCCGGTACGAGCGTTCGCTCGGCATCGTGACGTCGTCGTCCTCAGTCGAGCCCGAACTCCTCTTGGCAGCGCGACGCCCGCGGCCCGCTTCGACATCAGCTCGTCGAGATCGGCACCCGTCCCGAGATGGTCACCGACGCCCCGTACGACGAGCACCTTGACGTCGTCGTCGATGCTCGCCTTGAACAGCAGGTCCGCGTAGCGGCGACGAGCGCCGATCGTCGGGATGTTGAGCTGGTCCGGACGGTTGAGCGTGATCGTCGCGATCCGCGTGCTCGGATCCTTCTCGTAGAGGATGATCTCCTCCGGGGGCGGGACATCGACGTCGGTCACGTCATCGAGCTCCTTCGATCGCGAGGAAGCGCCTGATGTTGCCGCCGACGACGGCTGCGGCCCGTTCGGCACCGACCGCGTCGACGACCGAGGCGAGCGACTTGTCGCTGTAGCCGTACGTGCTCTCGTTGTGCGGGAAGTCCGTCGACCACATCACTCGCTCGATCCCGATGCGATCGACGAGCTCGAGCCCGAGCGGGTCGACGATGAAGGATGCGCACATGTGGTTGTCCCAGTAGTGCTTGGGATCGTGGTGCGACTCGAGGTTGCTGAGGTGACGGAACGACGCGGCGATGTGCTCGGCGTCCTGGATGGCCGACGGGACCCAGTTGATCCCGCCCTCGAACCAGCCGACCCGCAGCCCGGGGTGGCGGTCGAGGATGCCGCCGAAGATGTACTTGCCGAAGATGTCGCGGAACGGCGCCACGTTCTGGAGCATCCCGATGCCGACGGCGTTGAACTCGTTCGGAGTCGCCGGCGGGCTCTCACCGATGTGGTGGGAGACGGGGAGCTCCGCGTCTTCGATCGCTTGCCATACGCCGTCCATCGCGATGCTCGCGTAGTCGAGCGGGATCTTGTTCGTGTCCTTGCCCGGCTGGATCGGCAGGAGGAACGTCTTCAACCCGAGCGCCTTCAGCTCGTTCGACCGTACGACGCGTGCCGTCAGCGTCCCACCAGTTGATCAGTCCGACACCGAAGATGCGGCCATTCGATCGTTCCTGGACCTCCGCGATGTGCTCGTTGTAGATCCGGAAGCACAGCTCCCGCACCTCCCGGTCGGGCCAGCCGAACAACGCCAGAATCGAGTTGGGGAACGCGAGCTCCCTCGACACACCCTCCGAGTCGAGCGCGGCCAGCCGCGCGTCGACGTCGCCGGTGTGCGACCCCGGAAGCGGGTCGTACTGCGTGAGCACCTCGATGAACTCCGGCACGAGGATCGACCGGCCGTCGATGCCGATCACCCACCCGCCGTCGACGTTCATGACGCGCGGTGCGCGCTCTTTCATGCTCTCGGGGAAGCGCTCGTAGAAGATGTCGTCGGCCAGCGAGATGTGGTCGTCGGCGGAGAACACCTCCGTCCCGGCGGGCAACCCGAGGTCGACCGACGGACTCGGATGTCGATCCTTCGGAGCGCCAACTCCTCCGGGCGGATAGGTCAGCGTGGTCGAGTTGCCGCACATCGTTCCCCCACTCTCGGCGCGAGGTGGATATTACTTCGGGTTCGTAGTAAACGTCAACGGATCGAACGGGCGAGGCTCTGTTAGATTACTTCGACCGTGAAGTAATCCGTCCATCGTGAAAGGACGTGACATGACGACGTGGGACTCCACCGTCGACTTCGTGATCGCAGGATCCGGGGGCGGTGGCATGGTCGCGGCGCTGACGGCGGCCGACGCGGGAGCAAGTGCGTTGGTACTCGAGAAGCAGGAGCTCGTCGGTGGTTCGACCGCGATGTCCGGCGGGATCGTGTGGGTGCCGAACAACCCGGTGATGCAAGCGGACGGCGTGGCGGACTCCTACGAGGACGCCATGGCCCACTTCGAGGCTGTCGTCGGCGACGTCGGCCCGGCCTCGTCGTTCGAACGCCGGCACGCGTTCCTCACGGGCGGGACAGCGATGGTGTCGTTCCTGCAGCAGCGCGGCGTCCGCTTCGTCCACTGCCCCGGTTACAGCGACTACTACTCCAACGCGAAGGGCGGCCACGACGAGGGACGTGGGATCGAGCCCGTCCCCTTCGACGGTCGGGTTCTCGGTACCTGGTTGCAGAAGTTGCAGCCGGGCTCGCGCAGAGCCTCGGACTCGCAGTGATGACGAACGAAGCGCGGTCGCTGTCCCACTACAACCGCAGCCTTCGCACCTTCGCCATCTCGGGCCGGGTGGTACTCCGAACCTACGCCGCTCGAGCGCGACGTCAGGCGCTCCTGACGAACGGTGCGTCGTTGATCGCGCAGATGCTCGAGATCGCGCTCGCGCGCGGGATCCCGATCTGGACAGAGGCACCGCTCGACGACCTGATCGTCGAAGGTGGTCGGGTCGTCGGCGTCCGCACCGTGCGATCGGGCACCCCGGTGTTCGTCCGCGCCCGTCATGGCGTCCTCCTGGCGGCCGGCGGATTCGCCCACAACCGACAGATGCGCGCGGAGTACGGAGGCGATCAACCGAACCAAGCGAAGTGGTCCATCGCGAACCCGGGTGACACCGGCGAAGCGATGCAGGCCGCAATCCGGCTCGGCGCCAAGACCGACCTGATGGACGAGGCATGGTGGCTGCCGTCACCCCGAACGGGAAGGTTCGGCCAATCGACGCTCGACCAGGCCCGTCAACGTCCGCGGACGATCTACGTGGACGCGGCAGGGCAACGGTTCGTCAACGAATCGAACTCGTACATGGAAGTCGGCAAGGCGATGTACGCGCGCGACAAGACCAGTCGCGCCGTTCCCTGCTGGCTGATCTTCGACGATCGTTACCGCAAGCGTTACGCACACCTGCGATCGCGTCCGGGTCGCTTCCCGCGGCGCTCCTCGAGAGCGGCCGGCTGAAGCAAGCCTGGACACTCGACGATCTCGCCGGCATGTGCGGCATCGACGCGACGGGCCTGTCGGAGACCGTCGAGCGATTCAACGAGAACGCGGCCAAGGGCATCGACCCCGACTACGGACGTGGCGAATCGGCGTACAACCGGGCGTTCGGTGATCCCAACCACAAGGTCCATCCGTGCCTCGGCCCGATCGACGAACCGCCGTACTTCGCGTGCGAGGTCGTCCCCGGTGACATCGGCACCTGCGGCGGCCTCCTGACGAACGAAAACGCCCAGGTTCTCGACCAGCAGGACGAGCCGATCGACGGCCTCTACGCGACCGGCAACGGCACCGCGACCGTGATGGGTCGCCACTATCTCGGGCCGGGCGCGAGCATCGCCAACACCATGGTCTTCGGTCACCTCGCGGCGCGCCACGCAATCGGGACGCGCCGCGACGTCTCATGACGCGTTCAAACCAGCGTCACGCCGTCCCGTCGGACCGAGATCGCGTGAGTCGGACACCCCCGCGCCGCAGCGATGACCTTGTCCTCGGGCGCGCCCGACGGATCGACGACGAACGCGATGCTGTCGTCGTCGAGGTCGAACGCTCCCGGCGCCGTGTACATGCAGTTTCCGGAGCCCATGCACACGTCGCGGTCGATCTCGACTTCGAGTCCCACGTGCGGATCGTACGACGCTCCCAGGCGCATCGAGGGCGAACATGACCGACTTCGAGAACGTCAACTTCTTCACCGACCGATCGATCCAGGACGATCCGTACGCGTACTTCGACTGGGTACGTGACCAGGGCCCGGTGTGGCAGGAGCCGCGCTTCGGCGTGTTCATGATCACGGGGCATCCCGAGGCGATGGCCGTCTACGGCGACCCGGCCACGTTCCCGCCGCACGACGAGCCGTCGGGGACGTACTCGTCGTGCAACGCGGTGAGCGGGCCGTTCGTGAAGTTCTCCGCACCCGCCGAGGGTGACGACATCAGCGACATCATCATCAAGTACCGGCACGAGCTGCCGTTCAGCGACCAGCTCCCGGCCTTCGACCCGCCGAACCACACGGCGCATCGTCACTTGCTGATGAGGCTCATCACGCCGAAGCGCCTCAAGGAGAACGAGGACTTCATGTGGGCCTTCGCCGACCGTCTCATCGACGGGTTCATCGCCGAAGGGTCGTGCGAGCTCGTCAGCGCCTACGCGGAACCGTTCACGCTCACCGTCGTCGCCGATCTCGAAGGCGTGCCCGAGTCGGATCACTCGCTGTTCCGCGAGCGGTTGTCCACGGTCCATCAGGAGATCGCGCACAAGCCGCTGGAGTTCCTCTACGAGCGCTTCAGCGACTACATCGAGGACCGCCGCCGAGCGCCGCGCAACGACATCCTGACCGGGCTCGCTACTGCGACGTTCCCCGACGGGTCGACCCCGGAGGTGAACGACGCCGCGCTGATCGCCGCCAACCTCTTCGCCGGCGGCCAGGAGACGACGGTGCGACTGTTGTCGTTCGCGCTCCGGATGCTCGGCGAGCGACAGGACCTGCAGACGACTCGTACGCGACGACCGCGACCGCATTCCCGAACTTCATCGAAGAGACGCTGCGACTCGAGAGCCCTCTCCGAACGCAGTTCCGAATGGCGCGCGTCCGCACCAACCTCCTCGGCGTCGACATCCCGGCAGGGGGGACGGTCATGCTCACCCCCGGGGCGTGCGAACCGCGACCCACGTGTGTTCGAGAATCCGCACGAGTTCGACATCGACCGCGCGAACGCGCGCCAGCACATCGCGTTCGGCCACGGCATCCACACCTGCGCGGGCGCGCCCCTCGCCCGCGCCGAGGGTCGGGTCACGCTCAACCGGTTCTTGGACCGCACGAACGACATCGCGATCTCCGACGAGGAGCACGGGCCGGCCGGCGCCCGTCGATACGAGTACTTGCCGACGTTCTTCCTCCGCGGCCTCCGACAACTGCACCTCGACTTCACGCCCGCGCCGTCGACCTGAGTCGTTCTGGCGTCAAGGAGTGCGCATATGCGCACCGGTTGACGCCAGAATGGTTTCAGGAGGGCTCGCGGCGTCGGCTGAGTCGGGCGGCTTGGACGTCGACATGATGAGCTTCGTCTGCGCGTAAGGCGGACCGGCGGTCGTGCCGCCGTCGATCGGGAACACGATGCCCGTCACCTGCGCGGCACGCTCACTGGCGAGGAACACCACCGCGTTGGCCACGTCCTCGGGTTGCGCCTCGCGCTCCAGCGGCTGCATGTACCGCAGCACGGGCCCCATGTCGTAGTTCGTGATGCCAGTGCGAATGTGGGCCGGCGTGATGCAGTTGACGCGGATCCCGTACGGCGCGAGGTCGATGGCCATGCACTTGGTCACGTGAGCCACCGCTGCCTTCGACGCCCGGTACGAGATCATGCCCACCCCGGCGTTGATGGCGGCGATGGAGGCGTTGTTGATGATCGACCCGCCGCCGTTGTCCTTCATGTACCGCGCCGCGCGTTGGCTTCCAGCGATGACGCCGAAGAGGTTGACACTCATGATGCGGGAGAAGTCGCTGAGATCGTCGGGCAGGAAGCGCTTCAGCGGGCTGCCGATCCCCGCGTTGTTGAACATCACGTCCAGACCACCGAAGCGCTCGACCGCGAAGTCCACCAATGCCTGCACCTGGTCGACATCGCTGACGTCGGTCTGGTGGAACGCAGCGCCGTCGCCCAGACCAGTCGCGACCCGTTCGCCCTCGTCGGTGTCGAGGTCGGCGATCACCACCTTGGCACCCTCGGCGACGAACAGCTCTGCTGTGGTCCTGCCGATGCTGCCGGCACCACCCGTCACGATCGCGACCTTGCCCGCGAGCTCCTGTGCGCTCATGCGGCGCACCATACGGTCTCGCCGGCGACGACACCGCGAGTGGAGTGCGCCGGTTGACCGGCGCACGTATTCGTGTCATGGTCCCCTGACACGAACCTCATCGGATCGGGACGGGAGCTCCAGGTGACGGTCATCAGCCAGCAAGGCCTCTCGTACGACCCGTACGACGTCGACATCAACGCCGACCCGTACCCGGTCTTCCGACGCCTACGGGAAGAAGCGCCGCTGTACTACAACGAGCCGCACGACTTCTACGCGGCGAGCCGGTACGACGACGTCGAGCGCGGGTTGAAGGATCGGGAGACGTTCATCTCGGGCCGTGGTGGCGTTCTCGAGTTGATCAAGTCGGGTGTCGAGATCCCACCCGGAACCGTCATCTTCGAAGATCCGCCGACGCACACGATCCACCGGGCGCTGCTGTCCCGCGTGTTCACGCCGCGCAAGGTGGCAGCGCTCGAACCGCAGATCCGCAAGTTCTGCTCGGATGCGCTCGACCCGCTCGTCGGATCCGAGCGATTCGACCTCATCCGCGACTTCGGCGCCTTGATGCCGATGCGCGTGATCGGAATGCTCCTCGGCATCCCCGAACAGGATCAGGAAGCCATCCGCGACCAGACCGACGACAACCTTCGGACTGAACCCGGACAACCGATGAAGCACACGAACGCATTCTCGAGCGGCGACAGCTTCGAGGCATACCTCGACTGGCGCGTCGACCACCCGTCCGACGACATCATGACCGAGCTCCTCAACGCAGAGTTCGAGGACGAAACCGGCGTGCGCCGTTGCTTGAGTCGACAAGAGCTCGTCACCTACCTCGCAGTGGTGGCGGGCGCGGGCAACGAGACGACCACCCGACTGATCGGCTGGACAGGCAAGGTCCTCGCCGAGCACCCCGACCAGCGTCGCGAGATCGCCGCTGATCGAACGCTCGTCAACGACGCGGTCGAGGAGATCCTGCGCTTCGAGCCGCCGGCGCACCATGTCGGCCGGTTCGTCGCGCATGATGCCGAGATCCAGGGACAGCGGGTGCCGGAAGGAAGCGCGATCCTGTTCCTGGTCGGGGCTGCGAATCGCGACGACCGCCGCTTCCCTGACGGCGACACGTTCGACATCAAGCGCAAGGCGGTCTCGCACGTGACCTTCGGGTACGGCGCGCGACTTCTGCCTGGGCGCCGCGCTGGCACGGCTCGAAGGGCGCATCGCGCTGGACGAGTTGCTCAACCGCTTCCCCGAATGGGACGTCGACCTGGCCGGCGCAAAGATCGCCCCGACGTCGACCGTTCGCGGCTGGGAGACACTCCCGTTCGTCGTGGGCTGAGCGGTTGCGGTTGAGGTCGTCTCGGATCGTCGAACCGTGGCACCGTGGCCCTGCCTGACCAGTCGCGGCGCCGCTACGACAGCCCGGTACGACGGCGGCGCGTGGCGGAGACCCGTGAACGGATCGTGACCGCCGGTGCCGAGCTGCTCCACGGCTTCCCGATCTGGAACTGGGGCGCCCTGACGCCCCGCGCGGTGGCCGAGCAGGCAGGTGTCACCGAGCGCACGGTGTACCGCTACTTCGCCGGCGAGCGCGAGCTTCGTGACGCGGTCATGGAGCGCATGGAGCACGCGGCGGGCGTCGAACTCGAAGGCCTGACGCTCGCGCAGGTGCAGGACGTCGCCGCGCGGATCTTCGACTACGTCTCGAAGTTCCCGATCGAGCCGCGGACGCCCCGAGACCCGACGGTGGCCGCGACCAACGAACGGCAACGAGCGGCGCTGCTCGACGCCGTGGGTCGAGCGACGAACGACTGGCGGCCGCGTGACCGCGTGATCGCAGCGGCGATGTTGGACGTGCTCTGGGCACCTGTCGCGTTCGAACGTCTGGTGACCGACTGGGAGCTCGATCCCGACGAAGCGACCGCAGCGATCACCTGGACGATCGGACTCGTCCTGCGCGCGCTGGACGAGGGCCCACGTCCGAGGTGACGTTCTCGGGCACTGCGACAGGCGGTCGCGTTTGAGGATAGGAAGACGCATGAACAGGAGGCCTTGATCCCATGCGTTCCGACATCATCCCTGGCGGCGTCTTCCCCGACTTCTCACTGCCCGACCACACCGAAACGGTCCGCTCGTTGAGCGAGCTCCAGGGCAGCGATCCGATGATCCTCACGCTCGCGCGCGGCCATTACTGCCCGAAGGAGCACCAGCAACACCGCGATCTGGCCGCGTTCCAATCGAAGATCGCGGTCGCGTACACCCAGATCGTCACGATCGCGACGGACGAGCACCACACGTTGCAGGAGTTCCGTCTGTCGGTCGGCGCACAGTGGACGTTCCTGTCGGACCCGGCTCGCACCGTCCAGAAGGACCTCGACATCCAGGAGTACACCGACACGGAGCACGACCCGATGATCCCGCACACGCTCGTGCTCAAGCCCGGACTCGTGATCCACAGCATCTACAACGGCTACTGGTTCTGGGGTCGCCCGTCAGTGGACGACCTGTGGCGGGACCTGCGCGCCGCCTCGAGCGAGATCCGCCCTGACTGGGATCTGAGCAAACCGGGGCTGCGGCAGGCGTGGGATGCAGGCGACTGGTCGCTCTTCCACGGTTGGGACCAGCGGCCAGCGGACTGGGCTGCTGCGAAGTGAGCGCGGCGTCGCTCCCGGATCGGCCCGACGCGTCACCACCACTTGTCGTCGCGAGCGCGGTCGGTGCCGTCCGTGCGGTCGAGCGCGTCGAGCGCAGCCATGTCGTCCGCTGACAGCACGAAGTCGAAGATGCGAGCGTTCTCGGCCAGACGATCGCGATGGACCGACTTCGGGAGCACGACGAGCCCGTGTTGCACGGACCAGCGCAACAGCACTTGTGCAGGCGTGCGGCCGACGCGATCCGCGACCTGGCTGACCGCGCGGTCACTCAAGTGTCGTCCGGTGCCGAGCGGGCTGTACGCCTCGGTGACGACGCCACGAGCGACGGACTCCTGGAACAGCCGCCGCCGGTACTCGAAGGGGCTGAACTGCACCTGGTTGACGACCGGCGCAATACCGGCCACCGCCAGCACTTCATCGAGTTGATCCACGCTGAAGTTCGACACACCGATGGACCTCGCGTGGCCGCGCTCGTGCGAGCGTTCCATACCGGGCCACGCCCATGTCGGACCGCGTTGTGGCCAATGGATGATGTAGAGGTCGACATAGTCGACGCCGAGGCGCTCGAGGCTTCGTTCGATCTCGACCGCGGGGTCGCTCGCCCCTGGATAGAACTTCGTGGTGACGAACACCTCGTCGCGCGGCACACCGCTGTCGCGCAGCGCTCGGCCGACGCTCTCCTCGTTGCCGTAGGCCTGCGCCGTGTCGATGTGCCGGTAGCCGAGATCGAGTGCGTCGCGCACCGCGCGAACAGTCTTCCGTCCGTTGGGCACCTGCCACACTCCGAGGCCGAGCACCGGGATCCGGTGGCCGTCGGCGAGGTCGATCGTCGGCTCCGCGTCACTGGTCATCCGATCGGTCTAGCAATGTCGGTGACGATCGCGCGAGGCGGCGAGCCGGCTCGGAGCGAGCTAGACGTGTGACCCATGAGAGCGGTCGTCCTCGCCGACACCCACATTCGCGACAACGGGTCGACGAGCCTGCCCGAGCGCGTGTGGCAGGAGGTGCGTGGGGCAGACGTCGTGTTGCATGCCGGTGACGTCGTCGGTGCCTCGTTCCTCGACGAGTTGCGCGCGGCTGCGCCACTCCACGCAGTGCTCGGCAACAACGACACGGCGCTCGTCCGCGTCCTGGCGGAGGCCGTCGAGCTCGATCTGGACGGCGTGCGCGTGGCGATCCTGCACGACGGCGGACCACGCGCCGGCCGGGAGGCACGCCTGCATCGACGGTTCCCATCGGCCGACGTCGTGGTCTTCGGGCACAGCCACATTCCCTGGAACGCGGCCGGCCTTGCGGGGCAGCTGCTGTTCAACCCCGGCTCGCCCACGCAGCGCCGCGGGCAGCCGCACCCGACCTTCGGCCGATTCGAGATCGACGCCGGCCGCGTGAGCGCCGAGATCGTTCGCGCGGACTGATCCGGTTCAGCTTCGAGCTGAAAGGCGAACGCTCTCGGCTCGGTTACGTTCGATGGCCGACGACGCACGGAGGTGCCGCATCGATGCCCACAGTCAGCGTTCGTTACATCGTCGACGACGTCGACGAGGCCATCCGCTTCTATGTCGACCACCTCGGATTCACCGAGGTGATGCATCCCGCACCGACGTTCGCGATGCTCACACGTGGCGACCTCCGTCTCGCGCTCAGCCAGCCCGGCGGAGGTCCCGGCGGTGGCGCAGCGCTTCCGGACGGAACACTGCCGACGCCGGGCGGGTGGAACCGCTTCGCGATCGAGGTCGACGACGTCGACGCGCTCAACGCCCAACTCACGGCGGCCGGATTCCACCCGCGCAGCGACGTGATCGACGGCGTCGGGGGACGCCAGGTCATCATCGATGATCCGTCAGGCAACCCGGTGGAGCTGTTCCAGCCGACGATCGACGAAGCGAGGCTCGACCAAGGATCGAAGTCGTAGTTCGTCACTCATGTCGCCTCGGGTGGTGCAGTGAGCTGCCTCCGACGACCACCGTCATAGGGGGAAGCTCGTGGCGAGAGGCCTCGCATCGCTCGGCCTGTGACAGCCTGGCCCGATGCCGGATCCGATCGCACAGAAGCAGGCTGCGATCGACGAGTTCCTCGACCTGCTGCAACACGAACGACGAGACGACAGCTGGATCGGACACACACCCGACTGGTACGGCCCAGTGGTGTTCGGCGGCATCGGGCTCGCGTTGACCATCAGCGCGGGCATGCCGCGACGCGCCACCGGGCAAACGGCTGCACGCCCTCCACGCTCACTTCCTTCGGCCCGTACAGGGTGGACGGGACATCGAGTTCCACACCGACATCCTCAAAGCCGGTCGCGCGATCTGCCTTCACGTCGTCACCGCGTCACAGGACGGCAAGCCCGTCATCACCATGACGTGCTCGTTCACCGCCGACGCCGAAGGGTACGTCTACGACCTGTCGGGCATCCCCGACGACGTTCCTCTCCCCGACGAACTGCCTCCACCCGTCGGCGCCTTCGACGAGCCGGGACCGTGGGACGTCCGCTGGGTCGGGCCGAGCCCGCTTCGGGCCGACGGCTCCCGCGAGGCCACCCATCGCCACTGGTTCCGAATCCCCCGGGCACTGCCCGACGACGAGCACCTGCACACCGCTCTCCTCGGGTACGCGACCGACTGGACCGGCGTCGGCGGACGACCGATGTATCTCGACGGCGACACCACCGGCATGATCAGCCTCGACCACGCCGCCTGGTTCCACCGACCGGTTCGCGCCGACCGCTGGTTGCTGCAGGACGTCCAAAGCCTCGTGAACGCCGGCGGCCGCGGAACCCTTCGCGGCGTGATCCGGACCGACGACGGCGAGATCGTCGCCTCCATGGCACAAGAAATGCTCCTGCAACCCGTGATCGAGTGACGTCCGAGGCCGACGGCGGGGGCGACCGCGTCTGTGTCTGCCGAGCCACCAGAACCGTGGCTGTGTCGACACAGAGGTTGTAGCGACGCAGTCCGTGTCGACCCAGCCACCTGGATCCGTGGCTGAGCCGACAATGTGCGCGTGGCTGTCGAACGGAGTCGGAGCTCACGTGCTCATGCCCGAAATGCGAAGTTCCCCGTCACGCTGCGTCCCGGGGCGCCACCGCTGGTGTACGGTCGCTCCGCATCTTCGGGGGTGGGAGGAACAGGCGCGGTGAAGCAGACGTGAAGCGCCTCGTCGGTCGTGATTGCGAACTCTCGGCGCTCGCCGAGGCGATTTCGCGCCCTGGGCTGACGGCCGTGATCGGGAGCGCAGGAATCGGAAAGACCGCGTTGCTGCGATTCGCCCTCGCCCGAGTCCCTCATCTCGAAGGGGGCGCGCTCCGGTCCCTTGTCGGGCGTCCCTACCTGCCGCTCGAGCGGGCGCTGGGAGAGACATTGAGCGGCGCGGACCACGAGATCGCCGACCGTGTTGTCGCGGCGACCGGCGATGCCGTGCTCTTCGTCGACGACCTGCACTGGGCCGACGAGCCGTGCATCGCGGTGCTCGACGTCGTGCAGCGGCATTGCCGTGTGGTCGTGACCAGCCGGCCTGGAGATGCGCGTGATTCGGTGGCCCGTCTGCTCGAGTCGGGCCGCACGGTGGAGCTGACGCCACTCGAGCCCGCTGATGCAGCGCGGCTTGCACGTCAGATTCACCCCGACCTACCGAACCCCCAGCTCGAACGCCTGGTCGCGGCTGCGGACGGCAATCCCTTGCTGCTCGACGTCCTGATCGACGACAGCGAGCCGTCACCGACGTTGCTCGACGCGCTCGCTGCTCGCGTCGAGCGTCTCGACCGGGCCACCGCGGACGCCCTCGTCCGGCTCGCGCTGGTGGGCCGCCCGGTCGAGCCGTCGACCGTCGGGCTGCACACCGAGCTCGAAGGTCTCGTCCGGCGTTTCGGTGAGGTCGTCGAGTTTCGTCACGCCCTGCTCGCCGAGGCGCTGGTCAAGCTGCGAGACGAGGATCAACTGCGGCTGCTCCATGCCGATCTCGGTGCCGCACTGACCGGTGTGGAGGCGGCACGCCACTTCCTGCTCGCTGACGAGCCGGTCCAGCGCGCTCGCGGTGGCGCGGCCCGAACTCGACGCCGCGACCGACGCGACGGCGCGTGCCGATCTCGCCCTGCTCGTCGCGGTCGCCGCCGACGCGCACCGGTGCGCCGGACAGCTCCGCGTGGCTCGAGGCCGCGTCCGCGCTCGTCGACGACGGTCGCCACGAACTGGCCGCCGATGCCGCCGATCGCGCCGCGACAGACATCCGCCTGCGACCCGAGGCGCTGTTCGTGCAGGGTCGCGCCCGCTGGTTCGCCGGCGACGTCGACGGTGCCAGCGCCCTGTTCGACGCCGCGTTGCGGCTCGTCGACGACGGCACGCCTCTCGCGGTTCGAGTGGTGGTCGAGCGCGCCTATCTCGAGGTGCGAGACCGTCGACCCGGTGGCCTCCAGGCGGCGAGGCGCGCGCTGGACGCTGCGAAGGGACACGGGATCGAAGAGGTCCGCGCCCGCGCTGTGCTCGGCAGCTCGCTCCTCTACGAAGGCAACCCCGCATGGGAGACGATGCTCACCCGCGCCATCGAGGAGGCCCGCTTCGCCGGCGATGCCGAACTCGAGTGCACCGCCGCGTTCCATCTCGTGTCCGGCCTCGGACTCGTCGGCCGCCGGCGCGAGAGCATCGACGTGGCCGTCCGAGAGATCGCCGTCGCCGAGGCTGCCCGGCTGCGAACGTGGCACACGCACCTGCTCGTCGCTCTGGTGTTGAACCGGACGCTCGCGAGCGACGACCCGGCATGGTCCGTCGATGCGGCCGCGCAGATGCTCGACCAGCATCCCCTGTTCCGCAATCGCTTCCAGTCCGAGATCTCGCTGGTGCTCGCGCTCGCTGACCTCGATCGCCTCGATGAAGCCGCGGCCGCCGCCGAGCGCCATTCGCGCACCGCGACGTCCGCCGAGGCGCGCCTGTTCGGCGGCCTCTCGTCGATCGAGCTCGCGTGGCTGCGGGGCGACGACGAAGCAGTCGTCGACATGGCCACCCGTCTGCGTTCGCTCGGCGACGCCTGGTTCGGCATGCGGGTCGCGTGCGAGTTCGCCGCCGCCTGCGCAGCGATCCAGCTCGGCACCGACTTCGAGCCGGCGCTGACCTCGTTCACCATCCCGGCGCTGTGGGCAGGACTGCACGAGGTCGAGGGCATCCGTCGTTGGCGGGACGGCGACAAGGACGGCGCGCTCGACGAACTGGATCGTGCGGCGTGCGCTTGGCTCGACGTCGACTGTCCACGATGGTCGATCCGTGCCCAAGGCCTCGCAGCCGTGCTCGCCCACAAGGCGCGACGCGCCGACGCGACCGCCCGATGGACGAAGGCCAGCGCGTTCGCGAACCGGGTCGGTCTCTCACATCACCTCCGTCGGTGGCACCTGACGCAGCCGGCGTTGTCGACGCGCGAGGTCCAGGTGCTGCGGCTCGTCGCGATCGGGAAGACTTCGGCACAGATCGCCGCCACGCTCGGGATCTCGCGCGGCACCGTCGACGATCACATCTCGTCTGCGCGCCGCAAGCTGCTGGTGTCGACACGACGGGAGGCTGCCCAGAAGGTCGCGACGAGGTGACCACACGCGATCGCCGTCCGGTCGCGCTCATTGCCACGGATCCGTGCCCTGAGGGTGCCGTCGCCCTCCGATCGCTGCCCGACGAGCCGTTCTCCTTGTCGGGAGTGCGTGCGTCTGGCGTCGTCCGCGACGAGCGCGACCGCGACGCGGTCCTGCTTGCACTTGCTCGGGGCGCGGACGTCGTGATCGCGATCGACCTTCCCGCAGCGAGACGAGCTGCACTGCTCGACGACATCGCCCGCATCGCCGTCGTTCGCGAAGCAGGGTCGCTCACTCCGGAAGAACGCGAGGTGGTCGACGGCCTCGTCGAGGGCCGGACGTTGACCGACGTGGCTCGCTCGCTCGGCATGTCTCGTCGCACCGCCACCCGGCGGCTCGCGGCGGCGAAGATCGCGTTCGGCGCGGCGACGACGATGGAGCTCATCCTCGCCGTGTCGCACTCGCTGTCGTGACGACCGGCCGGCTCGTCGGCTAGCTAGTCCTCGGACCCGCCGCCGGTCAGCGTGACCGCGGTGTCGACGAGCCACCGCTTGACGGCCGCCACCTGACGTTGGGTCATGCCCGCGCTGATGCGATCTTCGAGCTCGATGACGGCCGGGTAGGCCTGATCGAGCCGGCGGATGCCTTCGTTGGTCGGGTGGATCTCGAGGATGCGTCCGTGCGTCGGGTGCGGACGACGCTCGATGAAGCCGTCCCGTTCGAGGCTCGTGACCAGCAGGTTGATGGCTTGGGGCGTGACCATGACGGCTCGTGCCAGGTCGGCTGCCGACAGCCCGGGTTGGCGGACGACGACCGAAAGCGTGCCGAACTGGGCTCGGCTCAAGCGTGACGAACGCAGCGCGACCTCCATCGCGCCGGCAAAGGCATGGTGCGCTTGCACGAGCAGGTAGCCGATGTGTCCCTCCTCACCGCGGTACTCCTCACCGACGCGCGGAGACTTGGCAGCCATCGACCCTCCATAGCAAGACCTTGACATCCTTCCATCGGAAGTATATCAAGTACTTGATATCAAGGTCTTGTCATGAGGAGGGGTGGTAGATGATCACATCGACCGCGGTTGGACGAGCAGAGGTCGACCGCTTGGTGGACGAGCACTTCGACGCCGAGGTCCGTCAGGATCTCGACACGTTGCTCGCAACGTTCGCCGATGACGTTGAACACGACGTCGTCGGCTCGGCGACGATCAGCCACGGCAAGCCTCAGGTCGAAGCCTTCTACCGCTCGCTCCTTCGAGACTTGAAGTTCGAGTCGATCGAGAATGTGCGGCGCTATCACGGGCCCGGCTTCGTGGTGGACGAATCAGTCGTGCACGCCCGAGCCATCGGACGCCCGCTGGGTTTCGACGGCCGTGACCGTCCGGTGACCTTCCGGCTCCTGCACGTGTTCGACATCGCGGACGGGCGGATTCGGCGCGAGAACGCCTGGCTCGACACTGCGGCGATCGTCGCTCAACTCGGCTGACAACGACAGCTACCCATCCGTCGCATCAACCGCGACGATCGTCGCGGCGAGCGCCATGCGATGGTCCTTCGCCCACGGAGGACCCATCGTCGCCCGAGGACCGTGCAGCACCTCGTCCGCTCGTTCACCCAGGATGCCGACCGCCTGATCGACGACGTCCTTCGCGCTGTAGAGGTGGACCTGCCAGTGACGAGCACGTGCCAAGTCAGCGATGACCTGGCGGTACATGATGGCGTCGGCGCGTGACTCGTACGGCGGCCGGCGCTGGATGGCGATGTCGTCGGGGAACTCCGGCGGCCAGGTGCGCAGCGAGATCGACACGACCGGTTCGCGCACCGCTGTTGCGATCTCGTCGAGCGCCGCCGCCGTCGCCCGAGCGACCGATGCTCGCACCTCCGCGACCAGCGCCGCCGTCGCCGCGACATCGAGACGCCAGCTCTCGTAGTGAATCGGCGCCGCCGTCAGGCCGGGTTCGACCAACTCGATCCGCCGGCGATCCGCGACCTCGTGGTCAGCTGACGCTGTCACCGCAACGGCCCAGCCGAGATGATCGGCGATGCCCAAACGCACGTCACCAAGTATCCGTGATGCTTCGCCGGGCGGATCGGCGGACTCGGATCGAACCTACGTGTGCACGGCGCGCGGCAAAGGGGCGACTCCGAGTCGATCGAAGATCGCCCGGGCCTCGTCGGCCATGGCCTGACCGTCGGCTCGCCCCAGGTCGCCGGCCGCACTCGCCATCAGTTCGAGGGTCAGCGCGATCTCGTACTCGGCTCCGCGCTCCCGGCCGGCGGCAAGGCTCTTGTCCCATGCGGACCAGGCTCCATCGAGGTCGCCGCTCTGCGCGCGAGCACAACCCTCGAGGCGGTCGAGCAGGATCAGCACGTGGGCGAGGCCCAGCTTGCTGGCGAGCCGTTGGAGTTCGGTCGCCTGTGCGAGCGCAGACTCGTGCTCTCCGGCGAGAACCAGCCGCTCGACCTCGCGGGCGTTGGTCTCGAGCAGCAACGCCTCCGCGCCAATCGACCGAAGCAGGTCGCCCGCACTGGCGAGGCGCTCGGCGGCCTCGTCGAATCGTCCGTCGCCGCGACGCGACGCGTCCGAGATTGCTCATGGCCCATCCGGCGCCGATCTGCCAGCCGGCTCCTGCCCACAGCATTCTCGCTTCGTCGAGCAGGGACTCGGCTTCCTCGAGCCGGCCCTGGTCGGAGCGGATCTCGCCGATGTTGTTGAGGTAGATCGCGTTGTTGACGAGGACGCCGGCGAGACGGTCGGCCTCGCGGGCCGCCTCCCAGAGCGACACCGCCTCCTCCCAACGACCATGCCAGTACGCGGCGATGCCCATCTCGTTGTACGCCGCGGCCTTGCCCACGCTCGTCACCGAGCTGTTCGTAGATCTCTGCTGCCCGACGGCTGTTCGTCGGCTCGTCCAGCCGGCCGAGGTCGCTCAGGACCTGGTCGAGCACGAAGCACGCGTGAGCGAGGGCAGCCTGGTCGCCACTCTCCTCGGCCTCGTGGATGGCGAGCTCCATCATCGACACCGACCGTGCGTGACGCCCTTGGCGGAGCCGGCTCGAAACCGCCGCGGTTCGCAGCTCGGCCCGCAGACCACCGACCGCGGAGCTGTCGGGCAACCCCTCGAGCTCACGAAGTCCACGCTGGAACCATCGCTGAGCCTCCGTGTACCGACCCTCGTGGTCACGCACCCAGCCGATCTTCCGGCACAGTCGAGCCCCGGCGGTTGAGATCGGCGGCGCTCAGACGGCGAGCCTGGCCATAGATCGCCCGGGCCCGCTCGTAACGTCCGCTCAGCTCGAGGCAGTCGCCCAGGCGCTCGGCCACGTCAGCCCGTGAGTCGACATCGAGATCGTCGAGCCGACGGCCTGCCTCGAGCGCGCTGGTGTAGAACGCGGCGGCCTCGATCGGAGCGCCGTTGCGCACCGCCCGCTCGCCGGCGACGGACGAGTATCGCCACGACTCGCGGAAGCGGCCGGCGCGATGAAAGTGAATGGAGAGCAGCTCGGCGAGCGCGTCGGCGTCGTCGCTCGACTGCTCGAGCATCAGCGCCGCTCGGTGGTGCAGCGCGCGACGCGCCCGAAAGGCGAGACCTTCGTAGGCGACGTCGCGGAGAAGGATGTGGCGAAATCGCACGGTGCCGGCGGTGTCGGGTGTGAGGAAATGAGTGAGGCGGCGGACGTCGTGTGCGACTCGGGCCGGAGGCCGGTCGACCATCGAGGCCAGCACGCCGATCGGGAACTGGCCGCCGAGCACCGAAGCGTGACGGAGCAACAATCGATCAGCGCCCGGCAGTGTGTCGATGCTGGTGGCGACGACTGCCTCGACGGTGTCCGGCAACTCGTCGAGGTCGCCGCGCCGTGCCGCGTTCAGGAGCTCCTGCAGGAACAAGGGGTTGCCGCCACTGCGGGCGACGAGGTCGTCGATGACACCGGGCGGCAGTGCTTCGCCTTCGACCGTCGCCGAAGCAAAGGACGCCGCCGCGGCCGGTGACAGCGGTACGAGCCGCAGCGTCGTGACGTTCGGATTGTCCGCCAAGTCGAGACCGCCCGCGACGTCGCGTCGAGTCACGAGCACCGTCCATGGTCGCTGGCCGACGCCCGCGAGCACGGCGTCGAGCAGCTCACACGACGCGGCGTCGAGCCAGTGCGAATCTTCGATCTGGATGAGGGTCGGTGCTGACAGGAGCCGCGGCATCAACTCGGCGACGGCATTGTGCATCGTCGTCTTCCGCATCGCAGGATCGAGCAGCGTGATCTCTGGGGAGTCGGCGAGCTCCAAGCCGAGAGGGACGGCGATCAGCGGGATCCACGGCTCGAGGTCGGGGCCGAACCCCTCGACCGCGCTTCGAAGCACGCCCTCGACCTCTTCCGCCGGCGCGTCGACGGTCAACCCCATCGCTTCGCGGAGCCCTCTTCGAAGCGCGAAGTACGGCGTGGCGAGGCTGTAGCGCCCCGCCTCGATCCTGATCCAGGTCAAGCCGTGGTCGAGGGCAGCAGCAGCGGCGACCAACTTCGACTTGCCGATACCGGGCTCGCCCACCACTTCGATGATCCGGCCTTCACCGACGTGCGCGGCCGCCAGCGCAGTCCGCATCGTCTCGATCTCGGCGTCGCGACCGATCAGTGGCATCGCCGAGTAGTCGGCCTCGACCCGGCCCCGGACCGCGCCGACGCGCTGGGCGTTCGACGGGCGCCGACTTTCCCTTGACCGTGAACGGCTCCAACGGCTCCAGCGCGAACTCGGTGTGCCGGTGGTCGATGACGTCCTGCGTCGCGATCAGCTCGCCCCAACTGCCGTGGCCCATCACCCGCGCCGCGAGGTTCACGGCATCACCCATGACGGTGTACGTCCGCCGGGCGGGGCTCCCCAGGTCGACGGCGAAGATGCGACCACGGTTCACACCGGCCCGCACCGGGAGTGAACCGACGTCGTCGATCACCGCGCGGAGTGCGAGCAGCAGCCGGTCTTCGTCGTCCGGCGAGGCGGACGGCGTGCCCGTGGCGAGCAGGATCTTGCCGCCGTCCGCGTCGACGTCGCTCCCGAGGAAGGTGACGGCGTGCTCCGCGCAGGCCGACTGCGTCACCGAGACCAGATCGTCCAGTGCCGCGCTGACGACATCGGGGCCCTCACGTACGAGAAGTTGGTCAGTGGCGCCGAACTTGAGGAAGCCGATGGCTGCGAGCCGGTGCTCGCCGTCCTTGTCACTGCCGGCGAGGTGGTCCCTCAGCTGCTCGGAGATGCCGCGAGCCGCGCCCGCACTGCCCGCCGGTACCGGATCGACGTCCAGCGACGGGACCGACGGCGTCCGCAGGAGCGACCGGCCGCGCTCGGAGCGCGGACTCACGTCATCGGGGTCGAGCGCGTCAGCGGTGGACTCGCTCACGAGGATCTGACCGGGCTCGGCCGCTGACTCGAGCGCCAAGGTCTCGGAGACCGCCGGGCCGGCCAGCAGCAGCTCGCGGTGCGACGTGCCGGCCAGGAACGCGTGGATGACTCCGGAGTGCACGCCGAGCGACATGCCGAGCTTGGACAGGCCGGCGCTCCCGCCCTGACGCCGGAGGGACTGCAGCGCCGCGAGCATGGCGCGCGCCGCGGCTGCGCCTCGACGTTCGTGGGACGGTCCGGAGAACAGCAACAGCAACGCGTCGCCACCGAACTTCAGGCAGTCACCGCCGAGGTCTCCGGCAACATCGAGGAGCCCGCGAAACACGGTGTTCAACGTGTCGGTGAGCTCCTCGGCGCCCACCTTCCCGCGCCGGGCCAGCCGTTCGGTCAGCGGCGTGAACCCCGAGACGTCGGCGAAGACCAACGTGCCGTGGATCGTCCGCCATGCCGGGCTGTCCTCGTCTTGCAGCCATGACGCGTGCAGCGCCGAGACGTACGGCAACAGGCGAGCCGTCCGTCTCGAACGCGCTGCTCCGGTTGCTCGGGCGCGACGGGCTGCGCCCGACCGCGGCTCACGACAGGATGCCGGCCGAATCGCTGCTCGCGAGGAACGGCGGAGTCGTCCGGAAGGACGCAGTGAACCCGCCGCTGAAGACGTCGATCAGTAGCTCGGAAAGGGTGACGTTGCACGTGGCGCGCCCGTCGGCCGCCGTGGTCACGCTCCCGTCAGCGTTGGCATCGAGGCAAGGCACGGCACTTCCCCTTCCGCTCCGGCCGCGACTGAAGAAGAGCTTCTGGCCGGCGAGCGGCGCCCCGGTCGAGTTGGTGAGCTGGGCCTTGAGCGTGGGAAGCGTGCGAATGATTCCTTGCGCGACGACGGAGGTGTTGGCGTACACGTGCCAGGTCCACGTGTTCGTCGTCGCGTTGCCGGCCGGGTCCGTCGCGGTCACGGAGAAAGCGTAGGCGGCGACGCGGGGCGCGAGCCCGGTGAGTGACGCACCGGTCGAGGTGCAGGCAACCGCCACACCATCGAGTGTGCACCCAAACCGGAGCGCGGCGGTGTCCGACGGGTCGATCGCGCTGTAGGCGAACGTCGCGGACGTCTGGTTGGTCGGGTCGGCAGGGCCGATGAAGTCCGTTGAATACCGGACCGGTGGTGTCGATGCGCCAGTCGAAGGCGTCCGAGGTCGTGTTGCCGACCCGGTCGGACGCGACGACCGTGAAGACGTGCGCGCCGTCGATCGGGCGCGGGCACGGTCACCGTGTACGGCGAGGTACACGCCACTGCAGACGCCGAGTCGAGCTGGCAGGTGAACGTGACGGGGAAGGCCGGCTCGTCCGGATCGGTCGCCGAGAAGCTGAACGACGCCGAGCCCGCGTTCGTGAGCGCCGGCGGGGTGGCGTTGAATGCGAACGTCGGCGGCGTGCCGTCCACGTAGTAGGGAACGTCGACCGTCGTCGTGAGCCCGAACTGGTCGGTGGCGACGAATCGCGCCGTGTGGCTTCCGTTCGTCGAGGTGTCGAGCGTCGCCGGACCGGCGCATCCGGTGATCGTGAGCGCGCTGGTGCAGGCGAACGAGGTCGGCACGACCGCGCCGGCCTGGTACCTGGCGTTCGCGGTCGGCGACGTGACGGACACGACGGGTGGGTGCGTGTCGATCGGGATCGCGGCGACCGATGTGGTGCCGTCCGGCGCGGTGAGCGTGACCTTGTTCGGGCCGTCTCCGGTGACGATCACCGTGCAGGTCGTGATGCAGGTCGTCGCGGCGCCGCCGTTGACGGCGACGGTGAAGCTGCCTCCGACGGGGCCGTTGGCCTGCACGGTGGTCGGGTCGGAGAACAGACCGTTCGCGCCCGCCGCGGGGCTGACGTTGAACGAGTAGCCGGCGGTGCTGGCGCTGGCCGAGTAGTTGCGCGCCTTGTTCGAGCTGTGCCCGCAGTTGCCCGCCGCGTCACAGAGCGAGACGAAGAACTGGCCGATGTCGGTGACACCAACGCCGACCGGTGCCGTGCCGGTCCACTCGCCTGGCACCGGTGTTGACCAGCTCGACGTGTGTCCACGCCTGCGTGCTCGGGCCGCCGGCGGGAAGGAACATGAGCACGCCACGGGTGGCGTCGGTCGACGGTGTCGTGACGCGGAAGCTCGCGGTGCCGCCGCTCACCGAGCCGGACACAGTGGAGATCGACGGTGGATCGAAGTCGGTGCTGTTGGACCAGTTCACCGTGAACTGGGCGCTGGTTATGTTGCGCTGGATACCGGTGCCGGTCCCTGACGCGTCGGTCGCGAACTGACCGGGGACGAACACGAGCTTCTGCGCCTCGCCGCCGGGCTCGAAGGTCGTGACGACCTGTTGGAGCCGTGATGGGAAGGCGGCGACTTCGACGGCCGGCTCGTTGACGGTCGGGACCGTCGGCCGGGCTCACCGCCGCGTAGACGGGATTGAAGCCGGGTATGTCGTAGGAGCTCATCTGCTCGATGACCGCGTCGTGGGCAACGAGGTTCGGGCCCGGCGGTCGCGAGCGGGAGGGCGGTCCTGGGCTCGATCGGCTGGTTCGGCGTGACCTGCGGGTCCTCGGTGCCGACCGTGAAGTATTGGCCGTCCGCCTTGGTCACCTCCGTCAGCGGGGTGTTGAACGACGCCGACGTCGTCGCCGTGGCCGGCTGCGCTTGCGAGGGGTCGACGGGCAGTACCGACGGGGCGACCTGGCCGGCCGCGCCCAGCCGGTACATCGGCAGTCCGTAGAACGTGGCTTCCTGGAGGGCCTTGGCGTCGTACACGCTCGCGACGCCGAGTTGCACGTAGCTCTGCTTGGCGAACATCAACGCCTGACCGACCGACGAGCGTGCCGTCGAGTCGGTCGGCGTACAGCGACAGCAAGCCGCCCGGAGTAGGCCAGTGACGACTTCTCGCCGATGCCGTAACCGGTCGGCCCCTGGAACACGCCACCGTTGCGCAACACGGCCTCGGACCAGTCGAGCAAGGCCGCCTGTTCCTGCGCATCGGGGTTGGCGATGTAGGTGTCGGCCACGTTGAGGCCGGCATGACAGCCGAGGGTGAACACGACCCCGTTGCTCAGGTCCGTGGGTAGGTCGGCGGTGCTCAACACGTCGGGTGTGGTCGTGCCGCTCGTGAAATCGGCCGCCGACAGCGATTGCGACGTGTTGGAGTGCGCGTTGATCGACACGAAACCGTGGGCTGCGAGCTGCAGGCCGTTCTTCGCGTCCTGGCGCGTCCAGGTGCTGTTGAGCTGCGCGGTCGCGCTTCCCGCGGGGACGCGCGGGCTCGTCGCAGCGTCGACGGCTTGGCCGGTCGAGAGCATCCAGTCGTAGGCCGCGTTGAACGACGCGTTCGGCGTGCGGACTCCGTTGCTGCCCACGTACGAGTCGATCGTCGACGTGATGTCGCTCGGTGTCTCGACGAGACGGCCCACCGCCAGCTGCGGCACGTACAACGGGTCGGCGCCGATGGTGGTCGGATCGACGTCGCCGTAGGGGTTGTCGCTCAGGACGTAGCCGTCCGCCATCGCCGACGACGCCGCGTTGGCCTGACCGCGGGTGGCGATGTCTGCACCGGCTTCGATCTCGTTCGCCTCGGCGGAACGATCGGGCACCCGTCCGAAGGGGATGACCTCGTCGTTGCCGACGACGACGACATACCGGAGGTCGTGTAGACCCGGACGGAGCCGGTCGACCACCTTGTTGATGTCGGTCACCACTGTGTTGGCCGCGGCGACCGAGCACGAGTTGGCGTCCCACGCGGCGTAGTCGGCGGCCACGGTCGGGTCGCCGTCGACCGGCACCACCGCGCCCCGGACGTCGAAGTCGTGGTTGCCGCCGGTGTCGGTGTATGCGGCGAGCGCTCTGCAGCTTGGCCATGACGGCGTCGGCCGCCGCGGGGCCGTAGATGTCGCCCAGCCGCTTCTGGTTGACCAGGATCAACGTGCGCGTCGCCGGGTCGAGCGACGCCGGCAGCGACCCCGCCGTCCCACCGCCGGTGTAACTACGAGTCGAGCACGGCAGCGACGCCGACGGCGTGACGACGGTGACCCGCAGGAAGTACGGCAGCGGGCTCGACGCGCCGTTGAACCCGCTCACTTGAATGGTGAAGCCGGCGTCGTCGGAGGTGGTCGTGGTGAACACCGCTTCGTTCGTCGTGCCCCGTTGCACCGACGCGTCGCGGATGGTCGCGCCTGGTAGCTGAGGCACGTCCTGCAGCAGCTCTGGCGGCGTGATGGACCCGTCGTCGACCGGCGACTGCGAGGCATCGCCGACGAGCAGCGGCGTGGTGCCGCTGTGGAACGGCGAATGGAACGGCGAATGGAACGGCGCAGCCCGCAAGGACGAGGTCGCGTTTCCGTAGAGCACGAGGTCGTAGTCCGCCGGCAGGTGGCTGAGGGTCACGATCACCTCGGACCCGACCGGCTGCGGCGGCAGCTGGAAGTAGTCGACGTTGCCCGGGCGACCGATGTGGTCGGTGTACACCGTGTCACTCGCCACGGGCGTTCCCGGCGGCGTCGGGATCGTCGCGGCCGACGCGTCGGTCGGGTCGACCACGGTGACCGGCGCCTGATCCGAGATCGACACCGACTCGGCGCTGTTCCTGACGGTGACGCCTGCACTGAGCGGGCCGCCGAGCGTCGCGTCCGGGTCGGCCTGAAGGTTCACCGTGACGTGCTGGTTGCCGCTGCAGCTGATCGGCGTCTGCGGGCGGACGGAGCCGTCGGCGGCCACCTTCACCGGCGTGGATGCGCTGCCCGACGGTCATGTTGACGCTGTTCGGGATCGTCTTGAACCCGTCGGGAAGGCTCGGCTGGACGGCGAGACCGGTCGCCGCGCTGCAGAGCAGATCGAAACCGATCGTGTACGCCGCGCTCCCGTTCGTCGGCACCGGCGCGCTGGCGAGGATGTTCTTCGTCGGCAGCTGCTCGAAGGGCAGCGCGCCGCGCGGGATCAACCCGATGAGCAGCGACGCGAGCGGCAGCGTGCCGACCGCCGCGGGCGAATCAGCGAGCAGGCTGCCGAGCGTGGCGGTGTCGGCCACGACGAGCTGGTTGTTCGCTTGCGCCTGGGCAAGCGTGAGGTTCGGAGCACACGGTGCGGCACCGCACGACACGAAGGTGCCGGGATGCGTGAGCGAGCCGACGGTGATCGCACCGAGCGGCGTGTCGCTGAGACCGATGTCGGAAAGCCACACGGGCGGTAGCAACGAGTTCGACAGGTCCAACCCGTTGAGGTTGATCGTGACCGCCGCGTAGTAGGCGGACAGGTTGTCGCCCTGGAGCTCGAGATCGAGCAGGCTCGTCGTGGTCAGATCGTTGTTGGCGCAGGTCGCGGGCTGGCCGGCCAGATAGCTACACGGCGAAGGAAGCCGCGACGCCGGTGTGAACGACAGGACGTACGCCGCCAGGCTCACGTTGCGCAACGCCGTGTCGTTGACCTGAATGTCGTCGAGCGTGAGCGACTGCACGGCGGCCGCGCAGTTGGCGAACACGTACTGAACCGTGAGCGTTTGTTCGGGGATGTCGGCGCACGGCGACCCGGCAAGGACTTGCTGCCACGTGAGCGGTGGCAGCAACGGGATGCTCGACAGTGTCGTCGGCTGTAGGAACGTCGAATGGAACGGCGAGTGGAACGGACTGTGGAACGGACTGTGGAACGGCGAGTGGAACGGACTGTGGAACGGACAGTGG
Source organism: uncultured Acidimicrobiia bacterium (assembly GCA_963821725.1). Lineage (GTDB taxonomy): Bacteria > Actinomycetota > Acidimicrobiia > Acidimicrobiales > JACDCH01 > DATAES01. The sequence continues at coordinate 138,447 of CAWGFA010000010.1, forward strand.
AACGGACTGTGGAACGGCGAGTGGAACGGCGCGCCGAACAACGCGCTGTCGTGCAGGTCGCTGCCTGCGAACGCGCCGGCGTAGCCGACGAGCACACCGGCCGGGATGCTCGACAACGGCACGACCTGACGGCCTGCGGCCGCCGTCGGCGATGACGAGGTCATCGTCAGATTGCTGATGTTGCCCGGGTTGAGGCGGGCGACCTTCAGCGCCCCGTTGCAGCTTCCGGCCAACAGGATCTGCTGGTTGGCCTGGAGGGCGACCGCTTTCGCCGCTCCGGTACCGAGCCCACAGGAAACGGTTTCCCGGCCCGGCGTAGCGCTCAGGCCGAAGGTCGCGTCGTACGGCACCGCGCCCGTCGGCTGCAACCGCTCGATTCCGAGCGCGTTCCTCAAGGTAGGCCCGTCACCGCCCGCGATCAGCAACCGGCCACTCGAGTCGATCGCGACGCCGCCACTTGTCGCGGTGGCCTCCTGGAACGTGCCGGTGAGGACGCCATTGGCGCCGAACGTGGGGTCGACCGATCCCGTCGAACTCAGGCGCAAGACGTAGGTGACCAGCGGCACGGTCGAGACGTTGCCGGTGACGATGATGTGACCAGTCGAGTCGAGCGCGAGCGCATTCGGGATCTCGTTGACTCCGTTCCCCACATCGAAGGTGACGGTGCCGGTCGGGTTGCCGGTGGGGAAGGTCATGTCCGGCTGGCCCGAGGACGTGAACTGGACGATGGTCGTGTCGGTCTTGTCGCCGACCTTGCTGATGCCGGCGACGACGACGCGGCCATCAGGCGTCAGCGCGAGGTCTTGCGCCTGGACCGATCGGCCTGGGACAGTCGCTTGCGCGACACCGCCGGAGCCGAAGGTGCTGTCGAGCACGCCGGCGGAGGAGTAGCGCAGGACCGTCGGCTTGCAGGCCGGGCCGTTCCACGCACTGACGAGGATCTTGTTGTCGGGCTGGACCAGCACACCGCTGGCGTGCGTCGGAGCGCCACCACAGATGCCGCCGAGCGAGGTCATGACGATGCCGGACGATCCGAAGCTCGTGTCCAGGCTGCCGTCGGTCTTCAGGCGAGCGACCGCCACTTTGGTTCCGGCGAGATCGGAACTGGCGACGATGATTCTGCCGTTCGGCTGCAGCGCGACGTCGCCTCGCCTTTGGCCAGTGGCCCCCCACCCGCCGGCGGTGTCGGTCGACGCGGCGCTGAGCCCGGGCTTCACGTAGCCGCTGCCGTTGCCGAAGCTCGTGTCGAGCGTGCCGTTCGAATTCAGGCGCGCCACGATCAGGCTGCCGGCGACGTCAGTCTGCACCGCCGCCGACAACCAGCTTGCCGTCCGGTTGGACGAGCACGTGCCCCAGCGGGGTGAGCGTCATCCCCGGAATCGAGAGGGTCGCGATGCCACCCGAGCCGAAGGTGGTGTCGAGCGATCCTGCGCGCCCGGGCGGCGCCGGCGCCGCAGTTGCCGGAGGTGCCGCGCTCAACAGCGAGCCGGTGAGCCCGATGAGCGTCAGGATCGCGAGCACGCCGCGATTCACGCGTCTTCCCTTACGCGTCGCGATTCTTTTCTCACGCGTCGCGATTCCCACCATTGCCGCCGACTCCTCGCCCTTCGGGCTGATCCCGCGCCGCCCGAAATTCTCGTTCGCCTTAGGCGCCACACCATAGTCGCTGCCGTGGTTGTGACGTCCCGTCATGACCACGCTCCGTGAGACGCTCGGGGAGATTGGTCAGCCGTGCTCGGTGACACGGCAGCCGTGTGAACGGTTGATGAACGACGCCACTGGAACGGCCGGCGAAGGCCGAGTAGACGTGTTGTCGTGGCGTGGAGCGGCGCTCGGTTCCTGAACCATCCCGGCCCTCGTCACTCGCCGGACTGGTACGACCAGTCGGGAGAGGCGGTTGTGCTCGAACCGGGTGATCGCATGTTGATCCCGTGTGAGCACGGTCCGTCTTTCACACGACTGGAGGTGTTTCCGCCTCGGCTCGAGATCCCGGAGAGGGAGGGAATGTACGTGCTGCGCGACATCGGACCGCGGGACGAGTGGCGCTACGAGTTCGTTCCGCGACGAAGCTGACGCAACGGTTCTGCACCATCCTTCGTCGACCTCAGATCTCGATCGGGTCGCTGTAGAACTGCTTGGACCAGTTGCGATGGGCGACGATCCCCGACTCGCTCTTCGTCAGCACCGGGAGCGGCCGGTAGATCTTGTTCTCCCAGATGGGGATGTCCTGCGTGACCCCGGCGGTGAACTGATCGGCGAACTCAGCGGCAGTCATTGCCGCGTCGGTCGGCGTCGTGAAGAACCAGCGCACGTGCACGTTGTCGTCATCGATCGGCGTGACCGACGAGACGAACGCGAGCATGCCGGGCACGCGCACGACCCCGAGCCCGAGGCCGAACGTCTCGCGCTCGAGACCAGGGTTCTTCACCCGTTTGTAGGTGCCGTCGATGTGCTCCTCGGCATCGGGGATCGACTCGGTGCCGTGCACGTATCGGAAGTGCGCGTAATCGTGATTGTTCTCGGCCATCTCCTGGCACGACGTCGAGATGTGGAACTCGCGCATGAGCGGCGCGGTCCACCGCGGGTCGCCCAGCTCGGGGACCACGGGCAGGTCGTAGAACGGAGCCTCGCCGCGCAAGCCATGCCACGCCCAGATCGCGCCGCCTCGCTCGATCGTGGGGTAGGCACGGATGAAGGCCTTCGACGGGATGCGCTCGCTCGTCGAGTACGGGATCTCGGTGCAGCGGCCAGACGCGCCGTCGTACGCCCAGCCGTGGAACGGGCAGCGGATGCAGTCACCGTCGACCTTGCCGCCGACGGCGAGGTGCGCGCCGAGGTGCGCGCAGTACACGTCGACGACGCGAGGCTCGCCGTCAGCGGTGCGATACAGCACCAGGTCACGGCCGAAGTAGTGCAGCGCGCGCACGTCACTCGATCCGACCGCATCGGCGGTGGCCACTACGAACCAGCCGTTCGGGATCGGGAAGGGGAAGCGGTCGGTCACCGTGCGCACGCGCACGCGAGGTGTCTCGCGGTCGAGCAACGCAGGGTTGCGTGGCATGGGGAGTCCGGCCAGGTCCCACTCCCCTTCGAGCACCGGAGCGCGCGCCCCGGCAGCATCCCTCTGCAGTCGCTCGTCGGTGCTCATGTGCCGTGCACCTCCTTGTGTGTCGGGCCGATGCGCTCGACGCTGGTTACCGGTTCGACTTCTCAGAGTAGTGTATGAGAATGCCGTCGACCAGGCTCGGACGTCCGCCGCGGGTCACCAGCGCGCAGATCGCCGAAGCCGCGCTGGCGATCGGGCTCGACCGGGCGACGATCCGCAACGTCGCCGACTACCTCGGCATGAGCGTGCCGGGCCTCTATCACCACGTGCGAACTCGGGAGCAGCTTCTCGCGATGGCAGCCGCACACAGCCTCGGCGAGCTGGTGCTCCCGGCCCACGAGGGCCTCGCTCTCGACGTATGGCTCATGCGCTACGCGCGCTTCGTCTTCGACGCGCTCGTCGCACAGCCGGAGCTCATCGGCCAGATCACCGCGGGGACGGTCGACACGATGCGCCTCGCCCAGCACGTCGAACGCTTCCTCGCCGTGCTCGTCGCGCACGGCCGCACGGTGAGCGAGGGCTACGACGCCTACGCGCTGCTGATGGCGAGCGTCACCGGCGCAGCCGCGATGGCGATCGGGCGTGCGGCGGCAGATGCGGCCGGCCACGGCACGCTCGTCGACCTTCGACACGCAGCCGCGGCGCTCGGCGACGACGAGACGCCTCTCGTGCACGAGCTCGCGCGTCGGCGACGGCGCGAGCCCGACCCCTTCGCCGCGGTGCGAACCGCGATCGACACCCTCGCGCAGGGATGACCGGCCCGATGCGCTCGACGACGGCCGCACCCACGCGGTGGTCGACTGACCTCGTCGACCAACTTCCGCGACGGCGGTCTGCGCGGCCCTCGCTTCGGTGACCACCGTCGAGGATCGGTCATTTCGTCAGCCTTCCGGGGTCGTGGAACGCAGTCGACGGTCACGATCGTCCTCGGCGGTCTTGGTGCCTTCGAAGAAGTCGCCGCTGTCGAACGTGTCTCCCAGCGCAAGCCTGGTCCGACGGACCTGGGCGGCCCCGGAAATGGCGCGGAGTGCGTGCCGCGCTCCGGTGCCGTCGGGCGCCCATGCCTGTACCGACCGGGAGTCGTAGCCGAGCGCACCCGCTTCGTCGTAGGCGTCGAGCCCGGCGCCGAGGAACGCGAACGTCCAACCCTTCTTCTCTTGCTTGCGGATCTGCTGCACGAGCGCAGCCCGGGTCGTGTGGCGGCTGGCGTTCTCTTCCCCGTCGGTGATGGTCACGACCACGACGGCCTCCGGGCGTCGGTCGGCGTGCTTGCGCGCGGTCGCACGGGTCCGAGCGCGCGTCAACAGTGCTGTCGTGGCGTCGAGCAGAGGCGTCATGCCCCGCGGCGCGAACGTCTCGATGGTCAGCATCGGCACTTTGCTGACCCGTTGGGCGTCGACAACGACCTCGTGCAAGTCGACGTCGTCGAACTGCACCAGGGTGATTCGAGGCTCGAGCTCGCCGTTGACCGTCGAGGCCTTCTGCTCTGCGAGAAGTTCGTTGAACCCTGCGATCACGTCGTCGCGCATCACCTGCATCGACCCGGACCGGTCGAGCAGGACGTACAGGTGGAGGCGGTTCGAGGTAGTGGTAGTCATGCACAGCTCCTTTGCACGTCCGATCATGCACAAGGGGTGTGACAGCGAACCGCTTGGAGTACGGACATTGATCTTCATCACCGCCAAGTTCCGGGTACGCCCGGAACACGCCGAGCAATGGCCGGCGATCACACGCCCATTCACCACGGCGACCCGCAGCGAACCCGGGTGCCTGTGGTTCGACTGGTCCCGCAGCGTCGACGATCCGAACGAGTACGTGCTGGTGGAGGCGTTCCGCGACGGCGACGCCGGAGCGGCTCACGTCCAGTCCGACCACTTCGGGCAGGCTCGGGTCGACCTGCCGCCGTACCTGGTCGAGACGCCTCGCATCATCAGCCAGATGGTCGACCAAGACGACTGGTCCGAGCTCGGCGAGCTCCGCGTCGACTGACGGCGCGGCACACATCGACAGCGACTCGACGGGAGAACTGATGGCGAACTATCTGCGCCCGGCGACGAATGGACCTCGGCGCTTGCGGGAGCTGCTCTCGGCCCGCGCTCCGGTGCTCGCTCCGGGCGTGTACGACGCGCTCGGCGCTCGACTCGTCGAGGAAGCCGGATTCGACGCGGTGTACATGACCGGCTTCGGCACCGCAGCGTCATTGCTCGGCCGACCCGACGTCGGCCTCGTGACGATGAGCGAGATGGTCGACAACGCGCGCCGCATCGCTCGCGCCTGCGACTTACCGCTCATCGCCGATGCCGACACCGGCTACGGCAACGCGATCAACGTGGTCCGCACCGTGCAGGAATACGAGCAGGCCGGTGTCGCCGCGATCCATCTCGAGGACCAGGTCGCGCCCAAGAAGTGCGGACACATGGAAGGCAAGCAGGTCGTACCGATCGACGAGATGCTCACGAAGCTCCGCGCCGCGACCGCGGCGAGACAGTCCTCGGAGTTCGTCATCATCGCCCGCACCGACGCCCGCGCCGTCGAAGGGCTCCCCGCCGCGCTCGACCGCGCCCGCCGATACCGCGATGCGGGAGCGGACATCCTCTTCGTGGAGGCGGCGACGAATGAGGAGGAGATCGAGACGATCGCGTTCGAGCTTGCGGACGTACCGCTGCTCTTCAACTGGGCTGAAGGGGGCAAGACCCCTCCGATTCCCTACGCCCGATTGCGCGATCTCGGCTTCGCGATCGTGATCTACCCGATCAGCACGTTGCTCACGGCCACCGCGTCGATCCGCACCGCTCTGGCGGACATCGCGACGGCCGGGACCCCGATCCCGATCATGGATCGGGTCCCGACGTTCGCGGAGTTCCTCGAGTTCATCGGACTGCCCGAGATCGATGAGCTCGAGCAGCAGTTCCTCTCGTAACGTTCACCGACCCGAGAAGGAGGCGGCATGGCCGACACGTTCCCGAAAGCGAGCATCTCCGCAGAACTGGCGCATCGCATGGTCGCTGCGGCCGAAGCGAAGGCGGACGAGATGGGCATCCCGTTCGTGATCGCGATCGTGGACGAGAGCGGGGTGCTCAAGGCGTTCAGCCGCATGGACGGTGCCGCGCTCCTCAGCGTGCAGGTGGCGCAGGACAAGGCATACACCGCGGTCGGATTCGGCATGCCCACCGACGGTTGGTTCGACTTCATCAAGGACGACGGGCCGTTGTCCGCCGGCGCGACCAGCGGGGATCGATCGCCTCGTCGTGTTCGGAGGCGGCTTTCCCATCGACATCGACGGCACACACGTCGGCGCGATCGGTGTCAGCGGCGCGCACTGGAGCCAGGACATGGAAGTCGCCCGAGCCGGACTCGCCGTCGCGGGGTAGCTGACCGGGCCCGCAATTCGAGCGGTGCCGGGTCAGCCCACCGCGACCGAGTCAGCCGACCGCGATGGGCAGGCGTCGAGGACCGCGCACCTGGCCCGGCGACCAGGTCACTGCGTCGGGGTCGGCCAGCGAGAACGAGGGGAAGCGTGACAGCCACGTCGCCAATGCGACGCGAAGCTCCATGCGCGCGAGGTGCGAACCGATGCAGCGGTGCACGCCGAGCCCGAACGCCGAGTGCCGGTTGATCTCACGATCGATGATGACGCTGTCGGCGTCTTCGAAGACGCTCGCGTCGCGGTTCGCGGCCGGGAAGGAGAGCAGCACCCAGTCATCGGCCTTCATCGGGCACCCGTGCCAGTCCATGTCTTCTTTGACGAGCCGCGCCATCGTCACCGGTGAGTAGGCCCGCAGCAGTTCCTCCATCGCGACGGGCAGCAGATCGGGCTCGGCCTCGAGCCGTTCGCGGTCCGCCGGCGTCTTGGCGAGATGCCAGATCGATGCGCCGATGGCGCTCCAGGTGGTGTCGATACCGGCGAGCAACAGCAAGGCCATCGATCCGAGGATGTGGGCCGCGTCGAGCTTCACGCCGTCCATCTCCGCATCGATGAGAAACGTCGTGAGGTCGTCACGCGGTGTGCGGAGATGATCGTCGATCTGGGCGCTCAAGTAGCCGAACAACCCCTGCATCCCTTCGAACCGGACCTCGAGCGGTTCGTTGATCCCTTCGAGGACGTCGTGGACGAACCCACGGAACAAGTCCGCGTCCTGTGGCGGGAACCCGAGCATGTCGGCGATGACGCGGACCGGGATGTGCTGCGCGAAGTCGGCTGCGGCATCGACCACCGGCCGTCCCTCGAGGTCGTCGAGCAACGACTCGCAGTAGTCGCGTGTGCCCGGCTCGAGCTTGGCGATCGCGCGCGGCGCGAACGCGGGAAGGAGCACGCGACGGGCGCCGTGGTGGAACGGCGGGTCCGACGAGATCGGCGGCGCGATGCCGACCGGTGCCAGCTCTCGGGGCGGACGGTGGTTGCCCATCACCACCGACCGCGAAGTGAAGTGCTCGGTGTCGTAGGCGATCTCGGCCACGTCGTCGTGACCGACCGGCAGCCAGGCACCTCCGTATCGGTCGGTGTGTGCGATGGGGCACCGCTCGCGGAGGTCCTCGATGATCGGGTACGGGTCGGCGGCCCACTCGTCGGCGGTGTGGTCGAAGTCGGTTGCGAAATCCGATACCGGGCCGAGCACGACCTCGTTGTTGAAGCCCATCGGCTCGTCGTCGAGCTCGTCGGCGAGCGACGCGAACCGCTCGTCGACAGATCGCGGTCGAGCGTGTTGTTCGGCCATCCTCAGTCCTCCGTGATCGTGATCGCGCGTTCGGGGCAGTTCAGGACCGCGCGGCGGGCCAGCCCCTCGCTACCGGCCGGAACGATGCCGTCATTCGTCTCGTGCGAGTTCCCGAGCTCGTCGGGCTCGAACAGATCGGGCGCGAGGTCGTAGCAACGACCGTGCCCCTCACATCTCGCCTCGTCCACGTGCACCCTCATCGCGGTTCCTCCACACCTCTCGCTCCGGGAACCATGGCTTCCCGGCGGGGCGTCCCGCAAGGCTCGTTTGTCACACCGACGTGGACGCTCCGCCCAGCATGCCGGCCGCAGAAGGCAACTCACATCACTCGTCGCGAGGCGGTTCGTGCGCGGCGACGATGGCGCGACCGACGCCTTCGGCGACGAGATCGACGTCGAACACCGTGTGGGCACAGATCATGTGGACGTCGCGATGGAGCCGCTGCAGCTCGTTATCGAGGTAGTGCACCGACGCGCCGCTCGACGCGAGGATCTCGCGCACGACGTCACGGCAGCGGCGCACGATGTGGGCGATGGCCAGTCGGAGGTGCTGCTGCCCGAGCGAGTCCAGGTCGATCGTTCCGTCGCAGTGCGCTTGCATGCGTGCCGCGACGTCACGTACCAGCGTCTCGGCGAAGTCGACCTCGACCCTGAGGTTCGCAAGCCGGACCTGCGTCGGCACCCGCGCGCTCTGGGTCCGCTTCGTGCCGAACATGATCCGTCCGAAGAGCAGCTCCTCGAACAGCTCGAGCGATCGCTGCGCGGCGCCGACCGCGGGCAGCGCCGCGGTCAGCGACAGAAACGGCGGGATCGGGATGCGCAGCAGATACGGATCGCCGGGCCGGGCGAGCGCGTGCGGGGGCGGCATGAGCGAGACGCGCCGCGACGGGACGGTCACGTCGGTCGCGACGATGTCGCGGCTGCCGGTGGCCGCCATGCCGTCGACGTGCCAGGTGTCCTTCACCTCGACTTGGTCCTGTTCGACGAGGAACAGCCGTGCGACGTCGTCGCCCTCGAGCTTGCCGCTGAGCAGCACCCAGTCGGCGTGGCAGATCCCGGTGGCGAACTGCCAGTGACCCGACAGCGAGTACGTGCCGTCACCCGCGGGAATCGGCACGGCCGCTCGGATTGACCGTCCCGGGGGCGAGCACGAAGGGCTGCGCGCCGAACACCTCGTCCTGGAGCTCCGTCGGGGAACATCGTGAGCAGCCAGTTGTGCTCCATGTAGAAGGTGGTGATCCACCCCATCGACGGATCGGCCTGCGCCACGGCGAGCGCGATGTCGACGTACGTCGACATGTCGATCTCGTAGCCCCCGTATCGAGCGGGAACGAACGAGCGGAACACACCGGTCGCCTCGAGCGCGGCGATGACCTCGTCGAGGGGCCGGCGCTGCGCTTCGGCCTCGAACGACGTCGACCGGATCATCGGCACGAGCGCGCGCACACGCTCGACGAGGCCTTCGGCCGGCGGCGATCCGTGCTCCGCTGCCATCGTCAGCTCCGCGGTCCGATGAACTTCTCGATCTGGCCGGTGTCGAAGTACTCGTAGGCGCGGCTGATCATCCCGTCGCGCACGTAGCCGACGAAGCAGACGTCCATGTGGCCGACGAACCCGTCCGGCCGGGTCACGTAGATCGTGTGCTGCTGCACGAAGCCGCCCTCGAAGACGCGGACACGGCGATCCTTGAAGCGCGTCTTCGGGAGCGTCTCCATGCCCCGTCTTCAACATCGCCAGGTTGTCGGCGCGCGGTTGGTAGAGGCAATCGTGGCTGTGCCAGATCACCGCCTCGGGCGCGTAGCACGACTCGAGCGTCTCGTAGTCGTTCTGCTCGATCGCGTCGAAGAAGCGGTCGCAGAGCTCGAGCGTCTGCCAGTCCTTCCTCACTCAGCCCCTCTCGTCCCCGCCCACTCGGCGAACTTCGACGAGTCCATGTACTCGTCGATGCGGGTGATCCTGCCGTCCTTGCACGTGGCCGACGATGCAGATCCACAACGCTCCCCTGTGACCCGGTGTGCATCACCCCGTTCAGGGTGTACTGGATCACGAACCCGTCGTGGAACGTGTTGATGATGCGGTCGTTGTACGTGCGCCGGCGCTGGCCCTTGTAGCTGTCGGGGTACGCGCGCCAGGTTCTCGTCGCGCGTCGTCTCCCGTCCGAAGACGTTGTGCCACACGATGCAGTCGTCGGCGAAGAGATGCGTCGAGCACGTCGACGCGACCGTCCTGGTAGGCGTCGAAGAACGCGTCGCAGAGCTCCCGGATCTCGTACTCGTCCATCAGCCGGGACGAGAACTTTCCTGAGTCGAGATACTCGAACAACTTCACGATCTTGCCGTCGTGAACCTCGACTCACGAGGCACGCCGACAGCGACACCGTCGGAACCGTCGTGTCCGACGACGTTCAACGTGTACTGCGCGACGAACCCGTCGTCGAAGGTGCTGATCATTCGGTCGTTGTACGTGCGCCGGCGATGGAGGCGCTTGCCTGCGACCAACGCCTCGAGGTTCTGCTCTCGGGTCGATTCCTGGTTCGTGACGTTGAACCACATCGTCATCTCGGGGGCGTAGCACCCGTCGACGCCGGCGATGTCGCCCTGCTCGAGTGAGTCGAACAGCGCGTGACACAACCGGCGATGCTCGCTGTCGACCGAGGCCATGCCCGTTCGCTCTCGATCGGATCCCGTCACCGCATTGCTCGAAAGGCAGCGCGGACTTCGTCGACGTAGATCGCGGGACGTTCGAACGCAGCGAAGTGCCCGCCGTGGTCGGGTTCGTTCCAGTACCGGATGTCGCTGAACTGCTTGTCGGCCCAGCGGCGCGACGGCCGGAAGATCTCCTTGGGGAAGCGCGAGCACCCCACGGGGACGTCGACCTTGTCGACCCGCATGCGGTTGAAGCTCTCCCAGTACAGCCGAGCCGAAGACGCGCCGGTGCCGGGCAGCCAATAGGCCATCACGTTGTCGAGCATCCGATCGCGACCGAACACGTTCTCGGGATGGCCGTCGCAGTCCGACCACGCGTAGAGCTTCTCGACGATCCAGGCGCACTGTCCCGCCGGGGAATCGACCAGTCCGTATCCGAGCGTCTGTGGACGCGTCGACTGCTGCTTCGAATATCCCGAGTCCCACTTCTGGTAGAAGTCGAGCGCGTCGAGCGCGTCGCGTTCCTGATCCGTGAGATCGTCCATCGTCTCGCGGTCCGGCAGCGCGATCACCATGTTGAGATGAATGCCGGTGACGTGCTCGCGATCGAGCATGCCGAGCGCGACGGTGACTCCCGCGCCCCAGTCACCGCCTTGCGCGCCGTACGAGGTGTAGCCGAGGCGCGCCATCAACTCGGCCCACGCCGCCGCGATCCGTTCGATGCCCCAGCCGTGCCGTGCGGGTTTGCCGCTCCACCCGTAGCCGGGGAGCGACGGGCACACGACGTGGAACGCGTCACGCGCATCTCCACCGTGCGCCACCGGATCGGTCAACGGTCCGATGACCTCGTGGAACTCGGCGACCGACCCCGGCCATCCGTGCGTGATCACGAGGGCGAGCGCATCCGGGTGCGGCGACGGCACGTGGAGAAAGTGGATGTCGAGTCCGTCGATCGCAGTGCGGTACTGCGCAAAGGCGTTGAACCGCGCTTGCGCCGCGTCGAGGTCGTAGCCGTCATGCCAGTAGTCGCACAGCTCGCGTACGTAGGCGAGCGGGACACCCTGGGTCCAGTCGTCCACCGTCTCTGCGTCAGGCCAACGCGTCCGTGCCAAACGTTCGCGAAGGTCGTTCGCTTCGTGGTCGGAGATCCGAACCTCGAAGGGTGTCATCATCGACATGGGCTGCAGTCTGTCGCATGACGCGATCGACCACCGCTACGGCTCCACCCGGGCTACGAGTCCGATTGGAACGTGAAGCGAGTCTGCGCGAAGTCGCCTTTCGCGAACGCAAGGATCTTGACCGGGACGACTTCGAACACGAGCGCCTCACCGGCCTCGTGACGGAAGGCGCCGTCGCGGACCTCGTAGTGCCACTCGCCCCGGTACTTCGATTCCCATGCACGGGCAAGCACGTGGAGCAGTCCGTCGTCGACCACCCGCACCGCGGCTCCTTCGATCACGACGTCGAGACCCGACTTCCACTCGTTGTTGCCGGTGGTGAGCGCGCAGCTCGGGTTGCTCCGAAGGTTGACGCCCTTCTGCTCGCCCGCGCCCGTGCAGAAGTAGATGGCACGCTCTCGCCAGACCGCGGTCAACGGCGTGACGTGAGGACGGCCGTCGACCCGGACCGTCGAGATCCAGAAGAGCTCGGCGCTCTCGAGCAGGGCGCGGACGTCCGCCCATGACGTCGCTGCTGCGTCGGGCGCGCTGAACCGAGCATCGAGCTCGGCGACTACCTCGGTCGCTGTCATGTCGTCGTCCTCCTCGTACGCAATCGACGCACGGTGGTCAGTCGTCGATCGCGGCGTACACGCAGGTCCAGAAGTCCTGGATGACCGCCGGTGGCGGGAACGCGCTGACGAACATGTCGGTGGTGAGCACGATGCCGACGAGATCCTTCGCGGGGTCGTTGGCCCATGAGGTGCCGAGCCCGCCGGCCCACCCGTAGCCCCCGGGCGTCGGCCCGAGACCGCGGCGTCGGACCTGCACGCTGACGCCGAAGCCCCAGCCCTGCGAGCCGTCGGGGGAGGGTCCGCCCACGCCAGGCTCGACGCCGAGGTGATCGGTGGTCATCGCCTCCACCGAGGCGCGGGACAGCAGGCGCGATCCGTCGCGGCAGTCGACCGCCGGCGCAGCAGCATGCGGCCGAACGCGTAGCAGGTCGTCGAGGGTGGAGACGAGGCCGCCGCCCCCGGACGGAAACTCCGGCGGTGTCGGCCCACTGGCCGTCGAGGCGGGTCGTACACCGACGGATCCCGGTACCCGGGTCGGTGCCGTAGCAGGACCCGAGGCGGTCCACGTCGACCGTCGAGAACCCGGTGTCGACCATCCCGAGCGGCTCGAACACGCGCGCGCGGAGGAACTCCTCCAGCGGTCGACCCGCGGCCGCGGGCGATCAGCACGCCGAGCACGTCGGCGCCGGTGTTGTACAACCAGCGCTCGCCGGGCTGGTAGAGCAGCGGCAGCGTGGACAGCCGACGTATCCACTCGTCGGGCGGCGGCGGCACCTGCGGTTCGGGAGGGCCGGCACCGAGACCGAGCTCAGTCCATCGCCGTGAGCAACGGCTGCGGCCACGGTGCCTCGAAGTCCATCCCGAGTCCCAATCGGAACGTGAGCACGTCGTGCACCGTGATCGGCCGTCGGGCCGGGACGGTGTCACCGTCGAGGGGACCACGGCCGTCGACGAGCACCCGGCGATCCGCGAGCTCCGGCAGCAGGTCGTCGACCGGATCGTCGAGCCGCAGCCGGCACTCCTCGACCAGCACCAACGCTCCGACCGCAACGATCGGCTTGGTCATCGACGCGATCCGGAACATGCTGTCCCGCGCGATCGGGTTCCGGTTCGCCCCGGGTCAGGCTCCCTGCCACGCCCGACATGCGACGTCGTCGCCACGAGCGGCGAGCCACGCCACGCCGCCCGACCCGATCCTGCTCGACATGGTGCGCCATCGCGGTCCGCAGTCGCTCGACCTTCTCGGTATCGAAGCTGCTCATGCTCGTACGACGTCGCGAGTCAGCCGACCTCATCGGTCGATCGTCATCGGGAACGGTCGCGGGGCGGACGCCGGTTGCCCTCGGGACGTGCCGACGGACGCTTACGAAGTCGCGGGTGTGGTCAGCGTTGCCAGCGTCTGCTGCGCGAGCGCAGCGATGTTCGGCGGCTGTGGGGCGTCGCGGTCGTGGGCGAGGTCGCGTACGAGCCGGACGTCCTTGTCGAGCGTTGTCGACTCGTTCCTGCATCCCCGAGAGGTCGAAGCCGGATCCGGCGAGGATGGCGGCCGCTCTGCGTGCCGCCGCTGCCGTTGGCCAGCACCCGCGCCAGAGCGGCGCGGTCGATGCCGAGCACGTCGGCGAAGTCGAAGGTCTCGAGCGCCACGGTGACGAGCGCGGTGAACAAGAGGTTGTTGACGAGCTTCGCCATCTGACCGCTGCCGAGCGGTCCGAGGTGGATGACAGGATCGCCGTAGGTCTCGAGGACCTGACGGCATCGGTCGAGGTCGGCGTCCTCGCCCCCGACCATCACGACGAGCTTGCCTGTGCGCGCCGCGCCGCCGCCCGCCGCTCACCGGCGCGTCGATGACGGTCACGCCGCGGCGGTGCGCGATCTCGGCGACTCGAACGCATGTGTCGGGATGAATCGTCGAGTGGATCGCGACGACGCCACCCGGGGCCATGCCCTCGAGCACGCCGTCGGGACGTAGCAGGACGTCCTCGACGTCGGCGTCGCCCATCACGCAGATGCCGACGACGTCGCTCGCGGCGCCGACATCCGCCGGGAGTCGCCGCCACTGATGCCGCTGTGTCCGAGAACGGCTCGATCGTTGCCGGACGCCGAGCCCAGACGTCAGCGGATAGACCACTGTCGACGAGTCGTCGCGCCATCGGTCCGCCTTGGCTGCCGAGGCCGATGAACCCCGTTCTGGTCATCGTCCGGGAAAGGAGGCGAGCGCTGCGGTCACTTCGTCGGCTCCCAGATCTGGACCGGCGTCACCGGCGACACGTCCCATGGCGTGGCCTCCGCTTGGCGGCGCCATTCGTCGAGGTCGATGTCCGGCATCTCCGCGAACGCGGCTTCGGCGGCGTCCTGGAGGGCCTCGCCCTTCGGGAAGCCGTAGTACGCGGAGAACTGGAGGATGATCTCGTCCATCTCGTCTCGGCTGACGTCGCCCGAGTGGACGGCGGCGGCGACATGGGTCTTCAACGGCGTCGGTGAGTCGTCGACCGCGCACGCGGCGACGGTGATGATCCTGCGCTCGTGACGGCGTGATGCCGGGGCGCTGCCACACGTGACCGAAGACGAAGTTGAGGATCCCTGCGTGGCGGTACGGCGACAGCGGTCGGGGCGCGGGCATCAAGATTGACGTCCGCGAACTCCTGGGCGCCGCGGAAGAGTCGCTTGTCGAACTCCTCGAACCCGAGCGCGTCGTTCGAGAGCATCGGCCACGGCTCCACTGTCTGGCCGCGTTCGTCGTTGATGCGGCTCGACTGACGATGGATGACGCCCTCGCAGTGCGCCGCCTTGGGCCACCCGCAGTAGACGGCGAACTGCAGGATGAACTCGAGCATCTCCTCGAGCGCGATGTCGCCGCTGTTGAGCGCGGCGTAGACGTGGTCCTCGATCGGCCACGGCGAGTCGGCGGCGGCGACGCAGGTGAGCGTGACCCAGCGGCGTTCCTTGCGGGTCAGCCCGGGCCGCGGCCACACCTGGCCGAAGACGAAGTCACGCGTGGCAGCCTCGAACGGTGTCGACGCCTTCGGCGGCTCCATGGTCATGATCTCGCGGTACAGCTCGTCGGCGTCGACCATCGTTTCCTCCTGGATTTGCGTGGACGACTACGTGAGCCGCAGGGCGACACGGACCGAGTCGCGGCCCGGCGTCGTTCGGGCGAAGAAGCGCGAATGCCTCTTCGAAGCGCTCGAGGGAGAAGACGTCGCCCAGCATCTCGGCGGTGGGCACGCGATCGTCGTTGATGAGCTCGACCGCCGTCTTGGCGTCGAGACCGGCGCCGGGGTGGAGCGTGATGCGCCGGGTCGGGATCCAGTCGCTGTTGAAGCCCTCCAACGGGCGGTCCTTCATCCCGGCGATGACGACGTGACCGCCCTTGCGGACGAGGTCCATCGCGACGTTGACCGTGATCGGGTTCCCAGCGGCGGCGTCGATGACGACGTCCGCCATGGCGCCCGCCGGTGATCTCGCGCACCCGCGCCGACCGGATCGTTCGCCTCCACGTCGATGACGTGGTCGGCGCCGATCTTCAGTGCGCAGTCGAGACGGAACGCGTCGCGTGCCGAGTCCCGGTCACGATCACCTCTCGCGCGCCGGCGGTGCGGGCGGCGACGATGGTCGCCATGCCCATGTGGCCGGGGCCTTCGATCACGACGACGTCGTCGGGCTTCACCGGAGCGACCCACGTCACCGCGCAGCTCAACGGCTCGAACACCGTGAGCTCCTCGGCCGGTAGGTCCTCGCGAAGCGGAACACGCGCGGAACCGGGAAGCAGCTCGAGGTGCTCGGCGAAGCCGCCGTAGAGACCAGAGCCCTCGTCGACGGAGAAGTCGTGGCCGTAGATGCGGTACCCCTCAGGCGTCACGACCAGCTCGGTCACCGCGACCCGGTCGCCCTCCTTCACGCCCCAGGTCCGCGGCCGCCTCGGCCGTGATCCGTCTCGATGCGACCGACGATCTCGTGGCCCGCGATCGACGGGAACGCACCCCCCCACGAGGTGTGGACGTGACCGTGGAAGTGATCGATGTCGCTGTGGCACAGGCCAGTCGCCTCGACCCGCAAGACCGCCCCGCCCGGCCGTGGCTCGGGCACGGGGAGGTCGCGGATCTCCCATGTCCCGTCGCCGTTGAACACCATCGCTCGGCTCATCGCGCATTGCTATAACAAAAGATTCTTTCGGTCAAGGAGAAGGACCGCGCCGAATGCGAAGGCGCGGCTACGGTCACCGTCCATGGCTCGCGCGCTGTGCGCAGCCGCGCTGTCCCGGGCGGTCTCGATCGTCACCTTCCTGACCGCGAATCCGTTGCGGGCATTCAGGATCAGTGAGCTGGCCAGCCACCTCGGCATGAACATCGTGTCGGCGCACGCGACCCTCGCGGTTCTGGAGGACGCCGGGTTCGTCGTCCGGGACCCTGTCCACCGCACCTACTGTGCTGCGGCGCGGTCGCGCAAGCTGGTCACCGAGATGAGCGGGACGAGCGATCCGCTCGAGCAGCTGGGCAAGTCGGTCGCGCGGCGATTCCGCCTCGTCTGCCTCGACGAGTTCCATGTCGCCGACATCACGGATGCGATGATCCTGCACCGGCTGCTCGAGGCGCTGTTCGCCAATCGCGTCAGCATCGTCACGACGTCGAACTTCCCGCCCGACGGCCTCTATCCGAACGGGCTGCATCGCGAGCGTCTCCTGCCGGCGATCGAGCTGCTGAAGGACAAGCTCGAGATCGTGAGCGTCGACGGGCCGACCGACTATCGGCAGGCGACGCTGCAGGCGGTCGAGCTCTACCACTCGCCGCTCGGGCCCGAGGCGGACCGGGCGATGACGAAAGCCTTCGAGCGCCTCGCGGAGGCCAGGGACGAGAGCCCTATCCTGAAGATCGAGCACCGCGAGATCCGCGCGCGCCGCCGCGCCGGCGGGGTCGTGTGGTTCGATTTCCGCCAGCTCTGCGGCGGCCCGCGGTCGCAGAACGACTATCTCGAGCTCGCGACCCAGTTCCACACGCTGCTGCTGTCGGGCGTGCCGCAGATGTCGCCGCGGCTGGCCTCGGAAGCGCGCCGCTTCACCTGGCTGATCGACGTTCTCTACGACCGCCGCGTCAAGCTCATCATGTCGGCCGAGGTCGAGCCCGAGGCGTTGTACACCGAGGGACCGCTGGTGCACGAGTTCCCGCGCACCGTCTCGCGGCTGCGCGAGATGCGGTCCGCCGAATTCCTCGCCGAGGCACGCCGCAGCGTCGACACGTCGCTCACATGAATCGCCATCGCTCGCATCGCTCGCGGCGCCCGGTGCCGTGGCTGCTCGCATGCGCGGCGCTCGCGCCGTCGCTCGCGGCCGCGGCAAGCGCTGCCGAGCAGGCCGAGCGCGCCGCGATCACGCGCGAGCGCGCCGAGATCGAGGCTCGCTACGCTGCGCGGGAGCGCGAATGCAAGACGCGCTTCATCGTCACCTCGTGCGTCGACGAGGCCAAGCGCGATCGCCGGCAAGGTCTCGATGCACTGCGCGCGCGTCAGCTCGCGCTCGACGAGGCAGAGCGCCGCGAGCAGACCGCGGCAAGGCGCGCCGAGCTCGCCGCGAAGGCAGCAGACGATGCCCGGCGCGACGAGGAGCGGGCGGCACGCGCCGCCTCGGCTCCGACCGCCGAGGCGCCGCGCTCGCTCGAGCCTCGGCGCGAGAGCGGAGCCAGCGCTCCGGTGCGGGGCGGCGCGCCCTTCGAGCGGCCCGCGCGTGCGGGCGTGACCATCGAGCAGGGGCGGAGTCGCACGCCCTCGGCGGCCGAGCGGAGCGAGCGCGAGGCGCAGAGCCGGGCGAGCTACGAGACGCGCGTGCGCCAGGCGGAGGAGCATCGCCAGAAGGTGGAGGAAGAGACCGCCGCGCGGCTCAAGGACCATCCTGCGGCGGCGCCGTTGCCGGTTCCGGCGTCGGTGCCGGCGCGCTGACCCTCAGGTCAGTTGCTCGACCCGGACCAGCGCGAGCGAGAGGTTGTCGCCCGAGCCGCGCGCACGCTGGCGCGCCTTGCCGACCAGCATCTCGGTCGCCTCGCGCGGCGGCAGCGCGTGGACGATCGCGCCGAGCTCGCGCGGCGTGAAGTAGTGCCAGAGGCCGTCGCTGCACGACAGCACGCTGTCGCCGATCTCGAGCCGTTCGATGTGCCTCTGCGACAAGGGCGGGTCCTGGAACGTTCCCAGGCAGCCGGTGAGCAGGTTCGACTGCGGGTGGCTGTTCGCTTCTTCCTCGGTGATCTGGCGCTCGTCGACCAGGCGCTGCACGTACGAGTGGTCGATCGAGCGGCTCACCATCTCGGCGTTGCGGAAGTGGTAGATGCGCGAGTCGCCCGCATGGACGTATTCGCACTCGCGCGTCGGGCTGATGAGGAAGGCGGCGATCGTGCTGTGCGGCTCCTCCTCCGAGGTGATCGCCGTCAGCTTGATCATCAGGTGGGCCTCGAGGACGAGCTGCTTGAGCGCCTCGGCGGGGTCGTCCCGGGTCGGCGAATAGCGCTCGAACAGCTGCTGGGCGGTGAGGATGACCTGGTCGGCGGCCTTGCGGCCGCCGCTCTTTCCTCCCATCCCGTCGGCGAGAACGCCCATGACGCAGCCGGGGACTCGCGCATGGGGGAGGATCTGAACCTGGTCCTGCTGGTACGCGCGGTCGCCCCGGTGGATACCGGTCGTCGCGGACAGCCGGTAACCGAGGCTCGAGGTACTCATGGCCGAAAACTATAATCGGTTTGATACTGTCCCAAGGGCCCAAAACCGCGAACTAGTCGCGCGTCGGAGCTGTCCATGGACGATGAACTGCACTCCCTGCCGCGCCAGCTGATCGAGCTGCGCATCGAGCACGCCGACCTCGACGATCTGATCGATCGCGCGCTGCTCGACGCGACCACCGACGACCTCACCTTGCGACGGTTGAAGAAGCGCCGCCTGGTCCTGCGCGACAAGATCACTCGTCTCGAAAGCGAGCTCGAGCCGCTGCGGCCTGCATGACGTCGACGGTCGCCGAGCGGCAGGCGTCGTCGCCATCGCTGCACGATGCGGTCGGGCGCGCGCTCGGTGCGAACGGCGCCCTCGCGGCGGTCGATGCGAATCACGCCGAGCGCGCCGTCCAGCGCGAGATGGCGCTCGCGGTCGCCGACGCGATCGAGGAGCGGAGCGCCCTCGTCGTCGAGGCGGGCACGGGAGTCGGCAAGACCTTCGCGTATCTCGTGCCGGCGCTCCTGAGCGGTGCGCGCACCTTGCTCAGCACGGCGACCAAGACGCTCCAGGACCAGCTCTTCGTGCGCGATCTGCCGCGCCTGCGCAGCGCGCTCCAGCTGCCGGTGAGCGTCGCCCTGCTCAAGGGCCGCGCGAGCTACCTGTGCCTGCACCGGCTCGGCCGCGCCCGTCACGACGCGCAGCTGCCCGACCGCTTCGCGGTGCGCGCGCTCGCCAAGGTCGAGGCTTGGGCGCAGACGACCGCGAGCGGCGACCTCGCCGAGCTCGGCGGCCTCGACGAGCGCAGCAGCGTCATCCCGCTGGTGACCTCGTCGCGCGAGAACTGCCTCGGCAGCGAGTGCCCGGAGCATCGCCGTTGCCACGTGATGAAGGCGCGGCGCGAGGCGATGCTTGCCGACGTCGTCGTCGTCAACCATCACCTGTTCTTCGCCGACATGGCGCTGCGCGACAGCGGCGTCGCCGAGCTGCTGCCGAGCGTCGAGGTGGCGATCTTCGACGAGGCGCACCAGCTCGGCGAAGCCGGCGTGCAGTTTCTCGGCACCACGCTCGGCTCGGCGCAGCTGATCGACTTCGCGCGCGACTTGCTTGCGGCCGGCCTGCAGCAGGCGCGCGGGCTGGTGCAATGGCAAGAGCTCGCCGCCGCATGCGACCACGCGGCGCGCGAGCTCCGGATCGCCGCGCACGGCGACCTCGGGGAGCTGCGCGGCGCGATCAAGCTGCGCTGGGCCGAGCGGCGCGATGCGCCTGCTTTCGTCGCCGCGCTCGCGCGCGTCGGCGCGGCGTGCCGCGGCGCGGCCGCGGCACTCGCCACGGTCAGCGAGCTCGCGCCCGACTTCGTCCGCCTGCATGAGCGCGCCTGCCGCCTCGCCGAGCTCGCGGTCGCGTTCGGCGAACGGCCGCGCGCCGGGCAGATCCGCTGGATCGACCTGCTCGCGCATCAGGTGCGCCTGATCGAGTCGCCGCTCGACATCCGCGAAGCGCTCGGCGAGCAGATGCGCAGCGGGCCAAAGGCGTGGATCTTCACGTCGGCGACGCTCGGCGACGACGATCGCCTCTCCTGGTTCACCGAGCCTGCCGGTCTCGAGGATGCACGCATCGTCCGGCTCGGCAGTCCGTTCGACTACCGGGCGAACGCACGCGTCTGGGTGCCGCGCTCGTTCCCGAAGCCGAGCGAGCCCGGCCACGCCGACGCGGTCGCCCGGCTCGCCGGCCGCTGCGCGCGCGCGCTCGGCGGCCGCACGTTCGTGCTGACGACGACGCTGCGCTCGCTGCAGGCCGTCGGCGCGCAATTGCGCGCGGCATTCGATGCCGAAGGCGACGAGATCGAGGTGCTGGTGCAGGGCCAAGGATCGAAGCGCCAGCTGATGCAGCGCTTCCTCGACGCGCCGCGCGCCGTTCTGGTCGGCTCGCAGAGCTTCTGGGAAGGCGTCGACGTCCCGGGCGCGCGGCTCCAGTGCGTCGTCATCGACAAGCTGCCGTTTCCGCCGCCCAACGATCCGCTCGTCGAGGCACGCGTGCAGCGGCTAGAGGCCGAGGGCCGCAACGCGTTCGGCGCGTACTTCGTTGCCGAGGCGGCGGTGGCGCTGAAGCAGGGCGCTGGCCGGCTGATCCGCAGCGAAACCGACCAGGGCCTTCTCGTCGTCTGCGATCCGCGCATGGCGACCATGGCCTACGGGCGCCGCCTGTTCGCGGCGTTGCCGCCGATGACGCGCGTCGACGACGAGGCCGACGCGATCGCTTGGCTGCACGAGCTCGCCGGCGCCGCGGTCGAACGCTAGGGGCTGCGCGGCGCTGGCGCGCGCCTCACCAGATCTTCCACCACGGCGTCTTGCGCCAGCTCGCGAGGTCGGCGTCGAGCGACGAGTTGGGGAAGTTCACCATCAGCACGCGTTCGGCGTCGTCGCGCAGCTCCACCAGGCCGAGCTTGTCGTAGCTCTGCGCCAGGATGATCAGCGCTTCCTCGGTCGACGGCGAGCGCTGGAACTCCTGCACCGCCTGCTGCGCCCGGTTGGCGGCGGCGACGTAGGCGCCGCGGCGCAGGTAGTAGCGCGCGACGTGCACCTCGTAGGCGGCGAGCGAGTTGACGATGTAGTTCATCCGCATGCGCGCGTCTTCGGCGTAGATCGACTGCGGGAACTGCTCGGCGAGCTGGCGGAACGACTGGTACGAGTCGCGTGACGCTTGCTGGTCCCGCTCGGAGAGATCCTGGCTCGCCAGGTTGCCGAGCAGACCGAGGTTGTCGTTGAAGTTGACCAGGCCCTGCAGATAGAGCGCGTAGTCGAGCGCGGGGCTGGTCGGATGCAGCTTGATGAAGCGCTCGAGCGTCGACAGCGCCTGCGCCTTCTCGCCGCTCTTCCAGAGGTAGTAGGCGCGCTCGATCTGCGCCTGCTGGGCGAGCACCGAGCCGGCCGCGCGGCCCTCGAGCCGCTCCAGGTATTTGACGGCCTTCTCGTAGTTGCCGGATGCCGCCTCTTCCTTGGCTTCGCTGTAGAGGCGCTCGGGCGTCCACTTCGCGGTGTCGTCGCGGGTCGTGTCGCAGCCGGCGAGGGCGGCGGCCAGCGAGATCGCCGACACTGCGATCAGGAAGCGCGGGGACGGGGTTTTCGTTCTCATGCGGGCAGGCGGAATGGGCGCAGGGGCGATGCGCCGAAAGGACGGGTCCGAATCTTATATGGCCGAGGCTCCCTTTCTCGAGCATGGCGGTGCGCTCGCCGTGGACACCGACGGCGACGGTGTCGATGCGGCCGCCGTCGAGGAGCGCGATGCACGCGTCGCCGCCGCGCAGCATGGCGAGCGGCTCGACAAGGCGCTCGTCGCCATCGCCCCGGAGTTCTCGCGCACCCATCTGCAGCAATTGATCAAGGACGGCTGGGTGACGCTCGACGGGGCAGCCGCGACGGGCGCGGCGCAGCGCGTGCGCGCCGGCCAGCGGGTCGCGGTGCGCCTGCAGCCGACCGCCGAAAGCCGCGCCTATCGCGCCGAATCGCTGCCGCTCGCGGTGATCCACGAAGACACCGAACTGCTCGTGATCGACAAGGCGGCCGGGATGGTCGTCCACCCGGCCGCAGGCAACTGGTCGGGCACGGTGCTGAACGCGCTGCTCGCGCGCGATCCGGCGAGCGCCGCGCTGCCGCGTGCCGGGATCGTCCACCGGCTCGACAAGGACACCTCGGGGTTGATGGTCGTCGGGCGAACGCTCGCCGCGGTGACGGCCCTGACCCGGGCGATCGCGGCGCGCGAGGTGCATCGCCGCTATCTCGCGATCGCGCATGGGACGCCGTTCCAGTCGCGCTGGACGATCGATGCGCCGATCGGCCGCGACCCGAGGCTGCGCACCCGGATGGCGGTCGTGGCGTCGGGCAAGCCGGCGCGGACCGACGTCGAACGCGTCGCCGTCAGCGCGGGCTTCGCGGCGCTGCGCTGCACGCTGCACACCGGCCGCACGCACCAGATCCGGGTCCATCTCGCGCGCGCCGGGCTGCCGCTCGTCGCCGACCGCCTCTACGGCGGCTCTGCCGCGCTCGGCATGGAGCGACAGGCGCTGCACGCAGCCGAGCTCGCGTTCGCCCACCCGAAGACCGGCGCGCCGCTGACGTTTCGATCCGAGCCGCCGAGCGACTTCGCTCACGCTTGGGGCCAGGTCGTCGCGCCGGACGGGGGCTGAAGCCCCGGCGGGGCCGCGGTTCGGTACAATCGGCGAATTCCCTTTCGATGCGAGCGGGCCAGCGGCGTGAAGCGCCCGGCCGGGCCGCTCGGCGAGACCATCGAGACGTGACCGCACCCGAGGGTGCAAGCAACCCCCGGCAGACTCTGCCGAACCGCCGCGTCCCCGGACGTGCCGACAGCCGCGCCGCGACGCGGCCGAGGATTTCACGACGACATGAACACCCTGGATGCCAAGCGCGTCCTCGAGGCAGCGCTCATCTGCTCCAGCCAGCCGATGGCGCTGCGCGACATGAACGCCCTGTTCGCCGGCGAGGTCGGCAACGACACGCTGCGCACTCTTCTCGACGAGCTCGCCAGCGAATGCGGCGGCAAGGCGTTCGAGCTGGTGACGGTGGCGAGCGGCTGGCGCTACCAGACGCGCCCCGAGATGGCCTCGTATCTGACGCGACTCGACCCCGAGCGCGCGCCGCGTTACTCGCGCGCGGTGCTCGAGACGCTCGCGATCATCGCCTACCGCCAGCCGGTGACGCGCGGCGACATCGAGGACATCCGCGGCGTCGCCGTCGCGGGCTCGGTCATGAAGCAGCTCGAGGACCGCGGCTGGATCGAGGCGATCGGCTACCGCGAGGCGCCCGGGCGGCCTGCGTTGCTCGCCACGACGCGCCAATTTCTCGACGATCTCGGCCTGTCCTCGCTCGAGCAGCTGCCGACCCTCGCCGGCGCCGATGGCGAGCCGATTGCCGCAGTGATCGGCGAAGGCGAGACGCAAGGTTCGCTCTCGTTCGTCGAGGGCGCGGCCGATGCCGATCGCGAACCCGCGCTCGATCAACCTGCGGCCGACGCAGCTGCCCTGGAACCGCACGCATGAACGCTCCTGCCGACCCATTGCTCCCCGGCGACACCGCCGTCGAAGCCGAACCTGCAACAGCGGTGCCCGCCGACAACCGCGCGCACGACAGTGCCCCGCGCGAAGGCGATGCCGAAAGCGAGCCCGGCGACGGTGCTTCGCAAGGCGAGCGCAGCGGGCGGCGCCGCAGCCGCCGCGACCGCCGCCGCGAGCGCGACCGCGGCGACGACCGCGGCCGCGCGCTGGCGCTGCCGCCCAACTTCGAAGGGCCGCTGCCGCGCCACCTCCAGCCCGTGCCGCCGCCCGAGGCGACCGAGGTGTTCGCGCAAGTCCTCTCTGGCGAGTTCGACCTGGAGGTCGCCGAGGCCGCGGCGCTCGCCGAGCCCGAAGAGCCGAGCAAGCGCGTCCTCGCGCCCGAGCCCGACGCGCCGAAGTTGCACAAGGTGCTCGCGCAGGCCGGGGTCGGTTCGCGTCGCGACATGGAAGATCTGATCGCCGACGGCAAGATCACCGTCAACGGCGAGCCCGCGCATACCGGCCAGCGGATCTCGTTCGGCGATCGCGTCGAGGTCAACGGCAAGCCGGTGCGCCTGCGCATCGTTCCGCCGCCGGCGCGCATCATCGCCTACCACAAGCCCGTCGGCGAGATCGTCACGAACGACGACCCGCAGCATCGGCCGACCGTGTTCCGGCGCCTGCCGCGCCTTCAGCAGGGCAAGTGGCAGTCGGTCGGCAGGCTCGACATCAACACCGAAGGGCTGCTTCTCTTCACGACCTCCGGCGGCCTCGCCAACCAGCTGATGCATCCGCGCTTCGGCGTCGAGCGCGAGTACGCGGTCCGGGTCGTGGGTCATCTGGAAGACGAGGCGCGCGCGAAGCTGCTCGAAGGCGTTGAGATCGACGGCCAGCGCGCGGCGTTCAAGTCGATCGAGAACGGCGGCGGCGAAGGACTCAACGAGTGGTACCGCGTCGTCATCACGGAAGGGCGCAACCGCGAGGTGAGGAAGCTCTTCGACGCGGTCGGCCTGACGGTGAGTCGCTTGATCCGGATCCGCTACGGAACGGTCGTCCTGCCGCACGGATTGAAGCGCGGTGCGTGGGTCGACCTCGACGAGAACGACGTGCGCGCAATCCGGCGCCTGGCGAGCGGCAATTCCGGCGAGCGCGGCGAAGAGCGCGCGGGCGACGGTGGCAAGCGCCGCGACGACCAGCGCGGCCCCCGTGGCCAGAACGAGCGGCCTCAGAACGATCGCCAGCGCCCGCGGCGCGGCGACGACGCGCGCCCGGAAGCGCGCGCTGCGAACGATCGGCCGCAAAACGATCGGCCGCAAAACGATCGGCCGCAAAACGAGCGGCCGCAAAACGAGCGGCGAAGACCGCGACGAGGACGACGACTTCGATCCGAGCCGCATCCCCAATCCGCTCCAGCAGACCTTCGACCATCGCTTCGTGCAAGGTCGCCGTATCGGCCCGAACAGCGGCTTCGGCGCCGGCGGCAGTGCGCCGCGCCCAGTCGGCCCGAAGGGCAATCCGAAAGAACCCGATCCGCTCCAGACTTCGGTCGGCTACATCGGTGCCGACGCATTCCACCGCAAGAACCGCGGTCGGGGCGGCGGTGGCCGGCGGTGGCGGTGGCGGTGGCGGCTTCGGGGGAGGCGGCTTCGGAGGAGGCGGCGGCAACGGCGGCGGCTACGGCGGTGGTCGGCGCGGCCGCTGAGGCTGTCCGAGGGCGCTCGGCCCTCTACAATTGAAGGCTTTGCCCAGGACCCCGGAGAAACAAGCCATGGCGCTGGAACGCACCCTCTCGATCATCAAGCCCGATGCGGTCGCGAAGAACGTCATCGGCCAGATCTACGCCCGCTTCGAAGGCGCCGGGCTCAAGGTCGTCGCCTCGAAGATGGCGCATCTGTCGCGCGCCGAGGCCGAGGCGTTCTACGCCGTGCACCGCGCTCGGCCATTCTTCAGCGACCTGGTCTCGTTCATGATTTCCGGGCCGGTGATGATCCAGGTCCTCGAAGGCGAGTCGGCGATCGCCAGGAACCGCGAGCTGATGGGGGCCACCGATCCGAAGAAGGCCGCCGCGGGAACGATACGCGCCGACTTCGCGGCGAGCATCGACGCCAACGCCGTGCATGGATCCGACGCCACCGAGACCGCCGCGGTCGAGATCGCGTTCTTCTTCGCCGGCATGGACCTGCACAGCCGTTGAGGCGGCACGTCGGATGGTGAACCTCCTCCAGTTCGACCGCGACGCGCTCGGGGACTGGTGCGAGCAACAAGGCGAGCAGGCGTTTCGCGCGACCCAGTTGTACCGCTGGATGCACCAGCGCGGCGAGCACGACTTCGCGGCGATGACGAACCTCGCGAAGTCGTTCCGCGACAAGCT
The DNA here is from genome assembly GCA_963821725.1 of uncultured Acidimicrobiia bacterium. Taxonomy (GTDB): domain Bacteria; phylum Actinomycetota; class Acidimicrobiia; order Acidimicrobiales; family JACDCH01; genus DATAES01. The sequence continues at coordinate 164,749 of CAWGFA010000010.1, forward strand.
GATCGCCGCGGCCGAAGTCGTCGCGCTGCCGGTCGCGAGCGAGCAGGTCGCGCACGACGGCACGGTCAAGTGGCTGTTCGACGTCGGCGCCGGCGACGCGGTCGAGACGGTGTTCATCCCCGAGACGGGGCGCGGCACGCTCTGCATTTCGTCGCAGGCGGGCTGCGCGGTCAACTGCCGCTTCTGCGCGACCGGCCACCAGGGCTTCAGCCGCAACCTGACGACGGCCGAGATCGTGGCCCAGCTCTGGCATGCCGAGTTCACGCTGCGCCGCCGCCTCGCCCTGCGCGAAGGCGAGCGCGCGATCACGAACGTCGTGATGATGGGCATGGGCGAGCCGCTGCAGAACTACGGTGCGCTCGTGCCGGCGCTCAGGACCATGCTCGACGACCACGGCTACGGCCTGTCGCGCCGGCGCGTGACGGTGTCGACCTCCGGCGTCGTGCCGATGATCGAGCGGCTCGGTGCCGATTGCCCGGTCGCGCTCGCGATCTCGCTGCACGCTCCCGACGATGCTCTGAGGGACGACCTGGTGCCGCTCAACCGCAAGTACCCGATCGCCGAGCTGCTCGCCGCGGCGCGCCGCTATCTCGAGCGCGCGCCGCGCGACTTCATCACGATCGAATACTGCATGCTCGACGGCATCAACGATTCGCCGGCGCAAGCCCAGGCCTTGCTGCGGTTGCTGCGCGGCGACGGCAGCGCCGCGCGTCCGGGGCTGCCGAGCAAGGTCAATCTCATCCCGTTCAACCCGTTCGCGGCGTCGGGCCTGAAGCGTTCAGCGCCGGCGCGCATCGCGGAGTTCGCCGAAGTGCTGCAGCAAGGCGGGATCGTCACGACGGTGCGCAAGACCCGCGGCGACGACATCGCCGCTGCATGCGGGCAGCTCGCCGGCGAAGTGCAGGACCGCACGCGGGTCGCCGAGCGGCGCGCGCGCGCGACGCCGGTGCGCGTCGCCGCGCCGGCGTCGCGGCGCCGCGCCGGCGCTGCCGCTCGTCCCGGCCATCGGCCATGAGTACAGGCGTGCCGATCGCAGTCCGCAGCCTCCTGCTCGCCGGTGCGCTCAGCGCGCTGCTCGCGGCCTGCTCGACCGAGCAGCGAACGGTTCAGGTCGCGGGCACTCCGGACAAGCTCCCTTCCGAGGAAGCCGACGCGCAAAAGCGTGCGCGGGCGCGGATGGAGCTCGCGTCGGCCTACTTCGGCCGCGGCCAGCTCAACACCGCGCTCGAGCAGGTCCAGATCGCGATCGCGTCCGATCCGAACTACGGCGAGGCGTACAACCTGCGCGGCCTGATCTACACCAACCTCGGCGAGCAGGCTCTCGCCGAGGAGAGCTTCAAGCGTGCCCTGCAGCTCAACGCGCGCGACGCCGACGCGATGCACAACTACGCCTGGTACCTGTGCCAGCAGAAGCGCTATCCCGAGTCGTTCGCGATGTTCAGCCAAGCTCTTGCGGTTCCCCAGTACCGCGGCACCGCACGGACGCTGCTCGCCCAGGGCGTGTGCCAGGCGCACGCCGGCGAGCTCGCCGCCGCCGAAGCCTCGCTCGCGCGCTCCTACGAGCTCGACCCGACGAGCCCGTTCACCGCGACCAACCTTTCCGAGGTGCTGTATCGGCGCGGCGACTACGAGCGTGCCCGCTTCTACATCCGCCGCGTCAATGCGCGTCCCGAGGTCGCCAACGCGCAGACGCTGTGGCTCGCGGCGCGGATCGAAGCCAAGCTCGGCAACCGCCAGGGCGCAGCGGAGTTCGGCGCGCAGCTGCGCAACCGCTTTCCCGATTCACGCGAGGCGGCGTTCTTCGCCCGTGGGGCATTCGATGAGTGAGGTCGCGGACAGCGCCGCGCCGAGCGCGGGACGGCTGCTGCGCGAGGCGCGCGAGCGCCAGGGCTTGCACATCGCGGTCCTCGCGGCGTCGATCAAGGTGACGTCCAAGAAGCTCGAGCTGCTCGAGGCCGACCGCTTCGACGCGCTGCCCGACGCGACCTTCACGCGCGCGCTCGCGCAGACGGTGTGTCGCGCGCTCAAGATCGATCCGGCGGCGGTCCTGGTGCTGCTGCCGCCGCCGGCCGGACATCGGCTCGAGCAGGTCGGCGAAGGCTTGAACGCGCCGTTTCGCGACCGACCCGGCGTGGTCGGGCAGCGTGACAACGCGTTGCCGACGCTCGGGCCGGTGTTCTGGGTGACTCTGCTGATCCTCGCCGCCTCGCTCGGCCTTTACTTCCTGCCCTCGGGCTGGCTGGCGAAGCTCGACTGGCCGGGCCGGGGCGCAACGCCGAGCGCCGCGCGCGCGCCTTCCGTTCCGAGCGCTTCCGCGCCGCCTGCGACCTCGCTCGCCGCACCGGCAGGCACCGAGCCCGCGGCCGTCGCGACCGTGCCCGAGCCGGAGCCGATGCCGCCCGGCGCCGAGCCCATCCCGCCCGGCGCCGAGCCCATCCCTCCGGTGCCGAGCTGATCGTTCCGGGTCCGGAGCAGGCGCCGCCCGGCGGCGAGCGCACTTCCACCGCCGCCGAACAGGCGCCGCTGGCGGCGCCGGCCCGCGCAGCGTCGACATCAGGCTGAGCATGAGCGCTCTCGACGAGACCCGCACGCTGCGCGCCGACGTCGCCGCGCTCGAAGACGGCTTCATCGCTCCGGCCGCACCGGCGCCGCGACGCACCCGCCAGGCGCGCGTCGCCTGGGGTTCGAACGTCGTCACGGTCGGCGGCGATGCACCGGTGCGCGTGCAGTCGATGACCAACACCGACACGGTCGACGCGATCGGCACCGCGATCCAGGTCAAGGAGCTCGCGCTCGCCGGCTCGGAGCTGGTGCGCATCACGGTCAACACGCCCGAGGCCGCGGCCGCGGTGCCCTACATCCGCGAGCAGCTCGACCGCATGGGCATCGACGTGCCGCTGATCGGCGACTTCCACTACAACGGCCACCGGCTGCTGACCGACTTTCCGGCTTGCGCCGAGGCGCTCTCGAAGTACCGCATCAACCCGGGCAACGTCGGCAAGGGCGACAAGCACGACCGCCAGTTCGCGCAGATGGTCGAGATCGCGGCGCGCTACGGCAAGCCGGTGCGCATCGGCGTCAACTGGGGCAGCCTCGACCAGGAGCTGCTGACCGAGCTGATGGACGAGAACGCGCGCTCGGCCGACCCGCAGCCGCCGCAGCAGATCATGTACGCGCGATCCTGCTCTCGGCGCTCGGCTCGGCGCGCCGCGCCGAGGAGATCGGCCTCGCGCCCGAGCAGATCATCCTGTCGTGCAAGATGTCGGGCGTGCAGGACCTGATCAGCGTCTACCGCGCGCTGGCGCGGCGCTGCGACTATCCGCTGCACCTCGGCCTCACCGAGGCGGGCATGGGCACCAAGGGAACGGTCGCCTCGACGTCGGCGCTCGCCGTGCTGCTGCAGGAAGGCATCGGCGACACGATCCGCGTCTCGCTCACGCCGCAGCCGGGCGAGGCGCGCACGCAGGAGGTCGTCGTCGCGCTCGAGATCCTGCAGTCGCTCGGGCTTGCGCTCGTTCAACCCGAGCGTCACCGCGTGTCCCGGCTGCGGCCGCACGACGAGCACCACGTTCCAGGAGCTCGCCAAGCAGATCGACGACTACCTGCGCGCGCAGATGCCGGTCTGGAAGGCGCGCTATCCCGGCGTCGAGACGATGAAGGTCGCGGTGATGGGCTGCATCGTCAACGGTCCGGGCGAGAGCAAGCACGCCGACATCGGCATCAGCCTGCCGGGCACCGGCGAGGCGCCGGCAGCGCCGGTCTTCATCGACGGCGAGAAGGCGCTGACCTTGCGCGGCGACAACATCGCCCAGGAGTTCCACGCGCTGGTCGAGCACTACATCGAGAAGCGGTTCGGGTAGTGGTCGCGAACGAGGCCCTGCGCGGGGTCAAGGGCATGAACGACATCCTGCCGCCGGAATCGGCGCGCTGGGAGTGGTTCGAGGACAAGGTGCGCGCGCTGATGCGCCGCTACGGCTACGCCAACGTGCGCACGCCGATCGTCGAGCCCACCGCGCTGTTCGTGCGCGGCATCGGCGAAGTCGACCGACATCGTCGAGAAGGAGATGTATTCCTTCGAGGACGCGATGAACGGCGACAAGCTGACGCTGCGCCCCGAGGCCACCGCCGGCATCGTGCGCGCGATGATCGAGCACAACGCGCTCTACAACGGGCCGCTGCGCCTCTGGAGCGAGGTTCCGATGTTCCGCCACGAGCGGCCGCAGAAGGGCCGCTATCGCCAGTTCCACCAGATCGACGTCGAGGCGCTCGGCCACGCCGGGCCGGACGTCGACGCCGAGCAGATCCTGATGTGCGCCGCGCTGCTGCGCGACCTCGGCCTCGACGTCGGCAGCGACGTGCGTCTCGAGCTCAACAGCCTCGGCCAGGCCGCGGAGCGCAGCGCCCATCGCGCGGCGCTGATCGCCTATTTCGAGCAGCACATCGACGTCCTCGACGACGACTCGCGGCGCCGCCTGCACAGCAATCCGTTGCGCATCCTCGACAGCAAGAATCCGGCGCTGCAGGAGATCATCGAAGGGGCGCCCCGGCTGATGGAATTCCTCGGCGCCGACTCGCTCGCCCACTTCGACGCGGTGCGGCGCGTCCTCGACGCCGCCGGCCTCGACTATCGCGTCAACCCGCGCCTCGTGCGCGGCCTCGACTACTACAACCTCACCGTGTTCGAGTGGGTGACCGAGCGCCTCGGCGCGCAGGGCACGGTCTGCGGCGGCGGCCGCTACGACGGCCTGTTCGAGCAGCTCGGCGGCAAGCGCACGCCTGCGGTCGGCTGGGGCATGGGCATCGAGCGCATGTTGCTGTTGCTCGAGGCCGTCGGTGTTCCCATGCCGGCGTCGACGGTCGACGTCTACGCGATCGTCCCCGACGCGGATGCCTTGCCGGTCGCCATGACAACCTGCGACGAGTTGCGCGCGCTCGGCCTCTCGGTGCTGATGCACGCGGCTTCGGGCGAAGGCCTGGGCAGCATGAAGTCGCAGTTCAGACGGGCGAACGCAAGCGGGGCGAGGCTGGCCCTGATCTTCGGCGCGGACGAGCTCGCGCGTGGCGCAGTCGGGCTGAAGGATCTGAAGAGCGAGCAAACGCCGCAGATCACGCCCGCTCTCAAGCCGATGGCGGAGCTGGCGGTCCTGCTCAAGAGTGTCGCGGCTCGCCCTTCATAATCACAGGTTGCCCTCCGAAACGACATGGCCACCCACCTCGACCTCGAAGAACAGGAACAGCTCGACGAGCTGAAGGCGTTCTGGAAACAGCACGGCAACCTCATCACCTGGCTGCTCGTGCTCGTCCTCGGCGCGTTCGCGGCGTGGAACGGCTGGAACCTGTACCAGCGCGACCAAGGTGCGAAGGCCGGCGCGTTGTTCGACGAGCTGGAGCACGCCGCGCAGCAAGTCGACAGCGACCGCGCGACGCGCATCTTCGCCGACATGAAGGACCGCTACCCGCGCGCGACGTTCACCCAGCAGGGCGGGCTGCTCGCCGCGCGCGTCGCGGCCGAGAAGGGCCAGTACGACGCGGCGAAGGCGAGCCTCGCTTGGGTCGCCGACAACGCCGGCGAAGCCGAGTACCGCGCCATCGCCCGCCTGCGCCTGGCCGGCCTGCTGCTCGACACCGCCAAGTACGAAGAGGCCCTGAAGCAGCTCGACGCGGTCGACAGTCCGCAGTTCGCGGCGCTCGTCGCCGATCGTCGCGGCGACGTGCTCCTCGCGCAGGGCAAGAACGCCGAGGCGCAGGCCGCCTACCAGAAGGCGTGGTCGGCGATGGATCCCAAGACCGACTACCGTCGTCTCATCGAGGCCAAGTTGAATCTGCTCGGCGTGCAGCCGGCGGCTGGCGCCGCAAGCGCCGCCGAGGCGGCGAAGTGACCGCCGCGCGCAGCGCGCGCCTTGCAGCCTGCACGGCCGCGACGGTCCTCCTCGCCGGCTGTTCGTTCTTCGGTTCTCTGTTCGGTCCCGACAAGCCCAAGCCGAAGGACCTCGAGCCGATCGCTGCGCCGATCACGGTGCGCTCGGCCTGGAACCTGGGCGTCGGTGCGGTCGAATTCCCGCTCACCATCGCCGTCAACGGCAACGTGCTGACCCTCGGCACGACCGACGGGACGGTGCTCGCCGTCGAAGCCGAGACCGGCCGCGTGCTCTGGCGAGTCAACATCGGCGGCAAGATCGCGGCCGGAGTCGGTAGCGACGGGACGACTTCGGCCGTCGTGACGCGCGAAGGCGATCTGGTGGCGCTCGCCGGCGCGCAGGTGAAGTGGAAGAAGCCGCTGGCGGTGCGCGTCGCGACCGCGCCGCTGGTCGCCGGCGGTCGCATCTTCGTGCTCGGCGTCGATCGCTCGGTGCACGCCTTCGATGCCGCCGACGGCGTCAAGCTATGGCAGCTCCAGCGGCCCGGCGATCCGCTGATGCTGTCGCAGACAGGCGTTCTCGCGGCGTTCAAGAACACGCTGATCGTTGGCCAGGGGCCGCGCATGGCGGGGATCGATCCGACGACCTCGATGGTCCGCTGGGAGGTCCCGCTTGGCTCGCCGCGCGGCGCGAACGAGGTCGAGCGCCTCGCTGACCTGGTCGGCCCGGTCGTGCGCATCGGCGATCTCGTCTGCGCACGCTCGTTCCAGGCCGCGGTCGGTTGCGTCGACGCGCAACTCGGCACGATCGCCTGGACCAAGCAGGTCGGCGGCGCGGACGCGATCGGCGGCGACGCCGAGCTGCTGTTCGGCGCCGACGGCTCGGACCGGATGAGCGCATGGCGCATGCCGACCGGCGACATCGCCTGGACCTCGGAGTCGCTCATGTTCCGCGAACTCGGAGCGCCGGCTGTCGTCGCCCAGTCGGTCGCCTACGGCGACGGCAGCGGCACGGTCCACTTCTTCTCGCGGGCCAAGGGCGAATCGCAGGCGCGCATGACGACCGACGGAAGCGCGATCACGACGCCGCCGATCAGCGTCGCGGGCCTTCTCATCGTCGTCACGCGCTCGGGCGGCGTGTTCGCGTTCCGCCCCGCCTGAGCTGCGCCCACATCGCGCCAGCACGGCGGCAGCCATGAAGTCCGTGATCGCGCTGGTCGGCCGGGCGAACGTCGGCAAGTCGACCTTGTTCAACCGCTGGACCAGGACGCGCGACGCGATCGTCGCCGACTTCGCCGGCCTGACGCGCGACCGCCATTACGGAGATGCCAAGGTCGGCGGGCACGAGTTCATCGTCGTCGACACCGGCGGCTTCGTTCCCGAGAACCCGACCGGCATCGTCCACCAGATGGCGCGCCAGGCCGAGCAGGCGGTCGCTGAAGCCGACGCGGTCGTCTTCGTCGTCGATGTGCGGGCCGGCGCGTCGGCGCACGACCACGACATCGCGCGCTACCTGCGCAGCGCGGGCAAGCGCGTCGTGCTCGCCGCCAACAAGGCCGAGGGCATGGCCGAGTCGCCGCTGCTCGGCGAGTTCTTCGAGCTCGGTCTCGGTACGCCGCATCCGTTCTCGGCGGCGCACGGGCAGGGCGTCGTCGCGCTGGCCGAAGCCGCGCTCGAGGCGGCGCTCGGCCGCCCGCTCGAGGAGCGATCCGAGGAGGAGGGCGACGACGCGCAAGGCGACGCAGACGCACCGATCCGCCTTGCCGTCGCAGGCCGTCCGAACGTCGGCAAGTCGACGCTGATCAACGCCTGGCTCGGCGAGGAGCGGCTGGTCGCGTTCGACCAGCCGGGGACCACGCGCGACGCGATCGTCGTTCCGTTCGAGCGCGACGGACAGCGCTTCGAGCTGATCGACACCGCCGGGCTGCGCAGGCGCGGCAAGGTGTTCGAGGCGATCGAGAAGTTCTCGGTCGTGAAGACGCTTGCAGGCGATCGCCGACGCCAACGTCGTCCTGCTGCTGCTCGACGCGACCCAGGGCGTCACCGACCAGGACGCGCACATCGCCGGCTACATCGTCGAGAGCGGCCGGGCGGTGGTCGTCGCGGTCAACAAGTGGGATGCGGTCGACGCGTACCAGAAGCAGACCGTGGAGCGCTCGATCGAGCAGCGGCTGCCGTTCTTGCGCTTCGCGCCGGTGCTGACGATCTCGGCGACCAGGCGCCAAGGGTTCGGTCCGGTCTGGAAGGCGATCGCCGATGCGCACGCCTCGGCGACGTGCAAGATGCCCACGCCGGTGCTGACGCGGCTGCTCCAGGAGGCGGTGCAGCACCAGGCACCCAAGCGCGCCGGCGCGTTCCGCCCCAAGCTTCGCTACGCGCACCAGGGCGGCATGAAGCCGCCGGTCATCGTCGTCCACGGCAACTCGCTCGAGCACGTGACCGACGCCTACAAGCGCTTTCTCGAAGGGCGCTTCCGCGACCACTTCAAGCTCATCGGCACGCCGCTCAGGATCGAGATGCGCTCCGGCCGCAATCCATTCGTGGAGAAGGGCCGGTGAAGCATGGCCTTACGAAGGCTTCGCCAGGAGGCGCTGTGTTAAGGTTTCCTGCTCCAGAACACATCACGGAGCATATCGTGAGCAACAAAGGGCAGCTACTACAAGACCCCTTCCTGAACCTGCTGCGCAAGGAGCACGTTCCGGTTTCGATCTACCTCGTCAACGGCATCAAGCTGCAGGGCCACATCGAGTCGTTCGACCAGTACGTGGTTCTGCTGCGCAACACCGTCACCCAGATGGTCTACAAGCACGCGATCTCGACCGTCGTGCCCGGCCGGGCGGTGAATTTCCAGACCCAGCCCGACACGCCCGAACAGTCTTGAGGCGCGGTTCCCCTCCTGGGCGGTGCCGTTGAGCGCGACCCGGCAGCACGACGGCGAAGCGCCGGCGCGGGCGATCCTCGTCGGCGTCGACCTCGGTGCGCGGGCCGCGTTCGACGAGTCGCTCGACGAGCTCGCCTTGCTCGCCGAGTCCGCCGGCGACGTCGCCGTGGCGCGCGTCGTCGCGCGCCGCAAGGCGCCCGACGCGACCTTCTTCGTCGGCTCCGGCAAGGCCGACGAGATGAAGGAGCTGGTCCAGCTTTACCAGGCCGAGGCGGTGATCTTCGACCAGGCGCTCTCGCCGGCGCAGCAGCGCAACCTCGAGCGCCACCTCGGCGTCGCCGTCGCCGACCGGACGATGCTGATCCTCGAGATCTTCGGCGAGCGCGCCCGGAGCCACGAAGGAAAGCTCCAGGTCGACCTCGCGCGCCTGCAGTACCTGTCGACGCGCCTGGTGCGGCGCTGGAGCCACCTCGAGCGCCAGCGCGGCGGCATCGGCACGCGCGGCGGCCCGGGCGAGGCGCAGATCGAGCTCGACCGACGCATGATCGGCGAGCGCATCAAGAGCATCAAGAAGCAGCTCGAACGGTCAAGCGCCAGCGCAGCACGCAGCGGCGCGCGCGCGAGAAGAACGAGACCTTTCGCGTCTCGCTGGTCGGCTACACCAATGCCGGCAAGTCGACGCTCTTCAATGCGCTCGTCGAGGCCGATGCGTACGCCGCCGACCAGCTGTTCGCGACGCTCGACACGACGACGCGCAAGCTCCACCTGCCGCGGAGTGCGCCGCTCGGTCGTCGCTCTCCGACACGGTCGGCTTCATCCGCGACCTGCCGCACGCGCTGATCGAGGCGTTCCAGGCGACGCTGCAGGAGGCCGCCGATGCCGACCTGCTGCTGCACGTCGTCGACGGCGCCAGCCCCGAGCTTGCCGCGCAGATGCACGAGGTGCAGCGCGTGCTCGCCGAGATCGGCGCCGCCGACGTGGCGCAGATCGTCGTCTTCAACAAGCTCGATCGCATGGGCGAGACCGAGCGGCCGCGCGCCCCCGTCGACATGGTCGAGATCGAAGGCGCGCGCGTGCCGCGCGTCTTCCTCAGCGCGCGGACCGGCGAGGGACTCGAGCTGCTGCGCGAGCGGATCGCGGCGTTCGCGTCCGGCCAAGCCTTGAATGCCCGGCCGGTGCCCGCATCTGCCGCCGTCGACGAGGCTGACGGCGTGGGCAGCGACGGCGATGATGTCGGGCGCACTGGCACCTATCATTCGCACGCGTGAGCTCCCCGGACCCGCGCGATCGTCTCTCGCCGTCGAGCGCCTTCGCCCATGACCTTGCCCTCCCAGCCAGACGAACCGTCCCGCGCAGGACGCGTGGCCGCTGCCGGGCGTGCCTGGCTCGCGGCCGCGCTGCGGCGCGCGCTCGGGCGGCGTCCGGCCCCGCAGCCCGCCGGCGTGACGCTGCTCGAGAACGGTCGCAACGACGGCCCTCCCGACCTCGACGAGCTCTGGCGCGACTTCAACCGCAAGCTCAGCGGCCTGTTCAGCGGCCGGGGCTCGCGACGCGGCAACGGCGGCGGCGATTCCGGTGGCGGACCGAACTTTCAGCCGAACCTGAAGAGCGCCGGCGTCGGCGCGGCGCTGATCGGCGGCGTGATCGTCCTGATCTGGCTCGGCAGCGGGGTCTTCATCGTCCAGGAAGGGCAGCAGGCGGTCGTCACCTCGTTCGGCCGCTACAGCCACACCGTGGACGCCGGCTTCCAGTGGCGCCTGCCCTATCCGTTCCAGGCGCACGAGACCGTCAACGTGACCCAGCTGCGCTCGACCGAGGTCGGCCGCAACTCGGTCTCGCAGGCGACCGGCCTGCGCGACTCGTCGATGCTGACGCAGGACGAGAACATCGTCGACATCCGCTTCACCGTGCAGTACCGGCTGAAGGACGCACGCGCGTTCCTGTTCGAGAACCGCGACCCGGAGACGGCGGTGACGCTCGCGGCAGAGTCGGCGGTGCGCGAGATCGTGGGCAAGAGCAAGATCGATTCGGTGCTCTACGAGCAGCGCGACGCGATCGCCTCGCAGCTCGTGCAGTCGATCCAGGGTCAGCTCGACCGCCTGAAGACCGGCATCCTGGTCGTCAACGTCAACGTGCAGAGCGTGCAGCCGCCCGAGCAGGTGCAGGCGGCGTTCGAGGACACGCTGAAGGCCGGCCAGGACGGCGACCGCCTGAAGAAGGAAGGCCAGGCGTACGCGAGCTCGGAGATCCCGAAGGCGCAGGGCACCGCAGCGCGGCTGCGCGAGGAAGCCGAGGGCTACAAGTCGCGCGTGATCGCACAGGCCGAGGGCGACGCCGATCGCTTCGCGCGCCAGCTCGTCGAATACCAGAAGGCGCCGCAGGTGACCCGCGATCGCCTCTACATCGACACCATGCGCGAGGTCTACTCGAACATCACGAAGGTGATGATCGACGCGCGCAACAACGCCAACCTGCTGTCGCTGCCGCTCGACAAGCTGCTGCAGCGCCGCCGCCGCACCGGCTCCGGCGGCCGGGGCGACGCCGGCGGCGCCGGGGTCCGCGGAGGCGTCGCCGGCGAGCGCCAGCGTCGACGTGCGCTCGCGCGACAACCAGCGCAGTCGCGATCGCGACAGCCGGTGAGGAGCGCGCGATGAATCGTCTTGGTTTCATGGTCGGCGGCTTCCTGCTGCTGCTCCTGCTCGCGTCCTCGACGCTGTTCATCGTCGACCAGCGCCAGGTCGCGGTGGTCTACGAGTTCGGCCAGATCAAGGAAGTCATCCAGGAGCCGGGCCTGAAGTGGAAGCTGCCGCCGCCGTTCCAGAACGTCGCCTTCCTCGACCGCCGCATCCAGACGCTCGACAGCCCCGAGACGCGGCCGATCTTCACCGCCGAGAAGAAGAGCCTGGTCATCGACTGGCTCGTCAAGTGGCGCGTCACCGACCCGCGCCAGTTCATCCGCAACAACGGCGCCGACATGAGAAACCTCGAGGCGCGCCTGTCGCCGATCGTCCACGCGGCATTCAACGAGGAGGTGACCAAGCGCACCGTCGGCGAAGTCCTCTCGAGCGCGCGCGACAAGGTGATGCAGGACGTGCGCAGCCGGCTGACCGACGACGCCCAATCGTTCGGCATCGAGATCCTCGACGTGCGGATCAAGCGGGTCGATTTCGTCGGCAACATCACCGAGTCGATCTACAGCCGGATGGCCTCGGAGCGCAAGCAGGTCGCCAACCAGCTGCGCTCGACCGGCGGCGCCGAGGGCGAGAAGATCCGTGCCGACGCCGACCGCCAGCGCGAGGTGATCGTCGCCGAGGCCTACCGCGACGCGCAGAAGGTCAAGGGCGAGGGGGACGCGAAGGCGTCGGCGATCTTCGCCGATGCGTTCGGCAAGGATCCCGCAGTTCGCCGAGTTCTACCGCAGCCTCGAGGCGTACCGGGCGAGCTTTCGCAGCAAGTCCGACCTGATGATCGTCGACCCGAACAGCGAATTCTTCAAGTCGATGCGCGGGCCCGGGGCGCCGAGCGCCGCCGCAGCCGGCGTGAAGAAAAGGTAGTGCCGGGCTCGCCTTCATTCTGGGACCTCGCTCTTGGCGCCGTCGCGCTGCTGCTGATCGTCGAAGGCCTGCTGCCGTTCCTCGCCCCTTCATCGTGGCGGCGCATCTTCGAGCGCGCCCTGCAGATGAGCGACGGACAGATCCGGTTCCTCGGTCTCGTGAGCATCCTGTGCGGGTTGGCGATGCTGCTGCTGTTCTGGGCCTGACCGGCCCGGTGCGCCCCGTACAATCTTCCTTTTAACGAGCGGCATCTCATGTCCTCTGCCTGGCTCCTGCCGGAGCACATCGCCGATGTCCTTCCGGCGCGGGCCCGCCACATCGAAGCCCTGCGGCGCGGCCTTCTCGACGCCGCTGCCGGGCTTCGGTTTCGAGCTGGTCATCCCGCCAATGCTCGAGCACATCGATTCGCTGCTCTCGGGCACCGGACATGCGCTCGACCTGCAGACCTTCAAGCTCGTCGACCAGCTGAGCGGCCGCACGCTCGGCTTGCGCGCCGACAGCACGCCGCAGGTCGCGCGCATCGACGCGCACATGCTCAACCGCAGCGGTGTCGTGCGCCTGTGCTACTGCGGACCGGTGCTGCACGCACGGCCGACCGGAAGCGGCGCGACGCGCGAGCCGCTCCAGTTTGGCGCCGAGATCTACGGCCACGACGGCATCGCCGCCGACCACGAGATCCTCGAGCTGATGCTCGAGTGCCTGCGCGTCGCCGGAGTCGAGGACGTCGTCGTCGACCTGGCCGACGTGCGCATCGTCCGTGCCGTGCTCGCCGGCGTCGCCGTCGCCGCCGATCGGCTCGAGGCCGTCTACGCCGCGCTCGCCGCGAAGGACGCGGTCGAGCTGCGCGCGCTGAGCGCCGGCTTTCCGGCGCCGGCGCGGCGCGGCCTGGAAGCACTGGTCGGCCTCTACGGCGACGACGCCATGCTCGACGACGCAGCGCGCCGGCTGCCCGAGCGCGCCGCGATCGCGCGCGCGCTCGGCGACCTGCGCCAGTTGGCGGCGCGCGCGCGCGCGGCGCATCCGCGCGCGCGCATCGGCTTCGACCTCGCCGACTCGAGCGGCTACGCCTACTACAGCGGCGCGCGCTTTGCCGCCTACGTTCGCGGCGCGAGCGATGCGATCGCACGGGGCGGCCGCTACGACGAGGTCGGCGCGATCTTCGGGCGCAATCGTCCCGCCGTCGGGTTCGGCCTCGACGTCAAGGATCTGGCGATGCTCTCGCCGCCGCCCTCGGCGCGCGCGCCGATCGCCGCGCCGCGCGACGGCGACGCGGCGCTGCACAGCGCAGTGCGGGAGCTGCGCGCGCGCGGCGAGATCGTCGTCGCCGCGCTCGACGACGGCGGCGCGGCGGGCGGCGGGCGCCGGCTTGTCGCGTCCGGCGACGGCTGGATCGTCGCCCAGCGCTGAGCACCCCGAGATGAACGCCAACATTCAAGCGGCAACGTCCGCGTCCGGCCGCAACGTCGTCGTCGTCGGCACCCAGTGGGGCGACGAGGGCAAGGGCAAGGTCGTCGACTGGTTGACCGACCACGCGCAGGCAGTGGTGCGCTTCCAGGGCGGCCACAACGCGGGTCACACGCTTGTCATCGACGGCGTCAAGACGGCGCTGCAGCTGATCCCGTCGGGGATCATGCGTCCGGGCGTCGCATGCTGCATCGGCAACGGAGTGGTCGTCGATCCGGCGCATCTGCTCGGCGAGATCGCGCGTCTCGAGGCGATCGGGCTCGAGGTCCGCTCGCGCCTGCTCATCAGCGAGTCGTGCCCGCTGATCCTGCCGTTCCACGTCGAGCTCGATAAAGCGCGCGAGCTGCTGCGCGAATCGAGCGGCGCCGGCAAGATCGGCACCACCGGCAAGGGCATCGGCCCGGCGTACGAGGACAAGGTCGCGCGGCGGGCGCTGCGCGTCCAGGATCTGAAGCACCCCGAGCGCTTTGCCGCGAAACTGCGCGAGCTGCTCGCACTGCACAACTTCGCGCTCGAAGGCTGGTTCCACGCCAAGCCGCTCGCGTTCGAGCCGATCTTCGAGGCCGCGATGCGCGCCGGCGAGGAGCTCCGGCCGATGATCGGCGACGTCGGCTACACGCTCTACAACGCGCACCGGGCGGGCAAGAACGTCCTGTTCGAGGGCGCGCAGGGGACGCTGCTCGACATCGACCACGGCACTTACCCGTACGTCACGTCGAGCAACTGCGTGGCCGGCAACGCCGCGGCGGGCTCGGGCGTCGGCCCCGACCAGCTGCACTACATCCTCGGCATCACCAAGGCCTACACGACGCGCGTCGGCGGCGGGCCGTTTCCGACCGAGCTGCCGATCGACGAGGCCGGATCGATCGGCCACCATCTCTCGACGGTCGGCCAGGAGCGCGGCACGGTGACCGGGCGCCCGCGTCGCTGCGGCTGGCTCGACGCGGCGCTCCTCAAGCGCTCGATCATCATCAACGGCATCTCGGGCCTATGCATCACCAAGCTCGACGTCCTCGACGGACTCGCCGAGATCAAGGTCTGCGTCGGCTACGAGCTGCGCGGCCGGCGGATCGACATCCTGCCGCTCGATGCCGACGACATCGTGGCGTGCGTGCCGATCTACGACACGCTGCCCGGCTGGAGCGAGAGCACATTCGGCGCGACGCGCTGGGACGCGCTGCCGGCGAACGCGCGGCGCTACCTCGAGCGCGTCGAGAGCTTCGTCGAGGCGCCGATCGACATGGTCTCGACCGGCCCCGATCGCGAGCACACGATCCTGCTGCGCCACCCGTATCGGCCCGATGCCGAGTCGCGCTCGGCGCGCCGGCAGCTGCCTCTCTCGCTCTAGCGTCTCATCCGCCGAGGACGACATGCTCACCGACGACGGCAAAGATCTCTACGTCTCCTGGGACGAGTACCACCTGCTGATCGAGCGCCTCGCGTTGAAGATCGACGCGACGGGCTGGCAGTTCGACCAGATCCTGTGCCTCGCGCGCGGCGGCATGCGGCCGGGGGACGTTCTCTCGCGCGTGTTCGACAAGCCGCTCGCGATCATGGCGACGAGCTCGTATCGCGCCGAGGCGGGGACGATCCAGGGCCGGCTCGACCTCGCGAAGTACATCACGCTGCCGCGCGGCGAGCTCGCCGGGCGCGTGCTCCTCGTCGACGATCTCGCCGATTCCGGAATCACCTTGCGCGCGGTCGTCGACCGGCTGCGCGGAATGCCCTCGATCAGCGAGCTGCGCTCGGCGGTCCTCTGGACCAAGGGCGTCTCGACGTACACGCCGGACTACTATGTCGAGCTGCTGCCCACGAGCCCGTGGATCCATCAGCCGTTCGAGGAGTACGACGACTTGCGGCCCGCTGGACTCGCGAAGAAGTTCCAGATCTGAAAAGAGAAAGGGCCGGCAAAGCCGGCCCGCTGTCCTTCCCACATTCTTTTGGTGCCCAGGAAGGGACTCGAACCTCCACGGAGTTACCCGCTAGTACCTGAAACTAGTGCGTCTACCAATTCCGCCACCTGGGCATCTCAGGCAACCACGGACTTTATCATCAAAGCAACAACATCCAAGACCGCCGCACCAGGCGGCAACGATCTCCTCGCCGAAGTCGAGGGCACCGTCCAAGGCCATCGCGACGGTCACGGCTTCGTCGCTCGCGACGACCGGCGAACCCGACATCTATCTCTCTCCGCAGGAGATGAAGAGCGTGCTGCACCGCGACCGCGTTCGCGCACGAATCGTCCGCTACGACAAGAAGGGCCGGCCCGAAGGCCGGGTGCTCGAGATCCTCGAGCGCAGGAAGGCGCCGATCATCGGCCGGCTGCTGCACGAGAGCGGCATCTGGCTGGTCGCGCCCGAGGACAAGCGCTACGGCCAGGACATCATCGTGCCGAAGAACGGCATCGCCGACGCGAAGGCCGGCCAGGTCGTCGCGATCGAGCTGATCGAGCCGCCGTCGATGCACTCGCAGCCGGTCGGCCGCGTCACCGAGGTGCTCGGCGAGATCGACGATCCCGGCATGGAGATCGAGATCGCGGTGCGCAAGTACGAGGTGCCGCACATCTTCTCCGACGCCGCGCTCGCGCAGGCGGCGGCATTGCCGAGCGAAGTGAAGGCGGCCGACCGCAAGGGGCGCGTCGACCTCACCGACGTGCCGCTCGTCACCATCGACGGCGAGGACGCGCGCGACTTCGACGACGCGGTCTACTGCGAGCCAACGCGGATCGGCAAGTCGAAGATCGACAACGGCTGGCGCCTCGTCGTCGCGATCGCCGACGTCAGCCACTACGTCAAGCCGGGCGAGCCGATCGACCTCGATGCCTACGAGCGCGCGACTTCGGTCTACTTCCCGCGCCGCGTCATCCCGATGCTGCCCGAGAAGCTCTCGAACGGCCTGTGCTCGCTCAATCCCGCGGTCGACCGCCTGGCGATGGTCTGCGACATGCTCGTCGACGCGCACGGCGAGGTGCACGCATACCAGTTCTTTCCGGCGGTGATCCGCTCGGCGGCGCGCCTCACCTACACCGAGGTCGCGGCGATCCTCGCCAACACGCGCGGTCCCGAGGCGGCGCGCCGACCCGAGACCGTGCCGCATCTGCTCGACCTGCACGACGTCTACCGCGCGCTTCTGAAGGCGCGCATCAAGCGCGGCGCCATCGACTTCGAGACGACCGAGACGCAGATCGTCTGCGACGAGAACGGGCGGATCGAGAAGATCGTGCCGCGCACGCGGAACGAGGCGCACCGGCTGATCGAGGAGTCGATGCTCGCGGCCAACGTCTGCTCGGCCGACTTCATCGCCCGGGCCAAGCACCCGGCGCTCTACCGCGTCCACGAAGGCCCGACGCCCGAGAAGAAGACGCTGCTGCAGAACTACCTGAAGGCGCTCGGCCTGGGCCTGTCGATCAGCGACGACCCGAAGCCCGCCGAGTACCAGGCGATCGCCGCGGCGACCAAGGAGCGACCCGACGCCGCGCAGATCCACCAGATGCTGCTGCGCTCGATGCAGCAGGCGATCTACACGAGCAAGAACATCGGCCACTTCGGCCTCGCCTACGAGGCCTACACGCACTTCACGAGCCCGATCCGGCGCTACCCCGACCTGCTCGTGCACCGCGTCATCAAGGCGCTGCTCGAAAGCCGGCGCTACCCGATCGGCGCCCGGCTCGAAGGCGAGCCGGCGAAGAAGGCGCGCCTCGCCAAGGCGGCGAAGAGCGCGAAACACGCGCGCCCCGGCGCGGCGTCGCTGCCGCCGCTCGCGCCCGGCGGCGAGCTCGAGGCGTGGGAGATCGCCGGCGCGCACTGCAGCGCCAACGAGCGGCGCGCCGACGAGGCGTCACGCGACGTCGAGGCGTGGCTCAAGTGCCGCTACATGCGCGAGCACCTCGGCGAGGAGTTCGGCGGCGCGGTCAGCGCGGTGACGAGCTTCGGCCTGTTCGTCCAGCTCGACGGACTCTACGTCGAGGGTCTGGTCCACATCACAGAGCTCGGCGGCGAGTACTTCCGCTTCGACGAGGTGCGCCAGGAGCTGCGCGGCGAGCGCACCGGCATCCGCTACGTCGTCGGCACGCGCGTTCGCGTGCAGGTCAGCCGCGTCGACCTCGACGGACGCAAGATCGACTTCCGCCTCGTTCGCGACGGCGAGGACGCAGCGAACGCGCTGCGCTCGCGGCGCGAGAAGGCGGCCGATCGCAACGACGCGATGACGAGCGAGATCGTCGCGCTGAAGGAAGCCGATCGTGCCGTCAAGGCGGCTGCGAAAGCGAAGGTCCGCGCCCGCTCGGGCGCGACGCTTCGGCCGGTGCGCGCCGGCAAGGCCGCGCTGCAGAAGGGCACCGGCGCGCGCGGGACCTCGCGCCGCTGACCGCGCACACCGATCACAACATCACGAGGGAGAGCATGACGATTCGATTCGATGGAAGAGTGGCGATCGTGACCGGCGCGGGCGGGGACTCGGTCGCCGGCACGCGCTCGCACTCGCGGCGCGTGGCGCGGCGGTGGTGGTCAACGATCTCGGCGGCATGGTCGACGGCAACGGCGGCGCGACGCCGACCGCGGCGAACGCCGTCGCCGAGGAGATCCGCGCCGCCGGCGGCAAGGCGATCGCCAGCGGCGCGTCGGTGACCGACTCGAACGCGGTGCAGGAGATGGTCGGGGCGGCGCTCCAGGAATGGGGCCGGGTCGACATCCTCGTCAACAACGCCGGCATCCTGCGCGACAGGAGCTTCGCCAAGATGGACCTCGCCGACTTCCGTCTCGTCGTCGACGTCCACCTCATGGGCGCCGTGAACTGCACCAAGGCGGTGTGGGAGGCGATGCGCGCGCAGAACTACGGGCGGCATCGTCATGACGACGTCGTCGAGCGGCCTGTTCGGCAACTTCGGGCAGTCGAACTACGGCGCCGCCAAGATGGCGCTGGTCGGCCTGATGCAGACACTCTCGCTCGAGGGCGCGAAGCACGACATCCGCGTCAACTGTCTGGCGCCGACCGCGGCGACGCGGATGACCGAGAACATCATGCCGGAATCGGTGCTGAGCGTGCTCGAGCCCGGCGCGGTGACGCCGGGCCTGCTCGCGCTGGTCGCCGAAGACGCGCCGACGCGCGCGATCCTGTGCGCCGGCGCCGGCTCGTTCGAGCGCGCGTACGTCACTCTGACGCAGGGCGTGCACATCGGCACCGGCGCCGCTGCCGCGGAGCAGATCGTCGCGCACTTCGACGCGATCTCCGACCGCTCGGGCGAGACGGTTCCGCAAAGCGGCGCGGTGCAAGGAACGCTCGAGATCGAAAAGGCGATGCGGGCGCAGCGCTGAGTTCGGCGCGCGCGCGGCGCTCACTCGCCGCGCGCGCGGCGGTGCAGCACCTCGATCAGGTCGGCGGCGCGCATCGCTCCGGGGCGCTGCGGGTCGGCGGCGGCGCCATGCTCGATCACGCCGCGCGTGGCGACCTCGAGCGCGGACGCGCCGGTCGCCGCCCAGCGCCCGCCGATCCAGCCGGCGAGGACGTCGCCGGTGCCGGCGCTGGCAAGCGACGCGTTGCCGGTCGCGCAGATGCGCGGCGGCCCGGCACGGTCGGTGACGACCGTTCCCGAGCCCTTCAGGACGACCACCGCGCGAAACTGCGCCGCGAGCTCGCGCGCGGCGGCCGTCCGGTCGCCCTGCACCGCGCCGGCGCTGCTCGCGAGCAACCGCGCGGCCTCGAGCGGATGCGGCGTGAGGATGGTCGCAAGGCCGCGCCCTGCGCGAGCGACGGCGAGCGCGCGCAGACTTGCGTCGGCCGCGACCGCGTTGAGCGCGTCGGCATCGAGGACGAGCCGCGGCGCGAGCGAGAGGAGGCGCGCCAGCGCCGTGCGCACTGCGTCGCCGCCGCCGCAGCCGCAGACCACGGTCGTCGCCGCGAGCACCGACGGATCGCCGTCCGACCAGCCGGCGCGCAACATCAGCTCGGGGCGCAGCGGATCGAGCGTGTCGCGCGCGCGGCTCGCCTCGGGCCCGCACAACTCGACGAACACGCGCCCGGCGCCGGCGCGCATGCGCGGCGCGCGCGGCGAGCCACGCGGCGCCTTCCATGCCGGGCGCCCCGCCGACGACCGCGACGTCGCCGAAGCTGCCCTTGTGCGACGCCTGGCGGCGCGCCGCCTCGGCGCACGAAGGATCGCGCGTGCCCACGAGCCATGCGTCGGGCGCGGCCGCGTCGTCGGCGACGCCGATCGGTGCGCACCAGATCCGTCCGGCGTGGTCGCGCCCGCTGCCGGTGAAGAGCCCCGGTTTCGGTGCGATCAGCGTCAGCGTGTCGTCGGCGACGACCGACGCCCGCCCGAGCGGCTGGCCGCGCTCGACGTCGAGGCCCGACGGCACGTCGACCGCGAGTACGCGGGCACCCCGTGCCGCGAGCGCGGCGATGCGTCCGATCGCTGCCGCGAGCTCGCCTTCGGGCGCGCGCGCCCCGCCGATGCCGAGGAGCGCGTCGATCACGAGCGCGGGCACGTCGTCATCGTCGCTCGTCGGCGCGCCATTGCCTTGCCAGTCGCGTAGCTCGATTCCCGCAGCGGCGGCGCGCGCCAGTGCCCGCGCAGCGTCGGCGGGCGGCTGCGCCCGGGCGCCGACACGCAGCACCGTCGTGCGCTTGCCGAACGAATGCAGCCGCGTCGCCGCCTCGATGCCGTCGCCGCCGTTGTTGCCCGGTCCCGCGAAGACGACGATCCGCTCGGCATGCGGCGCGAGCGCGAGCGCGAGCCGCGCGACCGCGTCGCCGGCTCGCGCCATCAGCGTGAACGGCGCGACGGCGGCAAGCGCCGCCCGCTGCGCGTGCGCGCGTCGCCGCGACGCCGAGCAGCGCGATGCGCGCGACGCCTGACGCCGACGCGTTCGAGATCGCTCATGGATGCAGCCGCTCGATGCCGAGCCCGTCGATCTCGATCGGAGTCTTCCGACCGACGACGGCATCGGCGACGAGCCGCGCCGACCCGGCGGCCAGCGCCCAGCCGCTGCCGCCGTGGCCGACGTTGAGCCACACGCCTTCGGCGCCGCTCGGCCCGAGCACGGGCGGCCCGTCGGGGAGCATCGGCCGCGCGCCTTTCCAGCGTTGCGCGGCGCTGCGCCGCGTCACGCCCGGGAACCAGTCGTCGAGCACCTTGTCGAGGGTCGCTTGCGCGCGCGCGCTTCTGGCGCTCGAGGTCGCCGCCGATCTCGGCGCTGCCGGCGACGCGCACGCGCTGGCCGAGGCGGCTGATCGCGACCTTGTAGCGCTCGTCCATCAGCGCCGCGCGCGGCTCGAGGTGCAGGTGCGCGTCGTCGTTGCGCAGCGGCGCCGTCACCGAGTAGCCGTGGATGGCGAGCAGCGGGATGCCGATGCCGAGCGGCCGGAGCAACGCGCGCGATTCGACCGCCGCGCAGACGACGACCGCATCGAAGCTCGGCTCGCTCGTCTCGCCCGGCTCCGGCTCGGTGTCGGACCATCCGCTCGCGCCGAGTCGCGCGCCCGCAGTGCCTCGTCGCGCGCATCGTGCGGCGCCTGCAGCGACGCGCAGGTCGGCGCGGCGCCGGCGCGGATCGCCTCGACGTGCGCGTCGAAGCGGAAGCGCGCGCCGGCGCGCTCGGCTTCCTTTCGGCAGCAGGTGCGTGAACTCGCGGCAGTTGCCGACCTCGTCGTCCTTCGAATAGAGGCCGGCGTGCAGCGGCGTCTCGGGGTCAGCCCCGGCTCGATCGCCCGGCAGCCTGCGGCGTCGAGGATCGTCGGCGCAGCGCCGAGCTCGGCGAGGGCGCGCACGCCCGCTTCGGCGAGCGCCAGCTCGCGCGCGCTGCGCAGGAGGACGAGGAAGCCCTGGCCGTGCTCGAAGTCGAGGTGCAGCCGCTCGGTCAGCTGCTGCAGCCGCTCGCGGCTGAAGAGGGCGAGGCGGTGCATGCGCGCGCGGTTGGCGCGGTAGACGTCGCGGCCGGCAGGCGCGCCACCAGCGCCAGCGCCCAGCCGAGCGTCGGCAGCGATCGAGCAGGCCGACGATGCGCACCGGCGCGTGCTCGCTGAAGAGATGGCGCAGCACCTTGCCCGGCATGCCCGGCGCCGCCCACGGCGTGACGTAGCCGGGCGCGACCAGGCCGGCGTTGGCGAAGCTGCGGCTCGGCGCGACGGTGCCGGAGCGCTCGAAGACGGTCACCTCGTGGCCGTCGACGCGCGAGCTCGTACGCCGTCGTCACGCCGATCACGCCGGCTCCGATGACGGCGACGCGCATCTCAGTCGCGCGCCACGGTCGTCGGCGTCGGCGCGCGAGCGCGGCCTCGATCGCGAGCGCCAGCGTCGAGGACGTCGTCGTCGCGCAGGGCGCCGCTGCCAGACCATCAGGCCCGACCGGCAGCTCGCCTCGGCGCCGTGGCAGGGAAGGCTGAGAGCGCGCAGCCGTCGAGCATGTTGACGATGCTGGGGTTGCGCAGCAGCAGCGCGTTGGCGCGGAAGAAGGCCTCGTCGTCGCTCGCGCAGCGGCGGCGACTCGGCGCGGCGAGCGACCATCGGCACGGTGGGCGAGAGCACGGCGTCGAAGCCGGCCGAGCGCCTTTCCATGCGCGGCGATCCAGCGCGCCGCGCGGCCGATGCAGCTCGATGTAGTCGTCGGCCTTCATGCCGGCGCCGCGCTCGATCCGCAGGCGCACCCGCGGGTCGTACTCGGCTGTCGCGCTCGGCGAGCAGCTGGCGGTGCAGCGCCTAGCTTTCGGCCGCGGGAAGCCGCCGGTCGCGTTGATCGCTGCCAGATCTCGCCGATCGGCGCGAGCGCGATCTCTCGATCCGCGCACCGGCAGCGCGCAGCCTGCGACAGCGCGCGCTCGAAGGCGCGGGCGACCGTCGCGTCGAGGCCGTCGAGCATCTGCGTGGTCGGGCACGGCGAAGCGCTAGCGCGGCCAGCGGCTCGCTGCTGCAGCGCGACCGTGCGCGCGGCCAGCACCTCGTGCGCCGAGCACGGCGTCGCGGCACCGAGCGCGTCATCGCGCACACCGTGTCGAGGGTGGTCGAAAGCGGGAACGCGCCTTCGGTCGGCACCAGGCGCGCCGTGCTCTTGAAGCCGACGATGCCGCTACAGCGCGGCCGGGATGCGGATCGAGCCGCCGGTGTCCGAGCCGAGCGCGATGCAGGCGGCGCCGGTGGCGACCGAGACCGCGGCGCCGGAGGACGAGCCGCCGGGAATGCGCGGCGTCGGACCGGGCAGTCGCAGGGGTTGGCCGGCGTGCCGTAGTGCGGATTGATGCCCACCCCCGAGAAGGCGAACTCGGTCATGTTGGTGCGGCCCACGAAGGCGGCGCCGGCGGCGCGCAGTCGCGCGACGGCAGGCGCGTCGGCCCGCGCCGGCGGGCGCTCGGCAGCGACCACCGAGCCGGCGCGCGTCGCCTCGCCGGCGACGTCGAACAGGTCCTTGAGCGAGACCGGCCAGCCCGGCGAGCGGCCGGTCGCCGCCGGCGGCGACCGCCGCGTCGGCCGCAGCAGCCGCGCGCGCGCCGGCGAAGCTCGTGGCGACAGGAAGGCGTGCGTCGCGGCAGGCGTCGCCGCGGCGGCGATGGCGCGCTCAAGAGCGCGCTGGCCGTGGTGGCGCGCGCCAGGATCCGGCGGCGCGCTTCGGTGCAGGTCGTCGGCCATCGCGATGCTACAATCCAGGGCTTTGCCTCGAGCGGACGAGCAGCCCGGGCGATCGGCTTCGCGGAGACCGGGCCCTGACAGCGGAAGCCGACATCCGCGAACCGGCTCACTCAAGGTGTCGCGGCGTCGATCGAATGAACGGTCGTGCGCAGCGATTCGAGCCGGATTCTAGACCCAACCTTTGGAAGTACCGATGACGATCACGATGCGCGAAATGCTGGAAGCCGGTGTCCATTTCGGACACCAGACGCGCTTCTGGAACCCCAAGATGGCCCCGTACATCTTCGGCCATCGCAACAAGATCCACATCATCAACCTGGAGAAGACGCTGCCGCATCTTCGAGGAGGCGATGAAGTTCGTCCGCCAGCTGGCCGCCAACCGCGGCACCATCCTGATGGTCGGCACCAAGCGCCAGGCGCGCGAGGTGATCGCGCAGGAAGCCCAGCGCGCCGGCATGCCCTACGTCGACCAGCGCTGGCTCGGCGGCATGCTGACCAACTTCAAGACGGTCAAGACCTCGCTCAAGCGCCTGAAGGACATGAAGGCGCAGCAGGAGGCCGGCCTCGACGATCCGTGATCAAGAAGGAAGCGCTGATGTTCCAGCGCGAGCTCGACAAGCTCGAGAAGGACATCGGCGGCATCCAGGACATGAACGCGCTGCCCGACGCGATGTTCGTGATCGACGTGGGCTACCACAAGATCGCCGTCGCTGAAGCGCAAGAAGCTCGGCATCCCGATCATCGCGCGTGGTCGACTCCAACCACTCGCCCGACGGCATCGACTACGTGATCCCGGGCAACGACGACTCGTCCAAGGCCGTGACGCTGTACGCGAAGGCGGTCGCCGACGCCGTGCTCGAAGGCAGGGCCAACGCCGCGAACGAGGTGGTGCAGGGCGGCGTCGCCGAAGGCAGCGACGAGTTCGTCGAAGTCGACGAAGCTGCGGTCTGATCGGCGCCCAGCTCGCCGCCCGGCGAGCGTGACGAAGGGGCTGCTTCGAGCCCCTTTTCGAACTGACAGGAGCCGGCACGCCACTCGCGCGCGCCCGCCAAGGAGCAAGACGATGGCGGCAATCACCGCAAGCATGGTCGGCGAACTGCGCGCCAAGACCGACGCGCCCATGATGGAGTGCAAGAAGGCGCTGACCGAGGCCGACGGCGACATGGAGAAGGCCGAGGAACTGCTGCGCGTCAAGCTCGGCAACAAGGCCGGCAAGGCCGCGTCGCGCATCACCGCTGAAGGCGTGGTCGCGGCGTCCGTCGAAGGCACGACCGGCGCGATGCGTCGAGGTCAACTGCGAGACCGACTTCGTCACCAAGAACGACAGCTTCCTGGCCTTCGCCGCGTCGCTCGCCGGGCTGGTCGCCGAAGAACAACCCGGCCGACGTCGCCGCGCTGGCGGCGCTGCCGCTACAGCCAGGACGGCTTCGGCCCGACGCTCGAAGACGTGCGCAAGGGCCTGATCGGCAAGATCGGCGAGAACATGACGATTCCGCCGCTTCAAGCGCTTCGCCGACGGCGGCAAGCTCGCGAGCTACCTGCACGGCACGCGCATCGGCGTGGTCGTCGAGTACGAGGGCGACGACGCGGCCGCCAAGGACGTCGCGATGCACGTCGCCGCGATGAAGCCGGTCGCGCTGCCGCCGCCGACGTGCCGGCCGACCTGATCGAGAAGGAGCGCGCGCGTCGCCACCGGCAAGGCGGCCGAGGACGCGCAAGGACGCCGAAGCCGCCGGCAAGCCGGTGCAGTCGGCCGAGATCGTCGCCAAGCGCGTCGAGGGCTCGGGTGCAGAAGTACCTGAAGGAAGTCTCGCTGCTGAACCAGGCCTTCGTGAAGAACGACAAGCAGACCGTCGAGCAGATGCTCAAGGCCGCCAAGGCACGCGGATCAAGGGCTTCACGCTCTACGTGGTGGGCGAGGGCATCGAGAAGAAGATCGACGACTTCGCCGCCGAAGTCGCGGCGCAGGTGGCCGCCGCCAAGGGCGGCTGACCGGCGAGGCCGTTCACACGCGGCGCGCTGACGACGCTTCAGCCCGGCCCGAAGACTCAGCCACGCCAGGAGTCGCACCGAATGGCCAGCCTACAAGCGCATCCTGCTCAAGCTGTCGGGCGAAGCCCTGATGGGGGACGACGCCTACGGCATCAACCGCGCGACCATCGTGCGCATGGTGCGCGAAGTGCCAGGAGGTGAACCTGCTGGCGTGCGAGGTCGCGGTCGTCATCGGCGGCGGCAACATCTTCCGCGGCGTCGCCGGCGGCTCGGTCGGCATGGACCGCGCGACCGCCGACTACATGGGCATGCTGGCCACGGTGATGAACGCGCTGGCGCTGGCCGACACGATGCACCAGGAGGGCATGACCGCGCGCGTGATGTCGGCGATCGCCATCGAGCAGGTGGTCGAGCCCTACGTGCGGCCCAAGGCGCTGCAGTACCTCGAGGAAGGCAAGGTCGTGATCTTCGCGGCGGGCACCGGCAATCCGTTCTTCACGACCGACACCGCGGCGGCGCTGCGCGGCGCCGAGATCGGCGCCGAGGTCGTGCTCAAGGCCACCAAGGTCGATGGCGTCTACACCGCCGATCCGAACAAGGACCCGCAGCGCGACGCGCTACGCGCGGATCAGCTTCGACGAGGCCATCGTCAAGAACCTGCAGGTGATGGACGCCACCGCGTTCGCGCTGTGCCGCGACCAGAAGCTGCCGATCAAGGTGTTCAGCATCTTCAAGCCCGGCGCGCTCAAGCGCGTCGTGCTGGGCGAGGACGAGGGCACGCTGGTCCACGTTTGACGGACCAGGACATCGAGGACTCTTCCGATGACGATTGCAGACATCAAGAAGACGGCCGAGCAGAAGATGGGCCGTTCGATCGAGGCGTTCAAGAGCGACCTGCAGAAGATCCGCACCGGCCGCGCCCACACCGGGCTGCTCGACCAGGTCCACGTCGACTACTACGGCTCGTCGGTGCCGATCAGCCAGGTGGCCAACGTCACGCTGCTCGACGCGCGCACGATCAGCGTCCAGCCCTGGGAGAAGGGAATGGGCGCGAAGATCGAGAAGGCGATTCGCGAGTCGGATCTCGGCCTGAACCCGGCGGCCCAGGGCGACCTGCTGCGCGTGCCGATGCCCGCGCTGACCGAGGAACGCCGCAAGGAGCTGACCAAGGTCGTCCGCCACGCTGCCGAGGAGGCGAAGATCGCCGTGCGCAACCTGCGCCGCGACGCCAACGAGCACGCCAAGAAGCTGCTCAAGGACAAGGTCATCTCGGAGGACGAGGAGCGGCGCTCGCTCGACGAGTTGCAGAAGCTCACCGATCGCATCATCGCCGAGATCGACCGGCTGGTCACGGCCAAGGAAGCCGAGATCATGGCGGTCTGATGGGAGATCGCCCGCAACCGGGATCGGCGGCGGTGCCGCACCATGTCGCGATCGTCATGGACGGCAACGGCCGCTGGGCCAAGAAGCGCTACATGCCGCGCTTTTTCGGCCACAAGCAGGGCGTCGACGCGCTCGTGCGGACGGTCCACGCCTGCGCCGAGCGCGGCATCGAGTACCTCACGGTGTTCGCGTTCTCGTCGGAGAACTGGAAGCGGCCGAGCGAGGAGGTCTCGGGCCTCATGGGGCTGGTGCTCGTCGCGGTCTCGAAGTATCTCGCCAAGCTTTCCGGCGACGGCGTGCGCGTGCGCATCATCGGCGACCGCACGCAGGTCTCCGACAAGCTGCGCCAGGCATGGCAGCACGCCGAGGACAGCACGCGCCAGAACACCAAGATCCAGCTCTCGGTCGCGTTCAACTACGGCGGGCGCTGGGACATCGTTCAGGCCTGCCAGCAAGCGATGGTCGCCGGCGTGGCGCCCAACGAGCTCGACGAGGCGACGCTCAACCGCTACATGGCGCTCAGCTACGTGCCCGATCCGGATCTCTTCATCCGCACCGGCGGGGAGCTGCGCATCAGCAACTTCCTGCTCTGGCAGGCCGCTTACTCCGAGCTCGTCTTCACCGAGTGCCTGTGGCCCGAGTTCGACACCGAAGAGCTCGACTCGGCGCTCGCCCAGTACGCGCGCCGCGAGCGGCGCTTCGGCGCCGTTCCCGATGCCGCCGAGCTGGTCGCGAGCGGACAGTAGGCGAGCGATGCTCAAGCAGCGGATCATCACCGCGTTCGTGTTGCTGGCCCTCCTGCTCCCGGTTCTCGTCGTCAAGACGGTCTGGCCGTTTGCGGCGCTCACGCTGGTCGCGATCTCGCTCGCCGGCTGGGAGTGGTCGCGCCTGAACGATGCCGGACCGCTCGCCGTTTCGCTCGGCCTCGTGCTCGGCGCCGCGTGCGCCCTCGCGCTCTACGCCGGCTGGACGACGACTGCGCCGCGCATCGCGTGGTGGAGCGCGCTCGCTGCGTGGGTGCTCGGCGGCGTCTGGGTGCTGCGCGGCGGCGTCGCCGGCTGGCCGCGCGTGCCGCGACCGCTGCGCTGGGCGATCGGCCTCATTGCACTCTGGACCGCCTGGCTCGCGCTCGTCAACGCGAAGGCGATCGGTCTCAACTTCATCCTCTCGGCATTCGTTCTCGTCTGGGTCGCCGACATCTTCGCTTATTTCGGTGGGCGCGCGTTCGGCAGGCGCAAGCTCGCGCCGGCGATCAGTCCCGGCAAGAGCTGGGAGGGCGTGTGGAGCGGGATGGTGGGCGCGCTGCTCGTCGCCGCGGCGTGGCTCGCGATCGACGCCATCGCCATGCGCGGCGACGAGAGCTTCTATTCCATCGTCGCCGACCGCTTCGGCTATCTCGGGGTCGTGATGATCGTCGTGTTTCTGGTCGCGATGAGCGTCGTCGGCGATCTGTTCGAGTCGCTCGTCAAGCGCAGCGCCGGCGCCAAGGACAGCAGCACCCTGCTGCCCGGCCACGGCGGCATTCTCGACCGCATCGACGGCCTGCTGCCGGTCTTTCCGATCGCGCTCGCGGTGGTGATGCTGTGACGACGACCGATCGCAAGTCCTTGACGCGCATGCAGCGCGTCTGCGTGCTCGGCGCGACCGGCTCGGTCGGCAAGGCGACGCTCGACGTCATCGCCGCGCATCCGGACCGCTTCGAGGTCTTCGCGCTGACCGCGAACAGCCGTCTCGATGACCTGTTCGCGCAGTGCGTCCGGTTCCGGCCACGCCTGGCCGCCGTCGCGAGCGCGGCCGACGCCCGCGTGCTCGCCGATCGCCTGCGCAGCGCCGGCGTGGCGACCGAGGTGACGAGCGGCGCCGGCGCGCTCTGCGAGCTCGCCGCGCACCCCGAGGCCGACACGGTGATGGCGGCGATCGTCGGTGCCGCCGGCCTCGCGCCTTGCCTGGCCGCAGCGGCTGCCGGAAAGCGCCTGCTCCTCGCCAACAAGGAAGCGCTCGTCGTCGGCGGCGCGCTCTTCATGCGCACCGTCGCGCGCGGCGGTGCGACGCTGCTGCCGATCGACAGCGAGCACTCTGCCATCCACCAGTGCCTGCCCGACGACCGCTCGACCTGGAATGCGCGCATCGCGCGCATCGTGCTGACTGCATCGGGGGGGCCCTTCCGCGGCCGCGACCCGGCGACCCTTTCGCACGTCACTCCCGACCAGGCGTGCGCGCATCCCAACTGGGTGATGGGACGCAAGATCTCGGTCGACTCGGCGACGATGATGAACAAGGCGCTCGAGGTGATCGAGGCGCACTTCCTGTTCGACCTCGCGCCCGAGCGGATCGAGGTCGTCATCCATCCGCAGAGCATCGTCCACTCGATGGTCGTCTGCCGCGACCAGTCGGTGCTCGCGCAGCTCGGTACTCCCGACATGCGGGTGCCGATCGCCTACGGCCTCGCGTACCCCGAGCGGATCGCTTCGGGCGCCGAAGCGCTCGACTGGCGCTCGCTCGCGGCGCTCACCTTCGAGCCCGCCGACCCGCGCCTCTACCCCGGCCTCGGCCTCGCCTGGGAGGCGCTCGGCGCGCCGCCGGGGTCGACCGCGGTGCTCAACGCCGCCAACGAGGTGGCGGTGGCCGGATTTCTCTCCGGAACTGTTTTGTTCGATCGGATTCACACGATCAACTGCCGCACCGTCGAGGCCGTGGTCCCGCCCGCCGGGGCGGCCGACTCGGTCGAGTCGCTGCTGGCGCTCGACAGCGAAGCGCGCCATCGCGCTGCCGAGTTCCTGAAAGGATTCGCCCGATGAGCATCCACCAGACGAGCCGTTCGCGCGCGCCGCGCCGCGCCGGCCGGGCGACGCGCCGCTGATGGTCACCGTCCTCGCCTTCCTGCTGACGCTCGGCGTCCTCATCGTCGTCCACGAGTACGGTCACTATCGCGTCGCGGTCGCGTGCGACGTGCGCGTGCTGCGCTTCTCGATCGGGTTCGGCCGCGTTCTCTGGCGCCGCCAGCCGACTCCCGAGAGCACCGAGTTCGTCGTCTGCGCGCTTCCGTTGGGCGGCTACGTGCGCATGCTCGACGAGCGCGAGGGCGAGGTGCGCCCGGACGAGCTCGGCCGCGCGTTCAACCGCAAGCCGCTCTGGCGGCGCGCGGCGATCGTCGCCGCCGGCCCGCTCGCCAACCTCGTGCTCGCCGTGGCGCTCTACGCGGCGGCGCACTGGATCGGCGTCGACGAGCCGAAGGCGCTGCTCGGGCCGCCCGTGGCGGCGAGCATCGCCGAGCGCGCCGGCATGCGCGCCGGCGACTGGGTGCGCGCCTGGTCGCAGGAAGGCTCCGAGTGGCAGGACGTGCGCTCGCTCACCGACCTGCGCTGGCAGGTCACGCAGGCGATGCTGCACGACGAGGACATCGACCTGCTCGTGAGCGGCCATGACGGTCGCGGCCAGCGGCGCGTCCGCCTCGCGCTCGCGTCGCTCGGCTCGGCCGATGTCGATGCCAAGACGATGCAGAGGATCGGCCTCGGCAATCCGTGGAGCGAGCCGGTGCTCGGCGAGGTCAAGGCAGGAGGCGCGGGTGCGGCGTCCGGGCTGAAGGCGGGTGACCGCATCCTCGCGATCGACGGCGTCGCGGTCGAGGACGCGAGCCAGGCGCGCGAGGCGATCCGCGCGAGCGGCAGGACCGGCGCGCCGGTGCCGATGCGCTGGCGCATCGAGCGCAACGGCGCGCGCATGGAGATCGTCGTCACGCCCGCGGTCGTCGTCGACGATGGGAGCAGGGTCGGGCGCCTCGAGGTGTTCCCGGGCCAGGCACCGGAGATGACCTTGGTCCGCTACGGCTTCGTCGACGGGCTGACCAGCGCGGTGACGCAGACCTGGCAGATGTCGGTCCTCACCGTGAAGATGCTCGGCAAGATGATCATCGGCCAGGCATCGCTCAAGAACCTGAGCGGGCCCGTGACGATCGCCGACTACGCGGGCCAGTCGGTGCGCCTCGGCCTTGCCTACTACCTCGGCTTTCTCGCCGTCGTGAGCGTGAGTCTGGGCGTGCTCAATCTGCTACCGCTGCCGGTCCTCGATGGCGGACACCTGATGTATTATCTTTTCGAGGCCGTGACGGGACGTCAGGTCTCAGAGTTGTGGCTGGACAGGCTGCAGCGCGGTGGGGTTGCCATCATGCTCATGATGATGTCCCTGGCGCTCTACAACGACATGGCCCGCCTGCTGGGTCTCTGAAGACCCGGATGACCGAAGGCATGCCCCACGAAGTTCCCCGCGCTCCGCTGCGCACGCGCTTTCGTCTCGCTCCTCTCTCCACCGCTCTAGCCCTCGCACTGCACCTCGGTGCCGTGCTCGCGGTCGAGCCGTTCGTGATCAAGGACATCCGTGTCGAGGGCCTGCAGCGCTCGGACGCGGGCACCGTCTTCGCGGCGCTGCCGTTTCGCATCGGCGACACCTATACCGACGAGAAGGGCTCGGCCGCGTTGCGGGCGCTGTTCGCCACCGGACTCTTCAAGGACGTCCGCATCGACATCGACAAGGGCGTCGCCGTGGTCATCGTCGAGGAGCGGCCGGTCATCGCCAACATCGACTTCGTCGGCCTGCACGAGTTCGAGAAGGATGCGCTCATCAAGTCGCTGAAGGACTTCGGCATCGGCGAGGGCCTGCCGTTCGACAAGGCGCTCGCCGACCGCGCCGAGCAGGAGCTGAAGCGCCAGTACCTGACGAAGAGCCTGTACGGCGCCGAGGTCGTGACGACGGTGACGCCGCAGGAGCGCAACCGCGTCAACGTGACCTTCACGATCAACGAGGGCGCCCCGGCCAAGATCCGCGAGATCCGCATCCTCGGCAACAAGGCGTTCTCGGAGGGGACGCTGAAGGGACTGTTCGAGCTCAACGACGGCGGCTGGCTCAACTTCTACCTGAAGGGCGACCGCTACTCGCGCGCCAAGCTCAATGCCGACCTCGAGACGCTGCGCGCCTATTACCAGAATCGCGGCTACCTCGAGATGGAGGTCGAGTCGACGCAGGTGACGATCTCGCCCGACAAGCAGGAGATCAGGATCACGATCAACGTCAAGGAAGGCCAGCCGTACGTCGTCACGGGCGTCAAGCTCGAGGGCGACTATCTCGGCAAGGAACCCGATTTCCTGACGCTGGTCGCGATCAAGCCGGGCGATGCGTACCGCGCCGAAGCGGTCGCAGCGACGACGCGCGCCTTCGTCGACCGTTTCGGCACCTTCGGCTACGCCTTCGCGAAGGTCGACGCGCGGCCCGAGATCGACCGCGCGAACGGCCGCGTCCTCCTCACGCTCGTCGCCGAGCCGCAGCGGCGCGTCTACGTGCGCCGCGTCAACATCGCCGGCAACACACGCACGCGCGACGAGGTGGTCCGGCGCGAGTTCCGCCAGTTCGAGTCGTCGTGGTACGACGGTCGCAAGATCAAGCTGTCGCGCGACCGCGTCGACCGGCTCGGCTACTTCAGCGAGGTCAACGTCGACACCGCCGAGGTGCCGGGCTCGGCGGACCAGGTCGACCTGACGGTCACGATCAAGGAGAAGCCCACCGGCAACCTCGCGCTCGGCGCCGGCTACTCGTCGTCCGACAAGCTGTCGCTGACGGCGTCGATCAAGCAGGAGAACGTCTTCGGCTCGGGCAACTATCTCGGACTCGAGCTCAACACCAGCAAGTACAACCGGACGCTGGTGCTGAGCACGGTCGACCCGTACTTCACGATCGACGGGATCTCGCGCTCGATCGACGTCTACTACCGGACGAGCCGGCCGATCAACAGCCAGGGCAACCCCGACTACGAGCTCGTGACCCCGGGTGCAGCGCTGCGCTTCGGCGTCCCGTTCAGCGAGTACGACACGGTGTTCTTCGGCATCGGTGCCGAACGCACCGAAATCCGCGGCGCGAACCAACTGCCCAACAGCTGGTTCCTCTACCGCGAGCAGTTCGGCAGCACGAGCAGCTCGGTCCCGCTGACGGTCGGCTGGACGCGCGACAGCCGCGACAGCGCCCTGGTGCCGACCGCCGGCCGCTACTCGCGCGTCAACCTCGACTACGCCCCGATCGGCGACGCCGAGTACTTCCGCGCCAATCTCCAGGGCCAGCAGTACTTCCAGTTCTCGCGCGCGTTCAGCTTCGGCGTCAACGCCGAGATCGGCTACGGCAAGGGGCTCGGCGGGCGCCCGTACCCGATCTTCAAGAACTTCTACGGCGGCGGCCTTGGCACGGTGCGCGGCTTCGAGCAAGGATCGCTCGGCCCGGTCGACGTCACCGGCGCGTTCATCGGCGGCAACCGGCGTTTCAACATCAACAACGAGTTCTACTTGCCGGTGCCGGGCGCCAATGCCGACCGGACGCTGCGCATCTTCCTTTACGCCGACGCCGGCAACGTCTGGGGAGAGGGCGAAAAGCTCACGTTCGATAGCCTGCGCGCCTCGGCCGGAGTGGGGGTCAGCTGGGTCTCTCCGGTGGGCCCCCTGAAGCTCAGTTACGGTGAGCCGATCAACAAGAAGCCGGAAGATAGAATCCAGAGGCTCCAGTTCCAGATCGGGACCGCCTTCTGATGAACAGCCTCATCGTGAAATCGCTGCTCGCCGCGGTGCTCGTCGCCGCAGTGGCGGCTGCGTCGGCGCAGGAACTGAAGATCGGCTACGTCAACAGCGACCGCGTGCTGCGCGACGCCGTTCCTGCGAAGGCGGCGCAGGCCAAGCTCGAGGCCGAGTTCTCCAAGCGCGAGAAGGACCTGAACGATCTCGCGGCCCGGCTCAAGGCGGCGAGCGAGAAGCTCGACAAGGAAGGCCCTACG
Organism: uncultured Acidimicrobiia bacterium; assembly: GCA_963821725.1. Lineage (GTDB taxonomy): Bacteria > Actinomycetota > Acidimicrobiia > Acidimicrobiales > JACDCH01 > DATAES01. The sequence continues at coordinate 198,304 of CAWGFA010000010.1, forward strand.
CTCGCCGAGCCCGAGCGCACCCGCCGCCAGCGCGAGCTCGTCGACCAGGACCGTGATCTGCAGCGGCAAGCCGGCGCGAGTTCCAGGAAGACCTGAGCCAGCGCAAGAACGAGGAGCTCGCGACCGTCGTCGAGCGGACCAACCGCGTCATCAAGCAGATCTTCGAGACCGAGAAGTACGACCTGATCCTCCAGGAAGCGGTGTTCTGGAGCCCGAAGGTCGACATCACCGACAAGGTGATCAAGGCGCTCAACGCCCAGAGCGGCGGCAAGTAGAGGACAAACCAGGGTGGGCGAGGTCGAGCTGCGCGACATCATCGAGCGGCTCGGCGGCGAACTGATCGGCGATCCGGCGACGCTCATCGCCTCGATCGAGCCGCTCGAGTCGGCCGGCCCGGAGGCGATCTCCTTTCTCTCCAACCCGCTGTACGCGAAGCAGCTCGCGACCACGCGGGCCGCGTGCGTGATCGTCGCGCCTGCGTTTCGCGACGCGGCGGCCGGCCGGGGCGCGGCGATCGTCACGCCCGACCCCTATCTCTACCTCGCCAAGCTGACCCAATGGTGGGCCGGGCGCCGCGCCCGCGCTGCCCCGCGCGGCATCGATCCGCGCGCCGCGGTCGACCCGGGCGCCCATATCGGCGCCGACGTCGCGATCGCGCCGTTCGCCGTCGTCGACGCCGGCGCGCAGATCGACGACGGCGCGACGATCGGTCCGCACGCCGTCGTCGGCGCCGGTTGCAGCATCGGAGCCGGGACCCGGCTCGGCCCGCGCGTCAGCGTCGTCGCGGGGACGACGATCGGCGCGCGCTGCATCGTCCATGCCGGCGCAGTGCTCGGCGCCGACGGCTTCGGCTTCGCGCCGGACCGCGGCCGCTGGGAGAAGATCGAGCAGCTCGGCCGCGTCGTCGTCGGCGACGACGTCGAGATCGGCGCCAACACCTGCATCGACCGCGGCGCGCTCGGCGACACCGTGATCGGCGACGGCGTCAAGATCGACAACCTCGTCATGATCGGCCACAACGTCAGGGTCGGCGCGCACACGGCGATCGCCGGCTGCGTCGGCATCGCCGGCAGCGCGACCATCGGCGCGCACTGCATGCTCGGCGGCGGCTCGGGGGTGAACGGCCACGTGACCATCGCCGACCACGTCGTCATCGGCGGCGCGACCCAGGTCTCGCGCTCGATCGCCAAGCCGGGCTTCTACAGTGGCTCGTTCCCGTTCGACGACAATGCGTCATGGGAGAAGAACGCGGCGGTGTTGCGCAACCTGCACGCGCTGCGCGAGCGGGTGCGAGCGCTGGAGAAGAAGTCGCCATGACGATGAACATCCACGAGATCTTGAAGCGGCTGCCGCATCGGTACCCGTTCCTGATGGTCGATCGCGTGCTCGAGCTCGAGCACAAGAAGCGCATCAAGGCGCTGAAGAACGTCACCGTCAACGAGCCGTACTTCATCGGCCACTTCCCGCACCGGCCGGTGATGCCCGGGGTCATGATGCTCGAGGCGCTCGCGCAGGCGGCGGCGCTGCTCTCGTACGACGCCGTCGACGCCAAGCCCGACGACAAGTCGGTCTACTACTTCGCCGGCATCGACAACGCGCGCTTCAAGCGGCCGGTCGAGCCCGGCGACCAGATGATCCTCGACGTCACCCTCGAGCGCATGAAGTCGAGCATCTTCAAGTTCCAGGCACGCGCCAGCGTCGACGGCGAGACCGCGGTCGAGGCCGGGCTGATGTGCGCGGTGCGCACCGTCGAGTAGGCGCCGGCCGATGGCGAGGGTTCACCCGACGGCGATCGTCGAGCCCGGCGCCGAGCTCGCCGACGACGTCGAGATCGGTGCCTACAGCATCGTCCGCAAGGCCGTGCGCATCGGCGCCGGCAGCGTCGTCGGCCCGCACAGCGTGATCGAGGGGCGCACGACGATCGGCAAGGCGAATCGGATCTGGCAGTTCAACTCGCTCGGCGGCGACCCGCAGGACAAGAAGTACGCCGGCGAGGAGACCGGGCTCGTGATCGGCGACGGCAACACGATCCGCGAGTTCTGCACGATCTCGACCGGCACCGTCCAGGACGCCGGCACGACCCGCATCGGCGACGACAACTGGATCATGAACAGCGTCCACATCGCGCACGATTGCGTCGTCGCCAGCCACACGATCATCGCCGGCTATGCCGGGCTCGCCGGCCACGTCGAGCTGGGCGACTGGGCGATCGTCGGCGCGCAGAGCGGGCTGCACCAGTTCGTCAAGATGGGCGCGCACAGCATGTGCGGCTTCCAGAGCCACGTCTCGCAGGACGTCCCGCCGTACATGATGGTCGACGGCAATCCCCTCGTCGTGCGCGGCTTCAACGTCGAGGGCCTGCGCCGGCGCGGCTTCGATGCGGCGCGGATCGCCGCCGTCAAGCAGATGCACCGGCTGCTCTACCGCGAGGGGCTTTCGCTCGAGGAGGCGCGGCGCCGGATCGCCGAGCTCGCCACGTCGACGCCCGAGGCCACGGCCGACCTGGCGCTGATGACGGGCTTTCTCGCCGGCGCGACGCGCGGCATCGCACGCTGAACCCGCCCTGGCGTCGATGATCCCCGGCTCTCGGCGCTTCGCGATGGTCGCGGGCGAGGCGTCGGGCGACCTGCTCGGCGGCGCGCTGCTGGCGAGCCTGCAGGCGCGCTGGCCCGGGCTGATCGCCGAAGGCATCGGCGGCCCGCGCATGGCCGAGCAGGGGTTTCGCGCCTGGTGGCCGCACGGCGCGCTCTCGTACCACGGCTACGGCGAAGTGCTGTTCCACCTGCGCGAGATCCTCGCGATCAGGAGCGCGCTGGTCGCGCGACTGCTCGCAGATCGGCCGGCCGCCTTCATCGGCATCGACGCCCCGGACTTCAATCTCGGCGTCGAGCTCAAGCTGAAGGCCGCAGGGGTGAAGACGGTCCAGTTCGTGAGCCCCTCGATCTGGGCCTGGCGCGGCGGCAGGATCGGCAAGATCGGTCGCGCCACCGACCTCGTCCTCTGCATCTTCCCTTTCGAGCCGGCGATCTACGCCAGGCGCGGCATTCACGCCGTCTACGTCGGCCATCCGCTGGCCAGTGCGATCCCGCTCGAGCCGCCGCGCGCGGCGAGCCGGGCCGCGCTCGGGATCGGCGAGGACGAGACGGTGGTCGCCCTCCTGCCGGGCAGCCGCCGCTCGGAGATCCGGCACATCGCACCGCGCCTGTTCGGCGCCGCGGCACAGATGCACCGTGTGCGGCCGGCGCTGAAGTTCGTCGTCCCGGTGGCTCCGGGGCTGCAAGACGCCGTCGAGACACACCGCCGCGAGCACGCCCCCGACGTGCCGATCATGATCCTCGACGGTCGTGCCCACGACTCGCTCGCCGCGTGCGACGTCGCGCTCGTCGCGAGCGGAACGGCGACGCTCGAGGCGGCGCTCTTCAAGCGGCCGATGGTCGTCGTCTACGTGATGAACCTCCTCAGCTGGCAGATGGGCAAGCTCATGCACTACCAGCCGTGGGTGTCGCTGCCCAACATCCTGTTGCGCGACCACGCCGTTCCCGAGCTGCTGCAGGGCGGCGCGACGCCCGAAAAGATCACCGCGGCGGCGTTTCGCTGGCTCGACGACCGCGCGGCGGTGCAATCATTGCAGGCGCGCTTCGAATCCGTCCACCAGGCGCTCCGGAGGGACACCGGTGCGCTCGCCACGGAAGCGATCGAGGCGGTCCTGCAACGCTGAGAGAAGAATGCACGCACGAACGTTCTTTCGCGCCGCCAAGCTGCGCGGCATCGTCGACGTCGCCGGACTGATGGCAGGAGTCGACGAGGTCGGCCGCGGGCCGCTCGCCGGCCCGGTGGTCGCGGCCGCGGTGATCCTCGAGGAGAAGCGGACGATCCGCGGCCTCAACGACTCGAAGCTGCTCACCCCCGAGGAGCGCGAGCGGCTCGACCGCGAGATCCGCAGGAAGGCGGTCTGCTTCAGCGTCGCCTCGGCGAGCGTCGCCGAGATCGACACGCTCAACATCCTGCGTGCCGCTCTGCTGGCCATGCAGCGTGCGGTCGAGGGCCTCGCGCAGCAGCCGCAGATCGTCCTCGTCGACGGCAACCAGCGGCCGACGCTGGCGATGCCGGTGCGCACGGTGGTGGGCGGCGACGCGCGGGTGCGCGCGATCTCGGCCGCGTCGATCATCGCCAAGGTGTATCGCGATCGCCTCTGCATGCAGCTGCACGAGGAGCATCCGCAGTACGGGTTCGACAGCCACAAGGGCTACTCGACTCCCGAGCACCTGAGCGCGCTGCGCGAGCACGGCGCGTGTCCGCACCACCGGAGGAGCTTCGCGCCGGTCCGCGGCGTCATCGATCCGCAGCTGTTCTGAGCGGCGTGGGCACGGTCACCCGCATCACCTCGCGCGCCAATCCGCTGCTCGCGCGCCTGCGCCGGCTCGCCGGGGACGGCGCGTCGCATCGGCGGCTCGGCATCGTCCTTCTCGAGGGCGAGCACCTCTGCAGCGCGTGGCTGGCGCGCCCGAACGCGCGCGTGCCGCAGGCGATCGTCAGCGAGACGGCGTGGGACGAGCCTCGCCTGCGCGCGCTCGCCGAGGCGGCCGACGCGGTGGCGGTCGTCGCCGCGGCGACGCTCGCCAGCCTCGGCACGCTCGAATCGCCGGCGCCGATCGCCTTTCTCGTGCCGATGCCCGAGCCGACGGCGATCGACGCGCGCGCGCCGTCGATCGTCCTCGACCGCATCCAGGATCCGGGCAACGTCGGCAGCGTGCTGCGCAGCGCGCAAGCGTTCGGGTTCGTGCAGGCGATCGCGCTCGTCGGCACGGCGGCACTCTGGTCGCCCAAGGTCGTTCGTGCCGGCATGGGCGCGCATTTCGGCCTGCGCCTGGTCGAAGGCGCGGCGGCGGCGGCGCTCGCGGCGCTCGAAGTGCCCATGTTCGGCGCCAGCTCGCACGCCGAGCAACGTCTCGGCGCGAGCGCGCTCCCATGGCCGTGCGCGTGGGTGTTCGGCCACGAAGGGCAGGGTCTCGCGCGCGAGGTCGCCGGCCGTTGCGAGGCGATGCTCGCGATCGCGCAGCCCGGCGGCGGCGAATCGCTCAACGTCGCCGCCGCGGCGGCGATCTGCCTGTACGAAACTGTGCGGCCACGGGCGCTCTCCGCGGCGACCCGGCCGCATCGATGACGAGGAGTTCGACCATGCAACGCACGACGGTTTGCGCCTTGGCCGCGCCGCGCAAAGCATGACGCCGGCACTGCCGAGCTACGACGATGTCGTCGCCGCCGCGGCGCGGATCGCGGGCCATGCGCACCGCACGCCCGTTCTCACCTCGCGCACGGCCGATGCCGAGCTCGGCGCGCAGCTCTACTTCAAGTGCGAGAACTTCCAGCGCATGGGCGCGTTCAAGTTCCGCGGCGCGTACAACGCGCTCGCGCGCTTCGACGAGCGGCAGCGGCAGGGCGGCGTGGTCGCATTCTCGTCGGGCAACCACGCGCAGGCGATCGCGCTCGCGGCGTCGCTGCTCGGCATGCCGGCGGTGATCGTCATGCCGCACGACGCGCCGGCCGCGAAGGTCGCGGCGACCGAGGGCTACGGCGGCGAGGTGGTCCGCTACGACCGCTATCGCGAGGACCGCGAGGCGATCGGCAGCCGCCTCGCCGAGGAGCGCGGCATGACGCTCGTGCCGCCATACGACCACCCGGACGTCATCGCCGGCCAGGGCACGGCCGCCAAGGAGATGTTCGACGAGGTCGGCGCGCTCGACGCGCTGTTCGTCTGCCTCGGCGGCGGCGGGCTGCTCGCGGGCTCCGCGCTCGCTGCGCGCGCTCTCGCGCCGGAGTGCAGGGTGTACGGCGTCGAGCCCGAGGCGGGCAACGACGGCCAGCAGTCGTTCCGCAGCGGCCGCATCGTGACCATCGAGACACCGCGCACCATCGCCGACGGGGCGCAGACGCTGCATCTCGGCGCGCACACGTTCCCGATCATCCGGCGCGACGTCGCCGACGTCCTCACCGCGAGCGATGCCGAGCTCGTCGAGGCGATGCGCTTCTTCGCCGAGCGGATGAAGATGATCGTCGAGCCGACCGGCTGCCTCGGCTTCGCGGCGGCGCGTCGGCTCGGCCGCGCCGCGCTCGGCGGCAAGCGCGTCGGCATCCTGATCAGCGGGGGTAACGTCGACCTGGCGCGCTTCGCGGCGCTGCTGGCGGCGGCGCCTTCCTGAAGAGCGCGGCCAGGGGCGGACCCGCTGAGCCGTCCCGCGCACCGCGCAAAATGGCGTTTCGCGGTCTTCTTGCCGCGCCGCCTCCCTGCACCAGGAGCCTTCGACCCATGCGCGTCATCGATACCAGAGTCGTCAACCTCGAAGGTCTCGAGCTCGAGCACTTCGTCCAGGGAAGCCGCTTCGAGAGCCGCTGCACCCGCCTCGGGGTGGCGCTCGGCGCCAAGAGCCTCGGCTACTCGTACGACATCGTTCCGCCCGGCAAGCGCGCGTGCCCGTTCCACAGCCACCGCGGCGAAGAGGAAATGTTCTTCGTCATCCGCGGCACCGGGACGCTGCGCTACGGAAGCGAGACCCGGCCGATCCGAGCCGGCGATGTGATCTGCTGCCCGACCGGCGGCCCGGAGACCGCGCACCAGATCGTCAACGATTCGAGCGAGGAGCTCGCCTATCTCTCGGTCAGCACCATGATGGCGGCGGAGATCTGCGAATACCCGGACTCGGGCAAGGTCGGCGCCTTCGGCGGCGGGCTGCGTCACCTCACGAAGCTCGCCGACGCGGTCGACTACTGGGTGGGGGAGGACTAGATGTCGCGCCGCACGCTCCAGCTCGACGATGCTCTGTACGGCTATCTGCTCGATCACTCGGTCCGCGAGCACCCCGAGCAGCGCGCGCTGCGCGATGCGACCGCCGCGCATCCGCACGCCGGGATGCAGATCTCGCCGGAGCAGGGGCAGTTCATGGCTCTGCTCGTCAAGCTGATCGGCGCGCGCCGGGCGATCGAGATCGGCGTCTTCACCGGCTACAGCGCGCTGACGGTGGCGCTCGCGCTTCCCGAGGACGGACGCCTGCTCGCCTGCGACGTCAGCGACGAATACACGCGGGTCGGCCGCCCGTTCTGGCAGCGGGCCGGCGTCGCGCGCAAGATCGAGCTCGTTCTTGCTCCCGCGCGCGAGACCCTCGACGCGCGGCTCGCCGCCGGCGAAGCCGGGCAGTACGACTTCGCCTTCATCGACGCCGACAAGACCGGCTACGACGCCTACTACGAACGATGCTTGCGGCTGCTGCGCGCCGGCGGCCTGATCGCCATCGACAACACCCTCTGGAGCGGCCAGGTCGCGCATCCGTCGAGCGATGCCGACACCATGGCGCTGCAGGAGCTCAACGCCAAGCTGCGCGACGACGAGCGCATCGACCTGTCCCTGCTGCCGATCGGCGACGGATTGACGCTGGCGCGCAAGCGCTGACCGGCTCGCTCAGTACGCGAGCCGATCCGGCCTGACGTCGCGCAGGATCGTCGTCGCGATCTCCTCGATCGACTTGTGGGTCGACGAAAGCCAGGCGATGCCTTCGCGTTTCATCATCGTTTCGCCTTCGCGCACCTCGTAGCGGCAGTTCTCGAGCGACGCGTACTTGCTGTTCGGGCGGCGCTCGTTGCGGATGCGCGCGAGCCGGTCGGGGTCGATCGTGAGGCCGAAGCACTTGGCCTTGAACGGCACCAGGGTCGACGGCATCTGCGCACGCTCGAAGTCCTCGGGGATGAGCGGATAGTTCGCCGCCTTGACGCCGTGCTGCATCGCGAGGTAGAGCGAGGTCGGCGTCTTGCCGCTGCGGCTCACGCCGACCAGGATCACGTCGGCCTCGGCGAGGCTTTTCGCCGACTGGCCGTCGTCGTGGGCGAGCGCGAAGTTGATCGCCTCGATGCGGTCGGTGTACTCCTGGCTGTCGGAGACGTCGGAGAAACGCCCGATGCGGTGGTTCGACGTGATCCCGAACTCTGCCTCGAGCGGCTCGATGAAGGTGTTGAACATGTCGAGCACGAGGCCGTGCGAATGCTCCTTGACGATCGACAGGATCTCGGTGTTGACGAGAGTGACGAAGACGATCGGCTTGCGTCCGTCGTGCTCGGCGGTGTGGTTGATCTCGCGCACGACCTGGTGCGCCTTGTCGGGGGTGTCGATGAAGGGGCGCCGCAGGTGGCGCGGCTTGATCGCGAACTGCGACAGGATCGAGTTGCCGAACGTCTCGGCGGTGATGCCGGTACCGTCGGAAATGAAGAAGACCGTCGGCCGCGGCAGCGCGGGCGGCGCGCTCGCCGCTGCTGCGGTGCCGGGCGTGGTGGAATCGTGCATCGCGCTGATGATAGGCAGCCTCGCAGTGGGGCCGGCCACGACTCGTAGAATCGAAGCAGTTTTCGACCCCTTCGCATGCTCGCCGCCGCCGCTCGCTCCCGCCGCTTCGCCGCCCGCCCTTCGCGCGCGGGGCTGCCCGGGCATGACCGCGACCGCAGGCGGCGCGATGCCCACGGTGTGTGCACGGGTCGGGAGACGCCGGTTTTTCACGAGCCCCGAGTCTTCCCATGTCATCCACCTACCTGGCGACCGCCTTCGTCGTCCCGTTCGACGCCCTGAGAATGACCGACGTCGAGGCGGTCGGCGGCAAGAACGCCTCCCTCGGCGAAATGATCAGCCAGCTGAGCGCGTCCGGCGTTCGCGTCCCGGGCGGCTTCGCGACGACAGCTCACGCATTTCGCAGCTTCCTCGCCGAAGGCGGTCTCGCGTCGCGCATCTCCGCCCGCCTCGCGAGCCTCGACATCGACGACGTGCGCGCGCTTGCCGAAGCGGGCGCCGAGATCCGCCAGCTGGATCGCGGCGCAGCCGCTGGCTGCGGCGTTCGAGGCCGAGGTCCGGCGTGCATTCGAGCGCCTGAGCGCGGCCGATTCGGGAGCGACCTTCGCGGTTCGCTCGTCGGCGACCGCGGAAGACCTGCCCGAGGCCTCGTTTGCCGGCCAGCAGGAGACTTTCCTCAACGTCTCGGGAATCGACGACGTGCTCGCCAAGATGCGCGAGGTGTTCGCTAGCCTTTACAACGACCGCGCGATCAGCTACCGCGTCCACAAGGGCTACGCGCATGGCGACGTGGCGCTCTCGGTCGGCGTCCAGCGCATGGTGCGCAGCGACCTCGGCTCGGCCGGCGTGATGTTCACGATCGACACCGAGAGCGGCTTTCCCGACGTGGTCTTCATCACCTCGAGCTACGGCCTCGGCGAGACGGTCGTGCAGGGCGCCGTCAACCCGGACGAGTTCTACGTCCACAAGCCCGCGCTTCGCAATGGCAAGCAGGCGATCATCCGCCGCAACCTCGGGTCCAAGCTGATCCGGATGGGGTTCGCCTCGGCCGAGGAACGTGCCGCGAGCGGCAGGCTGGTGACCACGCTCGAGACCGCGACCGAGCAGCGCAACCGCTTCTCGCTGAGCGACGCCGACGTCGCCGAGCTGGCGCGCTACGCGCTCGTCATCGAGCAGCACTACGGGCGGCCGATGGACATCGAGTGGGGCAAGGATGGCGTCGACGGCAAGCTCTACATCCTGCAGGCGCGCCCCGAGACGGTGAAGAGCCAGGCGGCCGGCAAGGCCGAGCAGCGCTACAACCTGAAGGGAAGCGGAACGGTCCTCGCCGAAGGCCGGGCGATCGGCCAGAAGATCGGCACCGGGCCGGTCCGCATCGTCGAGTCGGTCGCCGACATGGACCGCGTCCAGGCCGGCGACGTCCTCGTCACCGACATGACCGACCCGAACTGGGAGCCGGTGATGAAGCGTGCGAGCGCGATCGTCACCAACCGCGGCGGGCGCACCTGCCATGCGGCGATCATCGCGCGCGAGCTCGGCATTCCGGCGGTGGTCGGCTGCGGCAACGCGACGACGGCGCTCAAGGACGGCGCGCTGGTCACCGTCGCGTGCTCGGAAGGCGACACCGGCTACGTCTACGACGGCCTGCTCGAGACCGAGGTCACCGAGGTCGAGCGCGGCGAGCTGCCGTATTCGCCGGTGAAGATCATGATGAACGTCGGGAACCCGCAGCTCGCGTTCGATTTCGCGCAGATGCCGAACTCGGGCGTCGGCCTGGCACGGCTCGAGTTCATCATCAACAACAACATCGGCGTCCATCCGCGCGCGATCCTCGACTATCCGAACATCGACAGCGACCTGAAGAAGGCGGTCGAGAGTGTCGCCCGCGGCCACGCGTCGCCGCGCGCGTTCTACGTCGACAAGCTCGTCGAGGGGATCGCGACGATCGCCGCCGCGTTCTGGCCGAAGCCGGTGATCGTCCGTCTCTCCGACTTCAAGAGCAACGAGTACAAGAAGCTGATCGGCGGCTCGCGCTACGAGCCCGAGGAAGAAAACCCCATGCTCGGCTTTCGCGGCGCCTCGCGCTATGTCAGCGAGTCGTTCGGCGAGGCGTTCGCGATGGAATGCGAGGCACTCGTTCGCGTCCGGCGCGACATGGGATTCATCAACGTCGAGGTGATGGTGCCGTTCGTGCGCACCCTCGGCCAGGCCGAGCGCGTCGTCGCGATGCTCGCCGAGCACGGCTTGAAGCGTGCCGCCGCCGGCGGCAGCGACGGGCTGCGCGTCATCATGATGTGCGAGGTGCCGAGCAACGCCGTCCTCGCCGAGGCTTTCCTCGAGCACTTCGACGGCATGTCGATCGGCTCGAACGACCTGACCCAGCTCACCCTCGGGCTCGACCGCGATTCGGGGCTCGAGCTGCTCGCGCGCGACTTCGACGAGCGCGATCCGGCGGTCAAGGCGCTGATCTCGCGCGCGATCGCCGCCTGCCGCGCGACGGGCAAGTACATCGGCATCTGCGGCCAGGGGCCGAGCGACCATCCCGACTTTGCCGACTGGCTGGCCGACGAGGGAATCGGCTCGATCTCGCTCAACCCGGACAGCGTCGTCGAGTCCTGGAAGCGCCTGGCGATGCGGCGGCCGGTCCTCTGAGGGTTCGGACTTCGCCGATCAAAGCGTCAACGCCATGTGCAGCTTGTCGTGGTAGCGGTTGCCGATCTTGAGCGCGCGCTCGAGCGTTCCGTAGGCGACGAAGCGGTGCCGCTCGTAGAGGCGGACCGCAGCCGCGTTCTCCGCGGTGACGGTCAGGGTCAGCATCTCGAGCCCGGCGTGGCGCGCCTCGGCGATGCACGCCTCGAGCAACAGCGCGCCGATCCCCTGGCCGCGGACGTCGGGCCGCACCATCATGCCGATCACGTGGCCGATGTGGCGCACCTTGAGGCGCGCCTCGCGCTCCAAGCCGATCGCACCGACCAGGCGCCGCGCACGCCAGGCGCCGAGGACGAAGTGGCCGCCGTCGCTCCGATCGAGCCCGAGCCGTTGCAGGTAGTCGGCAGGCTCCTTCTGCGCCTCGCTCTCGGCATCGGAGGTAAACGCCTCGGGATGCAGCGCGAGAAGGTCGTCGCGCAGCCGCTTGTAGTCGGCGAGGTCGGCCGCGTCGAGCGGCCGGATCAGCGCAGCGTGGCTCACCCGCCGATGTAGTGCATCTCGACGCGCCGCTCGCCTGCCCCTTCGGTGGCTTGCGCGCGGCCGCGCAACTCGGAGTAGCGGTCGCTGCGCTGCTGCCAGATCGGGCCGATCGCCGCCGCGATCTCGGCGTCGCTCGCGCCGCCGCGCACGAGCGCGCGCAGGTCGTGGCCGCGGCTGGCGAACAGGCACAGGAAGAGCTTGCCCTCGGTCGACAGTCGGGCACGGTTGCAGTCGGCGCAGAACGCCTTCGTGACGCTCGAGATCGTGCCGATCTCTCCAGCGAGGCCGGCCTCGGCGTAGCGCCAGCGCTCGGCGGTCTCGCCGGGCGCCGACGCGGGCAGGGCGACCAGCTCGAACTCGTCTTCGATCCGGCGCACGACCTCGCTCGACGGCAGCACCTCGTCCATGCGCCAGCCGTTGGTCGCGCCGACGTCCATGTACTCGATGAAGCGAAGCGCCACGTCACGGCCGCGGAAGTGGCGTGCCATGGGCAGGATCTCGGCGTCGTTGGTGCCGCGTTTGACGACCATGTTGACCTTGAGCGGGCCGAGTCCGGCGCGCTCGGCGGCGTCGATGCCGCGCAGCACGTCGGCGACCGGGAAGTCGGCGTCGTTCATGCGGCGGAAGATCGCGTCGTCGATCGCATCGAGGCTCACCGTGACGCGGCGCAGGCCCGCGGCCTTCAGCGCGGCGGCCTTGCGCTCGAGGATCGAGCCATTGGTCGTCAGCGTGAGGTCGAGCGGCGAGCCGTCGACTGAGCTCAGCTCCGCGAGCATCGCGACCAGCCGCTCGAGGTCGCGACGCAGGAGCGGCTCGCCGCCGGTGAGGCGGACCTTCTGCACGCCGTGCGCGACGAACAGGCTTGCGAGGCGGACGATTTCCTCGAAGGTGAGGAGCGAAGCGTGCGGCAGGAACGCGTACTGCTTGTCGAATACCTCTTTGGGCATGCAGTAGCTGCAGCGGAAATTGCAGCGGTCGGTGACCGAGATGCGCAGGTCGCGCAGCGGCCGATCGAGCCGGTCGCGCAGCACACCCGTCGGCGCGTCGAGGCGCGCCGGGATGAGCGGCGTACTGGCGCGGTAGCGATGGTCGGCGACGGCGATGACTTTGTCGGCCATGCGCGATTGTGCCTCGCGGGCTTTCGCCGCGATCCGTTCGGGGGAGGGGAGGCTAGCTGCCGGCGGCGTCGGTCGACGCGGCGGGGCCGACCGACGTCGGCTCGACCGCCGCGGTGGTGACGATCCGGCGCGCGCCGGTGAAGCGCTTCGCCCAGTAGGCGAAGCTCATGTCGTCGGTGCGCACGCTCGCGCCGCTGTGCGGCGCGTGAACGAAGCGGTTCGCGCCGATGTAGATGCCGACGTGCGAGAACGTGTGCTTGAGCGTGTTGAAGAAGACCAGGTCGCCGGGCTGCAGTTCCTCGCGCTTGACCGCGACCAGCCCGGGCGCGGCCGCCTGCTCGTCGGCGCGGCGCGGCAGCACCATGCCCAGGCTCATCTCGAAGACGTGGCGCGTGAAGCCGCTGCAGTCGAAGCCGCTCTCGGCCGACACGCCGCCGCGCCGATAGCGGACACCGACGAAGTCGAGCGCGGCAATCGCCATCTCGGTCGTCCGGTCGCGCACCTGGTCGAGCATCCCGGGCGCGCCGGCGCGGGGCTCGGGAGCGGGCGCGGCCGTCTCGGGCAGGCCCTTGTCGGCGAGCAGCTCGGGGACCGGATCGGTCGCCGCGTCGGGGGCGGCGAACGCGCGCGGACGCTGCCGCGGCAAGGCAGGCGACCAGCGCGGTCGCGACGCGGCGCAGGCTCTGGCCTGGCGTGCGGGGCGGAATTCGCATCGGGGCGCAGCATAGGCGAGTCGCGGCGCGCGCGTCAATCGTCGAAACGATGCCTTACGTTAGGACTCTGGCTTTGCCCGGAAATGGCCCGGCTGCGTGGTGAAAAGGGCTGCGCTATCGTCGCTGGGCATCGGCTGAACTCGGAGGAAGGCATGTTCAAGGCTCTCGTGCTCGAAAAGGACGCCGCCGGATTTCGTGCGGCGCTGAAGGGCGTCGACGAGGGCGCGCTGCCCGAAGGCGACGTGCTGGTCCGCGTCGAGCATTCGACGCTCAACTACAAGGACGCGCTCGCAATCACCGACAAGAGCCCGATCGTGCGCGCCTGGCCGATGGTCGCCGGAATCGACGGCGCAGGAACGGTGCTCGCATCGACGAGCCCGCGCTGGAAGCCGGGCGATGTCGTCGTCCACAACGGCTGGGGCGTGGGCGAGACTCGCTGGGGGTGCTTGGCCGAGCGCGTCCGGCTGAAGGGCGAATGGCTGGTCGCGTTGCCGTCCGCGCTGCTCGACACGCCAGGCGATGGCGATCGGCACCGCCGGCTACACGGCGATGCTGTCGGTGCTCGCGATCGAGCGCCACGGCGTGCGGCCCGGTGACGGCGAGGTCCTCGTCACCGGCGCGACCGGCGGCGTCGGCAGCTTCGCCGTCGCGCTGCTCGCGCGCGGCGGCCACCGCGTCGTCGCTGCGACCGGAAGGCCGAACGAGGCGACCTATCTGCGCGAGCTCGGCGCTGCCGACGTGATCGACCGCGCGACGCTCGCCGCACCCGGAAAGCCGCTGCAGAAGGAGCGCTGGGCGTCGACGATCGACGCGGTCGGCAGCCACACGCTCGCCAATGCGCTCGCGCAGACCCGCTACGGCGGCATCGTCGCCGCCTGCGGCCTCGCGCAGGGGCACGACCTGCCGGCGACGGTGATGCCGTTCATCCTGCGCGGCGTGACGCTCGCGGGCATCGACAGCGTGCTGGCGCCGCTCGCGCGACGCGAGGAGGCGTGGCGGCGGCTGGCGAGCGACCTCGATCCGAAGCTGCTCGATCTGATCAGCGACGAGATCACGCTTGACGAGGCGATCGCCAAGGCCGCCGACCTGCTCGCCGGCCGCGTGCGCGGGCGGATCGTCGTGCGGACCTGAAGGACGCGCGCGGCCTCAGCGGATCAGCTGCGACAGGCGCCTGAACTTCGGATGCTGGCTCGTCCCCAGCCACTCGAAGATCACCATCTCGGTCGTGACCACGTCGGCGCCGAGAGCGCGCGCGCGCTCGGTCGCGGCATGGCGGTCGTGCGGATGGCGCGAGCCGATCGCGTCGACGACCCACTTGACCGCATGCCCGGACTCGATCAGGCCGGCCACGGTCTGCATGACGCAGACGTGCGCTTCGCAGCCGGCGACGACGAGCGTGTCGCGGCCGGCCGGAAGCCTGCGCAGGAAGCCTTCCTCCGACGGGGCCGCGAAGTAGAACTTCTGCAGCGTCGTGTCGCAGAGCGCGGCGATCTCCGCCACCAGCGGACCGAGCCCGTCGGGATTCTCCTCGGTGCCGATGACGTGGATGCCGAGCTCGTGCGCCGCGGTGGCGAGCTGC
>CAWGFA010000011.1:0-72339 GCA_963821725.1 uncultured Acidimicrobiia bacterium
ATGCAGGGTCGCCGCCAGCATGCCGAGGAACCGATCGGCAGATCCGGTGACGTAGACGCCCCAGGCCACGACGATGAGCTGACCCCGGAAGGGCGTCAGCAGCTCGGCGAGCTGGGTGACACGGCCTTCGTCGTGCAGTCGGCAGGCGACCTCGGCGAGTTGACTCCACACGCTGGCAGCGACTGTGCCCAAGTGAAGGCTCCGAAGCTCGGCGGGCAAGCCGTCGAGGATCGCGCGGGCGCCCTCGGGGTCGCCCTGGTCCAGCCGACCCAGGGCGCCCGTTGCTCCCTCGACCACGCTTGGCGGCTGTCGTGGTACGGAGTCGCCGAGGGGGACGACGTCTGCCAGCGTTCCTCGCTCGCGTGCGATCGCGAACTGGAGGCCCGCGGCGCTCGTGCGCATGTTGACGTCGGACCGTCCGAGGCGCAGCAGCTCGTCGTTGTGTCGGTCCGCGTCGTCGAAGCGCCCGTCGACGAGATCACGGGCGGCCTTCCACATCGTGACGAGCGCGGGGAGCAGCCGCGTCGCCTGCCCGTACCCCGCTTCTTCAGCACGCGCGATGGCGCGATCGAAGCCGGAGATGTTGGCGCTCTGCAGTTCGAGCAGGGTGCGGTAGCGGTGAAACGCCGACCACACGAACCGGTTCGACAGGCCGAGCAGCGCCTTCATGCGAACGTAGTGGCTCGCCATCCCATCCAAGGTGTGGTCGTGCTGGAGCTCTTCCATCTCGTCGAGTACCCGACGCTGGCGGTCGAGGTCAGCCGAGCCTTGGAGGATCGCCAGGTGATGGAGGAGCACCTCGTAGCGGAGGGCATCGTCACCGACGGAGTGGGCGAGAGCCAGTGCTTCGTCGGCGAGGGTGTCGACGGCGGCGCCGCTCAAGCCCTCGAAGGTGGCCCGGTACGACGCCAGCACGGCAAGCAGCGTCGCTCGGCGAGCCGGGTCGGTGGCACCGATGAGCTCGAGGGCTTCGTCGACGAGCGCCTGCAGGACGAGGTTCTCCGAGCCCCACTCGGGCGACCGCGCCCGTTGGATGGCGGCGTCCGCGCGGAGGCCCCGGTCAGCACCTGATCGGGCTTCGTCGGCAGCCAGCTCGGCGTGGTGCCTCGACGCGACTGTGTCGCCGATCAGTCCGAACACAAACGACATCGCGAGGTGGAGCCGCGCCTTGGCCTCGTGCTGCGGGCGAACGGTGAGGTCCGATACGACCAGGGCCCGATCGAGCAGCGCCAGCGCCTCATCGATGGCGACCGACTCGACCAGCTCGCCGGCCGCCCGCGTGAGCCATTCGACGGTCTGCTCGACGGAGTCCGCGGTCGCTCCCGCCGCGTAGTGATGGGCCACGATGGCGCTGGGATAGCCACGTCGAGCCATCACGTCGCCGCACCGTCTGTGCAGAACTGCACGGCGAGCGGCCGACAGGCTGGAGTACAGCGTCTCCTGGACCAGCGGATGGACGAACTGGAGCTCCGTCGGCGTTCCCTGTCCGTCCACTAGGAGGTTGGCGTGCAACGCAACCTCGACGATCGAGAGGAGCGCGTCGTCCTCCCGCGCCTCGCCCGCCACCCCCTCGAGGATCGTGAGGTCCCAACGAACTCCCAACACGGACGCGATCTCCAGCACCGGGCGGACGTCCGGGCCGAGGCGGGCGATTCGCTGACGCACGACATCGTGCACGCCCTGGGGGATATCACCGTCGACCGACTCAGCGTCGGACGTCGTCGCGCTCCTTCCTCCTGTGGCGGCCTGGCGGAGGAGCTGAATGCAGAAGAATGGGTTGCCACCGGTGCGTTCGTGCAACCGGTCCAGGGCTGCGGCGCCATCGTCGGCCGCGACCGTGTACTCCTCGGGCGCCGCCAGCTGCCGAACCTCGTCTTGCTCGAGACCTCGCAGCGTCACGAGGTCGACGACGTCGTCACGCGTGAGATCCGCCAGCACGGCGACCAGTGCGTGGTCGTCGTCGACATCCGTGTCACGACACGTCGCAACGATGAGAAGCCGGGTGTCGTGCACCTGCCCGGCCAGGGAACGAAGCGCTGCCAAGGCGGATGGTCGAGCCCGATGGAGGTCGTCGAGCACAAGGAGCACCGGCTGGGAGGCGGCAATTCGGCGAAGGGTTTCCGACAGGGCGGCGAACACCCGGTCGCGACCCGCGTCGAGGTCCGTGACCAGCGAGGGGGTCAGGCCGGAGAGGCGTTCGGCGAGGGCTGGGACGATTCGGACCACGTCGGCCACGTCGGAAACCAGCAGCTGCTCGAGCGACGACGGCGACATGTCGCGGAAGTAGCGAGTCAGCGCCTCGGTGAACGGCTGGAAGGGCGACATTGCGTCGTCGTCGCACTGTCCCCACAGCACGACACCACCATCCCCGTGCATGCCGGCCGCGATCTCGGCGGCCAGGCGAGTCTTACCGATGCCCGCCTCGCCGGCGACGAGAACAAATCCACCGCGACCTCGGCCCGCCGCTTCCACGTGATCGGTGAGGCGCCGAAGCGCCTCGCATCGACCGACGAACGGCCCCCGTCGTGACTGCGACACCGGCGACGGCATGGCAACCACGGTCTGGCTGGCGGAGGAAATGGCAACCGACGGGAGAGCTTCGAGGTCGGGCGAATGATCCAGAATCTGGCGCTCCAGCTCGACGAGGCCCCGACCCGGCTCGAGCCCCAACTCCTCTCGCAGCAGTCCTCGCACCCGCTGGCAGCGAGCCAAGGCCTCGCTCTGACGCCCACAGCGGTACAGCGCGAGCATCAACTGCTCCCAGCGCCGTTCCCGAAGCGGTTCTTCCGCGACGGCGGCCTCGAGCTCGGCGACCAGCTCGTGGTGCAGCCCGAAAGCGAGCCGGATATCGACGAGCTGTTCCTGCGCAACGGCGCGAGCCTCGTGGAGGCGAACGATCTGGGCGCTCCCCCACGGCGTCTCAACGAGCTCGGCAAGCACCTTGCCGCGCCAGCGGGCCAGCCCCGACTCGAGCATCGCCGAAGCGTCGGCCAATCGTCCCACTCGCCGAGCGGCGCTCGCCGCTGTCATCTCGCGCTCGAACTCCAAAGCGTCGACCGCCGACCTCGGAACAGCCAGGCAATAGCCCCCGTCAACCGTCACGAGATGACGGACACCGAGGGCGCGTCGCGCGTTCGACACCACCACCTGCAGCGACTTCACGCCCGAAGCCGGGACGTTGTCGCCCCACATGGCGTCGAGCAGCTCGGCCTTGGCCACCGGTGTCGAGGCCCGGAGAGCGAGCACGCTCGTAAGCGCTCGCTCCTTCGGAGCGGTCATCCGTATCCGTCGTCCATCCTCGAACACCTCGAGCGGACCAAGGACACGAACATCCACAGATCCGACCTTAACGGGGCTCTCTAATGGGGCTCCTCAGGGGAGTTCACAGGGATGATGGTGGCGACTACGTCCCACTTGGGCGCCCGCGCAGAGCAGCAGGACCCGGGTCCGGTAGGGGCGAAGCGGCGGAACCCGAACCCGACGCGCCTGATCCGCTCGCGATCGAGGGCCATTAGCGCGAATCTGGACCCGCGCCACCACCCGCAGCAAAGCCGGGGAGCGTGCCGATGCAAGATCGAGTCCGAAGTCATTGTCCCCGAAGGACGCGGCTTTCATGGCTGGACCGATCGCGCGCGGCTCTCATCTCGCGAGCAACTCGCGAGCACGCGGAAGTGTCAACCAGCACCCGGGGCCACGGTGTCCATCATCAACCGGGTCCGCATTCATCGCTGCGCTGACTGTCAAGCCCCGGTACCTGCACAGTGTCAAATCATCGTTGACACGCACGTGTCAACGCGTGTCAACGCGCGTGTCAAG
Organism: uncultured Acidimicrobiia bacterium; assembly: GCA_963821725.1. Classification (GTDB taxonomy): domain Bacteria; phylum Actinomycetota; class Acidimicrobiia; order Acidimicrobiales; family JACDCH01; genus DATAES01. The sequence continues at coordinate 3,817 of CAWGFA010000011.1, forward strand.
ACCCGGTACCCGTGCGTCGTTCTGGCTCCGGTAGTGGTGTTACGCGGCGAGGGTTAGGCGGCGTTGGTGCGGTGAGGTCGTCCTCCGGGGTTGGCGAGGGCGCCGTGTTCGCGGGTGCGGTCGTGTCGGATCGGATGGGCGCGGATGAGTTCTTCGCCGATGCTGATCTCGACGGTGCCGCCGATGACCGCGACTTGGACTTGGCGGCGGCGGAACTTGTTGCCGACTCGATAGTTCGTGCCAGCGAAGCTCACGTTGCCTGACGAGTCGACCTTGCGTGTGACCGACGCCGACGACGCCGTCGGTCTCGGTGTCGAAGGCCGGGGCGGAGTTCGTCGTTGCCCACGGCGAACGGCGGCTGCTTCGTTGGCCGGCTTGTGGCGGCGAGCGTGCGTGGCGATGAGCACCCCGCGGTGATGGATGTGCACGAGCCGGCCGTCGCACACGACGTCGACGGTCTCACCGCCGAGCCAGACGCCAGCCAGGTAGTAGGTCGACGCGAAACTGACCCGCCCGTTGGACGACACCCGTCGACGCGCCATCGGTAGCTGCTCGGTTGTGTCCGGTGCTGCCGCCTCGAGCTCGATCGTCGCTGGTTCAGTGACGGCGAGACGGAATCGTTCGAACGGCGGGACCATGCCAATGCCTTGATGCGGGCGCTGGTGGTTGTAGTAGTCGACCCACACGTCGAGCTGTGCCTGCGCGTCGGCGACGGACGTGAAGGTTCTGTCGTTGAGGAACTCGGCGCGCAGCGTGCGGTGGAACCGCTCGACCTTGCCGGTCGTGGTCGGCGATCTCGGCGCGGTGAGGAGGTGCTTGATGCCGTTCTCTCTGCAGATCCGATCGAACAGGACCTCGCCGGTGCCGGGACCGAACCGGCCGGTGAAGACTTTGCCGTTGTCGGTGAGGATCTGGCTCGGGATGCCGTGGCGGCGCATGGCCAACGCCAATGCTTCACACGTCGGCCGTGCTGTCGCTCGTGGCACCACCAACGCCGACACACAAAAGCGCGAGTGGTCATCGACGCCGGACACGATCTTCGCTTCGCCACCATCGACGAGCCGCACCCCGCCCACGATGTCCATCTGCCACAGCTCCATCGACCGGGCTCGTTCCCACCGCCGGTAATCGGCCTTCTTGCGTTTACGGGACTGCGGGGTGATCAGCCCGTGACGGACCAGGCACCGATGGATCGAACTACGCCCCGGCACCGGATCGACACCCTCACGAGCGAGCCAATGACCGATCGTGCGCGGGCCCCAACCCGGATGCTCGACCCGCAACTCCACGATGCGCGCCTCCACCTCCGGGCTCATCTGATGCGGACACGAACCCGGCACCGTCGACCCGTCCACCAGCCCCGCCAACCCCCGCGCCGCGTAGCGCTTCAACCAACGGTGCACGCTCTGACGCGTCACCCCGAACCGGACCGCGACCTCGGTGATCGGCACCCCCTCGTTGAGCACCTCGAGCACAGCCTGATAGCGCTGCTCCACGACACCGAGCTCCACCAACACGACGACACCTCCCGGCTCGACAACGTCGAACCAGGAAGCACAGCCCGTCAGCCAGCCGCGGTAACACGACAACCGGAGCCACTGTCACCCGACTACCGGAGCCACTGTCGCCCAGGTACCGGAACCGCGCCCCAACACGTCGCACGACTACCGGAGCCGCAACGTCAAGCATCTACCGGGCCCGCACAGCGCGTCAACGACGCAAAAGGCTACGCTGAAACTGGCTACGTCGAGGTGGATCCGCTACTCGGCGAACCGCTGCAACCCCCTCTGACCAGGTGCGGTTCGCGGTGGGCGATGAGGGATTCGAACCCCCGACCCCCTGCGCGTCATGCAGGTGCTCTAGCCAACTGAGCTAATCGCCCTGGGTGGGTCGCTCAGGTTAGCAGCGGCGTCCTGTGAGGCCGCTCGACTACAGGTTCCCGCGCCGGTCCTGTTCGCGTTCGATGGCTTCGAAGAGGGCCTTGAAGTTGCCTTCACCGAAGCCACGGGCGCCCTCGCGTTGGATGATCTCGAAGAACACCGTTGGCCGATCGGTCACGCATTCGGTGAAGATCTGCAGGAGGTAGCCCTCGGGATCCCGGTCGACGAGGATGCCGAGTTCCGCGAGGCGCTCCCACGGCAGCTCGTCCGCGACAGTGCCCACGCGGGTACGGGCTTCGTCGTAGTACGTGGACGGCACGTCGAGGAAGCGCACACCGCGATCGCGCAACGCACGCACGCTCGACACGATGTCGGCGGTTCCCACCGCGATGTGCTGGACGCCCGGCGAGCCGTAGTACTCGAGGTACTCCTCGATCTGACTCTTGCGACGGCCTTCGGCCGGCTCGTTGATCGGGAGCACGATCTTGTCGTGGTTCCACACGACCGTCGACATCGAGCGCGGAGTACTCGGTCGAGATTGCGTCATCGGAGAAGTGCACGAGCTGGTCGAAGCCGAGCACCTGTTGGTAGTAGTCGACCCACTGATCGAGCGTGCCGAGCTCGACGTTGGCAACGACGTGATCGATGCGTTCGATGCCGACGGGAGGGCCGATCGGCTCGCGCAACGGCGACGGCTCGAACGAGGGTGCGAACGGGCCTTCGTAGCGCGACCGATCGAGAAAGGTGTGAACCGTTTCGCCGTAGGTCGCGATGGCGGCGTGACGGATCGTTCCGTTGCCGCTTGCGTCGACATCGTCTGCCGGCGGACGAAATGGCGCTGCACCCCGAGCGACCGCGGCTTCGTAGACGCGGTCGACGTCGGCGACAACGAACGCGATGTCGCGGATCCCGTCGCCGTGGCGACGGACGTGATCGGTGACGGCGTTGTCGGGTCCGAGCCCGCCGGTGACGAGGAAGCGAACATCACCCTGCTGCAGGAGGTACGACACCCTGTCGCGGCGTCCCGTCTCGGGACCAGCGTGCGCAACCGGCGCGAAGCCGAAGCCGGACGACAGGAAGCCGGCGAACGCCCGTGCATTGCCGACCCACCATTCCAAGTGGTCGATGCCGCCGAGCCGCGGCGGCGCCTTTGCGTCGGTGACTGTCATGCTGACGCGCCTTTCGAGTTGGCGAACTGCCCCTTGGAGTCAAGGAGGTGAGGTGTGATCGGTCAACAGTTCCCCTCACCACTATGCAGTTTGTCCAGCTCCGGCGCGGGTGATCCCTATGATGCGCAACATGCTGCCCACCGGCATCGACGGGCTCGACGCGCAATTGATCCTGGCCCTGGCGGACACGCCGCGAGCGGGCGTCATGGAGCTGGCGAGGCGGCTCAACGTCGCCCGGGGAACGGCACAGGCGAGGCTCGACAAGCTGCGCGCACGCGGGATCATCACCGGCTTCGGGCCGGACCTCGACCTCCGGGCGCTCGGCTACGAGGTGCTCGCGTTCGTCACGCTCGAGATCGCGCAGGGTCGTCTCGTCGACGTCACGTCGCATCTCGCCGGCATCCCGGAGGTGCTGGAGGCGCATGCGACCACCGGCGCGGCTGACCTTCACTGCCGCGTCGTCGCTCGCACCAACGAGCACCTGCAGGACGTCATCAACACGATCCTGGCGCGTCAACGGGATCATGCGCACGACGACGCAGATCGCGCTCACCGAGCAACTCGGACATCGCGTGTTGCAGCTCGTCGCACAGGTCGCCGGCGGCGAGAAGCGCGCGAGGTGACTCCGCTCCCCCGCGAGCAGTTTCCCGTCGTCGAGCACTACCGCTACTTCGATCACGCCGGTATTGCGCCGATCACGAAAGCTGCCGGTGACGCGCTTCGTTGGTGGACGGACCGCTACGAACGTCAAGGCAGCCTGGACTACGACGAGCTCGAGTCGCGCATGGATCGCGCGCGCCGTTCGGCAGCGGCGTTGTGCGGTGTCCCGGTCGACGATCTCGCCTTCGTGAAGAACACGACCGAGGGACTCGGCTTCGTGGCTTCCGGCCTGCAATGGCAACCCGGTGACCGTGTCGTCGTGCCCGATCGCGAGTTCCCGTCGACCATCTATCCGTGGTTGGCGCTACGCGACCTCGGAGTTCGAGTCGATCTCGTGACACCGCAAGGCGATGGCGGAGTGCTGACCGTCGACGCGTTCGAGTCGGTGATCGCCACCGGTCCTCCGCCCAAGGTGGTCGCGACGAGTTGGGTGCACTACGGCCGCGGTTGGCGAACCGACCTCGCACGACTCGCGGCTGTGTGCCACGACTACGGATCACTGCTGTGCGTGGACGCCATGCAGGGGGTGGGGGTGATCCCGTCCGACTTCGCGGCGTGGAACGTCGACTTCGCGGTGGTGGGCCCGCACAAGTGGTTGTGCGCGCCCCGGGGCGTCGGTGTCTTCTACGTCGCCCCCGACGTCCGAGACCGACTGCGTCCGCTGGAACCAGGTTGGGCATCGGTCGCCCACCGTGGCGCGTGGACGAACCTCGATCTCGTCTGGGACAACTCTGCGAAGCGCTTCGAGGGAGGATCGCCGAACGAGGCGGGCATCGTCGCGCTCGGCGCATCGATCGACGTGCTGCTGCAGGCGGGCGTCGATCGGATCTGGAACCACGTCGACATGCTGTGCGACCGCCTGGTCGACGGCTTGCACGCGCTCGGACGCGTCCGCTTCCTGTCCGATCGCTCGGACGAAGGCCGGTCGGGCATCGTGACCTTCACACTCGACGGCATCCGCACGACAGACGTCACCGACCACCTCCTCGGCGAGGGGTTCGCCTGCGCACCGCGAGGCGGCGGTGTGCGGCTGTCGCCACACGGCTACATCGACGAGTCGGATGTCGACGCGCTGCTCGAGTCGATCGGTCGCCTCGCAACGATCAGGTGATGCGGCCACGGATAGCCGCCGTCGACGCGACGATGCGTCACGTCGAGCCCTTCGTCGACCAGCCAGGACACCATTCGCTCGGGTTCGACGAACGTGAGCACGGTGCCGGCCGATTCCGTGACGCGGAACACGCGCGTCGCGAGGGTCTCCTGCAACCGGTTCCAGGTCAGCTTCCAGGGCGGCGTGAGCCCCATCTCCTTGACCACGAGCGCGCCACCCGGGCGCAGCGCGCGAGCGGCAGCTTGGAGCAGAGATTGCTCCTCGGACTCGGAGAGCAGATAGAGCACATCGGCGATCACGATCGCGTCCCAGGTCCCCTCGAGGGACGTACCCGGCGTCGACCGCCTCGAACGACACGTCCGCCTCGCTCGGGTGCAGGTGCCCGAGCGCCTCTTTGGCTTCGGCGATCTTGGCGCTGTCGATGTCGACGCCCACGACGCGTCGTGACGGCGACCCGAGACCCAGATAGAGCGAGAGCAGCCCGTGCCCGCAGCCGACCTCGAGCACGTCGCCGTCCTTCGGCACCTCTTCCTCGATGACCGGGAACGGGCACCACCACCACCGCAGTCGCGTGTGCAGCCGCGTGGCGCGCGGCGCGCCCGCGAACAGTGCCACGGCACGTTCGGTCATGACTTCACGCGGGCTGCGCTCATGTCACCGCGCTCAGGACGAATAGGAGCCGAGGGTGAAGCCGTTGCGGTCCACCGCGTCACGCGCTTCAGGGGACAGCAACGCGTCGAGCTCCTCCGCCCATCGGTAGCCCCACTCGTACCGAGCGAGATCGGCGTCGCCGTGCTCCCCCGGATGGATTCCGATCTCGACGCTGTGCGCGTTGGTGGCCCCGACTCGGTCGATGGTTCGCACCAGCGCGTCGGTCACGAGCGTGCCGCCCTCGTCGAAGCCCGCAAAGGCGTCCGTCGTGCGCAGTCCTGCGGCCGAGGCCTTCGTGTCGAAACGACGACCGAGCCGATTCACGACGAGGGACCGACCGCCGCGTCCGACGGACCGCGTGACTCGCACTGCAGGGATCCCGCGTTCGCGTGCGAGCTCGATCACGAGCGAACCGAACGGCGGCCACAGGTGCAGGTGCTGATGCGTGTCGAGGTGCGTCAGTGCCCGTCCCGGCAACGCGCCGCTGACGGCATCGAGTTGCGCGTTCAGCTCTCGTCGGAGGTCGTCGACGTCGATCCGACCAGCGCACGCGCGCGGCAAGAAGCGCCTCCAGGACGACGGCAGGCGACCGTCACGATCGAGCAGGCTCGGGATCTCTGATCTGGTCAGCAACGGAGGGTCCTCGCCGACGACGGCCAGGTGGACGCCGACGCCGAGATCGGCCACGTCGTCCAACATCGTCGAGCACGACGCGAAGGCGGGGCCGAGCGCGAGCGCCGACGTCGACGTCACGATGCCTTCGCGGTGGGCACGCACGATGGCTCGGCACACGCCTGGCGTCAGGCCGTAGTCGTCCGCGTTGACGATGAGGAGCCGCGTCATCGGCGACGAAGCGTGTGATCCGGCAACGGCTCGGTCCGCCAGACGCCCGGCAACAGATGTGCCAGTTCGCGCAGGATGTGTCGCGATGACTGCCGGGCGACGACAGCGTGGAGGTGCCCGCGTTCGCGCGGGAAGTAGTCGACGCCGAACTGGATGATGTAGTACCCGAGCCGCTGCGCCTTGGCCAGGAGCTCGACGTCGATGAACGAACCCTCGCTCTCGAGTTCGAGGTGGGCGAGCACCTCGCGACGGATCAACTTGAACGCGAAGTTGACGTCACGGATGCGGAGCCGGACAGAGCGTCTTCACCAGCACGTTGTAGACGTGCGAGTACGCGCTGCGCTTCGCTCCCTCACCGGTGCGATCGAACCGGTAGGCGCTGACGATGTCGGCGTCGTACACGCGCATGAGCCGAATCGCCTTGCCGAGGTCGGCAAGGTCGAACGGCATGTCGGCGTCGGTGTAGAGCACGAGATCCGTCGTGGCCTCGGCGAGCCCGGTCCGGACGCTGCCGCCGAGACCACGGTTCGCCGCGTGGTGCAGCACCCGGATGCGTGAGTCGGTCGCCGCCAGCTCGTCCGCGATCTTGCCGGTCGCGTCCGTCGACGCGTCGTCGACGATGAGGACCTCGTAGTCCGAGATCGCATGCGCCTCGACGAGGTCGTCGGCCGCTTCCCTTGCCGCGCCGATCGTGCGACGGATCATCTCCTCTTCGTTCCACATCGGGAAGAAGATCGTCAGCGTCCCCAAGCACGCGTTCATCGCAGGACGGGACATTAGTGGGAATGGCTCGAGACGCTCTCGATCAAGTCAGGTAGTACCGGCGTGCGAACAGGCTCGTCAGCGCGATCAGGCCCGTCGCGCTGACGATGAGCGCGCCGCCTCGCAGCAAGTGGCGCTGCGGTGCTGCGAGCCAGTCGCCGACTGCGGCGAAGACGGGAAAGCAGCCGAGCAGATAGCGACCCATGCCTTGGAAGTCGCCCGTTCCCAGCAGCGGGATCACCACGATCGCCAGCGCGTACACCGCGTATCCCCACCCGAACCGACGCAGCACGAGGAGCGCACCGACCAGGAATCCGAGCGTGAGAAGCGCCTCCGCGACCAATCGAATCGAGAATCCGGGCGAGTCGTGCACGAGGTGGCCGAAGAAGCCGATCTTGAGCCAGGTGCGGATCCCGGCGGGCTGATCCCAGCCCGGCGCCTTCTGGACTGTCGCGAAGGCGAATGCGTCGTCGAACTTGATGAAGCAGAACACCATGTAGCTCAACAGGCCGCCGGCCGCGAGCAGAACACCGGCGTCGCGTGCTCGGAACCTGTCGCGGTGGACCTGCCAGCGCGCTCGTTCACGTGTCCACCCCCGGCCCGACGCGCTCGACGGCCGACGGATCACGCGTGAGCACGCCTCGTCGCTCGAGGGCGACGGCGACGAGTCCGATCAGCACTGCCGTTCCGGTCGGTCGCGCCGCGAGCGCGACGAAGCCGACGAGTCCGGCAGCCACAGGATGGCCCCGCTCGAGCAAGACGAACGCGCCGAGGGTGACGGCCAGGAAGAACGCGTCGCTGTAGCCGCTGCCGTAGAGAAACCACGCGTACGGATACACGAGCAGCAACAAGACTGCCGTTCGCCGTGCCGCCCTCGACAGCCGGTCCCGGCACCAGAACCAGAACAGCAACGCGAAGGCGAGCCCGCACGCGAACGTGGTGAGCATCGCGGCGGCGCCGTAGTCGTGACCGGTGAGACGGGCGACGGCGCGCACGGTCAACGGATAGGCGGGGAAGTACGCAATCGCCGACTGTTGGCCGGCGTCGAACAACTGCTCTTGTCGCGGTCGTAGCCGTGCTCGGCGAGGTACACGTACCAGGCGGTGTCGAACACGATCCATCCCGAGTACCAGTGCCCGAGCGTGCTCAACTCGCCCGGCGACGGACGTGCTCCGGGCCGAGGTGATCGTGTGACACCTGGACCGTGACGAACAGCACCATGGCAACGCCGAGGAAGACGAACAACGGGAACCACACGGTGTCAGCGGGCGGTACGAGAAGAACCGGGCTCCGCCGACACCGGCGTCGTCACGACGGGCTCGTCCGCACACGAAGTCCGGCGGCGACAAGGCTCACGCCGCCGATCACGACCAGGTACAACCCGATGCCGATCTTCGCCTTCACGTCCCCCGCCGGAATTCCGAACTGCATCTGAATGTCGTGGGCCTTCGAGCCCGCGTCGACCATGTTGACGATGGCGATGATCGCGGCGATCGCGCCACTGATCAGCAGCAGCACCTTCGTCCAGAGGTCGTGAAACCCGAGCAGCACGGCGAGCGACGCAATCGCAGCCGCGACACCCGCGACGAGGATCGTGCGGCCATCACCTCCGTCCCATCCGGTCTGCGCGCTGCCGGGTGGCGACAGCCCGTCGATGGTGATGGTCAGCCACACCTGGAACGCGCCGAGGATCGCGAGCGCCGCCGCACCCAGTCCGACGTACGCCGCCTGACGATTGGCCGCCGCCGTGGGTTGATCGTCCTGGGCCACAGGGCTCATCCTGTCCATCACGCGTCGGGGGCGAAGCCTTGCCGAACCGTGTTCTCGGTGGTCGCACGCGGATCGAGGAACTGCAGGAGGTAGTCGGGACCACCCGCCTTCGACCCGACGCCCGACAGGCCGTAGCCGCCGAACGGCTGTCGTCCGACGACTGCCCCCGTGGTGGCGCGATTGACGTACACGTTTCCGGCGCGGAGCTCGCGCATCGCCTGTTCGATGTGGGCGGGCGAGCGAGAGAACAGGCCAGCAGTCAGCGCGTACGGCGTGTCGTTCGCGAGCTCGATGGCGTGATCGAAGTCGCGTGCGCGTAGGACGGCGACGACGGGACCGAACAGTTCGTCCTGCGCCAGCGACGAGTCCGGGTCCTCGACGGCCACGAGCGTGGGCGCGACATACCACCCCTTGGAGGGAAGGTCCTCGCGCTGCGCGAGCACTGCGTCCGTCCGTGGATGCCTTCTCGACCGCCGTGGTCAATCGTTCGAACGCGTCGGCGTCGATCACTGGTCCGACCTGCGTCGCCATGTCCGACGGGTGGCCGACCACCACCTCGGAGGTTGCGGCCGACAACCGCCCGACGAACTCGTCGTACACCCGGTCCACCACGATGACTCGTGAGGCTGCCGAGCACTTCTGGCCTGCATAGCCGAAGGCCGACGTCACGGTGGCCGGCACCGCCTGGTCCGGATCGGCGTCCGAGTCGATCACCAACGCGTTCTTGCCGCCCATCTCCGCGATCACTCGCTTCACGTGTCGCTGACCCGGGCGCGTGATCGCGGCCACGTCGTTGATGTGCAGTCCGACCGACTTCGATCCCGTGAACGCGATGACGGCGACGTCCGGATGCTCGACGAGGTGCGCGCCGACGCTCTCGCCGTCGCCCGGAAGGAACTGGAGCACGCCGTCCGGTAGCCCCGCGGCGGTGAACGCTTCGACCAGTTGCCACGCCGTGGCCGGCGACTGCTCAGCCGGCTTCAGGATCGTGGGATTGCCGGCGACGAGGGCCGCCGCAGTCATTCCGCACGGAATGGCGAGCGGAAAGTTCCATGGCGAGATCACGACCGCGACGCCCTTGCCCTGGTACGTCAACCGGTTGCGTTCACCGGGAGGCGACTGCACCCGGGTCGCCGCTTCGCGGTCGAGCCGCAGGATCTCCCGGCCGTAGTACTCGCAGAAGTCGATCGCTTCACACACGTCGGCATCGGCTTGATCCCACGGCTTGCCCGCCTCGTACACCTCGATTGCCGAGAGCTCGTTGCGGCGCGATCGCATCCACCCGGCGGCGCGGAACAAGACACCCGCGCGCTCGGACACCGGAGTCGACCGCCATCCCTCGACGTGGCGAACAGCGACGGCGACTGCCGCGTTCGCGTGATCGCAGTCGCACGACGCGCTCCGCGCGACGACACGTTCGAAGCGGCCAGGATCGACGCTCTCGATCGTCGACCCGGTGTGGACTCGCTCGCCGTCGATCAGCGCAGGAACGTCGAGAACCGGCGCCGCTCCCGCCGCCTCGACCGCGACGGCGAACGACGCTCGTGCCGCGGTCTTCCTCCATTCCGAGACGGGCTCGGGCTCGTACGGCGAGAGGTCGCGCGCATCCGTGACGGGCCTCGTGATCGCCCGGCTCGAGATCGTGCACCGGCAGCGTGTCGACATCGGGTGGCGTCAGCAGCTCGTCGAGCTGTCGACCCTCGGCGAATCGATGGCGCACGAAGCTCTCGTTGCTCGTGTTCTCCAGCAGGCGGCGAACCAGGTACGCCATCCCCGGGACGAGCTCACCGACCGGCGCGTACACGCGCAAACGCAGACCGCTGCGCCTGACTGCGGCCTGCATCGGCTCCGCCATGCCGTAGAGCATCTGGACCTCGAAGCCAGTGTCGGGGATCCCCTTCTCCCGCGCGTAGGCGACCGCATAGGCAAGCGAGCGCAGGTTGTGGGTGCCGAACGCAGCGCGCACGTCGCCGTGGTGATCATGCAGCAGCCGGATGCATCGTTCGAAGTTCGCGTCGGTCTCGGCCTTGTGCTCGTACACGGGGACGGGCCATCCGGCCGCTCGGGCGTGCACTGTCTCGGTGTCCCAGTACGCGCCCTTGACCAAGCGGATCGTGATCGGTGTTCGTCGTCCCGCGGAGAACGCGATGAGGTCCGCCAGATCGTCGCGGCTGTCCTTCGCATACGCCTGGACGACGATGCCGGCCTCGAGGTCGACATGTTCCGGCTCGGTGAGGAGCTCGCGGAACAGCTGCAAGGTCAGGTCCTTCGCGTCGTAGTGCTCCATGTCGAAGTGCACGAACGCACCGTGCGCGGCCGGCGAGACGGAGCAGCGGGCGAATCCGAGCCTTGGCTTGCTCGAGCCCGACGCGACGCGTGAGCGGCTCGTAGTGCGCAGCGAGAGCAGTGGGCTTGATGCTCACGTTGACTCGAGGGATGCGGACCGAGGTCGTCACGTTCGAGGTGGTCGTCCGGCGCCCAGTGCGCGGACGCGGAGACGAGCGCTCGGACCAGTTCGTCGACCCTCACCGCGTACCGATCGGCCTCGTGGCCGACGATCGTCTTCTCCCCGAGCAGATCGACGGTGGCTGCCGAACCGGAGCGCCACAGCCGGTGCAGCCCTTCGACTGCCTCGGCCGCGGTCTGGCCGACGATGAACTGCTCGGCCATGCGCATGATGTTGCGACGGGCGACGCGCGCCTCGATGCGTTCGACCGAACGGCACACGTGCGGCCACGTCGACACCGAGGTCGAGCACGCGTGGCACCGCGATGCCTTCGAAGTACTCGTCCAGATGACCCGCGACGTCCTCGTTGCCGGCGAACGCCGGAAACACGTCGACGAACCGGAACAGCTGCGTCTTGAATTCCGGTCGCGCCATCGCCCAGTCGAGCATGCGGTCGCTCCACCACGACATGCGGAACAACTTCGAACGCTCGCCCGCCCCGAGCTCAGCCAGCTGACGAGCGATGTCGGAGACAGCGCCCTCGAGCGAGCGGGTCACGGTGTCACGGTACCTCCGGGTCGCAGCGGACTCATGCGACGCCCGATGCTCACGAGGACAGCTATTCGCGCTCCAGTGGCGTGCGGAACCGGGGCGTCACCGCGCCGGACCGAGCCAGGCCGTGAGGCGAGCGGCTTCGGCGTCGATGGCCGTGGATCGCTTCGCGCCGACGTCCTCGAGAGTCGGTAGACGACCTCACCGCTCGGTCGCTGCGCCCACCCGCCGACAACTCGGCCGTCCCACCACACGGTGGGACCAGCGTTGCCCGATCGATCGAAGAGCTGCGGCCGGTGCGAGCCGAGGAACCAGTCTGCGTGCCGTCCAGCCCATCACTGTCGTGTCCGAGACTCGGAAGGAGCGCAGCCGACGGTGCAGCGCACGGACGGGAGCGATGTCGTCCGCCAGGACGAGGCCCGTGCCGTCGTCGAGCGTCGATCTCCTCGACCGCCAGATCGTCGAGAGCTGCGACGCACTTCGCCCGGACTGTCCAGCCGGTCCACCACTTGAGGTCAGCACCGTTGCGGGACCGTAGGCGCGCAGCCAGCACTCGAGGAGTCGCCGCCCGCGCCGCCGCCACCGACGGCTCCTTCGTCCCTGGTGGGAACCCACGACGACATCGGCGCCCATCTGTATTGACTGCTCGTCCACGTGCCGCGCGGCCGTCCACGCACCGACACGTCCGTCCGCCGCCAAGCAGGAACAACACTCGCGTACTGAAGCGCTCGCGACGCCCGACCACTTCGTGCCTTCGCCGAACTTGACTTGCGTCTTCAGCGCAGGAACGTCACGCGCGAGCTCCGCCGCAGTCGCCTCGCCGCGAGCGCTGGAAGGGCGCGCAACGTGTCGTTCTCGGCTTTGTCGAGCCATTCGATCGGGTCGGTCGTGACGCCACCGTGCTCGATGATGTCGAGCCATCGCTTTCGTTCTCGCGCCGCGATCGCGCGTGTGCTGCTCGCGTGCACGATCGGGACGAGATCAACCGGCACGACGTAGACGGTTCGTCGCATGCCGAGCATGCGAACCACCGAACGCGACCTCGTACAGCTCGTGTTCGATCGATTCGACCGTCACGTCGTCGACACGTGCAGCAAGACCGAGAAACACCGACGCCGGGTCGGTCGAGTGCACGGCGACGAGGTCATGCACCGCAGTCGCGACGTCCGTCGCTCGGCAACTCGGACCGAGGTGATGACGGCGTGCAAGCCGGGCGCGACGTTGGCCGTCGCTGATCTGCCTCATGCGGGTCCACCCCGACGCCACCGTGAGGGTCAGCGCTGGTCGGGTTGCGTCGTCGGCCCGACGTGCTTGTCGAGCCAGGCGCACATGGGCTGCGCTGCGTGCAACAGGTCGACGACGCGCTTCCTGGCCTGTGCCGTGCCCAGCCACGATCCCGCCGGCCAGTGCTTCCACGCGATGAGCCCCTTCTGGCGCAGCAGATCGATGCGCGGATGATCCTTGGAATAGCCCTTGGGCGCAGTCTTGAGCGTGTCGTGCCCGCTGACCTCGATCTTGGACTTCTCCAGCGCCTTGACGAGCTTCTCGAGCTCTTTGCCAGTGCGGTCGTCGTCGATTGCGTGCCTGAAGCGGTCGAGCTGATCGCTCGCCATCATGTAGTAACCCGGACCCAGCGCCGAGGCCATCGGCCGAGAAGCTGATGTAACCGCCCTCGCTCAACGTCGCCGCGATGTTCGTCTTGTACGGCGACTTGTCACGGCTGAAGCGAACGTCGCGGTATGGCCGGAAGATCCGGCCATCGCCGAACTCCGGCTCGAGATCGGCGAGCAGCTCGGTCATCGGGCCGCAGAACGAGGTGCTCGTAGTCGCCCTTGTGGTCCTGCCAGTACGCCTTCGAATTGTCGGCCTCGAGACCCTCGAAGAACTCGAGCGCCTCGGACGACCACCCTCGGAATGCCACGCCCGAGACGCTATAGCTCGTGGCAGTTGCTCAGTTGCGATCGACCGGCCACATCCGCGGCGGGAGCTCAACCGAGCCGGAACGGTGGATACTCGTCGACGAGCAGGAGGAAATACGTCTGCACGCGCAGATACCAGCGCTGGACGTTCAGAACGAAGTCACGGAGTCCTTGCGGCCAACGCCCGGTGAAGAGGACTGCGAAGAACGCGATCAACGACGCCACCGCGGCCGCGATCGCCAGCAGCACGAGGACGACGACGTGCGGGATCACGAGGATGAGCCGGAAGCCGACGGTGACCCGGTTGCGGTCGGTCAGCTCCGGCTGGAACTCGATGGTCACGCGCTGGTCGGCTCCGTCGTCGGCCGGCGTCATCCCGAACGCGAACGGTGGATACTCCTCGCGCATGAACAAGGCAAACGTGTACGTGCGCAGCTCGTAGCGCATCCACAACGACTCGAGATTGGCGAACGACTCGGGCAACGCACCGGTGAACACGATCGCGAACCACGAGATGACCGCGATCACTTGGCCGAGGATCCGTAGGGCGTACAGCACGGCGAAGTGAGGGATGGCGAGCAGCCAGTTCACCAGCGGTCGCCAGTTGGCGACCTTCTCTGGCGCATCGAACGCGAACGTCGCCGGATATTCCGCAAACGCATCACTCGAAGGTTCCATGGGCCGCCTTCTCTCGTTGCGTTGCCACGGACCTTACACCGGTGAGCGCGCGCCGCCTGTGTCTTCGCGGCAACGCCCGGGCGTCTCACCACATCCTGTGTGGTGGAACGCCCGGGCGTCGCTCACACGGCGTCACTGACGGGTCATGGAGAATCCGTGCAGTCGACGACGTATGACACATCTGCTGGGACGTACGCCGGAAGGGCCGGCACGAAGTAGATCGTGGGGCAGGTCACCGTCGTCTTCGTCCGGCACACCGGTTTGTATCCGTTCTGATCGCAGGTTGTCGTCAACCGTCGCGTGTCGCTGATCGTCACGTTCGCGACCGAGCCGCCGGACGGCACCGAGAACGTGCCGGAGCGGCTGCTCACGGTGAACGTGCCCGCGACCAGTTGGTTGGTCGTGACGTCGGTGGCTCGCAGTGCGAGCTGCGCGTGCGTGCCCAGTCCGATGGGACTCGGAGACGAACTGACCCGGTAGCTCGCGGGAGCCACGGTGATCGTCGTCGAGCCCACGGTGTACGGGTCGAGGTCAGCGGCGACGGTGTGACTTCCTGCTGCGGTGAAGACCCACGTGGTGGACAACACTCCCGACGCATTCGCCGTGCCGGCCATGACACCGTCGATGGTGACCATGGCTCCGGAAAGCGGGCGTCCAGCGGTGTTCGTCACCGTCACCGTGACCGGAGTCGGGACTCCGGCAACCGGCGTCGACGGCGTCGTCACCGCCACCATCGCGGGATCGAGCAGGAACCGCATCGCGTCGAACAGTGCCGAGCCGATGGCCGCTTGACCGGCGGCATTCGGATGCATCGTTCCCATGATGTCGCCCTGGGTCGCCAGCGAATCGATCGGTGTATTGACGAACCGAGGGATGGCCGCGTTCCAGAACGCCAAGCTCAGCCCTGCGCAGTACCCATGGCTGACGTACCGGGCGGAGATGCCGGTGACGAAGTGGAACGCGGGGTGCGCTCCCGGAGCAGCATTGGCCCCCGCCACCGCCGCGGCGAGGGCGGCGTTCAGCGGTGCGATGACCCTGCTCGACGCCCACTCCGCCTCGTCCAGGGTGACGCCTTCCATCCCCGGCGAGGAGGGACTGAGCGGATTCCCGCAGCGCAGGCCGAAGAGGCCGGTCGTCGAGTCGGGGTACTCGGTGACGAACACATCGCTCACCCTGCTCGGCACCGCGCCGAACAGCATCGAGAGCTTCCCCGGCAGCGCGGCGAGCGCGCTCGTCACCACGGGGTCCAGCGCGGTGCAGTCTGGAAACGGCGACATGCAGGTGGCAACGATGCCGGCGAAGCCGATGTCGTTCCCGCCGACACTCATGGTCAGCGCGTCGATGGTGCCTTTGGGTAGGGAGCCGAGCTGAGTCGTGACGCCGGCGGTCGTCGCGCCGGTGCATGCCAACGATGTGAACGATGTCGTGCGCACGGCGTTCAGCAAGCCGGCGGCGTTCGCCGCCGCGGCGAGCGAGGACCGATGGCAACCGACGGTGTCGGTCCAGCCCGACCCAATCGCGCCTTCGCCCGAGGCGTACGAGTCACCGACGGCGACCACGGTGAGCGGCTTCGCCGCCGCCGCCGCCGGCCGGGCAGGAAGCCCGACCAGTGCGGCGACAGCAAGGGTGGCAACACTCACCGCGAACACGACCGCGGCACGAACGGGACGCAGTGTGAATGCGATGCGGCTCATCCGAACCACCCCGCAGCGACCGTGAGGCTCACACCGGACGGCGTGATGACGATCCGAGGCATCGAGAGCGTCGCGCCTGCGGGAAGGCCCATCTTCGCAGCCTCCGTGGCGATGAAGTTGTTGAAACCGCTCTGGACGACAGGTGCCAAGGCGGCCGTCATGAGGGGCTCCAACACTTGCGGCAACCCGAGGTTGAGGAACCCGGCTGCACCGGTGAAGACGAGCGTGCCCGGCCCGGTCGGGGTGGCCACGACGATCTCAGCGGTGTTGTTCATGTTCGTCGACGGCGTGACCGTGAACGAGTGCGTGTAGACGAACGGCACGGAGACGAGACCGGCGCTGAATGTGCCAGTGCAGCGTCAGGTCGACGGCACCAGTGCCCGGCAACAGCAGCGCGCCCGTGATGGTCACGCCCGCCGGCGGTGTGATCGACGTCAGTGCGCTCGACATGGCGATCACCTCTGCGGCGGTGAAGCGCTTGGGGCACGGCACCACCAAGTTGATCCCTCCGCTCGGATTGCCCGGGGTACCCGGCGGGAGTGCAGCCATGGGGGCTGACCGGAACAGCGGGCCTGGCATCACGCCGTCGGAGAGACTCATGCCGACCAGCGATGTCGGGGCTCGTCGGACCGGACATGAATCCGACGCGGCCGGGGATCGATGTGGTCACGTCCACGACCGTTTGGCCCGTCGGCGGCGTGAGCGCCCACTTGACGGCGGTCAACGGCAGGCTCATCACGCCGCACTGGTCGAAGGGCGTGAACGCGGTGCTGTACGGGAAGTTGGCGCAGCCAATGAGCGCGTCGCGGCCTGGGCCGACGTTCAGCCCCGTGACGCACACCGGTGCCGACGCCGGCGAGGCGGGCACGGTGACGTCGAAGCCGTGGGAGCCGACTCCCGGTCGAGGCACCAGTGCAGTCGACCGGCTGACGAGCGTTCCGCCGATGGTCACGATCACGTCGATCGGTGCGCTGGAATTGTTGTCGCTCGCCCAACCGGTGACACGCACCGCCGCAATGCCAAAGGTCGGGGTGTCGACGGCGCCGAAGGGGTCGACGCTGAACGTCGGTAGCTGTGGCTGGCACCGTTCAGGAACGATGTCGCACAACGGGGCCGGCCCTGCGGCCGCCGGTTGGGCACCGGCCACCACGCCGAGACCGGCGAGCGCGACCACGCCGGCGACGAATGCCGCAGCGCCGCGCCGGAACCTGTGGGGTTTGTGGGGGTTGCATGGGAACATGACGTCGTCCTTCCGCCCGGGACCCCGAGTGGGTCCGCTCTGCGGATACTGCGGGCGCTCGATCGAGCGACGCATCCGGCAAATCCCGGATATCGACGCACACCGGTACGACGTCGGACTATCAAGTCATAGCAACATGGTCTGCCCTCGCTCACACCACCGCTCGTCGATCGCACCGATGAGCGCGCGCTGCTGGTCGATCTCGCCAACGTGGTGGGTGACGGCTCCGGCCGTCTGGTCATCGTCGAGGGTGAAGCAGGCATAGGAAAGTCCCGCGTGATCGCGGAGGCCGTCTCGCGCACCGAGGCCATCCGACAGGTGTGGTGGGGTGCGGCCGAAGAGGACGACGACCGACCGTTCGGCGCGTTGGCCGACGCCCTCGACTGTCGGCGCGCGTCGGCCGAACCGGGGCAGCGCGAGATCGCCGCGATGCTGGGCGGGCAGGGCACGGTTGACGCGGTTCCGGCGCGCTCGCCCGATGCGCCGGAGCTTCAGTTCCGGTTGGTCGAAGCGTTCGTCGATCTCGTCGAGAACCTGCTGCGGTCAGGCGGTCCAGCAGTCCTGGTGCTCGACGACCTGCACTGGGCCGATGACGGCACGCTCGTCGCGCTGCGCCACATCGGTCGGCGGCTGCGCGCCTGGCCCTTGCTCGTCGTCGGTGCCCACCGTCCGCTGCCGATGTCCGGCGCACTCGATCGCACCATCTCGTCGCTGACGCACCGACCGGTGCCGAGGCGATCTCACTCGGACCCATGGACACCACTGCCGTCGCCGAGCTCGCGGCGGCATTGCACGGCGCACCTCCCGGAGACTCGCTGCTCCGCGGTGTTGGACGGTGCCGCGGGGAACCCGCTGTACGTCGTCGAGCTGGCCCGCGCCGCGCTGGCGGAAGGCGCCGTCGAGATCGTCGCCGACCGAGCCGAGTTGCGCGCGCCGGGCTTACCGCCGACGTTTCGTGCGCTCATCCGGCGCCGCATGCAAGATCTGTCCACCGACGCGGTCGACGTGTTGCGCGTCGCGGCAGTCCTGGGCTCGTCGTTCACCGTCGCCGACCTGTGCGTCGTCCTGGACCGTCGAGCCGTCGAGTTGCTCGGTCCGCTCCAACAATGCGTCGACGACGGACTCTTGCGCGACGACGGCGACGTGCTGGTCTTCCGTCACGCTCTGATACGGGACGCGATCTGCCAGGACCTGTCGGGCGATCTCGAGCGTGAGCTCCATCGCGACATCGGCCGGGCGCTCGCCACCGCAGAAGGGCCGACGCTGCGGGCCGCCCATCACCTCGTGCGCGGCGCCCGCCACGGCGACCACGATGCCGCGGGGTGGCTGCTCGAGACCGCTCGGCAGTCGGCGCCCGCGTCGCCGGTGCTCGCGCTGCGGCATGCTCGACCGCGCGCTCGACCTGTCGGAGCCGGATGATCCGGCGCGGGTGGCCATGTTGATCGAGCGAGCCCGAGCGCTGCTCTGGGCGGGCCGGCTGACCGAGGGCCGCGAGCTCGCCGAACGACTGTTGGGCGCGGCAGGTGGGCCTCAGGTGGCCTCCCTGCACGGGACGCTTGCCACAGCGTTCTTCCTCGAAGGCAGGCTGGCCGAGGTCGTGGACCATCTCGACCGCGCTTCCAACGATCCTTCGTTGCCGGCGGCGGGTCGCGGCTTCCGGTTGGCCGAGGCCGCGCTCGGCCGCGTCGTGGGCGGCGACCTCGACGGAGCGATCGCCTACGCCGACGACGCTCGCCACGCCGGCGAGGAGCTGGGCGACGACGGCGCACGGTGCCTCGCCCTCTGCACACAGGCTCTCGTCGCCCACATCCGCGGCGACGCCACGCACGCACTCGAACTCGCGGAGCAAGCCGTCCTCCTGTTCGGCACACAGGGTTCGCCGGCTGCGCGCTACGCGCCTCACTTCTTCCACGGTCTCATCCTGATCAGCACCGACCGTCTCGACGACGCCGCCAAGGCATTCGCCATCGGTCGTGAGCAATGTGAGCTGTCAGGCAACTTCGCGACGCTTCCGATCCATCACCTCGGCGCGGGACTCCACCTCTTGCTCTCCGGAGACTGGGACGATGCCGTTGCCGAGATCGAAGTCGGTCTCGCGGTGAGCGAGGAGCTCGGGACACCGTGTCGCGGTCGTCGCCCTGCTCGCACTACGCGCGCTCATCGCCGTCGAACGGGGTGAGATCGACATCGCCCGCCGAGCGGTGAGCGACGCGGACGACGAGATCGCGAGGTCGGGCCTCCAGTTCGGCATCGACTGGCTCACGTGGGCACGGGGGCTGCTCGTAGAAGGCGACGACACGACCCAAGCGCTCCAGGTGCTTCACAACGCGTGGCAGTTCTACGAGGCCGTCGGCGCCTTGTGGTCGTGCCAGGTCCTCGGCCCCGACCTCGTCCGCATGGCCGTTGCCAACGGCGACGTCGACCTGGCGAGATCGGTCGCCGCGCGCCTCACCGCGCTGAGCGAGTCGTTCCGGACGGCCACGGCACGAGGGACTGCGTTGCGCTGTGAGGGAGTGATCGATGATGACGCGGACCGCTTGCTCGCGGCCGTCGCCGCGTACCGCGACTGGTCCGCGACCGTACGACCTCGCGCTCAGCGATCGAGGACGCCGCTGCCGCACTCGCGCGGCGGGGGCGGCAGGCTGAGGCAACGCCACTGGCCAACGAAGCCCTGACCGCGTACGAACGGCTCGGCGCCAGCCGCGACACGGCACGGGCTGCGGCGAAGTTCAGGGCCGTCGGTATTCGCCTCGGCCGCCGCGGGCAACAGCGACGATCAGCAACGGGTTGGGACAGCTTGACGCCGAGCGAGCGAGACGTCTCGGACCTCGTCGCGGCTGGTCTCACGAACCGCGAGATCGGCGAACGCCTCTTCGTGTCACCGCGCACGGTCGAGACCCACGTGGGCCACGTCTTCGTGAAACTCGGGCTCTCGTCGCGGGCCGCGCTGGCAGCCGAGGTGGTGTCGCGAGCCAAGCCCGCGGCCCTGTGATGGTGACCGCTGCACCACCTTCGTCAGATTGAATCGGCGTTCAATGAGCTGGAATCCGGTAGCGTCGGATCGTGCCGAGGACGACGCAGCAGTCGAGTCGACGCGAGGAACGCCGTCTTCGTCAGCAGAACATCAGCCGGACCCAGCTGCTCGATGCGGCCGAGGAGGTCTTCGGTCGCAAGGGCTTTCATGAGACGACGCTGAAGGAGGTCGCCGAGTTGGCGGAGTTCTCCGTCGGCTCCGTCTATTCGTTCTTCGAGAACAAGGACGATCTGTTCCGCCAGATCTTCGTGCGTCGCGGTGAAGAGTTCATCCCGCAGCTCCAGGCCATCTTGCAAGACACGACGGTCAGCCCGGGGGATCAACTCCACGGCCTCGTCGACTTCGAGATCGGTTTCTTCCGAGCCCATCCGCATTTCGGCCGTCTGTATCTGCGGTACTCGAGCGCGACGTCGCTGTCGAGCGACCGCGAGATCGACATCGTGATGAAGGAGCGCTACGAGCGGGCAATGCAGCTACAGGCGGCGCTCTTCCGACGAGGTCAGCGCACGGGCGCGTTGCGCAAAGGCGACCCCGAGGTGCTGGCCCGCCTCTTCAGCGGCCTCATCTCCGCGTACCAAGCGCTCGACCCGGCAGTCGTGTCGGATGAGCCTCGCCCCCGAGAGCGGCTTCCGCTCACCGAGCTGCACGAGATCGTCGATCGCACCTTCGTCGCCGCGTGAAGCGGTCCGCCGGCGTCACGCGGTTGCCTTCGACGCCACCTTGCCGATCTCGATGCCCTTGTTCGTGCGTTCGAAGCGGCCGTGGTCGAAGGACCGGATGCTGACGTCGTGGCCTCGAGCCCTCGCCCGCAGCGCGCCGACCGTCGCCTGCTCCTCCGGGATGTGCGTGAAGGGATCGTACGAGTACCACCGCATCGCGTTGCGGTAGGTGATCCGGTCGAGGTCGGCGCGTGGCACGTCGTACTGCTGCGCAACCTTGACGAGTTCCTCCGGCGCCTCGGGCCATGATGAATCGCTGTGCGGGTAGTCGCACTCCCACGCGATGTTGTCCAGGCCGATCTCGCCGCGCAGCTGCAGCCCGACCGGATCGGCGATGAAGCACGTGAGGAAGTGTTCGCGGAACACGTCGCTCGGGAGGCGGCGGCCGAAGTCCTGCCCGGTCCACAAGTGGTGCATGTCGTACGTGCGGTCGAGCCGGTCGAGAAAGTAAGGAACCCAGCCGGTGCCGCCCTCGGACAGGGCGATGCGGATAGCAGGGAACTCCTTCAGCACTCTGCTCCAGAGCAGATCTGCTGCGGCTGCGCAGATGTTCATGGGCTGGAGCGTGATCATCACGTCGATCGGCGCATCGGGCGCGGTGACGGCGAGCTTGCCGGACGACCCCAGATGGATCGACAGGACGGTTCCGGTGTCGCACAGCGCGCGCCACAAAGGGTCCCAGTGGTCGCTGTGGAACGACGGATAGCCGAGCGTCGCCGGGTTCTCGGTGAAGGTCAGCGAGTGCACGCCCTTGCCGGCGAGGCGGCGAACCTCGGCGGCCGAGAGCTCGGGATCCCACAGCACGGGCAGTCCCATCGGGATGAAGCGCCCGGGATGCGACCCACACCACACGTCGACGTGCCAGTCGTTGTAGGCCTGCAGCACAGCGAGCGCGAGGTCCTTGTCAGGCGTCGCGGCGAAGAGGCGGCCCGAGAAGCCGGGGAACGAAGGGAAGCACATCGATCCGAGCACGCCGCCGGCGTCCATGTCCTTCACTCGCTCGTCCACGTCGTAACAACCGGGGCGCATCTCGTCGAAGGCGGTCGGCTCGACCCCGTACTCCTCCTTCGGCCGGCCGGCGACTGCGTTCAGTCCGATGTTCGGTATCACCGAGCCTTCGAACGTCCACACGTCCGCGCCGTCTTCCTGCCGGACGACACGCGGCGCCCGGTCGCGCCACTTCTCCGGGACGGTCGTCTCGAAGAGATCGGGCGGCTCGACGAGGTGGTCGTCGACGCTCACCATGACGAGATCATCGGTCCGGACGGATGCAGCCATGGCACTCCCCTTTCGAACGACGCGTACTGTAACGTGAACCGTCGTTCAATCCATAGGAGGGACGATGAGCGACGACAAGCCGACCTACGCCGAGCGGATGTTTCCGGAGCCGGTCGACCTCGGGATCGCCCAGCCCGATCGCGCCGTGTCGTCGGTCCGGTACGGAACAGAGAGCTATCTCGCCGGCGGACGGGGTGAGGGCACATCGTGGTACGAAGGCGGGGGCGCGGTCGGTGACCGGGCGGTGCAGGGGATCACGATCTATCCGCCGACACGGGGCGTCGCGACGCAGGGCGATCCGTTCGAGCCGGTCAAGATCGGTGTCCTGGTCGACATGGATCTCGGACAGTTGCTCGCGGATTGGATCGATCCGACGATCCTCGCCATCGAGGACGCGCTCAACGAAGGTGTCTACGGCCGCGGTCCGATCCAACTCGTGATCGCCGACGCGCGCGGTCTGCCGCGAGAGAACTACCGCAAGGTGCGAGACGGCTATCGCTGGCTGGTCGAACAGGGTTGCGTGGTCGTGCTCGGTCCGATGATCAGCGACAATTCGTTGGTGCTCCAGGACCTCGCCAACGAGCTGAAGGTGCCGTGTGTCGGGTGGACCGGCGCGCACAAGTTCGCGTCCGAGTACTGCTTCACCGTCGCGAACGGTGACATCCCCACCGAGGGCGTGATGTGCGCGCAGTGGTTGAAGGCGCGTGGAATCGAGAAGGTCGGCATGTTCTGGGAGCAGGGCTCGTCGGGTCGCGACTACGCCGACTACTTCCGCGACACCGCGTTGCAGGTCGGCCTGAAGGTCATGCGCGAGGTGAAGCTCGAACCGAACCCGAAAGGCCTGAAGGACGACCTCGCCCTGATGCGCGAGCTCGGTGTGGAAGGCATCTATTACGGCGGGTACGGCTACGCGACGTTCCACTTCGCCGAGGCATTCCGAGCACTCGACTGGGACCCGCCCCGCGTGATGGGCACCGCGTTCATGTTCTATTCCAACTCGAACAAGTGGGCCGAAGGCCTCGAAGGCTGGCACGGCGTCGACCAGCTGGGGCAGGAGGGGGCCAACGAGAACTACAACGCGATGATCCGCCGCATGGAGGCGCGCTTCGATCGCTCGACCCGCAACGTGGTCGTTGCGCTCGCGTACGACACCGCGCGGGTCGCCGTCCACGGCATCGGCAACGCCGCCATCCCGGAGCCTCGTTGGGTGAAGGAGGGCATGGAACGCATCCGATGGATGCCGGCCACCAACGGCGGCCCTGGTACGTACATCCAGTTCGGGCCGTGGGACCGCAAGGGCTACAAGGGTGACTTCCTCACGATCCGCGAGCTGCGCGGCGGCGAGCTCCGGTTCGACGGCTACCACCGTCCGCAATGGCCGTCGAACGCGACCCCGTGACAGCGCGGATCTACATCCACGAGCTGATCGATGTTCGTGGTCACAATCGCGCGAAGTATCAGCACCACATGACGGCGAACTGGGTGCCCGTGGGCATCGAGCAGCGACACCAGCGGTGCTACGGCGTCTGGTCGACGATCGGCTCGACGGGGCGGTGGCCCGAGGTCGTCAACATGTGGGAGCTCGACGGCTGGGAGGGACTGGCACACAACTTCGAGGTCGAGACGGCGGGCGGACGAGACCAGGATCCGTCGCTGGCCGAGTGGTGGGCCGTTGCCTCACAGTTCCGGCGGGGAGGGTTCGACCGGATCGTGGTGCCTGACGAGCGCAGCCGATCGATCGACGACCTGTGCGGGGCAGGTGTGCGGGGCGAGCTGTACTGCCACGAGATCGTGAAGGTACCGCCGGGGCGAGCGATGGAGTTCGTCGACATGGTGCGGCACTGGGGAGAGGGCGTGTACCGGACCGAGGGCGTCGAGCTCATCGGAGTCTTCCGCACCGCAATGCGGGCCGACGACGAGTGCATCCTGCTCTCGGCCTGTCCGGATTGGTCCACGTGGAGCGCGTTCGAGCAGGCGTGGCATGCCGACGGCGAACTGGCCGGATGGTCCAAGACGCTGATCGACTTCGGCGCGACTTGGCAACGCACCGTGCTCGTGGATGCTGAGCTCTCCCCCATGCGAATCGGCCGCCAGCCGACCACCGAGGATCGCCGGCCGTTGGACCAGGTATGAGCGACACGCGCCACGACGGACAGATCACCGACGACGGCATCGCGCGGCTGCGCGCCCGCATCGGAGTTGCAGAGCCGCACCCCATGCCGCCGCACTACTCGTTGCCGACGACAGACACGTTCGAGCATGTGGCCGAGGCGTACGGCGACGACAACCCGTTGTGGTGCGATCGCGACTACGCGGAGACCACCCGCTGGCAAGGACCGATCGCGCCGCCCGTGCTCGTCGGTGGCGACACGTTGATCGGCGACGACGAGGTCACCGCGCTCGACCCGGATACCAGAGCGCTGCTGAAGGGCGATCCCTTGCGCGGTGTTCACGCGTTCTACGCCGCGTCAGCACGCGCGAATGGTGGGCACCGCTCCGACCGCTGCGGAAGATCTCCCGGCGCAACGCGCTGGTGGCCGTGCTCGACAAGCCGAGTGAGTTCGCCGAGCGGGCAGTGCACGAGTGGACCGGTCAGGTGTTCCGAGAAGTCGACGGTCCGCTTCTCGCCGGCCAGTACCGGCTCATGATCCGCACGGAACGCACCAAGGCGCGCGAGCGCAAGAAGTACGACGAGACCGAGCTCGCGTCGTACACCGACGACGAGATCGAAGCGATCGAGAAGCAGTACGCAACGGAGCAACCGCGTGGCGCCGAGCCGCGCTGGTGGGAGGACGTCGACGAAGGTGACGAGGTGGGTCCGCTCGTCAAGGGTCCGCTGACCGTCACCGACATGATCTGCTGGCACGTGGGCATGGGCATGGGTCTCTACGGCGTCAAGGCCTTGCGCCTGGCAGCGCAGAACCGCGCCCGCATCCCTCGCTTCTTCCACCGCGACGAGAACAACATCCCGGATGTCATGCAACGCGTCCACTGGGACCCGGAGTTCGCCGCGCCGATCCGGCAACCCGACGACGTTCGACTACGGAAGGATGCGGGAGACGTGGCTCATCCATCTGTGCACGGACTGGATGGGTGACGACGCATGGCTGTGGAAGCTGGACTGCGAGTTCCGTCTCTTCAACTACGTGGGCGACACGCAGTGGGTCCGTGGGACCGTGACGCGCAAGTACCTGGCGGACGGTGAGCGGCCGGCCGTCGACCTCGACGTGTCGTGCACGAACCAGCGGGGGCAGGTGACGACGCCGGGGCACGCGACGATCCTGCTGCCTTCGAAGGAGCACGGCCCCGTGCGCTTGCCCGATCCGCCGGGGTCCGACCTGCAAGGCGCGCTCGAGGAGATCGCGGCGCGGTGGGAGGAGCGATGAGTGAGCGGAGCGCGCAGCCCCCGAGAAACGATGACGTCCGATCACGTGCACGTCAGCCGCGAGGACGGAATCCTCCAGCTTCGTCTCGACAAGCCGAACAAGCGCAACGCGCTCGACGACGACATGGTTGCGACGATCACCGACGAGGTCGACCGCGCCGGACGCGACGAAGACGTGCGCAGCATCCTCGTGACGGCCGAAGGCGACCACTTCTGCAGCGGGTTCGACATCGTCGGTCGCAATGCCGCGGCCTCGGGTGATGATCGGAGGCCGCGCGTCGGCTCGATCCAGCGCCGGTTGCCATCAGAGGCGCACCGGCTCATCCCCGTGCTCTGCACGACGCAGGTGCCGATCGTCGTGGCCGCCAAGGGCTGGATCGCCGGCATCGGGCTGCACGTCGTCGCGGCGTGCGACTTCGCGGTACTGGCCGACGATGCGCGCGTGTGGGAGCCGTTCAGCCAGCGAGGGTTCACGCCCGACTCCGGTGGGACGTGGCTGCTGCCCCGCCTCGTCGGCTTGCAGCGGGCGCGGGATCTCTTGATGCTCGGAACTGCGATCGACGGACGCACCGCGGTCGAATGGGGTCTCGGGCACCGAGCGGTCGCCGCCGCCGACGTCGACGCGACGGCCCGCGAACTCGCCGCGCGCCTCGCGAGCGGACCGACGGTCAGCCTCGGTCTCACCAAGTGGATGTTGCACACCTCCGCGGAGCACACCCTTGACCAGCACTTGCGGGACGAGGCGTTCGCCATGGAGCTGTCGAGCCGGAGCGAGGACTTCCGCGAAGGGCTGCGGGCGTTCGCCGACAAGCGCGACGCGAAGTTCACCGGACGATGAACGAAGCAAGCACCGCAGCCGACGAGGCGCTGGCGTGGGTCCGAGCCAACGTGCCGCAGACGTGGCGCGACGCCGCAGCCGCTGGACGACCGCTCCGAGACGTGCGGACGTTCGCGGAGTACGAGGCGTGGTACCCGACGTTTGCTGCATCGGGTTACGTCGTGCCGACATGGCCGAAGGAGTACGGCGGACTCGCTGTCGACGTCGCGACGGCGCGCCAGATCGAAGCGGTGCTCGCGCCGTACGCACTCGGTCGCTTGAACCCGCTCGGGTTGAACCTCTGCGCGCCGGCATTGTTCGCGCACGGTACCGAGGAGCAGCGGCTGCGCTTCCTCCCCCGCATCGTCGACAACACGGAGAAGTGGTGCCAGCTCTTCAGCGAGCCTGGTGCCGGGTCGGATCTCGCGTCGCTCGCGACACGTGCTGTCCGAGACGGCGACGACTGGATGGTCACGGGCCAGAAGGTCTGGACCACGTGGGCGCACGTGTCGGATTGGGCCGTGTGTCTTGCTCGCACGAATCCAGCCGTGCCGAAACGCGACGGCATCACGTACTTCCTCGTCGACTTGCATGCGCCCGGAGTCACCGTCCGTCCGCTGCGTCACATAACGGGCGAGATCGACTTCAACGAAGTCTTTCTCGACGGCGTCCGCGTTCCGGACTTCCAACGAGTGGGGGCCGAGGGCGACGGGTGGAAGGTCGCGGGCGCCACGCTGTCCGGTGAACGCCAGATGGTGTCCGGCTCCGGCTCCGGCGGCGTCGACCGCATCGGCGGCCTCGGTGCCGATGCGTTGCTGAGCCGCGGCATCAGCGATCCCGTCGGCCGGCAACGGGTCGTGGCGCTGTGGGCCGAGGAGCAGATCCGGTCGTGGACGAATCGTCGGCTCCGTGGCGGACCGCTCACGTCGATCGGCAAGGTCCATCAAGGCGACCTCAACCAGCGCATCCAACTCGCGGCCGTCGACCTGATGGGCCCGAGCGCGACGGCGTGGGCCGCCTCCGTGGCGAACGGGCACGCACCGCCTCCGTGGCGAACGGGCAGTACGACGACGGCCTCGACCGCACGGTGAAGGGCATGCTGCGAAGCCGGGCGAACACCATCGAGGGCGGCACCACCGAGGTCAACAAGAACGTCATCGGCGAGCGCGTCCTCGGTCTTCCCCGTGAGCCCGATCTGTACAAGGGCGTCCCGTGGAAGGACGTCCCGCGATCGTGAACCGCTACGCCACCCTCGACGTTCATCGCGACGGGCACGTCGGCTGGTTGATCTTCGACCGGCCCGAACGCGGCAACGCGATGGACGCGACGATGCTGGCCGAGCTCGAGACGGCCTGGCAGGAGCTGGCCGCAGATCCCGACGTGCGCGTGATCGTGAACACCGGCAACGGCGACGCGTTCCAGACCGGGCTCGACGTCACACAACTGGCCAAGGACAAGGACGCCCTTCGCGAGCAGTCCCGACGCACGAAGCGCGCCGAGCTCAAGCTCACCGCCTGGCACAACGCGGTGTGGAAGCCGGTCATCGCCGCGGTCAACGGCGTGTGCGCCGGAGGCGGGCTCCACTTCGTGGCCGATGCCGACATCGTGATCTGCTCGTCCGACGCCACGTTCCTCGACCCGCACGTGTCGATCGGTCAGGTGACGGCGTACGAAGCGGTGGGGCTCGTGCAGAAGTCGCCGATGGAGGCAACGACCCGCATGGCGTTCGTCGGGCGGTACGAGCGGTTGACCGCCGAGCGGGCGCGGCAGCTCGGGATCCTGTCGGAAGTCGTCGAACCCGACGAGCTGCGCGAACGCGCCAGCGAGCTCGCGCACCTCGTCGCTCGCAACAGCCCTGCGGCCATGGCCGCAACCAAGCGTGCCCTGTGGGCTGCGCTCGAGTTCGGACTCACCGAGGCATGCCGAGCCGGTGCGCGGAGCTCGTCGGCATGTGGGGCCATCCCGATCAGACCGAGGGACCCGCCGCATGGGCGGAGAAGAGGGAGCCGCAGTGGCTGACTACGAGCACCTGATCGTCGAACGTCACGGCCCCGTCGGCTGGCTGATCAACAATCGTCCGGACCAGCTCAACGCGATGAACGCCAAGATGCGCGACGAATTCGGCGACGCATGGCTCGAGCTCGACCGCGATCCCGACGTGCGAGTCATCGTGCACACCGGTAACGGACGCGCCTTCCAGACCGGGGTCGATGTCGCGGAGATCGCGTCCGACGGCGTCGGCATGGAGCGCTACCGCGAAAGCGTCGAGGCCTGGGACCTCCACTTCACGTCGTGGCAACAGCACGTCTGGAAGCCGGTGATCACTGCAGTCAACGGCATCTGCGCGGGCGGCGCGTTCCACTGGGTGGCCGAGGCCGACATCGTCATCTGCTCGTCCGACGCGCAGTTCTTCGATCCACATGTCTCGGTCGGCCAGGTCGTGTCCATCGAAGCAATCGCCCTGATGCGAAAGATCCCAGCCGAAGCAGTGATGCGAATGGCGTTCCTCGGCCGGTACGAGCGGATGACAGCGGACCGGGCCTACGAGCTCGGCATGGTCAGCGAGGTCGTCGATCCCCCGGACCGCCTCCGTGCACGGGCGCAGGAGCTCGCCGAGACCATCGCGAAGAACAGCCCGGCTGCGATGGCCGCGACCAAGCGGGCGCTCTGGGGCGCGCTCGAGATGGGCCTCACCGACGCGTGCCGCGCCGGCGCACGCGAGCTCGTGTCGATGTGGGGTCATCCCGACCAGACCGAGGGACCCGCTGCGTTCGCCGACAGACGCGAGCCGCAATGGAAGACGTGAACCTGCTCGCGCTCCTTCCGGAACCCGGCGACGACGTGGCCGTCTACGGGCCGGACCGAGACTGGACGCGGTCGCAGCTGCGGGATCGGGTCGACGCAGTGGCGGAAGGCTTCGACGTCGCGCCCGGGACCGCGATCGGCTGTCCGCTTCCCAACGGCGGCGAGCTCATCGCCACGCTGTTCGCGGTGTGGAAAGCGGGCGGCGTGTACGTCCCCATCAACCTCCGCCTGACACCGACGGAGATCGAGCGCATCGAGCGCGACGTCGTCGGCACCGTCTTCGACCCCGGCGTCGCCGTGGTCTCGTTCACATCCGGCACGACCGGTCCACCGAAACCTGTGCCCTTGCTCCATGCACGCGTTCTCGAGGGAATCGACCAGGTGCTGGGCACCCTTCGATCGCGGCCATCGAGTCCTGCGAAACCGCCCATGCCCAATCTCATCCCGGTGCCACTCGGACTGTGGAACGGGATCTACCAGGTGCTTTTCGCCTTTCGCACGGGCGCACCCGTCGTGCTCATGGACCGCTTCGAGACCCGCGAGTTCGCTGACCTCGTCAAGCGTTTCGGCATCAGGAGCACGGTGCTTCCGCCCGCGGCCATGGTGATGCTCGCGGACGACGAGCGCATCGGGGATCTCTCGCCGCTCAAGTACGTGCGCTCGATCTCGGCTCCGCTGTCACCGTTGCAGGCCGGCCGGTTCCGGGACCGGTTCGGCATCAGCGTGCTCAACGGCTACGGCCAGACCGAGCTCGGCGGCGAAGTGGTCGGCTGGAGCGCCGCTGATTCCAAGACGTACGGCGACACCAAGCTCGGTGCCGTCGGCCGCCCCCACCGCGGTGTCGACGTCCGCACCGACGACGAGACGGGCGAGTTGTTCGTGCGCATCCCCGGCCGGATCGACGACTGGCAGCGCACCGGCGATGTCGCCCGGATCGACGACGAAGGCTTCGTGTGGATCGAGGGGCGCGTGTCCGACATGATCAACCGCGGCGGGCTGAAGGTGCACCCTGCCGAAGTCGAAGAGGTGCTTCGTCTTTCACCGTCGGTTGCCGACGCCGCCGTGGTCGGCGCGCCCGACGACCGCTTGGGCGAGGTGCCCGTGGGCTTCGTGGTCGAGCACGAGCCGGTCGACGACGCCGAGCTCGAGACGCTCTGCCGCACCCACCTTGCGCCCTACAAGGTCCCCGTTCGGTTCGAACGCATCGCCGCGCTTCCCCGCAACGACGCCGGCAAGGTCGTCAAGCGGACCTTGCTGGGATCGTGAGCCCTGTCAGCTCGCCGCGACGCAGCCCGAGGCGCGTAGTGCGCCGAGATCGATCGAGGTAGCCAGCGCGCGGTACCCGGCGTCGTTGAAGTGCACGATCTCGTTGGTGAGGCCCTCGGCGATGCGGTTGGGGTGCAACGGATCTCGCACGGCCGCATCGAGGTCGATGACCGCGTCGAACTGGCCGGAGGTGCGGATCCAGTTGTTGATCGCTTGCCGCCACGCTTCAACGGCGCCGACCTGTCCCGCCGGCGTCAGCGTCGCGCCGACCACGCGGACGCCTGCGGTGTGCGCCCGGTCGATCATCGCCTGGTAACCGCTGACGACGGCGCGCACCGGGTCGGTGCTCGACGGGGCGAACAGGTCGTTGATGCCTGCGAACACGACGACGGTACGAACGCCTGACTGTTGCAGCGCGTCCGCGTCGAGACGGCTCACCGCGCTCGGGCCCGCGCCTCGAACCTGCTGGCCGTGGCCGACGAGGTTGTCGCGCGCGACCTGGTTGCCGCTGATGCCCGCATCGAGCACGGCGATCGGTGCGCCTCTGGCGAGCGAGCGCAGAGCGAGGTCGTCCGTCCAGCGGGCGCCGGCGTCGACGGTGGAACCGAGACCGTCGGTCAGCGAGTCGCCGACAACGGCGACCGCACCGACGGACCCGGGTGCGAGCACGTCGACACCGGTGACCGCGAGCCAGCTGAGGACGCGATGACCGAAGGCGACGCCGTCGGCGTCGGCGGTGTGATCACCCGCGCCCGGCGACGTCAGGTACTGCGTCTGTTCGGCTTCGAGATGCACGTCCAATGACGCCGTCCTCGCGACGTAGAAGCTGATGGCCACGTCGCGAAACGCGGTGACGGCGAGATTCACCGGGTCGCTCACCGCAATCGTTCCCGGCGGAACGGTGACCGCCAGCGCGCCCTGGAACGTGACGACGCGGTCGGTGTCGGCCACGACGGCGGCGCCGATGAGGCGCTGTGCGACGTGCACCGACGTGAACGTCACCGGATCGTTGCCGAATCGGTTGGCCAACCGAACCCGCAGTTCCGACCCGCCCACATGCGGCGTCACGACCATGCGGAACGACTGGTCACTGAACGACGCGCGGGTGTCTTCTGGCGCCGGGTCGCCGTCACGTACGCGCACCGGCACAAGTGCGCTCGTGTCCTGCGGCGCGGCCATCCACGCGCCCACCCAGTGAGCCGGCCCGCCGCACGGATCCGCTTCTGCCGCACTCGACCCTCCACCCACCGCGAACACCCGTGCGGTGGTCCCTCGAGAACTCCACGGAGCGCGCAGCAATGGCACCGCCAGCGCGAGCATGACGGCCAACGGCCAGCGTCGTCGGTGCCGGGCCGACGTGGCCGAGATCCCGCGATGCCGCCGCATGTCCATGACGACGCGCACGGTCGCGCCGCGGGCGTTTCACGTCATCCGTGCCAGCACGGGACTCCGCAGCGTCGCTGCGCTCCACACCTGGCAATTGGGTGGCGCGCGGTGACGCGCGTCCGGCTCAGGTCCCCGTTTGCTCCTCGGCGACCCCGGGCGGGAGGGTCCCCGTGGCGGCCTTCCAGCCGATGGTCGCGATGCGCGCGCTCGTCACCTTCGCGATGCCGAGGCCGATGCCCGCCGCCGCCGCCCACAGCACGACATCGGGCCACGAGAACCCGGCGCTGTTCGGGTCGAAGGCCGAGGCGGGAGCTTCCTTGCGGACAGCCTTGTACAGACTCCTGATGATCTTTCGCGCGACGAACGCGCCGAGCATGCCGGTGATCGTGGACTCCAACATCCACATCCGCTCCCGGCCGGTCATCTCGAGCACCCGCGGCTTCTTCACGTCGCGACCGTAACCGCGGCGACCCGCGACACGTGCTCGTTCTCTCGCGACTCGGCGGCGCGGATCTGCCGCGGGCTCGGGCGTGAGCGGGTGCGAGGATGTGCCCGTGGACGACAGAGGACGATCTCCGCTACGCGATGAGCGGAGATACTCGGCTCGCCTTCAGGGTCCACGGGCATGGGCCGCACGAGATCGTGGCGGTCCCGTCGTGGCTGTCGAACCAAGATGCCGAGCCTCCAGGCGCTCGGTCGTTCACCGACCGGTTGTCGTCGTTCGCGACGATCGTGTCGTACGACCAGCGGGGCACGGGGATCTCGGATCCGGTGTCGTTGAACGAGCTGCCGACCTTGGAGGGGTGGGCCGACGACCTGCACGCGGTGGTGACCGCCGCGGGCGTCGGTCGTGTCGTGTTGGTGGCGGGCGCGATGTCGGGGCCGGTAGCCGCGCTGTACGCCGCGAGCCGTCCCGAACGGACTCGCGGGCTGGTCCTGATCAACACGTTCGCCGCATCGGCCCGATCCGACGACTACGACGCGGGCCGGCGACCCGAAATGCTCGAGCGGCTCGTGGACAACCTCGAGCGGTCCTGGGGGACCGGGACGCTTCCTTCGAGAACTGAATCCCGACGTCCCCATCGAGGAGTCGCAGCAACGGGACCTCGCACGCCTGGAACGCCAGTTCATGCCTCCTGCCACCATCGGCGCGCTGATGCGTCAGACGAACGCGACGGACATCCGAGCGATCCTGCCGGTGATCAGCGCACCGACCCTCGTCGTGCATACCGTCGAGAACCGAATCGTCCCGGTGGCGCACGGCCGCTACCTCGCGGCGCACATCCCCGACGCGCGGCTCGTCGAACTTCCCGGCGCGAGCAACGTGTTGGACGACGCGATCATCGACGAGATCGAAGAGTTCGTCACCGGAGCTCGCGGTGCCACCACCGAGCATTCTCGGATGCTCGCGACGTTGTTGTTCACCGACGTGGTCGCCTCCACCGAGCGGGTCGTAGCGCTCGGCGACCGGGCATGGCGTGCAGTGCTCGATCGCCACGATGACGTCGTTCGCCGACAACTCGCGCGTTTCTCGGGCCGCGAAGAGAAATTCACCGGTGACGGGATGCTGGCCACGTTCGACGGACCAGCCCGTGCGATCCGCTGCGGGACCGCGATCCGCGACGCCGCCCGCCAGATCGGCCTCGAGGTCCGGGTCGGGATCCACACGGGCGAGGTCGAACGGCGCGGCACCGAACTCGCCGGTATCGCCGTTCACCTCGCACATCGCGTGCGCGAAACCGCGCACCCCGGCGAAGTCCTCGTATCGCGGACCGTTCCAGATCTCGTGGCGGGGTCGGGCATCGTCTTCGACGACCGCGGCGAACACGACCTCAAGGGCATCCCTTCCCGCTGGCGACTCTTCGCGGTCACGCCCTCGGAGCGCGGATAGCAACGTGACATCGGAGAAGCAGACCGCCGGCTCCGGTGACGCGCTGGTCGAGGCGCTGCACGTGGACGGGCCCGCACCGGATCTCGCCGACCAACTCGGCATGTTCGGCCAGTTCGTCGGCTCCTGGACCCTCGACTGGTCCGGACCAGGACCCGACGGCGAGCCGGCCGAGATGCGGGGCGAGCTTCATCTCGGTTGGGTCCTCGGAGGCCGAGCGATCCAGGACATCTGGATCGTGCCTCGCCGAGGCAGCGAGGGCGAGGGTCAGCCGCCGCTGGCGTTTCACGGGACAACCATTCGCTTCTATGACCGATCGATCGGCGCGTGGCGATCGACGTGGATCGAGCCGGTCAACGGCCGCGTCCGGCGATTCATCGGCCGCCCCGAAGGCAACGACATCGTTCTGATGAGTGACGAGGACGCTCCGTGGCTGCGGTGGCGATTCACAGACATCGATCACAGATCGTTTCGATGGCAGGCGGAGGAGTCGCACGACGGCGGAGCAACGTGGAACTCGGTCGAGGAGATGCGCGCGACACGATCCGACGCGGGCACCGACTTACGTCAGCCAGACGGTCACTGACCGATGATGGCTGTGGTGCCTGAACTCGGTGAAGAGCCGTCCCCCGCTGGCTCTGGTCATCGAGAGCCTGTGGAGCGAGGAAGCATCGTCGGACTCTCGGTGGCGATGACGGTCTGCGTAATCGTGGTTCTGTCGGTTGTCGTGCTGCTGGTCGTGCAGCCCGGTAAGAAGTCCGCGCCGAGCCAGCAACCCGGGTCGCTGTGCTTCGACAGTGCGATGGGGATGCAGATGCCTTGTAGCACGGGACCGTGAGCGTGCTGCGCTCGTGGCGCTGAGGCCGCCGGCTACCTGATCAGACGCACCCCTCAGCCGCCAGTCGAAGCATCGCGCGAGGCAGGGGGCTTGCCGCAAGCGAGCAAACCGTGCTGATCATGATTGGCCGACTGAGCCGATCTCGGTGAGAACGCACATCACACGGTCGACGGATCGCACCCCGGTGGTCTGTCGTCCGCAGCCGGGAGCGACACGCCGCTCGTGCGGCAAGCCCCGGACGGGCTGGAGGGAAAGGTGAACGGATGGGCAGCTACGTGCTCGATCTCCGGGACATCGACCAGACGCAAGTCGCCGTCGTCGGCGGCAAGGGTGCGCACCTCGGAGAGCTGTCCCAGATCGAAGGCATCTGGGTGCCGGCTGGCTTCTGCGTGACGACGGACGCCTACCGGCGAATCACTGGGGACACGCCGTCGATCGACGATCAGCTCGATCGGCTGTCGCGCCTGAACCCGGACGACCGCGAGGCCATTCGCACGAGCAGCGCGGAGATCCGACGGACCCTCGAAGGGATCGTCGTCCCTGACGACGTGGTGGCGGCGATCACACGCGCACTCGCGCGGTTCGGTGAGCGAGTCGCCTACGCGGTCCGATCGAGCGCGACGGCGGAGGATCTGCCGTCGGCCTCCTTCGCGGGCCAGCAGGACACGTACCTGAACGTCGTGGGGCCGGCGGCGATCATCCAGCACGTCAGCCGATGCTGGGCCTCGCTGTTCACCGAGCGGGCCGTGACCTACCGCTTGCGCAACGGCTTCGACCACAGGAAGGTCGACATGGCCGTGGTCGTGCAGCAAATGGTCTTCCCGCACGCGGCCGGCGTCCTCTTCACCGCCGACCCCGTCACGTCCAACCGAAAGATCGCCTCCGTGGAGGCCACCTTCGGTCTTGGCGAGGCCTTCGTCTCCGGCCTCGTGAACGCCGACGTCTACAAGGTGCACGACGGCGAGATCGTCGTGAAGGACGTCGCCACCAAGCGGCGCGCCATCTACGCCTCGGCGGCAGGTGGAACACAGGAACAGCCGATCGAGCGGGCGCACCAGGATCAGCCGGCACTGACGGACGCGCAGGTCGTGCGGCTCGTGCAGCTCGGCCAGCGGATCGAAGCGCACTTCGGCTGCCCCCAGGACATCGAATGGTGTCGGGTCGACGACAACTTCCAGATCGTGCAGAGCCGGCCGATCACCACGCTGTTCCCCATCCCGGAGGTCGGTGACCACGCGAACCACGTCTTTGTGTCCGTCGGCCATCAGCAGATGATGACCGACGCCATGAAGCCGCTGGGCCTCTCCTTCTGGCAGCTGACAGCGGCCAGACCGATGTACGAGGCGGGCGGAAGGCTGTTCGTCGACGTCACCGACGAGTTGACGTCGCCTGCGAGCCGAGCCGGCCTCCTCGCGGGCCTCGGCAGGTCCGACCCGCTGATCCGGGACGCGCTGCAGACCATCGTCGAACGCGACGACTTCGTCCCGTCTCTCCAGGACGAGGGTCCCGGCGAGCCCGCCCGTGCCGAGCGCGCCTGCCGCGATCGCGACCGATCCCGCCATCGTCATCGAGCTGATCGCGCGCAACCAAGCTTCCATCGCCGCGTTGAAGCGCGACATCGAGGCGAAGTCCGGATCGGCGCTGTTCGACTTCATCCTGGCGGACATCCAGGAGCTGAAACGGATCCTGTTCGATCCGCAAAGCCATCAGGTCTTCATGACGGCGATGGAAGCGACGTGGTGGCTCAACGAGCAACTGGAGGAGTGGCTGGGCGAGAAGAACGCGGCCGACACGCTCACGCAGTCCGTCCCGCACAACGTCACGTCGGAGATGGGGCTGGCGCTCCTCGACGTCGCGGACGTGATCCGCCCGCATCCAGAAGTCGTCGCCCGTCTGCAAGATGTCGGAGACGACGGCTTCCTCGACGAGCTGGACGAGGTCGAGGGCGGACGAGAAGCGCGCGACGCCATCCGGTCCTACTTGGACGAGTACGGCATGCGCTGCGTCGGCGAGATCGACATCACCAGGCCGCGTTGGACTGAACGCCCCAGCACGCTCGTGCCCATGATCCTCTCCAACATCACGAACTTCGAACCCGGCGCCGGCAAGCGCCGCTTCGAACAGGGGCGGCAGGAGGCATGGCAGAAGGAACAGGAGGTGCTCGAGCGCGTGCGAGCCCTGCCCGACGGGCAGCGGAAGGCCGAAGAAACGAAACGGATGATCGATCGCGTCCGGACGTTCATCGGGTACCGGGAATATCCGAAGTACGGCATGATCAGTCGCTACTTCGTGTACAAGCAGGCCTTACTCGACGAGGCCGCGCGACTGGTGCAGGCCGACGTGCTCCGCGAGAGGGAAGACATCTTCTTCCTGACGCTGCACGAGCTTCACGAGGTCGTGCAGACGAACCAGGTGGATGACGAGCGCATCCGTCGACGCAAGGACGCGTTCAGGTCGTATCAAGCGCTCACGCCACCCCGGGTGCTGACATCCGAGGGCGAGGCCATCGCCGGACGGTACCGCCGCGACGACCTGCCAACCGGTGCGCTGGTCGGCCTGCCGGTAGCTGCCGGGACCATCGAAGGGCGAGCCCGAGTCATCCTCGACATGGCGCAGGCCGCTCTCGAACCGGGCGACATCCTGGTCACCGCGCACACGGACCCCAGCTGGTCGCCCCTGTTCGTCGCGATCACGGGCCTGGTGACGGAGGTCGGGGGGCTGATGACCCATGGCGCAGTGATCGCACGGGAATATGGCCTGCCCGCCGTCGTCGGGGTGGAGCACGCGACGCAGCTGATCCAGGACGGGCAGCGGATTCGGGTGAACGGAACCGACGGCTACGTCGAGATCCTTGCGGCGCACGTGACCGACTGAACCACGACTGCCGACGCGTGCAGCGGTTCCCGTGCGTGCGCGTGTGTAGGTTCGCCGACGTGGCCGAAGTTCCGTTCGACGCACTCGAGCGTCAATTGCTGTGCGATCTCTTCGTCGAACTCGGTCCCGACGCGCCGACCGTGCTCGCACCGTGGACCACTCGCGATCTCGCGGCTCACCTCGTTCTGCGTGAGCACGACTACCTGGCTGCGCCTGGCCTCGTTGTTCCCGGGCGCTGGCACAGCTTCGCCACGAGGCGTACAGCAAAGCTGGCCGAGCGCGACTTCGCATCGCTGGTGGATCAGGTCCGGTCGGGCCCGCCGCCAGGGTTCTTCCGCATCGGTTGGGTCCGCCGGTTTCCCACCCTCAACGAGTTCTTCGTGCATCACGAGGACGTCCGCCGGGCGAACGGCCGGGAGCCGCGGCGCAGTGCGCCCGAACTCGATGCCGCCCTCTGGCGCAACGTCGCTCGCGCACCGTGGCTCCTTGCTCGGCGCCTACGCGGCGTCGGACTCGAGCTCGAGTGGGCCGGGACGAACGAGCGAGTGCGAGCTCGGCGAGGCGAGCCAGCCGCTCGGCTCGTCGGACCACCGGGCGAAGTCCTGCTCTATCTCTTCGGCCGACGAGCCGTCGCCCGGGTCGAAGTCGTGGGCGAGCCGGCCGCGGTTGCCGCCGTTGGCGAGGCATCGTTCGGCATGTGAACGCGGGCAGTGCGACGACACCGCCCGAGATCGCAGGCAGTGACCTACGACGACGTGGAATCGAGGTATGCCACGTACAGCTCGCGAGGCCAGTAGCGGACCGGTTCCACGGCGTCGGCCTCGACCAGTTCGGTCCTGACGCGGTCGTAGTCGAAACAGTTGAGCTCGTACTGGTTCCCCCACGGGTCGACGAGATCGAACGCCCAGCACATGTCGAAGTCGACGAGATCGCCGAGCACGAGACGCTCGCCACGTGGACTGTCGATGCCGCAGGGCAACGAGCGGGCGAAGGACATGAACGTGTCGGCGTCGACGCTGAACGCGACACCGGTCCGCTGAGGAACCATCGGGTGACCCTCACTGGCCTCGAACAGCGCCAGCATCGTCTTGCCGCCGTCGGCCGAGATCTGGAGCGGGCCGCCCTCGAATCCGGTCGCCCAGAAGTCGTACGCCTCGACCGGCTCGAACCCGAGATGCTCCGCGTACCACCGGGCGGCCTCCGCTCGATCTGGCACGCGGATGTGCACATGGTCGAGGCGTCCCATCCGGAATGGTGACCGCTCTGCCGGCATGCCCAAAACGTAGGTGGCGTATCGACACGACCGGCGCAATTCATGAGGCGGCGCCCAAGCCTACCTACTGGTAGGTAGGCTCTGACGATGGACCAACACGACCTGCTGTGCGAGCTCACGCCGGTGGCCGAGCGGCTCTTCGACCGTCATGACAGGACCGCCAAGGAGTGGTTCCCCCATGAGCTGGTGCCATGGAGCCGAGGGCGCGACGTCGTCCCAGGCCAGGTGTGGGATCCCGACGAAGCGCCGACGTCCGATGCCGTCCGCAGCGCGCTGTTCGTCAATCTGCTCACAGAGGACAACCTGCCGTACTACTTCCGCACCATCGAAGGGCTCTTCGGCTCCGACAGCATCTGGGGCGCGTGGGTCCGGCGCTGGACCGCCGAAGAGGGACGTCACTCGATCGTGATTCGCGACTACCTCACGGTGACGCGCGCGGTCGACCCCATCGCCCTCGAACGCGGACGGATGCACCAAGTGAGCACCGGGATCACACCCGCTCCGCCGACGCCGGCCGACGGCATCGCATACGTGGCACTGCAGGAACTTGCGACCCGCATCGCCCACCGGAACACCGGCAAACTGCTCGACGATCCCGTCGGCTACGAGGTCATGGCCCGAGTGGCGTCAGACGAGAACCTGCACTTCCTGTTCTACCGCGATCTCGTCACCGCAGCCCTGGCCATCGATCCATCGACGACCGTCATCGCCATCGACTGCCAAGTTCGCGGCTTCGAGATGCCGGGCACCGGCATCGCCAACTTCACCGATCACGCCGCTGCGATCGCGAACGCGGGCATCTACGACCTGCAGTTGCATCACGACCAGATTCTCGAGCCGGTGGTGCTCCGTCACTGGGACGTCGCGAACCTCGAGCGTCTGTCACCGGCCGCCGAAAAGGCGCGCGACTCGCTCATGGCGTACATCGAGCGCGTCAGGCGGGTCGCCCGCCGCCTGGCCGAACGCCGCGACCGGACCTTGCAGACCGCGGCGGCACGAACCCCCGCGCTTCGCTGATCGACGTCAGAGGGGAACGAAGCGTTTGAGCTTGCCGCTTGCTCTGGCGGTCGATGGCGGTGACGACCTCGGTCGTGACGACGGCTCGTGCCAGGCCGACGCGTCGCAGGGCAGCCGCGATGCTGCTCGGCCAGGGCGGCCTCGTCGGTCGGTCCCGCGGTCACGATCGCGATGTCGGCTCCACGCGGGGTCTGACGTACCTGGTACTCGACCAGCGTCGGATGCTGGCCGAGAACGTCTCTGAAGACGTGGGGATGAACGGTGGTGCCGTCGGGATAGGCGAACGTGTCGTCGAGACGGCCTTGCGGGTCGGCGATGCGGCGGAGCACCGATCCGCACGGGCACGGCCCGGGGATGACCCGAACTTCGTCGGTGACCTCGTAGCGGATCAGCGGGAGGGTGGGGTTGTAGAGATTGGTGACGAGGATTCGCTCACCTGGTTGGCCCGGCGGCACGGCCCGTCCGTCGCGGTCGACGTTCTCGACCAGGCAGAGGTCGTCGGGGAGGTGGAGGCCGTGGGTGCAGCCGTTGGCGAAGAGGCCTTCGGACATGCCGTAGCCGTTGGTGACGGGAACACCCCAGACCTCGCCCAGGAGTGCTCGCGTCTCCGGTGTGAGCGGCTCGGAGATGGGGTTGATGCGGCGAGGCCGGATGCGCAGCCGTCCACGCGCGTGCCTCGAGCGCGAGGCGATGCAGCACCGAGCTGTAGCCCTGCAGGATCGTCGGCTGCATCTCGTTCAGCCCGGCGACGATGTCCACGAGGGGCAGGGTCACGGGCAGGAAGTGACGCGTGGTTCCCGTGCCCGAGAAGGTTCGACCGAGAGCTGCCGGAGAGGTGGGTGGCCTGTGCTGCGGCCACGACCGCGGTCACGCGGGGAACGTCGGCCAGCTCCGGATCGGTTGACCAGTCGCGCACCTGGAAGCGGACGATGGACGCGTAGCAGATCGCCCAGGCCTCCCAGCCATAGACGAACATGCCTGGTTGCCCGCTCGAGCCGCCGGACGCGACGACGTGGAACTCGTCGAAGAGATATGCGTCTTCGACGAGATGGTCCAGATGGTTCGCACACACGTCCCGGCCAAGACGTCGATCGGTGACGATGTCGTCGAAGTTGTCCATGAGGTCCGACTTGGTCATCACCGGCAGGGTCTCGATGTCCTCGACCGTCACCCTGTCGAGATCGATCCCCGCCAGCCGCTCTCGATGCCAGACGGAGCGGGCGGACGCCACGCCGAGGAGGGCCCGGAGGGCACGGCGTTGCTCGGCCGAGACCTCCGTGGGCGACCACGAGATACGCGCGACATGTTCGTCGACGAGGCGGTCCGCCAGGGCGACGTGGCGCGCTCGAAGCTCCTCGTAGCCTGACACCGGCGCAGGGTAAACCTCGGACCGCCGTGGGGTCAGCGGTCGGTCGATCGTGCCGAGCTCAGGCGGTTGCTCCATCGGACGCCGGCCAGCCGGTGGATCCGACGGCCGCGACGAGCTGCGCCTTGGAGGACACCCCGAGCTTGCGGTAGATCCGCGTCAGGTGGGCCTCGACGGTCTTGGGTGAGATGAACAGCGACGCGGCGATGTCGCGGGTGGCCGCACCGCCGGATGCGGCCATCGCCACCTGGTACTCCTGGGGGCTGAGCGTTTCGCCTGGCAGGTCGCTGGTGGACGTGGTCGCTTTCGGTCGGAGGCCGAGGGCCCGAAGCTCGGCGTCGGCCTGGGCGCACCATGCCCGGGCGCCGAGCTCTTCGAATCCCGCTCGGGCCTCGTACAGCGCCTTGGCCGCGTCGCGGCGGAGGCCGGCGCGTCGCAACCGCTCGCCCCGATAGAGGCGGGTCCTGGCCAGCTCGAAGGGATACGGCACCGCTGCGAACAGTGCCTCGGCGGTGGCGAAGTAGGCGTCGCACTCGTCGATCGACTGGTGGCACAGCGCGTCGAGTCGGGCCAAGGTCGCGGCCTTGAGAGTCGACAGGTCGGCCCCGACGCGGCGACGCCACGTGTCCCGGGTCGCGCTCGCCTCGCTGGTTCGTCCGGTGCGCGCCAGGGTCTCGGCCAGCTCGGGCATGGTCGGGAAGATGGTGACGCCGCAGATGTCGATGGCGTTCGAGGTCCGCGGCGAGCACGCTCGAGCTCGGTGAGCGCAGCGTCGGTCAGGCGGTCGCCGAGCAGGGCCACGGCGCCGGCGTGGCGGGCCGCCAGCCAGGCGATCTGGATGTCGGTCAGTGGTGGCGAGACGGCGGGTCTCGGCGACGTGCTGTTCGCATTGGGCACGATCACCGCGTACCGAGGACACGTACGCGAGCGCGCTGTGGGCCTGGGCCAGCGGGAACGGGCCGAGCACGAAGTGAGCGAGATCGATCGCCTCGGATCCCGCGGCGTACGCGGCGTCGAGGTGGCCCTGTCGGCACAGCAACAAGGTGGCGGGCCCGTGCAGCCAGGCCACGTCGGCGATGGACCCGGCGTCGCGGGCTGCGACGATGGCCCAGCGATAGAACGCGTCCGCCTCGGCGATCTGGTCGGCGACCATCAGGCAGAACAGCGCCGAGCCAGCCAGATTGGTCTGACCGCGCTCCCTGATCATCCGGGCGGTCGACACGGCCAAGGCAGGATCGTCGTAGCCGGTCGCCGCGCCGGCCCTGATCACGAAGTTCGCGATCGGCGCCATGTCCGCGGTGACCTGCCCGCCGACCAGCGCCACCGCTTGTTCAGCCAGGGCTCGTGTGGCGGCCCCGTCGCCGCGCATCCACGCGCACGAGCCGGCGAGCGCGGTCAGGACGGCACCAAGGGACGGGGAGGCGGCGATGATCGCCTCGCCGTGTGACCCGAGCAGGTCGGCGGCGAAGTCGGGATCGCCCGCGAGCGTCGCCAGCTGGGCGCGGGTGACCTGAATCTCGGCGACGAGCGACGGATCGTCGGTCTCTTCCAGCGCGGCCTCGAGCCGTCGGTCCGAACGCGATGCCGGCGGTGGCGGCCTCGGTCCCGGAGCGCAGCCAGTCGCGGGCGCGGCGGGTCGCGATCGGTGCGCAACGCACCCGCGCGCCAGGCAAGAGTCGACGCCACTCCATGGTCGCCGCGGTGGGACGCCTGCACCGAGAGCGCTTCGAGCCGGTCGGCGATCTCGTCGTCGGGGCCCGCGGCCGATTCACCGAAGTGGACGGTCGCCTGGTCACGGTGCCCGTTCGCCTCGAGCGCGACCGCCAGAGACCGGTGGATCCGGCGGCGAAGCTCTGGCGTCGTCGAGGACACGAGCGCGTCGCGCACGAGTGGATGCGAGAAGCGGATCGACACCGGGTCCACCTCGATCAGACCGGCCTCCTCCGCCGTGCGCAACGCCGCGCTCGGGTCGCCGCCGACGGCCGCGTCGATGACCGAGCGAGAGCCCTGACTCTCGAAGGCGGCGACGGTCAGGGCAAACGAGACCGGTTCGGGAAGGGCCCGCACGCGCTGCAGCAATGCGGCGGCGACGCCCTCGCTGACTGGGAGGTGCTCGGGCAGCGGGTGCAGGCCCCGGCGCACCAGCGGGCCGAGCTGGGCGATCGATTCTTGCAACGCCAGTGGGTTGCCCGACGTGCGCGCCACGAGCTCGGCGAGGACGGCAGGCTCGATCTCATAGCCCGTGCCGGCGGCCATCTCGGCGGCGCCGGCGAGGTCCAGCCCGGACAGGTCGAGCAGCGTCAGACCGTCCAGCGGCACCGCGGCCGGCTTCGCCCGATCGGACCGTCGCGACGAACGCCACCGTGTCGTCGCCCAAGCGGCGCGCCGCGAAGGCCAGCGCCTGGGCCGAGCCGGGATCGAGCCAGTGCCAATCGTCGACTGAACACGATCAGCGGACCTCGTTGCGCGGCGACGGCCAGCAGGCTCAAGCGTCGCCGTCGCCACCGCGAACCGGTCGGGATCGGTCGCCGGGCCGAGCGCGAACGCGCTCCGGAGAGCGGCAGCCTGACGAGCGGGCAGCGCGTCGAGACCGTCGAGCACCGGTCGCAGCACCCCGAGCAGGCCCCCGAAGGCTGAGGCCGGACTCGGTCGGCGTCGCCGTGGTGGCCAGCAGCGTCACGTCGTGTCCCTCGGCCATGACCTGTCGAAGGACATGAGCCACGAGCGCGGTCTTTCCGACGCCAGGCTCGCCCCGGATGACCAGCGCCGCGCTCCTGCCCGCGCTCGGTGCCGACAGGACGGCCGACAGCACCTCGAGCTCCGCCCCTCTGCCACACAGCATCGGCCGCATCCTACGGATAGGGGTTTCCCCGATGCGGCGGCCCACTCGGCCGGGTTCCAATCAACCCCTGCCGCGAGTGGCTGCAAGGATGAACAAGGGGAAGCACGTGAGCACGAAGGAACACGAGGTGGGGTCGTCGACCCGATGTCGGTCACGGCTCCGCACCCAATGGGCGGTGGTGGCCACGGCGGGGCTGATGCTGCTGGCGGTCGCGGGCTGCAAGACGAGCAACGCCGACTCGGCGTCCGGCGGGTCCACCACGACAGCGGGCTCGGCGATCCACCGAGGTCGCCACGGACACCCGAGCGCCGGGCGTGACCGCGGACGCGATCAAGGTCGGCATCGCGTACCCCGACCTGAGCTCGCTCAAGGACGTCATCGACGTCGACAACGGTGACTACCGGAGGACGTACCAGGCGGTCGTCGACTCGATCAACGCCAAGGGCGGCATCGCTGGGCGCAAGATCGATCCGGTCTTCGCCCCGATCAACCCGATCGGAGCCAACGC
Organism: uncultured Acidimicrobiia bacterium; assembly: GCA_963821725.1. Taxonomy (GTDB): domain Bacteria; phylum Actinomycetota; class Acidimicrobiia; order Acidimicrobiales; family JACDCH01; genus DATAES01. The sequence continues at coordinate 48,488 of CAWGFA010000011.1, forward strand.
TGCTGCGGCCGCCTGCACGAAGCTCACCCAGGACGAGAAGGTCTTCGTGGCCGTCGGCTTCTTCCTGAACGACGACGTGCTCTGCTATCTGCAGACCAACCCCACACCGGTCATCGGCGGCACGATGACCGATGAGCGCCTGTCGAAGGCGAAGGTCGCCTGGTACACGACCGAGCCCGGCGACGACGTGGAGATCGACACGATCCGGGCGCTCGCCGAAGGCGGCAAGCTCGACGGCAAGGTTGCGGTGACCGGCGCCGCGCGCCGACCAGCAGAGCCTCGACAAGACGATCAAGCCGCTCCTGAAGGAGCTCAACGTCGACGTCGTGGACACCGCGCTGAACGACGCGCCGCTGACCGACGCCAACGCGGGCAACGCCGAGACCGACACGATCGTCGAGCGCTTCAAGTCGAAGGGCGCGGACCAGATCCTCGTCATCGGCACCACCGTCGGGACCGCCAGTCCTCACCGCCCTGGGCAAGACCGACTACCACCCGGCTGTCCGCTTCAGCACGATGAACCTGCCGGTCTCCTACGCGGCGGCGAAGGGCAGCGACCTCGCTCCGCTGGCGGGAGCCGCCACCGGTGGCCTGTTCGACGGGCAGAACAGCTTCCCGTCTCTCGGCGGCGTCACCAAGGAGTGCGTCGACGTCATCGAGAAGGCCGGGATGAAGATGATCCCTGTCGACGAGGTGCCGAAGGGCGAGCCGAGGAACGCCGCGGCGGCCAACTTCACCTGCATCCACCTCTACCTCCTGAAGGCGATCCTCGAGAAGGCCGGCAAGAACCTCGACTACGGGACGTTCAAGGCCGCCGGCGACTCGCTCGGCCAGGTCGACCTGCCGTTCTCGCCCGATCCCTGGAACTTCGGTGCGCCGCCGAAGGCGGACGGTGATCCGAAGCTCTACGTGTACGACTGGAACCCTTCGACCAAAGCCTTCGAGCAGGCGAAGTAGCCGTTGACGAACGCGATGAGCGACGAGCGCGCCGACCAGCTGGCGGGGACGATCCTCGAGCTGGAAGCCGAGCGGCGCAGCGTCGACGACCGTCCGACGGTCGCCGACGACGCGCTGCCCGGCGTGGGGGACGCCGAGGTCTCGCTGCGACAGGCGCTGCAGTCGGGGCGGCAAGGCCACGTTCGTGACCTTCGCCTCGCTCGTCGCGCTCGACAACCTCGAGAGCGCCACCCTCGGCACGCTTTCCCCGGACATCCGCGACTCGCTCCACATCAGCAGTGGGGCGATCGTGTTCATCAGCTCGGCGTCGGGCGCCTTTCTCGTGTTCGGCGCCGTGCCGATGGGGTGGCTGGCCGATCGCTTCCGGCGCACTCGCGTCATGGCGTGGGCGAGCGTGCTGTTCGCGGCGATGGTGATGCTGTCCGGTCTGGCGTTCAACGCGCTGACGCTGTTCCTCACCCGGATGGGTGCGGGGATCACGAAGTCGAACCAGTTCGCCGTGCAGGCCCCCCTGCTGGCCGACCAGTACCCGATCGAGGCGCGCGGGCGAGTGTTCGCCGGCGTCCAGATGGCGGGTGCGTCGGCCGAGACGCTGAGCCCGGTGCTCGTCGGCGGCATCGCCGCGCTCGCCGGTGGCAGCGCGGGATGGCGGTGGGCGTTCCTGCTCCTCGCCATCCCGGCGGGCGATCGTCGCGCTCGGCGGCGTTCCGACTGCCGGAGCCGCCACGGGGCCAGTACGAGAAGCAGGACGTGCTCGGCACCATCTCCGAGGACGACGAGCCGCGCGCCGATCTCGATGGAGGCGGCGTTCTCCCGGTTGCTGCAGATCAACACGCTGCGCTCGTCCATCGTCGCGTTCGCGGCGATGGGCTTCGGCCTGTTCACGGCGCCGGTGCTGGCCAGCCTGTTCCTGCGAGGAGCAGTACGGCCTCGGCTCGTTCGGCCGGGGTGCGGTGGTCGACCGTCGGCGGAGTAGCGGTGCTCGCCGCGCTGCCGTTCGTGGGTCGCGCCTATGACCGGCTCTATCGCCGAGACCCGTCGAGGGCGCTGCGGCTCGTTGGGCCTCATCGTCCTGCCGGCTGCGGCGTTCACGCCGGTCCAGTACTTCATGCCGAACGCCTGGCTCTTCGCCATCTTCTCCATCCCCGGCGCGGTGCTGCTGACGGCGTCGTTCGCCATGGTCGGGCCGATCGCTCACGTCGGTGGTGCCGTACCGGCTGCGGGGCATGGGCTCGGCACTCGGGTCGCTGTACGTCTTCCTGATCGGCGCGACCGGTGGCGCGCTCCTCGCCGCGCTGCTGACCAACGCGTACGGACCGCGGGTCGCCGTGCTCGTCCTGTTCATCCCCTCCACGATCATCGGCGGGTTGCTGATCGTGCGCAGCTCGATGTTCATCAAGGACGACCTGGCGCTGATCGTCGCCGAGATCCGCGAGGAGGAAGAGGAGCGCCAGAAGCGACTCGCCGACCCGGACTCGTTGCCGGCGCTGCAGGTGAGCCACATCGACTTCTCCTACGGCCAGGTGCAGATCCTCTTCGACGTCAGCTTCGAGGTGCAGCCGGGCGAGGTGCTCGCCCTGCTCGGGACCAACGGCGCCGGGAAGTCGACGATCCTGCGGGTCATCGCCGGGCTGGGCACGCCGGCCCACGGCGTCGTGCGCCTCCACGGCCGGTCGATCACGTTCGTGTCGCCCGAGCAGCGGACCCGACTGGGCATCCAGCTGCTGCCCGGCGGCCACGGCGTCTTCGACGACCTCACCGTGCGCGAGAACCTGCAGGTCGCCACGTTCATCCACCGCAACGATCCGGACGGCGCCGCCGCCCGGATCGAGCGGGTGCTCGAGCTCTTCGCCGAGCTGCGCAGCGCGCTCGACGCGCCGGCCGGCTCGCTGTCCGGTGGCCAGCAGCGGATGGTCGCCCTCGCCGGGGTGCTCACCCGCGAGCCGGAGGTGCTGATCATCGACGAGCTGTCGCTCGGCCTGGCGCCGATCGTCGTCGAGCGGCTGGTCGAGGTCATCGGTCGGCTCAAGGACGAGGGCTTGACGATCGTCATCGTCGAGCAGTCGCTCAACGTCGCCGCGGCGATCGCCGACCGAGCCGTGTTCCTGGAGAAGGGCCACGTCCGGTTCGAGGGACCGATGGCCGACCTGATCGAGCGCAACGACCTCGCCCGCGCCGTGTTCCTCGGAGCGGACGGCGGATGATCCTCGGCATCACCGTCACGTCGCAGGTCGTCTTCAACGGCCTGGTGCAGGGCGCGATCTACGGGGTCCTCGCGCTCGCCCTGGTGCTGGTGTACCGGACGTCACGGGTCATCAACTTCGCGGTCGGCAACATGGGCCTCGTCGGCGCCGGGCTGCTGGTGATCCTGAACGTGAACTACGGCGTGCCCTACTGGCTGGCGCTCGGGCATGGCCCTCGCCGTCGGCGCCGTCTACGGCGCGGTCATCGAGCTGATCGTCATCCGCCGGCTGTTCCGGGCGCCGCGCGTGATCGTGCTCGTGGCCACGATCGGCGTCGCCCAGCTCTCGCTCGCCATCCTGAACTCGTATCCCAACCTGGTCGGCGAGGGCCTCCCGTTCCCGCTGGCGGTCGGGGCGAGGTGGACGGTGGGCGGCGTGCAGGTCACCGGACCGCAGGTCACGGCGCTGGTGGTCGCGCCGCTGCTGGCCGTCGCGCTGGGCTGGGCGCTGAACCGCACCGCCCTCGGTCGGGTGGTGCGCGCCGCGGCCGCCAACCGGGACCTGGCCCGCCTCGCCGGCGTGAACCCGAAGATCGTGTCCACGTGCGTGTGGGGCGTGACCGGGTTCGTCGCCACCGTGTCGATGGTGCTCCTCGGCGGCCTCAACGCAGCTCGGCGGCAGCCTCGCCTCGCTCGGGCCGGCGACGCTGCTCCGCGCGCTCGTGGCGGCATTGATCGGTCGGTTCCGCTCGTTCCCGACGGCCCTCGTCGCCGGACTGGGCATCGGGCTCGCCGAGTCGGTCCTCCGGTTCAACACGCTCAACCAACCGGGTGTCGCCGACGTCGTGCTGCTCCTCGTGGTGCTGGTGGTCGTCGCCGTCCAGGGGCGGGAGCGCACCGAGGGCGAGGTGTTCTCCTTCACGCCGAGGATCGACCCGATCCCCGAGCGACTGCGGCAGATCTTCTGGGTGCGGAACCTCGACCGTCTCGTCCTGTTGGCGCCACTCGCCGTGGCCATCGCCCTGCCGCTGATCGTCACCCAGCCGTCGCGGCACCTGCTGTACGCCACGATCCTCGGCCTTCGCGATCTGCGCGCTGTCCCTGACCGTCCTCACCGGCTGGGGCGGCCAGCTCTCGCTCGGCCAGATGGCGTTCGCCGGCATCGGCGCGCTGCTCGCCGCCGCACTCACGCGAGGCCTGGCGGTCCACTGGACCGTCGCCGGGGTCAAGCTGCTCGACTTCGAGCTGTACGGCATCCCGTTCGTCGTGTCGCTCCTCATCGCCGCCACGTTCACCGCGCTGCTCGCCGCGGCGCTCGGCGCCGGCGCTCTGCGGGTGCCCGGCCTGCTGCTGGCGGTCACGACGTTCGCGTTCGCGATCGCGGCGTCGTCGTGGATCTACCACCTCGACGTCCTCAGCGGCGGCAACTCGACGAGCGCACCGTTCCCTCGGGGCGAGCTGCTCGGCCTCGACCTCCGGCCGTTGCGCACCTACTACTACGCCGTCCTCGCCGTCCTGGTGCTCGTCGTCGCGCTGCTCGGTCGGATCCGCCGGACCGGCGTCGGTCGGGTGACGCTCGCGGTGCGCGACAACCCGGTCTCGGCGGCCAGCTACACGATCCGACCGTCGACGGCGAAGCTGCGGGCGTTCGCGCTGTCCGGCTGGATCGCCGGCATCGGCGGCGGCCTGCTCGCCGGCGTCACCCAACAGGTGACGTTCGCCGACCCGAACTTCCTCGTCGACAGCTCCGCTCGCGCTCGTCGCCATGGTCGTGATCGGCGGCATGGGCTCGACGATCGGCGCCGTGCTCGGCACCCTCTGGGTCGATCGGCCTCCCCGCCCTCGCCCCGGGCAACGCGGTCGTACCGTTGCTGTCGTCGAGCCTCGGCCTGCTCGTCCTGCTCCTCTACTTCCCGGGCGGCTTCGTCGAGGTCGCCCAGCGGGCCCGCAGCGCGCTGTACCGACACCTCGGAGCGTCGCCTGTCCACCGGAGGAGAAGACGACGACGACGCCCCCGCCGGCGATCGGGCGGACGGCGCGTGTTACCACGACCCACGACGTCGTCCTGCGCACGACCGACGTGTCGGTGACGTTCGGCGGAATCGAGGCCAACCGCGACGTGTCGATCGAGGTGCGCGCCGGCGAGATCGTCGGGCTCATCGGCACCAACGGGGCCGGCAAGACGACGCTCATGAACGCCATCGGCGGCTTCGTGCCGGCCACGGGCACGCGTCGAGCTGCTCGGCGAGGATGTCAGCGACGCCCAGCCCGCGGCGCGGGCCCGGCTCGGGCTCGGTCGGACGTTCCAGGCGGCCACGCTCTTCCCCGAGCTCACGGTGCGCGAGTCGGTCGAGGTGGCGCTCGAGGCGCGGGGCCGGTCGAGCCTCGTGGCCACGATGTTGTTCTCGCCCAGGGCCCGGACCCGCGAGCGGGCCAAGCGCCGCGACGCCGCCGAGCTCATCGACTTCCTCGGCCTCGGTCGCTACGCCGAACGCCCGATCGTCGAGCTGTCGACCGGCACCCGCCGCATCGTCGAGCTGGCCGGTCTGCTCGCCCTCGACGCCCGGCTGCTCTGCCTCGACGAGCCGACAGCCGGCATCGCCCAGCGCGAGTCCGAGGCCATGGCGCCGCTGCTCGTACAGGTCCGCCGCGAGCTCGACGCCGCCATGCTGATCATCGAGCACGACATGCCGCTCATCATGGGGATGAGCGATCGGGTCTACTGCCTCGAGGCGGGCAGCGTCATCGCCTCCGGCGATCCCCGCACCGTCCGCGACGACCCCGCCGTGATCGCCAGCTACCTCGGCACCGACGAGCGCACCATCCAACGGAGCGGCGCGGTGGCGAAGCGCTCCGTCGACGAACCGCGTCGGCCTGCCGGTCGACACCACGACGAGTCACTCGCGACGACGTGGGCGCGGTCATGAAGCACGCCAGAAGCCGAGTCGCCCCACCGAGACAGCCGAGGACAGGAAGTCACAGATGAAGATCGTCCGCGATCCGACAACGACAGCCCGTGGCCACGACCGACACGGGCCAGTTCCCGACGCGGCCACCGAACTGCGAACCGGCGGGGAGACGGGTTATCTCCGCATCGCCACCGAGGAGGCGTTCGCGCCGCCCGAGCTCTTCACTGAGTGGCGCCGAGTGCTCGACGCCGGTGTCGGGGACGCCGGCTTCCGGTCCTTCTTCGGCTTCATCCTGACCAGCGACACGCCGCGTGCGCGATTCGTCCGCGAACGACTGCCGGATCTCGGGGAACGACGCCTGGCAGACATGGACGCCACGGGGATCGACCACCAGATCCTGTCGATCGCCGCGCCGGGTCCGAATCCGCTCGCACCCGACCGGGCGGCCGCGGTGGCAACGTTGGCCAACGATCAGCTGGCGGTCGCCTGCGAGCAGCACCCGGACCGGTTCAGCGCACTCGCCACCATCGCACCCCAGGACGCCCGACACGCCGCCGCCGAACTGGAGCGGTGCAAGAACCTCGGCTTCGTCGGCACGATCGTCAATTCCCACATCGACAGCGAATACCTCGACGACCCCAAGTTCTGGCCGATCCTGGAGGCCGCCGAGGCGCTCGACCTGCCGCTCTACCTCCATCCCAACACGCCCTCCAAGGGTTTGATCGCGCCGATGCTCGACCTGCGACTCGAGGGCGCCATCTTCGGTTTCGCCGTCGAGGCCGGCTTGCACCTGTTGCGCCTGATCGTCAGCGGCATCTTCGACCGGTTCCCGAAGCTTCGAATCGTCGTCGGCCACCTGGGCGAGGGACTCCCCTTCTGGCTCTACCGGCTCGACTACATGTTCAAGTCCGGCGAGCGGACAACCGAGCACCGGGCCGCCAGACTCCCGAGCGAGTACCTCCGGGAGAACGTCTGGGTGACGACCAGTGGGATGCCGTGGAGCCCGTCGATCCTTCTCTGTCGAGAGGTCCTCGGCCCTGACCGGGTCCTCTACGCGATGGACTACCCGTGGCAGTTCGCGGCCGACGAAGTGCGGGCCCACGATGCTCTGCTCCTCAGCCTCGAGGAGAAGAAGGCGCTCATGCAGACCAACGCGGAGCGGCTCTTCGGTCTGCGAATGGCGCGGCCCCGTCAGGACGTCAGCCGAGTGGGTGGCTCTCGATGAGGAAGGAGGTCTCGTGCTGATCGATGGGCCGGACGTTCCGCAGCGGTGCGCTCATCCAGCATGCGGCTGACGCAGCATCGCCCAGACGTCGGGACCGCCGCCGCTGATCCTGCGATGGTCTGCCACCTCGAAGCCGAGCTTCGAATAGAACGCGACGTTCGACGCAGACGACGTTTCGAGGAAGGCGCATACACCTTCGTCGTCGGCCAACGTGAGCGTCGGCGTCAACGCGGCGCGGGCCAGCCCCCTGCCCTGCAGTGCGGGCGTCGTTCCGATCGCGCCGAGGTAGTAGTGACGCCGGTCCGGCCGCCAGTCCTGCACGTCGTGCTCGGCTGCGAGCGACGCATCGTGCCGGGAACCCTCGAGCGTGACCATGAGCGGCAGTAGTTCCTCATCGACGGTGGAGGGCACGTCCACGGCACTGTCCATCCACACGGCAACCGAGTGCACGACGCCGTCAACCGCGCACACCCACACGTGCCCGAACGGCAATCCATAGTGCTGCAACGCCAGCCGCTGCAATGCGGTGACCCGGCGCACATGATCTTCGGGATCGACCGTCCAGCGGGTCCAGGGATAGTCGGCGAACGCCTCGCCGAGCACCTCCGATGCCGCGATCCAGATCGAATCGCGTCGCCCGCCTGGTCTCCATCTGCACCCGGCGATGGTTGCCCAGTGAGCGAGCGCGCCTGCACGTCCGCCCCGATGAGGCGCAGAGCGGACGGCTTCAAGGTGAGCGTCGTCGCGCGCCGGGTCCACGTCACCGAGGCCTCGCCGCGGTCGGCCGTGTCTCAGAAACCGAGCGGCTCGCCTACCAGGATCGCGGTGACTCGGCTCGGCGTGACGACCCGGTTGATGATCAGGACGTTGTTCACGCCGCTCGGCACACCGTACGCCTCGCGCGCGCGCCGGTCCTCCAACGGAAAGCAGTACTCGTAGATGCGCCGCAGTCCCGGTGGCGACATCCGGCGACGATCTTCTGGCCGCCGATGACGAGAATCACATGGCCCGGCACCCGAGACGAGCGGGCCGAGTTGGCTTCCACTTGCGGACGCGATCAGGACGGACCCTTCCTCGGTGACCGCGTGAGCGCTTCCGACCACGAAATCCGGCGCGGCGCGCGAGTTGGCGCATCTCGCGCGCTTGCATCTCACGGTCCATCTGGTAGAGGCGGGGGCGAAGCGGCTGGTACAGGCCCGACCGTTCGATGTCTTCGGCGACGCCGATCGCTTCGAGCGTGCGCGAGGTGTTGTTGAACACCTCCGCTCCGATCGGGAGGATCGAGCGCACCGCGTCCCTGGCTTGTTCGCCGGAGTCGACGACGAGGCTGGTGATCCCGTTGCGTTCCAGCGCGGACGCCGCCGCATCGATTTGCTCGTCGGATGCCAATCCTGCGAACTCCGCGACGGCATCTTCGCTCGGGCCGCCGATCCCAACTTCCGTCATCACTCGGCACCCAGTTCCGCAAGGCGGCGGTGTACCAACGCGACTGCCATCGATCCCTCGCCGATGGCGGCCGAACAACGCTTGATCGATCCGCTGCGCACGTCGCCGGCGGCGAAGTAGCCCGGGCAGGTTCGTCTCGAGCGGCAGCGGTGAACGCGACAGAGGCCACTCGTCGAGCGCACCGGGCGACGCGGTGACGTCGGCGCCCGTGAGGATGAAGCCGGCGTCGTCGGTCGCGAGCCCCGCCGTCGCGAGCCCGTGTGTGCGCGGTACCCCTCCGATGCAGACGAACAGCGACTCCAGCGGCAGGCGCGTGAGACCTGCCTCGTCGTGCGAGGAGAGCACGACCGCGCGGAGTCGGGTATCGGCTTCCAGCCCGACGACTTCGGTGCGGGTGCGCACGTCGACGTTGTCGAGCTCGCTCACCTTCGAGACGAGGTACTGCGACATCGAGGCGCTGAGCGTGGAGCCTCGGACCAGCAGCGTCACGCGTGATGCGTATCGCGAGAACCGCACGACGGCTTGGCCGGCGGAGTTTCCACCCCCGACAACCGCGACGTCGACCCTCGCGGCACGACACTGCTTCACTCGGTCCCGCGCCGTAGTAGACGCCCGCGCCGAGAAGCTCGTCGAGGCCCTCGACGTCGAGGCGACGCCAGTCGACGCCGCTCGCGGCGAGGACGGATCGGGTGCGAACCTCCGTCCCGTCCGAGAGCCGAGCCAGATATCCATCGTCTTCGGGCAGGATGTCGACGAGCGGTCGAGCCAGGAGCAGTTCGGCGCCGAAGCGGCGCGCCTGCGCGGTGGCACGTGTGGCCAACTCGCTCCCGCTGATGCCTTGCGGAAAGCCGAGATAGTTCTCGATCATCGACGTCGTGCCCGCCTGTCCTCCGGGCGCGACCGCTTCGATCGCAACCGTGCGCAGTCCCTCGGAGGCGGCGTACACCGCGGCCGCGAGTCCCGCGGGACCGGCGCCGACGATCGTGATGTCGTATTCCGGCAACAGCGGCGCGGCCACCATGCCGAGTCCGCTCGCGACTTGTTCCACCGTTGCGCCTGCGAGCCGGCGACCGTCGGGCAGCACACAGATCGGAAGTCGGTTCGGATCGACATCGTCGCCGCCGAGCAGCTGTCGGACGCGATCCGCATCGTCGACTCTCGACCCAGTCGTAGGGCACACCGTTGCGGCTGAGAAAGTCACGAAGTTCGTATCCGAGTGATGACGCGCGGCGACCGACGAGCACGACTTGCGGCGTGACCGGCCGCGAGTCGTAGTCGAACATCGATCCACCGGCCTCGTCACTCATCGGTCAGGGGTGCACTCGTGATCTCCCGGGACGACGTCAGCCATTGTCCTCATGCTCGCGAGCATGAGGATCGCGCGCGTCGCCCCACGGAATCGCCCCCGGTCACGCTTCGGCCTTGTCTCGGTCGAACGCTCGCGAAGAGGTAGCTCGTGGCCAGGCTGCGGAACGGCCGCCACTTCTCGGCAATCGCGAGGACCTCTTCTTCGCTCGGGAGCTGGTCGAGTTGGTACGCGTCGCGGATGGCCTTTCGCAGCGCGAGGTCGCCCGGCAGCACCACGTCCTCACGGCGCAACGCGACGAGGAGCACGCCTTGTGCTGTCCACGGACCGATCCCGGAGATCTCGGTGAGCGCGGCGATGAAGTCGTCGTCGGGCAATGCAGCCAACGCGTCTTCGTCCAGCCGGCCGTCCGCCAGTCGCTCGGCGAGGTCGCGCAGCGTGTCGACCTTCCGCTGCGACAGACCGGCGGCGCGGAGCTGGATCGGCTCGACCGCAAGCAGCTCCGCGGGCGACGGGAGATGCCCGTCGAACAACGTCTCGATGCGCCCGATCGTCCGGCGCGTCGCGGCGACTGAGAGCTGCTGGCCCGTGACCTGGAACAGCGCGGCGCCGAAGATGTCCATCGGTGGGAGCTCGTCGAGCCAGGCCCGCGGATCGAAGGTCGGATCGCGGTCGATGATCCGGGCCAGAACCGGATCGGCCTTGCGAAGGTGAGCGCGCGCGCGTTTCAGCGAAGCCGCGCGGGTCGCGTCAGCGGATTTCGATCGATGCTGGGGTTCCGTCATTCCCACGGCGCGGGCATCCGCACGAGGTTGTGTCCCGCCAGCGGTCCTCCCGCCTGCTGCAGGGCGCCACCGGTGACGAGGTCTCCGATGTCGATCGGAAAGAAGCCGGCCGCGTCGAAGAGTTCGAGCGACCGCGCGCTTTGCTTCCGCGTCGTCGCCGGAGACGAACAGCACCCGCCGGCCACCGACTTCGCGTGGGTCCGCACCCAAGACGTCGGCCGCGAGCGTGTTGGCCGCCTTCACGACCCGAGCGCCGGGAACCAGCTGGGCCACGATCTCACTCGACGTCAGCCCACCGAGCGGCACGGGCTCGAGGCTGGGAAGCAGCACGGCGTTGGTCGCATCGATCACAATCTCGCCCGACCACGACAGCTCCGGCAAGCGCGTCGTGGACGCTGGCCCATGGAACCGCGAGCGCCACGATCGAACAGCGCGCCGCGTCCTCGAGTCGTTCCGGCGGTGACGCCGGCGCCGAGCGCGTCCACCACCGACGTCAACGACTCCGGGCCGCGGCTGTTCGCGATCACGACGGGCCGGTCGGCCCGCCGCGCCGTGCGAGCCAACGCCTGGCCGAGCCGTCCCGCGCCGATGATGCCGATCGCGTCGTCCATCAGGGGTGGACCTGGCTACCGACACCGAGGTCGAGTCGGATCGATTCCATCAGCCAGAAGGTCGTGTGGGCGGTGAAGACGTCGGCCGCCGCCAGCACTCCCGTGTACTTCTCGATGACGGGTGCGGCCGCGGTGTTCGAGACCTCGTCGAGATAGCCCTTGACCGCAGCCCACACGTTCGCACCGTACTTCTGGAAGTACGGCGTCGGGTCGACGGTCGCGAGCGCAGTGCGCGCGTTTTCGGAGATGTCGGCGATGTAGTGCTGGTGCAGCTTGACGTCGTCGCGCGTCCCGAGCCGGCCGAGGTGGCCGCTGATCAAGTGCGTCCACGGGTAGCTCAACGCATGGTCCGGTGCGGCGACGTAGCCGACCCGATCTTCGGTGAGGTTGAGGTTGTAGACGGGCACCCACCCGGCATTGACGATGTCGATCAACATCAGCGTGTCGTGCTCGGGAAAGTAGATGTAGCTGTTGTCCGGCGAGTGATTGGCTCCGTGCCACGCCAGCTCGATGCGTTCACCGCCGATCTCGAGGGTGCGGCGATCCTGGAAGGTCTCCTCGGGAGCCGGGCGGGCCGGATCGTTGTCGCGCAACAAGAGCCGCCGCGTCTCCTCGTGTCCGATGCGAACGACGTTGTTGTCGAACAGTGACGAGGCACCAACGTGATCGGCGTGATGGTGCGAGTGGACGAGGTGCGTCACCTTGTTGCTCACGCCGTTGGCGGCCGCGATCTCGTCGATCGCGCGCTGAATGTTGTGGCCGATCGTCGGCGGCGCGTCGAACAGCACGACGCCGTCGGGCGTCGTCAGGAACGCGCACTGGTACACGCCGTCGGTCACCCAGTAGAGATTCCGTTCGATCCGTCCGACGTAGTAGCCCTGTTCGTTGACCGCAGGGCCGAGCGCCGACGGGGGGACGGGCGCGTAGTCGGGCAGCGTCGACACGTCGGTGAGCGCCATGTGCTTCTCCTTCGATCGATGAGTGCCACCGATCTTCAGCGTCGGCGCCGGCGTTCACCCCAGGGAAACACCCTGGAACGTCGGCGCGCCCGCGGGCCGGACCAGGGAGTCACCCTGGGGTCAGCCAGATCCCGCGGCCGGATACTCGTCCGTGATCGACTTTCTCTTACAGGAGCATGATCCTGATGAGCATTGACACGGCTGAACTCGAGGGAGGGCGCCGGGACTGCCCCGTCCTGCCTTGCGTTCCGTACACCGCGATCAACGCCGACCGCCTCGGCCAAGAGGAGCTCAGGAGCTGCCTGGTCCCTCGGACACCGACGTCGGCCAATCTCGGCAGCTCGCAGCCGCGCTCGTCGTCATCTCCACCGCACAACTGATGGTGGTACTGGACGCAACCATCGTCGCGGTCGCGTTGCCATCGATTCAGCGCGACCTGCATTTTTCGACCGCAAACCTCCAGTGGATCGTCACTGCGTACACACTCACGTTCGGAGGGCTGCTGCTCCTTGGAGGCCGTCTCGGCGACGTGCTCGGTCGACGGCGCATGTTCGTGTTCGGGCTGGTTGTGTTTTCTCTGGCCTCGTTGGCCGGCGGCCTCGCCACGACTTCTGGCTGGTTGATCGCGGCCCGCGCCGTGCAAGGCATTGGGGCCGCAATCGCAGCGCCAACGGCGTTGGCGCTGATCGGCGACACCTTCCCGGAGGGTCCGGCACGCACTCGGGCGACGGGGATCTACGCAGCGATGTCGGGCGCGGGCGGCGCCATCGGATTGCTGCTCGGCGGGATCCTCACCGACTTCGCGTCCTGGCGGTGGGTGCTGTTCGTCAACGTTCCCATCGGCGCGCTGGTCGTCGTCGCGGCACCGCGGGTCCTCAAGAGAACGGCACCGCGCGGCGGAGAACTCGACATCCCCGGTGCGCTCCTCGCGACCGCCGGCATGACGGCACTCGTCTACGGACTGGTCCGCGCACCGGCGCACGGCTGGGCAGACCCGATCACGGTCGCGTCTTTGGCCGGCGCGCTCGTGCTGCTCGTCGCGTTCGCGGTGGTCGAAGTACGAAGCGACCACCCGATGCTCCCCCCTCGGTTGCTCGCCGACCGCAACCGGACTGCGAGCTACCTCGTGATGTTCGGCCTCACTGGACCGATCTTCGCGGTGTCATTCTTCCTGACGCTTCTTCTGCAAACGGCGATGGGATTCAGCCCGATCAAGACCGGCCTCGCCTTCCTACCCTTTGCCGTCGGCATTGCGGCGACATCGCAGGTGGTCGCCAAGCTCATGACGCGAATCCGACCCCGAGTGTTCGTCACCATCGGGCCGCTTCTCTCGGCCATCGCCCTCTTCTGGCTGTCCCGGATTCGATGCCCAGAGCACGTACGGCAGCGCGGTGCTGGGCCCACTACTCGTGCTCGCGCTGGGCCTCGGCTTCAGCTTCGTCCCGCTCATCCTCGGCGCGACCTCCGGGGTGCAACCCGCCGACATGGGCGTCGCATCCGCGGTGCTCAACACCGCCCAGCAGGTTGGAGGAACGCTCGGACTGGCCGTCCTTGTCACCGTGGCTGCAGCCGCGACGCGCTCCGCTCTCGGGTCCGGAGCACGCACTCGGCGCTCACCTCGACCGTTCACGGATACAGCGTCGCGTTCGTGGTCGCGTCGGGCATGGCGTTCGCTGCATTTCTCGTCGCGCTGGCGGCGGTCCGCACCCCAGACCCGATCGCACGCCCGACGTCGTAGTCGAAACATCGACGTGCGCGGCTACTCGCTCATCGCAAGGCTCGACATCCGGTCAGTGACTGCCCCGTGAGCGAGAGGTCGTGAACTGCTTGCGCGTCGAGCAGCACGGATCGTGCGGCCAGATTCTCCTCCAAGTGGCGCAGTGAGGATGTGCCGGGGATGACCAGGACGTTCGGCGATGCGTCCAGCGCCCACGCCAGTGCGATCTGGGACGGCGTGCAGCGCAGACGTGTCGCGACAGCAACGACTTCCTGTGCATGGAGCACAGAGGTCGGACCGGTCAGCGCCGAAGCCGAGCGACGCGAACGGCACGAACGCGATCCTTCGCCGCGTGCATTCGTCGAGCACGGGCTGCGACGTGCGGTTCCGGAGGTGAAACGCGTTCTGTACGCACGCGACATCGGTGACGCGAAGGGCGTAGAGCAGATGCTCGAGGGTGATGTTGCTGAGGCCGATCGACGCGATCAGCCCGTCGTCTCGGGCCGCGATCATGGCCGCCAGTTGGTCATCGAAGAACGCGTCCGGCCCGGACGCTCGCATCAGCCGCAGGTTGACCACCGGAAGGGTGTCGACGCCGAGAGTCCGCAAGTTGTCCTCGATGCCGTGCCGCAGTTGTTCGGGCGCCGTCCACGGTGAAGATGCCGCCGCGGGTGTCGCGACTCGCACCAACCTTGCTCACGATGACGAGTTGCGACGGATACGGGTGGAGCGCTTCGCGGATCAACTCGTTCACGATGTCGGGACCGTAGAACTGCCGCGGTGTCGATGTGATCGACCCCGCGGTCAATCGCCGCACGCAACACCGCGATCGCTTGTCGGCGGTCGTCGGGTGGGCCGAACACGTTCGGCCCGGCGAGCCGCATGGCGCCGAATCCGACGGGCGCGACCGAGAACGGGCCGAGCGGTCGCCGGCCCAGGACTGCACTGTCAGTCACAGGTCCGGCCCCTGGGTCGTCACCCGCACGACCGCTCAGGCGGTCGCGAGCAGGCGAGTGGTCAGCACGATGTCCACGACGTCGGCAACGGTGTCGAAGCGAGCCCAGTCGCGCTGAAGCTCGCAGGCCAGCGAGACCCAACTGATGGGGTGCGCGCCGGCTTGGACCATCCGCTCGAGGCCGGCCCGGTGCGCTTCCACCGACGTGCCTCCTACCGCGTCCACGACGGGATAGACGTCGAATCCCTCGCGCATCGCATCGAGCGACGGGAACACGGGCACACCTCGGTCCACAGTGCAGTCATGATCAACTTCTTGCGACCGGTCGCCTCGACTGCCCGGCGGAAGTCCACGTTCTCCCAGGAGTTGATCTCCGTCCGGTCGATCTCCACGCTGTCGGAGAGGACGGCCTTGAGCTCAGGGATCGTCGACCCCTGACCGTTCGCGACGTTGACGGTGGACAACACGACGGGAAGGTCGAACGTCTTCGCGAGTCGCGCGACCGACACGATGTTGTCGACGAGCAGCTCGTGGTCGATCGACGCGACGGTCTGCACCTGGCTCGGCTGGTAGTCGATGACGACGAGCGCCGCGGTCGGGGGCGTGAGGAGGTGGTCCGTCACTGGGTTTCGGGCGGCATTGTGTTCAGTGCTGGTCACGCCGCCAGCATGCGCGTCACGAGGCGTCCTTCGCCCCAGGGAAAACCCCCGGGTAGGCGCGACCCGCGCCCGAACCAAGCCTAGGAGGACGGCTCGACGATGTGGGCATCGAGATCGACGTCGCGAAGCTGTCGTCGGGACGAGATTCCGACCTTGCCGAAGACGTTCCGAAGGTGCCACTCGACGGTGCGCGCACTGAGAAACAGGCGGGTGCCGATCTCGGGGTTCGTCAGGCCCTCTTTCACCAGCCGGGCGATCTGGGCTTCCTGAGCGGTGAGCGATCCGGTCGCCGGTGCGTCCGTTTGCGCATCTTCTCTCCGGTGGCGAGCAGCTCTCGACGAGCTCGTTCGGCGAACGCGGAGATCGCCATTTCCGCGAACATGTGGCGCGCGCGGCGAAGCTCGTCACGAGCCTCGCCGCGACGACCCTCACGCCGCAGCCATTCGCCGTAGAGCAGGTGCCCGCGGGCCAGCTCGACGCGCAGACTCGTGGTCTTCAGACAGCGCGATCGACTCTCGGTAGCACGCCTCCGCAGCGGCGCCGTCGCTCGCGAGGGCACGAACGCGGGCCTCGATGCCGCAGCGCCCACGCGGTCGGAGTCGCCCGAGCGCGCGCCGACATCCACGCACGCGCTTCTTCGAGCACGGCACCGTCGCCCGTCCTCGATGCGGCCTCGGCCAGCTCCGGCAACGCCAGCGTCTGGTAGCCGAGAACGTCTCCCTGGAAAACGCGGCGCGCACATTCGAGTGCTCGGTCGTGGCGACCGAGGCCGTTGTGCAACACGGCGGCCGCGAAACTTGCGAAGCTGACGATTCTGCCCTGGCCGTGCGCCGCGGCGGTATCAGCGATCGTCGCGACCAGCGCGCCAGTTCGTTGCTCGTTCCCTCGGAAGCGCTTCGAGGAGAACGCCGGTGTACGCGATCGGCGGCACGCCCGTCATCCTCGACACCAGCCGATCCTCCTCGAGGAGCGCAGCTGCTGCTGGAAGATCGCCGGCCAGCATCAAGTGGTGGGCGAGGAAGTTCAGCGCGAACTGCAGCTGGACCAGCGCCCCCGCCTCGCGCGCCACTCGCACTTGCCGTTCGGCCAACGTTCGGCCCGCGTCGTAGTCCCACACCTCGATCGCGATGATTCCGGCCACTCGATTCCCGGTGAGCCACAGAACCCGATCGACGTCCGCCGTCCCGGCACCGAGCGTCGCAACTCCGGCGAGCGCCCTCGAAAGGAGCGGCACCGCCGCCTCGTATCCCTCGGTGAGCCGGACGGCAAGCGAATCAAGAACAAGGTCGATCGCGCGCGGAATCTGGCCAGCGGGCGGGGCCGTAGCGGGCGGCGCAGCAGTGGCCGCCCGGGCCGCGGCAGCCACTCCCGCTTGGCCCTCCGGTCCACCCTCCCAGATCGCGGCGGAAAGCGCCTCGAGGTACGTCTCGGCGCGAGCCCAGGGTCGAACGACTCCAGCTGTGTGGCGGCATCGAGCAACAGTTGGACCGCGTGGGCGCCGCGTCGTTGGTCGAACGCGATCTGTCCCCGAAGACGATCCACCAGTGCCCGACGCAGGCCGGACGCGGCGTTCGCTTCGACGGCCGGCAACAGCTCCAACGCCGCGTCCAGCGCGCCGCACGTCGCGATTGGCGGCGGCAGCAGACAGTGTCCGGTCCGCGCGTCGCGCCGCATCCGTGGTCAACAGCGCGGCCCGCTCGAAGAGCGCGGACGCGGCCAGGAGCCCTCCTCGTGACTTGGCTCGGTCAGCGGCGCGTTCCAGCTCATCGGCGATCTCGTCGTCCTGCGTCACCGTCGCGTTCGCCCGATGCCAGCGCGCGCCGGTCTGGATCGACGATCGGGTCGGTGACCTCTGCGAGCGCGCGATGAACATCGAGCCGCTCACGAGTTGAGGCCTCGCGGTAGGCCGCGGCACGCACCAATGGATGACGAAAGCGAACCTTGAGACCGAACTCGATGAGTCCCGATGCCTCCGCGGTGGTCGCCGCGTCCCAGCCCAACCCGAGTCGCTCGGCCGCATGCCACAGCAGCGTGGGGTCGCCGAGCGGCTCGGCTGCGGCCAGGGTCAACAAGAGTCGGGAGTCCCCCGGCAACGACCGCAGCCTTCTCGCAAACCCGTCCTCGAGATTTCCGAACGACGACCCGTGGCCCGGATCCGCCAACCCTTCGGCGAGTTCCGCGGTCGTCCACGTGCGCGGCAGCTCCAACAGGGCCAGCGGGTTCCCGTGACTCTCCGCGAGGATGCGCTCGACCACCCTGGGATCGGTAGGGCCGGCCACGACCGATCCGAGCAGAGCTGCCGCGTCGCCGTCACCGAGACGCGTGCAGGCGCAGCTCCGGCAGGCCGGCAAAGTCCCCGCACTCAGGCGTGTCCCTCGCCGCGATCAGAAACAGGATCGGCTCAGCGAGGAGACGGCGGGCGACGAACTCGATGGTCTGGACCGAGACGCGGTCGAGCCATTCCGCGTCGTCCACGAGCCACAGCACGGGCTGATCGTCGGCCAATCGGGCCAGAAGTTGGAGCACCGCCAGGCCGACCGAAATCGGTCCGGCGGCGATCCGACGCCGAGCCCGAACGCGGTCTTCGAGCGCGGTGTGCTGCGGCTCGGGCAGGAACGGTGCGCACTCGACGAACGGTCGCCAGAGCTGTTGCAGCCCCGGCGTACGGCAGCTCCATCTCCGACTCGACGCCAGCAACGCGCGCCACGTGGAAGCCGTCCGCGCGCGCGGCCACGGCGTCGAGGAGGACGGACTTTCCGATCCCCGCCTCGCCGCGCACGACCAACACGCCGCTGCGGCTCTCGCGAGCGGCAGCCAGCAGCTCCCCCAACGACTCGAGCTCGGCCTCGCGCCCGACAAGTCCAGGCGCGGTCGGTGTCCAACAGATCGCCCACGGTCGGCGGATCCGCTGTGCTAGCCGGGCTCACTCGACGTGACTGCCGCGACCGCGGCCGTTTGGAGGGTGGCGACATCGACCATTTACATCGCGGAAGCTACTGCGATATAGTTGCTTTGGCAAGCAACTGTAGGTGGGAAACCCGGATTGCGTTCAGAAGCAAGTTACGGTCTTGGCATCGCGACGGTTGTGCCGCTGAGCGCCTCGGAAGAAGTGATGTGGCGGGCACTCATGCGGATCGTCAAGACCTTGCCGCGCCACCTCGACAGTGACCTCGTCCGGTCCGCGGGTCTGACCGCGAGCGAATACACGATGCTCATGCATCTCTCCGAGGCGCCGAATCGCGAACTGCGAATGGCGGATCTCGCCGAGGCCACCGGGCTGTCAGCGAGCAGGACAACGCGCCTCGTCGGCGACCTCCAGTCGCGCGGCCTGGTGGCCAAGCGGGTGAGCTCGGCCGACGGGCGCAGCAACATCGCCAAGCTCACCGCGCCGGGGATGGCCAAGATGAAGTCTGCGTGGCCGGCGCATCTCGCCAGCGTGCGCAAGCGGGTGTTGGACCACATCGACGATTCCGCCTTGCATCGAACCGCACAAGTTCTCTCAGCCGTGGCGGCGCAACTCGAGGACTAGCCGGACGACGGTCGTGCCCGTGCCCGGCAATCTCCCTGGGGTGAGCCGGGACGCTCCACTCTTATCGTGAGCCAACGGAGATCAACGGGCCGAACGCACTCGCGCCAGCCGGCGCCGAGACTGGAGAACCGATGAGCAGGCAGCAGCAAGAGCAATTGGATGCGATATTGCGTCAGGGCCAGCTCGATACCGCCGGAGACGTCGCGATGGTGCGGGCCGCGTTCAACGAGCTGATGGCACGGGTTCCGGTACCCGCCGATGTCCAGAACCGACCCACGACGATCGGCGGCGTCGACGCCGTCGAGGTCACGGTGCAAGGCACGGACGCCGACAACGTGATCGTCTACTTCCACGGCGGCGTCTACGTCATCGGCACGGCGGCAGCCTCGGTTCCCCTGGTGGGCGATCTGGCCCGACGGACAGGCGCGAAGGCCTTCACCGTCGACTACCGGCTCGCTCCCGAACACCCGTATCCGGCGGCGGTCGAAGATGCCCAAGCCGCTTACGAGGGACTTCTCGGTCAGGGCGTCGAACCTGGTCAGATCGCGTTCGCAGGCGAGTCGGCAGGAGGCGGGCTCGCGGTGGCCACACTGCTCGCCTTGCGAGCGGCTGGCACGCCCTTGCCGTCCTGTGCCTTCTTGATGTCGCCCTATGCAGACCTGACGCTGTCGGGCGAGACGCTGGCCGAGAAGCAGGCCGTCGACCCGATCCTCACCCCCGAGGGCCTTCGCGTTCGGGTTCCGGACTACGTCGCCCGAGCGGATGCCTCCGACCCGCTCATCAGCCCGATCTTCGGCGATCTCAGCGGGACTGCCTCCGCTTCTGATCCAGGTCGGTTCGCACGAGATCCTGTTGAGCGACGCTGTTCGGCTCGCGGGACAGGCGGCCGTCGCCGATGTGCCGGTCACGCTCGAGGTCACGGCCGGCGTTCCGCACGTGTTCCAAGGTTTTGCGGCCGTCCTCGACGAGGCGGGCGCGGCGCTCGACCGAGCATCAGCCTTCTTGAAGACACAGTTCGCCCTGCGTTCGGTCCCGTTGTCATCAGCACGAGGAGGCTGAGATGCCGGAAGCGAACGACTGGAACGACAAGATCATCACCGAGTTCCGCGCAAACGGCGGTCGCGTCGGCGGCCCTTTCGAAGGCGCGCCAGTCGTGCTCGTGCACCACCACGGCCGCACGAGCGGACGCGAATACGTCAACCCCTTGATGTACATGCCTGATGATGCCGACAACGACACGATCTACGTGTTCGCAACCAAGGGCGGGGAACCGTCGAACCCGGACTGGTATTACAACCTCACCGCCGCCGGCCGGGGCACTGTTCGAACGCGACACGGAGACGTACCCCGTGATCGTCCACGAGGTCCAGGGCGACGAGCGCGACCGCATCTACGACGAGCAGGCGCGCCGAGTACTCGGGATTCGCCGACTACGCCACGCGCACTGCCGGCATCCGAACCATCCCGGTGGTGGAGTTGAAGCGCGCCTCAGAACACACGCAGAGCGAGTAGTAGCGCGAGGAGCGCACGCCTGCTCGCGCCGACCAGTGGCTGACGAGAATGCGACACAGCCGACGCCGCTCGCGTGTTGCTCGCGTGGGTGACAGGCTTGCCGGATGAGCACGCCGCTGACGCTGATGGCCGTGCACGCGCACCCCGACGACGAGTCGTCGAGCACGGGCGGCGTCCTGGCGCGGTACGCGGACGAGGGCGTGCGAACCGTTGTCGTCACGTGCACGAACGGCGAGCTCGGCGACGCACCGGGCGGGATCAAGCCGGGAGATGAGGGCCACGACGAGGCCGAGGTCGCCCGCATCCGCCTCGGCGAGCTCGAGCGAGCGTGCGAGACGCTCGGCGTCGCGCATCTCGAGCTGCTCGGGTACCACGACTCGGGCATGGTCGACTGGGAGCACAAGGACCGGCCCGACGTGTTCTGCAACGTCGCCGTCGACGATGCCGCCGAACGCCTCTCGGGCCTGTTCGAGCAGTACCAACCCGACGTCGTGGTCACCTACGACGAGCTCGGCGGCTACGACCACCCCGATCACGTCCACGCCAGCCGTGTCGCGATGGCCGCGGTCGCAGCGAACGGGGATTCCCCGCAAGGCGTACTTCACGGCGTTCCGGCGGAGCATGTTCGAGCGGTTCCGGGCCGTCCTCGAGGAGCAAGGGGCCGATCTCTCGCAGTTCCCGCAGCCCGATCCGGAGCAGCTGCGCATGATGGACGCGGTCGAAGCGCGCATCACGACCGCGATCGACGTCGGTCCGTTCGTCGAACGAAAGCGCACCGCGCTCGCCACCCACGCCAGCCAGATGGACGAGTCGTTCTGGGGCCGCGTGCCTACCGAGGCGTTCGGCGCGCTCTTCGGTGAGGAGGCCTTCATCAGAGCGCACGACACCACCGGCGCGCCGCTCCCGGAGACGGACCTCTTCGTCGGGTTGCGCTAGCAGAAGGGATTGATGCGTGTGGCCACGCTTGCCGGCTTGGCACTGATGATCGTGGCGCTCCTTCTTACCTACAGTCGAGGCGGTTATGTAGGGCTTGCGCTGGCGGTCACCGTGTTCGTCTTCGGCTCGAGAGAGAGAATCAAGATGAACCGGGCAACGCTCGGGGCCTCTGTCGGCGCCGCCTTCGTCGTGCTCGTTCTTCTCGTGACCATGATCGCACCCGTTCGCTCGGCGATAACAAGGGCATGGCACCGAAGTGAGAGCGTCAGCGCGGTGAGCAGTGACGACTCGATCAGCGCGCGCTTCGACCTGTGGGATCATCCATTGGTCGGAACAGGACCGGAAACTTCCCCGACCAATTCCCAGACAGCCCCATGGTTCTGTCCGCGACGGCGGTGCGCCACTACGAGCGGTTCCGGGTGGAAAGTCCTCACAACGAGGTGCTCGCCGTCGCGTCCGGCGCAGGCATCCCTGCCGCCATCGCCTACCTGAGCGTCCTGGTTGGGGTCATCTACGTTCTGTGGCACGAAATACGCACGAGGAGAGACGCTGCGGTGCGCCTCGCGCTGTTGGCCGTGATGGCTGCGGTACTCGGCCACGTGGTGACGGACGCCTTCATGAGTTCCGAGATCACGGGGCTGGCTCTTTCGGATTCTTGTCGGTGCGGGCGTCGGCATTGCTTCGGCCGTGACCGCCGACAGTGAAGGCGCCACAATCAGTGATTCGCCCGATGACCTTCTGCGACTTGGTGGTCCACCGCAGAACTCCATTGCTGTGATTCCGTAGGGCTGCGGCGAGGGGTGTCGAGCGTGCGTCGTCGGGATCGTCGAACCCGGTCACGCCCAGCCACCGCCGGTCGCTGCTAGTGTCTCGGCATCCTCCGGAGGTTCCGGGGTGGCGTCGGCCCCGAGCCGGCGGGCCGTCGGCGAGACCCTTCTCCATCGGCCATGCTCCCGCTGCCGCGACGCAGCCGACGGCTCCGGCCGCCATGGGGAGCTACCGACTGGTCCGTCGCACCCCTGCTGCGTGCAGCCGCTCGCCGCGCCAACCTTCCTAGGAGTCCTACGTTGTCTCGTTTCGCTGACCTCGGCGTGCCCGCCGCGGTCGTCGCCTCGCTCGCCGCTCGCGGCATGACCCAGGCGTTTCCGATCCAGTCCCTCGCCATCCCGCCCACGCTCGCGGGTCGCGACGTCTGTGGTCGCGCTCCGACCGGGTCGGGCAAGACCCTCGCCTTCGGGATCCCGCTCGCCGAGCGGGTCTCACGCGCCCGGCCCGGCCGGCCGCGTGCGTTGGTGCTCGCTCCAACCCGCGAGCTCGCCGCCCAGATCCAAGCCGAGCTCCGCCCGCTGCTGGCCACTCGCAAACGCAGCGTCGCGTCCTTCTACGGCGGCGTCGGTTTCGGGCCGCAGCTGAAGGTGCTTCGCCGCGGGGTGGACGTCGCCGTCGCCTGCCCTGGCCGGCTGGCGGACCTCGTGCGCCGCGGCGACCTGATCCTCGACGAGGTCGAGATCGCCGTCGTCGACGAAGCCGACCGGATGGCCGACATGGGCTTCCTCCCGGAGGTCAAGCGCATCCTCGACCAGGTGCAGCCGGACCGTCAGACGCTGTTGTTCTCAGCGACGCTCGACGGCGACGTCGACGTCCTCGTCCGCCGGTACCAGCGCGAGCCGCAGCGATGCGAAGTGCAGACCGACAAGTCCGACGGCACGCGCACCACGCACACGTTCGTGCGGGCCCGCCGCGAGGACCGCGTCGCGGTCACAGCCGACCTCATCGCCGCGCACGGGTCGACCCTGGTGTTCTGCCGCACCAAGCACGGCGCCAACCGCGTCGCCGATCAGCTCACCCGTCGCGGCATCTCGGCCGTCCCGATCCATGGCAACCGCTCCCAAGCGCAGCGCGATCGGGCGCTGCGAACGTTCGCCGCCGGACACGCCCAAGCGCTCGTCGCCACCGACGTCGTCGCCCGCGGCATCCACGTCGACAACATCGAATGCGTCGTCCACTACGACCTTGCCGGCGACCACAAGGACTACGTTCACCGCTCCGGTCGCACCGGACGTGCCGGCGCCACTGGCGTTGTCGTGTCGCTGGTGACCGACGCCGACGCCGCCCAGGCCCTCCGGCTGCAGAAGAGCGTCGGCCTGCCCGTCGAATCGGGAGG
>CAWGFA010000012.1:0-194150 GCA_963821725.1 uncultured Acidimicrobiia bacterium
ACCGAGAACCGCCAAGAACGGCGACTCGGCAAGCCGAGCGAGCAAGTCAGCAACGAGCTCCTCTCACGCCCGAAGAAGTAGCCCGTGTCGTCCGGCTGGAATGCCTCAAGTTCCTTGTAGGGGCAGGCGACGTCTTCCGCTCCGAGCTGGTGCAGGACGTCCTCCTCAACCAGCGGCGTCTTCGCCTGCCAGTTGGTGATCCCAATCAGAACGTTCGTCTTCACGAGCTGCTCGCGCTGGAGGTCCAGCTGCTCGCGCTGCAATGCCAGGAGTTCGGCCTGGCGCGTCTGGATCTCGTACAGAAGATCCTGAACTTCGACCATCATCCAGCGAAACTCGCTTCCAACTCCCGCCTAGCTCGGCAAACCCTTGCGCGAGTGCCTCCTTGACGTCGTCCCCGGCCGCAGCTAAGGCAACCTTCACCCCTCCAACAGTCTCCAAGAGGCGGCTGAGATCCCCGCGAAGGGCCACGCCTCCCTGATCGTCCGCATCAAGGCGCGAAAACAGCTCACGCTCGAGCTCAGCTTGGAGCTCCCTTCCAGACTTCCCCGCACGGGTGGCTTCCCGCTTGAGGAAGTCCGAAATGAAGCCCTGACCCGGACCTCCCAGAAGCCCCATCGCGCCTCCGAGAACCCCGACGGCAACCCCAGTCCCCAGCAGCGGAGCGACCATGGCCATAGCGCTGCGCCTGCAACGACCAGCAGCGCCTTCGGTCCCATTCCGCCAAGCGGTACACCGAGACGCCGGACTCGCGCTCGAAGCGAATCCTGAACCTCGGCGATACCCACAGTCGCCTGCACCACAGCCCTCGCAGATCAGACTACTCCCGATCTCCACAGGTAGCTACGGCAGCGAGCACGATTCGCTCACCGTCCGTGGCGCATTCGCCGAATCTCGCCACCATGCCGTATCCCTTTATCCTTTCAATTCCTCCCTTTAGTGACACATCAGAGGGTTCAGGATCCGTTGACTCACGTGATGGACTTCCGGAGGTTGTCGCGGCCGTGGTGGAAGCTTCAGTGACGGCGCCAAGAGACCTGGAGAACCTCCACGGAGCTGGCGCCGGCATCGACGACCGTGCGAGCGCAACAGCAGTCTCGAGGTCGCGGTCTTGCCAGGCCAGTGCTAACAATCCGATCGAAGCAGAAGCCCGCGCCGAAGTCGCCCCACGATTGCGATCCCGCGAGGCGCTGCCGGGCGGAGTGCGCCAGCCGGGTCGGTGAAGTGGAGATCACGACCGACGATGAACCAAGCCAAGCTGTGTGGTGAGAATTGGGCAGGCTCAAGGTCGGTCTGCTGCCGCCGGACCCGACAACGGTGGACCCCGCGCCGTAGGTTGCTAGCAGCAGGTCGCACTCGTTCTTGGGGAGTGAGTTCAACGACCGCTACGGGGGTGGTCCATGCCGTCACTGACTGGCAATACGGGCAATAAGATGGCGATTGGCCTGTCGTTTATCTACCTGTTGTTCAGTGTGCTGTGCTCGGCAGTCCAGGAGGCGATCGCGGGAGTGCTGGACCTGCGCTCGTAGACGCTTGAGGCCGGGCTGCGCAACCTGCTCGACGATGACGGGAATCAGTCACACAGGCGCTCCGACCCAGGTGGGACAGGCTCCCGGGGCCGCCGCCGGGGCCGCGCCCGCGCGGCCGCGGCAGTTGGGCGAGGATTGGGATCCAGACTCCAAGTCCTTGACCAACGAGGTGCTCGGCAGCGGGCTCATCCGCACCATGTACAAGACTGGAACAGGGCTGTTGGGGGAAGCGGCGAGGGCCGTCGTACATCGACCCGCCGGACCTTCGCGCTCGCCCTGCTGAACGTAGTCACGCCGACCAGCACTAACGACCCGATCGAGAAGGTGCGCACAGAGATCGCGGAGTCGGCGATAACCGCCGGCACGAAGAACGCCCTGCTGTCACTCGCCAGCGGCGCGGCCAAAGACCGTGACGAGCTGCGTGGCGAGATCGAGCACTGGTTCGACAGCGCGATGAGCCGGGTGTCGGGCTGGTACAAGCGCAAGACGCAGATCATCATCTGCATCCTTTCGTTCGTTGTCGCCGTCAGGGCTTAACCTGAACACGGTGAGCATCGCCGACCGTCTCATCAACGACGATGGCCTGCGCGCAGCGCTGGTGCAGTCCGCGACGAACACCGCGGCCAAGCCGGGGGAGAGCATCTCAAAGGTCGCCGGCCAGATCCAGAGTCTCGGCCTGCCGATCGGGTGGAACAAGAAGCCGGGCGACCCCGCTCGGGTGAGCGTCAGCACTGGGGGCGTGCCATCGGCGGCTGGCTGATCACGTTCCTGGCGCTCTCGCTCGGCGCCCCGTTCTGGTTCGACGCGCTGGGCAAGATTCGGGGCTGCGGGCGACCGGGCCCCGGCGAAGCCAGCCGCCGCTTCGGGCTCAGGCTCGGGCTCGGGCTAATAGAACGCGGTCAGGTGGTCCTGACCGCGATCGCGTCGCATTTGCACGCTTCCTGATCGACTCCGTCCAGCCACCGCCCGATGCCGCCCGGGCGCCAAGGGGGCGGGCGATCCGCGCTGAGCCGCCAACGCGCCGACCGCTCGGCGCGAGTCGGGGCCGCCCCCTTATCTGGCCGCGACGCGCGCTGGGCTCTGACGGGCCGCACGCGCCATCGACCTGTACCGGGGCGCTCCATGCGAGCTGCTCCGCCATGCACATCAACCTCATAAACGGAGGAACCCCATGTCTCACGGCATGACCAACAACGACCAGATGTTCAGCGTGCGAGCCATGCCCTGGCACGGGCTCGGCGTCGTGATCGACGAGTACCCGCGCTCGATCGACGAGGCGCTCGACGAGGCGGGCCTGGGGTGGAAGGTCACCGACGGTGACGTGCTCAGTGGTCAGGACACCCGCGTGGACCGACGACTTCGGCACCAAACACGAGCCCGGCCTTGTTCCGGCACGCGGGTTCAAGGCCAACTTGCGCGAGGACACCGGCGAGGTGCTCGGGATCGTGTCCGATGAGTACGAGGTGGTCGACAACCGCGACGCGTTCGCTTCCTCGACGCGCTGATCGGCTCAGAGCTTCACTTCGAGACCGCCGGCAGCCTGTGGGGCGGCAGCCGCGTCTCGTGCTCGGCCCGCCTTCCAGAACACGTCGAGCTCGGCGGCGACCCGACCGCCACCTTCATCTTGGCCAACAGCCACGACGGGTCGATGGCCGTCACCGCCGCCGCCCGCACCCCGATCCGGATCGTGTGCGCCAACACGCTCGGCGCGGCGCTACGCCAGTCGGAGCACGGCGCGAGCGCGCAGCGCACGTTCCGCGTCCGCCACACCGGCAACCTGCAGACCAAGTTCGCCGAGGCGCGCCAGGTGCTGGGGATGACGATCGACTACCAGACGCAGTTCAAGGCGCTGGCCGACCGGCTCGCGCTGGAGCCGATCTCCAACACGGCGTTCGAGCACCGTGTCCTGCGCCAGCTATGGGTGATCGACGGCGACACCGGCGCCAGGGCACAGGCCAACCGCGAGCGCGCGATCGAGCGGGTGCTGGCGATCTTTATCGCGGCCGCGGCGCCGGCAATACCGCCGGCAATAGTCCCGGCACGAAGTGGACGGCGTTCAACGCGGTCGCTGAGCGCCGTGGACTACGGGCGGCGATACACCAGCCGCACCAACCAGGTACAGCGCTCGTTCGAGGACACCTCGCTCAAGCAGTGCGCGCTCGAGCTGGTCGCGGCGGCGTGGTGTCACACAGGCTGATCGAGTATGATGGCATGCTGGGCTTCCCGGGGGTCTCGGGAGCCCAGCACTCTGTCGCGATGCTGCTCGGGGCATGCTGTCTGTTTGTAGTCGGAGTCGATCCAGCACGACAGGGTAGGTGCGGGAGCTCGTCGGAGGCCGACTCGGGCGCACGCTTGCTTGCGACGCAAGGGGTCGCGGCGTCGCAGCGGCTGCACTCACGACGCGTGAACGAATTTATCCCGCTGCACTGGCCCGGGCCGGGACATGCGGACGGTTGCCGTGGTGGCAGGCACATTGCTCGACGCCGGCGATCGGCACGATCGAGGCGTCGCCACGCGCTCGTACGTAGCGCGCCACCTGAACCGCGAAAGCGATCGTCTCCAGCGTGCCTGCTGTGACCGGTTCGCTCCGAACCAGCTGCCGGGCGATCAGGGGCGAGATCTTGAGCGCAGCGGCGCGGCTCGGAGGATGTCTTACGCGCGGATTTTGTCGCCGCTGTTACCTGACGAGCCGGGATTCGGTGCGACCGCCGCCGCGAGCAGCTTGTCCGTCCGCTCGGCCTGCTTCTGCAATTCCCTATCGGCGCGAGCCTGCACCCACTTAGCGTGGTCACGCTCCGCTTTGCGTCTCTATCGCGCCGAGATAGCTGGACACCACCACCGATAAGCAGGAGCAGTACGCCCGACGCTAGAAGTGCGATGAACTCTCCGGTGCGGAGATGCGACAGCTGGTACGTATCAAAGCGGATCTGCGTGATTACGGCGATGGCGATCAGGACGGCGCCAAAGGCCATCAGAAAAATACTTGCACTGCTGTTGGCGGCTTGCGCAAGGCGCTCCGTAGCCATGGTCACCGCATCAAGCGGATCCTTGATTGCCAGAAGGCTGCGTGCCTGGCTCGCCGCATTTTCGACCGCTCATTTGATGCTTGCGCGGGATGCGATGTTTCAGTTGCGTCACGAGCTCATCTCTTCCTCGACTCGACTCGACTCCTCTTGCAACGGAGGTGTAGGTGTGGGGTTCTTCGTGCTGCTGCGCTGAATTCCATCCGCAGCTCGTACTGGGTAGGTTTTGTACGCACTACGGGTGGCAGCCTTGGCTCGTGTATCGGGGTGTACGTTGAAGACACGCTTGACGAGGAGTGCGGACAAAACGAGATGGAAGGCTGGAGCCCAATTCTCATATATAGCTCGCCCAAGAGCAACTGGACCCAGCGACGTGTTTGTCACGCAATCCCGCACATAAGGTGCAGAAGTCGGTCGACGCAGCCGCCGTTCGCAGCTCCCCTTTCGCGAGCTCGACGGCGAACTCTGCCGCGGGCCGCATTGCTGATGGTCTTTGGTCTTGCTGTGCCGCGATCGAGCACCCCACCGATGATGACCAGCCCGATAGCCAGGAGCAGAGCCCCCTGGTAGCCCACCAGTCCGGCGTGTCGCCGCCGTAGGCGAGTTGAACTGCGGGAGAAGAGGGCCAGGAAGAGCCATAGCCTCATGGAGGCTCCGCAGATCACCGCGACGGCGGCTGGAGAACGACCAGGGCGCCGAGGGCAGTGACTAGCAAGGCGCCGCGACCGAGCCGTGTCAACTCGCGGACGTGTCTTTGGCTGCCGAACCTGCGCTGGCCGGTTCCGTTCAGCTTGGCCACGGACCTCACGGCTTTGAGACTGAAGGTGATGATTTTCCGTGTTCGTCGGCCTCCTTTTTGAGCCTCTTTTGGTCGTTGTGGGTCACGTCTGCGTAGCGCTTTGCGAACTGGGCGACTGCCGCGATGAACTCAGGACGGTCGCTCTCGATGTACCCGCTCATCGTGGCGAGGATCCGTCTCGCGGCTTGGCCGACCGGGCATGCGCTCGCGCCAGGCTCCTCGCCGCGGAGCTCTGCATACTGGGTTAGTCCGTCGCGCGTGAGTTTCGCGAGGTTTCGCGGCTTGCCTTGCCGTCCCGAAACTGGCGGACGTAGTACGCCTGGCCATCGACCGATGTCCAGCCGAGCAGCGGATCGCTCACACCCTGCATCGTCTTCTGCATCTGTATGACCCGCTCGCCCTCGTGTATTGCCGATCGAGACCCGAGCGCGGAGTCCAAGGCCGAAGCGGAGTGGCCTCTTTGACTTGAAGAATGAGGCGGTCATCGCGGCTGTGCCCGCTAACCATCAACAGATAGTCGCGCAGTCCGAGACTTCCTTCGCCAACGGGGCGCTCACCGACGCAGGTGGGCGAGTAGCCGTCGAGGAGGCGCTCCAAGAAACCGGTCGCTACCGTGTTCAGGTACAGCCAGTAGGCGGCGGTCACCCCTTGGCTGTCCTCAGTGGCGACGGGGTCTACCTCATCGTGGCGGCGGAACTTCGATCCACGCCCGTCCTCCTTGATGAGTTCCCGTACGGTCTCTCTCTGCGTGTGGACGTCGACGTGCGCGAAGAGCGGTGGGCGGCTGGTTGAACATCTGAGAACTTGGGCTCCCCGTCTTCAGAAAGGCAGGCGGCGACACGCTCGAGCCCGTAATAGCGGTCCACCAATAGACCATCCAAGATTCGCTGCAGCGCGTCGGCGTACGCGTGGATGAGCTTGTGAGACCGAATCCTCGGCATCCTTGATGGGTGGCCGAAGCTCCCCACCCGCAACCGCGATGCTGGCACTTGTCGAGCCTACATACGTCCCACTCCCACGGGCCAAGGCGCGCCTCGTCGAAGTCGTTGAGATCGAAGACGGGGATCCGTTCGGGCGATAAGTAGGCGCCGAAGTTGCCGAGGTGCGCATCGCCGCAGATGACGAGCTCGAGCCGGGTGCTGTGATCTAGGCCGGGCGCGAGGTCTCCGCCCATGACCGCGGCTGCCCGCGGAAGAAGCTGAACGCGGAGCAGTTCGTCGTTGCGCTTCGCGACCAGTTTCGGGTCCCGGCCCTCAGCAATTCGACTGATGATGGCGAGTGGGTTGCGATCCTTCACTGGGACCAGTCACGAATCCAAGATGATGGGTTTGGTGTGACGCAGTTTCGAGCCCTGCTTGAAGTAGTCAGTCATCTGCCAGGCATTCCTCTTCGAAGGCTTTCATCCGTCGGGCTCGGAGACAAGCTGTGCGGGGAAGGCGGCATATCACGGGCCCGCTGAATCTTTGTGGTGTTCGGCTACGAGTGTGATGAGAGTCACGAGAGCGTTTCCTCTCGAGCGCTCCGGTCGCCGCTGTCGTTGCGATATCGCACGTGCACATCGGGTCCGTCGAGGTCAAGGACCTAGGGCGGCCTCATGAAGCAGAAGCTGCCCGAGCAGCTCGAGATCGTGGATGCGCTACCGCGCAACCCCACCGGCAAGATCGTGAAGTTCGAGCTGAGAGACAGGTACGCAAAGCCGTGACTGCTGTCGCTGACGCCCGCGTGATCGACCTGCTCGACGGAGACCTCTACGCCGGCGATCCGTACCCGACGTACGAGTGGCTGCGCGAGACGCGCCCGTGTACCACGACGAGGTCAACGAGCTGTGGGGCATCAGCCGCCACGCGGACATCGTCCACGTGTCGCGGCACCCCGAGTTGTTCTGCTCCGGCGAGGGCTTCCGGCCGAAGACGCCACCGGACAGCTCGATGATCTCGCAGGACGATCCCCGCCACACCCGTCAACGCCGTCTCGTGTACAAGGGCTTCACGCCGAAGCAGGTCGCCGGTATGGAGGCGCATACCCGTGCGATCGTCACCGAGATCCTCGACACGGTCGCGCCGCTCGGGCACTGCGACTTCACGCAGGACGTCGCGGTGCCGTTGCCGATGATCGTCATCGCCGAGATGCTCGGCGTGAAGGTCGAGGACCGTGACCGGCTGCAGGCGTGGTCGGACGAGCTCATCAAGGGCGCCGACGGCAAGGTCACCGACGAGGTCGTCGCGCAGTTCGCAGATTTCTGTGCGTACATCACCGAAGTGATCGAAGATCGCCGCGCCAACCCTCGCGACGACCTCACCTCGATCCTGACGCACGCGGAGATCGTGGACGACGACGGCGAACGTCACGCCTTCACGCTCGACGAGCTGATCTCCGAGTTGCTGCTGATCCTCGTCGGCGGCAACGAGACCACGCGCAACGTGATCTCGGGCGGGATGGAGGCTCTGATCGCGCACCCGTCGCAACGCCAGTTGCTGATCCACGATCCGTCGCTGTTGCCGATCGCCATCGAGGAGATGCTGCGGTGGGTCACGCCGATCGTGAACTTCCAACGCACCGCCACCACGGATGCCGACGTCGCCGGCACGCCGATCGCGGCGGGGGAGAAGCTGCTGCTGCTCTACGGGGCCGCGAACCGCGATCCGTCGGTGTTCGGGCCGACGGCAGCCGAGTTCGACATCCGCCGCGACCCGAACCCGCACATCGCGTTCGGGTTCGGCACCCACTTCTGTCTCGGAGCGTCACTCGCGCGCCTCGAGATCCGCGTGATGTACGAGGAGCTGTTGGGCCGCATACCGGACATCGAGCTCGCGCCGGGCGCCACTGTGCAGCGCACCCCGTCGGCTTTCATCCGCGGCATCAACTCGATGCCCGTGGAGTACACGGCGAGCTAGAGACCGAATGTTGGTGCTCCGTGGCCGCTCGAGCGGCCACGGGCACCCGGAGAACGGAGAGGTTGATGGGACTGTTGGACCACAAGGTGGCGATCGTCACCGGGGCAGGCCACGGGATCGGACGCGGGCACGCGCTCGAACTGGCGAGGCACGGAGCGCGGGTCGTCGTGAACGACCTGGGCGGCTCCGTGTCGGGCGAGGGGGCGAGCCAGGACGCCGACCTCACCGTGAAGCTCATCGAGCAGCAGGGCGGCGAGGCGATCGCCAACTACGGAGACGTGTCGGACGAGTCGCAGTCGGGCGAGATGATCCAGCAAGCCGTCGACACCTGGGGACAGGTCGACGTTGTCGTCAACAACGCCGGCATCGTACGCGACAGCGTCATCTGGAACATGCCGGTGGCGGACTTCGACGCCGTCATGCGAGTCCACGTGCGGGGCACGTGGCTGCCGTGCCATCACGCCGCGAACCACTGGCGCAACCGTTCGAAGAACGGCGAGACCTTCACCGGCCGCATCATCAACACGGTCTCGGGCGCCGGTCTCGTCGGGAACTTCGGCCAGACGAACTATGCGACCGCCAAGGCAGCGATCGCGGGGCTGACGCAGACGTTGTCGCTCGAGCTCTACCGGATGGGCGTCACGGTGAACACGATCGGTCCTGCAGCCGCGACTCGGATAACGGGCACGATGCCCAACGCCCCCACGGTCATCGAAGCTGACGACGTTCGCGACGACGAGTGGAACCCGATGGACCCCGCGGTGTCGTCACCCGTCGTCGCGTGGCTGGCGAGCGACGAGAGTCAGATGGTCACCGGCCAGGTGATCCGCGCCGTCGCCGAGAACATCATCCTCATGCAGGGCTGGACCGACGGTCCGACCATCAACAACGGCGGCAAGCGGTGGGACGCCACGAAGCTCGGCCAACAACTCGCCACCGACGTGTTCAGGACGAGGGCGTCCGGCCTGCGGTACTGAGCGACCACGCCCCCTGGGGGCTGCGCCCCCTCGGCGCCTTCGGCGCCTGCCCCATTGCCGCCCGGCTCGCTGGCGCTCGCTCGGTCGGCCTCGGCTCGGTCCCGGACGCGTACCGAGCCTCATTTTCCACCCGGGACCGAGCGACGACGTCGCCGGTCAGCGCGTGCGGGGGAGGCCGAGCCCGCGCTCGGCGATGATGCCTCGCTGGATCTCGCTCGTGCCGCCGTAGATCGTCGTGACGGTCGAATGCCGGTAGGCGTGCTCGACCAGCCCTGCGAGCGGCGCGCCGTCCTCGCCGTGGGGCAGGACGCCGTGGGCGCCGAGGATGTCGAGCAGGTCCGAGGCTGCTCGCGTGAACGCCTCGGGTACGAACAGCTGCGTCATCGATCCTTCGACTGCGGTCATCTTGCCTGCCGCGGCCATGGTCGCGGCCCGGTAGACGAGCAACCGGCCCACTTCCATCGCGGTCGCGTGCTCGGCGAGACGCTCGGCCACCAGTGGATCATCGAGCGCGCCGGTCGCCGCCGCCCATGCCGCGACCTCTCGCACGAGCCGGTCGGGCTCGCCCCAGTTGGTTCCGTTGCGCTCGTACACGAGCGCCGCGTGCATGACCGACCAGCCGTCGTCGACGTCGCCGACGCGGCACGAGTCCGGGACGCGCACATCGGTGTAGAAGGTGATGTTCGTGCGCTCGCCGCCGAGCGTGTGCACGGGAGCGATCTCGATCCCCGGCGTGTCCATCGGCACGAGGAACATCGTGAGTCCCTTGTGCTTCGCCTTGTCGGGGTTCGTGCGCGTCAGCAGGAAGACGTAGTCCGCCTCGTGCGCCATCGTCGTGAACATCTTCTGTCCGTTGATCACCCACTCGTCGCCGTCGCGCACCGCTCTCGTCTGCACCGAGGCGACGTCAGAACCGGCATCAGGCTCGCTGTAGCCGAGGCAGCACAACGCGTCGCCGGCCAGGAGGCGGGGAACGACCGTCGTCCGCTGTTGCTCGTTGCCGCGCAGGACGAGCGTCGCGGCCACGAGCGACACGATGCCCATGCTGTCGACGGGCGCCGCGGCGCTGTACAGCTCTTGCATCAGCGCGGTCATCTCCACCGCGTTGCGACCGCGCCCGCCGACAGCTTCCGGCCAGCCCGCCGCGAGGTACCCGCGCCCGGCAATCGCCTTGTGCAGCCCCGCGTCGTGCATCGTGCCCGTCGCGCGGGCGCGTTCGATGATGTCGTCGGTCAAGTGCTCGGCGAGGAACGCGCGGACCTCGGACCGGAACTCCTCGGTCTCGGGATCGAGCGGGCGATCGAGCCCGTGGCGTCCTTCACCCCAGAGGCGCCGCGCGATCTCGAGTCGTTGCTGCCGGGGATCGCCGAGTGCGAGTCGCCATGCCTTGGCCCGGCGCACGTAGAGCTGGACGTCGTACTCGAGCATGAAGCCGTAGCCGCCGTGGAAGTGGAGGCTGGCCTGTGCGGCCTGCTCGGCGACGTGGCCGCAGTAGTCGAACGCCATCGCGGCGAGCGCCGCGCCGTCCGGATCGCGTGGGTCGTCGAGTGCTTCGGCCGCCTCGAGCGCGAGCAGGCGGGCACCGTCGACCGCAGTGTGCAGGTCTGCAAGCCGGTGCTGGATCGACTGGAACGAGCCGATGGGCACACCGAACTGGTGCCGTTCCTTCACGTACGCCACGCCGAGGTCGAGCGCGGCTCGCGCCAACCCCGCAAGCCCGGAGGCGGTGAGAACCCGCCACTCGTCCAGCGCCCGTCCCCCCGATGCGGTGGGGATCTCGTCGGCGTCCTGCAGCGTCACGTCGCCGGACGCGAGGCCGCCGAGGGTGCGACGACTGCGCACGCGTTCGACATCTCCCGCCACCAACCGCTCGCCGACCGGCGTGAGCACCGCGTCGGCCACCGTGCCGCCGGGTACGAGCGGTGCGACGACCCCGTCGAGACCCAGCGGCGAGAACAGCACGATGCGTCCCTCTTCGGCCGCACCGGTGGCCCGCGCCGCCACGAGGGCCTCGGCGAGTGGGACCGGTGCGAGGTGCACGCCCGCGCGCATGCACACCAGCGCGAGGTCTGCGAGGCCGGCCGCGCCGGAGGCGGCGGCGTCGAGCAGCCCCATGTCGATCAGTCCCTGCCACACCGCAGGTGAGAAACCGGCGGGATCGGCGGCTTCCGTCTCCCTCACCTGCTCCGGCGACGAGCATTTCGTCAACAGGCGATTGACTGCTTCGTCGAGCGCGTGTTGCTCGTCCGTCAGTTCGAACACGCGAGAAGGTCAGCCGAGCGCGCCGGCGGACCGCAACTCGGCGATGCGCGCGTCGTCGTAGCCGAGGACCTGGCGCAGGACCGTGTCGGTGTGCTGCCCGGGTGTCGGCGCCTTGGTCGGCAACGGCAGCGTCTCGCCCACGAGCTTGATCGGAGACGGCAGCTGCTCGCACCCGAGCACATCGCGGGGCAGCCACGGCATCCGGTCCTGGAACTGGGGATCGTCGGCGATCGTCTTCGGCGTGTTCACGTTGACGATCGGGGTGTTCACCCGTTCGCCGAGCTGCACCCACTCGGCGCTCGTGCGCGACTGGAAGATGTCGCGCAACACCGTCCGCAACTCGACGTTGCCGACGGCGTGATCCGCGTACTTCGACCCGGGGTAGCGCTCGAACAGGTCGGCGCGATCGATGCCGCGGCAGAAGTTCTCCCAGAACTCCCGCTCGGACGCCTGGAACAGGATGTGGCCGTCCTTCGTCTCGTAGAACTGATAGCGCACGCCGTCGCGCATGCCCGCCGTGCCTGGTGCGCGGCGCTGATAGTTGTCCGACGGATTGCCGGTGACCTCGTCCTCGGGCCGCTCGTACGCCCTCCATGTCTCCGAGCGGAGCCAGTCCATCGCGGCCGCGGCATCCGACTGCGCGATCTCGAGGCGCGTGGGCTCGCCCGAGGCGCGGGCTCGGATGACGGCGGCGAGCACGCCGAGCGCGCCGAACAACGGCCCGGCGTGGATGCCCATCGACGGATGCTCCGGAATGGCCACGAAGCCGTCCTCGATCTCCTCCGGCTGCACGAGCCCCGCCCACACGTCGTACGCGATGCCGTGGCTCGGCATGTCCTTGTACGGACCCGTCATGCCGTAACCGGAGATCGTGCAGAACACGATGCGCGGGTTGACCTCGCGAAGGCGATCGAAGCCGAGGCCGCGGCGCTCGAGCCCACCCGGCCGCATCGCCTCGATCACGACGTCGGCGCCCCGCACGAGGTCGAGGTAGGTCGCCACGCCTTCGTCGGTGCGCAGGTCGAGCACGATCGACCGCTTGCCGCGGCTGATGTGCAGGTGCATCAGCGAGACGCCCTCGACGATCGGCCAGGTCATCTGCCGGATGTAGTCGCCCTGCGGTGACTCGACCTTGATCACCTCCGCGCCGAGGTCGGCGAGGTGGGTCGTGATCGCACCGGGGCCGAGCATCGAGCTCTCGATGATGCGGACGCCCGCGAGCGGCGGCTGCGGCATGAAGACTCTCCTGAATCTGACGGACCGTCAGATCGTAGTCGCGCCCATGCGGTTACTCTCGAAGCAGTGCAGGTGGACATCGGTCCGGTGGCAGCGTCGAGCGCGACCGCGTGGGTCGACTACGCGAGGGCCGTTCTCGAGGGCTACGGGCTCGACGACGACGAACCCGTCGACAAGCACATCGGTTCCGAGGTCGTCGTCTCGTTCCGCCGCCTGCTCGACGAATGGGCTCGCGTCGCGAACCGGGGCGGCGAGTTCAAGTGGTCCACCGAGCTCGACCTCGAAGAGGTGGAGTACCTCGTCCACGCGTTCTATCGAATCGCGACACGCGCCAACGCCGCCGCGGCAGCCCGGGGGCACTTCTACATGCCGCCCGAAGGCGAGGCGTTCTACATGTCGTTGGTCCACGGCGTGCTCGACGCGCTCGAGTCCGCCGGCACCCCCGCCGCCGAGTTCGCCGAGGAGCTCCGCCAGTTCTGGCCCGGGCGTGACGCTGCGAGCGGCCCCGGCCTCGCGCACGCGACGGCCTCAGATGCACCGCTCTTGATCGGTTGGCCGGGCAACTTGGTCTTGTCCGGTGCCGTCGGGCGACAGCACCATCGTCCCGAGCA
Source organism: uncultured Acidimicrobiia bacterium (assembly GCA_963821725.1). Lineage (GTDB taxonomy): Bacteria > Actinomycetota > Acidimicrobiia > Acidimicrobiales > JACDCH01 > DATAES01. The sequence goes on from CAWGFA010000012.1 coordinate 13,332, forward strand.
CGAGCACGTACTCGATGCCGGCGGCGGTCTGCGAAGGATCTTCGACGGTGGCGCGGTCCGCAACCGTGTCGGGATCGAAGATCGTGATGTCGGCGTCGGCGCCTCGCTGAAGCCGGCCCTTCTTCTGAAGCGCAGGCGCCTTCGCTTCGAGACGCTTGGCGGGGAGAATCGTCATCTTCGCCAGCGCGTCGACGAGTGAGAGCGTCTTCTGCTCGCGTACGTAGTGACCGAGCGCGCGGCTGAAGCAACCAGCGCCCCGTGGGTGGTTGTTGTCGCCTGGCGTGAGGATCGCGTCACTGCCGATCATCGTCATCGGCGACTGGAGCCCGGTGACGACGTCCGGCTCGGGAATGGCGTATGCCGCGACGAGTGTGTTCTTGCTCGCGGAACGCAACTCGTCGAATCGCTCCGCGGTCAGACGCTCGCCGGTTCCCGGGATGACGAGGTCGGAGTAGGTCGATGTGGAAGCGCTGCTGCCATCCGTCGTTGAAGCGGGCTGACTGGATGTACGTCGCCCAGAAGTTGTACGGGTACAGGCACGCGGTGACGTCGAGTCCGCTGGTCGCGCGCCTGCTGGATCGTGTCGAGCGCTTGCGGCATCTGAAACGTTCCGCCCGTCGAGGTGATGTGCATGACGTGGACCGGAGCGCCGGTGGTGCGCGCCACGTCGATGATCTCTTGCAACGTCTTCGCGTTGTCGTCGGGAGGAACGTCGGTCGAGTAGCGGCCGTGGAAGAAGCACGGCAGCCCGTACTTCGCAGCCACAGCCGATCTGCCGCTTGATCTCGTCGTCGGTGATGCCCGGGGAGTACTCGGGTGAGAACGAAGCGCCGATCCAGCCTTGGTGGACTTGCTCCTCGATGTCGGCGGCGAGCTGGTCGAGCTGCCGAGGCGTCGCAGCCTCGCCCGATCCGATGCCGAAGCGGCCGTCGCCGCGCATGAAGTAGTTGTCGTATGCGCCGCCGTAGTGGCACGGCGAACCCTGCTGGGCGTAGGTGCCGAAGAACTGCTCGGCGCTCATCAGCATCCCGTGCATGCCCAGGTTGGTGGTCACGCCGTCGGCGATCTTGTACCAGATGCCGTACGAGTTCGGGTCGTAGCTGATCATGTCGATGAAACCCGGCGCGACGACACGATCCTTGGCGTCGATCGTCGTCCGGGCGTTCAGCTTGTGGTCGGTGATGGCGACGATCGTCGGGCCGTCGATTCCGACGTCGGCGACTCGATCGAACCGGGTCTCCGGGTCGATCACCCGTCCACCTGTGATCACGACGTCGTAGAGATGGTTGTCAGCCGGTTCCGGCGGAGCACCGGCGAGCGCTTGCGCGGTGCTCGGTCCGGTTGCGACCGCCGCGCTCGTGGGCGTGGAAGCGTCGTCGGGCGGACGTTGCTTGCCGACCTGGCTGAGCACCAGTGCATTGGCCGCTCCGAAGCCGAGCGCGAGCAGCACGCGGCGCCGGTCAGGGGAGGGCGGATCTTGCGGAGAGCGATCGCCCACGAGGAGGCGAATCTACTGCCGCACCTCGGCGAAGCGCGACCGGATCGCCGCACGGTCGACGTTCGGATCCGGCGCAATCGTCCGTCCTGCGCCGAGTTCCCACTGCGCCGCCACCTCGCCAGCGGTCGTGCCGCGGAGGACCGCGGCCGCCTGCACGCACGCTCCGGCGGCCACGTGCTCGTCGCCCTCGGGCAGCACGACGTCGACGCCGGCGAGATCGGCCACGATGCGCTGGTAGGCGAGCGACCGGGCGCCGCCACCGACGAGCATCGTGCGCCGGTCGCGCGCGCTCGCCGGATACGGCGCCGGCGGCGCGGAGGGCGTCGAGCCCGTCGAGCAGGCCGCACACCACGCCTTCGAACGCGGCCCGCGCGAGGTCGGCTGGCGCTCGGTGTCGGTGCGGAGGCCGGCGACGGTGCCGGTCGCGTCGGGTCGGTTCGGCGTGCGCTCGCCGTCGAGGTACGGCACCAGCACGACACCGCCCGCACCGGCGGGCGCGTCCAGCGCGAGCCGGCCGAACGTCTCGCTGTCGGTGCGCGAGCAGCCGCGCGAAGGCGTCGGTCACCTTCGTGGCGTTGAGCGTGCACACCAGCGGGAGAAAGCGCCCGGTCGCGTCGGCGAAGCCGGCAACGGCTCCGGTGGGGTCGGCGGTCGGCGTGTCGCAGACCGTGTACACGGTGCCCGACGTGCCGATCGAGATCGCGACGTCGCCCGCCCGCAGGCCCATGCCGAGCGCGGCAGCCATGTTGTCGCCGGTGCCGGGCCCGCAGACGATGCGCCCCGCAGCCGAGCTCGGCGCACGCCGCCGGGGTGACGACCCGGCGACGTCGGGGCCGAGCACCTCGGGCAGCGAGTCGAGTCCGGGCGCAGCGGCCGGCGTCCGAGTCGCTCGCTCGAGGAGCTCGGCACCCAGTCGTCGTCGCCGGCGACCACTACCCCGTGCCGGACGCGTCGCCGCGGTCGGTCACGAAGCGGCCGGTGAGCCGCTAGGTGAGCCAGTCGTGCGGCAAGAGCAACGGTCGCGACCCGGGCAAAGGTGTCGGGCTCGTGCCGCGCCAGCCACGCGAGCTTCGTGATCGTGAACGACGCGACCGGGAACGCAGCCGCACGCTTGGCCCACTCCTCGGCGCCGAGCTTGCTCGACCATCGGCGCGCCTCGGGCGCGCTCTCGGTGTCGTTCCAGAGCTTCGCCGGGCGCAGCACCTCGCCGGTCGCGTCGAGCACGACGAGGCCCTGCTGCTGCGCGGCGACCGACACCGCCGCGACGTCGCGCAACGCCGGTCTGCCGGACGGCGTCGACGAGCGCGGCCCACCACGCCTTCGGGTCCTGCTCGCTGCGCGGCGGTGTCGTCGACGGATGCGGCGCCCGCCCGGTCGCGAGCAGCCGCCCGTCGTCGGCGTCGCGCACCTCGACCTTCGTCGCCTGCGTCGACGAGTCGACGCCGAGCACGCGGCACGCGGCAGCGGTGACCGAACGCCGAGCAGCAGCTCCGTCACGAGTTGGTCGAGACGCTCGTGGCCGTACCCCTGGGTCGCGAGCGCGTCGAGGTCGCTCGCCGCGGCGTCGCGCCGTAGCGCGGCGATGCGCGTCCGCGTCGGCGCCGCACGGCCGTCGAGTGTCGGCTGAGCCAGTTCGTCGACCTTGGCGTCTGCCAGCGCCGCTTGGATCTCCGGGTCCTCGGCGAAGCGCTCGTGCCTTCTCGCGCAGGATCAGGTAGGTGCGCATGCAACCACGGGCGAAGTCCCACACACCGTCCGGCGACTCGGTGCGGTAGGCGTGCGCGTCGAAGTGGCGCATGCCGTCCCAACCCGAGTCCTCGAGCAGCTTCACGAGGTAGAAGGCGTCGCGGATGCCCTCGGACCCGAAGCGGAAGTCCTGGTCGAACTTGCCGATGCGTTGGCCGTTGAGGTCGATGTGGAAGAGCTTCCCGTGCCACAACGTCTGCGCGACAGCGTGATGGAACGATAAGGCCGGACATCGTCTCGTGGGCGAATTCCGGGTTCAGGCCGACCATGTCGGGCCACTCGAGCTCGTTGATGAACGCGAGCGCGTGGCCGACCGTCGGTAGGAACATGTCGCCGCGTGGCTCGTTCGGCTTCGGCTCGAGCGCGAACCGCATGTCGTAGCCGCGGTCGCGGACGTACGCGCAGCAGATGTTGACCGCCTCGGCGTAGCGGTCGAGCGCGGCGCCCACGGGCTTGGCCGCGTCGGCCTCGCATCCTTCGCGACCGCCCCACATCACGTACACCGACGGCGCCGAGCTCGACGCCGAGCTCGATGGCATCGAGCGTCTTCGCCACCGCGTAGCGGCGTACGGCGGGGTCGTTGGCGGTGAAGGCGCCGTCCTTGAACACCGGATGCGAGAAGAGGTTCGTGGTCGCCATCGGCACCTTCATCCCGGTCTCGTCGAGCGCCCGGCGGAACCGCTTCACGATGGCCTCGCGCTCGGTCGCCGACGAGCCCGGAGGGACGAGGTCGTCGTCGTGGAAGTTCACGCCGTAGGCGCCGAGGTCGGCGAGCCGGCGCACCGACTCGACCGGGTCGAGCGGCGGACGGACCTCGAACCCGAACGGATCCCGTCCTCGGTTGCCGACGGTCCACAGCCCGAACGTGAACCGGTCGGCCGGGGAAGGCACGAAGGTATCGCTCATCCCTGCCAGTAGAGCACCAGGGACGATCGGGCGGGGAACAGACGAAACGCGCGGTTTGGGTGTGCATGGCCGCGTATCAGCGACCGCCGTCGCGGCGTCTTGTATCGATGGGCGAGTAGGGGCCGCGCATCGCGTGACCTCGTAGGAGGCCGCAGGCCCTACTCCGCTGGGGACCCACGGCCTCCGCTCGCCTTCATCGTCGAGTGACCGCGAGCGTCGGCGCATGCTCCGAAACGACAGCACCGACTCAGTACGGTGCAGCGGTGGAACGTCGGGTTCGTACACGGGTCGCGCTTGCGGCGCTGGTGGCGGTCGCAGTGGTCGCCATTGTCTTCGTGCGCCTCCGCCCCGCAGACGCCGCGCCGGGCGGCGCACTCGGCACCGTCGTGTCCCGTGTCTCCGTCTCCGGTCCGACCGCACGTGACACGCGGCCCTACGCAGGTCAGGCGGCGTGGGTGGACGCGTTCGACTTCGGCCCGGCCTACCAGCGGGCGGCGCGAAGCCGCCGATCACTCCCGCAGATGTCGACGACATGGCCGCACATGGCGTGCGGACGCTGTTCATCCAGGCCGCGCGCGCCGACAGCAAACAGCCCGACGGTTTCGTCGATCGTGCGCTCGTCGCCGAGTTCCTCGTTCGTGCGCATCGGGACGGCATGCGGGTCGTCGGTTGGTACCTTCCGACGTTCGCCGACGTCGACCGCGATCTCGCACGTCTCGGGTCGATCGCGCAGTTCAACGTGCTCGGCCACCGCTTCGACGGACTCGCCGTCGACATCGAAGACGTCGACACGGTCACCGACGTCGACACCCGCAATCAACGCCTCGTCGAGCTCTCGACGCGCTTGCGGCAGGAGGTCGGCGACGAGACGCTGGGCGCGATCGTGCTGCCGCCGGTGCTGACCGAGGTGGTGAATCCGAATCGGTGGCCGGAGTTTCCGTGGCCGCAACTCGCGCCGCTCTACGACGTGTGGTTGCCGATGAGCTACTGGACCTTCCGCTCCGTGCAGTCGGGATACCACGACGGCTACACCTACAGCGACGAGAGCATCCGCCGCCTGCGAACGGATCTCGGCAACCCGAATGCGCTCGTGCACGGCATCGGCGGCATCGGCGACACCGCGACCTCGGACGAGATAACGCGGTTCGTGCAGTCGTTGTTCGACAACCACGCCATCGGCGGCTCGATGTACGACTGGAACGCGATGCCATCCGCATCCCGCGAGGTGATGCAGCAACAGTTCGCGTCCGGGCCGGGCGCGTCGCTCCCCGGACCACCTTGAACCTGTGATTCCGGCGTGCACCACCCACATCTCGTGTGGGTGATGCACGCCGATTGAGCGGGCCTATGGCGGCGGGTCGAGGCCCCACTCGCGGAGAACGGCGCGGACACGGCGCGCGCGAGTCGGGGACAGCAGTTCGCACGCCGCGGCGGTCAGCTCGTCGCGCGGCGGGAAGCTCCCGGTCGACCACCGACTGAACGCGCCGTCGTCGAGCCAGCGCGCCACGGCCGACGGCACGCCTTCCATGGGCCAGCGACCCGCAACGCATTCGGCCCGCAGCTCGGACCAGCCGTGCACGCTCGCCACCAGCACACCGAGACGAACGAGGGACGCGCTGGCCTCGGCAACGAGGTCGGGCTCCGCCTCGGCGAACACCCGCACCGCGAGATGGTGCGCAGCGACCTCGTCCCACGTCGAGGGTGCACCGCCCGTGCCCGAGGCGATGATGCTGTCGAGCCACATCAGCGCCCAGAACTCGAGCGTGCTCCCGGCTGGCGCGGTCGGAAGGCCCAGCGCTCGCCGGCACACGTCGTCGACGCGGCCGACGATCGTGTCGTCGTCGACGCATCCGACCACGACCCGCGGCTCCTCGTCGGCGAGTCGCAGCACCGACGCGGAGGTCCCGAGACGGGTCACGAGGTGCACAAGGCGCACACGACGCCGTCGCGCACCACGGCCTTCTTCGACCGGGTACGCGTTGCCGCCGGTCGACACACCGATCGCAAGCCAGTCGTCCGGGGCGGTGAACCCGGTGAGCACGCTGACGACACTGTCGTCGATGTCGTCGATCGGACGGAGGCCGACGTCGATGCCGTCCGTCGGTCAGACCAGCGCGCGTGACCCGCACGATCTGCGGGTCCGTCGTCGCCGCGAAAGTCCGCTCTTCGATCAGTCGGGCGAGCGACGGCAGGTGTTCGTCGAGTGTCGCCGCGTCGACATCGAGCGAGGCTGATCAGCATCCGAGCGCGTGCAGGCGCCGACGGGTGGTGCGGACGGTGTGACTGCTTGGGTGCCATCGGGATCTCCATGACGGATGCCTTCGTGAGGCGATCCGGCGCCCGCACGTGCGGGAGGGAGATCGCGAACCCGTTCGCTGGCGCAGACTCTATGCGCGCCCTGTGACAGTGATAGTCGGCTCGGCGTCCGACGACCGCAGGCGTCGTGCGACCAGCTGGCGAGGTCGACCCGATCCGAGCCGGAGACGCGGTCGACGAACCGTGCGGCGGTTCCCCAACGACGCTCGGTCAGCACGCGCGCCAGTCGGGCGTCGCTCGCCGCGTACGCGTGCAGCACCTCGCGACTGAGGTCGTGGATGTGCTTGCGGTCGACCTGCAGCGGCGCGAGCCCGACGAGCCGGGCGATCGACTTGAGCGAGCAGCTGACCCGCAACGCCGGGCCGACGTCGCCGCGGTACAGCCGGTAGGCGTCGATGTGGCCGTGCCGGTACCACCGGGCCCGGTACGCGCCCGGGTGTCCGGGCAGCGGCTGGTGGTGCATGCGGATGTCGGGATCGTGCCGCAGCCGTAGTCCGATCGGCAGGTCGAGCAGCGCCGCTCGGTCGGCGAGGAACGGAAGATCGAACGCAGCGCCGTTCCACGTCGCGAGCACGCCCGGCGGTGAGCTCGGCCAGCCGCCGGTCGAGCCGCGTGAGGATCGTCGGCCTCGTCGCCGCTGAAGACCTCGTCGTAGTCGTCGCAGCGACAGCGCGACCGTGACCACGGGCGCAACCTCGGAGTCGAGCCCGTTGACCGTCGTGTCGGTTTCGATGTCGAGTCCGTACACATTCGGACGGCGACTCATCCGATGCCCCTCTCCTCCGACTCCGCCGACAAGCGTAAGAGCGCGTCGCGCGCGGGAGGGGGATGGTCAGACGCCGTCGAGCAGGTCGGTGACGAGCGCGGCGATCGGACTGCGCTCCGAACGCGTCAAGCGTGACGTGACCGAACAACGGATGACCGCGCAGCGCGTCGATGACCGACGCGATGCCGTCGTGGCGTCCGACGCGGAGGTTGTCGCGTTGGGCGACGTCGTGCGTGAGCACGACGCGGCTGCCGTCGCCGAGCCGCGACAGCGCGGTGAGCAGCACGCCGCGCTCGAGGTTCTGCGCCTCGTCGATGATCACGAACGTGTCGGTCAGGCTGCGTCCGCGGATGTGCGTGAGCGGGAGGACCTCGAGCGAGGTTCCGGGCGAAGACCTCCTCGATGACCTCGCGCCCGACGATCGACTCGAGCGCATCGGTGACCGCCGCCGCCCACGGCGCCATCTTCTCCGCCTCGGTGCCGGGCAGGAACCCGAGGTCCTGGCCGCCGACCGGATAGATCGGACGGAACACGAGCACCCGCTTGTGGGTGCGCTGCTCGACGACGGCTTCGAGGCCCGGCGGCGAGCGCTACGACGCTCTTGCCGGTCCCGGCCGGGCCGCCGATCGACACGATGCCCACGCTCGGATCTGCGAGCAGGTCGATGGCGATGCGCTGCTCGGCGGAACGGCCGTGGAGGTCGAACAGCGTGCGGTCACCGCGCACGAGGTGCACGCGCTTGTCGTCGTGCACGCGACCGAGGGCCGACTGCGAGCCGGTCGCGCCGGCGACGAGCGCGATGCCCGTGTTGCACGGCAGCTCGCGCGCCTCGCGCAGGTCGACGACGCGCGTCGGCGAAGAGCTCGTCGATCGTGTCGCGGTCGACGTCGAGCTCGACGAATCCGTTCCAGCTCGAGTCCGACGCGAGCTCGTTGCGGTACTCGTCTGCGTCAAGGCCGACGATGCTGGCCTTGAGCCGCAATGGCAGGTCCTTCGTGACGACGGTGACGTCGTGTCCTTCGTCGGCCAGGTTCTTCGCGACAGCGAGGATGCGATGGTCGTTGTTGTCCGTCGTCAGCGCAGCAGGGAGCGTGGACGTGTCCTGATGGTTCAGCTCGACGCGCAGCGTGCCGCCGGCGTCGTTGGCGGGCAGCGCTTCGGTCAGCGGACCGGCACGGCGAAATCGTCTCGAGCATGCGCAACGCCTGGCGCGCCGCCCAGCCGAGCTCGGGATGATCACGCTTCGCTTCGAGCTCGCTGATCACCACGATCGGAAGGACGACGTCGTGCTCGTGCGAAGCGGACCAGCGACAGCGGGTCGGCGAGTACCACCGACGTGTCGAGGACGTACGTGCGCGGGACATCGGCGCGCGTGGCGGACGGATCGGTCACGGCCACCCCATGGGATCAGGCTGCCTCGACCGCGCTGTCGTCGCCGGCGGTCGTGGTGCAGCGCGCGGTCACTGCCGGACATGAAACCGCTCGCACCGCGCCGGTGGTGGATGGTCCCGGCGCGACACGGCGCATGGCCGGTGCGATACGCAGATAGTGGTCTCCTTGGCCTGCCTCTTCTGCGAGATCGTCGCCGGGGAGCGCGCCTGCGCACGTCGTGCTCGACGAGGACGACGTCTTCGCGTTCCTCGACATCCGGCCGCTTGTTCCCGGGACACACGTTGCTCGTGCCGAAGGCGCACTACGAGACGTTGCTCGACCTCCGGCAGGACCTGCTCGCGCCGTTGTTCGGCGCCGCGCAACGACTGGCAGGTGTGATGGAGTCCGAGCTCGGCGCAGCAGGATCGTTCGTGGCGGTGAACAACCGGGTCGAGTCAGAGCGTCCCGCATCTCCACGTGCACGTCGTTCCTCGCAACCGCAAGGACGGACTGCGCGGCTTCTTCTGGCCGCGCACGAAGTACGCGTCGGACGACGAGGCGGCCGCGATGGCGACGCGCCTGCGCGAGGCCGCGTCAGTCAGGTTCGACGATGACAGTGTCACCGGGACGGATGACGCCATCGCGCAGGACGCTCGCGTACACGCGGCTGATCCCGTGCTCTCGGTCGTGGCCCATGCGGCCGTAAGTCGCCGTCGACGAACCAACCGGCGTTCTTCGAGCACGGCTCCGCGTACGCCGACACCTCGGCGAGCACGTCACCGATCGCGATGCGCACGCCCGGGCCGGATCGTCGACCAGTCGATGCCGGCGATGCAGACGTTCTCGCCCGCGCTGCCCGGAGCCGATCGGATGGCCCTCGGCACGCAGCCTGTCGATCACCTCCGTCGACCACAGGCACAGCGCCTGCCACACGCGACCGTGGTGCTGCCGTGTCGCCTGCCGGTCGCCGTCGACCCCGCGGTAGCCGACGATCGGCCTCGTCGACCGGCAGCTTCGGCACGCCGCCTTCCGACACGAACAGGCCCGCGACCGGTCCCTCGTGCCTGTCGGCGCGCCGACACCGAGGGCGTGGAGGCCGCGGCCGATGTCCGATCAGGTGATGGCTCGCGTCGTGGACTGCGTGGCGCACGACCCATTCGGTGTCGACGGTGTCGCCGTCGAGCACGACCGTGCGCGCCCACTGGGTCGGCGTGAGATGGGCGACCTCGTCGTCCATGCGCAGCGCGTTCGCCTCGAGCCGGGCGACGGACTTCGGCGAACGTCGTCGACGGAGGCGGGATCGTCGCGGTGCGCATCCGGTCGGATGCAGCCCGTTGAGCGGCTCGACGTCGCGGGTCGTCATCAGGTGCAGGAGCGTAGCTCGCCGACCAGACCACGTCTGCGGTGTGCGCGGCGTACTCGGTCGGCGACCACACCGCCGGTGCCGGCCGGCACGCGAGCACGGCTTCGTCGACGTCCTGCGGCCGCCCATCGCCAGCGCGTGGCCATCGTCCGGAGGGACTTGCGCGCGTCGATGTGGCTGTACTGGCTGCCGTCGAAGCGGCAGCCGTCGCACGTTCTCGATGCTCAAGATCTCGCCGAACGGCTGCCGTGCGTCCACTGACCTTCTTCAGTTCGTCGAGGGCCTCTGTGCAGCGCGTCGGCGATGAACCACACGTCGTCGATCGACGTCCGGACACGCGACCAGTCCGAAGTCGAGGCTGTCCATGTAGCTCATCAGCGTGATGTTGAGGCCGCCCCCGTCGAAGATCGGTCCCATCGGGTAGTGCGCGATCATCCTGCGCGCCCGCTGAGTACAGCGGGAACGGCGGTCCGGGGACGTTCGAGATCGTCACGTTGAACAGCGGGCGGTGACGATCGGCCATCCGGGTGCGCGAGTAGAGCCGCACCGCGCTGCCCGAGCAGCGCCGGTGCCGCGAACTCGACCCAGTCGGTCAGGGCCTCGGCGCCGATGATGTTGATCTGCTCCTTCGCCTCGCGTGGTGCCGTCGTGGATCGTCAGCAGCCGCTCGACGGGTCGTCGATGTCCGTCGCGAGCGAGCACAGCATCGACGACACCTGGTTGCCGTGCGTGCCCTTCTGCTCCTCGGTGCGCACCGACACGGGCACCATCGCCACGAGCGGTCCGTCCGGATGCTCGCCGAGCGTGCTCGAGGTACTGCCGCAGCGCGCCCGCGCACAGACCGAGGACGACGTCGTTGACGGAGACGCCGAGCGCGTTCTTGACCATCTTCACGTCGGGCAACGAGAGCGACGTGAACGCGAAGTCGCGGTGCGGTGTGAGCGCGACGTTGAACGATGTGCGGGGTGCGTTGAAGAGCCCCGGCGGCGGCTCGACGTCGGGCCGGCGGTTGCGCTCGCGAACCTGCAGCGTCGACTCGATCGTGCGGCGTGCCGTCTTCGCCAGTCGCCATCGGCTGACGGGCGATCGACGACGCCGCGTACGCGAGCAGCTCGACGTCGGTCGGTACACGATCGGGCTTCCACTCCTCGGTCGGGGGAGGAGGTTCGTCGTCGGGCGCGAGTTGCAGCATCGCAACGGTGATCTCGTTGCCCGACGACGCCGTCGATCGCGGCGTGGTGGACCTTCGTCAGCACGGCGACGTTGCCGCCCTCGAGGCCCTTCGATGATCCAGCACTCCCACAGCGGACGGCTGCGGTCGAGGGGCATCTTCACGAGGTCGGCGGCGAGCGCGGCGAGCTCGCGCTGGCCGCCCGGAGGCGGGACGGCGATGTGGTGCAGGTGCTGGTCGAGGTCGAAGTCCGGGTCCTCGATCCAGAGCGGATGGTGGATGCCGAGCGGGATCTCGGCGAGGCGGCGGCGGAACGGCGCGGCCAGGTGCAGCCGTGACTCGTAGAACTCGTGGATGTTCTGCATCGAGAAGCCGTCGGGGATCGTCGACGGGTCGAGCACCATGAGCCCGGCGACGTGCATGTACGCGCTCGGGGTCTCCATGTACAGGAAGGTGGCGTCGAGGCCGCTGAGACGCTGCATGGCGGAAGTGTCTACCCCCGTGCGGCGACAGCGCCACCCGCGCACCGGCGGCACGCCGCCGCCCTGCGCTCGCTCACAGGACGACCTCCTGCCGCAAGCCCTCGTCGAGTCACGCGCACCGTCACCGAGCCGGACGACGTCGCCTTCGTTCAGGCGCCGAGCCGTCACGGTGAGCGCGTACGCGTCGAGCACGTCGTCGAGCGCGGCACCAGGATGCGGCTCGGCGATGCGCTCGACGACGTCGGGATACAGCGTCGTGATCGCAGCCGAGCCGTTCGGCGCGCCCCTCGGCGTGTCTTCTTCGACGCCGCGCACGGCGCACCGAGCAGCAACGCGAAGCACAGCTCGGGATGTGCCTCGCCGATCCACGCTTGCTTGCGCTGGCGTCATGTGCTGCGTCGACGTCACGGATCCTCGGGATCAGATTGAACGCCTGCCGGCTGAGACCGCGGCCGTCGACGCGGCGACCGATCGCCAGCGCTTCCTCGTACGAGGTGGCGTCGAGCATCGGCCGGATCGGCGAAGGAAACACCGACGACCGTCGCACGCCGAGCCGCGCGACGCGTCGCGATGTCACACGCGCGCGGCCCGGCATCCGGAAGCCCGATCGGCATGTCGACCGCGATCGCGACCGGTCGCAGGGCGAGGACATCCGCGAAGGACGCGACGACGTGCACCGACGTCGGCCCGTCATCGCGTTCGGGGACGAGCGCGACGACCCAGCCCGCGCTTGCAGCCGTCGACGCCGGCTACGACGACGCCGAACAGCGGCAGGCACGGTTCGAGTCCGTCGATGGTGATGTCGTCGCGTCGCCGCTCCTGCCATCGCTCGCGCGTGCAGCACGAAGTGGAGCATGCGATCCGGCTTGTCACGTCGCAGTCTGGATGTCCCATCCGTTCGGCTCGTAGCCCGAGCGACCGGGTCACGCCCTGCGACGGAGCGTTGTCGTGCCACGCCGACGTGAACGCGCGTCTGCGCGCCGAGGCCCGGCGAACGCGAGGTGCAGGATGGCGGCCCGCATCTCCTTGCCGATGCCCTCGCCTTGCCGCTTCCTGGTCAACCACGAGCCGGTCTTCACCGCTTCGTCGCGGCGAAGTCGCTTCGCCATGACGTCCTGCACGCCGACGCACCTCGCCGTCGACCAGGACGGCCATCGGGCAGGTCCAGTCGTGCGGCTCCCAGGTGCGCGCGCCGCGACCAGAAGTGCTTCAGCGAGCTGCGCGGCAGGTCTTCGGCGGCTGGCATCGGTCCACGGCACGGAGAACGGCATCGTCAGCCGGGTCGTGGATCGGTTGCGACGACAGCTCTGCGAGCTCGAACGACGCAGCTCGTCGTCGGGATAGCGCAGCTCGAGTCGAGGCGTGCGCACGACGAGGTCGAACAGGGGCCACTGCGTCGTGTGCATGCTCGTTGTTACCGCTCGACGGTGAACGCTCGGCACGCCGTTTTCGACGACGAGCGTGCCGGGCATGCCGAGGAGCTCGAGCTCGTCGACGCCCAAACCCGTCGGCTGCGGACGGACGACCACCTCGCCCTTGTGCGCGCCGCCGAGGATCGTGAGGTCGAGCGCGAGCGCCTCACCATCGGCGCGACGCGTCGACCACCAGCGCGTCGTAGAGCCGTCGTCGAGCACGTCTCAGCGTCCACGTCCAGGGCCGAATGCACATGCTTGCTTTGCGCGACCTGGCGCGCTCAGATACACGGTCCGCAATGTTCACGACCTATCCACCAGGAGGTGGCGGTGGCAGCAATCACGAAGGCGGATCTCCTCGATCGCGTCGCAGGGAGCGCAGGTGTCTCGAAGGCCGACGCGGAGCGGGTGCTCGACTCGTTCTTCGACGCGGTCGTGAGCGCGGCGAAGTCGGGCGAAGAGGTGGCATGGCCGGGCTTCGGCAAGTTCGGAGCAAGCCACCGCGCCGCTCGGACGGGCCGCAATCCTCAGACGGGCGAGACGATCAAGATCGCGGCGTCGACCGGCTGAAGTTCTCGGCGTCGTCGACGCTCAAGACGGCGCTCAACACCAAGGGCAAGAAGAAGAAGTGACCGTGCGGCTGACGTTCGCGCCTGGTCCGGCGTCACCGGTGGTGGTGCCGGACAGGCGGGAACTGCGAGGCTGTCGCATGGCCAGCATCTTCAGCGAGATCGTCGTCGACGCCAACGATCCCGAAGGTCGTCGCGCACTTCTGGGGCGACGTGCTCGGTTGGCCTGTCGTCGAAGACGAACGTGGTCTGTGCTGGACGTCCGCCACCGGCGACTACACGCGCGCGCCCTCTGCTCGTCTTCGTTCCGGTGCCCGAACCGAAGACGGTGAAGAACCGTGTGCACATCGACGTCAACCCGTCGGGCGTCGACCAGGCCGAGGAGCTCGAGCGGTTGCTGTCGCTCGGCGCGCGGCAGGTCGACGTCGGCCAGGGTGATGTCCCGTGGATCGTGCTCGCCGATCCGGAGGGAAACGAGTTCTGTCTTCTCGGTCGTCGCCTCGACGACTGAGTCCGAAGGGGGTGTCCAGCGTCGCCGGACCGCGACGACAGAAGTGCCGCAGGAGGTCGCGCAGACCGAGACCGCGACGACACCGACGCCGGAACAGGTGGCCCACGCGTCGTCAGCGGAGCGCAGGAGCTTCGCGACGCGTCGTACCCGCCGAGGTCCGAGGTGACGCAGGAGTGCGATCTCGTGATGAAGGGTGGCATCACCAGCGGCGTCGTGTATCCACTCGCCGCATGCGAGTTGGCTCGCACCCGCAAGTTCGTCAACATCGGCGGTTCGTCCGCAGGCGCCATCGCGGCATGCGTCGTCGCCGCCGCCGGAGTGCGGGCGCGACGACGGCGGTTTCAACCGGTTGGCCGTCGCTGCCGGACGCAGATCGGACCGACACTGCCGAAGTTGTTCACTCGCGGGACCGCAGACGCGCACCGCGCATGCCGCGCTCATGGCCTGGCTCGATCCGAAGGCGACTCGCGCCGCCAAGATCCGGCGAGTGCTCGCTCACGCTGGTGCGGTCGCAGTGGACCACGGTTCGCGCTCGGCGTGCTCGTCTCGGCCGTCGTCGCCGTCGCGGCTGCGTTCGCTCTCGTCGGTGTGCCCGGCGACGCCGCGTCCGGCGCGCGGTTCGGCATCGTCGTCGCCGTTGGTCGCGGTGATCGGCGGGATCGTCTCCGCCGCTTGGGCGGTGGTGGCGGAAGTCCTTGCCACGCAGACCGGACATGGCGGAGCAGGGCTTCGGCGTGTGCGTCGGGTCGGACGGCCAGAACGCGCACGCCGCCGACGAGCCCGGACCCGGCGCGCTCACCGACTGGCTGTCGACGCGGATCGACGAGCTGGCAGGTGTCGACCGTCCGCTTGCTCGTCGTCCGATCTCGGGCGCATGAGATCAACCTCCAGGTCATGACCACCGACCTCACGCACGGTCGGCCGATGTGCTTCCCGTTCACCGGTCGGCGAGTTCCTGTTCGACCCCGAGGAGCTGGGGCGTACTTCCCGCCGCCGGTGATCGACGCGTTGTCGACGGCCAGGAGCCGGCGACGGGCGAGGACGGCGTGACGCTCGTGTCGGCCGAGCGATCGGCCGCTGTACTGGCTGCCGGCGGCCGACAGGCTGCCCGTCGTGCTCGCGGCCAGGATCAGCCTCAGCTTCCCCGGGTTGATCAGCGCGATCCCGCTGTACGCGCGTCGACAAGTCCCGCAAGAACCCCGTGGACCGCAAGGCGGTGCGGTGCTGGTTCTCGGACGGCGGCATCACGTCGAACTTCCCGATCCATTTCTTCGACTCGCTGTGGCCTCGGCGACCGACGTTCGCGCTCGATCTGCAGCGGCTACCCGCCCGACTATCCCGAACGACGACGTCTACTACTCGGCGGCACGCCGGGCGGTATCGCGACGCCGACCGAGATCACGTCGCTGCGCGGGTTCGTCGCAGCGATCCTCGACACGATGGAGTACTGGGCCGACGACGCGCAGAGCTCGCTGCCCGGTTACCGCGACCGGATCGTGGAGGTGCATCTCCGTCCCGACGAGGGCGGCATGAACCTCGAGATGGACGCGGACGTGGTCGCGATCGGTGGCCGAGAAGGGACGGCAGGCCGCCGAAGCGCTCGCCCACTTCGACTTCGACCAGCACCGGTGGACCCGGTACCTGAACTCGATGGGCCGGATGCAGGACGCGGTGAAGCTGATGGACGACCGGTACGGACCGTCGAAAGCCGGCGCCCACGACGGCGTCGCGACCTGATCGACCGCGCCGATCGGGTTCGACGCAGTACCGGCGTCCGCCCGACTGGTCGGTCGCATGCACGCGACCGCACCGAGGCGCTGCTCCGGTTCGCCATCGTGCCCGAACCGGACTTCTCGAAGGACGCGTCCCGAGCCCGTCCCGATCCTTCGCATCACCCCCCGCTTCTGACCTCAGCAACGCCCGGGCGTCTGACCACGTCTGATGCCGTGCAACGCACCGGGCGTCTGACCGCGTCGAAGGTCAGTCGAGGGTGTCGTGCAGGAAGGCAGTGACCTGGGGCCAGAGCTGATTCGGCGAGTTCCTCGTCGAGCGTGCCGAGTGCGTTGTGCGGGCCCATGAACGCGTGCCCCGTCCCGGCGTGGACCGTGATCGACACGTCCTTGCCCATGTCCCGCAGCTTCGACTCGAGTGCCTTCGCGCCGTCCGGACCGAAGAAGTCGTCGTTCTCCGCCATGTGTCCCTGCACCGACGCGTCGAGCTTCGACCAGTCCGGTTCCATCTCGCCTTGCGGGTAGCCGTAGAACGCCGACGGCGGCCTTGACCTTGTCGGGACGATTGGCGGCGCAGGATCCACGACAGCATGCCGCCCATGCAGAAGCCGACGACGCCGACGCCGCTGTCCAGTCGTGGCATCGTGGCCGGCGAGGAAGTCGACCGCGCCGCTCATGTCGCGTGCGGCGCGATCCGGCGGCAGCGCCTGCATGAGCTGCGCCGCCTTGTCCATCTCGTCGTGGCCGGCGACATCGCCGTGGTACAGGTCGGGCACGAGCGCGACGAACCCGGCCGAAGCCAAGCGGTCGGCGGTGCTCTTGAGGCTGTCGTCGACGCCCCACCACTCCTGGATGACGATGACGCCGGGACCCGACCCGTCGCTCGGACGCGCCAGGTAGCCGGATGCGTCGTTGCCGTTGCTCGCGAATTCGACGGTTTCTCCCATGGCCGCGGAACCTACTGCGGTGCGCGTGCGTCTCGTCGCCGCGGCATCGGCCTCCGCTTCTTCGAGTCGTTCGTCGATGCGGTCGGCGGGCGATCGTCCGGAGTCGGTTGCGTCGTAGGTCCAGTCCGGTTGCTTGCGCAGCTGGCGCTCGTCGATCTGCACACGCTCGCCGGGCAGGTCGAGGATCTCGGCGATCGGGAACGCATCTGCCGGATCGGCGAGCCCGTCCGCGTGCGCGCTGAAGCTGTCGGGGAAGTGCTCGAGGATGCTGCCGACCACGGTCTGGTGCTGCTGCGCGAGGAAGCACCGCGCCCCTCGAATCACGGTGCCGAGCCGTCGCGTGACGAGGTCGAGATCGTTCGACCTCGCCGACGATCGGCGCAAGCCGGTCGAGCGCGGCCGCGATGACCTTGCCGTCGTCCTTGCACGGTTGACACTGACCACACGACTCGACCGCGAGGAACCGAGACACGCCCTGTGCGACGGCGACCCAGTCCGTGAGATCGTCGAACACCAGGAAGCCTCCGGAACCGAGTCCGGCGCCCGCGCTCGCCATGTCCTCGTAGGTCAGGGGCGTATCGAGAAGGTCGGCGGTGAGCACCGCGTTCGAGACACCGGACAGCACGGCGGTGATCCGCCTGCCGTTGCGCGGCCCGCCGCCGATGATGTCGATCGCCTCACGCAGCGGTGTGCCGAGTGCGAGCTCGTTGACGCCGTCGTGCTTGACCGCGCCGCTCACCGTCACGACGATGGTTCCGGGCGAGCGCTCGGTTCCGGTCGAGCGGAACCACCCCGATCCCTGTGCGAGGATCGCCGGGAGATTGGACACCGTCTCGAGGTTGTTCACGAGCGTGGGCGGCAGCGCGTTCGCCGCCTTCCGCGGGCGACAGCTCGAGCGAGCTGGCCGTGGACGCGCCGTCGCCGAGCTCGTCGATCCCGTGACGCCACGGCGGCGCGACCCGTGGGAACGGCTCACGCCCGTCGATGACCTCGAGCAGCGCGGTCTCCTCGCCGTAGAGATACGAGTCGGGCCCGAGCTCGATGTCGATCGAGACGCCATCGTTCCAACCTGCGCCGACGACCTCGTCGATCGCGGTCTGCAGCCGCTGCCGCTCGCGCTCGAACGAGGCCTTGAGCCCGAAGATGATCCAGTCCGAGCCCACTGCGGATGCCGCGATCAGGGCGCCCTCGACCGCCTGGTACGGGTTGTGCCGCAGGAGCGTCCGGTCCTTGAAGGTGCCCGGCTCGCCTTCGGCGGCGTTCACCACGACGGGCGTCGGCAACTCGGGAGCCCGGTGGGCGATGACCGTTCGCCACTTGAGGCCGGTGGGGAACCCGGCGCCGCCCCGCCGCGCAGGCCGGAGGCCTCGACCACGGCGACCGCGGCCTCGGGTCCCATCTCGCGAGCCGCGGCGACGCCGTGCCCGCCGCCGCGGTCGACCCAGTGTCGGAGGGACGTCACCGGCTGGCCGGACAGCAGGTGCAGATGCTCACCCATGCGAATACCTGTTTCCTCTCCGATGGCGGACACACTTGGCGCCGTGGCCGATCCGCTTCCCGAGTTGTTCGAGGACCTCCATGCCGAGCACGAGGCCTTGGACAGAATCGTTGCTGAACTCCCCGATGATGCCTGGAACGCGCCGACGCCCGCGCCGCGATGGCGGGTGCGCGACCAGATCGGTCACCTTGCGTACTTCGACGAGGCCGGCCGGAAGGCGGCCGTCGACCCGGACGGGTTCGTCGCCGACCGGGATCGACGCATGGCGGACATCGACTCCTTCACCGCGCACGCAGAGCGCCTCGGTCGCGAGCTCACCGGCTTCATGCTGCTCGCGGCGTGGCGTGCCGCGCGCGCGGCCATGCTCGACGCTCTCGTCGAGCGTCGCGGAGAGGGACGCCTCGGCCCGGCTGCCGTGGTACGGACCGCCGATGAGCGTGCGGTCGTTCGCCACCGCTCGACTGATGGAGACATGGGCGCACGGGCAAGACGTCGTGGACGGCCTCGGCCTTCCGATCGACGCGAGACCCGTGACCGACCGGCTGCGGCACATCGCCTTTCTCGGCTGCGCGACCCGCGGATGGAGCTACGCGGTCCGCGATCGCACGCCCCCCGACACGCCTGTGCGAGTCGAGCTCTCGCTGCCGAGTGGCGACACGTTCGTCGCCGGCGACATGACGGCTGACGTCGGTGACGTCGTGCGGGGCTCGGCGCTCGACTTCTGTCTGGTCGTGACGCAGCGCCGCAACATCGCCGACACGGCGCTCTCAGTCGTGGGCGACGCCGCCACCGAGTGGATGTCGATCGCGCAGTGCTTCGCCGGTGGGGCGACGTTGCCACCGGATCCTCGATGAGTTCTCAGATGTCCCGACGTCCTAAGGAGCATGAAGACGATGAGCCACATCACTGAGATCGCGACCGTGGGCGTGCCTGTGGGCGATCAAGATCGGGAACTCGAGTTCTTCGTCGGCACGCTCGGGTTCGAAACGAGACGAGATGCACCGTTCGGCGACGGGTTCCGATGGATCGAGGTCGCCCCGCCGGGCGCGACCACGACCGTCGCGCTGGCCCCTGCGCCGGATGGCGCCGCTCGCGGCGTCGACACCGGTGTGCGCTTCACGACGGACGACGCCGATGCGGATCACGCGGAGCTGCGCGAGCGGGGTGTCGACGTCGACGCGGAGGTCATGCGCTGGCCCGGTGTGCCACCGATGTTCTCCTTCCGCGACCCGGAAGGGAACACCTTCTACATCGTGGAGAACACCTGAACCGTCGAGCGGTCAGTCGACGCGTCGGCTCAGAGGTCGTCGATGCGCTTGAAGCCCTCGGCGTAGCGCACGCCCACCTGGCGACCGAAGACGGCCATGCGGTCGAGCTCGCGCCGCCGGAAGCGGTCCCGTTGTTGCTCCTCGTCCGAGCTGCCGACCTCGATGTGCATCGTCGAGCGCAGCTGGCTTGCGTGCTCGTGCAGCGCGGCCAGCTTCGCATCCACGAATCCGGACACGTCTTCGAAGTGGTCGAGGTCTTCGGCCTCGAACAGGAGCAACGTCGTCGGTCGCCAATGGTCGACGTCGAGGTCGGGGTAGAAGTGGGGATCGCGCGCCGCCACGACACCGTCGACGGTCAAGAAGCCCGCGTGGCGGTGATCGGGGTGCAGGCGGTAGCGCCGCCACGGGTCGTGGCCGAGAACGACTTCGGGCCGGAAGCGGCGGATCCACGCGGCCACTTCCCGTCGCAGGTCGAGCGACGACTCGAGCTCGCCGTCGACCGCGCCGAGGAACGCGACCTCACCCGTCGCACCGAGCGCCTTCGCCGCGGCACGTTGTTCGTCCCGACGGGTTTCGACGAGCGCGTCCAGGTCGGTCGCCGGATCCCACGACCCTTTCGAGCCGTCGGTGCACACGAGGTGGTTGACGACGCAACCGGCGGCGGCCCACTTCGCAAGGGTCGCACCGCACCCGAATTCGACGTCGTCGGGATGCGCCGCGATCGCCAGCGCGCACGCCGGGATCGGAAGGTTCAACTGCACGGCAGCTCGGGGAGCTCGAGATCGGCGGGCACGTCGACGTCCCACCCGAGGCGCGGATCACGCAAGACGCGGTAGGGGACGCGGAGCCGGTCCGCCTCGGCACGATGGCGCGCGAACGAGCCCGGGCCGTAGGAGAACACGAACCGCAGGCCGGTCGGCACGCACACCACGTTCGTGCCGTCGTCGCGCCGGTCGGGCACCACGGTGATGCCCGCGAACCCGGCGAGGCGACTGAGGTCGTCCGCCAGCGGGAGGTCGGCATGGGCCACGATCACCTCGACCGCCCCGTCGCCGGTCAGCTGTGCGACGCCGTCGGTGACGGCAGCGTTGAGTCCGAGCCCTGGCCGCCAGATCACGCGGGCGTGGCGGGCCTCGGCGAACGCTGCGACGTCCACGTCGTCGCACACCACCGAAACGGGCAACGAACCCGTCGCGGTCAGCACCCGGTCCGCCATCCGCTTCGCCAGCGCTGCTCGTTCCGACGGCGGCAGCGCGCTCGCCAGCCGGACCTTCGCGTTGCGGAACGACTTGATCGGCACGAGCACGTGCGTCCCGGGCATCGCCGGCGAGTCTACGGGCGCCCACCCCGTGCGAACTCCGGGTCGATTCCGGGGCCATGACCCCACAATCGAACCAACATCGAACGGGCGCGTAGCCTCACCAGGGTGACGATCCGAGTGTCGGTGATCGGAGCCGGATCGTGGGGGACGACCGTCGCGCATCTGGCGTCGCACAACGAGCCCACCATCTTGTGGTCGCGACGCAAGGAACTGGCCGACCAGATCAACGAAGAGCACGAGAACGGCGAGTACCTGTCCGGCTTCCGACTCCATCGGAAGCTGCGGGCCACGAGCTCGATCGAAGAGGCGGTGCACGACGCCGACGTGCTCGTCATGGGGGTCCCGTCCCACGGTTTCCGCGACGCCATCGAACAGGTGGCGACCTGCCTGCGTCCGTGGGTCCCGGTCGTCAGCCTCACCAAGGGACTCGAGCAGGGGTCACGGCTGCGCATGAGCGAGGTCGTGCACGAGGTGATGCCCGGACATCCCGTGGCCGTGCTCACGGGCCCGAACCTCGCCAAGGAGATCCTCGGCCGGCCAGGCCGCGGCCGCGGT
Organism: uncultured Acidimicrobiia bacterium; assembly: GCA_963821725.1. Classification (GTDB taxonomy): domain Bacteria; phylum Actinomycetota; class Acidimicrobiia; order Acidimicrobiales; family JACDCH01; genus DATAES01. The sequence continues at coordinate 34,762 of CAWGFA010000012.1, forward strand.
CGTGGCGATGGCGGACGACTTCATCGCGTCGGCGTTGCAGCGGATCTTCGCCACGAGGTTGTTCCGGGTGTACTCGAACAAGGACGTGGTCGGGTCCGAGCTCGGCGGTGTCATGAAGAACGTCATCGCCATCGCGTCGGGTATGGCGGACGGCGTCGGCGCCGGCGACAACACCCGTGCTGCGGTCATGACGCGGGGCCTGGCGGAGATGACCCGTCTCGGCGTCGCCATGGGCGGTGAGCCGATGACGTTCGCGGGACTGGCAGGCATGGGCGACCTGCTGGCGACGTGCATCAGCCCGCAGTCGCGCAATCGCTACGTCGGCGAGCAACTCGGCAAGGGCCGCACGATCGACGACATCGTCGCCGAGATGAACCAGGTCGCCGAGGGTGTGAAGAGCTGTCGCACGGTGCTCGACCTGGCCGAGGGCATCGGCGTCGAGATGCCGATCACGACCGAGGTGGTCAGCGTCGTCCACGGCGGACGAACCGCGAACGACGCGTACCGCGGTCTCATCGGCCGCACGCCGGCGCGGCACGAGAACCACCCGGGCTAGCTGAAGTGCGAGCGCAGCCCGACCGGGAACATTGAGCCGGTTCCGCACGTGGGCGTTGCGGCGCGCCATGGGGCGACTGCGCATCGACGACGACATCGTCCGGCATCTCTCGACGTTCCAGCGACTCGGCGAGACGGTCGAGGTCGAGTCGCCAGGCGAGCTCCTGCCGATCGGCGCCCGCACCGTGTTCCGCGCGCTGCGAACGCGCGCCGCGGCGCAGATCGGTCCCGACTGGGTGTGGCCGTACTGGCTCGAGGGACAACTCGACCCGACCGCACCCACGTTCACACCTCGGGGTCACCTGCCGTTCCTCACCAACGTGACGGCACGCAACTGGACGCTCGTCGGCAACATCGCATCGCCGTGGGAGGCGATCGTCGATCCTCGTGGTCTCGTCACCACATGGTTCGACGGCTGGTCGCTCGACTGGTGGATCGGCGCTGAGGACGGCTGGCACGTACCTTCCCGCGAACCACCGTCGCGAGTACGGCAGCGTCTCGTCGCGGCCGCGCCGGTCGTGGAGACGTCGATGCGCGTGCCGGGTGGCCACGCGGTGCATCGCGCGTACGCGTGCTACGCGAGTCCGGCCGGCGACGACGCGTCCGAGATGGTCATCGTCGAGATCGAGAACCGCAGCCCCGTGCCATTCGCGGTGGCGCTCGCGGTTCGTCCGTACAACCCCGAAGGGCTCGCGGTCATCGAGCGCATCGGCTTGCACGACCGAACGACGGTGACCGTGGACGGACGCATCGCGATGCTGCTGCCGCGACCACCCGCGCAGGTCGCGGCCTCGACGTTCCACGACGGCGACAGCGCGCAGATCGTCCTCGCGGGCCTCGCGAGCGCGGGCACGATCGCGCCCGGCCTTCGCGACGAAGCGGGGATGGCGCAGGCCGCGTTCGTCTATCCGTTGCCCCACACCGCGACCTTGCGCGTCGCGCTGCCGCTGGTACCCGCCAGCCGCACACGCCGCCGGGCACGGACACGCCGTCGCGTCGAGCGCGCGCCGACGTTTCCTGTCGCGATCCCCTCGGCCGAGCAGGTGGCGCGCGGTTGGGCCGCGCAGAGTCGTGGAGGCATGCGCCTCGTACTGCCCGACGCGCGGTTGCAGGAAGCGGTGGACGCGAACTGCCGGTTCCTGCTCGCACTGCACGACGGCCCGGACATCACGCCCGGTCCGAGCACCTACCACCGATTCTGGTTCCGGGACGCTTCGTTCCTGCTCGCCGCGCTCGGAAAGTACGGCTTCGCGTCGCAGGTCGCCGAGGTGGTTCGTTCGTATCCCGGCCGGCAGCGAGGAGACGGGTTCTTCTTCAGCCAGCCGAGAGAGTGGGACTCCAACGGTTGCGCGCTGTGGTCGATCGCCGAGCACTGGCGCCTCACCCGAGATCGAGAGTCGGTCGAGCCGATGCTCGGATCCGTCGCGAAGGGCGCGCAGTGGATCGAGCACAAACGGCGCACGAAGCGGCGCCGCGGCCCCGAGTTGCGAGGCCTGCTGCCCGCCAGCGTGTCCGCCGAGCATCTCGGTCCCTTCGACTACTTCTACTGGGACGACTTCTGGTGCACGGCGGGGCTGCGCTCTGCGGCCGAATTGCTCGACCGCGTTCGACCAGCCCCATGCCGCCGTGCTCGTGCAACGGCAGGCCGACTCGTTGTGGGCAGACACGGTCGCATCGCTTGGCATGGTCTCGCGCCGGCTCGGATCCGACGCCATCCCCGCCGGTCCCCGCCGCCGGATCGACGCCGGCGTCATCGGATCGATCGTCGCCTGCGAGCCGCTCCACCTGCTCGCTCCCGACGATCGCCGCATCGCCGCCACCCTCGACGTCATTCGTACGAGATTCAGCCTGGGCGAGGCGTTCTTCCAGGCGATCAGCCACACTGGCCTCGCGACGTACCTCACGATGCAAGTCGCCGAAGTGGAGCTCGCGGGCGGCCACCGGCGGGCCCTCGACCGGCTCGCGTGGCTCCTCGACGCGGCGACGCCGACGTGGACCTGGCCCGAAGCGATCCATCCCCAGCTCCCCGGCGGGTGCATGGGCGACGGCCACCACGGTTGGGCGGCGGCGCGAGTTCCTGTCGTTGGTGCGCAACATCCTCGTACGAGAGGTGCCTGGGCGCCGGCGTGGCGCCGACGCGCCCGCGCTCGCGCTGTGCTCGCTGTTACCCGACCCGTGGTTGGGGCAGGGATTCGAGGTGCACGATGCTCCGACGCACTTCGGAACGATGTCGTACGCCGTGCGCTGGCACGGCGCTCGCCCGGCCCTGCTGTGGGAGCTCACGCCCCACGACGGCGTCGACGTCGTGCGGTTGACGGCACCCGGCCTCGATCCCGGCTGGTCGACGGTGGAGCAGTCGGGTGAGACGCTGCTGGCCGCCCCCGAACGCGGAGCGCTGTCGGGATGACGGAAGGAACGTTTCGCACGCTGCGCGAGCTCCTCGAGGCCGGCGGCGTGCCCACCGAGGACGTCGATCGTGCCGAAGTCGACGGCACGCTCGGCCTCCTTGCTGTCGACCAGATGATCCTCGCCGACGAGCGTCCGAAGTACACGCAGGCAGAGGCCGAGGCGCTGACCGGATTGGGCGAGGACGCGTCACGGTTCTGGCGGGCCCTCGGCTTGACCGACCCACCGCCCGACGCGCTCGTGTTCAGCGAGCTCGACGTCGAGATGCTGCGTCTCGTCGACGAGATGCTCGAGCTCGGTCTCGTCGACAAGGACGTCGCGCTGCAGATGGCTCGCGTCATCGGCTCTTCGATCTCCCGTGTCGCCTTTGCGTTCATCGATGCCATCGAGACGCAGATCGACGAGCCCGTGCTCGAAGACGGTACGGAACCTGCCGTGCTGCGCACTCGCCTCTTGTTGCCGTCGTTGCCGCGCATCCTCGAGTACACGTGGCGGCGTCACATGCAGGTCGCGGCCCGACGACGGATGGTGCGAGAAGCGGGATCGTCGGGTGAGACGCAGGTGACCGTCGGGTTCGCGGACCTCGTCGGCTTCACCGCGTTGTCGCAACAAGTCGACGAGCACGAGCTCGCCGCGATCGTCGATCGCTTCGAGTCGACCGCGTACGACATCGTCGGCTCGCGCGGCGGCCGGGTCGTGAAGATGATCGGCGACGAGGTGATGTTCGGGGTCGACGAGCCGGAGGTCGGGGTCGAGATCGGCCTGTCGCTGGCCGAGGCCTACCACGACGACGAGTCGCTCTCCGACGTTCGGGTCGGGCTCGCCTGCGGACCGGTGCTCGAACGCGAAGCCGACCTGTACGGGCCCACGGTCAACCTCGCGAGCCGCATCGTGTCGATCGCGTACGCAGGCTCGGTGGTCGTGTCGGACGAGATCCACGACCGGCTCGCGGACCACCCCGATCTGCGGTGGAAGTCGCTGCGCACCCGCTACCTGAAGGAGATCGGTCGGGTGCAGCTCTGGGCAGTGCGACGGGAGGGCGACGAGTTCGAGCGGGAAGGTCCGTTCGAACGAGCCCGACGGCGGCGCAGCGCCATACGCGACAAGGTCGCCGAGGTGATCGAGCGGCGATCCGGCGCACCGGAAGATTCCGTCTCCGCGGGTGGGAACGGCCGAGACTCGGAGTAGACACCGGACATGATTCGTGCCGGCTTGCAGATCCCGAACTTCACCTATCCCGGCGTCGCGCCGGAAGACCTGTTCGAACGAGTCGCGACCGTGGCCGTGACCGCCGAGGCGGCGGGCTTCGACACCGTGATGGTGATGGACCACTTCTACCAGCTGCCCTTGCTCGGCCCGCACCGACCACGAGATGTTCGAGGGCTACACGTTGCTCGCCGCACTCGCGGCGCGCACAGAGCGCGTCAAGCTCGGGACGCTCGTCACCGGCGTGACCTACCGAAATCCCGCGATCCTCGCCAAGATCGTCACCGCGCTCGACGTGATCTCCCGCGGGCGCGCGTTCCTCGGTATCGGTGCAGCGTGGTTCGACGTCGAGCACGAGGCACTCGGCGTCGACTTCCCGCCGGTCAAGGAGCGGTTCGAGCGACTGGAAGAGGCGCTGCAGATCTGCCGCGGCATGTTCCGGGGCGAGCGCCCGACGTTCGAGGGCAAGCACTATCGGGTCAAGGACGCCATCAACTCGCCGGCTCCGATCACGCCCGGTGGACCGCCGATCATGATCGGCGGCTCAGGAGAGAAGAAGACGCTGCGGATGATGGCGCAGTACGCCGAGATGGCGAACTTCACCTCCGGCTACGACGAGCTACCGCACAAGCTCGAGGTGCTCGCGCAGCACTGTGAGGACGTCGGCCGCGACATCGACACCATCAACAAGACGCCGCTCGGTTCGCTCGTGCTCGGTCAGACGATGGAAGAGGCCGAGGACAAGCGCGACGCGTTGCTCGCAGACCGCGGCATGCCGCCGTGGGACCAGCTCGACGACAACATCAAGAACATGCTCGGTGCCCGATTCGTGGTCGGTGACGCCGATACGGCGGGTGAGCAGATCCAGTCGCTCCTCGCCCTCGGCCTCGACGGCGTGACCTTCAACATGCCCGCCGACGGCTGGGAACCGGAAGCCGTCGCCTTCGCCGGCGAAGTCCTCAACAAGGCCCTTCCCTGAGCCCGAAGGTTGGTCCGCGTGGTCGCTCGAGCGACCACGGCGACCCGGAGTTCGGGAGAGTGGTCAGTCGAGGACGGCGGTGGCGATGCGCCACGGTCCGAGCTCGAACGAGCCGGTGAACGGTTCGAGGGCACGGCCGCGGAGGTCGACCAGCCAACCCGACCGGCTGTCGATCACGACGTTGGTGATGTCGTCGCTGGGGTTGAACACGCGGAGCTCGAGCCGTCCTGCGACCCGGCGCAGTGACGACACGACGGCACCGTCGACGTCGAGCCCCTGACCGCCCGCGGCGCGCTGCCCGCGGCCTGCCTTCGTGACCAGCAGCGGCGCGAGCAGGTCGTCGACCAGCGCGTACGGATCGGCGTCGCCGATGCGGATGCCGTAGTCGGCGCGCACGACCTTGAGCATCTGTGCGCCTTCGACGGGGATCATCGGTGCGGCGGGCAGCGGCCGAGTGGCCATCGGGCCTTGGCCCAACATGCCCGTGCAACGTGCGAGCGTCAGCGCGAGCGCGTGCGCGAGTCCGCCTCGAACGTCGACGAGCTCGTACTCCATCACGCCGTCGTGCACGACGGTCAGCCCACCGGACTGCACGAACCGTTTCGACGGGAACGTCGGGAGCCCGACCTCGTTCGGACCGCCCTCCGCCGTCAGTCCTCGCTCGACGATCGCGAACGAGCACTCGGCCCGCGATCGATCGGCGGGGAACGTCAGCGGGAACCACACTCGCACGCGTTGATCACGGCACGGGTTGTGCCACTCGGTCGTCACCCGCAGGAGTTGCTCACCCGCATGCAACTCGAGCCTGGTGGTCACGTCGACGTCGACGAGCGGCCCTCCCTGACGCGACGGCCACCGGTATGCCGAAGTGATCCGCAACCGCGCCCGCAGCGGACCGGATTCCTCGACCGCGACGTCGACGCGGTCCGGCGTGTCGATCTCCACGTCGTCGTCGGGAGGACACCAGTTGTACGTGTCACCGACGTCACCGCCGCGCACGATCCGTCCGAACCCGCCGCGCCCGTCGATCGACCACGTGCCGTCGCGGGCGACGTCGACTCGAACGAGCCCGTTCCACAGCGATCGCTCGTCGGCACCAGCGGGATCGACGTCGAGTGGCGTCGGTTCCCAGCTGCGCCAGCCGTGACCCGGTACCGCGGCCACGCGGACGAGCAGCTTCTGGGTCGGCTTGGTGCGGACACGGAGGCGCACGCGGCCCGAGCCGGATGCGGCGAGCTCATCGAGGTCGGCCCGCGTCTCCGACATGAGCATCGAACCATTGCTCTCGCGCTCCGCACGCCAGAGCTCCTCACCGGATTCCACCGACTCGAGCGCGATCGCTTCGATGCGGCGGTTGTGCTTGAGCTCGCGCACGACGACTGCTGCCATCGTCGCGAGGTCGAGCTCACCCACGACGCGCTCGGCCGGTCGTTCGTTGAGGATCTGCGCGCCGGGACGCGGACCGCTCCCGGGCACGATGACCTCGACGAGTCCGGCCCGCGGTCGCGCAGTGGGATTCACGACGACCGGTCCGTCGCCCACGACGGACGCGCCAAGGGCGTCGAGCGCGCGCCGCGCGAGCCCTTCGCCGATCTCGGCCGCCTCGGCGTAGCGGTACAGCACCGCGTCGCACACTTCGTCGATCGAGCACGCGCACACCGAGTCGTGAGCCGCGTTGCGCACGACGTGCAGCCATGCCTCGCGGAGCAGCGCCGACGGCCATCGGTCGACGGGCTGGAACAGCGCGGCGAGCGCTTCCGCTCGTTGCAGCGCTCGCTCCGCCCGGGCCGCGGCCCGGCGGACGTCGACCCGGTTGGAGGTCACACCCATGAGGACGTTGGCGTGCGCCCCCGAACGCAGCTCGCCGCGCCACGACGGAAGGTCCTCGACACTCGCATGTGCCAGATGCTCCGCGAGCGACCTGACGGAGATGTCGTAGTCGTCCTGCACGGTGTTGGCCTCCGCCACGAGCCGGCCGAGCCGCAGCTGTGGCACCAGGTGGTCCGTACCGTTCATCCACAGGATCGGACCGGTCAGCACGTCCTTCCAGTCCCGCTCGAAGTCCTCGATGGCACTCACGAGACCCTTCGCGTCGTCGGGGAGGTAGGCGCCGTTGCCGTACCCCTGCACGAGGTACTCGGCTCGCACCGGGAGCCGTCGGGCGCCGACCACCAGAACGCGTTCTTGTCGACGGACGCGGGCACACCACGCCACACGACCGCGTGCTCGAACCCGAACTGCTGCAACAACTGCGGCATCTGCGCGATGTGACCGAACATGTCCGGCAGGTACCCGACCTGCATCGCGCCGCCGAACGCCGCGGCTCGGTCGAGGCCCATCTGCAGGTTCCGCACGATCGTCTCGCCCGACACGAGGAACTCGTCCATCAGGATGTACCACGGACCAGTTGCGAGGCGGCCCGATGCGGCGAGCCGGCGCAAGGTGGCCTCGGCCTCTGGACGCACGGCGATGTAGTCGTCGATCACCGCCATCTGCCCGTCGAGGAGGAAGTGCACGAACGACGGATCCGCATCGAGCGACGGCAGCAGGTCGTCGAGCAGGTCGACGAGTTGCAACCGGAACGACTGGAACGGGGCATACCACTCCCGGTCCCAGTGCGTATGGGGAACGATGTGAACCTCTCGCGTCACGTCTGACCTGCACTTTCGCTCGTTGCCGCCATCTGTCTAGCTTGCCTCAGTCCTCAGCCAGTCCTCAGCTCTCCCGCCGAGCGTCGCGTCGACGATGCCGCGCACCCGGTCATCGTCCTTCGGCATCACATGCGCGTACGTCGCCAACAGCGTCTTGAGGTCGTGCCCGAGACGCTCCGCAACCTTCGACGGGTTCACGCCCTCGGACAGCAACGCCGACGCGTGATGGTGGCGAATGTCGTGCCAGGCGTGACCAGCAAGCTCAACCGGCTTCGAGTCCGGAAGCTGCGCCGGCGCGTGGCCACTCGGCCAACGCGGAACCGTCCGCCGCCGCGATTGAGGTCCGGATGTACTTCGAAGCCATCGACCGACCGACGGGTCGACCGTCCGTGTGGAAGACCAGGCCATGCTCGCCAGCACCGAACGCCGCGACATGTGCGGCGAGCACATCGACCACGAGAGAACTCAACGCGATGGTGCGGTAGCTGTTGCGCGACTTCGGTGACTTCAGGAACGGATCCCTCGTTGCCGGGACTGAAGAGCTGCTAGTCGACGCGGAGCTCGCGCCGCATGAAGTCGACTCGGTCCAGGCACAAACCGAACAGCTCACCCTGCCGCAACCCGGTACCCGCGACGACGAGTACCGCTGCGGCGGACGTTCTCGGCCATGAAGACGGAAACAGCGCGGACCTGCTCGACCGTCAACGGCACGAACGGCACGACCTCGGCCTTTGCCAAACGCGCACCCTTCGCCGGGTTGTGTGCGATGCGTTCGTCGTCAACGGCATCCCTCGAGCGGCTCCGCAGTTGACGGACTCGGCTTCGACCCTGCTGGCGCGCCAACGGGCGAGCAGGAACGCCACTAGGTCAAGAAGCCACCCCCCAAACCTCCCCGTTTGCTAGCCCGCTGCACTGAACCCCCAAACGCAGATATCTTGCGTCCCGAGGGGGCGAGTCGAGCGGCTGCTACCTCCCGTCGCGGTCTCTCGTTGCGGGGCCTCGGACATGCGGAACGAGACCCCGGCTCGCCCCTTCCCAGCTGAGAGCGCAACGGCCCCGCTCCGACGCAGCGCCACCTAAGAGGGGGATTGTGGCGGAACGTCGACCGCCGAAGAAGCTTCGCCTTCTGCTGATTGAACTCCTCTTCCGTGAGCAGCCCGTCGTCGCGAAGGGACGCGGTAGGTCGCGGACCTGCGTCGCGACGCTTTCGGTCGCCGCTGGTGGAGCCGTATGACTCGCGCCGCGAGCAGCAATCCGCTGTTCAATGAAATCGCGTATCGCTTCAAACTCGGGCTGATGCTTGCGACTGAACGCAACCGTGTTCTCGTCCTTCATCGCCCCGGTGACACCACGCGTGCTCTCCATACCGCCGGTCAGTGAAAACTGGATGTACCCGACGGTGGCGCCCGAGGCCTTGAACTGCACGCTCCCTATCGAGTGGAGTGCGATCCGCTTCTCGCCCCGCGTCCAGCCGTAGGTGAGCTTGGCGGCGCCACCCTTGCGTCGAATCGTGACGAAAGTGTCATCGACTTCGAGCGTGCCCGTCCGCCCTTTGGCGAAGAGCGTCCCCTTGGGCGGCCCTTCAGATGGCGGGGGCGCTCTCCCGTCGCGGGTGAGTCTGCGCCGGTCGCAGGCGGTCCCAATGGTGGCGGGTACGCCCCGGTTGGAGGCGGCCCTTCAGGGGGTGCGGGCGGAGGCGGGTACCACTTGCCGTCAGACGCCTGCCGCCATCCTTCGCCAGTTGGCTGATCACTCATCTTCAGCAACCTTTCCCCCGGCGTTGGAAATCGTAGGGCGAACCTAGGTGGCGACGTGCCTCGCTGACTCTTTCCGCTCTGGATGTCTCGGCTAAACTTCACTCAGAGTGAGGGCCGCACCGGGATACCGCCCGCAAGTGCGGACCCTGGGGGATTTCGAGTTATGAGGCGCTGGGCAAAGCCGACGGTAGGCGTAATTCTCTTTGCGCTCGGGCTTGCAGTCGGACAGCCATCCACCCTCGCAGCTCCAGCGCCGACGGCACACCCAACGCAGGAGGTACCGCCCACATCTCACACGACGCCGGTCACAACTCCTGACACGACGCCGGTCACAACTCCTGACACGACACCGCCGCCGCCCACCGAGCCACCGCCGCCACCTCCGCCGACGACAACTCCATCTCTTGAACAGCGGGCAGCTCGACCTCCTCCACCGCCTGCTCGATCTCCTGCGCCGCTGCCAGCTCCACCTCCTCTGCTGCCGATGCCAACCCCACCTCCACCTCTTGAGCCACGACCAACTCCACCTCCTGTGCCGCTGACGACGCTCGCCTCGACCACGGCTCAAACCCGCGAGACAAGTTCCGCTTCACAGACCGCAGCCGCTCCGCGGGTCAGCGCTGACCGCTCACCTGAGGCCCGGTCTCACTCCACCGGCATTTCCGCCCTTTGGACACTCGTCCTTACGGTGTTGGTTGGACTGCTCGTTGTAGGGCTGGCGTACCTGGCGGAAAGAGGCTGGGATGAGCGTGCTGATGGCGGCCCGCCCTCAGGGGTGACCTAGCAACACTCCCGCATGGAGGCGTGCTCTTCCTCGACGAGCTGGGCAAGGTCCAACCAGCGGCGTTCGACGCGCTGCCCAGTCCTCAGCCAGTCCTCAGCTCGTTGAGAACCGGCGGGGAACGTTGCGAATCGGTGAGAGGTAAAAGTGCAGGTCGGACGGCATTTCTGAGGGAACGTGCAGGTCACGAATCCACGCGGAACACTCCCGGTCCCAATGCGTATGGGGAACGATGTGAACCTCTCGCGTCACGTCTGACTTGCGCTTTGTCCGCTTCTCTGTCCGCTTCGACCATCGTCCTAGCTTGCCTCAGTCCTCGACACGCGTTCCGAAACGCGTATCAGGCGGATCGGATGACGCGTCCTCTCTGCGGGCGGGAGCTTGGGGACTCCGCCGAATCCCCTTGAAGGCCCGGGGCGCGTTGTTCCACCCACCGCGTCCCGGGCCATCCGCTCGCGCGCGATCTCGCGGGGACACGTACCCTCGTCGCGCATGTGTGACTGTCTCGTCGCGCTCGGCGCGGCATCGCGAGACGGGCACACGTTGTTCGCGAAGAACTCCGACCGTCCGCCCGAACGAGGTGCAGCTGCTCGAGTGGTTCGAGCCTCGAACGGAGTCGCGGACGACGACGACGTACTTGCACGTCGAGGCGCACGATGGCGCGACGCTCCGGTTCCTCGGGTCGCGCCCGTCCTGGATGTGGGGCGTGGAGCACGGCGTCAACGAAGCCGGGGTGGCTGTCGGCAACGCCACCATCTACACGACGCTCGATCCGCGCGGCATGCCTCCGGCGCTCACCGGCATGGACCTCGTCCGGCTGGCGCTGGAGCGTGCGGCAACGGCAGTCGACGCCGTGTTCGTGATGACGGAGTTGCTCGAACGTCACGGTCAGGGCGGATCCGGACACGAAGGTGTGAACCGACCGTACTGGTCCTCGTTCCTCGTGGCCGATCCCCGCTCGGCGTTCGTCGTCGAAACCAGTGGCCGCGACTCCGCGGTCGAGGCCGTCGAGCGAACGAGAGCGACGTCGAACCGGACGACGATCCCGTCGTTCGATCGCCGCCATCGTCACCCGCGTCAACCCGTCGACAAGCTCGTCGATCCGCGGCTCGCGGCGAGCAACGACGTGCTCGCACGCGAGCCCGTGTCGCTCGGCGCGCTCACCCGGCACCTGCGGAGCCATGCGGGCGGCGACGACGGTTACACCATCTGCATGCACGTGCCCGGCGTCGAGGCGACGACCGCATCGATCATCGCGGAACTGCGCTCCGATGGGACGCCACGAGTGTGGACGGTCCAAGGCTCGCCCTGTCAGCACGAGTTCACGCGAAGCTGGTGACGATGCGGATCGCGTTCGGCACGGACGAGGCCACGTCGCTCACGGAGAACATCAAGGCGACCTTGGACGAGCGGGGCCATGAGGTCGTGGTCGTCGCCGATGGTGACACGTGGCCTGATGTCGGCCGGGCCGTGGGGGAGGCGGTCGCTTCGGGAGCCGCCGACCGCGGCGTCGTGTGCTGCTGGACCGGCACCGGTGTGTCGATGGCGGCGAACAAGGTTCCCGGTGTGCGAGCAGCCCTGTGCACGGACGCCGAGACGGCCCGCGGCGCGAGGAAGTGGAACGACGCCAACGTGCTGGCGATGGGATTGCGCCTCACATCCGCTGAAGTGGCCGACGAGATGCTCGACGCGTTCCTCGGCACCGACGCCGACCCCGACGAGCGCGACCAGGTCCGCAAGCTCGGATAGCTCGTTTCACGAAGGACGCCACCGGCGGCTCCACGATCTCGGGCACCCGCCGTGACGTGTGGAGGACGACCACGGCGAGCGCGCCGATCACGACACCCATGCCGAACACCTGGAGCAACGTCACGGGCTCGTCGATGAAGATGGCGGCGGTGACGGTCGCGAACACCGGGATGCCGAGCGTCAGCAGCGACGTGACGACGATCGGCACGTGCGCGTGAGCCCAGTTCATGAGGAAGTGGCCGAGCGCGCCGTTCACCACAGCCACGATCACGATGTAGACCCAGTCCGCGGTCGTCGGCACCGCGATGCTGTCGCCGCTCAGCAGCACGATCGGCGTCACCGTCATCACCGCGACAATGGAGAGCCCGGCGAGATACTCGAAGCTGCCGAGCTGCGTGCGGGCCCGCTTCGATGCGATGAAGTACCACGTCCATGCGACGAGCGCGGCGACGGCCAGCAGATCGCCGCGCACACTCGCCTCGCCGCCGGCCGGCGCACCGGCGACGACGATCACCGCGCCGGCGACGGCCACGGCCGCCCAGAACGCGTCACGCAGATGGGGCCGCTCGCCGAACAACCGGCTCGCGACCGCGAGCACCAGCACCGGTTGCATGGCGCCGATGATCGTGGCGTTCGCCACCGACGTCTCCTTCAGCGCCGAGAAGAACAGCACGATGTCGAGCGCGAACGCGATGCCGCCCGCGCACGACACACGGAGCAATCGCCACGACAACCGTCGACCGGAAGCGAGAAAGGCGCCCACCGTGAGCACGGCCCCGATCCACATGCGATGGAAGCCGATCACGAGCCCGCTCATCCCTTCGATGTTCTTGACGAGCACCGAGCTCGATCCCCAGACGACGACGGCCGCCCCGGCCGCGATCAAGCCCCACAGCCGGTTGCGCTCGTCCGTCGTCACGGGTCGGTCAATGTGACGACGTGCCCTTCGTTCGGTGCGGCCCGCCCTTCGAGCACCTCGAGCCACGTCGGCTCGATCGCGTCGAAGCCTCGGTGCTCTTGGATCTCGAGCCACCCGTCGACCGACTCCACGAACTCGTTCCAGGCGCGACCGATACGGCTGTCGAGTCCGTCCGCGCCCCAGTCGCCGCGTCGCTTCACGAGCTGATCGGGTGCGAAGAAGAACGCCGGCGGCGGACCCGGCACCTCGCCCGACGGTTGCTCGTCCTCCCAATGCGTGATGCCGACCACGCAGCTGCGCTGCAACGAGTCCCCGAGATGCCGGTGGACGTCCGCGAGCACGCGACCGCCGCCTGCCATGTCCACGAACACGGACGGTTCGTCCGCCGGCATCGTTGTGATCTTGTCGTAGGTCACGACGGTGTCGTAGTAGCCGACGGATGTCACGAAGTCGGCGTGCGCGGCCGAGGTCAGCCCGACGACGTCGACGCCGTCCCTGCCGGACAGCAGGTGTGCCAGCCCGAGCGCGGTCTTGCTCGACGCGCTCGCGAGCACGATCGACCGGGCGCCGAACATGCCGTTGTCGTCGAGCCAGTCGTCGATGAGGAACGACGTCACGAACAGCGGGCGCAGGACTGCGTACTCCCGCTCTCGCGTGGGTCGTAGTCGGCGACGCCCGCGATCCGCTGGTACTGGTTGTACGCCGCAGGCAGTCCCGAGCGATGCGACGTGGCATCGACGAAGCCTGCGTCCGTCAGTCGCGTGGGGGTGACGACGAGGTGCGACGACATCGGGAGGTAGCCGTAGACGCGGTCGCCTTCGCCGAGGCCTTCAGCACGCGAGGACTCGACGTCTGCGTAGCCCCACACCGGAACGCGACCCCAACCCTCCTCGGCGGGAAAGAAGGTCCAGTACGACATCGTGTCGCCCACGACCGCATACGTGACGTTGTTGGCGGTGAGCGCGAAGCGCGAGACGCGCAACAGCGCCTGCCCGTCGTCGAGCGACGGGATGCCGTGGTCGATCGTGCGAGTCGTGCGGAAGTCGTCGCGCCTCACCTCGAAATCCATGCTTCCCCCTGTTGTCGGATCCACCACTCGTGCTCCTGCCGGCCCAGCTCGGTCGACGGAGGTCCGTCGGTCATCGGCCACAGCTCCTCCGCGACGAGCCTCCAGTTCGCGGTGGCGCTCAGCCGGCCGAGAATCGCGTACAAACCGAGGTTGATGCGTTGCAGGATGACGAACGCCGGCGGAAGGTTCGTCCACTTCATGATGTCCCGGAACGGTCCCTGCATCGTCACGAACCGTCGCGCTGTCGCGCTCGCGTATTCGGCGGTGAGCGTCGCGACCTTGTCGTCCCGCACGAAGTCGTAGTACAGGCCGACGTAGTCGGCGACTCGCTCGTCCGGCACCGGCGCACCGGGTTGGAGCACACCGGCGCGCTCGATCACCGACCGGAACGCAGCGAGGTCGCGATCGATGACCATTGTCGTGATCATGTCCGCGAGCAGCCGCACCTCCGACGGATCGAAGCGCCGCACCAGTCCGTAGTCGAGGAACGTGACCTGGCCACCCGGACGGAACAGGTAGTTGCCCGGATGAGGGTCGCCGTTGAACGCGTGCAGGCGAAACAAGCTGCGAAACACGAAGCGGAACAGCGTCTCGGCCGCGAGATCACGCTCGGCCTGGTCCCAGGTCTCCATCTCGGCGAACCGCGCTCCCTCGGCCAGCTCGGACGTCAGCACGCGGCCCGTGCTGAGTTCTGCGACGACCTCCGGGACGTGGATGAACGGATGATCGCGATACGCGTCCGCGAACAGCTGCTGGTTCTCGGCCTCCGTCCGGTAGTCGAGCTCCTCGAGCAAGCGCATCCGCAGCTCGCGCACGATCGGCTCGGGCTCGAGCGCCGGGAACAGCATCCCGATGAACTGCACGAGCGGGCCGACGTTGTCGAGGTCGGCCCGGATCGCCTGGTCGACACCGGGATACTGCACCTTGACCGCGACCGCGGTGCCGTCAGCCGTGATCGCCCGGTGCACCTGACCGATCGACGCCGACGCGATCGGCACGGGGTCCCACTGCACGAAGAGACGGTCCGGAGGCAGGCCCAGCTCCTGCTCGATCACGCCGGCGGCGAGGTCGGCGCTCATCGGAGGCGCCTCGTGTTGCAGCTCGGACAGCGAAGCGCGCAGGTTCTCGGGAAGGCCGTCGTCGAGGAAGCTGGCCAGCTGACCGACCTTCATGAGAACGCCCTTCATGGCGCCGAGTGTCTGCGTGACCTCGGTGGCGGTGCGCAGCTCGAGCCGTTCGTCGAGCGCGCGTCGTCGTTCGGCCGACGCAAAGACTCGTTGCGCGCGGTTCGACGTGTACGCACCGCCGACCCGTGTGGCCATCCGCGCGACCTCGACGCCGCCGCGCGTGGCGCGTGCTGACGATCGACGTGTTCTGCGCCTCGTGCCGGCGGATCCTGTACAAGCCGTACGCCGCGAGGCCCAAACCCGCTCCGCCCGCCAGCAACGCACCCGTTCTCATGTCGCGCGCCACCGAGTCATCATTGCGCGCCGCAAGTGGTCGCGGCGGAGGCCTTGTCGTTCTGGCGTCAACCAGTGCGCATATCCACACTGATTGACGCCAGAATGGGGAAATGCCGGAGAAGCGGCTGACCACGCTGGCACCGTGGGCACAGGAGGTCCTGCAACGTGCGCATGGGTTGCGTGACCTGCTCGAGCACGTGGACGCCGAGCACCGCGAGCACCTTGCCGATCTGCTCGGTTCCATCGAGCGGCTCTCCTGCGAGAACGTCCCGCTGTGGCGGTGGACGACGCGCCTGCCGGACTGGTGGTTCGGCAGCCGGGTCGAGCGCAGCTGGTCGTTGCTCCACGAGGCCGAGCTGTTGTTCGTGGAGTACGCGGACCACCGCGGCATGGAGATCGCGCTCGACAACGCGCTCGGGTATGCGATGGCGCTCCCGAACGACGACCCCGTGCGACTGCGCTTCGAGGCGTACGTGCAGTCGCTCGCCGACGGGCATCCGAACGGCGACAAGCCCGCCGCGACCGCGACCGCGTCGGCGCCCGCAACGGAGCACGCGCCATGACGATGGTCGCGCCGCCGGTGTCGGAGCGAACCATCGTCCAGTCGGTGATGCGGCGCTCGTTCGCGCTCACCGACGCGTTCCATCACGATGCGCGCGCGTTCCGCAACCGGCTCGTCGTGACGTCGCTGCTCGCGCTGAGCACGACGTTCGCCATCCTCGTGCTGCAGTGGCGGCTCCCCAAGGCCGACATCATCCAGCGACCGGTGGGCGGCGAGGACGTGACGCGCTGGGCACTGCTCATCCTCGATCATGGCCTTCGGCGCCGTCGGAGGACTCATCACGAGCATCCCCGCGCTCGCGGCCATGCCGCGGGTCAGGGGGCCGTTCAACTTCCCGTTGCAACAGGCGTTCTTGAAGATCGCGCTGGGATCACTGACCGCCGTCGTCGGGGTGATCGTCACCGGCAGCGCCGGCGTGACGACGGGTTACGCGTCGATGCAGGCCCTGGCGGGCGTGGCGCTCGTCTTCGGTGCGGCGCAGCAGGCGGTGACGCAGTTCCTCGACAAACGCGCCGATCAGATCCTCGAAGGTGCGTCCTGACGGGGTAGCCGGCTGTCGAGCGCTGCCGTCGGTCCGTTCCGCATAGCCTGGCGCGGCAATGACGGACGCGGTCGCCGACATCCGGCTCACGGAGTGGACGTCGTGCGGTGGCTGTGCGGCCAAGTGGGGCGCATCGCCCCTCGCCGCGCTCGTGCGTTCGCTCGCCGGTGACGGCGAGGTCGACTCGTCGTTGCTCGTCGGCCTGGCACCGTTCGACGACGCGGCCGTGTACAAGATCAGCGACGATCTCGCGATCGTGTCGACGACGGACTTCTTCCCGCCGCTCGTCGACGACCCCGCCGACTTCGGCGCCATCGCCGCTGCCAACGCCTGCAGCGACGTGTTCGCGATGGGAGGATCCGTCGCGCTCGCCTTGAACATCTCGGCGTTCCCCGAGCGCATGCCGCCCGAAGTCATCGCGGCCATTCTCGGCGCGGCTGCGGCCGTCGTGACCGAAGCCGGCGGTGTGATCGGCGGTGGTCACACGATCCGTTCTGACGAGCCGATCTTCGGCCTGGCCGTGCAGGGCTTCGTCCATCCCGACCGCATCTTCCGAAAGGGACGCGCCCGACCGGGCGACGTGCTCGTGCTCTCGAAGCCGATCGGGACGGGCATCGTGCTCGCGGGCGGCTCCGATGTCGAGAAGACTGCCGCCATCGCGCACATGAAGGTGCTCAATCGCGCGGCGTCACTCCGGCTCCAGGAGCGGCGCGAGTACGTGCACGGCGTCACCGACGTGACCGGCTTCGGGCTTCTCGGGCACGGTTGGGAGATGGCGGACCGGTCGGGGGCGACGTTCGTCTTCGACAGCGCATCGATGCCCCTGTACGACGGGGCGTTGCAGGCCGCGGAGTCGGGGACACGGACGGGTGGCGACGAGCGCAACCGCGCCCATCTCGAAGGACATGTGACGTCCACCGCGGATCCCGCCCTCGAGGCGCTCGCCTACGACCCCCAGACGTCGGGAGGCTTGCTCGCCGCGGTCGACCCGGCGGTCGTGGGCGACCTCGTGGGAGCGGGGTTCGAGCGGGTCGGCACCGTCGAGGTCGGCTCCGCAACTGTCGTGCTTCGGTAAGGTCGCCGCCGATGGCGACCACGCCGACGGTTCCGATGCTGCGCAAGGCACTTCGGTCCAAGTCGCCGTCGTTGCTCGTCGAGCGCGAGTTGTGGGAAGCCGGTGACGAGGTCGTCGTCGGTATGGACGAGGTCGGCCGAGGCGCGTGGGCCGGCCCCATCAGCGTCGGCGCCGCCGTGATCCCGCAGGACAAGCGGGTCTACAAGATCCGCGACTCGAAGATGCTCACGGCCGCGGAGCGCGAAGCGATGTTCGATCGCATCGCCTCGTGGTGCGTCACGTGGGCGGTCGGTCACGCGTCGCAGATCGAGTGCGACACGCTCGGCATGTCCGCCGCGCAACGGCTCGCGGCCGACCGCGCGCTGGAGCGACTCGGACTCGCGTCGGATCCGGACCGAGTGGTGCTCGACGGCAAGTGGGACTTCGTCCGCCGGGGTACGACGATCAAGCTGGTGAAAGGCGACGCCCGCTGCCTATCGATCGCGGCCGCCTCGATCCTCGCGAAGGTGACCCGTGACCGGATGATGCAAGCGGAGGCGCCGAACTATCCCGGGTACGACTTCGAGTTGAACAAGGGCTATCCGTGCCCGCGCCACAAGGCCGCGCTGCGGGGATACGGCCCGTGCGCGATCCACCGCCGCAGCTGGGTGTTCATGGACAATCTGCCCTGGACCGGCATCCCCCGGGTCTTTCCCGCCGGCCTCCAGCAAGTCCTCTTCGAGTAGCCGTTCCCGCAGCGAATGTTGGTGCGATTGTGGGGCTATGGCGCCCACAATCGACCCGGAGTTCGTCAGGAAGAAGACGAAGCTGGTGGCGTCCGGCGCGGCGGGACCGCCGCCGGGGGCGCGGATGGTCGTGACCTCGAGGCCGGCCGCCTTCGCGAGCGTCGGCGAACCCGTCCTGGGTGTGCCAGTGCAGCTGCCACGGCCGCTCGAGGACTTCGGTGCTGCCATCGCGGGTCGACTCGTAGCGCAGGACCGTGGTCTGCAGCCGGCGTTCGTCGTCGCGCGTCTCCGACACCGCGCTCACCCGCTGCACGCGACCGTCGTCGGTCACGTGCTCACGTGTGACGCCGAACTGTTCGTCGGGCGTCGGATCGGGGATGAACAACGGCACCAGGGCCACGCCACCCTGCGCAAGATGCATGCGGATACGGGTGAGCGCGGCGAGCGCGGTCTCGTCGTCCGGCAACAGGTTGAACGTCGGGCCGGCGAGGTAGACGGCGCGGTACCGGCGACGCAGGTCGAGTCGCTCGATCGCTTGCTCGTAGACGGTGACCTCGATACCGCGCTCAGCGGCCGTGGCCCGGCACCGGGCCAGCATGTCTGCCGACGAGTCCACGCCGTCGACGTCGATCCCGTGTTCGCGCAACGCGAGGATGGGATCACCGTCGCCGCATCCCAGCTCGAGCGCGGGCTCGCCGTGTCGCTCGACGAATCTGATGTACGGCGCGGGGTCCGGTACTTCGGACCGCAGGGGTCCGTAGAGCTCCGCGACGAGTCCCGTGTAGAACTGCGACGCGCTCACGCTGTCGTCACCCCGACTGCTGCGTGCCGACCCTCAGGTCCTTGAACGGAGTCGTCGAGTCGATGCCCGGGTCCTTCGGGAGGCCGAGGACGCGTTCGGCGACGATGTTGCGCATCACCTCGTCGGATCCGCCGGCGATGCGCATGCCGGGGATGCCGAGGAGGAACTGACTCCACGAGAAGGTGCCCCACTCGCCGGTGTTCGCCGCAACGCGCGGGCCGAGTACGCGTGACACGAACTGCGCGGTGTTCCACATGTTCTGCGTGAGCGAGAGCTTCGCGATCGACATCTCCGGGCCCGGCAGCTGGCCGGACTTGATCTTGTCCATCGCCCGCTGGTTGGTGTACTTCGCCACCGAGTACGCGACGTGGAGCTTCATCAGCTCCTGGCGGTAGACGGGATCGTTGTCGAGACCGAAGTGGCGGAGCAACTCGATGAGGCGCGCGCTGTTCGCGAGCCCGAGACCGCCACCTCCGCCGCCCGCACCGATCGATGCACGCTCGTTCATCAGCGTCGTCAGCGCGACCGTCCAACCTTCGTTCACGTCACCGAGCCGGTGGTCGTCGGGCACGCGCACGTCGGTGAAGAAGACCTCGTTGAACGAGGCGCCGCCGGTCATCTGTCGCAGCGGACGGACTTCGACGCCGGGTGCGTGCATGTCGACGACGAAGCCGGTCAGGCCCTTGTGCTTCGGCTTGTCGGGATCGGTCCGGCAGATGATCTCGCCGATGTCGCTGTACTGCGCGCCCGACGTCCACACCTTCTGGCCGTTGAGCATCCACTCCTCGCCGTCGCGGTCGGCCCGCGTCTGCAGGCTGGCGAGGTCGGAGCCGGCGCCCGGCTCGCTGAACAGCTGGCAACCGACGATGTCGCCTCGGTACATCTTCGCGAGGTAGCGATCGCGAATGTGCGGTTGCGCGTGGGCGAGGATCGTCGGAGCGACCATTCCCAGGCCGATGCCGAAGAACGACTGGCTCGGGATGTCGTACTTCGCCTCGAGCCCGCGCGTACGTGCGCTCGTGCGTGCTCGTGAGCTCGCGGCCCCCGTACTCCTTCGGACCCGTGATCCAGCCGAGGCCGGCGTCGTAGCGCTTCGCCCGCCACTCCTGCGCCTCCGCCAGGGCCTGCTTCTCGCGCTCGCGGTCGATCTCCTCGAACAGCCCGATGTCGTCGTCACCTTCGCCCCACACGAACGGCTTGTCGTCGGCGTCCTTGCGCTTGGCGTTGGCGTCGAGGAAGGCCGAGACCTCCTCGGAGAAGTCCTCGAGCGATACGTCGGCCATGAGATCCCCCTGTGCGAAAACTTGACCCACCGGTCAAGTTAGCGGGTCGCACGCGCCCACGTAGTCTCATGGGATGCGGGTTGCGCTCGCCTTCACCGTCTGGACCGTGTTCGTGTGGGCCGGTCGCATCCGCAACGGCGGCTCCGTGTTGTTGGCGGCGTCGTTCCTCGTCCTCGCCGCGGTCGTGGTCGCGTCGATGTGGAAGCGTCGCTGGCGCCCCTACGCCGTCGGCGCGCTGGCCATCTGGACGATCGTCGTGTGGGCGGTCCGGACGCCCATGATCCTGGTGCACGATCATCCCGCCGGCTTCAAGATCGTGCACACCGTGCTCGCGGTGGTTTCAATCGGTCTCGCCGTCTGGGCCGAGCGTGACGTCCAGCGCCAGCGTGAGGCACCGGCAACCGCCGCCGGCCTTCAGGAACTCGCCGACCGCTGACTCGACGACCGTGAATCCCCACGCCTCGAGCTGACGGCCGACGCGAGGCGGCACGACCGGCATCACGATGTTCGAGCCGACGACGACGGAGTTCGCGCAGAACGTGAACGCTTCCTCGTCGTCGAGCCACAGAGGCTCGCGCACGAGCGCGTCGACGACCGTGCGCCCGTAGTGGTCCCAACCGGCCGGCGCGCACATGGCCCGGCGGTCGTCGAGCGGACAGAAGGTCAAGTCGATGTGGTAAAGCCGCTCGTCGACCAGTTCCAGGCTGCGTACCGGCGCTCGCAACATGCGCGACAGCACCGCCCCGGCCGCCGCGTCCGAACGGGTGCGGTACCCGCACAGCAGCGTGCCGGCGAAGGGAAGACCGTCACCCGCGCCTTCATGACCGAGTCCAGTCGGGAGCGGTTCCACCTCCCAGCCGTGATCGGCGAACCACGAGGCGAACACTGCGGTCTCCGGCTGTCGCTCGGGGTGGCGGAAGTGGCTCGGGACGAAGACGTTGCCCGAGACCAGACCGGCGTTCGCGGTGAAGACGAGATCAGGAACGCCCGCATGCGGCTCGATCGTGACGACCTCCGCGCCCGCCGCCCGCACATTGGCCACGAGTGCTTCCCATTGCGCACGGCTCAGGTCGCGGTCGACGGTCACCTCCCGGTGCATCCACGGGTTGATCTCGTACAGCACGCCGAAGTGCTCGGGCGGACACATCAGGTACCGACGTCCCCACGTCAGCATCGGCTTCCCCCCTCGAACTCCGGGTCACCGTGGCGGCTAGAGCAGCCACGGCGCACCAACATTCCCCACCGGCGGTGGGTCAACGGCACAGGGTGTCGGCGAGTTGGTGGAGGAAAGGGCCGACGTCGGTCACGATGCCGAGGGCCTGGTGGCTGCCGCGATCGGCGAGCTTCGTGACCACGGCCTGGTTGATGTCGACGCAGAACGTCTCGACACCGGCGGGCAGCAGGTTCCCGGTCGCGATCGCATGCAGCGTCGACGCCAGCATGAGCGCGACGGCGACGCCGGGCACGTACTCGCGCATGGCGTCGGCCGCGGCGACCACGTCGGCGATCGTGTCCGGCAACGGACCGTCGTCGCGCACGGAGCCCCCCAGTACGAACGGCACCCGCCGTCGAACGCATTCGTACATCACGCCGCCGGTGACGAACCCGGCATCGACCGCTTTCGCGATCGAGCCGTGGCGCCGTACTTCGTTGATGACCCGCAAGTGGTTCGAGTGGCCGTGTTCCACCGGTGTTCCTTCGGCGACCGATACGCCCAACGAGGTGCCGAGCACGTTCGCCTCCATGTCATGGGTCGCGAAGCCGTTGCCGGCGAACAGCACGTCGATCCATCCCTCGCGAACGAGCCGCGCCAGGTCCGGCGCGCCACCCGTGTGCACGACCGCCGGCCCGCACACGGCGAGCAGCTTGCCGCCGGCCGCCTTCGCCGTCCTGATGCGATCGGCGACCTGCTCGATCAGGAGTGCCTTCGGCTTCTCCGACGAGATGTCGGAGTTCATGAACTCGAAGTTGCGGACGTCCCGGGCCCGCTCGGGTGCGTGCACCCGGACGCCGTCGAATCCGATGACGACGCGATCGCCCGCACGGACTCGGTGCATGGGCGCCGTGCGTACGGAGTCGTCGCGGACGACGATCCCGCAGTCCATCTCGGGGTTCTCGACCGAGCGCCATCGGCCGTCGATCCGTACGTCGGTCGCAAGGTTGGTGGTGGAGTAGAAGCCCGCAGGCAGGACGCCGTCGACGTCGCACGTGACGAGCACGGCATCGCCCTGACCGGTGCGGTTGACGCCGTGCACCTGCAGCAGTTCGAGCAGCGCGTCGAGGGCGGCGTCGTCGTCCATCGAGACTTCGATGAGGGCACGGCTGGGGTCGATGTTCGTGCGACCCAGGTCGAACGAGGTGATCTTGTAGTCGGCTTCCGAGTCGAGGATCAGGTCGAGCACCTTGGCCAACAGCAACGAATCGACGATGTGGCCCTCGAGCTCGACGGTCTCGGTCGACATCAGCGGCGCTCCAGATGAACTACTCGTTGTCCTGCTTGGTCGAGATCGGGACTTCGTCCGCACCGACGGTCGGTTCGGTCTTCAGCCTGCCACGACTCTCGTCGTACAGGTCGCGGGCCACGACCTGGATCACGCCGCCGGCGGGGATGGCGAGCAGGGCGCCGAGGAAGCCGAACAGCTCGACGCCGACGAGCACGCTGACCAGCACGGCCAGCGGGTTCAGCTTCACCGTGCGGGACATGATCGTCACCTGCAGCACGTGGTTCTCGAACTGCTGGTACACGATGAAGAAGACCGTCATGATGATGCCCGCCGGTATCCCATGAAGGAACGCGAAACCGATCGTCGGGATGGCACCCAGCGTCGCCCCCACGAGTGGTATCAGGTCGGCGAAGCCGACGAACAGGCCGAGCACTTCGGCATACGGCACACCGAGGATGAACAACATCAGCCAGGCCGCGGTCCCTGCGATGACACTGATGAGGAGGTTGCCGAACACGTACCCGCTGACGGCTCGACACGCGTCGACGGCGACGCGGCGCACACGGGTCCTTCGTTGCTCGTCGGGCAGCAGGTCGAGCGCGTTCTGCGACAGCATCGGTCCTTCGATGAGGATCAGGATCGTCAGCACCATCACGGTCAATGCGGCGACGATGGTCGTGAAGATGCGACGCACGATGTCGAGGCCGTTCTCGCCGAAGTCGGTGACCGCCTGCTGGATCTTGTCCTGGTTGTCCTTGACCTTCTGCTCGAGGTCGTAGCGCTGTACGAGGTCGCCGATCGGACCACGTCCCTCACGCGCGTCCTCGACGTACCGCGGAAGGTCGCGGGAGAAGGTCGACGCCTGATCGACCAGCGGCTTCACGAACGCGTAGATGAGGCCGGCGAGGAGCGCGAGACCGATCAGGATGACGATCATCGTCGCCAGGCCGCGCCGGATGCGCAGCTTGTACTGGAGAAAATCGACCGGTGGGGTCAGCACGACGGCGAAGAACAGCGCCACGACGAGATAGGTGAGGACGCGGCCGGTCGCGATGAATGCTTGATACGCGAGGTACACCAGCGCGACCGACGCGATCGACGCCCAGATCGTGCGCCACGGGACGCGCTCGCGCGCAGGAGCAGGCTGCTCGGCCACGCCGTTCGACGGTACGCGGTGGTCTGGCGGCGACGGCGGATGGTGGTTCGTGGCTCGCAACCGCCCGGCCACCACTAGGTTCGGGCCGGTATGGGCCAGCCGATCACCGTCGTCGAGACGGCGTCACCCCGCCCGGGAATCGTGCGCTTCGAGATCAACCGGCCGTTGAGCGGCATGGGACACGAGCGGTACGTCAAGGACCGGGCGGTCGAGGGGAACCGGCCCGTCGACGAGCTCGCCCGGCGGGTGTTCGACCACGGCGGCGTCGACGGCGTGCACATCAACGGGAGCGTGATCACCGTCGACCTGGCCAAGGGCGGGTCCGCCGAGGGCCTCGCCGACCTCATCCGCGAGCTGTTCGTCTTCTACCGGGAGCCGGCCGGCCCGGAAAGCGAGCCGGTTCCGGCGACCGAGTGATTGCCATGTCCCCCCGAGTGGGCACACTGGACGTGTGGGGACTTCATGGACGTCGATCCTCGAGCGCCTGGATGACGCCGCCGACCTGATCGGCGTCGACGACGCCATCCATCGCAAGCTCCGCCTCCCCGTCCGGGTGCTCGAAGTGGCTGTTCCCGTGCGGATGGACGACGGCTCGGTCGAGGTGTTCACCGGCTGGCGCGTCCAGCACGACACGTCGCGCGGCCCGGGCAAGGGCGGCCTGCGCTTCCATCCGGACCTCGACGCCGACGAGGTGAAGGCGCTGGCGATGTCGATGACCTTCAAGACCGCCATCGCCGACCTGCCCTTCGGTGGCGCGAAAGGCGGCGTGCGGTGCAACCCGAACACGTTGAGCTTGGGCGAGCTCGAGCGCCTGACGCGTCGCTACACCTACGAGATCTCGCCGCTGCTCGGGCCCGACCGTGACATCCCTGCGCCCGACGTGAACACCGACGGACGCGTGATGGCGTGGATGCTGGACACATTGTCGATGACGTCCGGCCGGTTCATGCCCGGCGCGGTCACCGGCAAGCCACTGTCGATCGGCGGTACCCGCATGCACTCGGGCGCGACCGCGTCTGGTGTGGTGGTCTGCGTCCGCCGCGTGTTCGAGACGCTCGGCATCGAGCTTGCCGGTAAGCGCGCGGTCATCGAAGGCTTCGGCAAGGTGGGTGGACCGCTTGCGTTCCTGTTGGCGTCCGCGGGCATGCGCGTCATCGCCGTCAGCGACGTCGGTGGCGCGGTGGTCAACGAGGGCGGACTCGATGTCGCGGCGCTGGCAGAGCATGTGTCGGTAGTGCGGTCCGTGGCTGAGTTCCCGGGAGGCGATGCGATCGCGTCGGATGCGATCTACGCGCTGCCGTGCGAGCTGTTCGTGCCTGCCGCCCTCGGAGGCTCCGTCACCGAATCCGTCGCCGAGAAGCTCGCGGCACGCATCGTCGTCGAGGCAGCCAACGGCCCGACCACGCGGGAGGCCGAGCCGGTGTTGGACGAGCGGGGCATCGTCGTCGTCCCCGACATCCTCGCCAACGCCGGAGGGGTCACCGCGTCGTACTTCGAGTGGGCGCAGGGTCGGCAGGGCTACGCGTGGGACGAAGAGACGGTGGCCGAACGGCTCCGTGACCGCATGGAACACTCGTTCACCGCGGTGTGGGCCATGGCGGACCAGCTCGACATCTCGCTGCGGCGAGCGGCCTTCTGCCTCGGTCTCGAGCGGCTGGCGGCGGCCATCGACGCACGAGGCCTGTTTCCCTAGCCCCCTGGGCGCGCCTTGACCTGGGCGAACAGGCGTTCGATACTGGACGAATGCGGAGCGGGGCGACCGCCGAGTCCCTGACCCGCCTCCACGAGGTGGCGGCGCGAGCGAGGCCCGTCGCGCTCGCTCGAGAACAGATCCTCCCGGTGCTCGAGCCTCTGCAGACGTTGTTTCCCGACGGGTTGCGACGGGGGAGCACGGTCGGCATCGAGCGGTCGACCTCGCTCGCACTTGCGTTGGCGGCGGGCCCGAGCGGCGAGGGTTCGTGGCTCGCTGTCATCGGTGTGTCCTCGCTGGGATTGGCGGCGGCTTCCGAGCTCGGCGTCGACCTCGAGCATCTCGTCGCCGTCGCCGACCCACCGTCGGCGTCATGGGGCACCGTGGTCGCCACGTTGGTCGACGCCTTCGATGTGGTGCTCGTGCGCCCTCGCCGGAGGATCGGTGTCGCCGACACGCGCCGGTTGACCGCGCGTGCAAGGGAGCGAGGTTCGGTGCTCGTGGTGCTCGGCGCGACAGCGACGTGGCCGGACGCAGTCGACGTCGAGTTGACGATCCGCAGTGAGCAATGGCACGGCATCGGCGACGGGCACGGGCACCTGCACGCTCGCCAGGTGATCGTCGAGGCAGGTGGCCGCCGGGCGGCGGCGCGGACCCGTCGTGTGTCGTTGTGGCTGCCGGCCGCCGGCGGGGGAGTCGCCGCCGTCGACGAGCTGGCAGAAGTGCGCCCGTTCCGCGTCCCTCCGAACTTCGGGTCGATTGTGGGCCTATGACCCCACAATCGCACCAACATTCGCAGGGGCGAGGGGTGCGGACGTTGGTCGTGCGGTGTCCGGACTGGCCCGTGGTGGCGGCGGGGGTGTCGCTCGACGAGCCGGCCGCCGTGTTCTTCGCCAACCGCGTCGTCGCCTCGTCGCCGGCGGCTCGCGACGCGGGTGTCGATGTCGGGATGCGCCGGCGCGAGTCGCAGAGCCGATGTCCCGAGCTCGTCGTCATCGATCACGATCCGGGGCGCGATGCGCGGGCGTTCGAGCCGGTGGTCGCCGCGCTCGACGAGCTGACGCCGCGGATCGAAGTCGCCATCCCCGGGCAGTGCGCCTTCCCCACCCGAGGTCCCGCTCGCTACTTCGGAGGCGACGAAACACTGGCGGGCCGCGCGCGGTCCCTCGCGCTCGGTGTGCTGCAGGGGTGCAGGGGATGCGGGGACGCGTGCAGGTCCATGTCGGCATCGCCGACGGCCCGTTCGCTGCCGCGCTCGCTTCGGACGCGGCGTCAGGTCGTCGTCGCTCCCGGAACGAGTGCGCGGTTCTTGTCGTCGTTCCCGCTCGGTGCACTCGACCGTCCGGACCTCGTCGACGTGTTGCGCAGGCTCGGTCTACGCACGCTCGGTGATCTCGCCGCGCTGCCGGCAACCGACGTGCTCGCTCGCTTCGGCAACGATGGCGCGCTCGCGCATCGGTTGGCGTCGGGCCTCGACGAACGGACGCCTGACACGCGGCCGCTTCCTCCCGAGTACACGGTCGAAGCCGAGCTCGACCCGCCCGCGGAACGGGTCGACACGGCGGCGTTCGTGGGGCGCACGTTGGCCACTGAGCTCCACGCGCGTCTTGCGGCCCGCGGCCACGCGTGTGCTCGGGTGGTGATCGTGGCCGAGACGGAGCACGGTGAACGGCTCGAGCGGCTGTGGCGTCTCGATCAGTCCATGGCGGGCGCGTCGCCGGGCGTCATCGCTGACCGGGTCCGCTGGCAGCTCGACGGGTGGCTCAACGGCACCGCGGCGCATCGACCGTCCGCCGGCATCAGCCTGCTGCGACTCGTGCCCGACGAGCTGGCGCCCTCGGCCGGACGGCAACTCGGGTTCTGGGGCGGCGCGGCGGGCGCCGACGAACGCGTCGTGCGAGCGCTCGCCCGTCTCGAAGGCCTGCTCGGACCGGACGCCGTGACCGTCCCCGAGTGGCGGGGCGGTCGCAGCCCGGCAGAACAGGTGCAGCTCGTGCCTGCCGGCGCAGTCGACATCACCACCGAACGGCCGAGCGCACATCCCGCATGGCGCACCGAACCGTGGCCGGGCCGGCTGGCTACCCCATCGCCCGCCACGGTCGCACCCGATCCCGTGGCCGTCGACGTGGTCGACAGCGACGGTGCGCCGGTGCAGGTCAGCGGCCGCGGGTTCGTGTCGTCACCGCCCGCCCGGTTGGCGATCGGCGATCAGCAACCGTGTTCGGTCGTGGCGTGGGCCGGCCCATGGCCGGTGGAGGAGCGTTGGTGGGACGACGCCGGCCACCGCCGCCGAGCCCGCTTCCAACTCTTGACCGCCGACGGCGTTGCCCGCCTCCTCACCGTCGAAGGCGGCCGCTGGTGGCTCACCGCCGTCTACGACTGAAACGCAAGACTGACGGCGTGGGAAACCTCAAGGACATCTGCTTCGACTGTGCCGATCCCTGGACACTGAGCCATTGGTGGGCCGACGTGCTCGGCTATCAGGTCCGACCGCACACCGAAGAAGACCTCGAGCAGCTTCGCCGTGAGGGGATCGGCAGGCGTGAAGACGATCCGACCATCGCGGTCGATCCCGTCGGCGAATCCGGGCCCAGCTTCTGGTTCTGTCGCGTGCCGGAGCAGAAGGTCGTGAAGAACCGGGTGCACGTCGACGTCTACGGCGACGCCGACGAGCTCGTGCGCCGCGGCGCCGTGAAGATCGACGAGATGCCTCGATGGACGGTTCTCGCCGATCCCGAGGGCAACGAGTTCTGCGTGTTCGCTTCGACCGACTGCTGACGTGAATGTTGGTGCGCCGTGGCCGCTATAGGGGCCACGGCGACCCAGAGTTCGAGGTGTGTGAAACTCAGGCGAGCATCGTGTCCAGGGTCTCGACCGACGGGGCGAAGTAGAACGAGCCCGACGCGGGGGTCGAGTAGTCCGTGATCGCGTCGCGGACCTTGCCGTTCATGCCGTAGATCGCCTCCATCCGCTCGCGCATCGGCGCCTGCTCGTTGCAGAAGCCCATGAAGTAGAGACCGACGGTGCCATCGTGGAACGCGTACGGCGTGGAGCGGCGAACCATCTCGCCCCGCTTCGGCTTGCTCTCGTCCGCCGTGTCGCCGTCACGCAGCTCGACATGGCTGAGATGCGATGTCGGCACCTGCTTGTCGAGCCGTTCGGAGTCGGACTTCTTGCGGCCGAACACATTCTCCTGGTCGGCGATGGACAGACCCTCGAAGTAGCCGAGGTCGTGGACCCAGCGCTGCGCGATGCAGAACGCGCCGCCCGCGCCCGGCTGTCCGTCCGGGACGATCGCGCGATCGTGCTGATGCTCCGGCTCCGGGTTGCCCGTGCCGTCGATGAAGCCCGTGAGGTCGAGGCTGTTGCGATAGATGAACGTCGGCGTCTCCCGAGCGACGTTCATGTGTCCGGCGACGGCGTTGCGGAAGCGGAACTGCGCCTCCCAGCACAGGTCCTTCTCGTCGGAGTGGATCCACAGCAGCAACTCTTCCTGCGTCGCCTTCGCCTCCTTGCCGTCCGACGACGTGTAGCCCGGGTAGGGCTGGAAGTCGTTCGGGATGTCGTCCGTCATGTCGGCGAGCAGTGTCGGCCCGAACAGCAGGCACACATTGACCGGTGTGGTGACACCGACCTGAGCGCCCAGTCCGCGTACTTCGCGCATCGCTTGCTTGATGACGTCGAGGTCGGCACCGTCCGTCCGGCTGAAGTGGGTGTACCACTGGTACTTCGCCAGGTTGGTGAGGATCGCGTGCTGAGGATTCGGCATGTCGGTCTTGGCTCCCGTCCGCTCGATGTAGGTCGTCTTCCTAGCGCGTTCTGACCTCCTCGTCGCAACGCCCGGGCGTTCCACCACACGAGATGTGGTCAGACGCCCGGGCGTCGCAACCGAGCCACCGTCAGGCGGGGACAGGGATGCGGTCGATGACCGGGCCCATCAGGTCCTCGAAGTTGGCGCGGTAGAACGCGTCACGCACGCCCTCGGGCGCGTCGCCCAGTGACGTCTCGAATCGCTCGAGTGGCTTGCGGCCCCCTTCGACGTGCGGGTAGTCGGACGAGAACATGCACACGTCACGGCCGGCCTGCTCGATGATCCAGCCGACGTCCTCGGTCGGATAGGGCGTGGCCCGTACCTGCCGTTGCACGTACTCACTCGGTCGCAGCGACAACGCCTGCAGTCGCTCCTCGTGGCGAACGAACGCATCGAACGCGGACTCCATCTGCCGCATCCACGACGGCATCCAGATCGCGCCTTGCTCGATGACACCGATGCGCAACTCCGGGAACCGCTCGAGCACGCCGTCGAAGATCATCGTCGCCAGCGTCTGCATCGGTGGATGGGGAATGCCCATGTAGTCGACCGACCGGAAGTTCTCCTCGCCACCGTGGAAGTCGGGTGGGATCGGCAAGCCGTTGTGGAAGTACGCGCTCGTCGATCAGATCGCCCGTGCCACCGACGTGGAACACGACAGGAATGTGCGCCTCTTGCGCGCGCGCCCACACAGGATCGAGGCCGATGTGACTCGGCGAGTGATCGCGCGGGCAACCGGACGCGACGAGGATCGCGGCGGTTCCGGCGTCGAGCACTTCGTCGGTCATCGCTGCGGCGCGCTCGAGGTCGGCAAGCGGGACGTAACACGTCGCCAGCAGACGTGGGTCGACCGAGCAGAACTCGATCATCCCGCGGTTGTGGGCGCGCGCGACGCCGTAGGCGAAATCGACATCGTCGCCGTGTTCCCAGTCGTGCAGCCGCCGATTGTGGAACGTGTTGAAGACCAACTGGCTGGCGACGCCGATCAGGTCGAGTGCGCGCGGCCGGTCGTCCGCGATGAACGACCCGGTTGCAGCGAAGTTCTTTCGCAACATGATCTCGTCGGCTTCGACGGCGCGGTACTCGTCGGACGCATGTTTCGCGGCCAGCCTGCGGAACGCGGCGTCGAGGTCGCGAAGCTGCTCGTCGGGATCACCCGTCTGGCGCAACTCGTTGCCGCTTTCGAGGCGCAACGGCTGGATGCGGCCGCGGATGTCCGGGTCGGCATGGTCGCGCAGCCACGTGGGGGTCTCCATGATGTGCGCGTCGGCGTCGTGGACGATCCGGCCTTCGACGTACGGCATTGCGCTGCTCCTTCGACTCGCTCCGGTGCATCCTGCACCTTCGCTCGTTGTCGCCTGCACCCGCGTCCAAAACTTCCCCTCGCCAGGCGAACACGTGTTCGATAGGCTCAGGTCGTGGGTTTCAACAACCCGGCGATGCCGTGGTCCGAGCTCGAACGACGTCTCTCCGACAACCGCGTTGCCGGGCGCCCGAGCAACGTACCGCCTTCCGCCAACGGGGGCGACAGCCCCGCCTGGTCCCGCAAGCGCCAGCCGTTCGAGCCACGGGTGCAGCGGCGGCGAGGCTCGGTGCCCTACGCCGAGCTGCACTGTCATTCCAACTTCAGCTTCCTCGACGGCGCGTCGCATCCCGAAGAGCTCGTCGAAGAAGCAGCGAACCTCGGCCTCGAGGCGCTCGCGCTCACCGATCACGACGGCTTCTACGGCGTGGTCCGCTTCGCGGAGGCCGCTCGCGAGATCGGGATGCCCACGGTGTTCGGCTCGGAGCTGAGCCTCGAGCTGCGCAAGCCGCAGAACGGCGAGGCCGATCCCGAAGGGCACCACCTCGTCGTGCTCGCCCGCGACCCCCAGGGCTATGCCCGCTTGGCCCGCACGCTGAGCGCGGCACACCTGCGCGGCCGTGAGAAGGGCAAACCCGTCTATTCGCTGTCCGAGCTGGCGCAGGTGCACGCCGGGCACTGGCTCGTGCTCACCGGTTGCCGCAAGGGGACGGTGCCCCTTGCGCTCGTGCGCGACGGTCCGGCAGCAGCTGCGCGTGCGTTGGCCGATCTCGTCGCAGTGTTCGGCAAGGACAACGTGGCCGTCGAGCTGTGGGATCACAGTGATCCGCTCGACTCTGCCCGCAACGACGCGCTCGCTCGCGTCGCCGGCCGCGCCGGTGTCGAATGCATCGCCACCAACAACGTGCACTACGCGCAGCAGTCGCGCCGCCAACTCGCCACCGCGCTCGCCGCGGTGCGAGCACGCCGCAGTCTCGACGAGCTCGACGGTTGGTTGCCCGCCGCCTCGACCGCTCATTTGCGCGCCGGCTTCGAGCAGCAGCACGTGTTCCGCCGCTATCCCGGCGTCGTCGAGCGAGCAGGAGCACTCGGCCTCGAGTGTGCGTTCGACCTCCATCTCGTCGCGCCCGACCTGCCGCCGTACCCGTGTCCCGACGATCTCGACGAGATGCAGTTCCTCCGCAAGCTGGCCGACGAGGGTGCAGCGCGCCGCTACGGGCCGAGGGGCGATCCCACGACCGGCAAGGCCTACGCGCAGATCGACCACGAGCTCGACCTCATCGAGTCGCTGGGCTTCCCGGGCTACTTCCTCGTCGTGTGGGACATCGTCGAGTTCTGCCGCCGGTCGAACATCTACTGCCAGGGGCGCGGCTCGGCGGCCAACAGTGCGGTCTGTTACGCGCTCGGCATCACGAACGCGGACGCAGTGACGCTCGGGCTGCTGTTCGAACGGTTCCTCTCGCCCGAGCGCGACGGCCCACCCGACATCGACATCGACATCGAGAGCACGCGGCGCGAAGAGGCGATCCAGTACGTGTACGAGCGCTACGACCGCGAGCACGCGCGCGCAGGTCGCGAACGTCATCACGTATCGAGCGAAGTCGTCGATCCGCGACATGGCGAAGGCGCTCGGGTACTCCACCGGCCAGCAGGACGCATGGTCGAAGCAGGCCGACCCATGGGGCCCGCTCGACACGACCATCAAGCAACAGCAGCACGAGCACCAGATCCCACTGCCGGTCTTGAAGCTGGCGAAGCAGGTCGAGCACTTCCCGCGCCATCTCGGTATCCACTCGGGCGGCATGGTGATCTGCGATCGGCCCATCGTCGAGGTGTGCCCCATCGAATGGGGCCGCTTCACCGGTCGCAACGGCACCGGCGACGAGCCGATCCGGTCGGTGCTGCAGTGGGACAAGGACGATTGCGCGGCAGCCGGGCTCGTGAAGTTCGACTTGCTCGGTCTCGGGATGCTGAGCGTGCTGCACCACACGCTCGACTTCGTGCACGAGCACCACCACGACTCCGTCGAGCTCGCCACCGTCCCGCAGGACGACGCGGTCTACGACATGTTGTGTCGCGCCGACTCCGTCGGTGTGTTCCAGGTCGAGTCACGGGCACAGATGGCGACGTTGCCGCGCCTCGAGCCCCGATGCTTCTACGACCTCGTCGTCGAGGTCGCGCTCATCCGTCCCGGTCCGATCCAAGGCGGCTCGGTGCACCCGTACATCCGGCGACGCAACGGCTCCGAGCCGGTGACGTACCTGCACCCCTTGCTCGAACCGGTGTTGGAGAAGACGCTCGGCGTGCCGCTGTTCCAAGAGCAGCTCATGCAGATCGCCATCGAGATCGGCGGGTTCACACCCGGAGAGGCCGACCAGCTCCGTCAGGCAATGGCTTCGAAGCGGAGCCGCGAGCGCATGGAGCGCATCCGCCAGCGCTTGTACGACGGCATGGCCGAGCGCGGTGTCGTCGGCGACGTCGCCGATCAGATGTGGGACAAGCTCTCGGCCTTCGCCAACTACGGCTTCCCCGAGAGCCACTCCGTCAGCTTCGCCTACCTCGTGTACGCCAGCTCGTGGCTCAAGCGGTTCTATCCCGCTGCGTTCTGCGCCGGATTGCTCAACGCGCAACCGATGGGGTTCTACTCACCGCACTCGCTCGTGCAAGACGCCCGCCGTCACGGCGTCGAGATCCGCACCCCCGATCTCAACGCCTCGGGAGCCAAGGCGACGCTCGAGATCGAGCCCGACATGCAGCTGGCACGTGCGCCCCACGACGCACCGCCGGCGGTGTGGGGCAAGGCCGGTCCTGTCGTGCGGCTCGGCATCGGCTCGGTGCGCGGCATCGGTGAGGAACTGGCCGACGAGATCGCGGCCGGGCGGCCGTACGAGTCCATGGAAGACCTGGCGCGGCGGGTTCCGTCGCTCGCGCTGCCCCAGCTCGAGGCCATGGCCACAGCCGGTGCGTTCGGCTGCTTCGCGCACGAACGCCGTGAAGCGCTGTGGTCGGCGGGCGCGGTCGCGCAGACCCGGCCCGACCGGCTCGCCGGGATCGTGACGGGAGTCGAGGCGCCGGCGCTGCCGGGGATGTCCGACCGTGAGGAATCGAACGCCGACCTGTGGGCGACCGGTGTGGCGCCCGAAGGTCATCCCACTCGCTTCGAACGACCGCAGCTCGACGCCATGGGCGTCACGCCTGCGACCGGTCTCGCCGCCGTCGACAACGGCGAGAAGGTTCTCGTCGCCGGCGTCGTGACGCATCGCCAACGTCCCGCGACCGCGGCCGGCATCACGTTCGTCAATCTCGAGGACGAGACCGGCCTCATCAACGTCGTGTGCTCGAGAGGATGTTGGGTGCGTTACCGCCGCGTGGTCGGTTCGTGTCCCGCGCTGCTCATCCGCGGTCGGTTGGAGAAGCAAGACGGCGTGATCAACGTGAACGCCGAACGCATCGACCCCCTACCTCTTCACGCGCCCATCCGGAGCCGCGACTTCCGCTGACCCCCCTGTCGAATGTTGGGGGGGCAGCACGGCGACCCGGAGTTCGGAAGGATTCGACGTTCAGCTGTCCAGGGGTGCGAGCTTCGAAAAGTCGACGAAGGCCCGTTGTGATGTGATGCGGCCGTCGTCGTCGAAGGTCATCACGTCGATGGCGTTCATCCCGAGCTTCGCGTCACCGACCGTGGCCACGATCTCGAGCAGGAACGCGGCTTGCTGATCGCAGACCACCGGATCTGCGCCCAGCCGCAGTTCGACGTTGTCCGCCGATCCCGTGCTCTGGTCGTAGAAGCCGGCGATCTCGTCGCGACCGTGCTTCACCGGCGTCCCCACGGGATCCTCCATCGTCGCGTCGGACGTGAAGCACTCCAGCCAGGCAGCGCGATCCCCGGCCGTGAACGTCGAGACATAGCGGTTGATCGTGTCGAGGATCGTGGTCGGGTCGGGCATGGCGGCACAGTACTGGCAGGTCCGTAGGCTCCTGCGCCGTGGCCGAACTCGGACGACTCGCGGCATTCATCGCCGGTTCTGCGCTGGTGCTCGTCGTCCTCCTCTCCGCCATCCGCACGGTGATCCTTCCGCGTGGCGAGCCGGTTCTGTTGACGAGGGCGGTGTTCGTCTCGATCCGGTCGATCTTCAACATCTGGGTCCGCCGGGCCAAGACCTACGAGCAGCGGGACCGGTCGTACGCGATGTTCTCGCCGATCGCGCTCGTGATCCTTCCCGGCGTCTGGGTCGCGCTCGTCATCACCGGCTTCACCGCCATCCACTGGGCACTCGGCGTCGATCCGCTGCGCGCCGCCTTCTACCTCTCCGGGTCGTCGCTCCTCACGCTCGGTTTCGAACCGGCGCCGTCGCTCGCGACACACATCGCCGCGTTCGTCGAAGCGACACTCGGGCTCGGCCTCATCGCCCTCCTCATCAGCTACCTCCCGTCGATCTACAGCGCATTCCAGCGTCGGGAGCTGCAGGTCGCGCGCCTGACCACTCGGGCGGGCGAGCCGTACAGCACGATGAAGATGATCCGCCGCCATCAGGAGCTGAACCGTCTCGAAGCGCTCGACGATCTGTGGGACGAATGGGAGAGCTGGTTCGCCGACGTCGAAGAGACGCACACCTCGCAGCCGTCGCTCGTCTTCTTCCGTTCGATCAGCCACCGGCGATCGTGGGTGAGTGCAGCCGGTGTCGTCCTCGACACCGCCGCCTTGCGCGCTTCGACCCTCGACCTGCCGCCGAACGCGCAGGCGCAGCTGTGCATCCGCGCCGGCTACCTGGCCCTTCGCCGCATCGCCGACTACTTCGGGATCCCGAACGATCACGATCCAGGACCGGACGACCCGATCAGTATCGACCGCAGCGAGTTCGAAGCCCTGTACGACGAACTGGCGTCGTACGGGGTGCCCCTGCGCCCGGACCGTGACCAGTGCTGGCGCGACTACCACGGCTGGCGAGTCAACTACGACACGGTTCTGCTCGCGCTCGCCGGCTTGACGATGGCGCCGTACGCGCCGTGGGTCAGCGACCGTTCGCTGCCGTATCGCCGCCCGCCCCTCAGGCGGAGCAACCCCGGCTGACGTCAGTCCGCGGCGGCGACGCTCGGCTTCTGCGATACGCCCTCGGGGATCGACTCCCTGATCCGGAACAGTCGCTTCCGACCGGACGCCACCGCGGCCGGGTCCGCGGGCGGGAGCGAGAAACCCGAGTAGATCACGCGGCGCTCACGGTCGACGGGGGGCTGAGACATGTGCGTCGTGCACGACAGGTGGACGGTCACGTCGCCGGTCTTCGTCGGTAGATCGATCTCGGGGAGGTCCATGCCCTTGCGTGAGAACGCCGGCCATACCAGTCCGCGGTGCGACCCGGCGATCACCCGCAACTGTCCCGAGGTCGCGTCTGCTCCGGTCACGGAGATCCCGACCGTCATGCCGCAGCAGTCGTAGCTGTGCCGGCCGAGCCCGCAGTCCTTGTGCCAAGGCACGTCGGAGATGCCCGACACGACGCCGAGAGGCTTGGTCAGGGCCTGGCACGTCTTGGCCGATTCGTGGCCGTCGCCGGTGATCTGCCCGATGCGGAGGAAGCGATCGTCTTCGAGCAGCGCCTTCGCGTGCTCTGAGTGTTGGTCGAAACCGTATTGCCGGACCAGCCGCTCGGAACCGTCTCCGGTCTTCGCCCACCACGACTTGCCGTCGTCGGGTGCGTACGCACTCGCGTGGCGATCGATGTCCGTTTCCAGTTCGAGCATCTCGTCGTCGCGGAACACGCCCTCGATGTGGAGGAAACCTGCCTCCTCCAAGAACGCGCGCTGCAGTGCCGGATCGTCGTCAGGACGGAACGACTGGTGCAGGTCGAGCACACGTCCGTCGGTGGCCGTGAAGGCAATCGACCCGGGTGTGTAGATCTCGCGGCCGTCGAGCGCGCCGCGCAGGACGAGCCACCAGTCGAGAAGCTGCTCGAGGCGTCCGGCGCGCTGGTCGAGCGTGCCCCACGTGAAGAAGCCCATGAAGCTCGCCTGGTCCGCGGCGAGATCGGCGATCTGCTCTGCAGTCATGCACACCGTCGCGCCTTCGGACGCTGCGCCCCGCTCGACCGTGACACTGCCGTTCGCCGACAGCGTCCACGCCTCGCCGCTGTCCTCGACGAGGACCGTCAGCGGGACCAGGTGCAGCCACTCGAGCGCGTCGGCCATCGTCGGCGCTGCCGCGTCGAGCGCGGACGGCAGGTCGTGTTCGAAGAACGACGCCGGATCGCGCGGCACGGACTCGGCACCGTCCACGCGGAAGCGCACGTCAACCGTCATGCAACCCACCTCCCCGACGGCACTGTATTCGGGAACCGTTACCCGGGTACACCTCGCGGTGTGCAGGCGACCACGTCCGTCCTCGGTGATCGCTACGCGCTCGGTCCCCTGGTCGGACGAGGTGGCGTCGCCGATGTCTACAGGGCCGAGGATCTCCAACGGGGCGTGCCGGTGGCGGTCAAGGTCCTGCGCAACGCCGCCGCGGCCGACATCCGCCGATTCGCGCGAGAGGCTCGCACACTCGAGCGCCTCGACCATCCCGCGATCGTGCGTCTGCGCGACGAGGGCGCGTGCGACGGCGTCCCGTACCTCGTCCTCGATCTCGTCGACGGTGAACCACTGTCCCGAGTCATCGAACGCGGACCGATGGAGGAGGACGAGGTGCAGCGCATGGGCACGGCCCTCGCGGGAGCGCTGGCCCACGCCCACGGCCTCGGCATCGTGCACCGCGACGTGAAGCCCGGCAACGTGCTCGTCGACCGCGACGGCAACGTCCGTCTCACCGACTTCGGCATCGCCCGTCTGCTGGACAGCGCGGCGGTCGCGGCCATCACGGAGACCGGCTTCGTCATCGGGACCGCCGCCTACCTCGCGCCCGAACAGGTACGTGGAGAGACCGTCGGCCCTGAGGCCGACGTGTACGCGCTCGGACTCGTCCTGCTCGAAGCGCTCACCGGCGAGCGGGCGTACGCGGGACCGCCGACCGAGGCGGCCATGGCTCGCCTCCAGCGCTCACCCGAGATCCCTGTGCAGACACCGTGGCTCGCGTCGCTCCTCGCTGCGATGACCGCCATCGACCCGGCGCGACGGCCGCGCGCGAAAGCGGTCGAGGACGCGTTCGACAACCGCAGCGCCACGAGCGAGCACACCGCTGTGATGCCCGTGCCGCCACCGGCGTCGCGCGCGCCGATGGTCCTGAAGAAGCGAGGACCGCTGCTCGCCGCACTCGCCGCTGTCGTCGTCGCGCTCGCACTGATCTTGGTCCTCGTCGGAGGGAAGACCTCGGGCGGACCTGCGCCCGCGGCCACGTCGACGACAACGGCGACGACTGTTCCGCCGACCACGGCCGCCGCGGTGACGACACCGCCGACCACGGTCCCGCCCGCCACGCCGTCGCAACGTGGCGACGGCAAGGGCAAGCACGGCCCCGGAGGCGACAACAAGGGCGGCAACGAGGGCGGCTGACCTTGGGTGGGCGCTCAGGTGGGGAAGAGCAGCACGACGGCAAGGACGATCACCACGACTGTCAAGTTGTATGCGAGGTGCGCACGCGTGCTCTCGAACGTCGCCGCGACACTGCTCCCGGTGTGTCGGAATGCCCACAAGTACCACCACGTGAAGTACCAGCCGCCGATGCTCAGGGCGAGCGCGGCGCCGATGGGGATGCCGATGAGCGCGTGCATGAGACCGAACTGGATGCCCTTGATGAAGCGTTGCCACTGCGAACGGGTCTCGGAGCCGAGCCGGAACATCCGCTCCTCTGCCTCGGCGAAGAGCGGCAGCGCCGGGACGAGCAGGACGATGAAGCACAGGGGAACGATCCACTCGAGCGCGGTCCCGGCGGTGCGCTCCGTGTTGCCCGTGACGGGGTTGCCGACGCCGCCGAGCGCCGACCACCACCCGAAGTCGAGCAGGGGGACCTGCAAGAGCACGATCACCGCCAGCACGACGAGGCAGAGGACCGGGACCGGCGGAATGAAATGGCGGACCCGCAGACCGCGCACGATGAGCGCCACGCGACCGCGGCCCGCGCCCGTGAGCGCGAACCGGGTTCCGCTGGCGATGCGGACGCCGACGAACGCGAGCACCGCGACGGTCAGGACGTCGGTGACGGACACACCGCTAGGTTCGCAGGCCTTGGCCGAAGTCGTGCGGCGTCGGATCGTGGTCGAAGGTCGCGTTCAGGGCGTGTGGTTCCGCGCCAGTGCCGAGCGGGAGGCGGCGAGGCTCGGCATCGCCGGGTCGGCGGCCAACCGGTACGACGGTTCGGTCGAGCTCGCTGCAGAGGGCGACGCCGATGCGGTCGCACGCTTCGTGGACTGGGCGCGTATCGGCCCGCCGCGCGCGGTGGTGACGAACGTGCATGTCACGGACGAGGAACCGAGAGGCGTGCGCGGGTTCGACGTCCGATGACCCCAGCCGGGCGGCTGCGGTCACCCGGCTCGTTGGTAGGTACCGACCAGGGTCGTCGTTGCGGCTTTGCGTTGCATGAGCATCGACACGGCGCTCTTTCCGGAGACGCCGTCGGTCAGTCCACTCGGCTCGGTCAATGCGTACAGCGTGAACACGTAGTGGTGCGGTGACCCCTTCGGCGGGCACGGCCCCGTCCATCCGACCTTGTTCGTGCTGTTCGTGCCTTGGACCACACCATCGGGCACCGTGCCTTCGGCGATCGCCTGCACGCTCGGATCGATCTTCGCCATGACCCAGTGGATGTAGTTGTTGGCGTCTGGATCCGTGAGGGTCAGCGCGAGCTCGACGGTACCGGTCGGAACGGATCCCCATGCGAGCGGGGGCGACACGTTGTCGCCGTCACACGTGTGCACGACGGGGATCGGAGCTCCCGCTGCGAATGCGGGACTGGTCAGCTCGAATCCGGTCGTGTTCCCCGTAACGGCGCCAGCGACTTCGCCTGGCGCCGTCGTCGACGACCTCGGCACGGGCGGCGCGCTCGCTCCCGACGCCGGCGCCCGCAACGTTCGTCCGTCGCTTCCACACCCGGCCACGACGACGCAGGCGCACAGCAGCGCCCACCACAGGCGCTTCATCCGAACAATGCGCGCTCGGCCAGCGCGATCGGCATGCCACCGGAGCCCGCGACCCGGTCGTGGAACTCACGCAAGCTGTTCTCCTGGGCGAGCCAACGCTCGCGCAAGCGCTCGATTTCGAGTGAGCCGGTGAGGTACGAGGCCGCCTGCGTCGGCCACGCGCAGTAGCGCGTGACCTCGACGCGAGCCACTGCCTCGGTCAGCGGCGAGTTCGTGTGCATGTAGTCGACGGCCTCGTCGAACGTCATGTCGCCACAGTGCAGGCTCGTGTCGGCCACGATGCGCGCGGCGCGGAAGATGCGGGCGGCGAGATGACACAGGTCCTGCGAGGGATCGGTGAAGAAGCCCTGCTCCCGCATCATGCGCTCGGCATAGAGAGCCCAACCTTCGACGAAATACGGCGTGGTCACGAGGCGGCGGATCGGCGTCGCGTCGGCCTGCAGCCACGCGAAGTGCCAGTGATGTCCCGGGTACGCCTCGTGGACACTGGTGGTCGCCATGTTCGCGTAGCTGTTGTCCGCGAGCCGCTCGGCGAGATCCTGTTCGGAGGTTCCGTCAGGCGGGTACGGAACGTTGAAGCGTCCCTTGAGGCTCGGGCGCATGGCCGGAGGTTGGAAGTACGAGGCCACCGCGAGCACTGGCCGCTGGAACGGAGGCGATGGCTCGACGCTGCATTCTTCCCCGTCGGGGAACGACACCAGGTCGTGCTCGTGCAGGAAGGTTCGGGCCGCCTCGGTCCAGTGCTCGTACCCCTCGCGCATCTCGCCGGGCGTCATCGGACGGTCCTCGTTGACGGTGTCGAGCCGGGCGCGCCAGTCCTCGTCTCCCCACGCGTCGCGGCACAGCGCCGCGCAGCTCGGTGTCCAGCGATTGGTGTTGCGCGCGACCGCGCTCGCGCAACGACGCGGCGTCGTCAGCGAGCAGTTCCTTGTCGCGGAGCAGCGCGGAGTAACGCTGCTCGCCGAGGGCCCAGTCGCCGGTGGCCTTGTCGGCCAGGTCGGTGAGGAACGCGGCGAAGGACTCGTACGCTGCGGC
The DNA here is from genome assembly GCA_963821725.1 of uncultured Acidimicrobiia bacterium. GTDB lineage: Bacteria > Actinomycetota > Acidimicrobiia > Acidimicrobiales > JACDCH01 > DATAES01. The sequence goes on from CAWGFA010000012.1 coordinate 75,786, forward strand.
CGCGGCCGCGCCCGCCTCGGCGATCTCGGCTCGACCCTTCTCGTCGGACACCTCCGGCGGCAGCAGGTCGCGGCAGTACACGATCGCGGCCCGGCACTGTCCCAACGCGCGGTTGCACGAGCAACTGGCTGGCGAGTGCCGGGGTCGAGGTTGGCACGCCCCTGGTCGAGCACGCTCGCGACCTTGGCCGAGACGGGACACGGCATCGCGCACGAGGTCGGGTTCGGGATGCAACCGCCGCACGAACAACGAGAACACGCCCATGAGACCGGCAGACACGTACGAGTCCGGATCGCGGCGCCACCGTTGCCACTCGCGGGTGATCGTCGATCCCCGCAGGCTGCTGAGGACCAGGTCACGGTCGATGCGTTGGTCGGGGTCGAGGCCGTCGTCGCCGAGCGCCTCGAATCGCTGGATCCAGTCGTCCTCGGCTGCCTCCCGCCGCGCCCAGCCTTCGGCAGACAGGTCCGGCAGTCGGTCGTCGCGCCCGTCGGCGCCGTGGAAGCTCGCGCCGGTGGGGGACTCGTCGAACATCCACTCGATGTATTCGTTCGTCAGTTGCTCGATCGTCATGGCCTAGATGTACCCCCGGAGACGGCTTGCTTGTGCAACGCGTTGGATGCCGATCGCGAACGCTGCCTGGCGCATCGTGCAGCCCCGCTCTCGTGCGAATGCCGACGTGGCGAGATAGGCCCGGGTCATGTAGTCGTGGAGCGCCTCGTCGAAGCGCGCCTCGGTCCAGGGCATCTGCTGGATGTTGCGTGTCCACTCGAAGTACGAGCCGGTGACACCGCCGGCGTTGGCGAGGATGTCGGGGACGACGTCGACCCCGCGGTCGTGCAGGATCTTGTCGGCGTTCGGAGTGGTCGGGTAGTTCGCAGCCTCGACGACGATGCGGGCGCGCACGTGGTCGGCATTGTCCTGATGGAGCTGCTCGTCGAGCGCCGCCGGGATCAACACGTCGCACTCGCAGGTCGAGCAGTTCCTCGTTGGTGATCTCGTCGCCTTCGCTGAGGCCGGTGAGGCCGGTGAGGTTGCCCGCCGACCGGACGTGCTCGACGAGCTTGTCGACGTCGAGACCGGTCTCGTCGATGGATGCCTCCGGACCGGTCCGACACGGCCACGACCCGACAACCGAGGTTCGCAGCTTCGATCGCGGCCCACGAGCCGACGTTGCCGAAGCCTTGGATGGCGACGCGGAGGCCGTTCATGTCGAGCCCGTGTTCCTGCGCGTACGCGGCGAGCACGGAGATGACGCCGCGCCCGGTCGCCGCCTCCCGCCCGGGCTGGCCCCCGATCGACAGCGGCTTCCCGGTGACGATCGCGGGGCTGTAGCCGTGCGAGGCCGAGAACGCGTCCATCATCCACGCCATCGTCTGCGCGTTGGTGTTCACGTCGGGCGCGGGGATGTCGCGGTAGACGCCGATGACATGGCTGATCCCGTTGGTGAACCGGCGGGTCATGCGTTGCAGCTCGGTCGGGCTCATGTCCGTCGGGTCGACGGCGATGCCGCCCTTCGCGCCGCCGAACGGGACGTCGAGCAGCGCCGTCTTCCACGTCATCAGCGACGCCAGCGCTCGTACCTCTTCGAGGTCGGCCGTCGGGTGATACCGGACGCCACCCTTGTACGGCCCGCGTGCGCCGTTGTGCTGCACGCGGTAGCCCTGCACCACCATGAGCTCGCCGTTGTCGAGGCGCACCGGAACCTGGACCGCGATCTCGCGATACGTCGACGTGAGGATCGAGTGCATCTCGTCGTCGAGATCGACGAGGCGTGCCGCTTCCTCGAAGTAGCGGTTCACGGCTTGGAACGCGGTCAGCCCTTCTCGTGGCCACGACCCGATCCTGTCAGTTCCCGGTGCGCCGATCGGTCACCGTGTCGGTAGCGTCTGGGGGCCAGTTCCGCGGTATCGGACGAAGCGATTCTCATGACACCAACTGACCAACTCCGTCTGCTCACCGTGCACGCCCACCCCGACGACGAGTCGTCGAAGGGCGCCGGCTCGGTCGCCCGGTACCACGACGAGGGCGCGCGGTGCGTGCTCGTGTGCTGCACCGGTGGCGAGGCCGGCTCGATCCTCAATCCCGGCGATGGACACGTCCCGAGGTCCGGGCCGACCTCGCCGGCGGTGCGCCGCCGCGAGCTGGCGACCGCGGCGGAGATCATCGGCTACGACGAGGTCGTCTGGCTCGGCTACCGCGACTCGGGCATGCCCGACACACCCGAGAACGAAGACCCTCGTTGCTTCGCCCGGGCCGACCTCGACGAGGCCGTCGGACGGCTCGTCGAGATCATCCGGCGTGAGCGGCCCCAGGTGATCGTCACGTATCCCGACCGCCAGGAGGGCTACCCGCACCCCGATCATCTGCGGGTGCACGACATCTCGGTCGTCGCCTTCGACGCCGCCGGCGATCCCGATCGTTATCCCGACGCGGGCGACCCGTGGCAGCCGCTGAAGCTCTACTACTCGATGTGGTCGGGCAAGCGGATCAAGGCGATGCACGAGAAGATGCTCGAGCTCGGCATCGAGTCGCCCTTCGACGAGCGGTGGCTCAGCCGTCCGTCGCAGGACGATCGCATCACGACGACGCGTCGAGATCAGCGCGTACTACGGGCGCCGCAAGGAAGCACTGCTCGCGCACGCCACGCAGATCGATCCGAACTCGCCGTTCTGGTTCGCGCTGCCCGACGAGGTCGCGGCCAGCGTGCACCCGTACGACGACTACATGCTCGCTCGAAGCCTCGTCGACAGCTCGGTCCCCGAGGACGATCTCTTCGCCGGGGTGCGAGCGCACCTCGGCGAGCCGGTTGTCTACGATCCCGGCGCCCGCCAGTAGCAGACGTTCGGATCGGGGGAGCGGCATGGCCAAGTTCCTCACGCAGGAGTGGCTCGATCTTCAGAAGGATCTCGCGCAGGAGCTTCCCGGAGCGACCCGGTGCGAGCGCGCGCATGCAGTACAAGGTCACCGGCGCGCCGGACGGCGACGTCGACGTTCCACACCGTGATCGAGAACGGCAAGATCCTCGAGAACGCCTGGGGGAGGACGAGCAGGCCGAGTTCACGATGACCGTCGGCTACGACGACTTCGTCAAGGTGAGCAAGGGCGAGCTCGATGCGAACGCGGCGTTCATGCAGGGCAAGATCAAGGTCACCGGCAACATGGGCAAGGTCATGTCGCTGATGCCCTTCACGCAGAGCGCCGAGTACAAGGCCGTCGCCGAGAAGGTCAACGAGTCCACCGAGTACTGACGCTACGAGCCCTTTGGCGACGACCTCGATGTCGAGCCGTCGATCGGGGTGGTCGCGGTCGTACGCGTCGATCCGGCCGGCTGGTCGGTGAGGAACACGAGCGTCGACTCGCCGGGGTGCAGCGTGCCGGTATCGATGGACGTGCTCGTCAGGCCGTGGTCGCCCGTGCCCTTGTTGACGACCGTGATCGCGTCGCCGACCTGCACGCCGCACCGAGCCCGGCGTGATCCCGTTGTCGTCGACGGTCACGGTCGCCCGGCTCGTGAAGTCGAGGCTGGCGCCGTCGTTCGGACCGGGGACCGCGGCGCCTTCGTGGTGACACCCCGCACCGAGACCGACGGTCGCCATCAGGAGCGCGATGACCGCGAGACGACGGACCCGACTCATGCCAAGGCGACGGTAGTGGACGTGTGGGCGCGCGAACGTGCTGCTCAGCTGTTCGCGATCGTCGAGCGCGCACTGCCGGACGAGGGACTCTTCGAGGAGGAGCTCGCGTTCTGTTGCTGGAGCGATGACGGTGTGGTGCTCGGACTCGCGTCCGGTGACGGCGCGGTCGCGGTGAACGTCGCCGACGAGGGACCGCGTTCGAGCTCGGGACCTGTTTCGCCGCGCTGGCCGAAGCCGACCCGACGGTCGCGCTCGGCTACGCCTCACACTCCGTCAACCGTCGTGGTTGGATCGGGCCGATGGCCACCGATTCGACCCGGCAGCACGGCGGCGTCGGCTCGGCGTCGCTTGCCTGCCTGTGCGAAGACATGCAGGCGTCGGGGACGAGCGAGGCCGAGATCGCCTGGGTCGGCCCGGTGCGGTTCTACGCGAAGGCGGCGAGTGCTCGCGTGTCGCGGGTGTTCCGCTCGCTCACGCTGCCTCGGCCCGCTGCAGCTCGCGGAGCTGGCGGTAGCCGATGAGGCGGGCCCCGCTGCGTTCGAGCAGCGGTGCGCAGGCCACCGTCGTGCACCACGAGGTCGTGGTCGTCGACCCGCGCCGCCCAGTCGGGCGCGAGCGCGCGCAGCTCTGCGGTGTCGACCGCGGGGTGCACGTAGATCTCGGTGACGCCGGGTCGCAGGTCGCGCACGATCCGCTCGACCGTGCGCCGGCTGCCGACTCCTCGGACGTGCACGAAGTGGTCGGGGAACACGACGCCTGCCTCGCTGCGCCAGCTGGCGGAACGGAAAGCCGATCAGGCGCTCTGTCGACTCGCCGGACAAGCGCAACGGAAGCCCGAACTCGACCGCGAGGTCGAGGTAGACGTCGAAGAACTCGGGCCGCAGCTGCAACGCACCCATGTGCGAGTCGAGATGGCTGACGTCGAACCCCCACAGGATCGCCCGCTCGACCTGCGCGCGCAGCTCGCGGCGCACCTCGTCGAGGTCGGCGTGATCCCACACGTCGTCGATCGTGCGCGGAAAGCCACCGTCGCCATCGAGCAGCGAGGGCGCGTGGGTGATCGGTCCCCAGCGGTAGAGGTCGTACTCCGCGTTGAGCGTCAGGTGTACGCCGACGTCCTCGCCCAGGTAGCGGGACGCCGCCTCGCGGGCCCACGGGCACGGCACCATCGAGCGTCGAGCTCGTGGCGAGGCCGTCGCGGAGCGCCTCGAAGCAGCCGACGTTGGCGGCGTAGCTCGAACCGAGGTCGTCGCAGTTGATGATCAGCAGCCGATCGTCGGGGCCGTGGCCCAGCCGTTCCGCGAGCGTCGTCACGGCGAAGCACGCTATCCGCCTCCCGGCGACGTGGAATCCGCCGCACGCGCCCCACAAGCCCGATCGAGCGGCCCGGGCGGCGCGCTGCCGCGCCGTCGATCTCGACACGGTGCGCGGTGTTGGGCGCGATCGCAAGCGGGCCGGCGAACCCGTCCGTGCACCATCGCCAGGTCGACGAACAACCCGTCGCTCGCGGTACACGTAGGCGAGCAGCCGGCCGTAGACGTCGCGCGACTCGCGGTCGCGCTCGAGCCGCACGGCTCGTGCCCGGTGGGATCAACTCAGCAAGACGGGCCGACGCCTCTGGCCCGAAGCACTCCACCGGGTGCCGGGTTTGTGGGTCTCGGGGGTGTCGATGCCGATGAGGCGCACGTGTTCTTCGCGAGTCGCCGACCTTGGCCACGATGGTGTCGCCGTCGATGACGCGCACGACCGTCGCCCGTCCGTCGGAACCGGCCGCGGCGCTGTGTCCGTCACCGTGGGCGCAACCGCATGCGAGGAAGGCGGCGACAACAGCGGCGAACCATCGGTACATGAGCGTCGTCCTCTCGTCAGGTGCGGAGGAAGACCGTTCACCGCCGGTCGACGAGCGTGTCCCGATGGTACGGGAGGGGTGTGACATCGAGCGGGCCCGGCCCGGTCTGCACGCGTGCGGAGGGGAGGGACGGCAGGATCGTCGGGGAACCTCGGGTCGATCCCGGGGCTGTGACCCCGCAATCGCACCAACATTCCGGAGGGGTTCGTCGCGCCGCCATCATTGAGCGATGGACGCGCCTCCCGTTCGCAACATCCACGGCATCTTGGCGTCGCTCACCGACCTCTGGTCACCGAGGACGGTCGCCGTCGTCAACGACTACGACGTGCGGGTCGTCAAGGTGCAAGGGGAGTTCACCCGACACAGCCATCCGGAGACAGACGAGTTCTTCCTCGTCCTGTCAGGACGGTTGACGATTCGGATGGACGCCGGAGACATCGTCCTCGAAGCAGGCGATTGTTCCGTCGTGCCCCGAGGCCGGATGCACCAGCCGTACGCGGACGCCGAGACGACGGTGCTGTTGTTCGAACCGAGTGCAACCGTCAACACGGGTGATACGCCGAGCACGCTGACGGCGGAGCGGCGCGTGGTCTGACTGTGCGGCCGACTGGTCGGGCCGTCCCCTCAGACGCGTTGGAGGATGGTCCCCGTCCCGAGGCCACCGCCGCAGCACATGGTGACGAGCGCGTTGGTGCCGTCGATGCGCTCGAGCTCGTGCAACGCCTTCGTGACGAGCACTGCACCCGTCGAACCGAGCGCGTGGCCGAGGGCGATGGCGCCGCCGTTCGGGTTCACCTTCTCGTGGTCCGGGCTCAGCTCTCGTTCCCACGCAAGGACGACGGATGCGAATGCTTCGTTGATCTCGGTGAGGTCCATGTCGTTCATCGACATTCCGGTTCGCTCGAGCAAACGATGCGTGGCGTCGATCGGGCCGGTGAGCATGAGAACCGGATCGCTGCCCACGAGGCAGGTGTCGATCACACGCGCTCGAGGCTTCAGACCGAGCGCATCGGCCTTGGCCCGCGTCATCAGGAGGACGGCGGCCGCGGCGTCGGAGATCTGCGACGACGACGCGGCGGTGTGGACGCCGTCGGGCCGCGCGACCGGCTTGAGGTCCTTGATTGCTTCGAGCGTCGTCTCGCGCAAGCCCTCGTCGCGCTCGACGCGGTGCGTCGTGCCGGTGGGTTTGCCGTCCTCGCCGAGATCGGGCGCGTCCATGGGGACGACCTGCGTGTCGAACCGGCCCTCGGCCCATGCTCGGGCGGCACGCGCCTGCGACTCGACGCCGAGCCGATCGGTGTCGTCGCGCGTGATGCCCCACTTCTCGGCGATGCGCTCCGCGCCTTCGAATTGCGTGGTCCACTCGTACCGCGAGAAGTAGGACTTCGGGACGGCCTTGCCGACGTCTTTGCCCAAGCTCGAACCCATCGGCACCCGGCTCATCAACTCGACGCCGCAGGCCACCGCGACATCGACGACGCCGGACGCGACGAGGCTCGTCGCCATGTTCGTGGCCTGTTGGGACGAACCACATTGACTGTCGACGGTGGTCGCCGCGGTCGAGATCGGAAGACCGGCCGTGAGCCACGCCGTGCGGGTGATGTTGAAGCCCTGCATGCCGACCTGGCTCACGCAGCCGCCGACGACCTGGCTCACTTCAGCAGGATCGATGCCCGAACGGTCGATCAGCTCCTTCTGCACGATCGACAGCGCATCCGCCGAGTGAAAGGTCGACATGCCGCCACCTCGGCGACCGATCGGAGAGCGGACCGCCTCGACGATGACGACTTCGTTGCCGTTGAGCTCAGACATGCTTGGCAGCCTACGGCCGAGGCGTTCTTCGGGTCGATTGCGGGGCCATGACCCCACGATCGCACCAACATTCGCAGTCGACGCTCAGTAGCGGCGGCGGCCTCGTTGGTTGAGGCCGAGAGCCTGCATGCCGAACAGCAGCACGCAGGCGCCGACGAAGGCGACGAGGATCGACCACAGCCCGAAGTCGGTGATGCCGTGATCACCGATCAGGTTGAAGAGCGCGCCGCCCAGGATCCCGCCGAGGATGCCGATGGCCATCGTGCCGAGGCAGCCGTAGCGCTCGGAGCCCGTCGCCCGCCGAGCGAGCCCACCGGCGAGCAGGCCGACGACGATCCATCCGATGACGCCCATTCGGCGTGACGCTAGTAGCGCGGTTGCTCAGGCCGGCGGCGCGACGTCGGGCTGCCTCTTCCCGGCGCTGGTCGGCCGTCGTCTTGCGCGCCCGCTGCAATGCCTGACGCGCCTCGGCCACGCCTTTGCGCCCGATCAGTTTCGTGGCCTCGTCGAGATGCCAATCGGGCTCCGGCGGCTCGAGCAGGTGCAGCTGTCGTTCCATGACTCCATCTTCCCCAGGGGGTGTGACAGTCAAGCCAGGGAGCCGGCGTGCTATTCCCGAGCACCTGCGGCACGCCGGAGGCGCAGTTCGTGCTGCCGTAGGGTGACATCGGTGGACGCACGGCAGTTCATCGGCCTGGAGCCGACCCACAACCCGCACCGATGGGTGCTCGCCGTCACGCCCGCGGTGTGCACCGGCGGCGGCTTCCTGTTCGGCGGCTGCGGGCTCGCCGCCGCGATCGCGGCGCTCGAAGGGACGACCGGTCGTCCGGCGGTGTGGGCCGCCTCGCAGTACCTGTCCTACGCCAGGCCGCCCGACATGATGGACGTCGACGTGACCATCGCGGCAGAGGGCCGCCAAGTGACGCAAGCCCGCGCCGTTGCGCACGTCGTCGACCGCGAGATCCTGACAGTGAACGCAGCCCTCGGTTCTCGGCCGCTCGACGCCAGTGGGCAGTGGGAGGAGATGCCGAACGTCCCGCCGCCCGACGACTGCGCGCCCCGCGGCTATCGACACCCCAGCGAGGACTCGATCATGCAGCGGCTCGACATGCGCCTCGCCGACGGCCGCGACTTCGCGGACTTCGACGGCACGCCGGGCTCGGGTCACTCCGCGATGTGGGCACGGTTGCCGGACGTGCTCGACATGTCGGCCGCCGCGCTGGCCGTGCTCGGCGACTACGTGCCGTTCGGCGTCGGGCAGGCACTCGGCCAGATGGCGGGCGGGACGAGCATCGACAACACATTGCGGGTGGCTCGCCTCGTGCCGACCGAGTGGGTGCTGCTCGACATCCAGGTGCACACGATCCAGAACGGGTTCGGTCACGGGCTCGTCCATCTCTGGTCGGAGGACGGCACGCTGCTCGCGATCGCGAGCCAGTCGTGCATCGTGCGCTTCTGGTCACCGGAGGTCGAGGCCTCCATCCGCTCGGAGATGGGCGGCAAGGACGACCGGCTCGCAACCGAGCTGGCGGACGAGGGAGGACGATGACACAGCGCTACGGCATGACGATCCCGTTCGACGGTGCACCGCTCGGGGAACAGCGCGACATGATCGTCGAGCTCGCTGACCTCGGCTACACCGATGTGTGGTCGGCCGAGTCCGACGGCGCCGACGGGTTCACCCCGCTCATCCTCGCCTCGCAGTGGGCGCCGTCGTTGCGATTGGGAACAGCGATCATCCCCGCGTTCACGCGAGGCCCCGCCTGTCTCGCGCAGTCGACCGGTTCGCTCGCGCAGGCTGCACCGGGTCGCTTCGTGCTCGGCATCGGAACGTCGTCCAACGTGATCGTCGAAGGTTGGAACGGGATCGGGTTCGAGCGTCCGTACGAGCGCACGCGCGACATGGTGCGCTTCTTGCGTGCCGCGATGACGGGCGAGAAGGTGACACAGCACTACGACACGTTCAGCGTGCGGGGCTTCAAGCTGCGGGTGTTGCCCTCCGAGCCGGTCCCGATCCTCGTCGCGGCGCTTCGTGAGGGAATGTTGCGACTCGCCGGACGCGAAGGCGACGGCGCCATCATCAATTGGTTGTCCGCGGACGACGTCACCACGGTGGCGCCGATCGTGCAGAAGGCTTCGCCGGACGGATCGAAGCGTGAAGTCGTCGCTCGCATCTTCGTGGCGCCCACGTCGGACGCCGAGGCTGTGCGAGCCGCGGGCAAGTTCGCGGTTGCGGCGTACCTCAACGTGCCGGTGTATGCGGCCTTCCACGACTGGCTCGGGCGAGGCGACGTCCTCGCGCCGATGTGGCAGAAGTGGAAGGACGGCGATCGGAAGGGGGCGGTCGAGGTCATCCCGGACTCGCTCGTCGACGAACTCATCGTGCACGGTCCGCCCGAAGCGTGCCGCGAGCACATCCAGCGTTACATCGACAACGGCGTCGACACGCCGGCTCTCGCGCTGCTGCCGTTCGGCGTCGACACCCGACAGGCGATCCGCGATCTCGCACCGACGTGATGCTGACGGACACCGAGCGTCGTGCCGAGCGTCGAGCGCGAGCATCGTGGACGACGAGCGCGAGGTAGGGACATGCCGCAGTCGAAGGGTCTGAACCACATCGCGATGAGCGTGCCGCGGGGCACGCTGACGGACGAGCACGTCGCTGCGATCTGTGACTTCTACGGACATCACCTCGGATGGCAGCTGCTCGAGGCCTACCGGCAAGCCGACCGGCTGACTCTCGCCGTCGGCCGACGGACCTACATCAACCTTCGAGAACGCGATGACGTCATGGTCTGCCACGACTACGAGCACTTCGGCATCACGCTCGAGTCCGCGGACGACATCGAGCAGCTGTGGGACGACCTGCGGGCTGACGGCCGCGACGTCGAGGTGGGCGAGCTCGAGGCATCGGAGGACGGCTTTCGCGTTTTCCGGTTCCGCTACCTGCTGCCGCTGACCGTCGAGGTGCAGTACCTCCCCTAGAGCGCTCGGCGTGTCCCTCAGCCCAGTGTGGACGAACGTCTGTTCGTCTACACTGGCAATGGTGCAGTACAGCCTCCAAGGGACGCTGCTCGGCAGCCTCGACCCGTCGGTCGACGACTCCTTCGCCGGCCTCGAACGAACGCATCTCGACGGCGATGCGTGGATCGACCATGCGCCGGGTTGGGTGACCGGGGCGGATGCGCTGTTCGACCACGTGCTCGAGCAACTCGCGTGGGAGGGTCGTCGGGTGCACATGTACGACAAGGTGCTCGACGAGCCCCGGCTGCACGGGAGCTTCGACGAGGGCACCCGTCCCGCGATCGTCGATCGGATGCGAACCGTGCTCAGCGATCGCTACGGCGTCGATTTCACGTCGGTTCGGGCGAACCTCTATCGCAACGGGTCCGACAGCGTCGCATGGCACGGCGACCGGGTGGCGCGTGAGCTTCCCGAAGCGTTCGTCGCCATCGTCTCGCTCGGTGGCCAGCGGCGGTTCCTGCTGCGGCCGAAGGGCGGCGGGAGATCCGTTCGGTTCGATCCCGGACCAGGAGACCTGCTCGTCATGGGCGGCGCGTGCCAGCGCTTGTGGCAGCACACCGTGCCGAAGGTCGCACACGCCGAGCGCCCGCATCTCGCTCACGTTCCGCCACGCATACGAGTGAGCGCCGGACCGGCCGCGGTCACGGCGTCGGACAGTTCGACGGCGCCGGCTTGCCGGCGAAGCGATCGTCGATCCACCGCTTGACATCCGGAAACGCGGTGGGCACCACGCTGGTGTGGGTCTGACCGTCGTACACCGTCCGCGTGACGACCTGTCCGAGCTTGCACAACCGGTCGAACAACAGCTGGCTGGCACCTGCAGGGATCGTCGTGTCGTTGCTGCCGTGGATGATGAGCAGCGGCGAGTCCATGCGCGTGTGACCGGGATCGTTCTGGACGATGAGATCCGACCACGGCGGCGTCTTGGCCGGGTCGGACTTGATGAGGTCCGCGTAGCTCTGGCCGTTGAAGACCTTGAAGTCGTCACAACTGTTGGTCACGTTCGGCATCAGCGAGATGGCCTTGTCGGTGAGGATCGCATGGAGGTCGGCATCGGGGTACGCCGCGTGGAAGCCGTCGACGACCATCATCAAGAGCGACTGATCCGGCGCTCCCTGGAACAGCGCGCCGAGCAGCGGTAACTCGGTGGCCGGGGCCCCGGCCTCGGTGCCCAGGAGGTGAAGTTCGGGAGCCCATGTCGGCGCGATCTGGTTGGCGAACAACGCCGCATGTCCGCCCTGGCTGTGACCCCACACCACGAACCGATCGCTCGCGTGTGCGAAGGACAGGTGCCGCGCCGCACGGACGATGTCGACGACGCCCCGGCCCTCGCTCTCACCGACGATGTACGGGTGGACGCCCGGTGTGCCGAGGCCCTCGTAGTCGGTCGCCGTCACGATGATCCCTTCGTCGAGGAACGGCATCGCGAAGGCGCCCATCGAGAACGGGTCCGGCTGCTTCGACGGCGCGCAGTCGTCGCCCAGGCCGGTGGTGCCGTGCGCCCAACTGAGGACGTTGCGGCCGTCCGGCGGCGCAGGACTGTCGGGAACGGTGATCAGTCCGGTCACCGCGATATCGGCGTTCTGGAGGGATCGGGAGTGGTACATCACGCGGTAGAGCGTGCCGTCGGTGAGACCCGACTCGGGCACCTCCTGCACTCTGATCAGGTCGCCGGGATTGCCCGCCGGGAGGGGAGTGGGTACGGCATAGAAGTCGGCGGCAGTGCCGGTGAAGAGGCTGCCGTCCTGGGCATCGGTCGGCGAGGACGAAGCCGACGCGGAGGATGCACTCGACGCGTCCGGCTTTGCGTCACTCGAGCACGCGGCGACGAAGAAGACGATTGCAATGAGCGCCAGGAGCGGACGAAATCGGTTGATCCGGCGGAGCACGGCGGAAGGGTACGGGTTGCCGGCACGGGATCGCGCGCGAGAGTGAGGGGTCGTGCGCCCGGTTCGAGCGTCGTTCTTCACGTTTGGATTCTTCTGGGGTACGTGGGCCGTCGTGGCGCTCGATGTGCAACGGTTCCTCGGCTTCAGCGACGCCGGCCTCGGCCTGCTTCTGGCGGCGACGGTCGTCGGCGGCGTTCTCGCCAACGGTGCCGGCGGCATCCTCGCCGAACGGCTCGGCACGCGCACGCTGCTCAGCGGTGCGCTGGTCTTGTGGGGTGCGTTGCTGCTGGGCGTCGCCATGACGACGAACGAATGGGCGTTCTGTCTGCTGTTCCTGGCGACGGTGGCGGGCGGAGGGCTCGTCGACGTCGTCATGAACGTCGCCGGCACGGCCGCGCTCGGCAGCGACTCGGCGCGTCTGCTGCGACTGCACGCGCTGTTCAACGCCGGCGCGCTTGCCGGTGCCGCGACGGCTGGCATCCTGCTCGAACGTGGCATCGGCTTCCGTGCCGTCTGGGCCGGCGTGGCGGTCGCCGCTTTCGTTCTCGCTTTGTGGTGCCGCGTCACGGACCTGCCGGCCGGCGAGCGCGGTGAGCACTACACGGTGCGCGAAGGCCTTGCCTCGTTGCGCGCTACCGGGCTCGCGACCGTCGCTGTCGTGTTCGCCATCGGCGCAGTGGTCGAGGGCGGTATCGGGACATGGGGTGTGCTCTTCCTGCGCCGCGAACCTCGGCCTGGCGGCAGTCGCCGGAGCGGCGGCCTACGTCGCGGGGCAGGGCCTGGCGACCGCGGCGCGGTGCAGTCTCGGGTGGACGACGTCGCATCTCGGTGACCGGCGGGGCGCACAATGGGGTCTCGCCCTGGCAGGCGCCGGGTTGTTGGTCGAGGCGACAGCGAACAACGACGCGCTCGCCGCGATCGGTCTCGGTGCGGCTGCGGTCGGCGTGTCGATCTACTGGCCATTGCTGCTCGCGTTCGCCAGCCGCGGCAGCACCCGGCCCGGGCTCGTGGTCGGCGGTCTCAGCGCGTGCGGCTATGTCGGCTTCCTCGCCGGCCCTCCCGTCGTGGGATGGATCGCGCAGGCGACCGACCTGCGGTGGGGGATCGGCGTGCTCGCCGCCGCCGCGTTCGCGGGCGCGGTGGTCAGGATCCGCCGCGCCACGGGTGTCGCCGATCGCGGTCGAGTCTCAGCCAGGGAGCAGGATCGCGAGCTGACGGCTGTTGGCGACGAGCGCACCGTCCGGGGCCCACAGCTGTCCGTCCTCTTCGACGAACCCGTCCACGGCGGTGCGGCTCGCAAACCGGGTGAGGACGAATTCCTCCTGGCCCAACCCGGCATACGGGAGCGCGACGCGAAAGTGGATGGTGAGATCGACGGTCGGCACCGGCGCGTCGACGATGGCGAAGGCGGCCGGGAACCACGCGTCGGCCATCGCGGCCACGACGACGGCGTCGATCGGCTCCGGCTCGGCGAGACGGATCCAGCCGCCGGTCTCCGCGGTCGGCGACTTGGCACCGGGCGGCGTTCCGAACGCGTAGCGGAGATCCCAATAGCTCGAGAACGGCAGGGGCGGGCGGTCGCGCACCGGGAGCCCGACCGTGTCGGGACCGGGAACGACGGGTGGCGGATCGTGCTGCCAGTGCGGGCCAGTCCAGGCGGGCGAGAACACGGCCAGCGCGGCGAGTGCGGGCTTGCCGAACTGGTCCAGGCGAGCGGAGCACGTCACCAGCGAGCGGCCCACGCGCACCAGCTCGGTGGTGACGGTGGCAGGGCCCGCGACCGGTGCTCCGCGCGTAGTGCACGGTGAGCGATCGGGGCGGACGAATCGGATCGTCGCCCGTGTCAGCCACGCGCATCGACATCGCGCGAAGCAGCACCGCCGCGAGGTATCCGCCGTTCGGTCCGCGCACGATGAACGACGACGGCTCGACGTCGAGCTCGAAGGTGTCAGTCGACGTTCGTTCGACTGCGGTCAGCTCGGAGAAGTTCACGAGCGCGCGTTCGTGGAAGGTTCGTCGGTAGCTCATCGGCGAGGTGTCGACGAGGCGGCGGAAGTGCGTCCGCAGCACGGTGGCGGACCCGAAGCCGCATCGTTCGGCGATCACCTCGACCGGCAGGTCGGTTGTCTCGAGCAGACGTTGCGCGTGCAGGATCCGTTGCCGTAGCAACCACTGCAGCGGCGTCGTGCCCGTCGCGGTCGCGGAATCGGCGGGCGAACGTTCGGGGGCTCATCAAGGCGCGGCGTGCGAGCAGCTCGACGGTCAACGGCTCGTCGAGATGCTCGACCGCCCAATCGAGGGTCGCGGCCAGCTGATCGCTCTCGCACTCGGTGACGACCGCCTCGCGAACGAACTGCGCTTGTCCGCCATCGCGATGCGGCGGCACGACCATGCGGCGAGCGACAGCGTTCGCGACCTCCGCGCCGTGATCGAGCGGACGATGTGCAGGCAGAGATCGATTCCCGCAGCGGTGCCCGCCGACGTGAGGATCTGACCGTCGTCGACGTAGAGCACGTTTGGATCGACCTTGACCGCCGGGAAGGCCTTGTGCGAGTTGATCGGTGTACATCCAATGCGTCGTGGCGCGCCGGCCGTCGAGCAGCCCGGCGTGTGCGAGCGCGAACGCTCCCGGAGCACACGCTCAGCAGGCGAGCCCCACGGCGGTACGCCCGTTGCAACTTCGAGACCATCTCGTCGGGCGGTCGATCCCAGTGCATCGGATACCCGAGGCCGGCACGACGATGGTGTCCGCAGTCGTTCGCCGCCGACATGCGGACGTAGACCATCGAGGACGAAACCCAGCGACGTCCGTACCGGTCGGCCGTCGACGGAGCACAGCACGAGCTCGTAGGGCCAAGGGTCGAGGATCTCGGGACGAGCCAACCCGAAGACCTCGCACACGACTGCAAACTCGAACGGCGATGCGCCATCGGCGAGCAGCGCCGCAACTCGGTGGCGTTTTCTGTCAACAGATCTCACACTGGTGGGCCGCCGCGTCGTTTTCTTCGCAGACACGCTGTCAGTATGGCAGAAATCATTCGACCATGTACATCTCTGCCACTAGCGTCTGTGACCGACGAGATGGAGGATCAGGCCATGTTCACGGTGCACTGTCCCGAGCACGGGCGTGAAGTGTTGTTGTCCGAGCGCCGCATCGAGTCACTGCACAACACGATGAACGGCATCGAGGTCCGGTGGGTCTGCTGGTGCGGTACCCGGGGCAGCATGCTGACCGGACGTCTCCGCGGGTCGAACGCCCTCGTCTGAGCGCCTCCCGACGACGACAGCTCTCAGCCCGAGATGGCGGCAGCCGCTCGCAGGTGGTCGATCAGTTCGGCGAGCGGCACGCGGGCGTTGAGGCCGCTCGTGGACGGCATCACGTACGCAGGACGGCCGCCGATGCCATCGGGTTGCCGGCCCGGTTTGGCACGCGGATCCACCGCTGCTCTCCATCCCGCCAGGCCGACGAACACGACCACCCCGGGC
The DNA here is from genome assembly GCA_963821725.1 of uncultured Acidimicrobiia bacterium. Classification (GTDB taxonomy): domain Bacteria; phylum Actinomycetota; class Acidimicrobiia; order Acidimicrobiales; family JACDCH01; genus DATAES01. The sequence goes on from CAWGFA010000012.1 coordinate 91,484, forward strand.
TGCAGCCACTGCACCAGCCGCTCGACACGGGCGTAGCCGGCGCGGTACTCGTCCCTCGTGAGCTCGCTCGCAGCGACCGTCGCTCGCTTCACGAGATCGGTGAATCCGACGCTGTGCGCGGCGGAACGCATGCCATGGATCGCGGTCGCGTGACGCGATGCCGGCCGCGAGCGCCGCGGGCCAGAACCGGTTACCCGGCCGGGCGAACCCGATCCCGGCGTCGGCTGCATAGAGGCTCGGGTTGAGCCCGCACGACCAGCAGCCGCAGGTCCGGACGCACGAGGTCGGCCAGCGTCCGTGCTCGAGTGAGCCGAACGTGGACCTCGTACTCGGTCTCGCCGTGGACGTCGTAGCCGTCGACGTCGAATCCGGCACCGACGACGACGTCGAGCAACTGATCGAGGTCCCACTGTGAGAAGAAGCGATCGGGGAAGTCGTTGCGCCTGAAGATGTTGCGTCCCTCGCGGTCGCCGAGCAGCACCAGCACCATCGCCTGAGCACCGACAGCGAGGGCGCGATGAAGGTCCGCGAGCGCGCCGGGCACGTTCGCGCGCGGCAGGTGGACATAGCTGTTGCGGGCCCATGCCGTCGTGAGGGCCTCACGGCGGAAGGGGAGCGCCTCGAGGTCCGCTTGAACGGGGAGCGCGGCCGGCGTGTTCTCGCGAGACGAGTCGCAACATCGCCAGCGCGCCGTCGAGTGCGACGACCGGCTTCGGCAGCAGGCCGGAGTGCCAACCGGGCCCGCAGCCGAGATCGACGCTCGGTCCGGACGAACGCGCAGCCAGCGCTCGAGTGAGCTCAGTGCGATTGGGCTTACGGACGTTCGCCCACTCGAGGGCGTTCGCTTCGTAGATGCGGAGGGTCTTCTGGTCCACTGCGTCCAGAAGTCACGCGAGGGATTCGTTGATCTGGCGTTGGAGGCGCCGCATCCCCGACAGCCACCGGTCCGGATCCTCGACCTTGCGGCGCAGGTAGTCGGTGACTTCGGGGTGGGGCAGGATCAGGAACCGCTCGGCGTGCAGTCCCTCGACCACTGCGTCAGCGACATCCTCGGGTTCGATGGCTCCTTGCGCGAGCACGACCTCCGTCGAGGGGTCGCCGGGCATGCCGAGGAGCATGTTCGTGCGAACACCTTGCGGGCAGAGGCATGACACCTTGATGCCCTGGTCGCCGTACGCGACGGCGAGCCATTCGGCGAACCCGACGGCAGCGTGCTTGGTGGCCGTGTACGCACGCGTTGCCGATGTTCATCAGCAGTCCCGCGGCTGATGCCGTATTGAGCAGGTAGCCCTCACCGCGCGCCAGCATCGACGGCAGCACCGCTCTCGCCGCGAACACGTGCGCCATCACGTTGATCTCCCACACCGACTGCCATCGCTCGTCGGGTGCCTCGATCCCACCGCCGCCCCCGATGCCGGCATTCGAACAGAACAGATCGATCGGGCCGAAGTGCTCTTCGGTGTGCTCGACGACGTTGACGATGTCGGCTTCGACGGCGACGTCGGCGGTCAGACCGAGTGCGATGTCACCGAGCTCAGCGGCAAGGGTCTGGACGCCGTCGCCGTCCCGGTCGACGACCACGACCCCACGTGCGCCCTCAGCAACGAACCGACGGCACAATGCTCGACCGATGCCGTTGGCACCGCCGGTGACGACGACGACCTTGTCGGACAAGTCCACGTCGTGAACGTAGTCCTCGCGCCGTCAAGCACTGATCGCGGCACGCATCGTGTCGTCGATGACCTGCCAACGGTCCGGGTCCCCACGGCAACGGCATCAGGATCGGTACGTCGACGCCGGCGTCGACATACGCCTGCATGCTCGCGTGCACGTGGTCCGCGTCACCCATGATGTCGATCGCATCGACGAAGTCGTCACCGACTGCCGCAGTGCACCTTCGCGATCGCCGGCCCGATGTCGTTCTCGGACGGCAGCGACGTCTTCCGCGAAACCGGCCCGTTCGAAGTTGCGGGCGTACGCGTCGACGACCGCGTACGAGAACAGATCGCGCCGCGCAGGGTCGATTCCGTCGGGCTCGCGCCGCGACGGCGAGATGGACGTACGCGTAGATCGTGGTCGATCCCGGCGCGCGGCCCGCCGCCGCTTCCCCGGCGCGCACCTGCTCGACCGACCATTCGACATGCGTTGACGGGAGGTAGTTGAGCAGCACGCCGTCGGCCACCTCACCGGCGAGTCGCAGCATCCTCGGGTTCAGCGCGCCGACGACGATCTTGGGACGACGGTCGCCGAGGCGTACGCCGAGCCGGAACCGGCTGCACTCGTAGTAGTCGCCTTCGAACGTGACGGACTCGCCGGTGAGACACTCCCGCAGCAGCGTGACGTACTCGCGGGTCCGCGCCAGCGGGCGGTCGCCGTACGGGACGCCGTGCCATCGCTCGGTGACCACGGGCGACGAGATGCCGACACCGAGGACGATGTCCGAGTCCGGATGCAGGGACTGCAGGGTGGCGCCGCCCATCGCGACCAACATCGGCGTCCGCAGTTGCAACGCGAGAACACCGGTGCCGAGGCTGAGCTCGCGGCGCGACGGCCCCGCCTGCGGCCAGGATCGCGAACGCCTCCGGTCCGGTGGTCTCGGCCGTCCAGAAGTGGCGGTAGCCCAGCTCGGTCGCCCGCGCCGCCACCTTCGGAGCGAGGGAAGGACCGAGGCCCATCAGGCTGGCATAGGTGACGCCGTAGGCGTCCGGACGAGTACCGGGGCTCATGGGGCCGAGACGCTAACGCCGGCGACGGCCCGACCGTCCTGCGTGGCCGGGGAACGCCGAGAGCGCTGGCCGGGGAACGCCGGAACACTGCATCATGACGCTTCGTCGTCACTCTTGATGGGTAGGGTGGATCGAACGAAGAGAACCGCTCTGCCATCATGTGACCTTCGACCGGGAAGCATGAGCGGCCGGAGTGGTTGGAGAGAGGGCATGACCGAGACCCGAGAACTCGACGTGATCACGGAAGCGCTGGCGATCATTGATCGCGGCTTGGGCGAGATGCTCCATCGTGACCTGGTGTCCACGGACGAGGTCGCGGATCTCCTTCTCGACGTGCGCACCCTGCTGAGCGCTCCACGCGAGCCCGCCGCCAACTGAGCGGCCGCGCCGGGTTCACGAACCGGCAGCGAGCAGCTCCGCGTACGAATCCTCGAGGCTCGGTGCGTAGCAGTTCGGGATCGTCGACGGCGGCGACGTCGATGTTCAGTCCCATGTCGAGCGACCCGCCTGACGACAGCAAGGTCAGGTTGAACGCGGTGCCGCCGGTCGGACCCATCGGATAGTTGGCGACGATCTTGGCGCCGGCGACGTAGAGGTCGAACGGCGCACCTCGCACGTTGGATGTTGCGAAGTCGACGGTTTCGATCTGCTGGCGCGCGAACCGCACGAGGACCGAGGTCGGCAAGCACGTTCGCGACACCCGCGAACGATTCCGGCCATCGCCAGCGATCGTTCCGTCTTCGTCACGTTCAACCGGTCGCGCACTGGCGGCGAAGCGTTCGACCGGGTCGGTGATGCCGACGGGCACGAGGACTCTTGCCGGTGTGAAGGCGTTGCCACCCATCGAGCGGTCCGTACGAGTGGACACCGGCATCGAGATCCGAAGCTCATCGACGTCGATTCCATTGGCTCGGTGATACGCGCCCGCAGCCCCCGCCGCGCCGGCAACGAACAGGTCGTTGATGCTTCCTCCCAGTGCCTTCGCGGCGCGCTTCGTGTCGTCGAGCGGTACGCGCAGGACTTCGAACCGTCTGCGCAACGAGCGTTCTGTCCACAGCGGCGAATGAGCCCGATCGGTGACTGCGATTTGACGCGCCAGCTGACTGCATGGATGCAGCCACCTCGATGCCGACGGCCGGGATGCGCTCTGGATGGCGTAGCAAGTCGGCGGTTCCGACAGCAGCACGGCGTCCGAGCCCCACTCCGCGGCGGATGTTGTGCGCCGCAGTCTCGGTCGCGGTGGCGACGAAGCTCGCCGGCGGCTCCGATTCGTCGCTGCGGCTTCGGTCGGCGCCGGCGGATCGTCGGGCGTGCCCTCCCGGCTGAAGTCGATGAACTCGGCGGACATGCGCACGCCGCCTTCGCCGTCGGTCACGGTGTGATGGATCTTCTGGAACAACGCCGCGCCGCCACTGCCGACACCGTCGATGATCGTGAACTCCCACAACGGCCGGGTGCGGTCGAGAGGCGCCGCTTCGAGCACGACCGCGAGGTCGAAGAGCGTCCGCTCGGTACGGGGCTCGGGCAGCGCGATGTGGCGGATGTGGTAGTCGAGGTCGAAGTTGGGATCGTCCTGCCACTCCGGTGGCGCGAGCCGGCCCAGCGCCGGGACCACACGCTGGCGCAGTCGAGGCACGACGCTCACGGCATGCGCCAGGCGGGCCCGCAGGCGGGCTGGGTCCGGTGGCTGGTCGAGCAGCGTGACGTTCGCGAACGACGAGGCGAGATATGGGTCCTTCTCGAGGTTCCACATCAGGGCCTCGACGTCGCTCATCCGGTGCTCGCCGAGCACCGGCCTGGTGGCGGCCATCAGCTCAGGCTAGTGGGAGGGCGCAGCGCCCAGATCTGCCTGAACCGGCGTTCGTCGCCCACACGGCATGTGGGTGATGAACGCCGAAACGGGGTCAGCGCTTGATCGAGGTGTGCTTGAACTCGTTGAGGTTGGGCCACGAATCGAGGACGTTCACGAGGCGCTCGATCGTGTCGCGCGACAGGTTCTGATCCGTCCCCTCCGGCGCCCGATCCATGATGCGGACGAACACGGCCTCGTCGCCCGAGATGAATGTCGGCACCCCCCAGACGCTGTGGCCGGCGACTGCCGCCTCGTGCTCGGTCCGCACCTGCTTGAGGGCAGTGCCGTCGTCGATCGCAGAGAAGACCTCGTCGACGTCGACGTCGTTCGTGGCGAGCACGTTGCGCACGACGTCGCGGTCCTGGAGCTTGAGTCCTTCGTCGTGCCGAGCGGCGAACAGGGCCCGATGGACCTGCTGAAACCGGTCCGGGAACCGATCCCGGACGACGACGCCGGCCTGCAACGCCACGATGCCGGTGTCCTTGTCGGGCTCGTCCCACACGTCGGTCTCGCCTTCGGCCACGTGGGCCTGCCCCAACGAGAAGGGCACGTACCGCAGATCCCAGTCGGCTCCGCCGGCCTGAGCGTTCAGCAGGTGCTCGTGGATGTTGCGGGCGAACGGGCAGCGGTAATCCCAGGTGACGGCGAAAGAAAGGGTCATGTGACGTCCAACACATCTAGGCCCGGGACATTCCGGGTTTCGGCCACGCTCGCCGGGCGATCCGGCCGATGACCAGGCCCGTGGCGATCCCGGCGACGACGTCGGAGGCGTGGTGGATCTTGACGTATGTCCGGCTCGAGGCCACGACTGCGGCGGCCGCGTAGTACAGCGGCCACAGGGGATCGCCTTCGCTCAGGACCGTGGCCGCCGTGAACGCGGCGCTGGCGTGGCCGCTGGGGAAGCTGCTGCTGCGCGGCCGGCGGATGCGGAATGCGCGCGGTTGATCCCAGACCGGCCGTGTCCGGCGGAAGAACGACTTGATCACGCCGTTCACGAGCAGGGACTCGCCCGCGAGGATGACCGACAGGCGGATGGCCTCGTCGGCTCGCTGGTCGGAGGTCAGCCCACGGGCCATTCCCACCATGTGCCAGAGCAGCGAGAAGTCACCGAGCTCGGACGCGCCGTACATGAGGCGGTCGATCGTCGGATGGCCGCGTGTCTGGTCGAAGATGGCGTCGACACGGTCGTCGAACGCGCGGACGCGACCTTTGAAGTCAGTCGGCGAGAGCGACTTGGGCAAGGTCGGGGAGCGTACCGGCGCGCGTGGCGGCCGCGACGCGAGTGGCTTCGTCGGGATCACCGCCGAAGGAGGGGCAGTACGTGCGGAACGCGCAGTACTCGCACAGCCGCGATGGCCTCGGGCGGAAGTCGTCGCGCGCGCACGCCCGCTCGACCGCCGTCCAGATGGCGCCGACCTTGCGCTCGGCTGCCTTCGTCGACTGATCGCTCGGGCTCGTGCTGATCTCGAGGGGATCGCCGAGATAGAGCAGTCGGACCCGGGCCGGGCGGCGACCGAAGTTGCGCTCGCACAACAGCGAGTAGAGCTGCACGCCGTCGAGACGGCCTCGTTCGTAGCGCTCGGCGGGTGCCTTGCCGGACTTGTAGTCGGTGACGACCAGCTCGCCGTTGTGGTCGAGTTCGAGCCGGTCGATGATCCCGCGTACGCGGGCGCCGCCGATGTCGGCGTCGAGCATCAACTCGACGCCGATCGGGCGCACCAGCGTCGGGTCCTCGAGGCGGAAGTAGTTGCGGACGAGCCGACGGGCGTCGTCGAGGAAGGCGGCTTCTTCGGCCGGGCTCAAGTGCAGGTCGACGAACTCGGCGTCGAGGGAGAGGGAGGAGAACGCTTGGTCGAGCGCGACGAACGCAGCGTCGATCGTGCGATCGCCGGGGGCGAGCAGGAAGAGCCGTTCGAGCGCGGCGTGGACAAGCGTGCCCTTGGTGCTCCACGGTGACGGCGGCTCGGGCAGGCGGTCGATCGCCGAGAACCGGAACGCGAGCGCGCAGTCGGTGAAGGCTGCAACCTTCGACGGCGACAGCGTTCGAGGTGGGTCCATCGGCACCTGCCCATCTTGACCGACGGGTGTGACACTGACGGGGATCCCTGCGCACCCGGTACGGTGCGCCGCATCGACGCCGAAGCGGATGTGCTCGCCGCCAACCGCGCCTTCTACGAAGCATTCGAGGGCCGCGACATCGACGCCATGTCGGACTCGTGGGAGCACTCTGACCGGGTCGTGTGCACCCATCCGGGCTGGCAGACGTTGCGGGGGTGGGCGTCGGTGTCGGGGTCGTGGTTCGCCCTGTTCAGCAACGCCACGCCACTGCAGTTCATCCTGACCAACGAAGCGGTCGCGATCGAGGGCGATGTCGCTTGGGTGACGGTGGACGAGAACCTGATCAGCGAGACGATCAGCGGCACCGTGGCGGCGGTGAACATGTTCGTGTTCGACGGACAGCACTGGCGCCTCGTCGTCCACCACGGCGCGCCCGTCGCGGCGCAGTAGGACCGACCTGTCGCCGGACCGCGACCGAGCAGTGGTCGCGCGTCCGGTCGGAGCCGAGACGCACGCGAACGTCGTGCCGTCGGTGTCCTAGCTCGACACGGGCGGGGGCGCGGATGTCGGCGCTGCCGGGACCGACTCGCCTGGTGCCGTTGTCGACGAATGGGCGTCGATGCTCATCAGTTCGACGACGAACCACAGCGTTGCGTTCGGTTCGATGCCGGGACGTCCTGCTGCGCCGTATGCGAGATTCGGCGGTATGCCGAGCAGCCGCTGCTCACCGACCCTCATGCCGGGGATGCCCTGTTGCCAGCCGGGGATCACGTCACCGAGCTGGAACGAGACGGGGTGCCCCTGGCTCCAGGACGAGTCGAAGATCTTGCCGTCGCGGCAGTTGACGCCCACGTAGTTCACGGTCACGGAGTCGCCGGGCTGCACGGGGTCCGTTCCCGTACCGGCGCGCAGCTCCTCGGTCACGAGCTGGGTGGGCGCGGGACCGACATGGACGGGCACGTACGGGGCGCCCTCGGGGGGCGTGTCGGTCATCGCGACGCACTGTTGTCCGGACGCGGATCCGGCGGCCGCGGTCTTGGAGGAGCCGCCGCGATTGGACACGAATGCGCCCAGCACGATCGCGATGAGCAACACGGCCACACCGCCGAACGCGATCCACCACCGCCGCCGGTCCGACCGCCGGGAGGCCGCGGCTGCGGCCGCGACTCGCGCTCGCCGCACGGCCTGCTGGCGAGCACCCTTTCCCTTCGTCTTCGTCTTGGTCGGCATTCAGGCCTCTGCTTGCCGGAGTGACTCGGCCTCGGCCCACGAGAACACGCCTTTGGCCATCAGCGACGGCTCGGCCTCCCGTCGCCGGGCGAACACCTCCGCTCGTGCCCGGTGCGCAGCGGCCGAGTCCGGCGCCGCCATGGCCGCGTATTCCCGCGAGATGGCCCGCGAGGCGGAGATCGGCGTCCTCGCCGGACGCCGAGAGCTCGACGGCTCGGCGGGCGAGCACGTCGGCGCCGCCGGCGAGGCCCGCGAGCTCGGCCGCCAGCGCCTGCTCGCGGGCAGGCTTCAGATGAGCGGGATTGCCGTCGTACCAGCCGCCGTAGAGGCGCCAGAGGTTGCGCACGATGAACTCCGGGTCGTCGTAGATCGGACGAAGGTAGGGCCTCGTGAGCAGCTCTGGGGGCGCGGCCACCGTGTGGATGATGTCTTCGAGCCGCGCACCCTCGTTCATGAGAGCGAGGGTCTGGGCCGCGAGCGACTCGAGCAGTGTGGCCGTGTCGACCAGCACGGACCGGATCCGATCCGCTCCGGAGATCGGCAACCCGTGGCCGGGCAGCAACAGCTCCGGCGCCGGTTCGAGCGCCGCCATCTCCCGCAGCGCGGCCGCCCAGTCCTCGGCATACCGCTGCACCTTCTGGGGATTGCCGGCGTTGGGCGTGCACCAGATGATGAGGTCGCCGGTGCACAGGGTTCGCCGTTCGGGGACCCACACCCACGTGTGGTCGTCTGTCTCGCCGCGGGCGTGGTGCAGCTCGGCGGCGACGCCACCGAGGTCGAGGTCGAGGCGGTCGGTGTACGTCACATCCGGCCGGCGGTACTCGACCGGCCATTGCAGCCCGGGCGCGCGGAACTGCCGTTGGTTGATCACGGCGTTGTAGCCGGCGGTCTTCACGTACCGGTCGAAGCGGGGCTCGATCCCGGCATGGCCGATCACGCGCATGGGCCCTTCGGCTTCGAAGGCCGCGGTACCGAAGACGTGGTCGATGTGGCCGTGCGTGTACACCGCGGTTGACGCTCGATCCGTGGACCAGGACCGCACCGCCTCGTGCACGGCCGCTGCGACGAGTGCGCTGCCCGTGTCGACGAGGCACAAGCCGTCCGGGGTCGAGACCGCGGTGACGTTGGCGAACGACTCCACGAACGCCACGCCGTCGCCGACCTCCTCGAGCCGGTTCGAGGGCCGGAACGGATGGTGGTCCGTGATCTCCTCGGTGCCGTCGAGGATGCGAGAGGAGAGCTCGAGCAGGGACACGTCAGCCATGCCGAACCTTAGGTGCGGCACCAGCGCCAGCGGCCGGGGAGCGACGCACGAGCGGCGCAGCGGCTGCGTGGCCGGGGCCGGGGTGCGCCAGCCAGCGACGGAGCGCCGCGGGACGGCGCAACGGCCTGCGTGGCCGGGGCCGGGGTTTGCGCCATGCAAGCGACGGAGCGCCAGCGGACGGAGCGGCGCAACGGCCTGCGTGGCCGGGGAACGCCAATAGCATTGTGGGGATGACGGCAATCGACGGGCGGACGGCCCGGGCGGTGCGGACCCGGGAAGCGATCGTCGATGCTTGCATCGCCCTCGTGGACGAGGGTGACGTTCGTCCGACTGCATTGAAAGTGGCCGAGCGCGCCGGTGTCTCCGTGCGCTCGGTGTTCCAGCACTTCGACGATCTCGAAGGCCTGTACGCGGCGATCGCCAGTCGCCTCGTCGACCGGCTCGGTGGGGTGAAGGTCGTGGTCGACGCGGAGCTGCCGATCGGCGCGCGCATCACGGAGATGGTCCGCAGCCGCTCACGCGCCCTGGAGATCCTCACGCCGGTCCGGCAGGCGGCGGCGGTGCATGCCCCGTTCTCGCCGGAGATTCGGGCGCGACTCCAGGCCGGCCACGCCATGCTGCGGGCTGAGCTCGCGCGGGTGTTCGCGGACGAGTTGGAAAAGCGTGACGAGCCGGCGCGCACGAGGTTGCTCGACGCGCTCGACACGGTGCTGTCGTGGCCGAGCTGGGACAACCTCCGCACGCTGAACGGGCGGTCCAAGGAGGAGGCGCAGGCGACCGTCGAGCAGATGGTCTCCGCCATGCTCCTGCCTGCACACTTCGAGTCGTAGCGTCATCGCCTTCGGCGGCGCCTCGGCCATCCCGAAGCACCTAACCTCCCGCGCGTGGCAGACGTCGATGTGGATGGTGCCCGAGACTTCGTCTGGCGCAACGCGCCGGTTGATCGATCGGCTTCTGTTCGAACACCGTTTCGGGCGCGGCGCCGCGGAAGACGTCGTGCACGCACTACGTCCGTTCCAGAACGAGGACGGAGGATTCGGCAACGCGCTCGAACCAGATCTGCGCGGTCCGGTCAGTCAGCCGATCCACGTCGACATGGCCTTCCGCTACCTGCACGAGGTCGGGCTCGCGCCCCCCGAGCTCGTGGCTCGTGCGTGCACGTACCTGGGCTCGGTTTCGGGCGACGAGGGTGGTGTACCGGCGATCCTGCCGACGGTCGTGCGCTATCCCCGTGCCGAGCACTGGCAGCCGCACGCATGGATCGCTGATGCGCTCAACCCGACCGCGATGCTCGCCGGCCTCCTGCACGCGATGCACTTTCCGCACTCGTGGCTCGATCGAGCCGACGCCTTCTGCTGGAAGAGACTCGGTGAGACCAAGCCAGGTGACGGCCCCGAGCTGGCCGCGGTCTACTGCTTCTTGAACAACGCACCCGACCGCCGGCGCGCCGTGCAGGCCGCCGAAGACGTCGCGGACGCCATTCCGACTGCGGGCTTCTTCGCACTCGATCCCGAGGATCACACGGGCGAGTACGCACTCACGCCGTTGCACCTCGCACCGACGCGCGATGCAATGGCGGCCGCACTGTTCGCACCCGAGCTGCTCGATGCTCATCTCGATCATCTCGTCTCGCAACAGCAAGAAGACGGTGGCTGGCCGGTGACATGGGAGCCGCCGAGTGAGTGTGCGCTGCTCGAATGGCGCGGCCGGCAGACAGTCGACGCGCTGATGACGCTGCAGAACTACGAAAGGCTGCCCGGTGTCCGCAACCACTGATGTCGGCGACGCGCTTCGGGTGCTGCTCGACCCGGCGCTCGAGCCCATCGTCGAAGTCGTCCTCGTGCGCGACGGCGACGCGCTCGAGGCGCACGCTGCCGATGGATCTGTGCGGTTCGATCGGGACGGCGCGGTGCTGTCGGAGCAAGGCCGGAACCCTCTGGCCGACCAGGCGACCGATCGGTTCGCCGGGCTGGCGAACGAGTGTGCCTCCTTGCAGCCCGACCGCAGCGCGAACAGCTATCCGTTCGCGTACGAGCAGGCGGCGCAGTTGTTCGACCATCCGTGTGCGCCGGATCTGTGCGTGATCCACACCGCCGCGCACAACTGGGAGGACCAGGGCGGCCATCGCGGCGAGCACGGGTCGATCGACGTGGTGCAGGCACGGGCGCCCTTCATCATCGCCGGCGCCGGCGTCCGGTCGGCGGGCATGGTGGCGCGAGCGGCGAAGCTCGTCGACGTGGTTCCGACCCTTCTGCGGCTGATGGGCGCTGCGCCCCCGTTGCAGACCGACGGATCCGTGCTCGACGACGTGCTGCTGGCCGACGGCAGCCCGCCCGAGCACGTCATCGGGTTCCTGTGGGACGGCTGCAACCCGAACGTGCTGTACGACGCGGTCGCCAACGGTGACGCGCCGAACGTCGGACGTCTGATGGCGATGGGCACGACGTACGAGCACGGTGCGATGGCATCGCTGCCGACGGTCACCCTCGCCAACCACACCTCTGTGCTCACCGGCTTGCACCCGGGTCACCACGGGATCCTGCACAACGCCTGGTGGGACAGCAACGATCTCCGCCAGGTCATCACCAACTCACCCGCGACGTGGCACGAGGCGTCGAGCTGGCTGTTTCCCGGCGTCGAGACGATGCATGACGCGGTGCACCGCACGTGGCCCGACGCGTGCACGGTGTCCATCAACGAGCCGACAGATGCGGGCGCCGACTTCTCGACGTTCGACTTCGTGCGCCGGGGCGTGGCGCTCGAACGACCGCCGGCGCCGGACGAGTTGCCGTACGCCGACCAACGGTTCGTGCGCCCGGTCAAGGAGTACCGGTGGTCGAGCCGGGTCGACCACACGACCGTGCAGCAGTTCAAGGGCGTGTGGTCGGGTCACTACCTGGGCTCGGATTGGGCGCGCCCCAAGTTCACGTGGTGCAACTTCTCGTTGACGGACGCCGCGTTCCACGAAGGTGGGCCCCATTCGGACATCGCCCTCGCGTCCATACGTGACAGCGACGCGCGGCTGGGTCAGATCCTCGACGTCGTCGAGCAGTCGGGTGCGTGGGATCGGACCGCGTTCTTCCTCGTCGCCGACCACGGCATGGAGGAAACGGACCCGGCGGTCACCGGCGACTGGAGCCCCGCGCTGACCGACGCCGGCATCTCCCACCGCGACGAAGCCTTCGGGTTCATCTACCTCACGTAGGTCGGTTGCGAATGTTGGTGCGCCGTGGTCGCTATGGCGACCACGGCGACCCGGAGATCACGGGGGGAGTGAGGATCAACTCGTCCGGGAGGTCGAACGGCGCCGGCTGTGAGCCGTCGATGTCGGTGACGCCGTAGTCGCGAGCGAGCTCGCCGACGCGATAGCCGCCACCGGATCGGCGCGCGACCTCCGGGTCCGATAGGAGGGCGGCGACGCAGCGACCCGTGTACTCGGGTGACTCGAGTCCTGTCGCGCCCGCCATCTGCACCCGCTCGGTCGTGGTGAAGCCCGGGAACACGGCGACGACGTTCACGCCGTGAGGACGCAGCTCGTGGGCGAGAGTCGCGGTGGCGCGCACGATCGCCGACTTCGCCGTGTCGTACATGACCGCGCCCAGGTAGCGGCCGCGGTCCCACGCCGCGATGTTCACGATGAGGCCGCGGGAGCCGAGAAGCATCGGGATCGCGGCGTGCGACGTCGCCAGCGTGGGCTGCAGGCCGGCGACGAACATGCCGTTCCACTTCGCGACGAAGTCCTGCTCCCAGAACGGCGCGGAGAACCCTGCGTGGTCGTACACCTCGTAGCCGCCCCACGCGTTGTTCACGAGCACGTCGAGGTTGCCGTCGCAGTCGTCGGCGACGCGCTGCATCAACGCCTCGATGTCGGCGTAGTCGGTGTGGTCGCAACGGACCGCGACGCCGCGGCCGCCCCGCTCGGTGACGAGTGCCGCGGTCTCGTCCACGGTGCCGGGTGCGTCGTCGAGCGGTTTCGTCCCACCCGTGGTGCGACCGGTCACGTACACGACTGCGCCCATGTCGCCGAGGGACAACGCGATGCCACGACCGATGCCACGACTCGCTCCGGTGACGATCGCGACAGTCACGGCTGCACCGTACGAATCCGAGTGCGAGCGACGGAGCGCCAGCGGAGGAGCGGCCATGACCGGCCTGCGTGGCCGGGGAACGCCGACAGCACGACGGAGCGCCAGCGGAGGAGCGGCCATGACCGGCCTGCGTGGCCGGGGAACGCAGGTGGCATCGTCATTGCTTCGGCAGGCCCAAGATGCGCTCGCCGATGATGTTCTTCTGCACCTGAGTCGTTCCTCCCGCGATGCGTCCGCCGGGCGCGGCCGTCGCACCGAGCGACGCGTCGTTGGCCAGCATGGCGTCTGCTCCGCCGATCGACGTGCGCAGCATCGCGGCATCGAACAGCAACTCGGTCACGCCCAGCTTCAGCAACGAGCCCGCGACCGACGCCATCGGTCCCTGTCGTTGCGCGAGCGCGAGATAGGCGCGCCCGCGTGCGACGAGGTGCGCGAGCTCGTCGCGCTCGACAGGGCCGACGCCACGGTCGGAGCTGTCGGCCATCGACGCCATCCCGTCGAGGCGGCGCTGCAGCGAGATGGCCGACGCGCCGATGTGGCCGCGCTCGTTCGTGAGCGTCGCCATCCCGACGTTCCAACCGTCGTTCTCGGCACCCAGGAGACAGGTCGCAGGTACGCGCACAGTGTCGAGGAAGACCTCGTCGAACTCGGATCCGCCCGTCATCTGCCGCAGCGGCCGCACGTCGACACCCGGCGAGTGCATGTCGACCAGGAAGAACGAGATGCCGCGGTGCGGTTTGGCCGTCGGGTCGGTCCGGGCCATGCAGATGCCCCAGTCGCTGATCCGGCCGTTGGAGCACCAGACCTTCTGCCCGGTCAGGACGATACTCGTCCCCGTCACGGTCCGCTCGTGTGGTGAGGGAGGCGAGGTCGGATCCCGCGCCCGGCTCGCTGAACAACTGGCACCAAACGCGCTCGCCGGTGATGATCGGTCGCAGGTGCTCTCGCTGCTGCTCCTCGGTGCCGAACAGGAGCAACGATCCGCCCGCGAGGACGACGCCGACCATGTTGATGAAGGGCGGGACACCGGCGAGCGCGCACTGCTCGATCCAGGCCGCCGTGTGCTCGGGCGTGAGGCCGCGCCCGCCGTGTTCCTCGGGCCAGTGGATGCCGGCGAAGCCGGCGTCGAAGAGTCGTCGTTGCCACGCGGTTCCTTCGTCGCGCAGATCGGGCGGCAGGATCGCGCCGTAGTCCCGCGGCGCGTCCGACTTGTTCGCCGCCAGCCACGCCGCCGCCTCGTCCCGGAACGCCTCGACGTCGATCACCTGCGCTCGTCCCTCCTGGCGAACTCCGGGTCGATTGTGGGGCTATAACCCCACAATCGAACCAACATTCGGAAGCGAGGATCAGGACAGGGCCTTGAGGGCGAGGCCCAGTTCCTCGTTGAGGTTGGTGGGCACCGAGTAGCCGGACTCCTCGCGGATCTCGTCGAAGTGATCGCGGACCGACTCGGGCGACAGTTCGTGATCGACGAAGCCCGGCGTCACGCCGACGAAGACGCGGGCGACGCGTCCGCCGCCGACGGAGTAGACCTCGCCGCTGACCGGACAGCTGTCGTGGGCGAGGTACGTGACGAGCGGCGTCACGAACTCGGGCGCGAGCTTGTCGGCGATCGGACCGAGCAGCTCCTCGGTCATGCGTGTCTTCGCCACCGGCGCGATCGCGTTGGCCTTGATGTTGCTCTTCGCACCCTCGACCGCGAGCACGCGGGTGAGGCCGACGAGTCCCATCTTGGCCGCGCCGTAGTTGCCCTGGCCGAAGTTGCCGAACACGCCGGCGCCCGACGACGTGTTCACGATGCGCCCGTACCCCTGCTCACGCATGATCGACCATGCCGGTTGGGTCACGTAGAACGCCCCCCGCAGGTGCACGTCGAGCACCGGGTTGAGCTGGTCGGGCGTCATGTTCTTGAACGACGCGTCGCGCAGGATGCCGGCGTTGTTGATGATGATGTCGACTCGGCCGAACGCGTCGGTCGCGGTCTTGACGATGTTGGCGCCGCCTTCGGGTGTGGCGACCGAGTCGTAGTTGGGCACCGCCTCGCCGCCCGCTGCCTTGATCTCGTCGACCACCTTCTGTGCGGCCGTCTCCGACCCGCCGGTGCCGTCGACCGAGCCGCCGAGGTCGTTCACCACGACCAGTGCGCCGCGCTTCGCGAGCTCGAGCGCATGTGACCGTCCCAATCCGCCTCCGGCACCGGTGATGATCGCAACCTTGCCGTCGAATCCCAGATCTGCCATGGCGGCAAGCTAATCAGGAGATGCCGAGCGCCTCCAATGCGCGCGCCCGAACGCCCTTGTAGTCGACCTTGCCGTTCGGGGCGCGCTGGATCGACTCGACGACGACCACACGCTTCGGGGCCTTGTAGGCGGCGAGCTTGCCCTTCACGTGCGCGATCACGTCGCCTTCGTCCACCTCGGCGTCGGGGAACGGCTCCACGACGGCCGTGATCGCCTCGCCGAACTTGTCGTCCGGCACGCCGACGGCGACGGCGTCGCGAACCGACGGATGCAGCTTGAGCACCTCTTCGACTTCCTCGGGGAAGACCTTCTCGCCGCCGGTGTTGATGCACACCGACCCGCGCCCGAGCAGCGTGATCGAGCCGTCCGCTTCGATCGTCGCGTAGTCGCCCGGTACCGAGTAGCGCTTGCCGTCGATCGTGAGGAACGTCGCCGCGCTCTTGTCGGGGTCCTTGTAGTAGCCGACCGGCTGGCGGCCGGTGACGGCGACGCGGCCGACCTCGCCCGACCCGGCGACGACGTCGCGGCCGTCGTCGGTGATCACCCGGGCGTTGGGACCGAGCGCGAACTTGGCCGTCTTCGTCTCGCCGCCCGCCGTCGTGAGTGATGTGCCCATGCCAAGCGCTTCGGACGACGAGAACCCGTCGCTCAGGAGCATGCCACCGTGATGACGGAGCAGACCCTGCTTGGTCTCCTCGCTCCACATGACACCTGACGACACGATCAGGATGAGGCTCGACAGGTCCCACTTGCCGGGCTGATCGTCGAGCGCGCGCAGCACCGGCTTCGCGAACGCGTCACCGACCCACGCGATCGCGTTGACGCCTTCACGTTCGATCGTGTCGAGCAGTTCGACGGCATCGAACGATCGGCCCTCGAGCGTGACGACACATCCGCCCGACGTCATCGCCGACAACGCGGTGAACATCCCCGTGCCGTGCATCAACGGTGCCGCGGGGACGATCACCCGCCCTGGCGCGACGCACAGCTCGCGGACCTTGTCGAGGTTCGCCTCGACGCCGAAGTCGACGCCGCTCGGCGGGTTCAGGTAGACGAACAGGTCGTCCAGCTGCCACATGACGCCCTTCGGCATGCCCGTGGTACCGCCGGTGTAGAGGAGCAGAAGATCTTCGCCGCCGCGTCCGTGCGCCGGCACCGTCCGTTCGGCGGCTGAGGTTGCCGCGTCCTCGTAGGGGATGGCCCACTCGGGACACGGGCCGCTCCCGTCGTCGACCCACAGCCAGGTTCGGACGCTCGGGACGCGATCGCGGACCCGCTCGCAGCGCTCGACGAAGCAGCCGTGGAACACGACCGCGACTGCGTCAGCGTTGTCCCACAGATAGACGAGCTCGTCGTCGGCGTACCGGTAGTTCGTGTTCACCGGAGCCAGGCCGGCCTTGAAGACGGCGAACATCGACTCCATGTACTCAGGGCAGTTGTAGAGGTAGTGCGCGACCTTGTCCTGGCGTGTCGCGCCGGCGTCGAGCAGGACCTTGGCGACGCCGTCGGCCCGGCGGTCCATCTCCCCCCACGTGACGCGACGGTTGCCCTGCACCTGCGCAGGTGCGTCCGGGAGGGTCTCGGCGACCACCTCCCAGACGTCCGCGAAGTTCCAGCCGGACATCTGTTCCCCTTTGTGCTGCGATCTGGTGGCCGCGGATCGTACCGGTCGCTGTGACACGATCGGGCCTTCCGGGGCTTTCATGGACGTGGAGGTCGTATCGGTGGGGACTGCGCTTCCGGAGCGGACGGACTTCGACGACTTCGTCGCGGACGTCGAGCCCCGGTTGCGACGGGCCCTCGTCGCCGCCTACGGGCCCGAGGCGGGACGGGAAGCGGTCGCTGATGCACTGGCGTGGGCCTGGCAGAACTGGGACCGGCTACGCGGAATGGACAACCCGTCCGGCTACCTGTGGCGGGTCGGCCAGAGCGCCGTTCGCAGCGCCGCTCGCCGCTCGCGTCGCGAGCTCACCGCAGTCGTCGAGGTCGAGCTTCAGCCGCTCGACGCCCATCGCGAGCCGCGGGTCGAGCCCGCGCTCGACGGCGCGCTCGCCGAGCTCTCGCCGCAGCAACGAGCGGCCGTCGTCCTCGTGCACGGCTACGGCTACTCCCTGAGCGAAGCCGCCGCGGTCCTGTCCTGCTCCGTCTCGACGGTGCGCAACCACGTGCAACGCGCGCTGCGCCGTCTGCATGCAGCCCTGGAGGTGTCCGAGGTGTCCGATGAGTGAGCGTCCGCCGCGTCCTGAGGTCAGTGCGTTCCTGCACGATCGAGCGACCTCACTCGATCGGGAAGCGGCGCCGGTGACGGCGGACGAAGCAGCGCGCCGGACGATCGTCGACGCCGGCAAACCAGGTCGGCAGTGGCCGGCAGCGTTGCGTCCCGCTCAGATGCGGACGAGTCCTCGGTCGGTGCTCGCCGCGGCCGCGGTCGTCGCGCTCGTCGTCGGTGCGCTCGGCGGCTTCGCGGTCGGCCGGTCCAGCGCGCCGAAGCACTCGACGGTCGCAACGGCCGCTGCGAACGCACCGAAGCCAGAGTCGGTCGACGGGTCGACGACGCTTCCGGGGCTCGTCGCCAATGGCTCCACCGGCATGGCCATCGCTTCTGGTGTCAACCAAGGGTCACCGATGACGCGGCTGTTCGATCGCACGACGTCGGACGGAATCGCGATTCACGCCTTCAAGCAGGACCAGAGCGCGGCCGTCGTTCCCTCCCGAGGTTGCGTGCGCGGTCACCAACGTGCCGGACGGTGTCACGACGACGGTCACGGCGCCTGCAGGAACAAATCAGCCGTCGTGCCCCGCGAACGCCTGGTCCCCGCCGCCCGAGTGCTACGGCAACAGCCTCGTCGTCGAGGCTGGGAATCAAGGTGCCGTCGGGCAGACGGGGTCGCCCGGATATCCGCTGCACGACGTCGCGGCGGTGACGTCGCCGCTCAGGTTCGGCGACGCAGAAGGCAGTCCCGCGTCCGGATGGATCGTGAACACGAGCGACCAGGTGGCCAAGGTCGAGGCACGGTGGACCGATGGTTTCGTCGATTCCATGGCGCCGACCAACGGCTGGGCTGTCGTCGCGCACAACGGAGCGAACTTCAACGCGACGATCGTCGTGTTCAGCAACACGGGCGCAGCGCTGAAGACGTTCACGACAGGCGGCGGGACCAGCTACCAACAGCCGCCTGCGGAGTGCATGCCACCGCCGCCGGCGCCCCCGCCGCTGCCGCCGGCCGGCGCTGAACAACCGGACGACCCGTCTGCGGCGCGCCAAGCGGTCACCAATGCGTACCAGACCGTGTTCACGCACGGCAGCGATCCGACGACGAACGCCGCGCTCATCGAGGATCCCGACAGCCTCAAGCAAGCGCAGGAGACGGTTCGTTCCAACTTCCCACAGGCGCTCGACACGGTGACCGTGACGGTCGGCGAAATGGTGTTCACGTCGAAGACGGAGGCCGCGCTCTACTTCGAGCTCAACTACCAAGGTGGTGCGCTGTTCGGTCAGCAGATCGGCCACGCGAAGCTGATCGACGGTACGTGGAAGATCGCGCACGACACGATGTGCATGGTGCTCGGCTGGGGTGGCGGCCAGTGCGACGGTGGGTCGGGGTCGAGCCCTGGCGCCCCGCCCGCGACACCCTTGACGACGATCCCCAACAACTAGTCCCGCGAGGCGGTGGCTACCATCGCTGCGCCATGGAGTTCGACCTTCCAGCAGCGGACGATCCCCGTCGCGCCGAGGTGCGACGGTGGCTGGCCGAGCATCCCCGTCCGTCCGCACGCGCGCTCGCGGAGGCGGGCTATGTGGCGCCCCACTGGCCGAAGCCGTACGGCCTCGACGCCGATCCGGTGCACCAGCTCGTCATCGACGACGAGCTGCGTCGAGCGGGCGTGCCGCGGCCGAGCAACCAGATCGGCATCGGCTGGGCCGGGCCGACGATCTTGCACGCCGGCACGGAAGCGCAGAAGGAGCGCTACCTCGTTCCGTTGCTCGCAGCCGAGGAGATCTGGTGCCAGCTGTTCAGCGAGCCCGAGGCGGGGAGCGACCTCGCGTCGCTGCGGACCCGTGCGGTGCGCGACGGCGACGAGTACGTCATCAACGGCTCGAAGATCTGGACCTCGGCCGCGCACGTGGCGAAGTTCGGCATCCTCATCGCGCGCACCGACCCCGACGCGCCGAAGCACAAGGGCATCTCGTACTTCATCTGTCCGATGAAGACGACCGGCATCGAGATCCGGCCGATCGTGGAGATGACCGGCGCCCACATGTTCAACCAGGTGTTCTTCACCGACGCACGCATCCCGGCCGCCAACCTCGTCGGTGACGAGAACGAGGGTTGGACGCTCGCCAAGGTGACGCTCGGCAACGAGCGCGTCTCGTTGTCGAGCGGCGGCGCGCTGTGGGGGATGGGGCCGACGGCAGACGACCTGCTCGACGTCGTGCGCAAGGCCGGCGGCGTGGACGATCCGATCGCCCGCCAGCGGCTCGCGCAGCTCCACATCGAGGCGAAGGTGCTCGACCTCATCCGTTTGCGGACCGTGAGTGCCCGCATCCGCGGTGAGCAACCCGGTCCCGAAGCGTCCATCCGCAAGGTGCTCGCTGACGAGCACGGCCAGCACATCATGCGCGTCGCTCGCGATCTGGCCGGTTCCGGCGGGATGCTCGCGTCGGGTGGCCCGCTCGGCACAGCGGCGGAGCCCTGGTACTACGGCTTCCTGTTCAGCCCGGCGCTCACGATCGGTGGCGGCACGGGCGAGGTGCAGCGTTCGATCATCGGCGAACGCGTTCTCGGCCTTCCGCACGAGCCTGCGCTGAACTGACCACAGGGGGTTGGGGCCGGCGCAGGGCGCACCGCTACTCTGCGCCGCGTAATGGCGCGAAAGGAAGGCAAGGGCGAGCACCTCGCGATGAAGGAACGCGTGGTCGTCACCACCGACATGCCCGGCGTGCCCGAGGGCACGACCGGCAGGGTCATCGTGGTCGAGGGGCTGACGTGGATCCGCTACTGGGTCCGGTTCGACAACGGCGTCGTCCGGGGTTCGCTCAACCGCAAGGTCCTCGCGCGACCGAGTGAGTGGACCGAGATCGTCCGCCGCCGAGAGGCGGGTGAGGACCTGTCCGTCGACGACGATGGTGCTGCCGTCGCCGCGGCCGACGGTGCCGATGCGGCTGCCGTGGGACAGGGCGATTCGGTGATGGTCAACGGTGTCGCCGTTCCCGCGCATCTCCTCGAACGCAGCAAGAACCGTCGACAAACCTTGGGGGTGTGAACTGATGAAGGTCTCGATGCCACTGAACTACGCGGGTGGGTTCGAAGCGTCGGCCCGGCAGGTCGTCGAGCTCGAGCACGCGGGTCTCGACCTCGTGTGGGTGGCCGAGGCCTACGGCTTCGACGCCGTCAGCTTCATGGGCTACCTCGTCGCGAAGACCGAGCGGGTGCACATCGGATCGGGCATCGTGCCGCTGTACACGCGCACGCCGACCTTGCTCGCCATGACGGCTGCCGGACTCGACGCGCTCTCGGGCGGTCGCGCCGTGCTCGGTCTCGGCGCGTCGGGCCCGCAGGTCATCGAGGGATGGCACGGCATCCCGTACGACAAGCCCCTCGCTCGCACACGCGAGATCGTCGACATCTGCCGCAAGGTGTGGAAGCGCGAGGCACCCCTCACCAACGACGGTCCGATGTATCCGTTGCCGCTGCCGGAGGGGCAGGGCACCGGGCTGGGCAAGCCGCTCAAGATCATCGGCCATCCCGTGCGCGATCGCATCCCGATCTACGTCGCCTCGCTCGGCGAGAAGAACGTGGCCCTGACCGCCGAGATCGCCGACGGCTGGCTTCCGGTGTTCTTCGTGCCCGAGAAGGCGAAGGACGTGTTCGGCCCTTCGCTCGCGGCAGGCGCGGCGAAACGTGACCCTGCGCTCGGTCCACTCGACATCTGTGCCGGCGGCTTGGTGTGCATCACCGACGACAAGGCCGAGGCGGAGTCGGTGCGCGACCTCGGTCGGGCGATGGCCGCGCTGTACATCGGCGGCATGGGCGCGAAGGGCCAGAACTTCTACAACGCGCTCGCCCGTCGTTACGGCTACGACCAGGAGGCAGAGGAGATCCAGGACCTGTACCTCGCAGGCCACAAGCAGGAAGCGGCCGCGAAGGTCCCGGCGGACTTGCTCGAGCTCACCTCGCTGTGCGGATCCGAGGGCTTCATCAAGGATCGCATCGCCGCCCACAAGGAAGCCGGCGTCACCGTCTTGCAGATCACGCCCTTCGGGGAGCGACCGGCGGAGATCGTCGAGAAGCTGAAGTCCTGGAGCGAGTAGCGGCAGATGGGAAGGCTCCGCACCTCGGGGGGGACTGAGGTGCGGGCCTCCACCTGAGCAGCACCGCCGCGTGCCGCTCTCGTCACGATACGGAGCAAAGGTTTCGCGGAGATGAAGCGGGCGTGAACTACGAGGAGGCGTAGGCGCCTGGTGTGGTGAACATGCCGTGGTGCCACCGGCGGGGTGTGACGACGAGTGCTCGGGGATAACCCTCGAACAGCCAGCGACCGAAGCTCCTCGCGGTCCATGGAGTGAGCGACGCCAGACGGAGGCCGGCGCAGGCGCCCCGGCTGTGGCGGAGGGCGTGCACCAGGAGCCGAGACACGCGGTGGTCGGCGAACAGCGTGTCGCGGACGGTCGCTTCGTACGTGGCCACCGTGCGAGACGGGTCGGACGGGCCCGCGTCGTTCATCGCCTGCCCGGCGAGCACCCCCGTGACGAGTGCTTGCGCGATGCCTTCACCCGTCATCGGATCGGTCGCGCACGCGGCATCGCCGGCGAAGAGCACGCGACCGAACGTGAGCGGGGTCGAGTCGACGCGGGCGGGAATGGCCCATGCTCGGTGCGGTGCTTCGGGGCGCGCCGCTCGGGCCGAGCACCGATGCGATGTGGGGCCGCGCCAGCAGGTCGGGCCACGCCTCTTTCATGGCTCGCACGCGGTCGACGCGTCCCCCTCGGTGCTTGTCCGATCGTTGGATGCCGAAGCCGACGTTCGCTCGTCCGTCCGGGAGTGGGAACGACCATGCGTAACCGGGGAGGAGATCCGGTTCGAACCACACCCACAACTCGCGAGCCTGCGGTCCGACGCCGGTGAAGTACTGCCGGAAGGCGTGCCACTCGCCGAGGTACCCGGGCGTCGCCGCGCCGACTGCCTTGCGGAGCGGCGACCACATGCCGTCCGCACCGACTGCGTAGTGCGCGTGCAACTCGCCGATGCCGTCGACGTCGACGACGACCCTGTCGTGTCGTTGGTGCGCGTTCGTGAGCGCGTGACCGTCGAGCACCTTCGCGCCCGCGGCACGCGCCAGGTCGATGAGCGCGCTGTCGAGATCGGCGCGGCGGACGACGGCCGCGAACTGTCCCTGCCCGCGGGGTAGCGGGAACGTCGAGATGCGACCCGACGGCGAGCGGACGACGACGTCGTCAACGGTCTGCCACGACGACAGCGCGGCAGGATCGAGTCCGAGTGCTTCGAGCAGGCGGAGCGCCTCTGCTGTCAAGCCGTCGCCACAGCACTTGTCGCGCGGGAACCGCGCCTTGTCGACCACGACGACGTCCCGGCCAGCGCGGGCGAGCGTGATGGCAGCCGCCGCGCCGGCAGGGCCACCGCCGACGACAACGACGTCGGCGACGTCGGTTGCGGGCGCCCTCTGCACCCGAGCGACGTTACCTGCGACGCTCCGCGCCGACTAAGGCGACGAACAGCACCGCCGGCTCGGTGCCGGCGTTGCGCCATCGGTGTCGCGTGCCGTTCTGAACGAAGGTGTCGCCCTTCTTCAGCGTGACCTCCGCGCCGTCGTCGAGCTCGCAGATCACCTCGCCGGACAGCACGACTTCGAAGTCGACCGTGTCGGTGGTGTGCATGCCGGGATCGTCGGGCTCCATGTGCGCCGCCATGCCCGGCAGCTGTGTCTCCATCTCGGCGAGGGCCGCCCCGACGTCGAGGTCGGAGGGCAGGTCGACGCCCGCGGGCGCCACCGTGAAGAACCCGAACCGGTAACCGGTCGCCGGCGGGAAGTACGCCGGTGCCGCTGGTGGCTGCCCGTCTGTCGGAAGGGTGGACGCGACGTCAGAGCCCCACAGCCGGTGGAACTCGTAACCGGGCAACAGGTCGAGGGTGATCGGCGTCGACCTCTTCGTCGGACACGAACACCGACTTGCCGTCCGCGTTCTGCCCGGTCACCACGCGACGAACCTTCATCACGTCACCTTTCGTATCTCGTCGATCCCTTCGAGCAGGCACGCGTGGAACACGTCCGGATCAGGGATCGCGGCTGGGTCGGTGTTGACTGCGATCTGCAACTCGTCCAGATAGCTGAGCAACGCGATGTTCGCTGCAGCGCCGGTCATGGGCGCGAACGCGAACTGCGCTTCCAGCCGCGCGCCCGCGAAGAACACCGGAACGGGAACGCCTGGCACGTTGGTGGCGACGAAGTCGACGCCTCTGAGCATCGCGCCGAACACGCCCGTCGACAGCGCGGTGGGGAGCCGGTACAGCACGCCGGCGAGCGGCTCGGTCAGCGCAAGTGCCGGCTCGGCGCGTTGCTCGAGCACGAGTTCCCGGATCGCTCGCATGCGTTCGATGGGGTCTTCGATCGTCATCGGCACCGCGAACCGCGCCGGCGCGAACTGATTGCCGGCGAGGTCGGCGGTGTCGTCCGTCCGAACGTTGATGGGCATCGTCATCCGCAAGGCGTCGATGGCCACGCCGTGCCGGTCGTGGTAGCGGCGCAAGCCGCCGGCGACAGCGGCGATGAACGCGTCGTTGAGCTTGCCGTCCACCGTGCGAGCCGCTGCTTTCAGCTCCGCGAGCGGCGCCACGATCGTGTCGAACCGGACGCTCAACGAGCGGTTGGTCATCACCGGGCTCAGCGGTGACGTTGCGGGCGCGAGCATCCGCGCCACGGAGGTCGCGGTGTCGCGCGTCCGGCCGACGACGCCAACGCCATCGCGTCGCAGCGCTGCCGCGCCCGACACCGCCGATCGGAACGACCGGCGTGCCCGGCCGAGCTGGCGACGGCGCTCGTGCTGCAGCGCGTCGCGCACCCGCTCGAACTGGTTCATGACGTGGACCTCGGGTGCATCGGGCACCTCGCGATCGAGCGCGCTGTCGCGTTCGAGGTCGAACAGATGCATCGCGATCTTGATCGCGCCGACCCCGTCGGTGATGGCGTGGTGGATCTTGATGATCAACCCGGCGCGCCGTCGGCCAAGTCGTCCACGACGGTGAACTCCCACAGCGGTCGCGCCCGATCGAAGCCCTGCATCGCGATCGGCTGCGCCATGTCGAGCAGGTCGCGCAGCGAGCCGTCGCCGCCCGCCCTCGTCCACCGCAGGTGGTAGTCGAGATCGAAGTTGGGATCGACCTCCCATCGCGGTGGCGCGATCGACAG
Source organism: uncultured Acidimicrobiia bacterium (assembly GCA_963821725.1). Classification (GTDB taxonomy): domain Bacteria; phylum Actinomycetota; class Acidimicrobiia; order Acidimicrobiales; family JACDCH01; genus DATAES01. The sequence goes on from CAWGFA010000012.1 coordinate 116,368, forward strand.
CGGGTTGGACACGACCCGCTGACGCAATCGCAGGACCAGCCGCGTCGCGCGTTCGAGGCTGTCGGTCAGGCGCTCGCGGTCAGGCGACCGGTCGAGCACGGCGACCGCGGTGATCGTGGACCGCAGCTGCGGGTCCTTCTCGATGGTCCACATGAGCGCGTCGGCGTCGCTCATCCGGTGCTCGAAGCGCATGGACTCGGGCATCGCCCCATTGTCGTGCGCTCGCCGTGCGGACGCACGCCCGAGGCGTCGATCTGCTCGAACTGGCGTGCACAGCCCACACGGGATGTGGGTGATGCACGCCGAAACGCAGGACCAGGGGGGTCAGCAGCGCACGCCGTCGGCGGGCTGGTACAGCGCGGACACCGAGTCGTTGGCGACGTGGCCGTCGACGTACGTGCGCACCCGTGGCGTGGTGACCCGTGTGCACACGCCGCTCTTGGCGTCCTGTGTCGGCCCGGCGGCCACGTCGACGTAGTGCGTCGAGTACATGTGGACCGTCAGCGTCGTCGCGTCGTACGTCGGCCACAACAGGATCCCGTACGGCGTCGAGTTCTTGACCTTCAGGTCGGGGCTCGGCCACGAGATGGTCGGCTTCGCGTCCTCGCGGGTAGCGGCTGAGGTACAGCGAGTGCGACTGGTACGACACGAGATCGAGGCCGGAGAAGAACGAGGCGTTGAACATGGTGGTCGCGAACTGCGACACGCCGCCACCGATGTCGTGATCTTCGGTGGCGTTGTAGATGACGGGCGCATCGACGAACCCACGCGCCGCGGTCCGCTGACCGACGAAGCCGTTCACGGAGAACGTCTCGCCCGGCTGGATCACGTGACCACGCACGATGTCGGCGATCAGGTGGATGTTCGTGACGCGTGGCTGGCAGCACGCATGATGCGTCGTCGGCCCGAACATGTCCGGCTGCCCCACCTCCTCGACGATGCCGAGTTGTTGCGCGGCCTCGGTCGTGAACTTCGGACGTTGCGTGACGACCGACAGCGTGAGCCGCGGCGTGTTGGTCTGCAAGGCGGCGAAGACCTTCTGTGACGCTCCCGGTTCGCAGCATCCGGCACCGTCCTGGCTCGGATGGAGGACCGGCTTGCCGCCCTCGACGGTGAAGCTCGCGTCGACCGGACTCTGGGCCACGGTCCCGAACAGGGCAGAGATGCCGGCGACCGCGGCCGCGTCGTCGATACCGACCGTGAGCGCACCGTCCTTCGGCACTGCTCGGAGCCACGACGCCACCGCCGCCGGGTCGAGGGGCTTGGTCTGGGAGCCGATCGTCAGGGTCAAGGAGTGATGGGCGACCGTGTTGGCTTCGTCCGCGATCCGTTCCGCGTCGGCGTCGGTGAACTGTGGGGCGAGCGCGCCCTGGTCGACATGGACTTCGATCGGCTTCGTCGACGACGTGCCTGGAGCTGCGGCGACGAGCGCGTCCGCGAGCTGGTTCGGTTCGATCCCGACCCCGGGCTTGCCGGGGACGACCTCGACGGCGCCTGCGGCCGAAGCCTTGATCGACGGCTCGGTGGGATCGACGTGCGCGTTGCCCTCGACGGCGCGGGCACCGTCGGCGGTCACGAGACGATCGATCTGGAACGCCGGCGCGACCTTCCGCGTCGAGACGAGCGACGCGACCCAGCGGAACGGCCGCACGAGGACGTTGTCTTTGTGTCCCACCTTCATGACGGCGTCGACGGTGTTCGGCTGGTCGATGCTGAGACCGAGCGCTTCGGCCGTCGTGTCGTAGCTCGCGTGCGGCGTGACGATGTGCACCGCCTTGTTGCGGGCGGCGTCCGCCTGCCGGCTGACTTCCGCGGCAAGGTCGTCGTGGGAGTCGCCCCCGACGCCGTGCCCCGCCAGCGCGACGTTGCGGGCCACACGTCCGCCCTGGCCCCGGACGTCGAGGCCCCACGCCGGCGACCAGCAGCACCACCACGGCCACGGGCGTCACCACCAGGAGCACGCGTCCCCATCGGCGACGGCGGAACAGCACGCGACGGGGCACCCTCCACGATGGCACGGAGACTGGCGCCGACCCCGTCATCCTCCACAAGATGAGCCACGGACCGGCGCGAGTGAGGCCGCCGGACAGGTGCCGAAGAAGGGGACAGGACACGTGGCAGGAATGTGCGAGGGACGGATCTGCATCGTGACGGGCGCGGGTCGGGGAATCGGGAGGGAGCACGCGCTGATGCTCGCCTCCCATGGCGCGAAGGTCGTGGTCAACGACCTGGGCGGCGAGATGGACGGCTCCGGTCGCTCGACCGGACCCGCCCAGGACGTGGTCGACGAGATCGTCGCGGCAGGGGGCGAAGGCGTCGCCAACACCGACGACGTGTCCGACTGGGAAGGGGCGCAGCGTCTCGTCAACACCGCGGTCGAGACGTTCGGCGGGCTCGACGTGCTCGTCAACAACGCCGGCATCCTGCGCGACCGGATGCTCGTGAACATGACCGAAGAGGAGTGGGACGCGGTCGTCAAGGTCCATCTCAAGGGAACGTTCGCGCCCACCCGTTGGGCGGCGTCGTACTGGCGAGACCGCATGAAGGCGGGCGAGGCCAACGACGCCCGCGTCGTCAACACGACGTCGGTCTCGGGCATCTACGGCAATCCGGGCCAGACCAACTACGGCGCCGCCAAGATGGGCATCGGCGCGTTCACCATCATCAGCTCGCTCGAGCTCGGTCGCTACGGCGTGACGGTCAACGCGATCGCTCCCGGCGCGTTGACACGCATGACCGCCAACCTCGGCATGGGTCAGGCGTCCGAGGAGGACAAGGAGATGATGTCGCCGCGCTGGATCGCCCCCGTTGCAACGTGGCTGGCATCGACGCAGTCCGCCGGCGTCACGGGGCGCGTGTTCGAGGCATCCGGTCGGGTGTTCGGCATCGCGGAGAGCTGGCACCGCGGCCCGACGTCGGACCCGGTCGACGATCCGACGAAGATCGACACGATCGCCCGCAAGCTGCTCGCGGAGGCCCGTCCGAACGCCGACATGGCCGGCCGGGACCGCAAGGAGTGATCCCGGCGCCGACCGGGACCGTCATCCTCGGCCGACGGTCGCCGGCTGTCGTACGACGACGTCGGCGACCCGTCGGGCGCACCGGTCGTGTACCTCCACGGCTGTCCCGGACTGCCGGCTCACCCGCCATCCCGACGACGGGGTCGCCACGCGCGCCGGTGTCAGGTTGATCGCGGTCGACCGGCCCGGCTACGGCGCGAGCGATCGCTGATGACGACGGCGACGAGAACAGCGCTCGCGGCTGACGTCGTCGCGCTCGCCGACGCGCTCGACATCGATCGCTTCGCGGTGCTCGGTTGGTCGTCGGGCGGTCCGGGAGCGCTCGCGCTGGCCGCTCGCCACCCGTCGCGAGTCGCGGTCGCAGGCGTGGCGGCAGGACAGGTGCCGATCGAAGCCGATGCCGACCCTGAGGTGCGCGCCGCGCTCGACCCGGTGATCGCAGCCCGCACGGATGTCATCGACGAGATGACACCGGACGAGTTCGCAGTCTTCGGTTGCACCGCTCGTCGCCGCGCCCGGGACTGCACGATCGAGCTCGCCCGTGACCTGGTCGTCGACGGCAAGCCGGCCGAGTACCTCCACGACCTCGACTCGGTCGACGGCCTGCTCGACCAGCTCGCGCTCGGGACGATGGCAGCAGTCGAGCACGGCCTCGCCGGCGTCGAGCGCGACCTGCGCGCCATGGTCTCGCCGTGGCCGTTCGACGCTCTCGAGCATCACCACGCCGGTGGTCCTCTGGTACGGATCCGACGACGCGATGTTCGGTCCGGCCGCCGGACGCTGGCTGGCCGAGCGGATCCCGACCGCTCGGCTCGAGGTCGTCGAGGCGTCGCACCTGCTGCCCCTCGTACGGTGGGAGTCGATCCTGACCGTGCTCTCGTCACATCTCGACCGAAGGGAAGAACATGCCACTCAACCATGACGCTGTCGGTGCTCGGGGCGAGCCGGGCGAGCGCAGCTGGAACTCGAAGGACGCCATCGTCTACGCCCTGGGCGTCGGGTGCGGTGTGGACGATCTGCCGTTCACGACCGAGAACACGCAAGGAGTGGAGCAGCAGGTGCTGCCGACGATGGGCGTCGTGCTGCCGGTCGGTGGTCGGGGCGCCTGGGACGAGCTCGGCGACGTCAACTGGACGATGCTCGTGCACGGCGAGCAGGCGATCGAGCTCCACCAACCGATCCCGGTCGAGGGAACGTGCCGGTCGACGACGACCGTGACCGGCATCTACGACAAGGGATCCGGCGCGGTCGTCGTGACCGAGACCGAATCGGTCGACGCGAAGTCCGGCGATCCGCTGTTCACGACCCGTTCGGCGGCGTTCATCCGCGGTGAAGGTGGTTGGGGAGGCGATCGCGGCCCGAGCGCCGAGCGACCGTCCCACGGCACCCGAGCGCGAGCCCGATCACGTCGTGAAGTACCAGACCGGCCGCGACCAAGCGTTGATCTACCGGCTGTCCGGTGATCGCAATCCGCTTGCACTCCGATCCGGCGTTCGCACAGCGCCGCCGGATTCGACACACCGATCCTGCACGGCCTGTGCACATACGGCTTCACGGGCCGCGCGCTGCTCCACACGTTGTGCGGATCCGATCCGTCGAGGTTCAAGTCGATGGAGGGTCGCTTCAGCTCGCCCGTGTTCCCGGGTGACGAGCTGACGATCTTGATGTGGTTGACCGGCGACGGCGAGGCGATCTTCCAGACGCGCCGCCCGGGCGACGTCGTCGTGCTCGACAACGGGTTGTGCCGGTTCACGTGACGGGCTGAACCGCCATCGGTTTCGCTCAGAACAGGCGCAACGTGTTCGACTCCGAGGCCGCGCAAGCTCGTCGTAGTCGACCTCGACCCAGGTGATGCCACGGCTCTCGGCGAGCACGCGCGCCTGCGGTTTCACCACCTGCGCGACGAAGATGCCGCGCACCGGCCGCAACATCGGATCGAGGTTCATCCGCTCGAGGTAGCGCGTGAGCTGCTCGACGCCGTCGATCTCACCGCGCCGCTTCACCTCGATGGCCACGGCGACACCGTCTTGGTCGCGGCAGAGCAGGTCGACGGGACCGATGTCGGTCGGATGCTCGCGGCGCACGAGTCGTAGTCCGGCCGCGATCGCGGCGCAGTTCGCGGCCAGCAGCTCCTGCAGGTGTGCTTCGACGCCGTCCTTCTGCAGACCGGGATCGACTGCCGAGCTCGTAGCTGACGTCCGACATGATCTCGTCGATCGTGATGGTGAGCGTCTCGCCCTTGCTGTTGGTGACCGATCCACGGTCCCGGCTCTTCGACGAGCCGATTCGGAGCCGACCATCCAGTTGAGCGGCTTGTACGCGCCGCCGTCGGAGTGGATCGACAGGCAACCGTCGGCCTTGATCATCAACAGCCGCGTCGCCATCGGCAGATGCGCGGTGAGGCGGCCGTCGTAGTCGACGGCGCACCGCGCGATGACCAGACGCACCGGCCGAGACTACGAGCCCCACCTCAGCGAATGTTGGTTCGATTGTGGGGCTATCGCCCCACAATCGACCCGAAGTTGGAGCTGGTCGACGTCATCTCGGGATCGGAAAGATCACGTCCTCGTCCGCCATGGCGTCGGCCGCTTCCGCGCGCTCGACGGCAGCCATGGGGGCGACCCCTTCGGCGGCCGCGAGCACGCGGGGGAGCAGCCCGAGATCTCCCGGCGTGCAGAAGGCATGGACGCCCGGCGTCGACAGTGCGAACGACACGCCACGAGCGATCGCATCGTCGTCCTGTTGCGGCTCGTACCAGGACGTCGCCCAGCGCTCCGCAGTTGCGGGATCGCCGGCCATCACATCGGCCAGCGGCCGCCGATCGGGCCAGGGCCGGCGAGCGACGGCCTTGATGACCATGACACCGAGATCACGCTCGGTGCACAGCGCGAGCAGCTCCTCGGCCGCCTCTCGGTACATCGGGTCGGCCCACAGCCGTGGGTAGATCGGGAACATCACCGTGTCGAGGTCGTAGCGGCGAAGTGCCTCGAGGAACGTCGTCGGCACCGAGAGGTCGTGCCCGGTGATGCCGGCGAACCGACACCTGCCTTCGTCGCGGAGCCGGAGGATGCGCTCGATCCCCGGGGCTCGGTTGTCGAGCTCTTCGAGCGTGGTGACCCCGTGGGCCTGGTACAGGTCGAGGACGTCACAGCCGAGCAGCCGGCGGCTCTCGTCGAACTGGTCGACGACACCGTCGGGATTCGAGCGCAACGTCTTCGCGGCGACGAACAGCCGGTTACGCACGGCGGGGATCGCCGGACCGACTGCTTTCTGTGCGTCTCCGTACTGCGGCGCGATGTCGAGGTGGTTGACCCCGCGCTCCATCGCGCAGCGCGAGGCCCCGCGCACCATCGTCTTCGGACGACGCCCAGAAGGCTGCGCCGCCGAGGATGGCGACGCTGCTCTCGTGCCCCGTCCGACCCAGTCGCCGACGCTCCATCGCTGCCCCCTCCGACCGACCGCGCCCAGCTCGTTGCTTGCGTGCAGAACGGACCCTATAGGGCCCACCCCGCACGCCGAAACGGCTGCGCGGCTACCGGCGTCGGCGGCGCTGGGTCTCCAGACGTTGTCGGATGACGGCTCGGCGGTCCTGAAGCTCTCGGTACGTCAACTTCTCGACCGAGTCGTCGAGGCCGAAGCTGGCCTTCACGCCCGTCATGTCGAGCTGCCACGCGTCGGGATCCAGCCCGAGCTCGGCCGCGATCTGTTCGCCGTAGGTGTTCGCGAAGTGGATCGAGATGTTGGCGATCTCACCGAAGATGTCGAGGTCGGGTGCGAGGGTGGCGATCGCTCCGTCGAGGAACATCATGTTCTTCACGAACAGCATGAGCTCCTTCGGCAGGCGCGCGCCGATGCCGAGCAGCGCCTTGATCGTTCGTTGGATCTCCGACACGAGCTCGTCGCCCGTCATCGTCGTCGGGTCCACCGGCGGTCGATCGAGTCCGAGGTCGACGATGATCGCGTCGAGGTCGGTGTCGGCCGGTAGCGCCCCGAGGTCGCGCAACGCGCCGAGCTGGCCCGGCACGTCGTTCATCGAGCCCGCGATCAACAGTCGCAACAGCGCATGTCGCTTCGGTTCCGACAGCCGGCCGACGATGCCGAAGTCCATGAGCGCGGTGCGCCCGTCCGCCATGACGAACAAGTTGCCGCCATGCAGGTCGCCGTGGAAGATGCCGTGGATGAGGGCGCCCTCCATGCCACCGATCATGCCGGTGCGGACGACTTCGTGGGTGTCGACGCCGGCGTCCTTCATGCCCGCGACGTCCTCGAACGCAAAGCCCCGCAGGCGTTCCATCACGAGCACGCGCCGCGTGACGAGCGAGGGGTGCGGACGCGGGACGACATAACCCCGCTGCCCGAGGAGCGCGAAGGCGTGCGCGATCTCGAGCATGTTGTCGGCCTCGAGCCGGAAGTCGAGCTCCTCGGCGATCGTCTCGGCGAACAGCTCGACGAGTGCAGGCGGGTTCGCGAGAGCAGCGATCGGAATGCGCCCGACGAGATGCGGCGCCACCCACGACATGACACGAAGATCGCGGTGGACGAGCTCACTCACCTGCGGACGTTGCACCTTGACGACGACTTCCTCGCCGGACACGAGCGTGGCTGCATGCACCTGCGCGATCGACGCCGCCGCGAGCGGTTCTCGGTCGATCGTTCGGAAGACGGCATCGAGCGGTTGCAGGAGGTCCTCTTCGATGACGCGACGCACGACGCCGAAGGGCTCGGGCGGCACCTGGTCACGGCATTTGCGGAACTCGGCGACGAGCGGCTCCGGGAAGATGCCCTCGCCCGACGAGATGATCTGGCCGAGCTTGATGTACGTCGGACCCAACCGCTCGGCCGCGATGCGCAGCCGCCGGGAGATGCCGGCGACCGATGTCTCGGTGCCGCGCTCGCGCACCGCCCACACCGCGACCGGCAAGCCGAGGTCTCGCAGCGTCACGAGCATGCGCCCACCCGGAGGCAATCGCCGGTAGCGCGTCAGGTCCGGAACTGAAGCCCGGACGGCGGCGCGAAGGCGTTCGACGTCCCGGCGCCATGTCAGCGCGTCGGGATCGACGACCCACGGGCCGTGATCGGTGAACGAGCCGTACTCGACGTCAGGCGATATCTCTGGTGCTGCTGTCACGCCCTGGTCACTCTGCCCGGTGCAGGTACCATCCGGCCACTCGATCAGAGGGGACACGCCAGTGATCGACCATTGGATCGTCGACTCGCAGCCGAGCAGGCGCTATCCGATCTTCACTCGGGGCAACGTCGGCGAGGTCTTTCCCGACCCCGTTGCGCCGCTGAGCGGCGACATCATCAAGTTGTACGCGGAGCACGGTTGGCGCGACGCCTTCGTACGTTTCGGTGCCTTCGATCTCGACGAGTTCGACACGAACAACTCCGAGGTCATCGGCATCTTCGGCGGTTACTGCTACCTCAACGTGTCGATCAGCCGGATTCTCGGCGTACGTACTCCCGGGTTGACAGCGGAGTCGATCGACTACCAGCTGTGGGGCGAGATGCCGGGCGTGCCCCCGTATGCGCCGCAACCCACTGACGAGAGCGCTCGCCACACCGAGCGGATCCAGCAGACGCTCGGGTGGGTTCTCACGGCCGACTCGCTGCCCGAATTGGCCGAGGACGAGCGCCTGCTCGACCGGCTCCGAGAGGAACGGCCCGATCTCACGCAGATGAGCGACACCGCGCTGGTGGACCGCCTGCGCGATCTGACCGACTCGCACTTCCGACGGCTGTTCGGCCAGCACCTCTTCACGTCGTATTGCGCGACCGTTCCAGTCGGCATCATCCAACAGGTGTGCGCGGCGGTCGGTCGCCCTGACGACATGCTTCGGCTGATGGCCGGCGTCGGTGACGTCGAGTCGGCCGCGCCGAGCTACGCGATGTGGGAGTTGTCGCGCCTGCCCGCGGACAGTGACGAGTTCAAGGTTCGGTTCGCCGAGTTCCTCCACGAGTACGGCGCGAGGGGGCCCAACGAATGGGAGATGCGATCGCCCACGTGGGAGACGGATCCGGCCCTCGCGCTCGTCGCCATCGAGCAGATGCGCCGGACGCCGGAGCAGGGCGCGCCGTTGGGACACCAGTCAGCGCGCGCGGCGGAGCGTCAACGGGTGGGCGCCGAGATCGCAGCAATGGTCGAGGGCGATGCCGAGACCCACGGGCAGTTCCTCGCCGCGCTCGAGAGCAGCGCCGCTCTTCCTCGCCGGTCGCGAGCGCTCGAAGACCAACGCCATCCGTCTCACCCACGAGCTGCGCCTCGCGATGCACGAGCTCGGCCGTCGCTACGTCGAACATGGTGTGTTCGACCGGCAGAACAACTTCGGCATGGTGCGGTGGGACGAGCTCGATCGACTTGCAGCCGACCCCGGCTCGTTGACCGACGCGATCAGAGCGCGTGAAGCCGTATACGCGGAGCTCCTGACGCTCGAGCCGACCTTCGTGTTCGAAGGCGAGCCCCCATCACCGTCCTCGTGGCCGCGTCGCGACGCGCGTCCGGCTGCGGTTGCCGCCGTGGGCGACGTGCTCCACGGCATCCCCGGTTGTCCTGGCAAGGCGAGTGGCCGAGCCCGCGTGGTGCTCGATTCGCACGACCCGACCGCGCTCGAGCCCGGCGACGTCCTCGTCGCACCGATCACCGATCCGTCGTGGACGCCGTTGTTCGTGCCCGCCGCAGCCGTGGTCGTCGACGTGGGTGCGCCGTTGAGTCACGCCATCATCGTGAGCCGCGAATTGGGCATTCCCTGCGTGGTCTCGGTGACCGACGCGACACGAAGGATTCCGGATGGTGCGTGGGTGGAGGTCGACGGCGACACCGGAACGGTCACGGTGCTCGACGCCTGACCCACGTGTCAGGCTGAGTCCATGCTCGAGGGAATTCGTGTGGTCGAGCTCGGTGTGTGGGTGGCCGGGCCGGCAGCCGCTGGGATCATGGCGGACTGGGGTGCAGACGTGATCAAGGTCGAGGCGCCGTCGGGTGATCCGATGCGGCGGATGCTCTCGGTGACGGCCGGAGGACGCGGCGACTTGCCGAGCCCGCCGTTCGACCTCGACAACCGCGGGAAGCGGTCGGTCGTCCTCGACCTCGAGACCGATGAAGGCCGCGCCTCGATGCAACGGCTGCTCGCCACCGCCGACGTGTTCATGACGAACCTCCGGCCCGAAGCAGTCGACCGCCTGGGCCTCGGACCGGAACAGGTGCGGGCCGCGCATCCGACGCTGATCTACGCGACGGTCACCGGGTACGGACGCGACGGTCCCGAGACGTGGCGCGCCGGCTACGACGTCGGCGCGTTCTGGGCTCGCTCCGGCCTCGCGGCTCTGGCCGTGCCGCCCGACGATCCGCAGCCGCAGTTCCGAGGTGGGGTCGGCGACCACGTCACCGCGATCACGACCCTGGCCGGCATCCTCGGCGCGCTCTGGCAGCGCGAACGCACCGGCGACGGGCAGGTCGTCGAGACGTCGTTGCTGCGCACCGGCATCTACTGCCTGGGTTGGGACCTCGGCATCCAGTTGCGGCTCGGCAAGCTGGCATCGACGCTGCCCCGCACCGAGCAGTCCAACCCGATGATCAACGTGTATCGGACGGCCGACGACAAGTGGTTCTGGTTGCTCGGTGTCGAGGCGGATCGCATGTGGCCGAAGCTGCTCCGTGCCATCGACCGCGAGCGCTGGGCGGACGACGACCGCTACCGCACGGCTCGCGATCGACGGCACAACGCGAAGGAACTGGTCGCCGAGCTGGACGAGCTCTTCGCGGGCCGGGCACGTGCCGAGTGGACCGAGGTGTTCGACCGAGCACGACGTGTGGTGGGCACCCGTGAACACCGCCGAAGACGTCGTGGTCGATCCGCAGGCGATCGCCGCAGGCGCATTCGTGGAGGTTCCCGACGGACTCGGCTCCGGTGCGCATCGCGCGGTCGCGACGCCGGTGCGGTTCGCCGAATCCCGACGACGCTCGGCCCCGCGGTCCCGTGCCGGCGTTGGGTGAGCACACCGAAGAAGTGCTCCGCGAGCTGCATTCTCGGTGAATCCGGCTCCGGAGACACCGCTCGAGATCGCCGCTCGTGTCGGCGCAAAGGTCGCGCCGCGCAGCGCCGAGATCGAGGAGAACCGCACGCTGCCGCGCGATCTCGTCGACGATCTCGCAGCCGCAGGTCTCTTCAAGTTGTTCGTTCCGGCGCGGTATGGCGGCGCCGAGGTCAGCGCGGCCGACGGGCTGGCGGTGATGGAGGAGCTCGCGTACCACGACGGCTCGACCGGCTGGTGCGTGATGATCGCGATGACGACCGGTCTGATCGCGGGGTTCCTTCCTCCGTCGCACGCTGCCGAGATCTACGGACCGCCCGGCGCGGTCGCCGGCGGTTTCGCGGCACCGATGGGTCGTGGGAAGCGGGTCGAGGGCGGCATCTCGGTCAACGGTCGCTGGCAGTGGGGGTCGGGCATCGCGCATTGCACGTCCATCGGCGGCGGCTGCGTGGTCGACGGCCGAGGTGGGCGACGACGGCGATGGTCCGAGCGCGAAGTTCGTGCTGTTCGACCTCGACGACGTCGAGATCCTCGACACGTGGTACGTCGCCGGACTGAAGGGGACGGGCAGCACCGACTACGAGGTGCACGACGTGTTCGTGCCCGAGGAACGCTGGTTCGCGCTGGCGGGCGCGGTTCCACGTCGAGGACGGCCCGCTCTACCGGTTCTCGTTCTTCGGATTGCTCGCGCTCGGCGTCTCGGCGATCGCACTCGGTTTGGCGCGCCGTTCCATCGAGGAGTTGATCGGGCTCGCTGCGACGAAGCGCCCGCAGGGCAGCTCACGGCCGCTCGCCGAACGCGGACCCGGTGCAGGCGGACGTCGCGAGAGCGGAAGCGTCGCTGCGCTCGGCGCGTCGTTCGTCGACGGACGCGGTCGGCGACGCATGGACGAGCGTGCTCACCGGCGAGCGCCGTTTCCGACGAGCAGCGGCGCGTCATTCGTCTCGCGGCGACGCACGCGATGTCGACCAGCGCGCATGTCGTCGACCTGATGTACACCGCGGCCGGCGGGGTCGCCGTGTACGAGGACAGTGCGTTGCAACGGGTGTTGCGCGACGTCCACGTCGCGACACAGCACGCGATCACGTCGCCGCGCACGTTCGAGCTCGCCGGACGGATGCGGCTCGGACTCGAGACCGACGCGGCACAGCTGTGACCGACGAGGTCGAGCTGTACGACGGGTTGATGACGACGCGGTCGATGCGGCGCTTCAGCGACGAGCCGGTGACCGACGAGGAGATCGAGCGGATACTGGCCGCGGCCGTGCAGGCGCCGAGTGGCGGCAACATCCAGCCGTACCAATTCGTCGTCGTGACCGATGACGATCGTCGGCGTGCGATCGGCGACATCTACCGGCGGGCCTACGACCGCTACGAGCCCGCGGTGCTCGAAGCTGATCCCGCCGTTCACGGACGAAGACGCGCAGCGCCGGCACGAGCGCAACTGGGCGGCTTCACGCCATCTCGCCGAGACGATCGGGTCGGTTCCGGCCATGGTGCTCGTGCTGATGCCGCGCATCTCGATGACCGTCTCCGACGACGAAGGCGACATGGACGTCGGACCGACGTACGCGTCGGTCTATCCGGCGGTGCAGAACATCGTGCTCGCCGCCCGGTCGATGGGCATCGGGACGGTCCTCACGACCGTCTACCGGATCCACGAACGAGCGGTGCGCGACGTGTGCCGTATCCCGGACCGGTACGAGGTCGTCGCCTTGCTGCCGCTGGGCCGCCCCACGGGCCAGTGGGGCGTCGCCCCTCGCCGCCCCGCGCCGACGATCACGAGCTGGAACCAGTTCGGCAACCGCAGGTGACCGAAGCGAATGAATGTTGGTTCACTTCTGGGGCTCTGGCCCCGGGATAGACCCGAAGTTCGGCGTGCGTTTGGCCATCCAGGCGCTGATGCCCTCGGCGTAGTCGGGGAGCTTCACCATCTCGTCGAGGAGACGTTCCGCGTCCGTAGCGGACGCTCCGACGTCGCGGTCGAGATCGGCATAGAGCTGGCGCTTGGCCGCGGCGTTCGCGGCCGGGCTGATCTCAGCCGCCATCGTCCTCGCGTAGTCGAGCGTGAACGGGAGCAGGTCGTCCGGCGGCACCACGCGATTCACGAGCCCGATCTGCGCCGCTTCCTCCGCGAGCAGCACTCGGGAAGAAAGCAGCAGATCGGCCGCATGGCCGATGCCGACGAGCCGTGGCAACACCCACGACAGCCCGTGCTCGGCGGGCAACGCCAACCGACCCGAAGACGTCGTGAGCTTCGCGCCGGCTGCCGCGAAGCGAATGTCGCAGAAGCAGGCGAGCACGAGACCGACGCCCGCGGCCGCGCCGTTGACGGCTGCGATGATCGGCTTCGGGATGCCGTAGTGGAACGCGTAGACGTGCTCGTACTCGGGACGGACACCGTGTCCCGGCGTCGCGAGCGCAGCCAGGTCGACGCCCGCGTCGTACGTACCGGTGTCCGCCATGGACTCCAGCGCGGACGTGTCGCCGCCGGCGCAGAACCCACGGCCGGCGCCCGTCACGACGATCACGCGCACCGCGCCGTCCGCTTCCGCAGCCGCCATGGCCGAGCGGTACTCGTGGTTCATGCGTCCCGTCCACGCGTTGAGTCGATCGGGACGGTTCAACGTGACGGTCGCGACACCGTCCGCCACCTCGTACAGGACGACACTCACACCACTGCGATGGCCCTCGCCGCGAGCTCGGGACGGCAGATCAGCAGGTCAGGGAGCCACGGATCGGACTGGTTGTACACGAACGGACGACCGTCGATGCGGGACGCGTGCAAGCCGGCCGCGCGTGCGACCGCGACCGGCGCGCAGTTGTCCCACTCGTACTGGCCGCCGGCGTGCGCGTACACGTCGACCTCGCCCGAGCACGACAGCCATCGCCTTCGCGCCGGCAGAGCCGATGCGCGACGAGGTCGGCCCCGAGAGCCTCGGCGATGCGCAGCGCGACCGCAGGCGGACGGCTGCGGCTGACGACCACGCGCGGCGGACCCTCGTGCGCGGCAGGCATGGGCGGCGGGGGATCGGTGGCCAGCGTGAGCCCCATCGCCGGCAACGCGACGGCACCGGCGATCGGCTCGCCGGCGCCGTCGACGAGGGCCACGTGGACGGCCCAGTCGGCGCGGCCGGGCTCGCCGAACTCCCGGGTGCCGTCGAGCGGGTCGACGATCCAGACGCGATCGGCACCGAGTCGCGACCGGTCCTCGATGCCCTCCTCGGACAGGACCTTGTCGCCCGGCCGCAGCTCGCCCGAGCGCCTCGACGATGAACCGATGGGCCGACCAGTCGCCCTCGTCCCGCAGTGACCACCAGTCGTGCGCCGTCGAGCCGGCCTTGCGCCCGCAGGTCGAGCAGCAACTCGCCGGCCCGCGTGGCCACGTCAGCGGCGACGGCGTGGTCGGAGAGCATGGCGGCCGACGCTAGTGAACGTCGCCCACCCGGGCGCCAGTTGCAGGAATACCGACCACTCTGGTCAACTTTTCAGTCCCATGCCATACGAGCTCTCCCACCTGCGCGCTCTCGAGGCCGAATCGATCCACATCTTCCGTGAGGTCGCGGCCGAATTCGAGCGCCCCGTGCTGCTCTTCTCGGGCGGCAAGGACTCGATCGTCATGCTTCGTCTGGCGGAGAAGGCGTTCTGGCCCGCACGGCTGCCCTTCCCCGTCATGCACGTCGACACCGGCCACAACTTCCACGAGGTCCTCGCCTTCCGCGACGCACGGGTCGCCGAGCTCGGCGCCCGGCTCGTCGTCGCGTCCGTGCAGCAATCCATCGACGACGGGCGTGTCGATCGAGGAGACCGGTCCCCGCGCCAGCCGCAACCGCCTGCAGACGGTGACGCTGCTCGACGCCATCGAAGAGCACCGGTTCGACGCCGTGTTCGGCGGCGCGCGGCGCGACGAGGAGAAGGCACGTGCCAAGGAGCGCGTCTTCAGCTTCCGCGACGAGTTCGGCCAATGGGATCCGAAGAACCAGCGGCCTGAGCTGTGGAGTCTCTACAACGGCCGTCACCGCAAGGGCGAGCACATCCGAGTGTTCCCGATCAGCAACTGGACCGAGCTCGACGTCTGGCAGTACATCGCCGAGGAGGGCATCGCCGTCCCGGACATCTACTACGCGCACCGCCGTGAGGTGTTCCGGCGCGACGGGATGCTGCTCGCCGTCACCGACTATCGTCACCTTGATGGACGGGGAGGACCCGTTCGAGGCGCTCGTGCGGTTCCGAACCGTCGGTGATGCGTCGTGCACGGGTGCGGTCGAGTCGAGTGCGGCCACGGTCGACGACGTCATCGCCGAGGTGTCCGCGACGCGCATCACCGAACGTGGCGCGACGCGGGCGGACGATCGCATCAGCGAGGCCGGCATGGAAGACCGAAAGCGCGAGGGCTACTTCTGATGTCGAGCGAGCGCGGTCCTACCCATTGAAAGCGATAGCTGATGGAGCTACTGCGGTTTGCCACGGCGGGGTCGGTCGACGACGGCAAGTCGACACTCATCGGCCGGTTGCTCTACGACTCGAAGGCGATCTTCGAGGACCAACTCGAAGCGCTCGAGCGGACCTCGCGTGCCCGCGGTGACGAGTACACCGATCTCGCGCTGCTCACCGACGGCCTGCGGGCCGAGCGCGAGCAGGGCATCACGATCGACGTCGCGTACCGGTACTTCGCCACGCCCGAAGCGCAAGTTCATCATCGCGGACACGCCCGGCCACGTGCAGTACACGCGCAACATGGTCACGGGTGCGTCGACCGCCGACCTCGCGCTCGATCCTGATCGACGCGCGGAAGGGCGTGCTCGAGCAGAGCCGGCGACACTCGTTCCTGTCGAGCCTCCTGGGCATCCCGCACCTCGTCCTCTGCGTCAACAAGATGGACCTCGTCGACTACGACCAGGCCGTGTTCGAGGAGATCAAGGCCGAGTTTCGCGACTTCGCCATGAAGCTCGACGTGCACGACTTGACGTTCGTGCCCATCTCCGCGCTGCACGGCGACAACGTCGTCAATCGTTCGCCCAACATGCCGTGGTTCGAGGGCTCGTCGTTGCTGCACCATCTCGAGGAGGTGCACATCGCGTCCGACCGCAACTTCATCGACGCTCGCTTCCCCGTGCAGTACGTCATCCGTCCCCAGGACCAGACCGGCCCCTATCACGACTACCGCGGCTACGCGGGCACGATGGCCGGCGGCGTGTTGAAGCCCGGTGACGAGGTCGTGGTGCTCCCGTCGGGTTTCGAATCGACCATCCGCTCGATCGACACCTACGACGGTCCCGTCGAAGAAGCGTTCTCGCCGATGTCCGTGACGATCACGCTGTCCGACGACATCGATGTGTCACGTGGCGACATGATCTGCCGGCGTCACAACCGACCACACACCGGCCAGGACGTCGACGCGACCGTGTGCTGGATGACCGAACAGTCGTCGCTGCGCGCCGGTACGCGTTTCGTGCTCAAGCACACCACCCGAACGGTCAGGGCGATCGTGCGCGAGCTCCAGTACCGGCTCGACGTGAACACGTTGCACCGCGACGAGGACGTGACGGAGCTCGGCCTCAACGAGATCGGTCGTATCACGGTACGCACGCAGTCTCCGTTGTTCTTCGACGAGTACCGGCGCAACCGCGACACCGGCAGCTTCGTGCTCATCGACGAGGCGACGAACAACACCGTCGCCGCGGGGATGATCCTGTCTCCCGCGCAGTGAGCGACAACGTCGTCTGGCACCACGGTGCCGTGTCGCGCGATCAGCGGTTGTCGCGTGGCGCCACGGTGTGGTTCACCGGCCTGTCGGGATCGGGCAAGTCGACCGTGGCTCACGAGTGCGAGGTACGCCTGCTCGCGCGCGACCGTCCCGCGTACGTGCTCGACGGGGACAACCTGCGGCACGGGCTCAACGGCGATCTCGGGTTCAGCGGCCGAGGACCGCACCGAGAACATTCGCCGCGTCGGCGAGGTGGCGCGGCTGTTCGCAGACGCCGGGCTGATCGCGTTGGTGCCGGTGATCAGTCCATACCGTGCGGACCGCGCCCGGGCGCGTGCCGCGCACGAGGCCGCAGGCCTGCGGTTCATCGAGGTCTTCGTCGACACGCCGATCGACGTGTGCGAGGCGCGAGATCCGAAGGGCCTCTACGCCAAAGCGAGGCGAGGCGAGATCGTCGGTTTCACCGGAGTCGACGATCCGTACGAACCGCCACGAGAACCCGAGTTGCGGTTGACTCCGTCCGACGGCTCTGCCGGCGATCAGGCCGAGCGAGTGCTTGCCGCGCTCGGCGCGGCCTCGTCAAGCGGCTGACGTGACGCGGGTGCGGCGCGTTCGTAGCGGGCTCGCCGTAGGGCCTGGCCGCGGTTTCGTAGCAGTCGAGGTGGTAGTGCTCCACGCGGTCCCACTTGCCGTCGACGTACACGTTGCAGACGACCTGCTGGGCCCTGACCTTGGCCCTGAACTTCACCTGCTCGTCGCAGGTCACGCAGATCGCGCTGCTCCCCGCCTCGATCGTGCGTAGGACCGCACGGCTCCGCCATTTCGTGGTCGACGTCACCATGCGTATCCATCGGCCGCTGGGCCGACGATTTGAAGGAAATCAGCGAAGACGACTTGTGTTGCGTCGGTACACGCGGCCCGCGGCGCGTACCAACGAGCGCACTTCGGCTTCGTCGGCCCCGGATGCGACGAGCGCATCGATCCGGCGTTCGAGATCGGCGGCGGCGGTTTCGTCGACCGGAGGCGGGGCGCCGAACGCCTCGGGCCCCGCGACGGCTGTGACGAGGATCAGGCACACGATGGCAACGGCTGCCGTCATGCCGGTGGCGATGGCAACGCCGTTGTGATCTGTGACCGATGCCACGATCATCCCGGCGATCGCCAGCGCGCACACGGCGAGCACAGAGCGGCGGATCCAACGGGGGGACACGCGTGGAACGTACCCGGGTGCTCCCGTCCGTGGACGGAGGCCCAGTACCGTGGATCCGACCAATGCCCGAGCACTCCGACCCGTTCGCCGATCTACCCGAGCAGGAGGCGGATCCCGTCGAATGGGATCCGTACCAGCGTCGTTTCGTTCCGCAACCGGAACGCGCTTCGGCGCGCCCGCCCGCCGCGCCTTCTCCACCTTCTCCTTCTCCCCTTCTCCTTCTCCTCCGACGGCCGCATCACCCGAAGGGCGCGACCCGCGCCGCTTCTTCGTGGGCGCGGCCGCGGTCGGACACGCTCCGCCACCTCGGGACGGCATCGACGCTCCCGCGTCACCGCCTCCCGCGGCGCCGCCCCCGACCGCACCACCGGGTGTCCCGGGAGCGCCGGTCCCCGGTCCCGATCCGGTTCCGTCGCCACAGCCGGCGCCGTCGACCAAGCCCGGGCGTCGCCGGTGGTGGCAGCGCAAACGAAACTGGATCCTGCTCATCTGCGTGGTGCTGCCCTTCCTGTTGATCGCGGGCGGCCTGATCTACGCAGACATCAGGTTCCGGCAGATCCACCGCGTGCCGGTCGGCTCGCTGCTCGACAGCGGAGGCAGCGGGACCAACATCCTCATCGTCGGTTCCGACTCACGCGGCGAACGAGGATGCGAGTGGGTCCAGCACTGGCAGCGACGTCGGAAACGCCACCGATGTCGCCGGTCAGCGGTCGGACACGATCATGATCCTGCACATGGGAAGCGACGGGGCCAAGATGCTGTCGATCCCGCGTGACCTGATCGTGAAGACCGCCGATACCGGCCAGCAGACCCGCATCAACGCGTCGTACAACACCGATCTCGGCGGCGGCCCGGCGCGCCTGTTGAAGACGGTGCAACAGAACTTCGGCATCCCCATCAACCGCTACATGGAGGTCGACTTCGTCACCTTCGCCGGCCTGGTCGACGCGGTCGGCGGTGTGAACATCGACTTCCCGTATCCGGCCTTCGACAAGCAGAGCGGCCTCGATGTCAAGCAGTCCGGCAGCGTGAAGCTCAACGGTCAGCAGGCGCTCGCCTATGTCCGCTCGCGCCACTACACGGAGATCAAAGAGGACGGGAAGCCGCACGAAGACCCGACGGCGGACCTCGGGCGGATCGAGCGGCAGCAGGACTTCATGCGGGCGGTCATGTACAAGGTCGCAAGCACGCAGAACCCGATCTCGCTCATGAAGGCAAGCGGCAAGATCTCCAACGGGCTCCGCATCGACGACAAGCTCGGTTTGTTCGACGCCATCCGGCTCGTCTGGTCGATGAGGGGTTTGCACCCGATCCCGACGAAGTTGCCGGTCGCGGTGAACCGCGACGGCGCCACCCTGCACCTCCAGCAACCAGACGCCGACAAGGTGCTCGCCGACTTCAAGTAGGAGCCCCCCTTTCGTTCTGGCGTCAACCAGTGCGGATAGCCGCACTCGTCGACGCCAGAACGCAGCGGGTCAGCCGCGGACCAGCGGCTTGTAACGGATTCGATGGGGCTGGTCGGCGGCGGCGCCGAGTTCCTTGCGCCGCCACGACTCGTACTCGCTGAAGTTCCCCTCGAACCACCGGACCTGCGACTCGCTCTCGAAGGCGAGCACGTGTGTCGCGATGCGGTCGAGGAACCAGCGGTCGTGGCTGATGACGACCGCACAGCCCGCGAACGACTCGAGCCCGTCCTCGAGGGCCCGCAGCGTGTCGACGTCGAGATCGTTGGTCGGCTCGTCGAGCAGGAGCACGTTGCCGCCCTTGCGGAGCATCATGGCGAGATGGACGCGGTTGCGTTCGCCTCCTGACAGGACACCGACCTTCTTCTGTTGGTCGCTGCCCTTGAAGTTGAATGACGCCACGTACGCGCGCCCGTTCATCTCGCGGCCGCCCATCAGCGAGCGTGTCGCGGCCGTCGGTGATCTCCTCGTAGACGGTCTTGTCGGGGTCGAGGACGTCGCGGCTCTGATCGACGTACGCGAGCTCGACGGTCGGTCCGATGCGCAGGTCGCCGTCGTCGGGCTTCTCGGCGCCGGTGAGCATGCGGAACAGCGTCGTCTTGCCGGCGCCGTTCGGACCGATGACACCGACGATGCCGGCCGGCGGCAGCGTGAAGGACAGGTCGTCGATCAGGAGCCGATCGCCGTAGCCCTTCGTGAGGTGCTCGGCCTCGATCACCACGTCACCGAGCCGGTCGCCGGCCGGGATCGTGATCTCGAGCCGATCGCCGCGCCCGTCCGCCGCCTTGGCTTCGGCGAGAAGCTTCTCGTACGCGGCGAGACGGGCCCGGCCTTTGGCCTGCCGCGCCTTCGGTGCCATGCGCACCCACTCGAGCTCGTGTTCGAGCGTGCGCTGCCGCGCCGAGTCGGCCTTCTCCTCGCGACGAAGGCGCTCCTGTTTCTGTTCGAGCCACGACGTGTAGTTGCCCTCGAACGGGATGCCCTTGCCGCGGTCGAGCTCGAGGATCCAGCGAGCCACGTTGTCGAGGAAGTAGCGGTCGTGGGTGATGGCGACGACGGTGCCGGGATACTCGGACAGCGTCCGCTCGAGCCAGGCCACGGACTCGGCGTCGAGATGGTTCGTCGGTTCGTCGAGCAGCAACAGGTCAGGCTTCGACAGCAGGAGCCGGCACAGCGCCACTCGACGACGCTCGCCCCCGGACAGCGTGGTCACGTCGGCGTCGCCGGGAGGGAGCCGCAGCGCGTCCATGGCGATTTCGATCGTGCGCTCGAGGTCGTTGGCGCCTTTCGCCGCGATCTCCGCCTCGAGCCGGGCCTGCTCCTCGCCGATCTTCTCGTAGTCCGCGTCGGGATCCGCGTACTTCGCGAGCACCTCGTCGTAACGCGTGAGCAAGGCGGCGACCTCACCGACGCCGTCCATGACGTTGCCTTGTACGTCCTTGCTCGGGTCGAGCTGCGGCTCTTGCTCGAGCAGACCCACGGTGAAGCCGGGCGTCAGCCGTGCATCGCCGGTGTAGCCGTCGTCGAGTCCGGCCATGATCCGCAGCAACGACGACTTGCCCGCGCCGTTCGGACCGATGACACCGATCTTGGCGCCGGGGTAGAAGGCGAGCGTGATGTCGCGCAGGACTTCCTTGTCCGGCGGATGGAACCGACTGACCTTGTGCATGGTGAAGATGAACTGCGCCGAGGTCACCCACCAACGCTAACGGCGGAACTCCGACGCCGAATGTTGGTGCGCCGTGGCCGCCCTGGCAGCCATGGCGACCCGAAGTTCGGCGGGGGGGCGCCGTTAGGATCGACGGACGATGGCTGACGAACACTCCTCGCAGGCACTCGGTCCGAACGAGTGGCTCGTCGACGAGATGTACGAGCAGTACCTGGCCGATCCGTCGTCGGTGAGCCAGAGCTGGCAGGAGTTCTTCGCCGACTACCGCCCACGTGCGGAGCAGGCACCTGGTGTCGCGGAGCCGGCACCTGCCGTCGCGGAGCCGGCACCTGCCGTCGCGGAACAGCCACCGGCCGATTCGTCGGCAACGCCCGGGCGTCCGACCACGCCACAGGTGGTGAAACGCCCGGGCGTCGCAACCGTCGACGACGGCGACGTGCGGCCCTTGCGGGGAGCGGCCGCTCGCATCGTCGCCAACATGGAGGCCAGCCTCGCCATCCCGACCGCGACGAGCTTCCGAGAGGTGCCGGCGCGCCTGCTCGAGGTCAACCGGTCCGTCATCAACGGCTACCTGAGTCGCACTCGGGGCGGCAAGGTCAGCTTCACCCACCTCATCGGCTTCGCGGTCGTGCGCGCCATCACCGAGACGGTCCCGGTCATGAACTCGAGCTACGCGGAGGACGACGACGGCAAGCCCGAAGTCGTCCGCCACCAGCACCTCGGCCTCGGTCTCGCCGTCGACGTCGAGAAGAGCGACGGCTCGCGCACGCTCTTCGTCCCGGTCATCAAGAACGCAGACACGCTCGACTTCCGCGGCTTCTGGAACGCCTACGAGGAGCTCATCCGCAAGGTCCGGTCGAACAAGCTCAGCCCTGATGACTTCGCCGGCGCGACGGTGAGCCTCACCAACCCCGGCACCATCGGCACCGTGCAGTCGGTCCCGCGGCTGATGCCGGGACAGGGCGTGATCGTCGGCGTCGGCGCGCTCGACCATCCCGCGGCGTACCAGGGTGCAGATCCTCGAGCACTCGCCGAGCTCGGCGTCTCGAAGGTCATGGTCATCACGTCGACGTACGACCACCGCGTCATCCAGGGTGCGGAGTCGGGACTGTTCCTGAAACGGGTGCACGAGCTGCTCCTCGGCGCCGACGGGTTCTACGACAAGGTCTTCCGTTCGCTCGGCGTGCCGTACGAAGCCGTGCAGTGGCGGCGGGACGTCAACCCGGTCGACCGCGAGCAGGCGATGCTCGAGAAGCAGATGGCGGTCGACACGCTGATCCGCGTGTACCGCGTGCGCGGGCATCTCATCGCCGACCTCGATCCGCTGGCGGCGTCCGAGCCGCACATGGAGAACGAGCTCGACCCGGCCACGTACGCCTTGACGATCTGGGACCTCGAGCGTGAGTTCCTCACCAACGGGCTCGCCGGCACGGAGCGCATGAAGCTCGGCGACATCCTGCACGTGTTGCGCGACGCGTACTGCCGCACCATCGGCATCGAGTACATGCACATCCAAGAGCTGCCCGAGCAGCATTGGATCCAGGAGCAAGTCGAAGGCGTGCGCCCCGAGCTGTCAGCCGAGGATCAGCGCCACCTGCTCGACCGGCTCAATGCAGCCGAAGCGTTCGAGATGTTCCTCGGCACCAAGTACATCGGACAGAAGCGATTCGGCTTGCAGGGCGCCGAGTCGGCCATCCCGATCCTCGACGCGGTGATCGAGGAGGCCGCGGACCGGGATCTCGACGGCGTCGTGATGGGCATGTCGCACCGCGGCCGGCTCAACGTCCTCGCCAACATCGTCGGCAAGAGCTACGACCAGATCTTCCAGGAGTTCGAGGGCGCCGTCGATCCTGAGTCGACGCAGGGCTCGGGCGACGTCAAGTACCACCTCGGCCAGTCCGGCAAGTTCATCGCCCGCAGCGGCAAGGAGATCGAGGTCGAGCTGTCGGCCAATCCCAGCCACCTCGAAGCCGTCGACCCGGTGGTCGTGGGCATGGCACGCGCCAAGCAGGACCTCATCAACGACCCCGGGTCGTATTCGGTGCTGCCGATCCTCGTGCACGGCGACGCCGCGTTCGCGGGACAGGGCGTCGTCGCAGAGACCCTGCAGCTCGGCATGATCAAGGGTTACCGCGTCGGCGGCACGGTCCACCTCGTCATCAACAACCAGCTCGGGTTCACGACGCCGCCGGAGTCGGCGCGCTCATCCGAGTACCCCACCGACATCGCCAAGATGGTGCAGGCGCCGATCTTCCACGTGAACGGCGACGATCCCGAGGCGTGCATGCGAGTGGCCCGACTCGCGTTCGCCTACCGGCAGCGGTTCGGCAAGGACGTCGTCATCGACATGATCTGCTATCGCCGCCTCGGTCACAACGAGGGGGACGACCCGAGCTACACCCAGCCGATCATGTACAAGCGCATCGAGAACAAGCGCTCGGTGCGCAAGCTGTACACCGAATCGCTCGTCAAGCGCGGCGACATCACGCTCGACGAGGCCGAGCACGCCCTCGACGACTTCCAGGCCAAGTTGCAACAGGCGCTCGACTCGACGCGGTCGCACGCGCCTGCGCCCGGCGGCAAGGCGCAGGCCCCGCCGCGTCCCGTCGGTTGCCTCCCTCGCGTCGAGACCGGCGTCGATCGAGCCACGATCGATCGCATCTACGAAGTGCTCTCCACGCCGCCCGAAGGATTCGAGCTGCATCCGAAGCTCGTTCGGCAGTTCGACGCCCGCACCAAGATGTTCAAGGAGGAAGGGCAGGTCGACTGGGCCCTGGCCGAGTCGATCGCGTTCGGCTCGTTGCTGCTCGAGGGCACCGACATCCGCGTCGCCGGCCAGGACACTCGGCGAGGCACGTTCAGCCAGCGTCACGCCGTTCTCGTGGACTACTCGACCGGTGCCGAGTGGGCGCCGCTCGCCCATCTCGACCCGGACCAGGCCAAGTTCTTCATCTACGACTCGCTGTTGTCGGAGTACGCCGCCGTCGGCTTCGAGTACGGCTACTCCGTCGTCAACAAGTCGGCGCTCGTCGCGTGGGAAGCGCAGTTCGGCGACTTCGTGAACGGTGCGCAGATCGTCATCGACCAGTACCTCGTCGCCGCGGAGGACAAGTGGGAGCAGACCTCCGGTCTCGTGATGCTGCTGCCGCACGGCTACGAAGGACAGGGGCCCGAGCACAGTTCGGCTCGCATCGAGCGGTTCCTCACGCAGTGCGCCGAGGACAACATCCAGGTCACGAACTGCACGACGGCCGCGCAGTACTTCCATTTGCTGCGCCGGCAGATGCACCACGACGTCCGCAAGCCGCTGATCGAGTTCACGCCGAAGTCGTTGCTCCGGGCACGGCCGGCGCGTTCGAAGGTCGAGGAACTGACGCAGGGCTCGTTCCGTGAGGTGCTGGGCGACCCGACGTTCGCCGGCGATCCAGCGTCGGTGAAGCGGGTGGTGTTGGCGTCCGGGAAGGTCGGGCTCGACGCGATCGCGAAGCGCGACGAAGCAGGCACACCGGTCGTCGTGCTCCGGGTCGAGCAGCTGTACCCGTGGCCGTTCGACGATCTGACGGAGATGTTGTCGCCCTACACGGGCGCGGACGAGCTCGTGTGGTTGCAAGAGGAGCCGGAGAACATGGGCGCGTGGAACTTCGCGGCAGGTCGGTTGTACGAGGCGTTCGGTGACGACTACGCGATCCGCCGCATCAGCCGCTTCGAGTCGGCGAGCCCCGCGACCGGCTCACACGCGGTCCACGTGCAGGAACAGGAGCAGATCGTCGACGACGCCGTCGTCGCCGGCGTCTGACGTCCACCCCCCTCGTCAACTGGCGTGCACAACCCACATGGCGTGTGGGTGATGAACGCCGAAACGGCAGGCCGAGGACACGACGCGCGTCAGATGACCTCGACCGGGATGGATGCGGGCGAGCGGCCGAGCACGGTGCGCCACTCCACGTTCCACGGGTCATCGGCGTGCTCGAGTGGCGGACCGCCGGCGAATCCCCGGACGGCTTCTTCGACGGTCATGCGAGCGAGCGCTGCGCCGAGGCAATAGTGCGGCCCGGCGCCGAAGCTCAGCAGCTTCGGTGCATCGGGATCGGTGAAACGAGAGGCGTCGAAGGTGTCGGGATCGCGCCACACGTCGTCCTGGCGGTTCGCGGCCCCGGTCGACAGCATGACCAGGGCGCCCGCCGGCAACGCGGTGCCAGCAACGTCGGTGGGCTCGACGACGGTGCGTGGGATGCCCCAGATGCTCGGTTCGTAGCGGATCGATTCCGAGGCGGCACTCGCCGCGAGCTCCGGTGCCTCGCGGACGCGCGCCGTCTGCTCCGGGTGGCGCAGCAGCGTCAGCAGCGTGCAACCGAGTTGGCTGGCCGTGGTGTCGTGGCCGCCGACGATCAGGTTGGCCACCATTGCAACGAGCTCGTCGTGCGAGAGCCTCTCGCCGTCCTGCTCGGCCGCCAGGAGCGCAGTGACGAGATCCTCGCCGGGGTCGTCGCGCCGGACGTCGGCGAGCGCGGCGGACGTAGTCGAGCATCGCGACGATTGCGTCGGTCGCCGCGGCGATCTGGTCGTCGTCCATCAACACGAAGGTCGCGGCTGAGCGCGTCGGCCCACGTGGCGAAGACCGGGACGTCGTGTTCGGGAACCCCGAGCAACCGGCACATGACCCGAATGGGGATCCGGCTGAACAGCCGCACGAGGTCGCCGCCGCCGTCCACGTCGATCGTCGCCATCGCTTCGGCGACGAGCATCGCTGCGTCCGTCCGCAGCGCCTCGACGGCGCGAGGTGTGAACGCGCGCGACACGAGCGCCCGAAGCCGGTTGTGCGCCGCGCCTTCGTTGGTGAACATCAAGCCGCCGTACCAGTCGCGGAGCGGTCCGTCGGTGATTCCCATGAGGTCGAAGAACGTGAGACCGACGCCGGCCAGCCGGCGATCGCGAGCGAGCCGGTCGATGTCCTCGTACCGGAAGACGATCGTCGCTCCGGTCACGTCGTCGACGTCTGTCGGCCCTTCGGCTGCGTACTGTCGCAACGTCGCGTGCATGTCGTCGCCGAACACTGTCGCCATGTCGAGCATGGAAATCCGCCCTTTCAGATGAGTGTCAGACCTCCATCGACCGCAAGAGTCTGGCCGGTGATGTAGCTCGCGTCATCGGACAAGAGGAAGACCGTGGCCGCGGCGACCTCCCAGGCTGTGCCTTGGCGACCGAGCGGAACGGGCGTCCGCTCACGTGACGGCCGTCCAGCCGATGCAACTCGGCCCAGCGGCGTGTCGATCAGCCCGGGCGCGATCACGTTGGCTCGAACGCCACGGCGTGCGCCTTCCAGCGCGACGTGCCGGCACAGACCGATGATGCCGGCCTTCGACGAGTCATAGGCGGGGAGGCGGCTGCCCGGCATGAGACCGGCGACGGAACTGATGAACACGATGCTGCCGCCTTGCTCCAGCCGCGGGAGCGCAGCGCGTGTGACGAGGAAGTGGCCTCGCAGGTTGACCGCGAACGTCGTGTCCCAGTCAGCCGCAGTGGTGCCCAGCAGCCCTCCGCCCATGCCGATGCCCACGTTGAGCACGATGCCGTCGAGGCCTTCGTCGGCGACGGCATCGACCATTGACTCGCACTCCTCGGCCGAGGTGACGTCCGACTCGATCACGGAGCAGCGACCGCCTTCTCGTTCGATCCACGCCGCGGTGTCCTCGGCCGCGCCACGGTCGCGGTCCGCGCAGGCAACCGTCGCTCCTTCGCGCGCCGCGAGGATCGAGATGGCGCGACCGTTGCCGATGGGCGCGTCCTCGTCGGCGGAGGGCTGCGTGCCGGCGCCGACGACGAGGATGCGCCGGCCTTCGAGACGCCCGTCGGAGCCGGCGTCGGTCATGGTTCCGTGAGGCCTGCGCCTCGACAATCCGTCCCCGTGCGGCTCGCTGGCGCCCGCGAGGCCGAAATGCGCTCGCTCTGCTCGCTCATTCGTCGAAGCCCGGCACGCCTGGCTCGCGTTGCACGCCGAGCGAGTTCAAGGTGAAGCCGACCATGTGGTAGTGGCCGACGAGCATCGGCACCTCGATCAGTTGCCGCTCGTCGTAGCGGCGGGCGAGCTCGGCCCATGTCTCGTCGCCGATGCAGCCGCTCGCGTGCAGCTCGTCGGCCGCGCGCACGAGCGTCGCGTCGAACGGATCGGTCCAACCGTCGGCACCCTTCCTGATGAGTGCGATCTCGTCGTCGGTGACGCCGATGCCGCGGGCGATCACGACGTGCTGACCCCACTCGTATTCCGCCCGGCACAGCCAGCCTGTCCGGAGGATCAGGAGCTCGCGGTCACGCGCGGGAAGCTTGCCGGCCAGCAGCTTGCCGCCGAACGGAAGCCAGCGGCGGAACAGCCCGGGATGGCGCGCGAGCGTGGCGAAGATGTTGATCGCCCATCTGTCCGATGTCGCCACGGACTGGAGCAGCTCGCGTTGCTCCTCGGTCACCTCGTCAGCGGTCAACGGCTTCAACCGTGGTTCGCTCGCCATGGCGAGACCGTACCTCTCTCGAATGTTGGTGCGATTGTGGGGCTATGGCCCCACAATCGACCCGGAGTTCAGGGGGACCTCGTGCTTCAGCGCACGCTGAAGCCCACGACCGATTCGAGCTCGGCGAGCGCGACATCGGGATCGACGACCTTGATCGTGGTCATGCCCATCTGCGCCGCGGGCTTCAGGTTGATCCCGAGGTCGTCCAGGAACACCACTTCGCTCGGGTCGACGTCGAGCTGCTCGCACGTCAGCTCGTAGATGCGGGGATCGGGCTTGCGCAAGCCGGTCTTGCTCGACTCGACGACGACGTCGAAGAGGCCTTCGACGATCGAGAGCATCGCGTCGTTGCTCTCAGCTGTCGTCGCGATGTTGTTGGTGATCAGTGCCGTCTTCAGACGCTCGTGGCAACGCGCGATCGCCTCGAGCATCTCGGGCCGGATGTCACCGGCCAGGCATGCCATGACCTCGCGCGCCTCGATCTTCCAGCCGGCGGCGAGCGCCTCTGCTTCGTACGCGTCGCAGAACTCGTCGAACGTCACCTCGGCCCGTTCGTGGCGTGCCCATGCGTTCGTGTCGTGATTGGTGGCGTTCAGGCCGCGGAGGAACCCCTCAGGGATCCCGAGGTCGCGCTCGTAGCGAGCGAAGGACTCGAACGGACTGGTCGAGATGACACCGCCGAAGTCGAAGAGCGCCGCTCGGATCGAAGGCATCCGGGCATCGTACGGACCCGCCGCCAATACGGCCTACGTTGGCATCCGCGCGGGAACCCGGGGAGATCTTCATGAGCGACCAGTCACAAGGCGAGGGATGGTGGCTGGCCTCTGACGGCAAGTGGTATCCGCCTTCGCGTCCCGATGCTCCCGCACCGCCGACGACGCAGCCCTTCGGTGAACCCACCGGCGCGCCGGGTGCGGCCACGTACGCGCCGCCCACCGACCCTCCGGTCGGTGGGGCAGAGGGCGGGAGGAAGAAGGGGCTCGGTAGAGGCCCGATCATCGGCATCGCCGCCGTCGTCGTCGTCGTCGTGATCGTGGGCGCGATCGCCCTCTTCGCGAATCGAGACGACACCAAGAAGGACAACGCGTCTGGTCGGCCGTGCAGTCCGATCAGACGAACCAGTCGCAGAGTGCTCCGCCGGGGTTCAAGGTGATCAAGGACGAGGCGTCGGGCGTGAGCATCGCAGTGCCGCAGAACTTCACTGAGACCGATCCGTCGCAGTTCCTCGACAGCGGCGCGCAGAGCGACCTCGGCAGCGAGAACTCGGACCTTGCCCCCTTCGTCTCGAGCGGCAACGCGCTGTTCCGCAACAGCGTCCTGGCCGCCTCGGGCTCGGTCAACGGCACGCCGGCCTTCGTGGTCGTCGCCAAGAGCCCGCAACGGTTGGACGCGAGCAACTCCGATCTCGCGAGCGAGTTGCGCAGTGAGCTCGGAACAGTCGGCGGGTCCGACGTCTCGGTCGACAGCGTGGCGTTGCCGGCTGGGCCGGCCTTGCGCGCTCAGCTCACGCTCGAGGTCCCTGCGTCATCGGGCTCGGCCACCGTGCACGAGACGATCTACTTCGTGAACGTGGGCAGCACGACATGGGTGATCGCCGGTGTCGCGGTCGAGGGGACCGCCGGTAGCGACCTCTTCGACCAGATCGCCCATTCGTTCTCGGCAGGTTCGTAGCGATCGACGGGTCACGACTCGAGCAGGTCGTGCGCCAGTGCGTGCCACAGCTCCGTGGAGAGCCGTAGCGACTCGATGTCGACGCGCTCGTCGTCGCCGTGGAACATCACGCCGTAGTCCTCGAGGCTGAGGCGCGTGCTGAACAGGCCGAAGCCGTACGCAGTGGCGCCGGCCCGACGGAAGAAGCGCGCGTCGGTGGCGCCGACGGTGAGGAACGGAACGGTTGCCGAACCCTCGTAGAACGTCTGCGTAACCCGGCTGATTGCATCCCACAACGGTGTCTCGACCGGTGACGCCGTCGATGGGTCGTCGTGCGCATGCACGATGTCGACGCTGTCACGGAGATCGCCGATTGCTTCGTCGAGCAGGCGGTACACCTCGTCGATGGTCTGACCCGGCAGCGTCCTGATGTCGAGCTCGATGTCGACGGCGTCGGGGATGACGTTGATCTTGGTGCCACCGTGCACGATGGTCGGCGCCATCGTCGTGTGCGTGCACGCATGGAACTGCCGACCCATGCCGAGGGGGAGCGACTCGCACACTTCGACGAAGCCGTCTGCTTGCAGGAGCGGTGCGGTGAGCTCGTCGGGATAACCCATGGACTCGATGAACCGGCGCCACACGTCGTGGAGCACGGTCGGCGGCTGGAACTCGTGGATCCTGCGCACGACCTCTGCCGCCGTGACCAGGGCATTGTCGGTGCGGAAGGGCTGCGACGCGTGACCAGCGGTGCCGTTGACCCGCAGCCGGCACCATGCCGTGCCCTTCTCGCCCACGATGACCGGGAGCTTCAGCCCATCGGGGCTCGGAATCGGGATCCCTCCCGACTCCGTGATGACGTAGTCAGCGGCCACTGCGGCGCGTTCGTGCTCGACGAGGTGATCGGCGCCATACGTCCCCAGAGCCTCCTCGTCGGCCACTGCCAGATAGACCAACGTTCCTTTCGGGCGGAACCCGGAGCGCGCGAGCTGCTTCGTGGCCACGGCCATCGACGACGTCAGGTTCAGCATGTCGACCGCGCCGCGGCCCCACACGTGGGTGGAACCGTCATCGTTCGTGACCAGTTCGCCACCGAACGGGTCGCGATGCCAATGATCCTCGTTCGCCGGGACGACGTCGGTGTGACCCATCAAGAGCAACGTCGGCGCGTTCTTGTCGGTGCCTTCGATGCGCGCGACAAGACTCGTTCGACCCTCGATCGGTTCGTACGTCTCGATGTCGAGGCCACTCGAACCGAGGTACTGCGTCAAGGTGTCGACACTGCGCGACTCGTTGCCCGAAGCTGCAGTTCCGTCGTTGACACACTCGTTGCGAATGAGTTGTTGCAAGAGATCCGTGACCTCTGCGGTGATGTCGTCATGCACGTGCGTGAGCGTATGGTCGCGTGCGCGACAGGTGCGCGATCGCGTGTCGATGATGCGCGGAATCGTGCGTGCATGAGCATCATCCGCACGCGAAGGGCAATCCTTTGCTTGACTTACAGGTGAAATGGCGTCAAACCATGTCGTTGTGGATGGTTCGAACATCGCGACCGAAGGACGCGCCGCGCCGAGTTTGCAACAGCTCGACGAAGCAGTGCGCGCGTTGCTCGCGGAGTACGGCTACGAGCACGTGACCGTCGTCGTCGACGCAACGTTCGGCCATCGCATCGATGCGAAGGAAGTGTCTGCATACGAAGAAGCCGTCTTGAACGGTGAGCTGGTGACGCCGCCCGCGGGCGCGATCGGTCGTGGTGACGCGTTCGTGTTGCAGATCGCAGACCGTGCGCACGCCGATGTGTTCTCCAACGACTCGTTCCAAGAGTTTCACGGTGACTATCCATGGCTCTTCGATGAAGGACGGCTGATCGGCGGCAAACCGGTGGCCAACGTCGGTTGGGTGTTCGTGTTGCGCGCGCCGGTACGCGGCCCGGCGAGCCGGAGGGCGGTGCGTGAGGCCCGGAAGTCGACGAAGGGCTCGCCGACACCCCTGAGACCGCTCAAATCCCCTGGTAGCAAGGCGCCTGAGGCCCCCCAGGCCCCGGCCTCCGCAGCGACCAAGGCCTCCAAGGCCGGCAAGACCACGAAGAAGGCAACGACGACGCCGGGCAAGGCGGCGAAGAAGGTGTCACTCGCAGCGCCACCTCCGCTGGCGGAGCCGACTCCACCGCCGGCCAGCGGTCGTCGTCGTCGCTCGGCCGGACGTCATGAGCCGATCAACGACCAGCTCGTCTACTTGACGTTCGTCGTCGATCATCCGGTCGGTTCGGTTGTCGAAGGAACCGTCGATCGCTTCGCGTCGCATGGTGCGTACGTACACGCCGGCGACGCCCAGTGCTACGTCCCCCTGCGCGAGCTCGGGGATCCACCACCGCGCAGTGCGCGAGGTACTCAATCTTGGCGAAACGCGCCCGTTCGTCGTGCATCGCTTCGATCCCGTTCGTCGAGGGATCGATGTGCTGCCCGTCGCTGGAAGCGTCGCCGCAGCCGACAGCGGCAGCGATGTCGCCGAGGCGGTCGCTGACGCGGCCGGTAGTACCACCCAAACCACACACGCCGAGGAGGCGCAAGTGTCCCCTGCAGCCAAGAAGGGTGCGACCAGGAAACGGGCCGCGACCAAGAAGGCTCCGGCCAGGAAGAAGAAGGCAGCGGCGAAGCGGGCTCCGGCTCGTCGGAAGTCCACCGCGCGCAAGACGACTGCCCGCAAGAGCACCGCTCGCAAGAGCACCGCTCGCAAGACCACGGCTCGCAAGAGCACCGCCAAGAAGGCGACCAGGAAGAAGGCAACCGGTCGCAAGAAGGCCGCGACGAAGCGGACACCGGCTCGCAAGAGCACGGCCAAGAAGGCGACGCGCAAGCGCGCCACGACGAGAGCCCGCAAGCGCTGACGAGCCTTGGGGCGCCCGTCATCGTCCGGGTCCGGCCGGCGCAGCGCCGGTACGGACCCGGAGACGGGACACCACCCGTTCGAACAACTCGCGCGGCTGCACGCCCGGCACCACGAACGAGTTGCCGAACAACCACGCGGGCGTCGCCGCAATCCCGAGTTCGTGTGCCGTGTCCATCGACGCGGTCACCGCGTCGCTACCTTCGCCGGCTGCGAGCGCGGCACTGACCTCGCTCGACGGCGCGCCACTTCGGTCGACCAGCGTCATCACCACGTCGGGATCGCCGATGTCGACACCGGTCACGAAGTGTGCATCGAACAGCGCGTCATCGAGCGCTGGAAACGATGCCGGCCACCGTTGCCGCACCACCTCTGCCGTCTCGAGCGCGCGCCGGCTGTTCGGCACGTGGGTCGGGGCCCGGAACGGCATGCCGACGGCCTCGCACTCGCGGCCGATCGCGCCGTACACCTCGGTGAGGCGGCCGTTCGGTGACACATGGCGACCCTGCGGCGGCAACTCCGGATGCAACTCGAATGGCAGCGGCGTCACCACGACGTCGAGCCGTCGCAGAACCGCCGTCCGGTCCCGTCCGAGGTAGCACCACGGGCAGATGTAGTCGGACCAGACCTTGACTTCCATGGTGACCGACCACCCTAGGGTGGACGCCGGTGAGAGTCGCGACCTGGAACGTCAACTCGTTGAAGGCCCGCTTGCCTCGCGTCGAAGCATGGCTCGCGGAATGCGAGCCCGACATCCTCTGCATGCAGGAGACGAAGCTCAGCGACTCGGCCTTCCCGTCGCTGACGTTCTCCGCTCTCGGCTACGAGGGATTTCACCATGGTGAGGGACGTTGGAACGGTGTCGCCATTCTCAGCCGGGTCGGCCTCGCCGAGCCCGCGGTCGGGTTCGCGCCGGACGATGAGATCGTGCGCGACGAGGCGCGCATCGTGTCCGCGACGTGCGGCGGGATCAGGGTCGTGAGCGTGTACGTGCCGAATGGTCGATCGCTCGACGACGAGCAGTACCAGTTCAAACTGGAGTGGCTCAGCCGCCTGCGCGCGCATCTCGACGCAGTGTGCGACGCAACCGAGAACGTCATGGTGTGTGGCGACTTCAACATCGCGCCCGAGGACCGTGACGTGTGGGACGCCGTCCGCGGTGCACGGCGCCACCCATGTGAGTGAGCCCGAGCGTGCCGCGCTCGCAGAGCTCGAAGCCTGGGGACTGGTGGACGTCTTCCGGCGGCACTACGAACAGGGCGGGCTGTATTCGTGGTGGGACTACCGCGCCGGGAACTTCCACAAGCACCTCGGCATGCGCATCGATCTGATGCTGGCCACGAAGCCGTTGGCAGAGCGTTCGCGGTGGGCACTCATCGATCGCAACGCACGGAAGGGGCAGTCGCCCTCCGATCACGCTCCGCTCATCGTCGACTTCGACATGGAGCCCGCATGACGTCCACTGGCGAGGAGACACCCGAGCGACGCGCCGAAGTCCGGCGACTGGCAGATGCGATACGGAATGTGATCGAACGCTTCGTCGCCACCACCGCGCCGCTCGAGGTGTTCCACGGCGTGGCGGACGACCTCGAGGCGATCGCGGCGCGTCTCGACGAGTATCCGCAGGATCACCTCTTCATCGGCTACGCAGAGGCGGCGAACGCCGGTGACTCCGAGGGACCGTTCGACAACAGCCCGCTGATGGGTCTGTCGAATCCCTTGGCGCCACCGCTGGTCCTCGACGTGCAACACGACAAGGTCGTCGGCACCGTCACCTGCGGATCGGCGTACGAAGGACCACCGGGACACGTGCACGGCGGCTACGTCGCCGCGTTGTTCGACGAGTTGCTCGGACTGACGCAGTCACTGTCGGGCAAGCACGGCATGACCGGCCGGCTCACCGTTCACTACCGAAGCCCGACTCCGCTGCACACCGAACTGCGAGTCGAGGGGACGCTCGATCGGACCTCTGGACGCAAGATCCTGTGCTCGGGACGGATGTACGCCGGTGACACGCTGTGCGCGGAGGCAGAGGGATTGTTCATCACCGTCGACTTCGAGCGGCTCCAGTCCATGCGCGCGGACCGCGACGCGTCGCTCGGTCTCTGACGACTCTTTCCAACTTCGGGTCGCCGCGGTCGCTAGAGCGACCACGGCGCACCAACATTCGGGCGCCGCGGGTCGCGTGGGGTCAGCCGACGCGGTTGCGAAGCTTCGTGAGTCCGCCACCGAGCGCGGTGCGCAGCTCGGGGCGGGGAAGTCCGAGCTCGTGCTGGATGTCGCGCATCGAGCGGGGCGGGAGCCCGTCGAAACCGAAGCGGGCGAGTACGACTCGGCGCTCGAGCGGATCGAGATCGTCGAACAGATGCGACCGCGCCGCGTGCAGGCTCACGAGATCGTCGTCGGCATCCGCGTCGATGTCGACCCGCTCCTCGATCAGGTCGATGTCGGCGTCGGCATCCGGGTAGGGCCACCCTTCGTCGCTGGGCCACGAGTCGTCGGTGATCCAGGACAGTGAGCCAGCCATGGGCCTGTTGTCGCGCCCGTCGCGCGTGCCGTCAACCGCTGTGTTCGGCCACCCAACGCTCGAGGAGCGGGACCTCGGCGGTGAGATGGTCTTGCAGGCCGGCGACGATCGCCTGCTCGACGCGCCGCCCGACGAGCCGCACGCGAATCGACACCTCGCCACTGCTCCGTCGCACCGTGCTCGTGCCGTCACCGGATGCGTCGAAGCGGGACGAGCCCGAGCTCTGGAAGCGGTCGGCGTAATGGTCGGGATCCATGCGGAACGTGACCTCGCGGTCCGCGAGGCGGTGCGTCGACACCTCCACCCAGCTCAGCTTCGCCGGATCGACGACAGTTCGTACGACCGATGAGAGCTCGGCGACATACCGGTACCGAATGCGCAGCCGCACGGTCTCGCCGTCGACTTCGTGACTCAGGACTTCCGGCGCGCTCAGCGGCGGCAGGCCCGCCAACGTCGCATAGAACTCCGGGTTGGCGTATGCCTCGGCGACGCGGTCGGCGGGTGCGGCGATGTGCTGGACGACGTCGAATCGCATCGCTCATGTCATCCGGAGTGGTGGCGGCCGACGATCTCGAGCACCTCGCCGGCGAACCGCTCGCTCTTCACCGGTCCGATGCCGGGGACCGACCGAAGCGAGACCCGGTCACGAGGTCGTCGGGCGGCGAGTGCCTTCAGCGTCTTGTCGTCGAAGATCACGAACGCCGGCACGCCGGCGGCTTTCGCACGCTGCGTCCTCCATGTGCGCAGCTCGTCGAACAGTGGTCGATCGACGGGCTCGATGTCGGGAGGACCGGATCGGCGCGAGGTCCTCGTCCCGCGCGCCGAGCGGATGGTCTCGCGCACGGCCGGGATCGATCGCGCCGCATCCGCCGGAGCCGTTCCTGCGGTCAGCGCGTCGAACAGCGGCTCGAGATCGGCGAGATACGGCGACGGCCGCCGGCGAATGACCTTCGCGCCGAACGTGCGCTCGGCCGCCCAGGTCATCCGCAGCTCGCGCTCGGCGCGGGTGACCGCGACATAGAAGAGGCGGCGCTCCTCGGCCACCGCCTCTTCGGTCCGAGCGTGACCGATGGGGACGAGCCCGTCTTCGAGGCCGGCGAGGTGCACGATCGGCCACTCGAGACCTTTGGCGCCATGGAAGGTGGCGAGATCGAGGGCATCGCCGGGGGCGCCTGCGTCGTCTCGGCCGACGGTGGCCGACAGCCATGCGACGAAACCTGCGGCAGTCGCCGACTGATCTTCGTTGGTGTACTCGGATGACAGCCGCAAGAGCTCCTCGAGGTTGCGCATCCGATCGAGCTCGGCATCCGAGAGCGATTCCGTCTGTTGCTCCGAGGCGGACAGCCGCTCTTCCAGCGCGGCCAATTGCTCGGTCAGCGGCGCTCGAGCGCGCTGCATGGAGCGGAGGACCTCGCGCACCTCGGGCAGCTCGAGATACGGACGTTGTCCTCGAACGCGGACCGGGACGCCGAGTCTCCGGCACGCTTCGGCGATGAGGACTGTCTGCGCGTTGGTCCGCGTCAGCACTGCTTGGTGCGACCAGGCCGCGCCGGGGCGGTGACGGTCGAGCACGGCTCGGGCGATGCCGCGCGCTTCGCTGCGATCGTCGGCCATGAACCGCACGGCCGGTACCGGTCCGTCGGGACGAGTGGCGCGCAATCGCAGGCCCCGTACCGCGCCCGAGTCCAACACGTGATTGGCGGTGGCGATGATCTGCGGCGACGACCGGTAGTTGTGCTCGAGGGCCACGGTGGCCGTGCCCGCTACGAGGCGGCTCAGGTCGCGCAGCAGTCGAGGATCCGCGCCGTTCCACGAGTAGATGGCTTGGTGCGGATCGCCGACGACGCACAGGTCGCGACGATCGCCGCGCCAGGCGTTCAACAGGCGGAACTGGAGCGGGTTGACGTCTTGGAACTCGTCGACGAACAGATGCCGGAACCGCCATTGTTGTGTCGCGGCGAAGTCGCGATCGGTCTCGATCGCTCGGACACAGAGCCCGAGGAGATCGTCGAAGTCCACCTGGCGCTGGCGACGCTTCTCGGCTTCGTAGCCCTCGTACAACCGGGCCATCTCGGTCGATCCGATGGACGTCTGCCGGCCCGCCGCGCTCGCGGCCTCGACATAGTCGTCGGGCGCGACGAGCCGCGCCTTGGCCCACTCGATCTCACCGGCGACATCGATCGCGTGCACGGAAGACTTCCGGCCGAGCAATCGCAGCAACAGCGGGACCTTCCGGACCAACAGCTCCGGAGGCTGTGTGCCGCGGTCTGCCCACCGACGGCGGAGCTGCGCATACGCAACCCCGTGAAAGGTGCCGGCCTCGACGTCGTCGCGCAGTCCGAGGCGTCGGAGCCGCCCTTGCAGCTCGCCCGCCGCCTTGCGGGTGAAGGTGAGCGCGAGAACATGCCGAGCGTCGGCCGTGCGCTGGAGGCACCGGTACGCGATGCGGCGGGTGAGCACTCGGGTCTTGCCCGACCCGGCTCCGGCGATGATGGCGAGCGGCGCGGCGTCGGTGGTGACCGCCTCGCGCTGGGCCTCGTTCAGGTCCGCGAGCAGCGCCCCGTTCTCCATCGGGTGCGACCCTAACCAAGGGCTGCGACAGTGGAGCGTGATCGACGTGCCGGTCGAGCGGTTCGAGGACCTCGTGGCCGAGGCACTCGACGGCATCCCCGAGGAGCTGGGCCGCCTCATCGAGAACGTCGCGGTGTTCGTGGACGAAGGCGACGCCAACCCCAACCTGCTCGGGCTCTACCAGGGGATTCCCCTCACGAGGCGCGAGAACTACGGGCTCGGGATCGGGATGCCGGACCGCATCACGATCTACCGCAAGCCGATCCTCGTGCGCTGCGCGACCGAGGCGGATGTCATCGACATGGTGCGGATCACCGTCGTCCACGAGGTCGGCCACCACTTCGGCATCGACGACCGCCGCCTCCACGAGCTCGGCTACGGCTGACACACCCGTCGACGAATGTTGGTGCCATTGTGGGGCTATGGCCCCACAATCGACCCGGAGAACGCGAGTTGTGGGCGGGGGATAATTTCGGGCCGTGCCGTTTCCGTCCAAGCTGCTGAACCAAGGCGAGGAGGTCGTGCTCGATCTCCGGCCGCACTGGTGGTTCATGGCCAAGCCGACCGCCGCCCTCGTCGGCTCGATCATCCTCGGCATCGTCGTCCTGATGGACGCCGGCGACGAGGGCATCGGCCGGGGGATCAAGATCCTCACCGCCCTGATCGTGCTCGGCTGCCTGGCCTGGTTCGGCGTCCGCTACTTGCAGTGGGTGTCGACGAACTTCGTCGTCACGACCGACCGCGTGATCCACCGTGTCGGCGTCGTCGCGAAGCGCGGCATCGAGATACCGCTCGAACGGATCAACACCGTTTTCTTCCATCAGTCGGTCTTCGAGCGGATGTTCGGTCTCGGTGACCTCGGCATCGAATCGGCCGGCGAGCGGGGCGCGGAGACGTTCGAGGACGTTCGGAAGCCGGCGCTCGTGCAGAACGAGATCTATCGACAGATGGAGGCGAACGCCACTCGGATGCACGGCCCTCGCTCCTATCAGGCACCCATGACGCAGCCGGACCCCGCCAGCTCGATCCCGGCGCAGCTGGACCAGCTCGATGACCTTCGCAAGCGGGGCGTGATCACCGAGGCCGAGTTCGCGGCGAAGAAGACCGAGCTGCTGAACCGCATGTGAGGGTCGTCAGCCTCGTCCCATCCGTGACCGAGACGCTGCTGGCCTGGCAGATCACCCCGGTTGCCGTCACCCGGTTCTGCGAGCAGCCGAACCTGCCGCACGTCGGCGGCACGAAGGATCCCGACGTGCCGGCGATCGTCGCGTTGCGGCCGGACCTGGTGGTGCTGTGTGACGAGGAGAACCGGCGAGAAGACGCTGACGCGCTGCGGAGCGCAGGGGTACCGATCCACGTCATGACCGTCGAGTCGGTCGACGCGGTCGCCCCCGAGTTGCGCCGACTCGCGGGTGCGCTCGACCTCGACGAGGACGTCGACGACCCGTCCCCGATCTCGGCACCCGAGCAGCGGACGAGAGCGTTCGTGCCGATCTGGCGCCGGCCGTGGATGTCGATGAACGAGTCGACCTACGGATCGTCGTTGCTCGCGTCGATCGGTGTCGCCAACGTGTTCGGTGAGGCGCTCGACCGGTATCCGACGGTGACGCTCGAAGACGCCGGCGCTCGGGCGCCCGACGTGGTGATCGCGCCGAGCGAGCCCTATCCGTTCGGTGAACGCCACCGAGGCGAGCTCGAAGCGGTCGCGCCGGTCGAGCTCGTCGACGGCCAAGACCTGTTCTGGTGGGGTGTGCGCACCGGAGCGGCACGCGAGCGGTTGCTACGCCGTCTCGAACGACGCGCCCGCTGACGGACGCACGGTCCACCCTTCGTCGAGCGCTCCCTCTTCGGCGAGCGCGACGACGCAGCCGCCCCAACCGCCGCCCGTCAGCCGCGCGCCGAACACGCCCGGCGTGGTGACGAGCCGCGCCACGAGTGCGTCCAACGTCTCCG
Source organism: uncultured Acidimicrobiia bacterium (assembly GCA_963821725.1). Taxonomy (GTDB): domain Bacteria; phylum Actinomycetota; class Acidimicrobiia; order Acidimicrobiales; family JACDCH01; genus DATAES01. The sequence continues at coordinate 155,558 of CAWGFA010000012.1, forward strand.
TCGTCACCTCGTGGTTGTCACGAAGGCTCTCATGCGATGCCGTCATCAGCGCGCCGGCACCCGCGAGGTCCTCGGATGACAACGCGTCGACGAACGCGTGCACTCGTGCGATCTCGGTCACGACATGGCGCGCTCGCTTGCGCACCGTGGCGTCTTCCACCGCTTCGACGTCGTCGAGCGACGCCTTCGGCAGCGGCCCGAGGAGTTCAGCAGCCCGCTCGACCTCGGCGCGGCGCCGCGCATACCCGACCGCGGAGAGCTCGCGCCGCTCGCCCGAGTCGATCACGACCACGGCGACACCGTCGGGGATGCGGACGGGCGTGATCTCGAGCGTCGTGCAATCCATCAGCAGCGCGTGGTCCGCGACGCCGAGAAGCGACGTGAGCTGGTCCATGATCCCGCACGGGACGCCGGCCGCTCGATGCTCGGCGCGCTGGCACGCGAGCGCCACCTGCGTGCGGTCGATGCGATCGTCACAGATCAGGGCGAGCGCGACCGCGACCTCGAGTGCCGCACTCGACGACAGTCCCGTCCCGATCGGGATGGTGGTGCCGACCTCGCCGATGAACCCGGTCGTGGGGCGCAGCTCGGCCACCACGCCGGCGACGTAGCGCGCCCATCGCGGCTCGGACGACTCCGGTTCCGTTACTACGAGCGGAACCTCGGCCGGATCGGGCTCGTCGTGTGACACGAGGACGACGCGTTCGTGGCCGTGCCGGCCCACGATCGTCGTCTCGAGGTCGATCGCCATCGGGACGACCGGCCCACCCGCGTAGTCGGTGTGGCCGCCGATGAGGTTCACGCGCCCCGGCGCGCGGACGGTGAACGAGCGGCTCACGAGACAACCGCTGCGACGTCGACGGCGCGCAACGCGGCGGCTGCCGCTTCGGGTTCGACCGGGTTGACGTAGAGACCGCTGCCGAGCTCGCCCGCGGCGACGTAGCGCATGATCCCCGGCGCTCGTTCCGGGACGGCGATCTCGACGTGCACGTGCGCGGACTCCCATCGTCGTCCGTCGACGGGCCGCTGGTGGAACCACAACATGTAGGGGACGGGCCGTTGCCACATGTGGTCGAGGCGGGCCAGCACGTCGACGAGCACGGCGGCGAGGTCGCGCCGGCTCGCGGCCGTCAACGACGGGAGATCGGGCTCGTGCGACCGCGGCGCGACCACGAGGCCGTACGGGTACATCGACGCCCACGGGACCCATCCGCGCCATCCACCGACGTCTGCGACGAGGCGCGCTGCCCGGATCCTCGGAGCACAGCGGACACCCGTGAGTCTCCGCGCGTCGCAGCTCGGCGAGCGGGTTCGGGGGGACGATGTCGTACGCATAGATCTGTCCGTGCGGGTGGGGGATCGTGGCGCCCACCGCCCCACCGCGGTTCTCGAACACCAGCACGTACGCAATGTCGTCGCGGCCGCCAAGCGTCGCAGTCCGCTCGGCCCACAGATCGACGACCTTCGCCGCACCCTCGACGCCGAGCGACCAGAAGGTCGCGTCGTGCTCGGACGTGTACAGCACGACCTCGCAACGGTCGTCGGCGAAGGTGGGCCACCGGTTCACGAACGCTCGCACGTCGTACGGGTCCGGCGACTCGAGCCCGCCCACACAGAACGGGCAGACGTCACGGGGCAGGTTCGGCCGGCTCTGTCTGGCAGCCGCCACCGCGACGGTCGCGCCCGTCAGCGCGTCCTCGCGGACCTCCGAGGTCACCGCGACAAAATCAGAGGAGCGAGCCGCTCGAGGTCTTCGGTCATCCACGGCGCGCGCATCGCGATGTTGATCTGATCGGCACCGGCATCGGCGTACCGGCCGAGGGCGTCGAGGATCTGGTCGTCCGAGCCGGTCAGCACGCCGGGGCGGATGCCTTCGGCGAGCGCACCGAACTGTTGCCGGAGGCTCTCGTCGGTGTAGGCGAGGCCCACGTTGACGGCACACGTGATCGTCGACGGATCGCGTCCGGCGGCGTCGCAGTGGGCGGCGAGCACGCCACGCTTGCGCGCGAAGTCGTCCGGCGAGATGAACGGAACGTTCCACGCGTCGGCGTATCGCGCCGCGATGCGCAGCGTGCGCTTCTCGCCACCACCTCCCACCCAGATGGGCAGTTCGGCCTGAACCGGCTTCGGATCGCACCGCGCTTCGGTCAGGGTGAAGTGCTCGCCCTTGAAGTCCGCTACTTCTTCCCGTAGCAACAACCGCACGCACTGCACCGACTCTTCGAGGATGTCGAGTCGCTCGCGGGTCGACGGGAAGGGGATGCCGTACGCCTCGTATTCGTTGAACGCCCAGCCGGCACCGAGCCCGATGTCGGCGCGACCACCAGAGAGGTGGTCGATCGTCGTGATCGCGTTGGCGAGCACTGCCGGATGCCGGTAGCCGGCGCAGTACACGAGCGAACCGCATCGAACGCGTGACGTCTCACACGCCAGCGCGGCGTGGGCGGCGACGGCTTCGAAGCACTGCGAGCCGGTGAAATCAGCCGAGTAGAAGTGGTCCCAGATCGAGATCCAGTCGAACCCGAGCATCTCGATGCGCGCCCACAGCGCGCGCAGTTCGTCGATGGTGGTGTTCTGAAGACCGGTGTGGACGCCGTAGCGGAGGGCCATGCTCCGCGGACGTTAGTCGGCGGGCTGTGTGCTGACAGCGGGAGGGACGTGCGTCGGCAGCACGTCCCGGGCGAGCCCGGGAAGGCCGAGGATGCGAAGGTCGACCATCGCGTGGACGGCGATCGCAGGCAGGAGGCTGCCGGTCTCCACCGTCATCGACGCGAACACGGCACCGGCGAGCCCCGTGAGCAGGACGCCCCGCGGGCCCTGGTACAGGTGCGCCAGACCGAAGACGACGGACGTGATGACGATGAGCCAGCCGTCGGTCACGCCGGGCCAGAGGAAGCGCACGTACGCGAAGCCGAACCCACGGAACACGACTTCCTCGCAGATGCCGGCGGTGACCGCGAGCATCGCGAAGGTCAACCGTTCCTCGGCGCGTCCGCGGGAGCAGGGCGAGGAACCCCCGAGCTTGACGTCGCAGCGGGTCGAGGAACCTCGGGTGACGCATGAAGAGGGTGGTGATGACCAACAGCAGGGCGATCTGCGCCGACCAGTTGCGTGGTGACCCACGGGTCGTGGGGAGATTGGAGCCCGATCGACGTCGCGGTGCGTCCGGCGAGCGCGCCGATCGCGACGATCACGCCCGACACTGATCCACTCGCTCACGATCCCTCGCCGGTAGTGACGAAGGCGGGCGCCGGGGTCGCTCGCCACCCGAGCAACGAGCGTCTTGTAGCGCCGCCGTCCCGCGAAGGGCTGGACGAACACCACGGTGACGGCGACCACCGTCGCGAGTCCGGCCGCGAGCCACTCCACTCGGACCCACGGTAGCGAAGCCGCGTGCTCTTGACCGGTCGGTCAAGGGGCGGCGAGGATGCGGCATGCCGACCGCCCCCGCCAACGGGCTCGAGATCTACTACGAGACGTTCGGAGACCGCGATGGCGAGCCGCTCCTCTTGGTGAACGGACTCGGCTCGCAGTGCATCTCGTACGAGCCGGACTTCTGCAACGCGTTCGTCGACCGCGGGTTCTTCGTGATCCGGTTCGACAACCGCGACGTGGGCTTCTCCACGAAGATCGACACGCCGCACATCGACTTCGCGCCGCTTCTCGCCAAGGCGTTCGCGGGCGAACGGGTCGACGCGCCGTACGTGTTGTCGGACATGGCGGCTGACGCCGTCGGGCTGCTCGACCATCTCGGGATCGACGCCGCGCACATCGTCGGGATGTCGATGGGCGGGATGGTCGTGCAGACGATCGCCGTCGAGCATCCCGAGCGGGTGCGCACGATGACGTCGATCATGTCGACCACGGGCGACCGCGACGTCGGCACCTCGACGCCGGAGGCTGCGGCGGTGCTCGTCGCTCCGCCCGCGACGAGCCGAGACGAGTACCTCGCCAACTACCTCGAGCAGTGGAAGATCCTCAGCGGCCCCGTGTACTACGACGAAGCACGCTTCCGCAGGCGTGCGCGCTGCAGCCTACGACCGCTGCTACTTCCCGCCCGGTACCGGGAGGCAGCTGCTGGGGATCATCGCGTCGGGCTCGAGGAGCAACGAGTTGCGCACGCTCGACGTCCCCACGCTCGTCATCCACGGCAAGATCGACCCGCTCGTCACCGTCACGGGAGGCGAGCGCACGGCTGAGGTCATCCCGGGAGCCAAGCTGCTCGTGTTCGACGACATGGGCCACGACCTGCCGCCCGCGCTGTGGCCGCAGTACGTCGAAGCGATCACGAACCACGCGAGCGGAAACGAGGAGCACCGCATGAGTCCGTCCGGGCCCTTGACCGGCAGTCAAGATCATCGAGCTCGCGGGGATCGGACCGGGACCGTTCTGCGCGTTCATGCTCGCCGACATGGGTGCCGACATCGTCAAGGTCGACCGTGCGGACCGCGTCCGCGGCGGCGACGCCGGCGACCCCTCCTGCAGACGTGTTGCATGCGCGGCCGTCGTTCCATCGGCGTCGACTTGAAGAGCCCGGCCGGGGTCGAGCTCGTACTGCAACTCGTCGAGGAGGCCGACGCGTTGTTCGAGCCGTTCCGGCCCGGCGTCGCCGAACGTCTCGGCATCGGCCCGGACGAGTGCCTCGCCCGCAATCCGCGGCTCGTCTACGGGCGCATGACCGGCTGGGGACAGGACGGCCCGTACGCGCAGGCTGCCGGCCACGACATCAACTACATCGCGCTCGCCGGCGCGCTCGAGCCGATCGGCCGTCGCGGCGAAGGACCGTTGCCGCCGCTCAACCTCGTCGGCGACTTCGGTGGCGGCGGCATGTTGCTCGCGTACGGCTGGTGTGCGCGCTGCTCGAGGCGCAGCGGTCGGGCAAAGGTCAGGTCGTCGACGCCGCGATGGTCGACGGCGCGGCGTGCCTGATGATGATGTTCCACGCGTTCCGGGCGATGGGCATCTGGGAGGACCAGCGCGGCTCCAACCTGCTCGACACCGGCGCGTTCTTCTACGACGTCTACGAGACGTCCGACGGCAAGTACGTGTCGATCGGGTCGCTCGAGTCGCAGTTCTACGACGAGCTCCTCCGGCTCACCGGCCTCGAGGGCGACCCCGACGTGCCGTGGCAGCACGACAAGAACGAGTGGCCCCGCATGAAGGAGCGCATGCGCGAGATCTTCAAGTCGAAGACGCCGCGACGAGTGGTGCGAGCTCATGGAAGGCACCGACGTCTGCTTCGCACCGGTGCTCTCGCTCGCCGAGGCGCCGGACCATCCGCACAACGTGCATCGGAACACGTTCCTCGAACTCGAGGGCATCGTGCAGCCGGCACCGGCGCCTCGCTTCAGCCGCACACCCGGCGACGTGCAACGCCCACCCGCGCACGCAGGCCAGCACACGGAAGAGATCCTCACGGACTGGCTCGGCGCCGACACCGACCGGATCGCCAAGTTGCGCGCCGACGGAGCCGTGGCCTGACTCTTTTGTTGCAACGCCCGGGCGTCGACCACCGCCCATGTGGTGCAACGCCCGGGCGTCGGTGTGGGGATGGTCGCCAGGCGCGTTAGCTTCCCAGCGCTGATGGCCACCATGGTCTGTTTCCACGCCCACCCGGACGACGAGTGCATCATCACCGGTGGCGTGATGGCGAAGGCGGCATCTGAGGGCCATCGCGTCGTGCTCGTGGTCGCGACGAAGGGCGAGAACGGCGAGGTGCCCGAAGGTTTCCTCGGGGCGGAGGAGCTGCTGTGGCAGCGCAGGGTGGACGAGACGCGAGCGTCAGCCGACGTGTTGGGCGCGCAGCGTGTCGAGTTCCTCGGCTACGTCGACTCCGGAATGATGGGGACGCCCGAGAACGACCTCCCGGGCTCGTTCTGGACCGCCGACATCGACGAGGCAGCCGGACGGCTCGCCGCGATCCTCGACGAAGAGAACGCGGACGTGTTGACGACCTATGACGACAACGGCGGCTACGGGCATCCGGATCACATCCAGGTGCACCGCGTCGGCCACCGCGCCGCGGAACTGGCTGCGACGACGCCGCGCGTCTACGAGGCGACGTTGAACCGCGACCACATCATCCGAGGCATCCGCGAGCGCCGCGGGTTCGATCCGCCGGACGACGTCGAGGCGCCGGACATCGAGAACGACGAGAACTTCGGCAAGCCTGAGTCGATCATCACTGCGGCGGTCGATGTGAGCGGGTTCCTCGACCACAAGCGACGGGCCATGCAGGCGCATCCGAGCCAGATCAGCGACCAGTCCTTCTTCTTGGCCATGCCCGAGGAGGCGTTCGCGTACGGGTTCGGCACCGAATGGTTCATCCGCCGCGGCCAAGGGCCGGGCATCACCGAGACCGACCTGCTGTGAAGGTGCTGTGATGCCCGCCAAGTGGACCCACACCGGGTACGCACAACAACTGCTGTTCGGCGCCGGACGGGTGCGCGACGTGGGCGGGCTGCTGCGCACGCTCGGTGTGCGGCGCGCCCTGTTGGTCACGACCGAAGGACGCAACGCCAGCGACGACGGCGGGCGCGTGCGAGGTGCGCTCGGCAACGCGTTGGCGTCGACGTTTGCGGAGGTGACGTCGCACGTTCCTGTTCCGCTCGTGCAGAAGGCCGTGCAACAAGCGCGCCGCGACGGCGTCGACGCGGTCGTGTCGTTCGGCGGGGGATCGTGCGCCGATCTCGGCAAGGCGGTGTGCTTCTTCACCGAACAGGAGGCCGGAACACCCGGCGCCTCGTACGCGGACCGTGCGGCGCTTCCGCACATCACGATCACCACCACGTACTCCGGCGCGGAGCTCACGGGCTTCTTCGGCATGACCGACCCGGCGGCGCGCCAGAAGACGGGCGCTGGTGGTCCGACCATCACCCCGATCGCCGCGATCTACGACCCCGAGCTGACGTTGTCGACACCGCCCCGCGTGAGCGCCGAGACCGGCATGAACGCGCTCGCCCACTGCGTCGAGGTGGTGTATTCGCCGCATCGCACGCCGGAAGCGGAGGCCATCGGCCTCGCGGGCGCGCGCCGGATCGTGAGCGCGCTACCGCTCGTGGTCGACGACCCCGACGACGTCGACGTGCGTGCCTCGATGCTCGAAGGCTCTGCGCTCGCAGGTCGCTGCCTGCACAACGGCACGATGGGCGTGCACCATGGGCTCTCGCAACTCGTCGGCGGCCGCACCGGCATCCCGCACGGGTTGGCCAACGCCGTGATCCTGCCTCACGCGTTGCGCTTCAACGCCGACGTGGCACCCGAGGAGGTTCGCCGCCTCGGCGAAGCGATCGGTGCGCCGGACGACCCGGCCGGCGCGATCGCCGCGTTGGTGGACAGGCTCGGGCTGCCGACCCAACTGGCAGAGTGCGGCGTCACCCTCGAGGACCTCGACGCCGTGTCGAGGCTCTCGCAGGGAAATGGCAACGTGCAGGTCAACGTCCGGCCAGTCTCCGAGGACGACGCGCGGTCAATCCTCGCGGCCGCGTATTGGTCGCTCGGCTCCGAGCGCTCGCTGCGCTCGCTGTCTCCGCCGAGTGCGGCTCGTCGCTGGCGCTTCCCTCGCCGCGTGTTGATCGCTCGGCTCCATTGCACAACTAGCCTGACGGCATGAGTGACACGCCAGATCCCCGCTGGCGGGGCATCAATCACCTCGCCTTGATCACGAACGACATGGACGCAACCGTCCGCTTCTACCACGGCGTGCTCGGCGCCCGGCTCGTCACGCATCTCGGCAACGAGCACTTGCGCCACTACTTCTTCGAGATCGGTCCCGAGCAGACCGTGGCCTTCTTCGAGTACAGGAACCACAAGGTCAAGGCCTTCGCCAAGCCGGCGGGCATTCCCGACCCGCGAGCGATCCAGTTCGACCATCTCTCGCTGAACCTCGCGGACGAGTACGCGCTCGAGGAACTGCAGGCACGGTTGAAGGCGCACGGCTGCGAGGTCACTGATGTCGTCGATCACGAGTTCGTCCGGTCGATCTACTTCACCGACAACAACGGCATCGCGCTCGAAGCATCGTGGTGGGTGACCGACGCGACCGGACGAGAGGCCGACTACGGCGACGAGCAACTGTTCTCGGATTCCGAGCCCGTGCCGGCTGTCGCGGAGATCGCCGCGGGAGGTTTGGCATCGACGGGCACACCGACGGCTCTCGTACAGGAGCCGACCGACATCCCCGACCCGGCCTGACGATTCGATGGCACAGGTCATCAAGATCAACGCGATCACCGTCCCAGCGGACAGTGGCGACGAGCTGGCGAAACGGTTCGCAGCACGAGCGGGTGCCGTCGACAACCAGGACGGATTCGAAGGCTTCGAGCTGCTGAAGCCGACGGACGATCGCAACGTGTGGCTCGTGGTGACTCGCTGGCGGGACGAAGAGTCGTTCCAAGCGTGGGTCACCAGCCCCGCCTTCGGTCACGGACACCAGGGGACGGACAAGCCCGCCCCGCACGGTGGACCGGTGTCGACCGGCAGCGAGCTGTGGTCCTATGTCATCGCTGGTGGCTCCGAGGCTTGAGCCTGCGTTCGCAGGTCAAGTCGCAGCTCGAACACCATCCTGTCGTCGGTGTGCGCGTCGGTGACGCGTTGCGTCGCGCCGGCGGCGCGCGTCTCGCGCGGCGGGTCTTCGCGGCCGCCGACATCGTCACCGTGCAAGCGTCGGGACCGGGAGCGCATCCCTTCGCGATGGCCCGCGTCAAGGGATCCGACCAGATCGCCGCCGCCATCGCAGCGGATGGGTGGCTCGGGTTCGAGCGGCCGGTGCCGGACGTGTTCGCCGCGCTCGGTGCGCGCCAAGGGAGGTCTCGTACTCGACGTCGGCGCGAACACCGGCTTCTACGCGCTCGTCGCGGTGTCGGTCGATCCGAGCGTCGAGGTGCACACGTTCGAGCCGTATCCGCCGGTGCTCGAGGTGCTCCACGCCAACGTCGGCATGAACGTGCGCGGATCTCGGGTCCGAGTCTTCGTCGAAGCGGTCGGAGGCGCCAGCGGCGACGCGCTGCTGCACATCCCGAATCCGTCGCACGGACTCGTCGAGACCAGCGCGTCGCTGAACCCCGCGTTCCGCGTGGAACACGATCGCACGTCGGTGGCCGTGACCGTCACGACCCTCGACGACCACCTTGCGCGTGTCGGCCCACACGCCCGCGTCGGCGTGATCAAGGTCGACGTCGAGAGCCTCGAGCACGAAGTCCTCGAGGGGGCGACGTCACTCCTGTCGACTGATCGCCCTCATGTCGTCGTCGAAGTGCTGCCGACGAGCAACGTCGCGGCCCTCGAGGCCGTCCGAGCCGTCGAGTGACTATGTCGACGTGTGTCTTCGTCCACACGAGGCCGTCGTGACGAGCGCGATCGCGTTCGATCCGGATGGATGGAACCATTTGTTCATCCCGGCGGAGACGCTCGACGCGGGCTTGGCGCTCGTGGAGTCGTGCGGCCTCGACGTCCGGCGGTAGCCTGACCGAACACGTGCACGACCCATCCAGGGGGTTGGAATGAAGCGGACGCTGCCCGTCGACGAACTGGCCCGTGACGAACGGTTCGAGCGCATCAAGATCGAAGACGTCGTGTTCGATCCGCGCAACGCGACCTTCCGTCAGTCCGCCAAGGACAACCGGCAGGGGTTCAGGATCGAGAACCCCGACGCGCCCGACTCGGCTCGAAGCCTGATGCACGGCATCTTCGTCGGCGAGATCCAGGCGCTCGAAGGTGCGGGACGCACGTGTTGGGACTTCGACACCGGCGACGGTCGCGAGCAGGCACCGTTCGCGCTGAAGCTCGACATGGCGCGGCAGTGTTGGGACGAGGCTCGACACGTCGAGATCTCCTGCAAGCTGTCCGAGCACATGGGATCCGAGATCGGCGAGTTCGGTGAGCAGGTGCTCTTGTACGAGGCGGCGTGCAACCCCGATCCGGTGCTGCGGCTCACCGGTGTGAACCGCGCCCTCGAGGGACTCGCCATCGACGTGTTCAACACGATGAAGGAGTTCGGGGCGGCCACCACGGACCCGGTGCTCGAGTTCTGCGAGGACTGGATGCTCGCCGACGAGGTGACGCACGTGAAGATGGGATCGGACTGGCTGCGGCGGCTGACCGAGACCGATCCCGAACGCCGTCAGCAGGCGCTCGAATTCCAGCGGACGGTCGACAAGCTGTTCAGCTTCGGTGGCTTCCGCGGCGAAGAGGAAGAGAACCCGATCCATCTGGCGCGCAAGTTCCGTGGCCTCGCGGGGTTCTCCGACGACGAGATCACCGAATTGGTCGACACCGCCGCCGAGGCCTACGCCGAGGCGCAGGCGATGCAAGCTGCCGCCACCGGCGCTTGACTTCGCGACCCAGCCTCTGAGCTCCGGCCATCCCCACCACGTTCTTCGCCGCGCTCGTCCTGCTCCAGATCCACCGCGGGTGGGCCTGGTTCGTCATCATCGGAAACGGCCTCGCCGGACTCTGGGCTCTCGGCGCGCATTGGTTGCCGAGTCTCCGTACACGGGCGCTGTGGTGGTTCACGATCGTCGTCGAGGTCGCGATCTTCGTGCAGGCGGGGCTCGGTGTCGCGCTCGGTGAACGTCGAGAAGATCGACCCGCCGCAGTTCCATCTGTTCTACGGCTTCGTGGCCATCATCGCCGTCGGCATCCTGTACTCGTACAAGACGACGTCGCCGTGGGTGCGCGAGAACATCTACCTCGTGTACGGCGGCGGCAGCCTGTTCCTGATGGGTCTGGCCATCCGCGCCCTGCTGGTCGGCGCCCGCTGACCGCTCGGCGCTCCGGGGAAGAGGGGATCGCAGCTAGAGGTGCACGACCGGACAGGTGAGGGTCCGGGTGATGCCGTCGATCATCTGCACGCGGCTGACGACCATCTTGCCGAGCTCGTCGACCGACGTCGCTTCCGCTCGGGCGATGACGTCGTACGGACCCGTGACGTCCTCGGCCGACACGACGCCATCGATCGCGCCGACCTCCGTGGCCACCTGCGCAGCCTTTCCCACCTCGGTCTGGATGAGGATGTACGCGCTCACTGCCACGGCCCCGGACCTTACAACCGGTCCGGGAGTCGCGGTCCGGTGAGCCCCCGGCTCTGCTCGGTCCGGGGGACGGAGTACACACCGGCGAGTTTCGGGACCGAGCAGAGGCCGACCGAGTGAGCGCCAGCGAGCCGGGCGGCGATGGGGCCGGCGCCGAAGGCGCCGAGGGGCCGCAGCCGCCGGCTAATTGGCGAGGCGCTTTTCGAGCTCGCGCAGCTCGTCGCGCAGCTCGTCGGGCAGGCGCTCGCCGATGTGGGCGTAGTGCTGCTCGATCTGGGGGACCTCTTGCCGCCAGCTCTCCGCGTCGACCGAGACGAGCTCGGCCATCGTGTCGCGATCGAGGTCGAGTCCGCTGATGTCGATCGCCTCCGGCGCGGGAACGCGGCCGATCGGCGTGTCGACGTACCCGCCGTCGCCGTTCACGCGCTCGACGATCCACTTCAGCACGCGGCTGTTGTCCCCGAAGCCCGGCCAGAGGAACGAGCCGTCGTCGCCCTTGCGGAACCAGTTCACCCAGAACAGGCGCGGCAACTTGTCGGCGTCGGCGTTGTCGCCGATCTCGAGCCAGTGCCCGAAGTAGTCGCCCATGTTGTAACCGCAGAACGGCAGCATCGCGAACGGATCGAACCGCAGCTCGCCGACGGTTCCGGCGGCGGCTGCCGTCTTCTCCGACGACATGATCGAGCCGAGGAAGACACCGTGGTGCCATGACTGGGCCTCGGTCACCAGCGGGACGTTGGTGGCGCGGCGACCGCCGAAGAGGATCGCCGAGATCGGCACGCCCTTCGGGTCCTCCCATTCGGGTGCGATGGACGGGCACTGCGACGCCGGCGCGGTGAAGCGGGCGTTCGGATGGGCGGCCGTCGTCTCGCTCGAGGGCGTCCACTCGTTGCCCCGCCAGTCGACGAGGTGCGCGGGCGGCTCGGGCGTCAGCCCTTCCCACCACACGTCGGTGTCGTCGGTGCGGGCCACGTTCGTGAAGATGCAGTTGCCCCACAACGTCCGCAGCGCGTTGGGGTTCGTGGTTTCACCGGTGCCGGGCGCGACACCGAAGAAGCCGGCTTCCGGGTTGATCGCATACAAGCGGCCGTCCTCGCCGAACTTCATCCACGCGATGTCGTCACCGACGGTCTCGACCTTCCAACCCGGCAGGGTCGGGATCATCATCGCCATGTTCGTCTTGCCGCAGGCGGACGGGAACGCAGCCGCGATGTACTTCTTCTCGCCGTTCGGCGGCGTGACGCCGAGGACGAGCATGTGCTCCGCCATCCAACCGTCGTCGTGCGCCATCGTCGACGCGATGCGCAGCGCGAAGCACTTCTTGCCGAGCAACGCGTTGCCGCCGTAGCCCGAGCCGTAGCTCCAGATCTCCCGGGTCTCGGGGAAATGGACGATGTACTTGCTCTCCGCGTCGCACGGCCACGGCAGGTCGTCACGCCGGTGGCCGTCGTCGTCGACGAGTGGATACCCGACCGAGTGGAGACACGGCACGAACTCGCCGTCGCCGAGCACGTCGAGGACGGACTGACCCATGCGCGTCATGATCCGCATCGACACCGCCACGTACGCCGAGTCGGTGAGTTGGACGCCGATGTGCGCGATCGGCGAGCCGAGCGGGCCCATGGAGAACGGCACCACGTACATCGTGCGCCCGCGCATCGATCCCTCGAACAGACCGCGGAGCATGCCCTTCATCTCGGCGGGATCGCGCCAGTTGTTGGTGGGGCCGGCGTCGATCTCCTGCTCGGAGCAGATGAACGTCCGGTCCTCGACTCGGGCGACGTCGGCGGGATCGGACAGCGCGAGATAGCTGTTCGGTCGCTTGGCCTCGTTCAGCTGCTCGAAGGTCCCAGCCGACACCAGGACTTGGCACAGTCGCTCGTACTCCTCGGCCGAGCCGTCGCACCACTCCACGTGCTCGGGCTGGCACAACGCCGCGGCCTGTTCGACGAACTCGAGCAACCGGCTGTTCGAGGTGGGCGAGGACTGGGTGGACGACACAGGACCTCCGACGTCGTTGTCAGGCTGGCTCATGGGTTGATTCGTTGCTTCGCATCGGGAAGCCCGGCGTCCCCATGTCCACCTCGGATCCGAGGCGCAGATGGGTCGCCAGTCCGTCGTCGGCGACGTCGAAGACGACGCGTTGGCCTTGGCGGACCATGCGAAAGACCGATCCCTCGAGCGCTCGAGCGCCGAGGTCGTACTCGCGCAGGTCGGTGTCGCACAGGATCACGCCATCGCCCGTACCCGGGTCATACGACTTGATCACGCCTTGCACCGATCGGGGCTCCCTCATGAAGGGTAAAGAACAAGGCTACCGAGCAGTAACCAACGGGAGCCAGCCGAGGAAACCAGGCACGCGCGGCCGGCGACGACCGTCAGTGCGCGGCTTTTTGGATCTTCCCCGCTTTGATGCACGACGTGCACACGTGCATCCGCTTCGTGGAGCCGTTCACGACGGCGCGAACTCGCTGGATGTTCGGATTCCAGCGCCGCTTCGTCCGCACGTGGGAGTGGCTGATGGTCATGCCGAACGAGGGCTTCTTGCCGCACACCTCACACACCGCAGCCATGACTGCCAACCACCTGTGGTTCTCGGGACCGGTCGGGACGAAGGATCAACGCTACCGCACACGCTCCCGGGAGCCCAAGTGACGTCCAACTATCCTGGCCTGGTCATGCCCTCGCAGGACAAGCTCGGCCCCGACCAGCTGCGCAAGGTGATCCACGCGTATCGGGACGCGCTGCGCGCGCACCAGCAGGTCATCAACCGGCTCAACGTCTACCCGGTCCCGGACGGCGACACCGGTACGAACATGGCGCTCACCGTCGAGTCCGTGTGCGAGGAGCTCGCGAGCGGCGACGGCGACAGCGGCATGACCCAGACGTGCAAGGCCATCAGCCACGGATCGCTCATGGGCGCTCGCGGCAACTCCGGCGTGATCTTGTCGCAGGTCCTCCGGGGCATGTCCGACGTGTTGCGCGACCACGACGCCGTCGACGGGGCTGCCTTCGCGACGGCGCTGTCGGCCGCATCGGACGCGGCGTACGGCGCCGTGATGAAACCGGTCGAAGGCACGATCCTCACTGTCGTGCGCGAAGCGGCGGAGGCCGCGGCGGCGGTCGCGAAGGACGACGGCGGCTCGCTCGTCGCGGTGGTCGAGGCGGCCCGCACGCAGGGCGCCGACGCGCTGTCGCGTACGCCCGAGATGCTGCCGGTGCTGAAGCAGGCAGGAGTCGTGGACGCGGGCGGTGCCGGCTTCCTCCTGCTGCTGGACGCGGTGCTCCACGAGCTCGACGGCCGTCCGCTGCCCGAGGCGGAGCCGGTCCCAGAAGGGGCGGGTGTCGACGCGGGAACGGCGGTGGGCGATCGGGCGGCCGACCTCGAGCACAGCGATCTGCGCTACGAGGTCATGTACTTCCTCGAGGCGGACGACGACGACGATTCCCGCGTTCAAGAACGTGTGGGCCGGCATCGGCGACTCGATCGTGGTCGTCGGCGGTGAAGGAATCTGGAACTGTCACATCCACACCGACGACATCGGCGCCGCCATCGAAGCCGCCCTGGACTGTGGCCGGCCGCGCACCATCCGCATCACCGACCTCATGGACCAGGTCGAAGAGGAACGATGGGTCCGCGAGGGTGTCGCCGCGGGCGGGGGCGTCGAGGAGCCGCCGCACGTCAACGAACCCGTGCCGACCGCGGTGGTCGCGGTCGCCACGGGCGACGGTGTGCGCCGCATCTTCTACAGCCTCGGCGCGCAGCGGATCGTCACCGGCGGTCAGTCGATGAACCCGTCGACCTCGCAGCTGCTCGATGCCGTCGAGTCGGCGCCGGCAGACGAGGTCGTGATCCTGCCGAACAACAAGAACATCGTCCCGGTGGCGGAACAGGTGCGAGACCTGACGGCGAAGGCGGTCAGGGTCGTGGCGACGAGCGGCATCGCAGAAGGGTGCGCCGCGCTCGTGGCCTACGACCCGGAGGCTTCTGCCGACGACAACCTCCGGGCGATGACCGAGGCGGCGGGCAACGTCGCTGCCGGCGAGGTGACCCGAGCTGTACGCGACTCGGCCTGTGATCTCGGTCCGATCGCAGAAGGCGACTTCCTCGGGGTCTCGAACGACGGCATCAAGGCGATCCATCCCACGCTCGCCGGCGCCGCCATCGGGCTGTTGGAGGCGCTGCTCGAGGACGACCACGAGATCGTCACCATCATCGAAGGAGAGGGCGCCACGCCCGCGAGCACGCGCACCATCACCGAGTGGGTCGCGCAGGAACACGAGGACCTCACGACCGAGGTCCTCCACGGCGGACAGCCGTTGTACCCCTATCTCCTCGGCATCGAGTAGTGGCTCGGACGCTCAGCCAACTGGCCGCGACACCGGTCACGGTGCTGAAGGGCGTCGGACCGGAGCGGGCTCGGGCGCTCGAGCGCTTGGAGGTCACGAACGTCCTCGACCTGCTGACCTACTACCCCCGCCGGTATCTCGATCGCACCCGGGAGGCGAAGATCGCCGACCTGCGCGTCGGCGAGGAGGCGACCGTGCTCGTCGAAGTGAAGTCGACGAACGCGCGGCGCATCCGTGGGGGCAGGGCGCTGGTGACGTGCGACGTCACCGACGGGTCGGCGCACATGCGGCTCACGTTCTTCAACCAGTCGTGGCGCGAGCGGCAGCTACGGACGGGGATGCAGGTGCTCGTGTTCGGCAAGCTCGAGGTGTACCAGGGGCGCAAGCAGATGACGAACCCGGTCGTGGACCTCGTCGGCGACCGCACCGGCAAGCTCATCCCTGTCTACCCACAGTCGGACAAGGCGCGCGTCTACACGTGGGACATCGCGCGCTGGCTCGACGAGGTGCTCGAGCGTGCGGGCGAGTTCGCGGAGCCAGTGCCGCATGAGGTGCTCGATCGCTTCGACTTCGTCGATCGCACCGCCGCGTTCCGCGGCATCCACCATCCGGAGACGATGCACGAGGGGGAAGAGGCGCGACGGCGGCTCGTGTTCGACGAGCTGTTGCGGCTGCAGCTTGCGCTCGTCCTTCGCAAGCGCTCGCTCGAACGACGATCCGCGGGCATCGCCCACGACGTCGGCGGCGAGGTGGTGCGTCGCTTTCACGACCGGCTGCCGTACGACCTGACCGGTGCGCAGCGACGCGTCATCGAGGAGATCGAGCGCGATCTCGCGCGCAGCCACCCGATGCACCGGCTGCTGCAGGGTGATGTGGGCAGCGGCAAGACCGTGGTCGCCGTGAGCGTGCTGCTGGTCGCCGTCGATGGAGGCCATCAAGGTGCGTTGATGGCGCCGACCGAGGTGCTGGCCGAGCAGCACGCGCTCAGCGTGCGCGCGCTGCTCGACGGCTTCACGATGCCCGCCGACAACCTGCTCGGCGACCGTCCGTTGCAGGTGGACCTGCTCACCGGTCGCACGACGCCGACGGAGCGGAAGCGGATGATGGCGCGCCTCGAGAGCGGCGAAACCGACATCCTGATCGGCACCCATGCGCTGATCGAACAAGGCGTCGCCTTCCAATCGCTCGGCGTCGTCGTCGTCGACGAGCAACATCGGTTCGGCGTCGAGCAACGGGCAGCATTGCGGGAGAAGGGCGCGGGTTCGATCGTGCCGGACGTCCTCGTGATGACGGCCACGCCGATCCCGCGTACGGCGGCGATGACCGTGTACGGCGACCTCGACGTCTCCGTGCTCGACGAGATGCCACCAGGACGAGAGCCGATCGCGACGACGTGGGAGAAGGTGAGCCCCGGCGACCTGACGCTCAGCGAGCTCGCAGTGTGGGCGAAGGTTCGTGAGGAAGTCGCCGCGGGTCGCCAGGCATACGTCGTGTGCCCGCTCATCGAGGAATCCGAGAAGCTCGAGGTCCGGTCTGCTGAGGAGACGTACGACGAGCTGTCACGCGCCGAGCTCGCCGACCTGCGCCTCGCCCTGTTGCACGGTCGCATGACCTCGGGCGAGAAGGAGAAGACGATGTCGTTGTTCCGGTCCGGCGCCATCGACGTGCTCGTGTCCACGACGGTGATCGAGGTGGGCGTCGACGTCCCGAACGCGACGGTGATGGTCGTGCTCGACGCCGACCGGTTCGGCATCGCGCAACTCCACCAGCTGCGCGGTCGTGTCGGACGCGGGGCCGGGCTGGCGTCGTGGTGCGTCCTCGTCGGTGCAGGCGCGACGCCCGAGGCGGAGGAGCGGTTGAAGGCGCTCGTGCGTACCCAGGACGGCTTCGAGCTCGCCGAGGTCGATCTCGACATCCGAGGCGAAGGCACGATCATGGGCGAGCGGCAGAAGGGTCGCAACGATCTGAAGCTCGCCTCGTTGCGACGTGACCGTGAATGGGTGGCGCGGGCGAGGGAAGTGGCGATCGACCTGGTCGACGACGACCCCGATCTGTCGGACCACCCGCAACTGCTCGCGGAGGTCGAAGCGTTCCTCGACGACGAGGACCGCGAGTACCTGCTCAAGGGCTGACGCGCCACCCATTTCGTTCTGGCGTCAACCAGTGCGGATATGAGCCGTCGTTGACGCCAGAATGCGGAGGGACGTCACTCGGTGAGGTCGTCGGCTTCGAGTTCGAGGTACCAGACGTCGACGCAGTCGGCGCAGCGGTAGGCCACCACGTCGCCGACCTGCCAGCCGAACTCCGGCTCGCGCGTCAGGCGCCCGCAGCTTCCCCCGCAGTCGACGCACACGATCCGCTCGGATACCACGCTGATGCTCTCGCTCACTCCGCTGCGGGTCGCTCGTTCGAGTGCGGCTCGTCGGTGGCGCTTCCCTCGCCGCGTGTGGTCGAGCGGTCGGCGTGCATCATCGGGATCTGCGCTCGAACTGCGCGACGCCGGCGGCGAAACCTTGGGCGAAGATCGTGTCGCGGCCGAGTCTGTCCTCGTTCGCCAGCGCGTCCTCGACACCGAGACCGAGCCCTTCGTAGACCGACCGTCGGTCGTTCACGACGGCGCGCCACGGGAACGACGCGAGCAGACTCGCGAGTTCGATCGCCGTTTCGAGCGCGCCGCCCGCCGGCACGACACGGTTCACGAAGCCGATGCGCTCCGCTTCGTCCACGTCGAACTCGCGACCGGTGAGGATCAGGTCGAGCGCGCGTCCGAGTCCCACGATGTGCGGCAATCGGTAGGTGCCGCCGTCGATCAAGGGGACGCCCCAACGGCGTTCGAGGCAGCCGAAGCGCGCCGTGCCACTCGCGATCCGCAGGTCACACCACGCCGCGAGCTCGACGCCTCCGGCCACGCACCATCCTTCGATCGCCGCGATCACCGGCTTGCCGAGGGCCAACCGCGTCGGACCGAGCGGGCCCGACGGTCGCAGGTCGGGCAGGTCACGCAAGTTCGCACCTGCACAGAACGCGATGTCGTCGCCGGTGAGGACGGCGACCTTCGCGTCCTCGTCCGCGTCGAAGGCGACGAACTCGTCGTGCAGCCGAGCCGCCGTCGCGCTGTTGACCGCGTTGCGGGCATGCGGCTGGTCGATGCGCACGACCCGCACGGCCTCGGTGGGTGCTTCCATGGACGCGCACGTTACGTTCCGAGCATGCGGGTCGTCGCGGGGTCAGCGCGGGGTATCCGGCTGGTTGCCCCGCCCGGCCAGGGCACGCGACCGACGAGCGATCGGGTGCGGGAGGCGACGTTCAACGCGCTCGGATCGCTCGGGCTCGTCGAGGGCGCGGCCGTCCTCGATCTCTTCGCCGGGACCGGTGCGATGGGCATCGAGGCGCTGTCGCGCGGCGCAAGCCATGTCACCTTCGTCGACAACGACTGGTCGGCGGTCGAGGCGATTCGTACCAACCTCGAAGTCACCGACCTGACCGCGAAAGCGACGGTGATCCGTGCTGACGCGATGCGCTTCGAAACGGGGACCGCCGCGGGCTTCGACCTCGCCGTCGTCGATCCGCCGTATGCATTCGACGATTGGGACGCGTTGCTCGCGCCGTTGCCCGTGCCGGTCGTCGTCATCGAGAGCGACCGTGAGATCGACCCCGGCAGCGAATGGGCCGTGGTGAGGTCCCGTCGATATGGCAGTACGGTTGTCACCATCTCCCGCTCCCGCCGTGCTGACCCCGAGGAGACGTCGCTGTGACGACAGTGCTGTATCCGGGCTCGTTCGACCCTTTCCACAACGGACACCGCGAGCTCGTGGAGACGGCTGCGTATCTGTTCGATTTCGTCGTGATCGCCGCGATGCGGAACCCACAGAAGGGTGAACCGCTCTTCACGCTGGCCGAACGTCAGGCGATGATCGAAGAGTCGCTCGACCACCTCGACAACATCCGCGTGGTCCAGTTCGCCAAGCTCGTCGTCGACGTCGCGAAGGACGAGGGAGCCGACTTCATCATGAAGGGCCTACGGGCCGTCTCCGACTTCGAGAACGAGATGGCCCAGGCGCAGGTGAACCTCAACGTGTCGGGTGTGCACACCGTCTTCCTGCCGTCGGCCTCGGCGAGCTCGGCGATCGCGTCGAAGTACATCCGCGACATCGCGCGTTTCGGCGGAGACGTGTCGTCGATGGTGCCCGAGCCGGTCGCATTGCGCATCCGGGAGCGTTTCTCGAAGCCATGACGATGTACGACGACGAAAGCGCGCATGCCGCCGAGGCGACGCCCGCAGGGAGCACCGTGCATTCGTCGAGCAGCGGTGCGACTCCGTCGTCGCCCTTGAGCTACCAGCATCCCGAGAGCGAGGCGTTGCTACGTCGCGTCGCGGAGATGATCTCGGGCGCGCGACCGATGCCGCTGTCGGCATCGGTGATGATCAACCGTGAAGAGGTCCTCGAGCTGCTCGAGGAAGCGGTCGACCGTCTGCCGGATGAGCTGCGCGCCGCGCGATGGCTCCTCAAGGAGCGCGAGGAATTCCTGTCGAGGACTCGACGTGATGCCGACGACATCCTCGACGCGGCGCGCGCACGAGCAGAGCGAATGGTGCAGCGCACGGAGGTCGTGAAGGCCGCGGAGTTGCGGGCGCGCCAGACGGTCGACGCGGCGGAGGAAGAGGCGCGCCGGCTGCGGCTCGAGTGTGAGGACTACTGCGATCAGAAGCTCGCGAGCTTCGAGATCGTTCTCGAACGAACGATGAAGACGGTTGCCGCGGGCCGGACCAAGCTCCAGGGCAATCCACTGGCGGGGGCGTCAGACGCGCCAGCCGAACCGGCCGGGGACGACGACGCGAGCGGGCAGGCCTTCTTCGATCAGGACCAGTGAGCCTGTGACGACGCACGCCTCCCCCTTCGTGGTGGGGGTCAGCGAACTGTTGCGGCATCCCGGAACCCGGCGCGAGGTGGTGGTTGCAGCGCCACTCGACGACTTGGCGCTCAGCTCGGCACGGGTCGTCGAGGGATCGGAGGTCGGGGCGCGGCTCACGCTCGAGGCGCTGGGCGACACATCGGTCACCGTCACCGGCACGATCACGGCTGAATGGACGGGCGAGTGCAGGCGCTGTCTCGCCGCGATCGAAGGCTCGCTCGAAACGAGCGTGAAAGAGATCTTCGAGTCCCGTCCCGTCGAGGGAGAGACGTATCCACTCGAGGGTGATCGCGTCGATCTCGAGCCGATGGTGCGAGACGCGGTGCTGCTGGCGCTTCCGCTGGCGCCGTTGTGTCAGGAAGCGTGCGCCGGTCCCGAACCGGAGGCGCATCCACTCGGAGCCGACGACGATCTGCGGCCCGACGACCGCTGGGCCGCTCTGGAGCAACTGAAGTTCGACTGACCGATCTCCGTTTGCAACGCCCGGGCGTCTGACCACACGTCGTGTGGTGGAACGCCCGGGCGTCGGATCGGTTAACGTGTCCGATTCGCCGGGTCCGGCGCGGCGGCGAGGGAAGCGCCCGCGACGAGCCGCACTCGGGCGAGCGACCCGCAGGGGAGTGAGCGAGAGCGAGAAATGGCCGTACCCAAGCAGAAGACGTCGAAGTCGAAGAGCCGGAGCCGGCGGGCGAGCGCGTGGACGCTCAAGGCGCCCGCCCGCAGCGTGTGCCCTCGATGCAGCGCCGCGAAGCTTCCTCACGTCGTGTGCCAGAACTGCGGCTGGTACCACGGTCGCCAGGCCGTCGACGTCGAGTAGCGAACCCATGAGCCGCCTCCCCATCGCGGTCGACGCGATGGGTGGAGACAAGGCGCCGGGCGAGATCGTCCAAGGCGCGGCGCGGGCTGCCGAGGAGGTGGGCGCCGTCGTCCTGGTCGGACGGCCGGAGGAGCTCGGGTCGGACCACGGCCTCGAGGTGCTCCCGGCGTCCGAGGTCATCGCCATGGACGCCGATGCCGGGTCGAGCGTGCGGCGGATGAAGGACTCGTCGCTGGTGCGAGCCGCCGAGGCGGTCAGGGACGGCAAGGCGTCGGCCATGATGTCGGCCGGCAACACCGGCGCCACGATGGCGTCCGCGCTGTTGCGCATGGGCCGGATCAAAGGCGTGGCGCGACCCGCCATCGCCACGCCCATCCCGGTGCCGGGTGGAACGCCGACGGTGCTCCTCGACGCCGGCGCCAACGCCGAATGCCAGGCGCAATGGCTGGTCCAGTTCGCGCAGATGGGCGCGGTGTTCGCTCGCGAACGCTACGGCGTCGCCCGGCCGAGGGTCGGGCTGCTCTCCATCGGCGAGGAGGCGAGCAAGGGAAACCCGCTGGTCAAGGAGACCTTTCCTCTGCTGCGGGAAGCGGAGCTCGCCGGTGAGTTCGTCGGCAACGTCGAAGGCCGCGACCTCATGACCGACGACGTCGACGTCGTCGTGACCGACGGCTTCACCGGCAACGTGGCCTTGAAGACCCTCGAAGGCGGCTTGAAAGCCCTGGTCAACGCCTTGTTCGCCGTGTTCGGCGCGTCCGGTCCGGCAAGGGAGGCGGCCGACGTGCTGATGCCGCAGCTGCTCCCGCTGTATGCCGAGCTCGACCCCGATTCCTACGGCGGAGCGATGCTCCTCGGCGTCGACGGCGTCTGCATCATCAGCCACGGCTCGTCGTCGGCGACCGCCGTCGTGAACGCGGTGCGGGTCGCGGCCGAGATGGTGGATCACGGGGTGGTGGACAAGCTTCGGACCGCGGTGACGGCCTGACCCGCACTTGTCCACAGGGATGCACAAGCGCACAAGCAACGGCCGAGGGTAGAGTCCGACCCGATTCGATCCGCCTACCAGGAGTGTTCCGTGCCCGCCGAGACGCATGTCGAACAAGGTCCCCTCGACCGCAACAGCGTCTTCGAGCTCATCCGCGACCGCCTCGCCGACATCCTCGAGATCGATCCGTCCACCATCAAGGAGGGCGATTCGTTCGCCGACGATCTCGATGCCGATTCGCTCGCCCTCATCGAGCTGGTCGAGGCCTTGGAGGAGGAGCTCGGTGAGCGAACCGTGGGGTTCCACATCGACGACGAGGATCTCGCCGATCTGAAGACCGTCCGAGACGCAGTCGATTATGTCGTCGCCCGGTTGGGAAGCAGCTGATCGTCGAGCCACTTCCCGTCACCGGGCTCGCCGCCCTGAACGAGCGGCTCGGACGGCCGGTCGCCGACGAGACGGCGCTGGCCGCGGCTCTCGCGCATCGTTCGTGGTGTGCCGAGAACCCGGGGCACGACTCGAACGAGCGGCTCGAGTTCCTCGGTGACGCCGTGCTCGGTCTCGTCGTCACCGACCACATCTATCGCGCGTATCCGTCGCTGCCGGAGGGGGAGCTGGCGAAGGTCCGGGCGTCGGTGGTGAGCGCCGCGGCCTTGGCGGAGGTGGCGGGCGAGTTGGAGCTCGGCGACGCACTGTTGCTGGGAAAGGGCGAGGCGGGTTCGGGCGGACGAGAGAAGCCGTCGATCCTGGCGGACGCGTTGGAGGCAGTCCTCGGCGCCGTCTACCTCGCGGGCGGCTGGTCGGCGGCGGAGCGGCTGGTGCTCGACCTGCTCGGCGACCGGATCAGCGAGGCGAGCGAAGGTCCCGGAGGCCAGGACTACAAGACCAGGCTCCAGGAGCTGGCGGCGCGCCACTTCACCGAGCTACCCCGGTACGGCGTGCGCGACGAGGGTCCGGATCATGCGAAGCGGTTCTTCGCCGAGGTACGAGTGGCGGGGCAGCTGCGCGGACTGGGCGAAGGTCGATCGAAGAAGCAGGCCGAGGCGGCAGCTGCCCGGTCGGCCTGGGAGACGCTGCGGGACGAGCTCGGCGCGAGGGGCGAGGCGCAATCCGTCACGGCCGGGCCAGGGCCGGCCGGGACGAACGCTGATGCCTGAGCTCCCCGAGGTCGAGACCATCCGGCGCGGCCTCGACCGCGAGGTCGTCGGGAAGCGGGTGAAGACCGTGCAGGTGAGTGGCACCCGCACCGTCCGGCGGCAGCCGAAGAAGCAGTTCGTCTCGCAGCTCGAAGGCGCAAAGATCACGTCGGTCGATCGGCGGGGCAAGTACCTCGTGCTGAAGCTCGACACCGGCGAGCTGCTGGTCATCCATCTCGGCATGAGCGGCCAGTTGCTCCGGGCGCAGGCGCGTGACCAAGCGCTGAAGCACACGCATGTCACGTTCACGTTCACGCAGGGTGGACAGCTTCGTTTCGTCGATCCTCGCACCTTCGGCGAGCTGTTCGTCAGCGCGCCGGACGAGCTCACCAAGGAGGTCCCCGAGCTCGCCTCGCTCGGCATGGACCCGGTGGACGATCCGATCCCGTGGGTCAAGTTCCGCGAGATGCTGCTCGGCCGTACGACCAAGCTCAAGCCGCTGTTGATGGACCAGTCGTTCGTCGCCGGGCTCGGCAACATCTACAGCGACGAGATCTTGTGGGAAGCGGGTCTGCGCCACGACCGCACGCCGCAATCGCTGTCGACGATGGAGATCCGCCGGTTGTATCGCGCCATCGTCGAGGTGCTGCACGAAGCGGTGAAGCATCGGGGTTCGACCCTCGGCGACCAGCAGTACGTCGACCTGCACGGTCGACCGGGCGAGTTCCAGGAGCTGCACCAGGCCTACGACCGAGAAGGAAAGGCCTGCCGACGCTGCCGCACGACGATCGTCCGAGAGAAGCTCGGCTCGCGCTCGACCTTCTACTGCCCCAACTGCCAGATCTGATCGCGCCGCCCAACTTGAAGGTTGGTGCGATCGCGGGGCCATAGCCCCACAATCGACCCGAAGTTGGACGGGCGCGAGGGTGCGCGGGTAGCGGGAACTGCACAAGTACTGTCGATTTGGATGTTCCTCAAGACGCTGACGCTGAAGGGCTTCAAGTCGTTCGCCGAGACGACGTCGCTCGAAATGGAGCCCGGCGTCACCGTCGTCGTCGGGCCCAACGGCAGCGGCAAGTCCAACGTCGTCGACGCGATCGGCTGGGTGCTCGGCGCGCAGGCCCCGAGTGCCGTGCGCAGTCAGAAGATGGACGACGTCATCTTCGCCGGCACGGCCAAACGGCCCGCCCTCGGCCGGGCCGAGGTCAGCCTCACCATCGACAACACCGCGCACCTCTTGCCGATCGAGTTCACGGAAGTGACGATCACGCGCACGCTGTTCCGCAACGGCGACAGCGAGTACGCGCTCAACGGGGTGCCGTGCCGGCTGCTCGACATCCAAGAGCTCCTCTCGGACACGGGCGTCGGCCGGCAGCAGCACGTGATCGTGAGCCAAGGTCAGATCGACGCCGTGCTCAACGCCCGTCCGGAAGAGCGGCGGCTGATCATCGAAGAGGCGGCCGGCGTGCTCAAGTTCCGCCGTCGCAAGGAGAAGGCCGAGCGCCGCCTGGCCGCCACCGAAGGCAACCTGACGCGGGTCCAGGACCTGCTCCGTGAGGTCCGGCGCCAGCTGCGGCCACTCGAGCGACAGGCCGACGCGGCTCGCCGCCATGGGGATCTCGTCGCCGAGCTCGCGGCACTCCGGCTCCATCTCGCGGGCCGTGACATCGCCGGACTTCGCACCCGCCTCGCGACGACCGCGGCGCGCAAGGCCGAGCTCGGGGCAGACGAGTCCGCGCTGAAGGGCAACCTCGCGCAGCTCGACTCGGCTGTCCTCGCGACGGAGGCGCAGCTGTCGGCGATGGGCGGCCACGACGTGAGCGACGCGCTCGTGCGCTTCGAGTCGCTGCGCGAGCGGGCGCGCGGGATCTCGGCGGTGCTCGCCGAGCGGAGGCGAAACCTCGAGCGGGAGCGCACCGCGACCGTCGACCAGGCAGTGATCGCCACGCTCGAGGCCGAGGCCTCGCGGTTGACCGACGAACTCGATCAAGTCGAGGCCGAGGCCGTCGCGCTCGCCCCCGAGGTCGAGGCGCTTGCGCGCGCCGAGGCCGACCTCGTCGAGGAGCGCTCGGCGTTCGAGACCGACTGGGCCGACGGTGTCGTGCCGCCGAGCAGTCGGGCGGCCGAGGTGCGGGGCGAGCTCGCGGCGCTGCGTGCCGGCATCGAGCGCGGCGAAGGCGAGATGGCGCGGATGCGTCAGCGGCTCGACCTTCTCGAGCAGAAGGCGTCCCGCCTCCAAGCCGAGGCCGCCCGGTTGGGGGCCGACTTGATCGAGGCGGAGGAGGTCGAGACCCGACTGGCGTCGACGTTTGCCGAGGCCGAGGTCGCGCTCGCCACCGCGACCGAGTCGGCGCGCCAGGCCGAGGACGCGCGACGAGAGGTCGACGCCGATCGACACACGTGGGCGGCGCGCGCCGACGCGCTCGCGCAGGCTCTCGACACCGCTCGAGCACGGGCCGGCACCGAGCGACTCGCGGGCGTGGAAGGCGTCGTCGGGACGTTGCTCGACCTCGTCGAGATCGACTCGGGATACGAGGCCGCGTTCGAGGCTGCGGCGGGCGAGGCGCTGGCCGCGGTCGTGGTCGAGGACGTCGACGCGGGGCGTCACGCGCTCGACCTGCTCCACGGAGGTGACGTGGCCGGGGCCGTGCTGCCGCTCGGCGCCGTCAACGCGCCGGCGCCGTTGCCCCTCGGCACCGGCGAACCGCTCCGGTGGCACGTGCGCGCCGACGACAGCTCGGTGGACGGTCTGCTCGACGCACTGTTCGGAACCGTCGTCGTGGTCGGGGGCGACTGGACTGCGGCCGTCGATCTCGCGCTCGCGCACCCCGGGACCGTCATCGTGACGCGCGACGGGGACCGCTTCGGCGTCACCGGCTGGCGCGTCGGAGGCCCGGCATCCGGTGCGACGGGCGCTGCGCTCGCCGAGGCCCGTGAGCGTGCCGAAGCGGCCGGAGAACGGGCAGCGCGTGCGGAGTCCACGCATGCCGCGGCGCGGGCCGCGCTGGCGGACGCACGACGGGTCCAGCAAGAGTCCGGCCGCGTGCTCGACGATCACGACATGCGTGTGTCCGGTGCGACCGACGCTTTGGCCCGGGTCGACGCCGAGCGGCGCGACGGTCACACCGAGATCGATTCGCTCACTGCGCACCTGTCGGATGTGGCGGCACGCATCGGCACCGAACGCGCTCGGCTGTCCGAGCTCGAGACGGTGTTGCCCGAGCTCGAGGCGGAGGAGGCGGGCGCGCTCGAGCGAGGTCGTGCGACGGCCGCGGCGCGCAGCCGGCTCGAAGAGCGCGCTGCCGCGGTCGGCGCGCTGCGCACCGACATCGGGGTGCGCGCCGCTGCGCTCGAAGAACGCCGTCAGTTCCTTCGCCGACGGTCCACCGAGGTCGAAGAGCGACTGTCGCGAAACGTGGCCGAGCGCGAGGCCGCCGAGAGCCGCCGCGTCGACCTCGAGCGGATGCTGCTCGCCGTCGAGCGGCTCGCTGCTCTTGTCGAGGCGCGCACCGCGGTGATCGAGACCGAGTTGGCCGAGTTGCACGAGCGCCGTCGCCGGCAGTCCGAGGAAGCCCGCGAGGTCGCGGCGCGTCTCGATGGCTTGCGCAAGCAGCGGTCGAGTGACGAGCGGGCCCTCGAGGAGGTGCGCGAGCACGCACGGCGCGCCGAGATCGACGAGACCGAGGTCACCCTGCGGCTCGAGACCGCCGTCGAGACCGTGCGACGCGACCTCGATGCAGAACCGGAACGCGCCATCGCCGCGATGTGCCCGCCGCTGTCCGAGGGCGTCACGCCGCAAGGACGTGTACGTGAGCTCGAGCGTGAGCTCCGGCTGATGGGACCGATCAACCCACTCGCGCTGCAGGAGTACGAAGCGCTGCGCGAGCGCCA
Organism: uncultured Acidimicrobiia bacterium; assembly: GCA_963821725.1. Lineage (GTDB taxonomy): Bacteria > Actinomycetota > Acidimicrobiia > Acidimicrobiales > JACDCH01 > DATAES01. The sequence continues at coordinate 182,681 of CAWGFA010000012.1, forward strand.
CGAGTTCCTCGAAGCGCAGCTCGACGACGTGAAGACGACGAGGCGCGATCTGTCGAAGATCATCCGCGCGGTCGACGAGGAGATCGTCAACGTGTTCTCGGCCGCATACGCGGACGTGACGATGAATTTCGAGTCGCTGTTCGAGACGCTGTTCCCGGGTGGGAAGGGCGGTCTTCGGTTGACCGACCCCGACAACCTGCTCGACACCGGCATCGAGATCGAGGCGAAGCCCTCAGGCAAGAACGTCCGCAAGTTGTCGCTGCTGTCCGGTGGCGAACGATCGCTCGACCGCGCTCGCGTTCCTGTTCGCCGTGTTTCGCAGTCGTCCGTCGCCGTTCTACGTGATGGACGAGGTCGAGGCCGCGCTCGACGACGTCAACCTGCACCGCTTCCTCGAGCTCGTGCACGAGTTCCGCGAAGAGGCGCAGCTCATCATCGTGAGCCACCAGAAGCGCACGATGGAAGCCGCCGACTGCCTCTACGGCGTCACGATGCAATCCGGCGGCAGCTCGAAGGTCCTCAGCGAAAAGGTCGAGCGCGCGCCCGCCTGATCGTTCTGGCGGTCAGCCAGGGAAGGCCCGATAGCCGACAGCACCTACGACGACCCGCAGGGGAGTGAGTTGGTGTCGAACTACGGGAGTCGGGAGAACCAGGCGAGGGACATCGCCGCGGTCGCGAGCAGGGCGACGAGGGCGATGCCGACGAACCACGTGGTGATCTCCGTCGGCTCGAGGTCGAAGCCGATCGACGAGCCGATGTCCGTGTAGACCTGCTGGAGCTCGTTGGCCGAAGCGGCGGTGAAGAACGAGCCGTTGGTCTCCTGGGCGATCGACTTGCAGGGCTTCCTTGTCGACCGGCACCGCGATCGGCTGTGGCGACTCCGGAACCGTGATCTCGCCGTGATCGGTGCCGAACGCGATCGTCGAGACCGGGATGTTCGCCTTCTTGGCTGCAGCCACGGCGTCGTCGTTGGAGCGCCCGACCGTCGTCTTGCCGTCGGACATGAGGACGATGCGCGCCGGGATCTTCTGGCCCGAGTCGTCGACGGTCACCGTCTGCTTGATGGCGTCGATGGACGTGAAGATGGCTTCACCGATGGCAGTGCCTTCGTTGAGGTCGAGGTTCTTGATCGCCGTCCTCGCCTTGCTGCGATCGGTGGTCGGGGCCACCACGAGCCGGGCGTTGCCGTCGAAGGCCACGACGCCGAGGTTGATCTTCGGAGGCAGTTGGTTGACGAACGAGGTCGCCGCCGTCTTGACGGCGTCGATGCGCGTCGGCGTGATGTCGTTCGCCTCCATCGACAGTGACGTGTCGATGGCGACGATGACCGTTGCTCGCTCGCGAGGCACCTTCTCGTCGTGCGTCGGCTTGGCGAACGCAATGACGAGCGTCCCGATCGCGATGAGGAACGCGAAGGCGGCCGCGTGACGTCGCCAGCCGGGCTTCTTCGGCGCGACCGCATCGAGCAGCGCCATGTTGGTGAAGCGCACGGCGTACTGCTGACGTCGACGCTGCAGCAGGACGTAGATCGCCGCCGAGCGCGACGACTCCGAGCAGGAACCACAGCCGAATGGGCTCGTCGTAACTCATGGGATCAGTGCCGGGGCGGTCGGGTTGATCGAACGGCGCCGCAGCAGCACGAAGCGCACAAGCGCGCGAAGCCAGTCCTCGTCGGTGCGCAACACGAGGTGGTGGCCGCCCGCGGATTGGATCGTGTTGCTGATCTCGTCGCGCTGCTGCTGTGCGGCAGCGGCATATCGCTCACGAAGCCGGGCATCGGACGTCTGCAGCTCACGCACACGGCCGGTCTCAGGATCGACGACGTGCAGCATCCCGACGTCGGCGAGCGTCATCTCGCGAGGGTCGAGCACTTCGACCGCGAGCAGGTCGTGGCGAACGGCGAGCCGGCGCAATGGCATCGACCACTCGGTCGGGTCGAGCCAGTCCGAGATCACGACGGCGAGGCCGCGACGGCGCATCGTCGCGCCGAGGCGATCGAGACCGGCGGCGAGATCAGTCGGGCCGGCGCCGTCCTTGCGCGGCGCGGTGATGACGTTGTGCAGCAGGGCCTGCAGATGCAGACGACCGGAGCGAGCGGGTACCACGACCGGTGGCTCGCCGGGACGCAACAGAATCGCGCCGAGCCGGTTGCCGCTGCGGGCGGTGAGGAAGCCGACGGACGCAGCGCCGTTCACCGCGAGGTCGCGCTTTTCGCAGTCGGCCGTCCCGAAGTCCAGGCTCGCGGACTGGTCGATGAGCAGCCACGTCTCGAGCTCGCGGTCGGCGATCGTCTCGCGCACGTGTGGCACCTGCATCCGCGCGGTGACGTTCCAGTCGATCCGGCGCGTGTCGTCGCCGGGCTGGTACTCGCGCGTCTCACCGAGCTCGGAACCGTGCCCAGGCACGAGCCCGCGGTAGTCACCCTGCAACAGGCCGTCGAGCTTGCGGGTGATCGTGAGCTCGAGCCGCCGCAGGATCTCGTGTGACGACTCTGCCTTCGCGGGCGACCACGGAATCGCAGGGGGAGCAAAGGTCTCTGTCAACCCGTCGCCTCTCATCCGACCGGTTGGCCGTCCTGGGACGGAGCGATGCGGGGGGCGGGCACCGTCGAGAGCACTCGAGCCAGAACGTGGTCGGCCGAGATCTCGCGGGCCAAAGCTTCGTACGACAGGACGAGGCGGTGACGAAGGATGTCGGGGGCGACGTCGAACACGTCCTGCGGAAGCGTGTACGTGCGGCCCCGCAACAAAGCGAGGGCGCGTCCGGCGGCCACGAGACCGAGCGACGCGCGCGGGCTCGCACCGTACGAGACGAGCGACGTGAGATCGGCGAGCCCGTACTTGGCCGGATCGCGCGTGGCGAGCACGAGGCTGACCGCGTAGTCGACGACGCTGCGATCGACGTACACCCGGTCTGCCGCGGCCTGCAGGTCGACGAGCTCGTCGCGGCCCGAGCATCTCGCTCGCGCGTGGCGGCGAGACGCCCATCCGCTGGACGATCTCGACTTCTTCGGCGCCGGTCGGATAGCCGACGAGCACCTTCATCAGGAAGCGATCGCGCTGGGCCTCGGGCAACGGGTAGACGCCGTCGGACTCGATCGGGTTCTGCGTCGCGAGCACGAGGAACGGTTCGGGCGCGGGGAACGTCTCGCCGCCGATCGACACGTGCTTCTCTGCCATCACTTCGAGCAGGGCCGACTGCACCTTGGCCGGCGCCCGGTTGATCTCGTCGGCGAGAACGAAGTTGGCGAACACCGGTCCGAGCTCGACGTCGAACTTCTCGGACGACGTCCGGTAGATCCGCGTGCCGACGATGTCGGCGGGCAGCAGGTCGGGGGTGAACTGCAGGCGGGCGAACGTGCCACCGGTGACGGTGGCGAGGGTCTCCATTGCGAGGGTCTTGGCGAGGCCGGGCACGCCCTCGAGGAGGCAGTGACCGCGAGCCAGCATGCATACGACGAGGCGCTCGATGACGCGGTCTTGTCCGACGATCACCTTCTTGATCTCGAACATGGCCTGCTCGAGCTGCGCGGCCTCCTTGGTTTGCGGGCCAGTCGACTCCATGGACCTTCGGTCGCCTTTCGGTACGGGGGCAGAGAATCGGACGAGTGGATCGGAGATGGCAACGATCGCCGCAGTGGACCACGGCACGGTGAACGAGAGGGTAAAGCCTCAGCCGCTGGGTGAGGCCACGGAGGACGCTGAGAGTCTGGTTACGGTTGGCCCCGTGCGGGTGCTGGTCGTCGAGGATGAACGAGACCTCGCCGAAGCCGTCGCTCGAGGTCTGCGCCGCGAGGGATACGCGGTCGACATCGCGGCCGACGGCGAGGAGGCGATCGAGAAGCTCTCGTACACGGAGTACGACCTCGTCTGCCTCGATCTCACGCTGCCCAGGGTCGACGGACGCGAGGTGTGCCGCCGCATACGCGACGGCTCGACCGCGAGCACGGGCGCACGGGTTCTCATGCTCACGGCTCGTGACGGGATCGAGGACCGCGTCGCCGGCCTCGACGAGGGAGCCGACGACTATCTCGTCAAGCCCTACGCCTTCGCCGAGCTGACCGCGCGTGTGCGCACGCTGTTGCGGCGCGACTCCGGCAAGTCCGGCGCCATCCTCGAGGTGATCGACCTGAAGATGGACACTGCCCGTCACACGGCGTGGCGCGGCGATCGGATGCTCGAGCTCACCGCGAAAGAATTCGCACTGCTGCGCTACTTCATGTCGCGCGCTGGCGAGGTGCTGTCGACCGAAGATCTCCTCGAACACGTTTGGGACGAGTTCACCGATCCGTTCACCAACACCGTGCGGGTGACGGTCGGGACACTGCGCCGCAAGCTCAGTGCTGCCGGCGAGCCGCCGTTGATCGAGACGTTGATCGGCAGTGGCTACCGCTTGGTCGGGTGACGTGGACCTGACCCGCTTCGCGGACCGGCTGCCGTCGTGGATGGGCTCGATCCGGTTCCGGCTGACCGCCATCTATTCGCTGCTGCTGTTCGGGCTGTGCTCGGCGCTCATCGGCGTCCTCTACGTCGGCCTGGCGCACGAGCTCGACCGCGAGCCGGTGTCGCAGAACTTCGTGATCGAGCGTCCGGTGGTCACGCCGCAGGGAATCGCGCTGCAGGAACAGACGGTGCGGGCGGAGTTCCAGAGCCTCGAGCAGCTCGTCAACCAACGCGCGCTCGAGCAGTTGCGCAACTACGCGTTCATCGCGCTCGGCGTGCTCTTCCTGGCCAGTCTCGGCATCGGCTGGTTCGTCTCGGGGATCGTCGTGGCGCCGATCGGGCGAATAGCCGGCGTCGCGCGCCAGATCCAGGCAACCGATCTCTCGAAACGCATCGCCATGAGCGGACCGAAGGACGAGCTGCGCGACCTCGCTGACACCTTCGACGGCATGCTCGACCGTCTCGAGACCGCGTTCGAAGCGCAGCGCCGTTTCATCCAGGACGCGTCGCACGAGCTGCGCAACCCGCTGGCTGTCATGCGCACCAATCTCGACGTCGCCTTGGCCGACCCGGACGCGGACGTGGACGAGCTGCGGCGCACCGCGTCGGTCGTGGCCCGCACGGCGACACGCATGGGCAAGCTGGTCGACGACCTTCTCGCCTACGCCCGTCACGGCCTTCCCGATCAGGCATGGGATCGCGTCGAGCTCGGCTCGCTCGCCTCTGAGACGGCCGACGAGTTCAAGGCCCCGGCCGAGGCGCGGTCGATCACGCTCGTGCATCAAGAAGCAGATGGCGTCGCCGCGCTGGGTGACCGCAACCGGCTCAAGCAGGCACTGGCCAACCTGATCGGCAACGCGGTACGGCTCGCTCCCGAGCACAGCACCGTGAGCGTGTCGATCGGCAACGTCGACGGGTGGGCGTTCCTGTCCGTCGAGGACGAAGGGCCCGGGATCGCACTCGAGTACCAAGCCGCGGTGTTCGATCGGTTCTGGCGCGCGCCTGGACAACCGGAAGCGGAGGACGGGGAGCGCCGGAGCGGTCTGGGGCTCACGATCGTGCGCGAGATCGTCGAACGTCACGGCGGACGCGTGTCGCTGACGTCCGACAAGGATCACGGGTCGACGTTCGTCATCTGGCTGCCCGCGCTGGACCCCGAGACCTGAGCCGTCGCAGGGTCGAGGACCGCACGCGCCGCGGCGCTTGGTCCTTTCCATCCGCTTTCGCGAACGCGTGGATAGGTTCGACCTGTGACTGACGTGGAATGGGAGAAGATGCAACCCCCGACCGAGCCGACGCAGACACCGCCCCTCAGCGGGGACCCTTCGGCTCAGCCGATCACCACGGAGACGCCTGCGTTTCCACCCGCGCCGCCGCCCCCGCCTCCGGCCGCTCCTCCGCCCCCCGCCGCCCCTCCGCCCCCCGCCACCCCGCCCCCCGCGTGGGCGCCGGTGCCTCCTCCCGCGGCGCCGTCGTCGCAGAAGGCCCCGTCGTCGCCGAACCGTCGTCGTGCGGTCATCGCCGCCGTCGTCGCCGCACTCCTCGTCGTGGCCGGCTTCGGATTCGCTCGTGCAACCGAGCACAAGTCGAAGTCTGCGGCCGCAGCCAGCAGCACGGCACCGTCGAGCACGCCCGTCAGCGCGGGCAAGCCGAAGATCGATCCCAGCTCCACGCAGGAGCCCATCGCCGCGGTCGCAGCCGCCGTGAGCCCCTCGGTCGTGCAGATCGAGACCGACTCCGGACTCGGGTCCGGCGTCATCTACACGAGTGACGGTTACATCCTCACGGCTGCACACGTCGTGGACGGCGCCGGCAAGACCGTGAAGGTTCGGCTCGCCGACGGCACGCAGAAGGACGGCACTGTCGTCGGTGCGGACGACGCGAGCGACATCGCGGTCGTCAAGATCGACGGCAACAACCTCGAAGCCGCAAGCCTCGCGACAGGCGTCAAGGTCGAGGTCGGTCAGACCGCCGTCGCCATCGGCAGCCCGTTCGGTCTCGAAGAGACGGTGACGGCCGGCATCGTGAGCGCCGTCGATCGTCCGCCAGGAGACGCCCAAGGTGGCGCCATCGACATGATCCAGATCGACGCGCCGATCAACCCCGGCAACTCCGGCGGGCCCGTGTCCGACAAGCAGGGTCGGGTCTTCGGCATCGCCGACTCGATCGTCTCGCAGACCGACCAGAACGCCGGTGTCGGCTTCCTGGTCCCGATCGACCTCGCCAAGGCAGTCGCCGACAAGCTGGTCGCCGGCCAGCCGGTCGAGTTCGCCTTCCTCGGTATCAGCACCGATCACCACCTCGAGCTCGGCCGTCGGTGACGGCGCCGTCGTCGTCGACGTCACGAAGGATTCCCCTGCCGACAAGGCCGGCCTGCAGCAGGGCGACAAGATCACGTCGGTCGACAGCTCCCCAGTGCGTGATCCCGTCGAGCTCGGTGCCCGGGTGCGCTCGCACCAGCCCGGCGACGTCGTGACCATCACTTTCGTGCGCGACGGAAATCAGCAGTCCGCGCAGGTAACACTGGGTTCCACCAAGTCGAAGTAGCAGACCTCCCGTACCCCAACCCCTCCGGTCCCTCGGTGCCATCCCCGCCGGCGCCGAGGGACCGGTCGTTTTCGAACGGGGTAGGGGGCCTTCCCGGGCGCACCTGTAGGTTCGGCTCGTGAACGTGGGGACGGTCGTATTCATCGTCGTCGTCTTGGTGGTCATCGGCGGCGCCGCGGTGCTGGTCGCTCGACGCCCCAGGAAGGGGATCGAGCTCGAGCCGCCGGCGCAGCCGGAGCCGCTGTCGGCGACGACGACCGTCGAGGCGCCGCCCGAGGTCGACGAGGCGACCATCGCGGAGCTCGAGGAGGCGCTCGCCGAGGCCCCGGCAGAAGCGCCGCCCGAGGTCGTCGTCAAGCCGTCGCTCCGCGACCGTCTCAGCAAGGCGCGTGCGCTGTTCGGCGAGTACGTCGGTTCGGTCCTCTCGCGATCGAAGATCGACAACGAGACGTGGGACGACCTCGAAGAGGCCCTCATCCGCGCCGATGTGGGCGTCGGCGCTGCCACCGAGTTGCTCGACGCGGTCCGGGCGCGGGTCAAGGACGAGAACATCACCGAGCCGCCCGCGCTGGTCGAAGCGATGAAACAGGAGATGGAGAAGCGGCTCGCCGGTGACCGGACGCTTCGATACGAGCCCGGACGACCCAACGTGTGGTTGTTCGTGGGCGTGAACGGCGTCGGCAAGACGACGACCATCGGCAAGGTGGGCAAGCGCGCGCTCTCGGAGGGGCACTCGGTCGTCATGGCCGCGGGGGACACGTTTCGAGCCGCGGCCGCCGAGCAGCTCGAGCTGTGGGCCGAACGGGTCGGCGCGGACATCGTGCGCGGAAGCGAAGGGGGCGATCCGAGCTCGATCATCTTCGACGCTGTCCAGCGCGCGGGTGCGCGCGACATCGATCTCGTGCTGGCCGACACCGCGGGCAGGCTGCACACGAAGACGAACCTCATGGAGGAACTGCGGAAGGTTCGACGGGTCGCGGACCGCGAGCCGGGCAAGGTCACCGAGGTGTTGCTCGTCCTCGACGCGACGACGGGCCAGAACGGCCTCGTGCAGGCTCGTCAGTTCACGGACGCGGTGGAAGTGACCGGCGTGGTGCTGACAAAGCTCGACGGATCAGCGAAAGGCGGGATCGTGCTCGCGATCCAGTCCGAGCTCGGCATCCCCGTGAAGCTGGTGGGGCTCGGCGAGTCGGCCGACGACCTCGTCGACTTCGACGAGCACGAGTTCGTCGAGGCCCTCTTCGCCGCCTGAGCGACGGTCGGTTGCCACGCGACGCACGACGGGCGCAGCGGTAGCCTCCGCGGATGCTGCTCGTGCGCGTTGTGTTCCTGCCGTTCCGGGTCGGCTTCAAGACCACGCGGGTCGCCACCAAGGTCGGCTATCGCGCCGGCCGCGTCGTCGGGTACCGACGGCTCGCCGTGTTCGGCACCGGTGTCGTGGTCGGGGTGCTGATCGCGCCGATGGCCGGCGCGGTCCTGCGGGAGAAGCTCCGTGAGCTCGCGGCGGGTGCGCGGCTGCCGTCGGACCCGGAGTTGGGCGACCAGGTGCGGCTCGAGCTGAGCCGTTCGCCTCGGACGTGGCATCTCCCGCAACCCGACGTCGACGTGCAGGACGGCCGCGTCGTCTTGACCGGTTCTGTGCCCCACGCCACCGCACGCGCCGATCTCGAGCGGACGGCGACCGACGTCCCGGGCGTCACCGCGGTGGAGAACATGCTGACGGTCACGGGATCGAACGGCCAGACGTGACCCCGGGCCGCCGAGCCTGAGGGCTCGAGGCGCGGCGCCTGTCGGCTCGTCCTCTCGATCCGAGCCGTTAACCTCGGGTCCCGCATGTTCGACGCACTGTCCGACCGGTTCGACGGGATCTTCAAGCGTCTTCGCGGCCGCGGCCGCCTCCGCGAGGAGGACGTCGACGAGGTCCTGCACGAGATCCGGCTCGCGCTGCTCGAGGCCGACGTCAACTTCAAGGTCGTCCGCAGCCTCCAGGCGCGTATCCGCGAGCGGGCGGTCGGGCTCGAGCTGAACCAGGCGCTCAACCCCGCGCAGCAGGTCATCAAGATCGTCCACGAGGAGCTGATCCAGACGCTCGGTGGCGAGACGATGCGCATCACGTACGCGTCGCGGCCCACCGACGGTCGTGCTGATGGCGGGCCTCCAGGGCTCCGGTAAGACGACGAACACCGGCAAGCTCGCCCGCTGGTTCAAGCAGCAGGGCCGCAACCCGTTGCTCGTCGGCGCCGACCTCCAGCGCCCCGCCGCCGTCGAGCAGCTGCGCACCCTCGGGCGGCAGGTCGACGTCCCCGTCTTCAGCGAACCCGGTGATCCCGTCGACACTGCGCGCAAAGGTGTCGACGAGGCGCGACGGGTCGGTCGCGAACGTCGTCATCGTCGACACCGCCGGTCGGCTCGCCATCGACGACGACATGATGGACCAGGTCCGCAGGATCTCCGACGCCGTCGACCCGAACTACACGTTCCTCGTCATCGACGCGATGACCGGGCAGGACGCGGTCACGACGGCCGAGGCATTCCATCAGACGCTCGCGCTCGACGGCGTCATCCTCACGAAGCTCGACGGCGACGCTCGTGGCGGCGCCGCGCTCTCGGTCAAAGAGGTCGTCGGCCGCCCGATCGCGTTCGTATCCACCGGCGAGAAGCTCGCGGACTTCGACCTCTTCCATCCCGACCGCCTGGCCGGCCGCATCCTCGGCATGGGCGACATGCTCACGCTGATCGAGAAGGCCGAGCAGGTCTACGAGAAGGAAGAAGCAGAGAAGGCTGCGGCCAAGCTCTTCGAAGGCGAGTTCACCTTCGAGGACTTCCTCGACCAGCTGCAGCAGGTGAAGAAGATGGGCCCGCTCAACAATCTGGTCGGGATGATCCCTGGGCTGCCGAAGGAGGTCAAGAACCAGGAGATCGACGACCGTGAGATCGGTCGCATCGAGGCGATCATCCGGTCGATGACGCCGTTGGAACGCGGCGAAGCCCGGGTTGATCGACGGGTCTCGACGGTCCCGCATCGCCGTCCGGCAGCGGTGTCCAACCGGGAGACGTTTCGGCGCTGATCAAGCAGTTCCAGGACGTCAAGAAGATGATGCAGAAGATGGGCAACATCCCCGGTCTCGGACGCAAGATGAAGAAGGGCAGAGGGAAAGGCCAAAGCCGGCGGCCGCGTCACGCCGAAGGGCACGAAGCCGGTCGGTGCGAAGCCGTCGGGCACGAAGCCGCCGCCGTTCACGATTCCCGGCGTCGGCGACGACAGCCTTCCTGGATTGAATTGACGACGCGGAGATTGAGCAGACTTGCCAGTCCTCCGAAACGAAGGATGAACGAACAGTGGCCGTGAAGCTCCGCCTCATGCGCATGGGCAAGACGAAGCAGCCGACGTATCGCGTCGTGGCCGCCGACTCCCGTTCGCCGCGCAACGGCCGGTTCATCGAGATCGTGGGCACCTACGAGCCGCGTGAGGAGCCGTCTCGCATCGTGATCGACAACGACAAGGCGGTGGCCTGGTTGCGCAAGGGCGCACAGCCGACTGATCGGGTGCAGCGCATCCTGCAAGTGTCGGGCGCGTGGGACGAGTTCAAGGGCGGCGCATCTTGAACGACGTCGACGATGTCGAGATGACGACATCGGTGACGACGTCAATCGGATCCCGGCTGCCACCGCACGCGACGTGTGCGAATACCTCGTCAAGGCCGTCGTCGAAGAGCCCGACGGTGTCGAGGTCGACGTGGTCGACCGCCGCGGACGTTCGTCTGATCGAGGTCCATGTCGCTCCCGGCGACATGGGACGCGTCATCGGAAAGCGTGGACGCATCGCGCAGTCGATCCGCACCGTCGTGCGCGCTGCAGCCGTGCGCGACGGCGCCGAGGTCGACGTCGACTTCGTGGATTAGACGGCCACCGCCTGTGGAGCCCACGTCAGCGCAGGCCGGCGAGGGGAGCGCCAGCGACGAGCCGGCACTCGGCGGAGACAGCGAGCGAAGCGAGCGCTCGGAGCCGACCAAGTTGCAGATAGGTCGGGTCGCGCGAAGCACACGGTCTCCGTGGTGAGGTCGTGGTCGTGCTCGTGACCGATCGACTCGAGCGGTTGGCACCCGGGACGGTTCTCGACGTCGATGGTCGCCCCTTGACGGTGATGGCGTCGCGTCCGCATCAACGCAACCACATCGTCTCGTTCGCCGGTGTGTCCGATCGCGACGCGGCCGAGGCGTTGCAGGGAGTGACGCTGCGGGCGCAGGCCATCGACGATCCGGACGAGCTCTGGGTGCACCAGCTCATCGGCGCGCCCGTGGTCACGGTGACCGGCAGCCGAGGTCGGAGTCGTCGTCGCGGTCGAAGCGAATCCCGCGAGCGACATGCTCGTGCTCGACAGCGGCGCATTGGTCCCTGCCGTGTTCGTGGTCGAGCAGCGCGACGACACGACGGTCGTCATCGATCCGCCCGACGGGCTGTTCGAGCTGTGAGCGAGTGCA
>CAWGFA010000013.1:0-37211 GCA_963821725.1 uncultured Acidimicrobiia bacterium
GGCTGACCGACCCACCAATCGTCAAGCTCGGGGCGAACTCGGTGACGCGATGCATCGGCACGCCCGCATGGTCGAGCGGACTCGGAAAGGCGCGCGATCTTGACCGTCGGGTGCAGTTTGAGCCCTCGCCCGATCTGGCCTCGGAAACCGCTGCGATGGAGCAGCGCGGTCTGGATACCGCCCGCGCACACGAACACGTGGTCGGCCTCGATGACCACACGCTGGAGTCGATACCGTCGGGGCGGGCTGGTTCGCGGCACCGCGCCGGTGACGTGGTCGCCACGCACGTCGAGCTTGAGCACGCGACAGTCAGCGATCACCGTGGCGCCGTTCGCGACAGACCTCGGGACGAGGGTGCCGCGCGCCATCGTCTGCTTCACGCCTCTGCCCTGCTCGTCGTACCGGAACACCCTCGGGAACTCGACCGATCGCCAGCCGAGCTTCGTGGCTCCGCGCTCGAGCGTCGCCGACGACGGCAGTCGGCGCGGACGGCAGACTCGAGACACCAAGGGCCGTCTCGACCTGCTCGGCGTACTTGTCCAGCACGGCGTCGGTGAACTCCTTTTCGATGCCGAACTCTCGACGCCAGTCCTCCGAGAGGTAGGAAGGCAACCGGTGCCACGGTCCAGTTGATCTCGGTGCTTCCTCCGACGCATCGGCCTTCTGCGGGTCCGCGACCGGCGGCGAACCGAGCGTCGCCGACGACCCCCGATGGCGGTACTTCAGCACCATCTCGACCGGAGCAGGGCTCGACGGCGTCGGGCTCGATCCACGGTCCTTCTTCGACCATCGTGACTCGCGACCGGCCGCCGTGAGCTGCGACGCCGTGGTCGACCCGCCCGCCCCGGAGCCGACGACGAGAACCTCCGTCTGCAGCGACGTCATGTAGCGGCAAGCACGGCGGGCGACGACAGCGGGCAACTCCTGCTCGGCGAACAGCACGAGCGAGCGGAACACCCGGACGTACTGGCGCAGCTGTGGGATCGGACTGGTGTCGCGAGTGCACGCTCGGTCGGCCGCGCCCCACGACCACGAGCGCGCGGACAGCGACTACAGCGACGCATGCGGCGCGGAGGTGCTCGGGCATGGACCGTCAGCGCGCCGTCGACGAACGACAGCGACGTCGTCGCGCCGCGCGGGATCGCTCGTCGTGGTCAGGTCCGAGACCACCAGCTGCTCGTACCGGAGCATGCTCCGGAGGTTAGTGAAGACCGCTAGTACCCTCTGAACCCGTCATGAGCGAGCAAGGCGAGCGCACGGCGGACGTGCGACCGCCAGGGAGCCGGACGCCGATGGGGCTCGGGGGCGCAGCCCACGAAATTGTGAGCGCCACCGTCGAAGCCCCCGCGCGCCGAGCAACAGATCGAGACCCGTCCGTCCGCACTCCGGCGCTGGCTCCCGATCGGCGTCCTCGTCGTGGTCGTGCTGCTGCCGTTCCGCGGGCTGCTGCGCGCCCCGGGACCGCCGATGGAAGAGGGCTTCATGCTCGTCTTCCCCGAGCGGGTGCTGCACGGCGCGATCCCGAACCGCGACTTCCTCCACCTGTACGGGCCCGGGAGCCTGTGGGCGCTCGCCGGCGTGTTCAAGGTGTTCGGCGTCTCGCTGCTCGACCGAGCGCGGTCTTCGGCCTGCTGCAGCAGCTCGCGATCATGTTCGGCGTCTACGCGCTCGCCCGCCGGTGGGGCCGCGATCCTCGCGGTCACCGCCGCGGTCACGTCGGCGCTCATCATCATCCCGATCGGGCTCACGGCGCTGGCGTGGGTCGGCGGCGTCGGCCTCGCGGTCGTGCGGCCTCGCGGCCGGGTGTCGAAGCGCGTGCGACGCACCGACGAGCGACCGGCGCGCGCGCCGCTGCGCGCTCGCCGCCGGCGTGCTGCTCGGGCTCGCGCTGCTGTTCCGGCCCGACCTCGTCCTCGGCGTCGGGCTCGCGTCGTCGCGCTGCTGCTGGGGCATCGACCGCGCCCGGCGTGAAACGGCATCGTGCTCGGGCCTCGCGTCGGGCGTGCTCGCCGTACGTCATCCAGCTCGCGACCGCCGGGCCCGGGCCACGCGTTCCAGGGCATGGTGATCGACCCCGTCTTCCAGCTCCGCGGCGGGCGCAGCCTCCCGATCCCGCCGTCGTGGAGCCACTTCGACGGCTTCCTGCAGAAGGCCGGCGCGCTCGCGCACAGTCTCGTGGCCGTTCCCCGCGCCGCCGTCGCCCGCACCAGCTCTTCCTGTGGTTCTTCCTCCTGCTCGGCGCGATCGCGCTCGTGTCGTGGCAGGGCTGGCAGGCGACGCCGCGCCGACCGCAGTCGATCACCGCCCGCACGTCCTGTTCGTCATCGGGCTGTTCAGCCTCGGGATCCTGCCGCAGGCGCTGCAGCGCGTCGACTCCGCCCACTTCGCGTGGGTCAGCTGCGTCGCCGTTCGCGTTCCTGCCGATCGCGCATCTTCGAGCTCGTGCGCCGCCGGCGCGCCCGACTGGTCCGCGCCGCGCCGGCTCGCGGTCGCCGCCGGCATCGCTGATCGTCGCTGCTCGCTGTTCGTGATCCCCGCGTTCACGATCCGCACCTACGCCGACTACACGCTGCAGACGTTCGGCATCCACCGCGACGTCGTACAAGATCGAGCACGACGGCCGCGTCTTCTACTACGGCAAGCCCGACCGCGCCGACGCCGCGAACATGGTGATGCTGCCGTCGGCGCCAGCATCTCGAAGCCCGGCGACATCGGCTCTTCGTCGGCACCGGCGACCTGCGCAAGACGCCGTACAGCGACGCGTACCTCTACTACATGTTCCCCGACCTCGTGCCCGCGACGTACTACATCGAGATGGACCCCGGCGTCGCGAACGCGCAGCGACTCGCGGACTGCCGCAGGACCTCGCGTCGGCCGACATCGTGATCCTGTCCACGATCTGGGACGACTGGAACGAGCCGAACGATTCCGCGAAGTTCGGCTCCGACGCGCCCAACGCAGGTCCTGCGCCCGGGACTTCTGCCAGGTCGGCTCCTGGGGCACGGACTCTTCGACCACGGGCTCTACCGGAAGTGCCACTCAGCGGTGCGGTCGGCAGGTAGACCTCCCTGCGTCGTGCGCACGCTCGTCGTCGTGCTCCGACCTACCAGGAATCGGAGAACATCGTCGAGTTCCTGCAGCGCACCCGCGCGGCCGCGCCCGACGTCGACATCCTCGTCGTCGACGACAACAGTCCCGACGGCACCGCCAATCTGGCACGAGGCGCTCGAACGACGAGCTCGGCCACATCGACGTGCTGCGCCGCCCGGAGAAGGCAGGACTCGGCACCGCGTACCGCGCCGGCTTCGCCATCGGCCTCGAGCGCGGCTACGACGTCGTCGTGCAGATCGACGCCGATCTGTCGCACGATCCTGCGTCGCTACCGCCGCTGCTCGGCGCGCTCGACGGGCGACGTGGGGCTCGCGATCGGCTCGCGCTACGTGCCCGGCGGCCACATCCCGCACTGGCCGTGGTACCGCCGCTTCCTGTCCAAGTACGGCAACCTGCTACACGACGCGCTCGTGCTCGGCCTGAAGGCTCGCGATCTCACCTCGGGCTTCCGCGCGTGGAAGGCGAGCACGCTGGAGACACATCGACTACAGGACCACCAACGCCGACGGGCTACCTGTTCCAGATGGAGCTCGCGTACCGGGTCGCGCAACATGGCGAGAACATCGCCGAGGTCCCGATCACGTTCACCGACCGCGTGCGCGGCACGTCGAAGATGTCCGGCGCCGTCATCTTCGAAGAGCTCACCCTGGTCACGTGGTGGGGCATCCGCGACCGGTGGAACCGCCTCGTCCACCGCTGACGAGTCCCCCGGGCAACTTGCGTGCGCTACCGACATCCCGTGTAGGCAACGAACGCCGAAACGCCCGGAGCTTCGTCAGTACGGCCAAGGGCCTCGCTTCACGCGCGCCACGATCAGAACCTTCACGACGAGGTTCTTGGCGAACCACGGGAGTTGCGCGAGTTGCGCGGTCACGTTCCGCAACCGGTCGATACCGGTGACAAGTTCACGGCGGTACTCGGTCATCGACCCTGATCGCCCCATATAACGGAACCGCCGGCCGAACACGAGCGCTCGGAGGATCGCGAGCGTCACACCGACGGCACTGAACGCATCGTGGATCAGCATCGTCCCGTGCGGCGACACGCGGCCGCCCCACACGCGAATGTCGGCGAGCGCGGGGTCGAACCGGTGAGCGCCATCGATGTACAGCAAGTCGACGTCGCCCTCGACTGCGCCGAGCGCGTCTTGCGAGAACGAACGTAGATGCCGAACGCGGTCGTCGACTCCCGACGTCCGAAGGTTCTCGTGGAACACGTCGTGGTCGACGGCTGCGGCTTCTGCGTATCCCGCGATCTCCTGCGGTCCACGGTCGTTGCCGGCGTGAGGATCGATGGCGAAGACGTCGACGCCGTTCGGCGCGGCCGACGCAAGGATGACCGTCGAACGCCCGCGAAACGACCCGATCTCCACGATCCGGTCGCCCGAATGCAATTCGCCAGCTCGGTCCCACAGCCGGCGCGCCTGGTGCGTCGGTCATCCACCCGTCGACCTTCTCGACGGCGCGGAGCGCCTCGTCGAAGGAACCGACCATGCCCGATGACCCTACTGGTGGCGGACTACCCTCGACGTCGTGGGTCCGCCGGCGTCCGACGCGCCCGACGCGTCCAACGGCGCGAGGCCGAGCATCGCCAAGATCGGCGACCTCGCCGCCGCGGCAGGCCTGCGCCGAATCCACATGCTCTCGTGGCGCGACCTCGCCGACGTCGAAGCGGGCGGCTCCGAGGTACACGCAGCGATGGTGGCGAAGCTGTGGGCCGAAGCTGGCGTCGACGTGACGCTGCGAACGTCCTACGCGCAAGGTCAAGCGCCGGTCGTCGTGCGTGACGGCTATCGAGTGATCCGCCGTGCCGGTCGCTACCTGGTGTTCCCGCGTGCCGCGGGATCGGAGATGATCGGCCGGCACGGACGTCGTGACGGGCTCGTCGAGATCTGGAACGGGATGCCGTTCTTCTCGCCCGTGTGGAGACGAGGTCCCGGCATCATCCTCCTGCACCATGTCCACGCGGAGATGTGGAAGATGGTGCTCGGCGACGAAGCACCATGGGCGGCTTCGCTCGGTGACACGATCGAGCGCCGCATCGCGCCGCTCGTGTATCGGCGATCGAAGATCGTCACGCTGTCTCAGTCGTCGAAGGGCGACATCGTCGAGATGCTCCACCTGCCGGCATCGAACATCGAGGTCGTCACCCCCGGCATCGACCCGATGTTCAGTCCGGGCGGTGAGCGGTCCCCGACGCCGATGGTGATGGCCCTCGGCCGGCTCGTGCCGGTCAAGCGCTACGACCACCTCATTCACGCCGTGGCCGAGGCCGCGCCGCCGACACCCGCAGCTCACGCTGACGATCGTCGGCGTCGGGTACGAGCGCGAGAACCTCGAGCAAGTCGTCCGAGACGTCGACGGCGCCGAGTGGGTCACGTTCGCCGGCCACGTACGCCGAGGCGGAGCTCGTCGATCTGTATCGCCGGGCCTGGCTGGTAACGAGCGCGTCGGCCCGCGAAGGTTGGGGAATGTCGATCACCGAGGCGGCGGCGTGCGAGACGCCTGCTGTCGTCACTCGCATTCCTGGTCACATCGACGCCGTGATCGACGGCGAGACCGGCGTCCTCGTCGAACGCGACGACGAAGCCGGTCTCGGCGGTGCGATCGGCGACCTCGATCGCAGACGACGAACGGCGCGCCAGGTACGGCGCAGCCGCGTTGACTCGGTCGTCTGCGTACTCGTGGGAGGCCACGGCCGCAGGCATCATGCGGGTGCTTGCCGCCGAAGCCGAGCGCCACCGCCGTTGAGGCACGCAGCTCCACGGCGGAGGCGACCGCCTCCGCGGCGATCGGTCGCGGCCGGTCGTCGACGTGCTGCGTCGACGATGGCCCCTCGTCCTCCTCGCCGCGATCTGTTACATCCCGCTTGCTGCTCACCGCGCCGGGCGAGGTCGGCGCCGACACCAAGACCTACCTCTACCTCGACCCCGGCACGGCTCCTCTCGCGGGCAGCGTCGATGTGGGATCCGAACATCGGCTTCGGGACGGTCACGCACCAGAACATCGGCTACCTCTTCCCGATGGGGCCGTACTACTGGCTCGCCGACGTCACCGGCGTGCCGATGTGGCTCGCGCAACGGTTCTGGCTCGGATCGATCTTGTTCCTCGCGGGCGTCGGGCGTGTGGTTCCTCCTGCGGACCGTTGCGGTTCGACACGATGCCTACAGCCGTCGCGGCGTTCGCGTACGCGCTCACGCCCTACACGCTCGACGCTCGGCGGCCCGCCTCTCGGTCATCCTGCTGCCGTTCGCAGGCTTGCCGTGGATGCTCGCCTTCACGATCCGCGCCATCCGTCGCGGAGGCTGGCGCGACCCGGCGTTGTTCGCGCTCGTCGTCCTCACGGTCGGCGGCGTCAACGCGACCGCGCTCGTCTTCGCGGGTGTGGCGCCGCTGCTGTGGTTCCCGTTCGCGGTGTGGGGCACCAAGGAGGCGACGCTCAAGCGAGCCGCGGGCGCGTTCGTCCGCATCGGAGCGCTCACGCTGTTCACGTCGCTGTGGTGGATCGCCGGCCTGTCGGTGCAGAGCGGCTACGGCATCCAGATCCTTCAGTACACGGAGACGTGCAGCGGTCGTCGCGTCAGCCGCGCGTCGCACCCGAACTGCTGCGAGGCCTCGGCTACTGGTTCTTCTACGGCAGCGACCGCCTCGGGCCGTGGATCGAGCCGAGCGTCGAGTACACGCAGCGACTGTGGCTCATCGCGGTCACGTACCTGCTGCCGACGCTCGCGCTGCTCGGCGCGGCCCTGAGCCGGTGGAAGCACCGCGCCTACTTCGCGACGTTGGTGTTCGTCGGCCTCTTCATCTCCGTCGGCGCGCACCCGTGGGACGACCCGCCGCTCATCGGCGCAGTTGTGGAAGGACCTGCTCGACAGCGACAAGGGCCTCGCGTTGCGGAGCACGCCACGAGCCGTGCCGCTGATCGCACTCGGGCTCGCCGTGTTCCTCGGGCTCGGCCTCGCGACGCTCGCGCGTACCGCGCCTCGCTTCGCGAAGCCGGTCGGCTTCGGCCTGATGGCGCTCGCGGTCGTCGCGTTGCCGCCGTTGTTCACCGGCGGGATGATCGCGGCCAACCTCGAGCGCGGCGACATTCCGCAGTACTGGCTCGACGCGATCGGTTCCTTCGATGCGCAGCCCCACGACACACGCGTGCTCGAAGTGCCCGGCATCGACTTCGCGTCGTACCGGTGGGGCAACACCGTCGACCCGATCACGCCGGGCCTCATGGACCGTCCGTACGCGGCCCGTGAGCTGATCCCGTATGGATCACCGTCGTCCACCGATCTGCTCAACGCCTTCGACCGTCGCCTTCAGGAGAACACCCTCGACCCACAGGCGGTGGCGCCCATCGCGCGGTTGCTCGGCGTCGGCCAACTCGTCGCCCGCAACGATCTGCAGTACGAGCGCTATCGAGTGGCGCGTCCCTACGAGGTCATGCCCCTCCTCGGCGCGTCGCCCGGACTGGGGCCGCCGACAGGTTTCGGCCCGCTCGGCACCAACGAGCCGTCACCGATCGCTCCCGATGCAGGACGAGGCCGCGCTCCGTGACGACACCGGGTCCGAGTACCAACCCGTCGTGGCGTTCCCGGTCGACGGACAACAGCCGATCGTGCGCACCGCGGCGCGCAGCAACCGATCCTGATCGCTGGTGACGGCGAGGGCCTCGTCGGCCTTGCGTCAGCGGGCCTCATCGACGGCAACGACCTCGTTCAGTACGCGGGTTCGTTCGCGAAGCAACCCCAGCAGCTCACGGACGCGATCAACCGGAACGCATCCCTCGTCGTGACCGACTCGAATCGGCGCCGCGGACGGCGATGGAGCACGTTGCGGGACAACGTCGGCTACACGGAGCAGGCGGGCGAGACGCCGTTGCGCACTGATCTCACCGACAACCGATTGCCCGTGTTCCCCGATGCAGGCGACGACTCGGACACGGTCGCCGAGTATCCGGGCGGCGTCTCCGCCCGCGCATCGAGCTACGGCAACCCGATCTCGTTCACGCCCGAGTTCCGCGCCGCGAACGCGGTCGACGGCGACCCCCGCACGTCGTGGCGCACGGGAGCGTCGGCCGACGTACGGGGCGAAGAGCTCGAGCTCGACTTCGGACAGCCGGTCGACACCGACCACATCCGGGTGACGCAGTTGCTCACGGGCTTCCGCAACCGCTCGATCACGAAGCTCGACCTGCGCTTCGACGGCAAGGACACGATCCCGTTCGACCTCGACGACTCGTCGCGATCGACCACGGGGCAAGTGCTGTCGTTCCCGCAGCGCACGTTCTCGAAGGTCGAGTTGATCATCCGGGACGACGACTCGGGTCGGGAGTCCAAGCCCTTGCGTCCGGTGCGCTTCACGGGTCTGTCGGAAGTCGGGTTCAGCGAGGTCGACGTCAACGGGCTCCACGGTGACGAAGTGATCAGGATGCCGACCGACCTGCTCGCCACCGCGGGCACCTCGTCCGAAGACCATCCTCTGACGCTGTCGATGGAACGGGCTCGCGTCGACCCCGCCGAGGCGGTCCGCGAAGACGAGGAGCTCGCACTCGCACGCACGTGGACGCTCCCGACGGCGCGCAACTTCAACCTGACCGGCGTCGCGAGGCTCGATACGCACGCCGACGAGACCATCACCGACGCATTGCTCGGCGTCGCCGGACCGAACGCGACGTCGACGCGCCGTCTCCCCGGCGACCTTCTCGCGCGGGCCACGTCCGCGGTCGACGGTGACCCGACGACGGCATGGACACCTGCCTTCGACAGCCCTCCCGAGGGCGGCGACGCGATCGACCTCAACGCAGGCCAGGCCGTGACCTTCGATCACATGGATCTTCAGGTCGTGGCCGACGGACGGCACTCGGTCCCGACCCATCTGCGCATCGAGGCCGACGGAAAGGAGGCGGCGAACGTCGCCATCCCGGCGATTGCAGATCGCCCCGGTGCACAGGGTGCCGACGCGGTGGTCACGGTCCCCATCGATCTGCCTCAACCGGTGACGGGGACGGACGTGCGCTTCGTCTTCGACGGCGTGCGCCAGGTCACCACGATCAACTGGTTCTCGAACACACCGGTGCAGATGCCGATCGGCATCGCCGAGCTCGGTGTTCCCCAACTCGCCGCCACGGTGCCATCCGGTTCGTTCGACACCGGATGCCGTAGCGACCTCCTCGACATCGACGACACCCCCGTCGGTGTCGACATCTCGGGGACCGTCGCCGACGCCACGAGCGGCAAGCCGCTCCACGTGAGCCTGTGCGGGCTCTCGACCGAGGGCGTCTTCCTCGACAGCGGCAACCACGTGTTGCGCGCCGCCAAGGGTGTGGACACCGGCATCGACCTCGACTCGTTGGTGATGCAGTCGTCGGCCGGTGGCGGCGCTCCGCCGCAGGTCGCGCCGCTCGATCCGGCACCTGCCCCGGGTCCCGCGGTGAAGGTCGACGGGCAAGGGCGCACGAGCTTCGACCTGTCGGTGAGCGGCGCGACCAAGGGACAGCCGTTCTGGCTCGTCCTGGGCCAGAGCGACAACGCCGGCTGGACGGCGTCCGTCGACGGTCACGACGTCGGCAAGCCGCAACTGGTGGACGGTTACGCGAACGGATGGCTCATCGACCCCGGTGCGTCCGACGTCAAGGTTGCGTTGCGGTGGACACCGCAACGCAACGTCTGGATCGCGCTCGCCCTGTCTGCGTTGGGCGCGGTGTTGTGCCTCGTGCTCGCCATACGAAGACCGCGATCGCGCACGCTCACGGTCGAGGATCCGGTTCCCGACCGGCTCACGTGGCGGACTGTCTTCTCCTCACGCGGTGCCGAAGCACCGAGTCTGCGACCCGCGCTCCTCATCGGGGTGATCGCGGGTCTCGTCGCTGCCGCGGTCATCGGCCTCGTCGCCGGCCTCGTCACCGCTGTCGCCGTCGGCCTCGCGACACGAAGACGGACGACAGCGATGGCTGCTCGCCCTCGGCGCGCCTGCACTGCTGGCGCTCAGCGGACTGTACGTGTTCCTCCGTCAGGCGCACACGAAGCCGGCGGCGGCATTCGAGTGGCCGGGCGAGCTGGCCGCCGTGCACCAGATCGGATGGCTCGCGGTCGCCTTCCTCGTGGCCCTCGTCGTCGTCGACTGGGCGTGGGACCGAGCGAACCGGGTCAGTCGTCGTTCGGAGTCGGTGGACGCCGAAGTTGCTTCCGCTGACTCCGTCGACGCTTCTGTTCCAGACGACGTCGGCGTGCCGCCTCCGTAGGAGCAGTCGGTCGCCGTTCCTTGTCGATCCGCAGCGCGGCTCCCAACCGTGCCGCGAGCCGCTGCTGCGCGAGGGAGCGGTTGCGCAGTTGCGAGCGCTCGTCGTCCACTGCCACGCGGATCGACGGACCGAACCGCTCGAGAAGGCGCGCCCGCTGACGCGGTCCGAGCGACGGCGATCCTGCGATGTCGAATCGGACCTCGGCTCGCGTGTTCGACCGGTTGGCGTGTTGCCCACCCGGACCGCCGCTCGGCGTGAACCGCCACTCGAGCTCGTCGAGGGGGATCCGAAGCGTCCGGTTGACCCTCAGCGCGTCCTCCACAGCCTCGTAGGATCGCACGAGTGAGCGATCGACCAGTTGTTCTCGTCCACGGGTTTGCAACGTCTGCCGCGCGGACGTGGGGCGACAACGGTTGGATCGACCTGCTGCGCGATGCCGGCCGAGACGTCGTCGCCATCGACCTGCTCGGCCACGGCGAGGCAGACAAGCCGCACGACCCGGCCGCGTATGCCGGGGTCGAGTCGCTCGTGGCGGCGCAGTTGCCGGACGGGCCGGTCGACGCCGTCGGGTTCTCGATGGGCGCTCGCGTGCTGCTCACCATCGCCGCCGATCAGCCGGATCGCTTCGACCATCTCGTGGTGGCGGGCGTGGGCGCCAACCTCTTCCGAGACGACTCGCGCGACGACATCGTGCACGCGATCAGCGGACAGGCCGCCGACGACAATCCTGCCGCGCAGTACTTCGCCGGGCTGGCGCGGCAACCGGGCAACGACCGCGAAGCGCTCGCCGCGTTCATGCGGTCGCCGCGACCCGCACTCGACGACGGGAGGCTCGCAAAGGTCACCTGTCCTGTCCTGGTCGTCTTGGGCGACCGCGACTTCGCCGGTCCCGCCGATCCGCTCGTCGATGCGCTGCCGGACGCGACCCTCGTGACGCTCCCGGGCGTCGACCACTTCGCCACCCCGAAGGACTTCCGCTTCATCGACGCTGCCCTCGGCTTCGTGGGAGCTTCGTTCTGAGTCGCGGCCGACCGCGGGTTCGTCCTCGGCGTCGATCTCGACGGCGTGTGCGCCGACTACACGAATGCCTTCCGCGCCGTTGTCGCCCGTGAGCGGGGCGTCGATGCGGACGACCTTCCCGACAACCGCGGTTGGGACTTCGCCGAGTGGCAACTCGGCGATCTCGGAGGGCTTCGACGCGGTGCACAGGCGGGCGGTGCTCGAGCACCGCATGTTCCGGACGATGCCCGTCATGTCCGGCGCGCCCGAGGCGCTGTGGCGTCTGTCGGACGCGGGCGTGTGGATCCGCATCATCACCCACCGCCTGTACGTCAACTGGGGGCATGCGACCGCAGTGAGCGACACGGTCGAGTGGCTCGACCACAACGCGATCCCCTATCGCGACATCTGCTTCCTCGGACGCAAGCCCGAGGTGGAGGCGGACTGCTATGTCGACGACAGTCCTGACGTCGTCGGCGCGCTGCGAGACGAGGGCAACACCGTCATCGTGTTCGACGCGCCGTACAACGCGCACCTCGACCGGCCGCGGGCCACCACGTGGGCTGAGGTCGAACACCTGGTGACGACGTTCGTCGCGGACAGCGGCGTCGCGCTGCAGTCGATGCTCCCCGGCCTCGACGACGGCATCGACCGCCTCCGCAGCCGCCTGCGTTAGACGCAACGCCCGGGCGTTTCACCACCGCCCGTGTGGTCGGACGCCCGGGCGTCGTGCGAGCGCGGACCACGGCGTGAGCACGCTGGTGGTCCGTCAGTCGGCGAGGACGACCTCCGCGACGTCGCGCTCGACCAGTTCCTCTCCCGGTCGGCCGTACCACCACGAATAGATGAACCGACCCGGCTCCGGCATCGACAGCACGACCTTCATCGGGAACGGTGAGCCGGCGTCACCGAGCTCGAACGTGCCCGGCTCGGTCTCCTGGAGGATCGCGACCGACTCCGCGTGGATGTGACCGATCACCAGCACCGCGCCGCCCTCGTGGGTCCGCGCCAGCACGGTGTGCTCGATGTGGCCTCGGATTCGGTCCGGGTGCGCAGGGTTGAGGGTCTCGTAGTCGAGGGTGACGCCGGCTCGGCCAGGTAGCGGGGTCACGAGGATCCGTGCCGCCCCCGGGTGATCCGGGTCCGCGTGCCGGTCGAGGCCGACATAGAGACCGGGATGGTCGAGCAGGTCGTCAACGATCGCCATGCCGCGACCGTAGACCCGGCCCCTCGATCAGGTCAGTCTCCCGCGAACGCTCCGTCAACGTGGTGTTTGCGGTCTCCGTGGCCCGCGGGCGAAGCGAGTTCCCTCCGGATCGCGCGCCCATGAAGCCGGCTGGGCCCACTTGTCCTCGTACACGATCTCGCCGAGCGGCCTCCGGCGCACCGGACCGTGCGATCCCTCCGGTCGGCCCAGCGCGACCGTGGCGGCGATGAACGTGTTCACGGGGATGTCGAGCACCGCGCGCAACGGCTCGTCCACCAAGACGTGCCACATCGTCATCACGCCCCCGTAGCCGAGCGCACGAGCAGCGAGCAGCAGGTTCTGACACGCGGGATAGACGTTCGCACCGTCGAACGGACTGAGGGCTCGGTAGGGCTCGTGACAGGCGAGGACGACGACCGGCGTCTCTTCGAACCGATCGACGAATTGTTGCATCGCGCTCGCCATGCGCGCCTTGCGCGAGCCCGCTTCGACGCCGGTGCCGGCGTCGTAACCGTCGGCCGAACGCTTCGTCGCCCACTCCGCTCTGAACGCGTGGCCCAGCAGGGCGCGCGCTTCGCGCGCACCCGGACCGTCGCGCAACACGACGAACCGGAACGGCTGGCGATTCGATCCGGACGGCGCGCGACTCGCGAGCCAGAACATCGTGGCGAGGTCGGCCTCGGGGATCGGATCGGATCGGAACCGGCGAATGGCGCGCGTCGTCGCCATGCCCTCCAGCAAGGAGATGTCGTCCTGCACCGCATTCACCCTACGTAGAACATCGTCGCCCGCTGACACCCGCTCGTGTCCGGAGTTGGAAGACTGGTCGCCATGGCGAGCGAGCCGGGCTGGTACCCGGATCCGTGGCAACCGGCACGCAGGCGATGGTGGGACGGCACGAGTTGGAGCGACCACACCTGGGATCCGAACCAGCCGGCGGAGCCGCAGGCCGCGTCGCAGCCGCAGGCCCGGCCCCAGCCTGCGTTCTGGCTGCCGCCGCCCGATCCCCGGCGCGATCTGGCGGACGAACGAGGAGCGGGGGTGTGGGCGAAGCGGGCGTTCACCGCGTTGTTCGTCGCCAAAGTCGCAAGTGGACTCCTCTCGCTCGCGGTCTTCGATTCGGTCGTCGACGACATCCAGCGAGCGGCGGACACGGGCACCGCGGATCAGACAGGGATGAACGGATGGCAGATCCTCAACCTGCCCGTGTCGATCGTGTTGGTGCTCGGCTTCGTCGGCGTCATCATCTGGGCCTACAAGGCCGCGTCGGTCGCGTCGAAGCTCAACTATCCGGCGCGGCACAGCACCACGTGGGCGATCCTGGGCTGGATCGTGCCCGTCATCAATTTCTGGTTCCCCTACCAGTCGGTCCGTGACTGTCTCGCGCCCGACAACCCGGAGCGCCGGTCAGTGCGTCGATGGTGGGCGCTGTACCTCGTCGGCTCGTTCGCCTGGGTCGTCATCGTCGTCATCGCGATCGTCGTCGGGCTCGCCATCGCGCTGGCGCTGGCGCTGCCGGTCATCGTCGTCAACGCCCTCGAACTGCAGGCTGCGCTCCGCGTCGTCGACGCCGTCGGAGCCGATCACGGCGAAGCCATCGGCCGGATCGTCACACCGTGACCGGCGTCCCTCCGTCCGCCGCTGATCGGTAGACGGCGTCGGCGACCTTGTGGGCCCGGAGCGCGTCCTCGAACGACGGCCACGCGGCCTCTCCCCGCACGACTGCCTCGATGAACAACTCGTCGGGGTTCCCCAGGGCGGCGCCCCTGCGGCGGGCCTCGTCGACCAACTCGACGCCTTCGAGCCGCGTCGGACCTGCGCCGGTGGTCACCCACTCGACCGGGCCGAACCAGTCGCCCTCGAGCACCGCGTACGTGCGCTCGCAGAACAACTCGACCCGCCGCAGGCTCGGGCGTTCGAGCACGTCGTGCCAGACCGACTGCAACGTCCCGGTTGCGCCGCTCGAGAAGCGCAACAGCACGGATGCGACGTCCTCGATGCCGTCGATCTCGTGAAAGCCCGCGGTAGCCGCGCCAACGCTGACGACCGGCCCGAGCACCTGTTCGAGCATGTCGAGGTCGTGGATCGAGTGCTCGAGCAGGGTCCCGGCGCCTGCCTTCGTCACGTCGCCCCGCCAGGTCGACCCGTAGCCGCCTTGGATGGGGAGGTACTGGTCGTCACGGAACACGACGCTCATCGGACGCCCGCTGTCCGGATCGGCGGCCAGGGCCTTCAGCATCCCGAACGCCGGCGAGTGACGTAACACCAGCCCGACCTGGTTGACCACACCGGCCCGCTCGACCGCAGCCGCCATCTCCGAGGCGGCGGCCAGATCGACGCCCAGCGGCTTCTCGCAGAAGACGGCGAGGCCTCGCTCGGCGGCGGCCACCACGAGCCTCGGGTGCTCAGCCGTCCAGGTGCAGACGTAGACGACGTCGCACGAATCGAGGACCTCGTCCTCCGAGCGGCACACGGCCGCGCCGGAGGCCAGCGCGAACTGCTCGGCCCGCTCGGGATCGGGGTCGTAGACGCCGGCCCAGGTCACGTCCGCTCCCGAGACGTGCAGTGACTTGGAGTGGTACGTGGCGATCAGCCCTGCCCCCAGGAACCCGACCCGCACGGACACGAGGCGAGAAGGTAGCCGTGTTTGCGGGGTTTCCCCGCCACGCAGGCCGTGCTGTCCGCTCCTCCGCTGGCGCTGCGTCGCTCGCACCTTCCGCCATGTGACCGCGGTCGCATCCCCCGTGGGGAATGACTTGGACCGCCGTATGGTTCCTCACTTGCAATCTGATAGTCACTAGGAGCCCCTCATGGCCGAACGCCTGGACCCCGGACATCTCGACGGCAGCGAACTCGCAGCTGCCACCCTGCCTGTGCTGCCGCTCGCCAACGGCGTCGTGCTTCCCCAGATGGTCGTGACCCTCGCCCTCGAGACGGACGAGGCCAAGGCCGCGGGCGAAGCCGCCGCCGAGACGCGGCCAGATCCTGCTCGTTCCCCGCTTCGACAACGGCCGCTACGGCCGGGTGGGGACGATTGCCAACATCGAGAACCGCGGGACCCTTCCCGGCGGCGCCCCCGCCCTCGTGGTGCGGGCGACAGCACGCGCCCACGTCGGCGCGGGCGTGATCGGCACGACGGCAGCCCTGTGGGTCGGCGTCGAGCCCGTCGCCGAGACCCCTCCGACCGAGCGGGCCCGCGAGCTCGCACGCGACGTGCGGGCGGCGGTGTCGGCCCTCTTCGACCAGCTCGGCGGTCGCCGGCTGACCGAGGTCCTCCGCGGCGTGGACGACCCCGGCGCGCTGGCCGATCTCGCCGGCTGGTGGCCCGACCTCGCGTTCGAGCGCAAGGTCGAGCTGCTCGAGACGATCGACGTCGAGGACCGGCTCACGAAGGTGCTCGAGTGGGTCAAGGAGGCGATGGCCGAGCTCGAGGTGTCCGAGCGCATCCGCAAGGAAGTGAGCGACGGCCTCGAGAAGAACCAGCGCGAGTTCCTGCTCCGCCAGCAGATGAGTGCCATCCGCAAGGAGCTCGGTGAGGACGGTGAGGACGAAGACCTCATCGACGAGTACCGGACCAAGCTGGCGGCGTTGGTCGATGCCGGCGCGCTGGCGGAGCCGACGCGCGAGGCGATCGATCGCGAGATCGGACGGCTCGAGCGCACGCCCGCGCAGAACATGGAGCACGGGTGGATCCGCACGTGGCTCGACACCGTGCTCGACATCCCCTGGGCCGACCGGACGCACGACGACCTCGACATCGACGACGCCCGCCGCATCCTCGACGAGGACCACACCGGTCTCGACGAGGTGAAGGAGCGCATCGTCGAGTTCCTGGCCGTGCGCAAGCTGCGCGCCGAGCGCGGCTTCGACCGCAAGGTCGGCGACGGAAGCGCCAGCGACGAGCCGACAGCAGGTACGAGCGACCCGCAGGAGAGCGAGTTCGTGTCGGAGTACCGGAAGCCCGGGGCGATCATTGCCCTGGTCGGACCGCCGGGCGTCGGCAAGACGTCGCTCGGTGCTTCAGTGGCACGCGCTCTCGGACGCAAGTTCGTGCGGGTCGCGCTCGGCGGCATCCGTGACGAGGCCGAGATCCGTGGTCACCGCCGCACCTACGTCGGCGCGCAGCCCGGCCGCATCGTTCGGGCCATCACCGAGGCCGGAACGATGAACCCGGTGTTCCTCCTCGACGAGGTCGACAAGGTCGGCGCCGACTGGCGCGGCGACCCGAGCTCGGCGCTGCTCGAGGTGCTCGACCCCGCACAGAACCACAGCTTCCGCGACCACTACCTCGAGGTCGATCTCGACCTGTCCGACGTGCTGTTCATCGCGACGGCAAACGTGATGGAGACCATCCCCGGTCCGTTGCTCGACCGCATGGAGATCGTGCGCCTCGACGGCTACACCGAGGACGAGAAGGTGGCGATCGCACGCGACCATCTCGTCGAGCGTCAGGTGAGCCGCAACGGGCTGCGCGACGGCGAGGTCGTCGTCAGCGAGAGCGCCTTGCGCGGTGTGGTCGCCGACTACACGCGAGAGGCCGGCGTCCGGAACCTCGAGCGCGAGCTCGGCAAGATCCTGCGCAAGGTCGCGACCAAGGTCGCGGCGGGAACCGACACACCGGTCAACGTCGACGCGAGCGATCTCGTGTCGTACCTGGGTCGGGCGCGCTTCTTCTCGGAGGTGGCCGACCGCACCGCGGTGCCGGGCGTGGCGACCGGTCTCGCCGTCACCGGCGCGGGCGGCGACGTGCTGTTCGTCGAGGCCACCTCGATGGACGACGGTGGCGATGCAGGTCTCACCGTGACCGGTCAACTGGGTGACGTGATGAAGGAGTCGGCGCAGATCGCGCTGTCGTACGTCCGCTCGAGGGCGAGCGATCTCGGCATCGACCCGTCGTCGTTGAACCAGAAGCGCTTCCACGTCCACTTCCCCGCCGGCGCCGTCCCGAAGGACGGTCCGTCCGCAGGCATCACGATGACGACCGCGCTCGTCTCGCTGCTCACGCAGCGGCCCGTGCGCAACGAGATCGCGATGACCGGCGAGGTCACGCTGTCAGGCCGAGTGCTGCCCATCGGTGGCGTGAAGCAGAAGGTGCTCGCCGCCCACCGGGCGGGGCTCACCGAGGTGATCCTCCCGGCTCGCAACGAGGCCGACATCGACGACGTGCCCGACAAGGTGCGAGACGAGATGGCGTTCCACTTCGTCGACAGCGTCGACAAGGTGCTCGACCTCGCCCTCGGCGAGGAAGTCGCAGCAGAGGCAGCCTGAGAACCAGACTGGGGTCCATGCGGACCCCAGTTTGCGATCTCCTGGGCATCGAGTTCCCGATCCTGGCCTTCAGTCACTGCCGCGACGTCGTGGCGGCAGTGAGCAAGGCGGGAGGCATGGGCGTTCTCGGCGCCGTCGCCTTCACTCCCGAGCAGCTCGACATCGAGCTGGACTGGATCGAGAAGGAGGTCGGCGATCGGCCCTATGGGGTCGACGTCCTCGTTCCCGCGAAGTACATCGGGGTGGAGGAAGGCGGGCTCGACGGTTCGAAGCTGTCGACGATGATCCCCGAAGAGCACCGCAAGTTCGTCGACGACATGATGGCGCGCTACGGCGTCCCCCCGTTGCCACAGGCCGAGCACCTGCCCCGCGACGTCGGGCTGCTGTCCTGGTCGCACAAGGGCGCGCAGCCGTTGATGGATGTGACGTTCGGGCACAAGACCCGCCTCATCGCCAACGCGCTCGGCCCTGCACCCGACTACATGGTCGAGCACGCACATGCGAACGACGTCGTCGTCGCCGGGCTCGTCGGCAAGAAGCAGCACGCCGAGCGTCAGAGCAATGCCGGCGTCGACATCATCGTCGCCCAGGGGTACGAGGCCGGCGGCCACACCGGTGAGATCAGCACCATGGTGCTCATCCCCGAAGTCGTCGACGCGGTGGCACCGACACCGGTGCTCGCCGCCGGAGGCATCGGCAACGGCCGCCAGATCGCGGCGTCGCTCGCGCTCGGTGCGCAAGGCGTGTGGTGCGGCTCCGTGTGGCTCACGACCGAGGAGGCCGAGACGCATCCGGTCGTGAAGGACAAGTTCATCGCGGCCACGTCGTCCGACACGGTCCGCTCACGCGCATCGACCGGCAAGCCGGCGCGCCAGCTGCGCACCGCGTGGACCGACGAGTGGGACGACCCGAACACGCCGGATCCCCTGCCGATGCCACTGCACGGGATGTTGATCGCCGAGGCACAGGGACGCATGCGTCGATCCGCTGCCAGCAACGAAGGTGCCCGCCAGCTCGTCAACTACTTCGTCGGCCAGGTCGTCGGACAGATGAACCAGGTGAAGCCGGCCAAGCAGGTCGTCTACGACATGGTCGAAGAGTTCATCGACGCCGCCGAACGCGTCAGCGGCCTCCTCGAGGACTGACCCTCCCCCGACGGGCATTCTGGCGTCAACGACGGCTCAAAGCCGCACTGGTTGACGCCAGAACGACCGAACCCGCTCAGTGGTCGGTGTAGTTGATCTCGTCCGCGTCAGGGGTGGCGACGGCGAAGCAGAAGCAGTGGATCGGGGCGTTGTCGGTCACCGGGCGCAACGAGTGGATCGCCATCGGCGGGATGTGCACGAGATCACCCTGGCGGATCTCACGCGTCTCGCCCTCGATCTCCATGAGCCCCCGGCCCGCCGTCACGTAATAGAACTCGTGGGTCGGATGGTTGTGCGGATCCACGTACCCGCCGCCGGCGACCTCGAACTCGCTCACGAGCTCGAGATGGCCGCCCTTCGTGATGTCCAACATCTCGCGAGGGTTGACGAGCCACCAGACGGGCACCGTGCCGTTGTGCTCGATCTTCGGCGCCACATCCTCGATCGACCTGACGTCCATGCAGGGAAGGGTAGACCGCCCATCGGTACGATCGCCGTGTGGCCGAATCGTCGACCTTCGCCGTCCGTGCCGAGCCGCTGACCTCGGAGGCGTTCGCGCCGTTCGGACAGGTCGTGCAACAGGGCGACATGGTGATGGAGCTCCGCGACGACGAAGTGTTCCATCTGAACGTGCTGCACTACGACCGCAAGCCCCTCCGGTGCGATCACCTCAACCGTCATCACCGGGCGACGCAGATGCTCGTCGCGCTTGCGGGCAAACCGACGCTGCTGGTGGTCGCGCCGCGCGACATCGACTTCACCGAGCACCTCCATCTCGAGAGCGTTCGGGCGTTCGTCTGCGACGGCACAGCGGGCGTCAACATCGCGCTCGGCGACGTGGCACTGGGGTCCGTATCCCATCAGCGATCACGTCGACCTCGTGAACGTGCAGGGCAAGGACTTCGCCCACGACAACGAGGTCGCGTACCTCGAGCGCGACCTCGACACCGTCGTCGAGGTCCTGCTCTGACGCCTGACCTCGCCCAGCTCGCGTGGCCGTTCCGGCACGAGCGCAGCACGGCGGTCACGTACTACTAACGTCGCCCGACGTGACCACGGACCTGTTCTCCATCTCGGGCAAGACCGCGCTCGTGACCGGCGGCTCTCGCGGCATCGGTCTCATGATCGCCAGAGGATTCGTCGAAGCCGGGCACGCGTCTACATCTCGTCGCGCAAAGCCGCGGTGTGCGACTCGGTGGCGGCCGAGCTGTCCGAGAAGGGTGAATGCGTCTCGCTGCCCGCCGACCTGTCGTCCGAGGACGAGTGCCAACGGCTGGCCGGCGAGCTTGCCAACCGCGAGGACAAGCTCGACATCCTCGTCAACAACGCGGGCGCGACCTGGGGCGCGCCGCTCGTCGAACAGGACGATGCCACCTGGGAGCGCGTGTACGCCATCAACGTCAAGGCGGTCTTCCACCTCACGAAGTTCTGCCTGCCGCTGTTGCAGGCGTCCGGCACCGCTGACGATCCCGCTCGCGTCATCAACATCGGCTCGATCGACGGCATCCAGGTGCCGATGCTCGAGACGTACTCGTACTCGTCGAGCAAAGCCGCCGTCCATCAACTCACCCGTCACCTGGCCTCGAAGCTCGCGCCGGAGATCACCGTGAACGCCGTCGCGCCCGGTCCGTTCGAGTCGAAGATGATGGCTGCGACGCTCGAAGCGTTCGGTGACTCGATCGCTGCCAGCGCGCCGATGAAGCGCATCGGGCGGCCGGACGACATGGCCGGCGTCGCCATCTACCTCGCCTCGAGGGCGTCGGCCTTCGTCACCGGGGCGGTCATACCGGTGGACGGGGGCATCGCCACCTGCAAGTAGTCACGGATTGGTAACCGCACTGCGCGTGCACAGGCGTGCGTCGATGATCCGATAGACGCCGAACAGGATGAGGCCGAGGGCGACCAGCCGCAACAGCCCCGGGCCGTGCTCGGAGGCGGCGAGCCGGCGCAGCGCCTGGTCGAGGCCACCGGTGTGAGCGGGGTCGTCGTCGAGTGCCGACTCGACCAGGAACCAGCCGATCATGCAGAACACGAGGCCGCGGGCGAAGTAACCGACCGCGCCGAGCACCGTGATCACTCGGCGCGTCGCTTCGCTGCGCCCGTCGAGATCGAGATCGTCGACGAAGCTGCGCGTGAACAGCTTGCTCGCGTGCCACACACCCGCGCCGATCACGGCGAGCCCGATCCCGATCACGATCGCTTCGCCTGCGGGCCAGTCGAGCACGGTGCCGACCGCCTTGCGCTGCGCTTCGCCGCTGCCGCCTCCGCTGCCGCCGGCGTCGATCAGCAGCTTGGCTGCGATCAGCGTGAACGAGCCGTAGATGAGTCCTCGACCGAGCTCGGTGATGCGCTTGACCACGATCTCGGCGTCGTCGTCGCCCGGTGTGCCGCGGACTGCGAGCACCAGTCGCCAGCAGCAATGGAGGGCAAGGCCGATCGTGAGGATCAGCAGCAGGAGACGTCCGAAGCGCTGGTCGGCCACCGCCTCGATGGCGCCCCGTTGGTCCGCCCGATCGTTGCGGCCCGAGGCGACCTGCTGCGCCAGCAGGCCGACGACCACGTACAGCAGGCCTTGGGTGGCGAGGCCGATGCGGCCGACGACCTCGATCCACCGTTCGCTGTCGCGCTCCGCCGCGGCCTTGATCCGCTCCCCCGCCATCGTCGACATCCCGTCAGTCTTCCCCGCGTTCCGCGGAACGAGCCCCGCGGACCTCCAAGTGGGTCAGCTACAGCCGCTGGTGCTCCCGCAACTGGGGCAGGCATGACACGAGCCGGCACGCTGCATCTGGACGCCGCACTGCATGCAGTAGGGCGCGTCGGCGTGCGACACGTGCGCCGCGCTCGGAGCAGACACCGATGCCGTGGGGGATACGGCACCGGTGCGCTCCTCGGCCAAGTCGAGCAACGACAGGGCAGATTCGATCGACGGCGGATCGGAGGGGATGTCGTGGCCCTGCACGGTCTCGATCACGGTCTCCTCGACACCCGGGAGCGTCGGTTGCGTGCGCTCACCGACCGAGAGGATGTTCAGCTCCGCTCGCTCCTCGGCCGAGAGGTAGTCGATGGCCAAACGGCGGAAGATGTAGTCGACGAGGCTCGAAGCGAAGCGGATGTCGGGGTCGTCGGTCATACCCGCCGGCTCGAACCGGTAGTTGGCGAGCGTCTCGACATACGCACGCAACGGCACGCCGTACTGCAGGCCGTAGCTGACCGAGATGGCGAATGCGTCCATGATCCCGGCGAGCGTCGAGCCCATCTTGGAGATGCGGATGAAGATCTCGCCCGGTCGCCCGTCTGAATACTCGCCGACGGTGACGAACCCCTTGCAGTCCGCCAAGCGGAACTCGAACGTGCGGGACCTGCGGTTGCGCGGCAGCTTCTCGCGCACCGGCTCCTTGACGGTGATCACCTTCTCGACGACGCGCTCGACGATCTCGGTCGCGGACACGGGCGCCGACGCGGCTTGCCCCTTACCGGTCGACAGCGGCTGCGCCACCTTGCAGTTGTCGCGGTAGACGGCCACCGCCTTGAGGCCCAGCCGCCACGCGTCGATGTGCAGTTGCTCGACGTCTTCGACGGTGACGTCTTCTGGCATGTTCACCGTCTTCGAGATGGCGCCGCTGATGAACGGCTGCACGGCACCCATCATCCGCACGTGGCCCGAGTAGTGGATCGGGTTGTCGCCCATCGAGCACGCGAACACCGCCAGGTGATCGGTCGTGAGGTGGGGCGCGCCGAGGATCGAGTGGTTGGCGTCGATGTAGCTCACGATCTCGGCGATCTGGTCGTCGGCATACCCGAGTCGGCGCAGCGCTCGCGGCACGGTCTGGTTGACGATCGACATGGTGCCGCCGCCGACGAGCTTCTTCAGCTTGACGAGACCGAGGTCGGGTTCGATCCCGGTCGTGTCGCAGTCCATGAGCAACCCGATCGTTCCCGTGGGCGCGAGCACGGAAGCCTGCGAGTTGCGAACCCCATGGGTCTCACCGAGATCGCACGCGGTGTCCCACGCCTCCTGCGCCGCGCTCAGCAGGTCAGCGGGCACCAACTCCTCGTCGATGTTGGCCGCTTCCTGGCGGTGCATGTCGAGCACTCTGACCATGTGCTCACGGTTCTCGGCGAAGCCGGCGAACGGGCCCATGCGTTCGGCGGTGCGGGCGGACACCTCATAGGCGTGTCCGGTCATGAGCGCCGTGATCGCCGCCGCCCATGCCGCGACCTGCGTCGGAGTCGTAGGGAAGGCCGATCGCCATGAGCAGCGCGCCGAGGTTGGCGTAACCCAGGCCGAGCTGTCGGAATCGGCGGCTGGTCTCCGCGATCGCGGCCGTCGGGTAGTCGGCGTTGCCGATGAGGATCTCTTGCGCGGTGAAGACGACTTCGACCGCGGCCTTGAAGGCCTCGACGGCGAACTCGTCGTCGTCGTCGAGGAACTTCAGGACGTTGATGCTGGCGAGGTTGCACGCCGAGTTGTCGAGGTGCATGTACTCGGAGCACGGGTTCGAGCCGTTGATGCGTCCGGTGTTGGCGGCGGTGTGCCAGCGGTTGATCGTGGTGTCGAACTGCATGCCGGGGTCGGCGCACTCCCACGACGCTCTCGAGATCTGGCGCATGAGCTCGCGCGCCTTGATCGTCTTGATGACGTCTCCCGACGTGACGGCGCGCAACTGCCACTCGTCGTCGTCGAGCACCGCTTGCATGAACTCGTCGGTGACGCGCACGGAGTTGTTCGCGTTCTGGTATTGCGTGGAGTAGCTGTCGGCGCCGTCGAGGTCCATGTCGAACCCGGCGTCGCGCAGGACCCGCGCCTTGCGCTCCTCCTTCGCCTTGCACCAGATGAACTCTTCGATGTCGGGATGGCCCGAGTCGAGGATGACCATCTTCGCCGCGCGCCGCGTCTTCCCACCCGACTTGATCGTCCCGGCGGATGCGTCGGCGCCGCGCATGAAGCTGACCGGACCCGACGCGGTCCCGCCGCCCTTCAACAGTTCGTACGAGGAGCGGATGTTCGACAGGTTGATGCCTGCGCCCGAGCCGCCCTTGAAGATCGTGCCCTCCTCGACGTACCAGTTGAGGATCGAGTCCATCGTGTCTTCGACCGCGAGGATGAAGCACGCCGACGCCTGCTGCGGGACCCCGGCGACGCCGATGTTGAACCACACCGGGCTGTTGAACGCCGCCTTCTGGGTCACGATCAGGTGCTTCAACTCGGCGTTGAACGCGGCGGCCTCGCGGTCGTCGACGAAGTAGCCGCCGTGCACGCCCCACTCGGTGATCGTGTCGACGACCCGGTCGGCGACCTGCTTGAGAGACCACTCCCGCTCCGGGGTGCCGATCGTGCCTCGGAAGTACTTCTGGGCGAGGATGTTCGTGGCGTTGAGCGACCAGTCGGCCGGCACCTCGACGCCGAGCTGCTCGAACGCGACGGACCCGTCGCGGTAGTTCGTGATGCGGGCGTCACGGCGCTCCCAGACCACGTCGTCGTACGGGTTCGCGCCCTCGGTGGTGAACTGTCGCCGCAGGCCGATGCCCGCTTGCTCCGAAGCCAGTGCCATGGTCGCTCCCTGGGTGACGCGCGGATGATGTGCAACAGCGTTCGACATCGGTTTGTGCCCCGACGCCGCAAGGCCCCGCCCACAACATCTGGTATCCGGCAACCGGTTTCGATCGAACCCGGCCACAAGATGTGCCAAATGACGCGGGTGAGATTACAGCACTGTCGTTTCATCCGTGTCAACGGTGGGGCCAGCGCGAAGATGCAGGTCAGAGGCCGTTCGCGAAGGTTTGCATCCTCCCGACCCGCTCAGGACTCCAGGCGTCGTCCACCCTTCACACCACGCAGACTTCTGCCACCATCCGCACCACTCGCGCTGCTCGGTGCCCCCGTTAACTGATTGCAACGTACGCATGACGGGCTGTGGACCGATAGGGGAACAACCGTGTGAATTCAGCGTGGAGAACCGGCGTCGCCGTCCACAGGGTTATGAACGGATCACGGGCTCCAGGGTGATCGGGATGCCGTTCAGGACGGCGTTGCCGGACAAGGCGTCGAACTGCTCCGCATCCGCCAGCAGGTTGCTGTTGACGCCCGCGCCGATGGTCGAGGCGACCGAGAGCTGGACGCCGTCGACGTCGTGGCCCCAGCCGTGCGGGATGCTCACCACGCCCGGCATGATCCCGTCGGTCACCTCCACGGGAACGACGATCGACCCGGTGCGCGACCGGATCCGGGCCTGGTCGCCGTCGGCCAGCCCGGTGCGGGCGGCGTCGTCAGGGTGCACGTGCAACGTGCACCGGGTCCTGCCCTTCACGAGCACGTTGAGGTTGTGCATCCACGAGTTGTTCGAGCGCAGCTGCCGGCGGCCGACGAGGACGAGGTCGTTGCCGTCGTCGGACACTCGTGAGCGCTGGTCGAGGGCGGACTCGAGCCGAGCCAGATCGGCGACGAGCGGCTCGGGCGCCAGCTCGATCATCCCCGAAGGTGTGCGCAGCGCGTCGGGGAGACGTGGCTCGAGCGGGCCGAGGTCGACGCCGTGCGGGTTGGCCAACAACACGTCGAGCGACAATCCACCCGGATCCCGGCCGAATTTCTCGCCGTACGGACCGCTTCGCAGCATGAAATCGAGCAGTCGCTCCGGCCCTCGCCTCGGTTCCAGCGCGCCGAGGATCTCGTCGGCGTCGCGCTCGTACAGCGGCCCGGTCTCGTCACTGACGGCGCTGTCGACGAGCCCCCTGATCGCGAGGTCGTCGACGACCGACGCGTCCGCGTGCGCACCCATGCCCTGGAAGATCAGCGCGAGCTTGCAGAGGATCTCCCACTCGTCGGGCTGGTCGGGTGGGGTCACGACGGGCGGCGAGTAGTTCGCCACGTTGCGCACCGCGAGCTGGAGCAGCGCCACGTCGTAGTGCGACCGCGCCAGCGGATCGGGCGAGGGCAGGATCACGTCGGCGTGCCGTGTCGTCTCGTTGACGTAGATGTCGACGGAGACCATGAAGTCGAGCGACGCGAGCGCAGCGTCGAGCCGTCCGCCGCCGTTCGGGGTCGAGACGACCGGATTGCCGGCGATGGTCACGAGGGCACGGATCTGGCCCTCGCCGGGTGTCTCGATCTCCTCGGCCATGGCCACGGCCGGCAGCTCGCCGAGCGTCTCGGGCAGGCCGCGGACCCGGCTCGTGCGCCGGCCGACGCGGAGACCGCGTCCGATGCGCGGCTTGCCGCGGGTGTTGCCCGACCCCGTCGCCGGCGTCGTGAACATCGCGCCGCCCGGCCGGTCGAGGTTGCCCGTGCACACGTTCAGCACGTCCACCAGCCAGCTCGCGAGGGTGCCGAACTCCTGTGCGGTCGTGCCCATGCGGCCGTAGACGCACGCCGTCGGCGCGGCCGCGAGCTCTGCCGCGAGGCGACGGATGGTGGACGAATCGATGCCGGTCACCGGCGCAACGGCCTCGGGGCTGTAGTCCTTGACGAGCCGTTCGACTTCGTCGAGGCCCGCGACCATTTCGTCGAGCCGTCCGAGGTCGACCAGTCGTTCCTCGAACAAGGTGTGCACCATGGCGATGAGCAAGTACGCGTCTGTTCCCGGCCGGATGAAGACGTGCTCGTCCGCCTCCTCCGCCGTCCGGCTTCGACGGGGATCGACGACCACGAGCCTCCCGCCGCGGCTGCGGAGAGCCTCGATGCGGCCCGGCCAGTCCGGCGCCGTCGCGAGGCTGCCGTTCGACGCGTACGGATTCGCGCCGAGCATCAGCAGGTAGTCGGTGCGATCGATGTCCGGGACGGGAATCGTCAACGGCGAACCCGAACAGCAACCCCGCGCTCAGCTCCTTCGGCCGTTGGTCGACGGTGCTGGCCGAGAAGAGGTTGCCCGAGCCGAGGCCCTTGATCGCGAAACGACCGTAGAGCAGCGCGCCGAGGCTGTGGGCACTGGGATTGCCGATGTAGACGGCGGCGCTGTCCCGGCCGTGGGTGTCGAGGATGGGCATCAGGCGACGCTCGACCTCGGCGAACGCCTCGTCCCACGTCGCCTCCTCGAACCGGCCGTCGCGCTTGATCAGCGGCGTTCGGACGCGGTCGGGGTCCTCGCGCAGCTGTTTCAGCGTCGAGCCCTTCGGACAGATGTAGCCGTGGCTGAACACGTCGTCGCGATCGCCGCGGATGCGCGTGACGTCGTCGCCGCGCAACGTGATCTCGAGACCGCAGCCGGCCTCGCACAGCGGGCACGTCCGATACGCCGTCCGAAGCTCGGTGTCGTTGGCCACGTTCACGGATGCCATGCTGCCACCGATGCGCGAGCTGTACCCGAACCCGGGCGACGACGTCGACCCCTTCGCCCGTTACACGGCCGACGACCGTTCCGCTCCTGCGGGCCGGCTCCCCTGGGTCCTGGTGAACATGATCGCGACGGTCGACGGCGCGACCGCGGTCGACGGACGATCGGGCGGTCTCGGCGGACCGGCCGACAAGCTGGTGTTCGGCGCGATTCGCGCCGTCGCCGACGTGATCCTCGTCGGGGCGGGAACGGTGCGGGCGGAGTCCTACGGCTCACCCCGCGTCCCCCAGGGCCGGGACGCGCCCCCGCGGTTGGCCATCGTGACCCGCTCGCTCGACATCGACCCTGGGGCACGGGTGTTCCTCGACGCGCCGCCAGGACGCCCCCCGATCGTGGTGACCACCGAGCGAAGTGATCCGTCGCGCCGTCGCGCCCTGGCCGACGTCGCCGACGTGCTGACCGTGGGCGAGGACAGCGTCGACATCGCGCAGACGGTCGCCGCGCTCGGCGATCGCGGGGCTCGCGTGGTGCTCTGCGAAGGCGGCCCGTCGCTCAACGGTCAGCTGGTCGCCGCCGGCGTGCTCGACGAGTTGTGTCTGTCGCTCGCGGCCCTCGTGGCGGGGGGCTCGTCGTCGCGGCTCGCGCATGACCTCGGACCGGCGTCTGTCACGGCCATGCGGCTGGATCGCGTGCTCGAGGCGGACGACATGCTGTTCCTGCGGTATGTGCGGCGCGCGTGATCAGTGCTGTTTCGGCGCGGTCGCCTTCGTCAGCAGCGTGAGCTCGCGCTCGAAGTCGGCGGCCTCGTCGAACCCCTTGTAGACGCTCGCGAAGCGCACGTAGGCGACGTGATCGAGCTCACGAAGACGGTCGAGGACCAACAGCCCGATCTGCTCTGTCGGCACTTCTCCCGCGCCGACGAGCTCCTCTTCGACGCTGGAGGCGATCGCCTCGAGCTCGTCGTCGGGCAGCGGCCGCGACTTCGCCGCGGCGCGAAGGCCGAGCACGATCTTCATCCGGTCGAACGACTCGCGTTGACCGGAGCGCTTGACCACGACGAGAGGAAGCTCCTCGAGCCGCTCGTAGGTGGTGAACCGCCGGCCGCACGCGAGGCACTCGCGCCGCCGGCGAATGGTCGCGCCGTCGTCCGATGCCCGCGAGTCGACAACCTTGTCGTCGACGCTCGAGCAACTCGGACACCGCACGCCGCGTGAGGCTACTGCGGCTCCCACATCACGAGCCCGGGCGGGGCGGTCAGTCGAAGCCGTTGACCGACCTGCAGCGCGGCCGTGCCGTTGAGGTCCTGGAGTCCGTCGACCTCGGCACGGATGTCGCCGGTGGGAGTCGAGCTCACGTGCGATCGACCACAACGTGTCGCCGGGCTGCACGACATAGAACGACCCCGACGGCGGCGTCGCGTGGCCCGCACCGTCTGCGGCGGGATCGTGGCCCAGGGCGCCCGGCGCCGCGCCGGCGCTGGCGGAGAGGGGGGCCGTGTCCCCGCTCGTCAGCGCGAACGCGACGCCGGCGACCGCCAGGGCGACGCACGCCAGCAGGACGACGGCGAGGAGCCGGCGACGCCGGTACACCGTGTCGGAGGGTCGGGCCACGTTCCGCACGACACGAAGTGCGGGCCGGACCTGGACTTGCCGAGGGTGAGGCGAGGGATGAGCGATGGCAACCATGGATGCATCTTCCTCAGGGGCTGTGACAGTGAGCGGGGGAAGCCGTCGGATCCACGTCCGGCGCTCGCCGCACGGTTACGGTGGCGAACGAACGTTCGGGGGACGCCTCACTCAACCACGAACGTCTGTTCGGCGTCAAGATCATTTCGAACAGGTGTTTGCCTCATCGCCACCTGTTTGATACGGTTCTTCCAAACATATGTTCGATCCAACGGCCTCGACCCTCGACGCGAGATCGACGACACGAACCGGGAGCACCCATCCATGACCGAGCAGACGTTGACCGATCGGCAGCGCCAGATCCTCGAGATCATCGACCAGTCGATGCGCGACCGCGGGTATCCGCCGTCCGTCCGCGAGATCGGCACGGCCGTGGGTCTGACGTCGCCGTCGACCGTTCACTCCCACCTCAACACGCTCTCGAAGCTCGGCTTCCTGCGCCGTGATCCGACCAAGCCGCGCGCCATCGAGGTGCGTTACGACCCCAACTCCGGCGCGGTGCTCGAACGGCGGCCTGCCCGCCACGTGCCGCTCGTGGGCGACGTCGCCGCCGGCACCGACGTGCTGGCGCAGGAGAACGTGGAGGAGATCCTGCCGCTGCCCGCCGACTTCACGGGCGAGGGCGAGCTGTTCATGCTGCGAGTGCGGGGCGAGTCGATGATCGAGGCCGGCATCCTCGACGGCGATTTCGTGGTCGCACGAGCACAGCCCACGGCGAACAAGGGCGACGTCGTCGTCGCCGGCATCCCCGGCGAAGAGGCGACGGTCAAGACCTACGCACGCAAGAGCGGGAAGGTGACGCTGCTCCCCGCCAACTCCTCGATGGATCCGATCGAGCTCGACGCCGGCGACGTCACCATCTACGGCAAGGTGGTCACGGTCCTTCGCCGATTGTGACCTCGATCAGCCGGAGCCAACGGTGACGAGGTCGTGGAGAACCTGCCAGGTTCGCTCGAGCTGCTCGCGGGTGACCCGCTCGTCCGCCGCGTGCGCGAGCAACGGGTCGCCCGGGCCGAAGTTGGCGGCAGGAATGCCGCGGCTGGCGAAACGAGCGACGTCCGTCCAGCCGAGCTTGGCGCTCACTTCGAGCTGATTGCGCGCGACCAGCGCGGCGAGGAGCGGATGGTCGAGGCCCGGCCGCGCGGACGGCGCCGAGTCGATCACCTGCGCGTGGTCGCCGTCGTCGAGGGCGGGCGCGAGCAGCGAGCGCAGCCACGTCTCGGCGCCGGCCTCGTCGCGATCCGGCGCGAACCGGTGGTTGAGCACCACGCTCGCTTCGTCGGGCACGACGTTGGCGGCTACGCCGCCCGCGACCATGACCGCTTGGACCGCCTCGCGGTACCGGCACCCGTCGATCACCGGCTCGCGGCCCGGCCACTCCTCGACGAGCGCGAGCAGCCGTCCGAGTCGGTGGATCGCGTTGCGGCCCATCCAGGGACGGGCGCTGTGGGCGCGCACCCCCGCAAGCCGCACCTCGAAGCGCATGGTCCCTTGACAACCAGCCTCGAGCGACGCGCCGGTCGGCTCGCCGAGGATGGCAACGTCACCAGCCATCAGCTCGGGCCGAACAGCGAACAAGTGACGCAGACCGTTGTACTGCGACGCGATCTCTTCCGCGGCGTAGAAGACGTACGTCACGTCGACCGCGGGCTCGCTGACCGTGCGGGCCAGTTCGAGCATCACGGCGAGGCCGCTCTTCATGTCGGCCGAACCGAGTCCCCACAGGGTGTCGGCGTCGATGCGGGCGCGGTCGTTGCCGTTGACCGGGACGGTGTCCGTGTGACCGGCGAGGACGAGGCGCATGGCGCGACCCAGATCGGTTCGTGCCACCAGGTTGTCGCCGACTCGATCGACGACGAGCCACGGGACGGCCCGCAACTCGCGCTCGATCCGGTCGGTGATGGCCCGTTCGTCCAAGCTGACCGACGGGATGTCGACGAGCTCGGCCGTGAGCTCGAGCAAGTCGGTCACCCGACGTTGACGCCCTGGTCGCGCAGGATCTGGTTGAGGTGCTGGCGTTCGCCGGGCTCGTAGCGGCGGAGGATGAGGACGCAAGGAAGGGTGAACTCGCCACCCGGAAAGGCCCGCTTCCGTCCGGCCTGCACGGTGATGCAGT
Source organism: uncultured Acidimicrobiia bacterium (assembly GCA_963821725.1). Lineage (GTDB taxonomy): Bacteria > Actinomycetota > Acidimicrobiia > Acidimicrobiales > JACDCH01 > DATAES01. Next base: position 31,032 of record CAWGFA010000013.1, read on the forward strand.
ACGGCGGCACGACTCCTCGGCTCACCTCTTCACCGGTCTGGCCGTCGATGACGGGGATGCCGGGGTTCAGCACGGACCCTTCGCCGAGAACCGCACCGTCGCCCACTCGAGCGCCCTGGGTGACCATGCATCGGCTGCCGATGAGCGCGTTGTCACCGATGACGACGGGCGCGGCCTGCGGTGGCTCGAGCACGCCGCCGATGCCGACGCCTCCCGACAGGTGCACGTTCGCACCGATCTGCGCGCACGAGCCGACCGTGGCCCATGTGTCGACCATCGTGTTCGCGCCCACGCGGGCGCCGATGTTCACGTAGCTCGGCATGAGGATCACGCCTCGATCGAGAAAGGCGCCGAAGCGCGCCGACGCTCCGGGCACGACTCGGACACCTTGCGCGGCGTAGCCGCGCTTCAAGGGAATCTTGTCGTGGTACTCGAACCGACCGACCTCGACGGTCTCCATCGACGAGAGCGAGAACAGGAGCAGGATCGCCTGCTTCAGCCACTCGTGGACGACCACGTTGTCGTCGACCACCTCCGCGACGCGCGCCTCGCCGCGATCGAGCAGGGAGATCGCCTCGTGCACGACGGTCCGGGCGTCGACGTCAGCAGGTCCGAGCTCGGAGCGGTGCTGCCACAGCTCTTCGATGCTCGATCGCAAGTCGGCCATGGGCGACGAGGGTAACGGCCGACGTGCTCGTCAGACGCCGAGTCGCTCGCCGACGAGTTCGATGCGCTCGTCTGGTTGTACGACGGCGATGCGGACGTGCCCCGCTCCGTCGGGTCCGTAGAAGTCGCCCGGACTCACCAGCGCGCCGGCGTCGGTCGCCAGACGCTTCGTCAACGACCATGCGTCCGCTCCCGGTGCGCCGACCCACAGGTAGAACGCGCCTGCCGGCATCGGCGCGTCGAGGTCGAGGCCGTCGCGCAGGATGGCGCGCAGCCGTTCGAGCCGGTCGCGATAGCGCACCCGCTGTACGTCGACGTGGTCGTCGTCGGCGTACGCGACGACGGCCGCGGATTGGACGGGTCCGGGCACGATGAGCCCGGCGTGCTTGCGGACCTCGCGCAGGTAGTACACGAGGTCGCCGTCGCCGGCGAAGAAGCCGGCGCGGACACCGGCGAGGTTCGATCGCTTCGAGAGCGAGTGCACCGCGAGCACGCCGTCGGGCCCGTGCTCGAGGATCGTGCGCGGCGGGCCGCTCCAGGTGAACTCGACGTAGCACTCGTCGCTCAGCACTGGCACCCGCCGCTCTCTCCCCCACACGGCGGCGACGCCGAGGTCGGCGAGGACACCGGTCGGGTTGGCAGGGCTGTTGACCCACAAGCACAGCGCCCGCTGTGCGTCGTCGTCGCCGATGTCGTCGCAGGGTTCGATACGGGACGGCGCGGCAGCCGGCGAGCACCGCGCCCATCTCGTACGTCGGATAGCTGACGGCCGGATACAGCACCGTGTCGCGGTCGGGCGTGCGCAACCGGAGGTACTGGGGCGTGCTCGCGACGAACTCCTTGGTTCCGATGCACGCCGCGATGGCCGCCAGGTCGACGTGGACGCCGAGGCGACGTTGCAGCCATGCGGCGGCGGCTTCCCGAAAGCCGACAGTCCCGATCGACGGCGGATAGCCGCGCTCGGCCCCGCTCTCGCTCAACGCGGCCACGACTGCTGGTGGAGGCGGATCGCACGGCGTGCCGATGGACAGGTCGACGCAGCCGCCGGGCAGCTGGTCCGCGACCGCCTTCAGCTCGTCGAGCCGGTCGTACGGATACGGAGGCGGCGAGAAGCCCATCAGTCCGTGGCGTACTCACGGAAGCGCGCCGCCGCAGGATCGTCGAGACGGGCGCGCAGCCGCATCCCCGCGTCCTCGGCTGTCTCCGCCACCACCTCGCCCTCGCGGTGGACCGCGGCGAGCACGTCGCCGCGCTCGTACGGGATCACCAACTCGACGGTCTTCGTGACGGCACGGACTCGGTCGCCGACCGTGCGCAGCAGCTCGTCGACACCTTCTCCAGTGGTCGCGGAGAGCACCACACCTCCCGGGTGGCGCTCACCGAGCCGTTTCGCCTGGTCAGGGGCGACGTCTGCCTTGTTGAACGCGAGCAGTTCGGGGACGTCGCCGGCGCCGATGTCACCGAGCACCGACCGGACCGCGTCGATCTGCCCGTCGGGCTCGACCGCGGAGGAGTCGACGACGTGGACGAGGAGGTCGGCATCTCCGGCGACCTCGAGGGTCGACTTGAACGCTTCGACGAGTTGGTGAGGCAGCTTGCGCACGAACCCGACCGTGTCGGTGAGCAACAGGGCCTCGCCGCCGGGGAGCTCGAGCCGCCGCGTCGTCGCGTCGAGCGTCGCGAACAGCCGATCCTCGACGAGCACGCCCGCATCGGTCAGCCGATTGAGCAGCGTCGACTTGCCCGCGTTGGTGTAGCCGACGATCGCGACGTTCTGCAGCCGGCTACGGCGACGGCTCTTGCGCTGTGTCGCGCGATGACGGTCGATGTCGCGCAGCTCGGCTTCGAGCTTGTGGATTCGGCGAACCAGACGGCGCCGATCGACCTCGAGCTGGGTCTCGCCGGGACCGCGGGTACCGATGCGAGCTGCGCCCGCGGACATGCCGCCAGCCTGCTGCGACAGCTTCCGCCCTTTGCCGCGTATGCGCGGCAGCCGGTAGCGCAGCAACGCCAACTCCACCTGGGCCTTGCCCTCCTGGCTGTGCGCGTTCTGGGCGAAGATGTCGAGGATCACCGCGGTGCGGTCGATTGCCGTGCGGCCGAGGAGCTTCTCGAGGTTGAACTGTTGCGCGGGCGACAGCTCGTCGTCGAAGACGACCGTGTCGGAGTCCACCGCGAGCGACACCTCTCGCAGCTCCTCCGCCTTGCCCTTTCCGACGTAGGTCGCAGGGTCCGGGCGGTCCCGACGTTGCACGACACGCGCCACCTCGTCGGCACCGGCGGTGTCCGCGAGCTGTGACAGCTCGTCGAGGGAGTACTCGACGTCGTCGGTGTGCGCGCCGTCGAGGGCGACGCCGACGAGCACGAGCTTCTCTCGCGTCTCGCGGGAGATGAGGGTGTCGGTGAGTGCGTCGTTCATGCAGCCAGATCGATCGACGCGACCAGGACGACGGGCACGGTCATCTCGATGGTGGACCCGAGCACGATGTCAGCCGGTCCACCGGGTTGATGGACCCGGACCGCTCGTCCCGTGAGCTCCCAGTGTTCGGCGGCCGCGGCCGCTGCGCACGCTCCGGTGCCACACGCCTCGGTCACACCGACGCCTCGCTCGTAGACCTTCATCGTGAGCTCACCCGGTTGCGGTCCCGGCGTGACGAGCTCGACGTTGATTCCTCCGGGTACCAAGTCGTTCGCTCGCCGGCCGCGGGCGACGAGGTCGTCGTCTTCCACGAGCTCGTGGACGTGCAACACGAGATGCGGGTTGCCCACATCCACGCGGGCGGCGTGCACGACGGTCGTGTCGCCCCAGTCGGATTCGTCGTCGACGACCTTGGCGACGCCCATGTCGACGGTGGCACGGTGCTCGCGCCGGTCGCCGGTTGCCTCGATGCGCACCGTCCGCTTGCCGGCGTCCGTGGCGACCGTGACCGTCGGGCCGTGCACGACTCCCGCCAGCACCGCCGCCTGCAGCGAGGCAGCTGATTCCGTTGCCACTCATCTCCGCCCGACCACCGTCGGCGTTGAACAGTTGCATCGTGACGTCCGCGCCACCGTCACCGACCGCGGACCCGGGCGTGACACGGAGAAGGCCGTCGGCCCCGACGCCGCGATGGCGATCACAGATGGCGCGCGCGCGGTCGCACCCGTCACCGGACGAGTGCCTTCCATGTCGAGCAGGACGAGGAAGTCGTTGCCGAGGCCGTGGTGCTTGGTCAGCCGCATCTGGACTCAAGTGTGCCCGTCACGCCGCCGCGCCCGACACGATTTGCTCGAGGGCGGCCCACACCTCGAACGGATCCGTCTCGGCCCGCAGCCATTCGATCCGTGGGTCGCGCCGCAACCAAGCTCGCTGCCGCCGGGCGAATTGCCGTGTGCGACGCACGGCCTGCGTCGATGGCCTCGTCCAGCGTGACGTGCCCGGCGAGGTGAGCGGCCAGCTCCTTGTAGCCGAGTGCCTGGCCCGCGGTCCGCGACAGTCCCCTCGGCCGTGCGAGCAGCCGGCGCACTTCGTCGACGAAGCCGTCGTCGAGCTGCCGGCGGTAGCGGGCCTCGATGCGGGCGGCCACCACGCCCGGAGGCAACGCGATGCCGGCGAGGACGAACGGCGTGGGTGGGTAGGCCTCGAGACCAGGACCGAACGACGAGAACGGACGGCCGCTGCCGACCGTGACTTCGAGGGCGCGGACGATGCGCCGCCGGTTGGTCGCGGTCGACGCGCGTGGCGCCCACCGGGTCGAGGGCAACGAAGACGTTCGTGCAGGACGTCGGTCGGCTCTTCGTCGAGTGCCCGCCGTGCGTGCGGATAGCGACCGGGAATGGTGAGCCCGTCGATCGCGGCGCGCAGGTAGAGGCCGGTCCCTCCGACGAGGAGGGCGCGGTGACGTCGCGCTTCGATCCCCGCGAGCACGTCGACGAACTCGCGCTGGAACTGCGCGACTGGTGAACTCCTCGTCGGGGTCGACCAGATCGATGAGGTGATGAGGAACCTCTGCCCGTTCCGCGGGCGCCGGCTTCGCGGTGCCGATGTCCATCCCGCGGTACACCTGCATCGAGTCGATCGACACGATCTCGAGATCCGGGTGCCGCGCGCGAAGCGCGAACGCGAGCGCAGACTTTCCCGACGCCGTTGTGCCGACGACGGCGATGTGCCTGCCGGTCATCGTGTGGGTGGACCCGCCTCGGCGACTTCGCGCACGTGCGCGGCCGGCAGATCGAACGGCTCGAACCGCACCAGCCACCACGTCGCGCCGGCGGCGACCCACGGCGCGGGATCCTCGTCGTGAAGACCTTGCACCGCGACGTCCCACGATCCCGCGTCGGCTGGGCCGATGCCGGTGCCCGTACGCCAGCTGCACGACGAGGTCATCGGGCGACGTGAGCCCGATCGGGAACCAGCCGTCCCACCGCGCCGCTCGCCGCACCGGCGCCGGGTTCGGGAATCGCGACGCCACCCACACCGGTATCCGCGGGCGCTGCACCGGTTGCGGCAGCAGTCGCACGCCGTTCGCCTCCTCGCCCCGCCACCAGCGGTCCATGTGCTCGAGCCCGTCGTCGAGCAACTTGGCGCGCACCCGCAGCGTCCATCTCCTCGTCGAACCGCGACAGCTCCCCACCGGGGTCGCCGCCGAGGCCGGCGCCGAACACGAGCCGACCATTGCTGAGCCGGTCGAGCGTCGCCGTCTGCCGCGCCAGCACCTGCGGCGCGCCGGCGGGCGATGGGCGTCACCATGGGCCCCAGGACGAGCCGTTCGGTCGCCTGTGCCATCGCCGCCAGGACGATCCAGGGATCGGCGATGCGCTCGACCGGCGGTCGGTACATCAGGTGGTCCCACACGAACACGCCGTCCCATCCGGCGGCCTCGGCGGTGCGGGCGATATCGATGGCGACGCCCGGCTCGGAGAGCTCGTCGAACAGCGGTATGAACAGTGCGCAGCGCGCTGCGGTGGCGCTCAACCGGCGATGACCGGGATCCGGGTGCGATGACGGGGCGCGGCCGTCACGGACACGAGCTCGCCGCGCAGGTGGTGCGGACCCGCCTCGGTGACTCGCACCTCGGCGAACGTGCCCGGACGCATGGATCGCGTCACCGCCCCAGGCGAAGTGCACGAGCTTGTTCTGACGAGTGCGCCCGGTGATCACCGAAGGATCCTTCTTGCTCGGTCCTTCGACCAGCACCTCTTCGACGCGTCCGATGCGGCCGCGGTGCTTCGCGAGCGCGCTGCGCTCGACCACGCACGCGGAGTCGTTCGAACCGCTCGGCCACGACGTCGGGCGAGACGAAGTCGTCGACGCGGGCCGCGGCTTCGGTGCCGGGTCGAGGCGAGAAGACGAACGTGTACGCGCTGTCGTACTCGGCCTCGGCGACGACGTCGAGCGTGCGTTCGAAGTCGTCGTCCGCCTCGCCCGGAAACCCCACGATGAGGTCCGTCGTGACGGCAAGATCGGCAACTGCCGCACCGCGCGCCGGCCAACCGCTCGAGGTAGCGCTCGCCGGTGTAGCCCCGGTGCATCGC
>CAWGFA010000014.1:0-299949 GCA_963821725.1 uncultured Acidimicrobiia bacterium
CCGGCTTGCGCACGTGCGGCGATCGCTGCTGCGACCGCCGCTCGGGAGGCCTCGTCCTTGTCCGGCCACATCTGGCCGTACACGTCCAGCGTCGTCTTCGCACTCGCATGCCTGAGACGCGCCTGCACCGTCTTGACGTCGAGGCCGTCGGCGATGAGCAGACTGGCGAAGTAGTGGCGCAGATCATGGACCGTAAGCAGGTCGGGAGACCTGGCACTGAGGCACGCACATCGCGAACCGCGCTCGATGGCCCACGGGCCTGCGGGGCCGACCGTCTCGTTGGCAACGATCGTCGCGGCTCCCCCAGAGGCCACCGCGGCAGATAGCAGCAGCGACAGCTGGTCCGGGATCGGGATCGGCGTCTTGCTGATCTCGGACTTCAGCGGCGCCGGCCATTGAATCGCCGGTGACACGATGCCACGCATGAAGTCGACTTCGTCCGTACGGAGCGCCGCTGCTTCTGCAAGTCGCAAGCCGACGAAGGCACCGAGCAGAATGGCCGGTCGTAGCCCTGCCGGAATCGCGTCATGAAGAGCCCATACCTAATCGGGCTTGCGACGTAGGGCCGCTGCGAGCCAGTTCGACGCGGCGAGCTCTTTCTGCCAGCTACCGATCATGCCGCCGGGAGTGCGCATCGTCGTGATCGGCATGGTGGGCGACCGGATCTGCGGGATCATCCAGTTGGAGACGGTGATCGCCGGGTACTTCGGGTTGCCGCGCATGCTCAACGAGATCAGCATCCGGCGGCGTGCGGGGTTTACGCTTTCGCCGGTGAGTTCTGGGACCGTGATGCACATCGAGCCGATGTCGATCTGGATCGATGAGGACGTGCTGTCGGATCTGTGGTCGCGGATCCGCGCGACCCGCTGGCCGGACGCTGCACCGGGCGAGGCATGGTGTCAGGGCACTGACCTGGCCTATCTGAAAGGGCTGCTCGGCTACTGGGCAGGCCAGTTCGACTGGCGTGCGCAGGAGCGCCGGCTGAACGAATTCCACCACTTCCGCGCCGACATTGACGGCTCACGGATCCACTTCGTGCACGAGAGGGCCCGCCGCCCGGGCGGTATCCCGTTGCTGCTGACGCATGGCTGGCCCAGCTGATTCGCCGAGTTCCTGCCGCTCGTTCCGCTGCTGACCGATCCGCAGGGCCACGGCATCGACGGGCCGGCGTTCGACGTGGTGATCCCGTCACTGCCCGGCTACGGGTTCTCCGAACGACCGGCCCGCACCGGGGTGACGACCCGGTCGACGGCCCGCCGATGGCATGCGTTGATGCGCGGGCTCGGCTACGACAGGTACGGCGCCCAGGGCGCCGACTTCGGCGCCGGCGTCACCACTTATATGGCCCTGGACGATCCCGACCCGATGCTCGGCATTCATCTGAGCACCCCGGAGGTGCCGCCGTACACCGGTCCGGGATCACGGCAGCTGTCGGCGGACGAGCGCCGGTTCGTCGACCGGAATCAGCAGTGGTCTGACCGGGAGCGTGGCTACAGCGCGATCCAGTCGACCAAGCCGCAGACCCTCGGCTACGGACTCAACGACTCGCCCGCCGGCCTGGCCGCCTGGATCGTCGAGAAGTGGCGATCCTGGTCCGACAGCAGCGGCGACGTCGACGCGCACCTGTCGCGCGACTTCCTGCTCACCGTCATCACGCTGTACTGGGTGACGCAGACGATCACCTCATCCATGCGCGACTACGTCGACAACCGCTGGTCCGGCGTGCCGACCGGTCCGCACGACTTCGTCACCGTGCCCACCGCCGTCGCGGATTTCGCGAATCAGTACGTCGCCGAAGGCGAGCCGCCACGGGAGTGGTTCGAGCGCCTGTACAACCTGCGGCAGTGGACCCCGATGCGCCGCGGCGGGCATTTCGCTGCCGCCGAAGAACCCGAACTCCTCGCCCGCGACATCGCCAAGTTCTTCGCCAACCTGCCGAACGGCCGATGACCGGCTCGGCGTCGCGGCCACCAGGTGATCCGCCAGCCCAACATCAGGTCGCTATCGGCGATTCCACCCGCCGGGCCCGCGTGCGCTCGGCTGTTGATCAACCCTTTCGGTGGCGGGAACCCGAGGCCAAGTCGCCGCGCGGCAATACTGCCATTCCGCCGGCTCGCGACCCCAGCAATCTTGGGGCGCATAGGGTCGCGAGTCCGAACTGGTCATGCCGTGCCGCATCATCTTGAGCGCCGGTCGAGGTCTTGCCGGGTTCAGCGAAGCGCCAGCAACCTGAGCCTTCGGCGCATCGCGGTTTTGCATTTGTGCAGGTTGTCACGATGCTCGAGGGCGCTCCTGTCGTCGTCCGGATACCGCTCGGGAAAAGGCATCGCATCGTCACGATCGGCCGGTGGCATGCACCATGCCTGGGCTCGCATCGCTGTACCGCGAGCGCGTGTCTCGAGCGCAAGCGCGCGGTAGCGCGCCGCGACGTCGTCGACGTCCAGGTCCATGAGGTTGATGTAGTAGTCGAGGTCACGCTCCGCATCACTGATCCGTTCGCCGAGCGCCCCTCGCGTCTCGGGCCGGGAATCCGCTCGGCGACGTATGCGATACGGCATGCGCCAATACGTTTCGACCGCGAGGAGTGCGCTGGCGTACGTAGCCCGGCGAACTTCGAGGGTCTTCAGTCGATTCGTGATGAAGTAGCCGACCGTCGCAGTAAGTACCGCGACGAAGGCCGTCAGCGCCGGCGGCAGCCAATTCACCGGGGTACTTCTCAGTCTGCAGGTCGGCCCAGAAGAGTAAGCCGCTCGCGGGGGCCACAGACGGGGCAGTTCGGAGCCGTGCCATCCTCCGGCACAGGTAGTCGGAAAGTCTGGCGGCAGCCGGGGCATTCATATTCTGCGCGCTCGCCGGGCGGTACTGCCGTCTCCGCAATCTCGAGACAGGTGGCTCGTAGCGACGCTGCCGCGAACAGGATCGCTAGGTTCGCGGTCCAGTACCGCAGCCTTCGCGTCTTGGGTGTCATGACGGTGCCTCCCCGAGGGTCTCATCGGATATCACACCGGCCCGCCCCATCGTCGGTCAATGCCTCGGATCCCTTGGCGTTGTCTGGTCGTACCCGACCGTCACGTTGCCGGGCTTGACCTGAAGGCACACTCCCTACCCGTCGAGAGGTGCGTCTTGGCGGCCTGCCGATCGTTTCGTCCGTGGCATGCAGATGAGTCTGTATCGCTAACGCGACCGACTTACCGCATATGGCTCCCTCTTCGCGTCGCTGCCGCCGGATACCCGTGCCCGATTCGGCGATCACCGCGCTGGCCACCGCCGCGGTGACGATGGTCCACATACGTGCGCGCATCTCCGATATCTCGCAGCCTCGGCAGGCGGGCGTCCCGTGCAGATGGATATTTCTCGGACAGCGCTGGAATGTCGACCTCAGGCCAGCGCAGTGCCAAGTCTCATGAGGTCGGTGACCGATCTCGCTCGGGAAGTGGTTGACACGTCCGACGAGACAGCGCCGTCTCGGTGGCGGTTTCCCCACTACCGGTCGGCATCTCGGCGATACTCGCGGCCTGCTGATTCCAGGTCCGGTGGGCCTGTCGTCTGGATGACAGGTGTCCTGTCGTCGTGGTGACTGTCGGTGGGTGGTGCGGGGCGGCACGATTTGTTTCGTCGGCGGGACCACAGCGCATAAGGAGCCACAAAATGACCAGCATCACCACCACCGTCCGGACCCATCGCAGTGGCCTCGCCGTGGTCGGCGCCCTCGCCGCCCTGGTCCTCGCCGCCGTCGCCCTGCTCCTGTTCAAGGCCAGCCAGGCGCACGACATGCACCACTTGGTCACCAGCTACCACCTCCTGCCGCAGTTCGTGCGAGCCCTCCTCGGCGCCGGACGCCTCGGGTCCTGAGCCGGGTGATCTGGGCTAGCGGCGCAGCCCGGAGTCCGCGGGACGGTCGTGCGGATGCTCTCGGCGCACCCGGCTGAGGCCCTACCAGGTGAAGTCGGTGCTGCGCAGCGTCGCGGCGAACGTGAAGATGCAGATGTGACGATCGCTGACGAACTTGCTGCTTTGGGGTTGTTCCACGGCCTCGGCGAGGCGGACATCGCCGCCCTGGCCGAGGTCTGCTTCGTACGCCGCCTCGCGCCCGGACAGGTGCTCTTCCTCGCCGGCGAGCCGAGTGAGCACCTGTGCGTAGTGCGCTCGGGGCTGCTGCGCGTGGTGACCAGCTCGCCACACGGGGACCAGTTCGTGCTCTCGAACGTCGCGCCGGGCCAGATCCTTGGCGAGCTGTCGATCCTGGACGGCAAGCCGCGCTCGGCCGACGTCGTGGCCGCCGAGGCAACCGAGCTGATGGTCGTACCGGCCGCAGCGGTGCGGGCGTTGCTCGACCGCGAGCCGGCCGCGCTGCGGGCCTTTGCGATGGAACTCGCGCGCAGCCTACGGCGGCTCACCGGTGCGATGGGCGACATCCTGTTCCTCGATCTGCCCCGCCGGCTGGCCAAGCTGCTGGTCGCGGACGCCGTCGCCGGGCGCGACGGCACCTACCGCGTCGAACTGGCCGGCAGCCAGTCGGTGCTCGCCGCCCAGTTAGGGGTCACCCGGCAATCGCTGAACAAGGCGCTGACCGGGCTGGCCAAACGCGGCTGGATCGAAGTCGCGGGCCGCGACGTTGTGCTGCGCGACGTTGCCGCACTAGCCCGCTTCGTCGCCAGCTAAGCGGCATGGGAGCCGGGCGATTGGCTGTGCCGGTGCGGCCAATCACCCAAGGAAAGTTCGAGCTCTACTACGACGTCTGACCTGTTCTGACGCTGGTCTGGTGCCGGTGATGGTGGCCGCGGCGAGGTGGTTCTGCACGACCGCCCCGTACCGGCTAGTTGCGGAGCGGGTGTTGTTGCCGTGGGCGTCGCAGGGCCTCCGCCCGGCCGGCGACGCACTCGAGATCGGCGCCGGCAGCGGTGCTATGGCAGCGCAACTGCTGGCTCGGTACCCGGGACTGACACCGACGGTCACCGACTACGACGCCGGTATGGTCACCCGAGTCGGCAAGATCATCGCCGCATTTCCCGGGCGCGCGACCGTGCAACAGGTCGATGCCGCCAGGCTGCCCTTCGCCGATGACCGATTCGATGTGGTGCTCTCGTTCGCCGGCCACGGCTGTCATGAAGCGAGGACCTGTCCGCCTTCGATCTCCCAGTCGACTCCTGGCGGCGGCTCGAGGCAGCCATCGCGGCTCAGCCGTGTCGGAAGTTTCGAGACCGCCCGGTGGAGAATCTCCGGGGCGCGGTGCAAGTCGCCGTCGATACCGGCAAGAGCCAGCGCGCGGTGCGCTACCTGAGCGTCGGTGGCCGGTGGAATCACTACCAGGTCGATGCGTTTCCACCCGGACCGGTCGACCAAGCTGAGCGTCCCCGTGTCGGAGCGATAGCCGTCGACCTTCACTCGACGTCCGGCCACCGTTATGCGGCGGGGTGAACGATCCCAGCTCGCCACGTCGTAGATCACCCGGTATACCTGGTGGCCGGCCGACCACATCGCCATGAGCAACGGGGGAAGTTCGACGCTCAAGTCACCCGAACGCGGCCACCACCCGCCGTCGACGAACCCGCTGCCGAGGTTCGCACGCAGCCGCAGCCGCAAATCATGCGGTGCGGAGAATCCAGGAGACGAAGGAATCACGGAGTTGAGGGTGGCCATCATGTACGCCGATCCGAGCCCGCTGGCGGGCCGGTTGTTGATCGCCAGGGGCGAGGGCGGCACGGACGCCGTCATACAAAAAACCCTTAGTAGCTTGACTTTACTCCGCCGCAAACCCCAAACGGCGCTGCTCAGCGATCCGGAACCTGCGCCGACGGGTACCCGGCCACCGACTGTCGGGGCCTAGCGTCGGCGTCGCATCCGCACAGAGTCGGGCGAGTTGAGCGTGCCGCTCTGGCGAAGCCGAGTCTCTACTCCGACTGCAAGACCGATGCTGGGACATCTCCACCAGAGCGGCGCACGGCACGGTGTCGGCAGCAAAGAATCACAGGCCAACGTTGTCTCGATCGCGCGAGGCGGAACTCCCGCCAACCCGGCCCGGTCCGTCGAGGCGCCGGGTCGAGGCAACGGATATCACATGACGTAGCGCTAACAGCTCGACGTCCTTGGCGGCCTGGGCTAGAGCCACGAAGCAGACCGAGTCGCACACCCAGCCGCCCGACGGTGAGGTGCTACGTCTAGCCGTATGGCCTGCGAGCGAATCATTCCCCGTCGTATCGGGGGCAGGGCATTCGTTCGTCGGGCTGGCTGGGTCAGGCCGCCGGCTGGGTGGGGACCCGTTGAGCGCGGCCGGCGGGCTGCCCGTTCGGACAAGTGTCCGGGACCGTTGTTAGAAGTCCATCCCGCCCATGTCGGACGCACCGGCGGGCGTGCGGGCATTCTCCGGTTTGTCGGCCACGATGGCTTCGGTGGTGAGGAACAGCGCGGCGATGGACGCGGCGTTCTGCAGCGCGGACCGGGTTACCTTCGCCGGCTCGACGATCCCCGCCTTGAACATGTCGACGTACTCGCCGGTTTCGGCGTTGAGCCCGTGTCCGACCGGCAGATTCGCGACCTTCTCGGCGACGACGCCGCCCTCGTGGCCGGCGTTGATCGCGATCTGCTTCAGCGGCGCGGTGAGCGCGACCTTGACGATGTTGGCACCGGTCGCCTCGTCATCGGTCAGGTCTAGCTTGTCGAAGGCGGTCGCCGCCGCGTTGGCCAGAGCGACGCCGCCACCGGCCAGCAGACCCTCCTCGACGGCAGCCTTCGCGTTGCGTACCGCATCCTCGATGCGGTGCTTGCGCTCCTTGAGCTCGACCTCGGTGGCGGCACCGACCTTGATGACCGCGACGCCGCCGGCGAGCTTGGCCAGCCGCTCCTGCAGCTTCTCCCGGTCGTAGTCGGAATCGCTCTTCTCGATCTCGGAGCGGATCTGGTTGACCCGGCCCTGGATCTGGTCGGCGTCACCAGCGCCCTCGACGATCGTCGTCTCATCCTTGGTCGTCGTGACCTTGCGAGCCCGACCCAGCAGGTCGAGCGTCGCGTTCTCCAGTGTCAGGCCCACGGTTGCGGAGATCACCTGGGCACCGGTCAAGATCGCAATATCGCCGAGCATCGCCTTACGACGGTCGCCGAAACCGGGCGCCTTGATGGCCACCGAGCTGAACGTGCCGCGGATCTTGTTGACCACAAGAGTGGCGAGCGCCTCACCCTCGACGTCTTCGGCGATGATCGCGAGCGGCTTGCCGGTCTGCATCACCTTTTCCAGCAGCGGCAACAGGTCCTGCACGTTCGATATCTTCGACTCGATGATCAGGAGGTACGGGTCGTCGAGAACGGTCTCCATCCGCTCCGTGTCGGTCACGAAGTAGGGGCTGATGTAGCCCTTGTCGAAGCGCATACCCTCGGTGAGCTCCAGCTCCAGACCGAAGGCGTTGCTCTCCTCGACGGTGACGACGCCCTCCTTGCCGACCTTGTCCAAGGCTTCGGCGATCAGCGCGCCGATGCTCGCATCGGCGGCCGAGATTGATGCGGTCGCGGCGATCTGCTCCTTCGTTTCGACGTCCTGGGCGGCGTGCAGCAGAGTTTCCGAGACCGCCGCGACCGCCTTCTCGATGCCGCGCTTGAGGGCCATCGGGTCAGCCCCTGCCGCCACGTTACGCAGCCCTTCCCTGACCAGGGCCTGGGCCAGCACGGTCGCGGTGGTGGTTCCGTCACCGGCGACGTCGTCGGTCTTCTTCGCCACTTCCTTGACCAGCGCGGCACCCATGTTCTCCCACGGGTGCTCGAGCTCGATCTCCTTGGCGATGCTCACCCCGTCGTTGGTGATCGTGGGAGAACCCCACTTCTTGTCCAGCACGACATTGCGGCCTTTGGGGCCGAGCGTCACCCGCACGGCGTCGGTGAGAATGTTCATGCCGCGCTCCAGGGCGCGGCGGGCCTCCTCATCGAACGCGATCATCTTGGCCATGGTCGTTGTCCCTTACTTGTCTCGTGCCAGATCGGCACTGCGTGGACCGACCGGCGATGCCCGCGACGGATGGAGCCCCATCAGGGGCACCTCATCGGGATCGATTAGCACTCACAAGACGAGAGTGCTAACCAAGGTGTAGCACCCGCCCGCCACAACCGCAAGAAACAATCCGCTCCAAGCGGGCCGCGAAACCCCGCCTCTGTAAAGGCCACCCAGGCCCCGCCTGCGAATACCGGTCGCCGACTATCCGGCGGCGAGGACGACAAGGCGCCGGTTGGTGATCAAGCGAGCACCGGATGGACCCCCGGCGAGTTCGCGCAGCCGCGGGTCGGGGGCCATGAGCCGGGTGGCGCGCAACCGCCGCGGATCGGTGAGCGCGTCCGCGCCGAACCGCACCGCGGCCATCCGATTGGAGGCGTTCGAGCAGTGCCCCGACCCCGGAGTGCACGCTGCGCTCGACCCGCTCGGCGCATAACCGCAGGACGATGTTCCCCGCGCGTCGTGTCGCATCACCCGCCGGGCGATCGTTGATGTGCTTCTCGACTTCGTCGCAGATGAAGGTGAAGACGTGCTCCACGTCGTCATGCCGACGGACAGCGGTGGCTCATTAGACGTTATTGAGCCGCACAGTCTCCACCGGCTCAGTGCCGACCTGGTCGAGCTTGTGGACGGCGGGTTCGGCTCAGCTCACCGGTCGTGGACGGCGGCCAGGACGTCGCGTCTGGTGACCTGCTCGAGCTTGATCTTCTTGGCGGCTCGCTTCTGCTTGATGGTCTTGCTCGGTTTCTTGATGGAGGCGTGTCGTGGCGACTTATCTCCCATGGCTCTCCTTGCCCGGCCCGGGGTCTGAGCACTGGCGGCCGGCCGTTTTGGTGGGGTGGTGACTGGTCATGGATCGGGCCTGGGCGTCACCCGCGTCGTTGCTGTGTCCCGGACCCATGTCGTTTCCTTGCGGGCGGCCCCGTACGGCCTACCGCCACGGTTAACCGTGCGAGCCGCAGCCGCCGCGGTTTCTGTCGTGGACCTCAACGGCCGCTGGAGGATCGTCGGCCGCGGTCGCCGAGCGCGGTGCCGCTGACCGAGGTCCAGGCGGTGGGCGCGAAGGCGCTCAACACGTGGTCGCTGTCTTCGAAGCGGAGCACCAGGATTCCGGCTTGCCCGAACTCGAAGCCGACACCGCCGAGTCCGTCCTCGACGTGGTAGGACCGCAGCGATCCGTCGGGGAAGGTCACGGTCACACTGTCGGGCTCAAGGTGCTCGGTGTCGGGCAGTTCCTGGTATTCATCGACCTGGCCGTTTCGGCGGTGCACGACGTGTCTGGCCATCGGGTGTCGCTTTAGCCGGTGAGTTGGCCACGGCCGGCATCCGGGACCAGGTTGGTGATCTTGCCCGGTCTGGCTTTTTCGGCGACCGGGATGCGCAGCGTGAGGACACCGGCGGTGTAGCTGGCTTGCACCCGGTCGGTGTCCGGGATATCGCCCAGAATCAGCTGCCGCCTGAGCACCCCTCGCGGGCGTTCGGCAGCGAGCATTTCGGCGTCCTCGCCGGTTGCCGGGCGACGCTCGGCCCGGACAGTGAGCATGTTGCGCGGCACGTCCAGGTCCACCGAGTACATGTCCACCCCCGGCAGGTCGAACTGCACCACGATCTGCTCGCCGTCCCGCCAGGCATCCATCGGCATCGCCGCGGGACGCGCCGTGGTGCCCCAGACCTGTTGCGCGAGCCGGTCGAAGTCCCGGAACGGATCGGTGGCGACCAGCATGGTTCTCACCTCATCCGGTGGTGGCTCCACCGCAGGAAAGGGATGCGCGGGAGCGATCCTGCCGTGCCGCCGGCCGGGGCTCGCGCAGCGTGTCGTGTCACCGCCCGTCCCAGCCGGAAGCAGACCCTTCTGTCGGCGCCCTGCGGCCGTACCGGGAGCGCGTGCTAGTCGTCTCGGCGACTATCGAATGGTCACACCGTGGCTGACCGGCTGCGGTGCGCCGACACCGTGACCGTACACTGCTGGGTGAACGTCCGTCCAGTAACTGGTCACACCCGGAAGGCCCGCCGTGCCCGGCACCCGCAACCGACGCGACACCCTGCTCGCCGCCGCGCTGAACAGCTTCACCCAACGCGGCTACGACGCAACCAGCGTCGCCGAGCTGGCCACCGCCACCGGCATGAGCAAGGCCGCCGTCAGCTACCACTTCCGCAGCAAGAACGACCTGCTGCACGCGGTCGCCGACCCGCTGCTCGACAGCCTGGACGCGCTCGTTGACCGCCACCCGACCACACCGCACTGGCCCGGCGGGGTGCGCGCCCTCCTCGAGGACTACCTCACCACGCTGACCAACCACAGCCAGGTCGCCGCCTGGGTCGACAGCGACAAAGCCGTGCTGAATCACCCCCAGATCGGCGCCCGGCTGCACCACAACACCGAGCGCATGTGCCAGGCCATCACCGGCTCCACCGCCGACGGAACCGCGGCCACCGCACGCGCCACCGCAGCCCTCGGATCCCTGTGGCGCCCAATCCGCACCCTCACCCCAGCACAACTCGCCACCCACCGCGACGCTCTGCTCCACACCGCGATGGCCGGCTGCGCACCGACCAACACCCCGCCCGACCCATCACGCCCACCGACCTGACCTCGCCCGCCGATCCAGAGGGCATCCGCCGGCCTCCCACGGAAGAGGACCCGGGTCCTGGCCGCCAAGGGACGATGGCACCGATCAAGGAGCCGGTTGCCCGCGACGCCGAATTGGTCACTGACCGGTATTGCCATGCCGTGGGCAGCGAGCCGCTGGCGACGGCGGCTCGCGGCACATTAGATCGTCGCAGGTCCGGCCGCAAACGTCATTCGCTGCTCGCCGAGACCGATGCGGTCGTGCTGCTGACCGTCCGGCTCGACTAGCGACTCGCCGGCATGCCAGGTCTGGTGGCTGCCCCGGCAGAGGAACCGTCGCTACGAACGCTGCCATCGAGGAGCAGGTGTAGTTTCAGAAGGGTTCAGGTCATGTCGCGCATCGGGTTCATCCGCAGATGCCGGGCCGGGAGTTGTGCGTTCGCGCCGGGGATACCGGGCCAGTCAGGTCAATCATGAATAAGCAGCTGCTCGCACCCACCCATCCCACGCATCTGAATCCGGCAGTCGAACTCGAGCAGGCACAGGATGCAGCAACCGTGTGCTGCGACATGTGCCCGCATCCCCTCGATCAGCATGACGCCATCGCCCAGCGGTTCTGCACCGCGACCTCGGCGGGTGCCCTGAGCCGCGGCTGCATCTGTAGTAGATCCTGAGCACTGCGGCGAGTCGGAGTGTGCGTTCGCTGCAACCTCATTGAGAGACTCGTCGCACGCGGCGTCGACACGCCTCCGTAGGGCGGCCATTCGGAAACGCCGCCCGACCGCGGCCATCAGCCGGCGGAATGGCTCGGCGACTCGACGGGTAGTGACTTCCCGGTCCGGGCGGGGCACACTGTGCGCGGGACCAGCGGGTTGACCGCGTCGGGCGAGACCACCTACCAAAACGGGGGGAAGACGATGGGGATAGATCAACTGCGTGATCAGGTGCAGTGCCCGGTCATCACGTCCGATGACGATGGTTACGACGAGGCCCGTCGCGTACACAACGGCATGTTCGACCGACGACCGCGGGCGGTGGTCCGGGCTGAGCAGGTCGCAGACGTGATGGCTGCAGTGAATTTCGCACGTGACAACGGGCTGGATCTCGCCGTCCGCGGTGGCGGCCACAGCGCGCCGGGATACGGCAGCAACGATGACGGACTGGTCGTCGACCTGTCCTTGATGCGGCACGTGCACGTGGATCCCGCAGCAGGCACTGCGCGGGCGAGCGGGGGCGCGACCTGGGGCGACTTCAATTACGCGACCCACGCCTACGGCCTGGCGACGACCGGTGGGATCGTGTCGACGACCGGCGTCGGCGGTCTCACGCTGGGCGGCGGCATCGGCTACCTGACTCGTGGTTACGGGCTGTCCATCGACAACCTGCTCTCGGCGGACCTGGTCACGGCCGATGGCAGGCCAGTGCGGGCCAGCGGGGCCGAGAACGAGGACTTGTTCTGGGCGATCCGTGGCGGCGGCGGCAATTTCGGCGTCGTGACCTCGTTCGAGTTCCAACTGCATCCGGTCGACACCGTCACGGTCGGGTTGTTCTTTTACGAACTCGACTACGCGGGCGACCTGCTGCGGTTCTGGCGCGAATGGATCAAGGACGCCCCGGAGACGTACGGCGCGTTCCCCGCGTTCCAGATCGCGCCGCCGCTGCCGTTCGTCCCGGAAGACCGGCACGGCGACACATTCGCTATCGCGGTGGTGCACTTCACCGGGCCGATCGAGGCGGGCGACGCGGCGATGGCACCGTTCCGCGACCTCGCGCCGCGGGTCGGAGAGATGGTCGCCCCGATGCCCTACCCGTGGCTCAACGGCGCGTTCGACGCGATCTTCCCGAAGGGCATCCGCAGCTACTGGAAAGGCAACTACGTCACCGAACTGACCGACGCGGCGATCGAGGCGCACCTGGCCCATGGCCCGAACGTCCCCGAGGTCAGCGCCACGATGCATCTCTACGCGATCAACGGGGCGGCGCACCGCGTCGCCAGCGACGAGACGGCTTTCGCGTACCGGAACGCCACCTTCGCGCCCGTGTTCATCGCCGCGTGGTCGGACAGTGCCGACGATGAAGCGCGGATCAAGTGGGTGCGGGACTACTACCAGGCAACCGCGCCGCACTCCGAGCCGGGCGGCTACATCAACTTCATGCAGGACGACGACCAGGGCCGGATCCAAGACAACTACCTCGGAAACTACGCTCGGCTTATCGACATCAAGCGCAAGTACGATCCGGGCAACCTCTTCCACGACAACCAGAACATCAAGCCCTAGTTCGAGGGCAGTGAATGTTGGAAGCCGACTGTCTGGTTGTGGCGCCGGCGCGATGACGTCCGCACCCCATCGGTCGTGACCTTGGAGATACTGCTCCCGGGTGTCGATAAGTCCAAGATCATCGGCGACCCGGGCGGCCGCGCAGTGTCTAGGCAGACGTAATCGCTCGGCAATAATTGCGACTGCCGCTTACGTCACGTCGATACGGAGGAGGCCCGATGGGCGCCTATCATTCCGAGTTCCGGCGCAGCATCGAGTCTCGGGACGAGTTCTGGCTCGAGGCGGCGCGAGCGATCGATTGGTCGACGATGCCAACCCGGGGGCTCGACGACAGCAACCCTCCTCTTTACCGGTGGTTCCCCGACGGCGAGCTGAACACCGCGTTCAACGCGCTGGATCGGCACGCGGACGGGGGCCGCGGTGATCAGCCGGCCTTGATCTGGGACTCGGCGGTGACAGACGCCAAGCGGACCTACAGCTACCGCGAGTTGCGCGATGAGGTGGCGCGTTTTGCCGGCGGCCTCGCATCCCTGGGCGTCGAGAAAGGCGACCGCGTCATCATCTATATGCCGATGGTGCCCGAAGCAGTCATTGCCATGCTGGCCTGCGCGCGGCTCGGCGCCGTGCACTCCGTCGTCTTCGGCGGCTTCGCTCCGCGCGAGCTCGCCGCCCGCATCGACGACGCGCGACCCACGTTGATCATCGCGGCGTCCTGCGGCATCGAGCCGACCCGAATCGTCGAATATCAACCGATCGTCGACGAGGCGCTGACCATGACGACACATCAGCCCGGGCGGATCGTCATGCTGCAGCGCGACGCCAAGCCGGCGGCCCTCGGCCCTCGCTACCTGGAATGGGCCGAGCTGATGGCCGGCGCGAAGCCCGTCGATCCGGTTCCGGTCAAAGCGACCGACCCGCTCTACATCCTTTACACGTCCGGCACTACCGGCCGACCCAAGGGCGTGGTACGCGACGGCGGCGGCCATGCAGTCGCGCTCACGTACTCGATGAATGCGGTATACGACATTCATTCCGGTGATGTGTGGTGGACGGCGTCGGACGTCGGCTGGGTTGTCGGACTCCTACATCTACGCGCCGCTGCTCGATCGGCGCGACCAGTGTCATGTACGAGGGCAAGCCCGTCGGCACACCAGACGCCGGCGCATTCTGGCTGACGTCCCGGTTGCCCGCGCACTGTCACGTGGACCTCGCCCAGGAAGTTGGCGGTGGGCGTGGGCAGGGTCGGGTGAAGCGGCAGCGCGCCAGCCGTGGCCACCTGGGCCGAGAACAGATCGATCGGCTGGTCGTCGGGTACCGGTCCGGGCGCCGGCGGCAGCACGTGCACGGCCTTTCGCACGTGGTCCAGTCGATTGACGACGTAGCCGGGGACGGTGGGCGCAGGCCACTGAGCGAAGCGGTCGGTACCGGGAGCGACGGGAAACCGGTCGGTGGTCACGGGTGTGCCGGCGTCGCGGCGACGCCGTTCGTACAGCCACGCCACCGCCACGCCGGCGAGGTAGTTCAGGACGTGCTCGGTCGCGGAGGGACCGATCACGTTCGTCCGCTCCTGCGAGTCGAGGGCCTGTTCCTCGTCGTTGGGCTCGAGGGGGAGATCGGTGCCGAGCGCGTCGTACGCGGCGTCGAGGAGGTCGACCAGCTTCGCTTCTTCGGCCTCGCGGGCTGCATCGGAGGCGCCGGCCGCATGCAAGAGCGCGACCGCCGACGTGAACGGGCTCTCGATCACGTTCGCGAACTTCGCCGACGGTCGGGCCCGCCAATCGGCGACGACGCCCCAGTACACCGGCCCGACGACGGGGTCGGCTCCGTCGACGGCGGACAGGGCGAGCGCAGGGAGATGGATGACCGAGTTTCCACCGACACCGGCCGCGAGGCCCTGGGCATAGAGCGCGTAACGCTCCGCGGGTGGGATCCGCTCGAGGACGGAGGCGAACACGACCTCGCCCTGCGCGCCGTCGCCCCACACGTCGAAGCACTCGCGGTGGACGTACAGCGCCAGCGCGCGCATCACGTTGTCGATCCCGACTGTGTCGGCGATCAGTGTGAGCAGGTCGGCGAGCGCCGCGCCGCCGAGCGCGAGCGGGCCGGTCACCGGTATGCCGAGGATCGCCGCCACCCCTTGGACCAGGCCGAGCGCTCCCGCGACCAACGCCTGCGGGATCCCGGTCAACAGCCCCGCGATGCCTCCGATCTGGAACCTGAGGATCGGGTCCCGGAGCATGGCGAGGTAGCCCGCCTTGTCCAACGCGCCCATGAAGTCGACGCGGGAGGCGAAGTCCGTGCCGGTGATGTCGGTGAACGCGTTCACGATGGGGTACTCGTACGCCGGCAACGCGCCCGTCGCGCCGCGGGCGGTGAAACCGCCGGCGGGCCGGACGAGCAGGTAGCCGTGGTCGGCGAGGTAGCCGCCGAGCTTGGACACCTGCGCCCGAATCTTGGCGCGTGTGCTGGCGACGTCGACAAGGCGATAGGCAACGGCATAGGCGCCGACGAGTCCCGCCACCTCGTCCATCGACAGCTCGGAGCTGCGATACCGAGTTGCGTACGCGGTCCACCGCTTCTCGTACTCGTCCGCCTGCGCCTTCGTCTTCAGCGCCCGCAGGGTCCCCGTGCTTCGGAACGGGACATGGCGCGGGTCGGTGGCCGGTACCGAGTACAGGTACTCGCCGTCGGCGCCGACGAGGAAGTCGCGCGCGCGATCCAGGGGCGTGACGCCCTCGTCCTGGGCGGACGTGCCTGCGTCCCACCGCGTCGGATAGCCCGCGAAATCGCCGTCGAACTTGAAGAGCTCCGCGAACACGTCGAGTGCGAGGTCGATGATCGGGCGGGCCTTGTCGTGTCCCAACGCATGCTCGACCGACAGGAACGCGAACAGATGCGCCGAGAACGCGAGTGGGTTCTCGCGTCCGTGGACGATGGCGTTCCACCGTTTGAGCTCGTCTTTCTCGGCCGCGTTCGCGACCGGGCCGGACGGCTCGAGGAGCCAGTTCCACAGCGACAGGAAGTTCACCCGCCGGTGACGGCTGTAGGCGAAGTGCTGCGCCAGCAGCCGCGCCCGCAAGGCTCCGTAGCGAGCGAAGTGTTCGTCAGGCGTGGCCATTGGTTCGCTCCCGGTTCACCCGAACCACCTCCCCGGAACCCACGTGCGGGTCCGTACACCGGATACTGCAGGCCCTCGACCTCGGACACATCCGGCAAGTCCCGGATATCCACGCCGACGGGCTTCCGCGTCGTCGTCGCCCACCTCGAGCCGCGTTGCCGACGGCCTCCGTCAGCGCGCCCGCACCGTCACTCCGCTGACCGCTTGCAACTGACTGACACTCGGGGCACTAATCCGAACGAGGCGATGACGGTCGAAAAACGCGGCAAGTCGAGCCCAGCTGTCGATTTCGTCGGCCGAACGCGGTTTGGTCGACGCCGACACATCGGCGGCGACAGCAGGTACTGTCGGTGGAACAGCACTCACGGCGGGTAGCTCGGCTTTGTTTGTTTCACGGAGGGCGGCACATGAGGATCCACCAGCTTGGGCACGTCGTGCTCAAGGTTCGCGATCGTGAGCGTTCTGAGCAGTTCTACACAGAGGTTCTCGGGCTCCCCGTCGCGGCGCGCAGGGATGCGCCACCGATGACGTTCTTCACGCTCGGCAACCACCACGACTTCGCGATCATGGCGGTGGGGCCGGACGGACCGGATTCGGCGGCGAACAGTCCGGGCCTCTTCCACGTTGCGTTCAAGATCGGCGATTCGACCGACGAGTTGCGTGAGGCGAAGGCGCGCCTCGAGGCCCTCGGCGTCGAGATCGCGATGGTCGCCGACCACACGGTGACGCACAGCATCTACTTCGAAGATCCCGACGGCAATGCAATCGAGTTGTACGCCGACGTCTCGGACGTCTGGCGCACCGACCCGCAGTCCGTCACGACGCTCGAACCCCTCGCGCTCTGACCCGATGGGCCTCACGGGCCCCCGAGCCCACGGGCAGTCTCGCGACGCACGACATCGAGCTCGTACATCTGCAACTTCGCTCACCCGTCTGCGGATTGCTTCTCGCCCACGATCTCCACGCGAACGGTCACTTCCGGCTCGACCCGCAACAGGAGGATCCGGGGCGGCTCCATGCCGAAGCTGCGAATGTCGAATGTCGACGTGCCCGCCAACGTGACCGTGTCGTCATCGAAGTGGATGAACATCTCGTCCCGATGCTCGTTGGTCACGCCCCGAAACGTGACTGCTCCGCGCACGACATAACAACCGTCCTCGTCCGCCGGCACGATGTCGGTGAGCTCGCCGTCGATGGTTGGGAAGCGTCGGGCGTTGATGCGTCGCCTCAGCTCTCGCTCCTCGAACATGTTGCCGGAGCGCAGGCGATCGACCCGCAGCGAGAGATGGCCCCTCGGGGTCACTGCGAGATCGACGCGTCCATCGGTGCCGATCTCGAGCTCGAGATAGCCCTCCAGACCGTGGGTCTGTGTGTGGATGGGATGAAGGCTCGAGCTGGCCTCGATCCACACGGCGGATCGATCAGGATCGATGGTGAAGCGCGCCATACACATCACCGATCACCATCACCCGACGACCTCCAGCTCGTTTGGTGGGACGCCTGCGCAAAGCTAGACAGGCGTTCAGCATGGATCTTGCTCGATCAACCTCTGCGGCGCGCTACGCCGGGACCCGCGTCCATCGCGTCGAGGACGAACGGCTGCTCACGGGACACGGCACGTTCGTCGACGACGTCGTCCGTCCCGGCATGGTCCACGCCTGCTTCGTGCGCAGCCCGCTGGCACGTGCGCGCATCGTCGGCATCGACATCTCGGCTGCGCTGGAGCTGCCGGGTGTGGCTGCCGTCTTCGTCGCCTCGGATCTGAACCCCGATGTCCGTGAGCCGTGGTACTCGACCATGGGCAAGGACGTGCCCGACACCCCACGGCCACCGATGGCGGAGGGCGAGGTGCGCTTCGTCGGCGACCTTGTCGCCTTGGTGATCGCGGAGAGCCGTTACGTCGCGGAGGATGCCGCTGAGCTCGTCGACGTCGAGTACGAACCGCTGCCACCTCTGGTCGACTATGTCGAAGCGCTGCAGTCGACGGAGCTCGTCCACGAGGCATATGCGGGCAACGTCGCCGGTCGGCTCAACGGCGCGAAGCCCGCGGCGGTCGAAGAGGCGTGCGCGTCGGCCGCGTTCGTCGTGACCGAGACGATCTACCAGCAGGCATATGTCGCCGTTCCGCTGGAGACGCGCGGTCTGATCGTGGAGTGGTCCAGCGGTGAGCTCACGATGTGGGCCGCGACACAGGCGCCGCACGAAGTACGCGTGTTCGCTTCGCGTTTGCTCGGCCTGCCCGAGCATCGCATCCGCGTGATCATGCGCGACACCGGCGGCGGCTTCGGGCAGAAGACCGTGCCGATGCGCGAGGAGATGTGCCTCATGCTCGCGGCGCGGAAGGTGCCGGCGCCGGTGAAGTGGGTGGAGGATCGCCGTGAGAACTTGATGGCCGCGGGGTCGGCGCGCCACGAGCACGGCGACCTGCGCATGGCATTCGACTCGGACGGCACGATCCTCGCCGCGCAGATCGACCACGTGCAGGACGTCGGCGCGTATCCGACGCCATGGCCCGTGGGCGTCGCGGCCGCCGTCGGCATGTTGTTCCCGGGGCCGTACCGGGTGCCGCTCGCCACGTGGAGGACCACGTCGGTTTTCTCGAACACGTCGGGCCGCACGGCGTACCGAGGACCGTGGCAGTTCGAGACCGTCGCACGCGAATTGCTCCTCGACATCGCGGCGCGTCGAATGGGTATGGATCCCGTCGACCTGCGGCTCCGGAACATCCTCGGGCGCGACGAACTGCCGTACGCCAATGCGAACCGGATGACGTACAGCGACGTGTCCCCTCGCGAGGTGCTCGAGCAAGCCCTCGAGCTCATCGACTACGACGGTTTCCGCCGCGAGCAAGCTGAGGCTCGCGCCGCCGGCCGCTATCTCGGGATCGGGACCTCCAGCTACGTCGAGCCGACCACGACTGCCATGGGTCATTACGGTACGGAGGGCGCCACGATCCGGATCGAGCCTTCCGGCACGGTCAACGTGTACCTGGCGGGCGGGTCGACCGGGAACAGTCTCGAGACAACCGCTGTCCAACTCACGGCCGACGCCCTCGGTGTCGACATCGGCGACGTCAACACCATCCAGGGCGACACCGCGTTGACTCCGTTCGGAGGTGGTACCGGCGGAAGCAGAAGCGGCTCCATGATCGCGGGTGCCATTGCCGAGACCGCGGCGACCTTGCGCGAACGGATCCTCGCGATCGCGTCGCACAAGCTCGAGGTGGCGCCCGAAGACCTCGAACTGGCGAACAGTCGAGCGAGCGTGCGCGGTACCCCGACCATCGGACTGTCGCTCGCCGAGATCGCGTCGATTGCCTACTTCGGTCACGCGACGCTGCCGCCGGAGATCGCGGCCGGCCTCGAGGCGAGCGGCCGGTACCGCGCGACGGCACACAACATCTGGGCCAACGCGACGCACGTGTGCACGTGCGAGGTCGACGTCGAAACCGGCGTCGTCACGCTGTTGCGCTACGTCGTGAGCGAGGACTGCGGCCCGATGATCAACCCCAGCGTCGTCGAGGGACAGATCGACGGAGGCACCGTGCAGGGCATCGGCGGAGCGCTCTACGAACATCTCGCCTACGACGAAGACGGCAACCCGGTGACGACGACGTTCCTCGACTACCTCTTGCCGACGATCGCCGAGGTGCCGGTCATCGAACACGGCCACATCGAGACGCCCGGCCCTGGTCCCGGCGGGTACAAGGGCGTGGGCGAGGGCGGCGCCATCGGTGCGCCGCCTGCGGTCGTGAACGCTGTGGCCGACGCGCTCGCGCCGTTCGGCGTCACCATCACGCGACTGCCGGCAACGCCGGCTTCGCTCCTCGCGTTGCTCGAAGACGAGCAGGCGATCGCGGTTGCAAAGCCGTCGGGATGAAGCCCGCACCGTTCGAGTACCACGCGCCATCGACTGTCGCCGATGCGGTCGCGCTCCTCGCCGAGCTCGGCGACGAGGCAAAGGTCATCGCCGGCGGGCAGAGCCTGGTGCCGATGCTCGCGTTGCGTCTCGCCTTCTTCGATCATCTCGTCGATCTTCGGCGCATCGACGAGTTGCGAGGGATCGAGCGTCAGAACGGCGCCGTGCGAATCGGCGCGGGGACGACCCAAGCTGCGATCGAATCATCGAGCGAAGTCGCAGGCGCGGTCCCACTTCTTGCTCGTGCCACACCGCTGATCGGACACTTCCAGATCCGTAACCGCGGGCACGATCGGAGGCTCGCTCGCCCACGCCGATCCGGCCGCCGAATATCCCGCGGTGGCGGTTGCGCTCGACGCCGAGCTCGAAGCCGTCTCGGTACGCGGCCGCCGCACCATCCCCGCGGCATCGTTCTTCACCGGCACGTGGACGACCGATCTCGCCGACGACGAAGTCCTGACCGCCGCGACGTTCCCGGTGTGGTCGGGCAAGACCGGCTTCGCGGTGCGAGGAGCTGGCGCGACGCCACGGCGACTTCGCCATCGCCGGGGCCACCGTTGCCGTCGAGCTCGACGACCGATCGAGTATCCGCCGCTGTGCCATCGGGCTCTTCGGCATGGGGTCGGCACCCGAACGGGGTGCTGCAGCCGAGCGGGCGGTGACCGGCGCCGCGGCCGGTGATGTCGACGCGACAGAGGTCGGCGAGGCGGCGGTGGCGACACTCGGCTCGGTGCCGTCCGACATCCACGCGTCGGATGCATACCGCAGACGCGTCGGAGCGGTGATGGTGGCCCGCGCGTGGAGGAAGGCCGTCGAGGAGGCGCAACGTGTCTGAGGTCGAAATCGAGGTACGCGTCAACGGCAGCACGCGACGTGCGCGCGTCGAGCCGCGCCTGACGCTGGCGGACTTCCTCCGGGAGGAGTGTCATCTCACCGGCACGCATCTCGGGTGCGAGCACGGCGTGTGCGGCGCGTGCACGGTGCTGCTCGATGGCGCGGCAGTGCGGTCATGCCTGGTGTTCGCGGTGCAGACCGATGGCGCGCAGATCACCACCATCGAAGGAATCGCTTCGCCCGACGGCGAGCTGTCGGCTGTGCAGGCGGCCTTCCGCGACAACCACGGGTTGCAGTGCGGGTTCTGCACGCCCGGGTTCGTCCTGTCGGTGACGGCGTTCCTTCGTGACAATCCCAGTCCCACCGACGACGAGATCCGTGCGGGACTGTCCGGCAACTTGTGCCGCTGCACCGGCTACCAGGGGATCTTGAAGGCCATCCGGGCCGCGGCCGAGGCCGCGAGTTGACCGGCGGCTGCTGACGTCGACGCGGTGCGCCGCGTGCGACCGACTTCATTCACGTAGAGACGCGGAGGACCAATGGGAGAGCTCGACGGCAAGGTCGCTGTCATCACGGGTGCGGGTTCCGGCATGGCGCGCATGGCAGCCAAGGTCTTCGTGCGCGAAGGCGCCAAGGTGCTCGGCGCCGACGTGAGCGGCCGTGAGAAGGAGACCGCTGACGAGCTCGGCGACGCGTTCGTGCCGTTCCACGCGGACGTGACGCAGGAACAGGACATCGAAGCGATGTTCGCCGCCGCGCTCGAGGCGTTCGGCAAGGTGGACGCGGCGCTCAACGTGGCGGGCATCGGCAGTGCGCAGCGAATCACTGACATCACCGTGGACGAGTACGAGCGGATCATGAACGTGAACCTGCGCGGCGTCGTCCTCGGTACGAAGCACGCCATCAGAACGATGCTGCCGACCGGCGGTGGCTCGGTCTTGAACTGGTCCTCGACGGGCGGGTTGATGGCTTCGCTCCTCCCCGTGGGTGTCTACGAGGCGTCGAAGGCAGGCGTGATCTCGATCACGAAGCAGGCCGCCGTCGAGTACGGCGACAAAGGCATCCGCGCCAACGCCATCTGCCCCGGCACGATCGTGACCGAGCTGTCCGGTGGGCCGGAAGGAGTGAAACGCCTGTCCGCGCTCTACGAGGCTGCGCCGATGAAGCGTCCTGGTCAACCAGAAGAGGTCGCCGAGCTCGCGTCCTTCCTCGCCTCCGACCGGGCGTCGTACATCTCGGGGACCGCCATCCCGGTCGACGGCGGATGGACCGCGCGGATCGCGTAGTCCGACGGACTCGACGCGGTTGATGTCTCGGTGACCGCTGACGTCGACGGCGACGTTGCTCGCGGCTATGAACGACTGCGCGACGCGGCTGGCGCTCGCAGTGGACACGCAGGCGGGCGCCGGCGGGGCGGCAGTCGCTGCGTACGTCGACAGCGAACCGGTTGCCGACCTCTGGGCGGGGACCTTCGCCGAGGACACGCTGGTCCACACCTGGTCGGCGGTGAAGCCGGTCGCCGGTACGTGTCTCCTGACCGTCTGCGAACGGTCCGGGACGCCCCTGTCGACTCCCGTGCGCGAGGTGTGGCCAGAGCTGTCCGGAGCAGCCGATGGCCGGATGCGGATCGTCCATGTCCTCGGTCATGCCGCCGGTCTTGCGTCGGTGCCGCCACCGGCGACGGCAGCGTCACTCATCGACTGGGACAGAGCCGTACGCGCGCTCGAGGAGGCCGAGCTCGACTGGCCCCCGGGCGAACATGTCGGCGAGCACACGTTGACGTTCGGTCACCTCGTCGGAACACTCGTGCGCCGTCTCGACGGTCGCACGCTCGGTCGCTTCCTCGAGGAGGAGCTGAGTCAGCCCTTGGGACTCGATGTGCACATCGGCCTCGACGCCGACGAGCTCGAGCGGACCGCCGACACGGTCGGTCTGACCGACGAGTGGTGGGACGCGGCCCGCGGTCCGCGCGGCTCGCTCCGATACCGAGCGCTGGGAGGCGGCATGTCCGGCGCTCTCGTGAACGGTCGCGAGTGGCGGTGCGCCGAGATCCCCGCCGTGAACGGACACGCGACAGCACGTGGTCTTGCTCGCTTCTACGACGCGATGCGTCGTGGGCAGCTGCCTGCCGCGTGTCGCAGCGTGGCCGCCGAAGGGAACGATCTCGTGCTCGGTGAGCGGGTGACGTGGACGCGGGCGGGCGGCAGAGTCGACGGACTCGACGTCGGTATGGGGGGCCTGGGCGGCCAGTGGGCAGCCGAGCGGCCGACGGCCGGACTGGCCTGGGCGTTCCTCACGAACGTGATGGGCTCGTCCGACCGCGCGCAACTCGTCGAAGACGTCCTCGTGCAGTGCGTCGCCCACGAACGCCGATAGCGGGTGTCGTCGACAGCACCAATGGCTGACGAGCGGTGAGCGACTGATACCCGCGACGGCTGACGCTCGTCTCCGGCGCGCCGCCGTCATGCGATGATGCGCGGGTGACCGGCGCGGTCCCGCAATTGGTCGACGATGGACGCGCCGCGCTTCGTCGGGGTGATCCTGCGAGCGCGCGTGAGATCTTCGAGCGTGTCCTGAGCGACGCATCGGACACGACTGCTCGCGGTGAGGTGATCGAAGGCTTCGCCCACGCGTCGTACCTCGAGTTCGACTTCACGAATGCCATCGACGGTTGGGAACGGGCCTACGCCATCTACCGCGACGTCGATGACCGCCTGGGCGCCGTCCGCGTCGCACGGACGCTCGCGTGCATGTACGGCATGATCGTCGGTGACGCCGCGGTCATGGGCGGTTGGCTGGCGCGGGCACAGCGACTGCTCGGAGAAGCGCCCGACTCGCCCGAAGCGGGATGGGTGGCCCTGAACCGCGGCATGTTCGAGCTCGATCGGGTACAGAAGGAGCAGCACTTCCGTGACACGCTCGAGATCTCGCACCGCACGCGGGATCTCGAGTTGGAGCTGGCCGGTCTGTCCTACCTGGGCGCGAGCCTCGTGCACGGGGACCGGACCGAGGAGGGCATGGTGCTCCTCGACGAGGCGCTCGCGGGTGTCGCGGGCAGCGAGGTCGACGACTTCCTCGTCCTCGGAGAGATCTTCTGCCAGTTGTTCGCGGCGTGCGAACACGCGCACGACGTTGCCCGCGCCGAGCAGTGGATCCGAATCGGTCGGTCGATCGCCGAGAGCCGACAGTTGCCGCAGGTGCTCCGCGTTCTGCCGTACGCACTACGGCGGGATCCTGACCGCGGCGGGGCGCTGGCCGGAAGCCGACGCCACGCTCACAGAGGCGGTGCGGCTGTGGGGACTCGGCTATCGGTCGATGGGCAACGGTGCGCTCATCCGTCTCGCCGACCTTCCGCGTCCGGCAGGGACGCTTCGAAGACGCCGAACAGCTTCTCGACGTGCCCGGACTCGACACCGACGTCGAAGCCGCGCTGCCGATCGCGGCGATGCAACGCGCGACGTGGGCAGACGGCTCCTCGCGTGTGATGTCCTCGAGCGCGCGCTCGACCAGACTGGACCTGAAGAGCAGTGCGGCCGCGCCACTGCTCGCGCTCCTCGTCGACGTTCATCTGGACGCCGGCCGAGGTCGACGAAGCGGAGAAGGCGGCCGAGAAGCTGGCCGCCTGCGCGGCCATCCACGACGAGCCACTATCTGGCCGCAGCCGCGGCGCTCGCTCGCGGGCGGATCTGCTTGACCAACGGAACCGGCGATCCCCAGGCCTGCCTCCGCGAGGCGCTGGCCGGGTTCGCCCCGGCGCAGCTGCCGATGGAAATCGGCGCGCTCGAGGCTCGAGCTGGCGAACGCGCTGGTTGCCGACGCGACCTGAGGTCGCGCTGGCCGAGGCGCGAGCGGCGCTCGAAGCCTTCGAACGGCTGCAGGCGGCACGCGAGGCCGACGCTGCCGCCGCGCGTCCTGCGGTCGCTCGGCGTGCAGCGACCCCGTCACCGAAGCGCGGTGACGGGGTCCTGACCAAGCGCGAGGCCGAGGTGCTCGACCTCCTCGGCCACGGCCTGTCGAATCCCGAGATCTCCGACCGCCTCTTCATCAGCCGAAAGACCGTCGAGCACCACGTCGGCAACATCCTGTCGAAGCTCGGCCTGCGCAGCCGAGCCGAGGCGGCGGCGTACGCAGCACGCGCCGAAACCAGCGTCCGAATAGGGGACCTCACCGATCCGTCGGGAGCCGATTCGCCGTCATCGTCACTGCATCGCACACGAGGGGACGGTTCCATGACCAACGAATACGACGCGATCGTCGTCGGCGCACGCTGCGCGGGCTCGCCGACGGCGATGCTGCTCGCCCGCAAGGGCTACCGAGTTCTCGTCGTCGATCGGGCCTCGTTCCCGAGCGACACCTTGTCGACCCACCTGATCCACTCCCCGGGCGTTGCCGCCCTCCGCCGCTGGGGTCTCCTCGACCGGGTCACCGCGACGGGCTGTCCGCCGATCGACAACTACTCGTTCGACTTCGGTCCCTTCACCGATCGCGGGCACGCCCCGTCCCGTCGACGGCGTCGTCGACCGCCTACGCGCCACGACGAACGGTGCTCGACAAGGTCCTCGTCGACGCTGCCGGCGGAGGCGGGCGCCGAGGTGCGCGAGCGCTTCACCGTCGAGGACATCGTGATCGAGGATGGCTCCGTCGTCGGGATCCGCGGTCACGGAGACGGCGGCAGCGACCGTGTGACGAGCGGGCCCGGATCGTGATCGGTGCGGACGGCCGCAACTCGCGCGTCGCCAAAGCAGTCCACCCGGAGCAGTACCTCGAAAAGCCCATGCTCCAGTGCAGCTACTACACGTACTGGAGCGACCTTCCGGTCTCGGGCATGGAGGTGGTGATCCGCCCCGATCGCGGCTGGGCCGCGATGCCGACCAACGACGGCCTGACCCTGCTCGTCGTCGGCTGGGCCGTACGCAGAGTCGTCTGCGTACAAGACAGACGTCGAGGCGAACTACCTCAAGACGCTCGAGCTCGCACCGGCGTTCGCCGATCGAGTCCGCTCGGCCAAGCGAGAGGAGCGGTTCGCGGGAGGCTCGGTCGCCAACTTCTTCCGCAAGCCGTACGGACCGGGATGGGTGCTGGTCGGCGACGCCGGCTACAACAAGGACCCCATCACGGCCCAAGGAATCAGCGACGCGTTCGCCGATGCCGAGCGCTGTACGACCGCACTGGACAAGGCGTTCACCGGCGTGTGTTCGCTCGACGAGGCACTGTCCGCGTACCAACAGGCGCGCGACACCCACGCGATGCCGATCTACGAATTCACCACGCAACTCGCGACCCTCGAAACGCCGCCGCCGGAGATGCAACAACTCCTGTTCGCAGTGCACCGCGACCAGGAGGCCGCGGACGACTTCGTGAGTGTCGTGGCCGGTACCGTTTCGCCGGTCGAGTTCTTCGACCCCGAGCGCGTCGGGCGCATCATGAGCAACGCAGCCGCTTGACCCCGGCAAGGTGCCGCGACGCCGAGATCGCAGCCCAACCTTGGTATCCAGCCAGATCTGGACCGACTCCAAAATAGGATCTAGGGTGCGCGGGTGCTCGGGGAGACCTCGGTCGAGAACGATGCGCTGCTTCGCCAGCACGGTCTGCAGGTCACGGCCCAGCGCCTGGCTGTTCTACGGGCGGTGTCGGACCGACCGCACAGCACCGCCGACGACATCGACACCGTCGTGCGGGCCGAGATCGGCGCCATCTCACGTCAGGCGGTGTACGACGCGCTCGCGGCCTTCACCGACAAGGGCCTCCTGCGACGCATCCAGCCGGCCGGGTCGCCTGCGCGTTACGAGAATCGCGTCGGTGACAACCACCACCACGTCATCTGCCGGACCTGCAATCGAATGGCAGATGTCGACTGTGCGGTCGACTACACGCCGTGCCTCACGGCCGCCGACGACTCGGGCTACCAGATCGACGAAGCCGAGGTCATCTACTGGGGGCGGTGTCCCGAGTGTGTCGCGGCGACGAGCGGGCGATCAGCAAGCGCAAGGACAAACACAGCCAAACAGTGAGAGAGGAGGGCCAACGTGTCTGAACCCCGCAGCGAGAGCGAGAACCCAGCAATCCCGTCCCCGACCCCCAAGGCCCACCAGCCGAGGTCGAATCGGGACTGGTGGCCGAACCAGCTGAACCTGCAAGTCCTGCACGAGCACTCGCCCCGGTCCAATCCGATGGACGAGGGCTTCGACTACGCAGAAGAGTTCAAGACGCTCGACCTCGACGGGTTGAGGCGAGATGTCGTCGAAGTGATGACGACGTCACAGGAGTGGTGGCCGGCCGACTACGGCCACTACGGGCCGCTGTTCATCCGGATGACGTGGCATGCCGCGGGTACGTACCGGATCGCTGACGGCCGCGGTGGGGGCGGCGAAGGCGCGCAGCGTTTCGCTCCGCTCAACAGCTGGCCGGACAACGCGAGCCTCGACAAGGCGCGCCGGTTGCTCTGGCCCGTCAAGGCGAAGTACGGCCGAAAGATCTCGTGGGCCGATCTGCTGATCTTCGCCGGCAACTGCGCCTACGAATCGATGGGGTTCACGACGTTCGGCTTCGGCTTCGGACGACCCGACATCTGGGAGCCCGGCGAGATCTTCTGGGGCTCTGAGGACACATGGCTCGGCGACGAGCGGTACAGCGGTGACAGGGAGCTCGCCCATCCGTTCGGCGCGGTGCAGATGGGCCTCATCTACGTGAACCCCGAGGGGCCGAACGGCAACCCGGACCCACTGGCCTCCGCCCGGGACATCCGCGAGACGTTCGGTCGTATGGCCATGAACGACGAGGAGACAGTGGCGCTCATCGTCGGCGGCCACACCGTCG
The DNA here is from genome assembly GCA_963821725.1 of uncultured Acidimicrobiia bacterium. GTDB lineage: Bacteria > Actinomycetota > Acidimicrobiia > Acidimicrobiales > JACDCH01 > DATAES01. The sequence continues at coordinate 27,510 of CAWGFA010000014.1, forward strand.
GCAAGTGTCACGGAGCCGGCGATCCCGATCTCGTCGGCCCCGAGCCCGAGGGATGCCCCGTCGAGTTCCAACAACTCGGCTGGCCGAACTCCTTCGGCACCGGCACGGGCGACGACGCGATCACCAGCGGGCTCGAGGGCGCGTGGACCAACAACCCGGTGCAGTGGGACAACGGCTACCTCGACAACCTCTACAGCTACGACTACGAGCTCACGAAGAGCCCGGCCGGTGCGAACCAGTGGACGCCGAAGAACCCCGAGGCCCAGGGGACCGTGCCCGACGCGCACGATCCGGCGAAGCGCCACGCTCCGATGATGTTGACGACGGACCTCGCGCTGAAGCTCGACCCGATCTACGGCCCGATCTCGAAGCACTTCCACGAGCATCCTGACGAGCTCGCCGACGCGTTCGCGAAGGCATGGTTCAAGCTCTTGCACCGCGACATGGGACCACTGTCGAGGTACCTCGGTCCGTGGGTTCCCGAGCCACAGCTCTGGCAGGATCCCGTTCCCGACGTCGATCACGACCTGATCGGGGAAGCGGATATCGCCGCCCTCAAGGGCACGATCCTCGAATCGGGGCTGTCCATCGCCCAGCTGGTCTCCACCGCATGGGCGTCAGCCGCGAGCTTCCGGGGCACCGACAAGCGCGGCGGCGCGAACGGAGCACGGATCCGTCTCGAGCCGCAGCGGAACTGGGAATCGAACGATCCGGCCGCAGCTCGCCAAGGTGCTGCGGACCCTCGAGCAGATCCAACAGGACTTCAACAGCTCACAGACCGGCGGGACGAAGGTGTCACTGGCCGACCTGATCGTGTTGGGTGGATGCGCGGCAGTCGAGCAGGCGGCGAAGACCGCGGGGCACGACGTCACCGTTGCGTTCGTCACCGGGCCGCACCGACGCCTCGCAGGACCAGACGGACGTGGAGACCTTCGAGGTGCTCGAACCCATTGCCGACGGGTTCCGCAACTTCCTCGGTTCCGATGACAAGTTGCCGCCCGAACAGCAGCTGCTGGAGCGGGCCTACCTGTTGACGCTGACTGCTCCGGAGATGACCGTGCTCGTCGGCGGCATGCGCGCGCTGAACACCAACCACGGGAACTCGCGGCAGGGGGTGTTCACCGACCGACCGGAGACGCTGACGAACGACTTCTTCAAGAACCTGCTCGACATGAGCACGGAGTGGAAGCCATCGGTCTCGGCCGAGAACGTCTACGAAGGTCGTGACCGTGAGACCGGCGAGGTCAAGTGGACCGGTACAGCTGTCGACCTCGTCTTCGGCGTCGAACTCGCAGCTGCGAGCCATCTGCGAGGTCTATGCATCCGACGATGCGGACGAGAAGTTCGTGCGTGACTTCGCGGCTGCGTGGAACAAGGTCATGAACCTCGATCGCTTCGAGCTGACCTGATGACGCTGCAAGGTGACTACGAACCGAGTCGGGCCCAGTGGGTGCGGGATCAGGTGGAGGCGTACGAGCGATCCGGGGGACGAGAAGCCAACACGCTCCGCGACACGGGGCTGCCGGTGATCGTCGTCACCATGCGAGGCAACAAGACCGGCAAGGTCCGCAAGATCGCGCTCATGCGAGTCGAACACGACGGCGAGTACGCGCTTGGTCGCATCCATGGGCGGAGCGCCCCGCAATCCGGTCTGGTACCACAACCTCAAGGCCAATCCAGGCGAGGTCACGATTCAGGACGGCGCCGAGCCGTTCGCCGCTCGGGTGCGCGAGGTCACGGGACCAGAGCGCGCCGGTGGTGGGATCGCGCGGTCGCGGCCTATCCGCCGTACGCGGAGTACCAGGAAAGGACCGAGCGCCAGATCCCGGTCTTGATCGCCAGCCGCCCTCCAGACGCGGACAACTGAGCGAGCAGCCGGTAACGACACCGCCGTTCTGGCGTCAACCAGTGCGGATATGCGCGGCGGATTCTGAGGATCACTGCAACGGCTCGGCGAGTTGAACAGGCTTCGACTCGATCGGGAGGTTGGTATGGGTGTTGAGACTCGGGGTCGGTTCCGGAAGTTGACGCCGGAGCAGCGCAAACAGATCATCGAGTTGACCGCGGATGGGATGCGGGCGGTTGAGGTGGCTCGGGTGGTGTCACGGTCGGCGGGGTTCATCCGCAGGTTGTGCGGCGGCGGGGTGGCCCGCCGTTTGGAGTGGGATCCGTCACCGGCGAGGTTGTCGGCTGGTGAGCGTGAGGCGATCCGCTCGGGCCTCGACGACGACCAGTCGTTCACAGCGATCGCGGCCGGTTGGGGCGGGCCACCTCGACGGTGTCACGGGAGGTCAACGCCAACGGCGGCCGGGACAGGTATCGGGGTGGCGGGCGCATCGCCGTGCCAGTGACCAGGCTCGACGACCGAAGGTCGCCAAGCTGGCCGGCTGTGAACGGTTACGGGTCCAGGTGGAGGGCTGGCTGGGAGAGGAGTTGTGGTCACCGGCGCAGATCTCGACGCAGTTGCGGATCGAGTTTCCCGACGATCCGATGATGCGGGTGTCACCCGAGACGATCTACCAGTCGTTGTATGTGCAGGCCCGGGGGGCGCTGCGCAAAGAGCTGACCGCCTGTTTACGCACCGGGCGGGCGGTGCGCCGCAACCGGTCCCGTCTCGAGCTGCGGGGCAAGATCGCCGACATGGTGAATGATCTCCGAGCGCCCCGCCGAGATCGCCGACCGGGCTGTGCCCGGCCACTGGGAAGGCGACTTGATCCTCGGGAAGAACAACCGTTCCGCCGTCGGCACCTTGGTGGAACGTTCCACCCGCTACGTGCTGCTGCTGCACCTCGGCGGTGATCACACCGCCGCCACCGTGCGCACCGCCATGACCGCCAAGATCGAAATCGCTGCCCGAGCATCTCATGCGGTCCATCACCTGGGACCAGGGCCGGAAATGAGCCAGCACGCCGCGTTCAGCGTCGACACCGGCGTGCAGATCTACTTCTGCGACCCGCACTCCCCTGGCAGCGCGGCACCAACGAGAACACCAACGGCCTCCTGCGGCAATGGATGCCCAAAGGCACCGACCTCTCCATCCACACCCAAGCCGACCTCGACACCATCGCCCACAAACTCAACAACCGCCCTCGACAAACCCTCGGCTGGATGAAACCCTCCCAAGCACTCGCCCAACTCGTTGCGCCGACCGCTTGAATTCGCCCGCGGTATTCGACGCCAGAATGAAGGGAAGGTCGAGACTCAGCGGCCGGCGCCGACGAGCTCGTCCTCCCTCGACGGCGGGAGCTCGGGCTCCACGTGCGTCTCTTCGATCCGGATGCGGGGCACGACACGCTGCAGCCACCACGGCAGCCACCAGTTGGCGTCGCCGAGCAACTCCATCGTCGCGGGCACGAGCACGATGCGGACCACGGTCGCATCGGCGGGCGGGTCGCGGCCTATCCGCCGTACGCGGAGTACCAGGAAAGGACCGAGCGCCAGATCCCGGTCTTGATCGCCAGCCGCCCTCCAGCCGCGGACGACTGAGCGAGCAGCCGGTAACGACACCGTCCGTTCTGGCGTCAACCAGTGCGGATATGCGCACTGGTTGACGCCAGAATGAAACGAGGGGTCGAGACTCAGCGGCCGGCGCCGACCAGCTCGTCCTCCCTCGACGGCTGGGAGCTCGGGCTCCACGTGCGTCTCTTCGATCCGGATGCGGGGCACGACACGCTGCAGCCACCGCGGCAGCCACCAGTTGGCGTCGCCGAGCAACTCCATCGTCGCGGGCACGAGCACGATGCGGACCACGGTCGCATCGATCGCAACTGCAACCGCGAGACCCAAGCCGATGAGCTTGAGGGCACGGAGATCGGCGACCACGAAGCTGCCGAAGACGAAGACCATGATCGAGCGCGGCGGCCGTGATGACGCGCGCGGTGCTCGCCAGGCCTTCGGCGACGGCGGTGCCGTTGTCGCCCGTGCGGTCGTATTCCTCGCGCACCGCACTCAGCAGGAACACCTCGTAGTCCATCGACAGCCCGAACACGATCGCGAAGAGCATCATCGGCACCCATGGCTCGATCGGCGCCGCGCTCACGTTGAGAAAGTCCGCACCCCATCCCCACTGGAACACGGCGACGATGACGCCGTACGCCGCGCCGATCGACAGCAGGTTCATGATCACTGCCTTGAGCGGCACGAGCAACGAGCGGAACACGACCAGCAAGAGCAAGAAGCTCAGCGTCAAGACGGCGCCGATGAACAGCGGCAGCCGCTGTCCGATGACGTCGGCAAAGTCGATGTTGCTCGCGGTCTGGCCGCCGAGGTTCACCGTCAGCCCGCTGCCGGCGGTCGCCTGCGGGACGACGTCGTCGCGCAAGTGGTGCACGAGTTGTTGCGTCGCCTCGTCCTGCGGTCCCGTCGTCGGGATCACGGTGGTGAGGGCGGCGGTGCCCGCCGCGTTGATCGTCGGATCGCTCACGGATTCGACACCGGGCGTCGCCCGCAGCGCCGCGACGAGCCGGGGAACCCCGTCGGCAGAGCCAGCTTGCGACGCGTCCGCGACCACCAGGATGGGTCCGTTGGCGCCGGGCCCGAAGCCCTGCGCGATCAACTCGTACGCGCGGTGGGTCGTGCTCGACGGCGGGTCGGTGCTGGCGTCCGCGCCGCCCAACCGCAGGGCGAGGGCGGGCGCAGCGAGCACGAAGAGGATGACGAAGCCCGCCAACGCGATGACGCCGGGCCGCCGCTGCACGACGCGTGCCCACCGGTGCCACATGGTCTCGCGGTCTCCCTTCCCGCGACGGCCGACCCGGAACCGGTCGATGGAGGTGCCCGCGAAGCCGAGCAGCGCGGGCAGCAACGTGATGGCGGCGAGCACGGCCACGAGCACGGCGAGCGACGTACCCACGGCCAGGCCGTGGAGGAAGGGCAACCCCATCAGGAGGATGCCGAGCACCGAGATCATCACCGTCACCCCGGCGAACACGACGGCCCTGCCCGACGTGTTCATCGCTTCGACCACTGCTGCTTCGGGAGACGAGGTGCGATGGAGCGCCGTGCGGTAGCGCGTGACGATGAACAGCGCGTAGTCGATGCCGACGCCGATACCGATCATCGCCGCGACCTGCGGTGCGAAGTCGGGCGTGCTCAAGACGTTCGCCAGGACGCCGATCCCGGCGATCGAGATGCCGACGCCGATGAGCGCGGTCACGATCGGCAACCCCATCGCGATCAACGAGCCGAAGGCGAGCAGAAGGACGACGATCGCGGCCACGACCCCAACCGCTTCGCTCGCCGGCATCTTCACCTCGCTGAACCATGACCCGGCGAACTCGACATCGACCCGTTGGGCTGCCAGCGGTCGAGCCATGTCCTTCAGGTGACTGGCGACGGCAGCCGGATCGGACCCCGACCCGCTCGCGATCGTGATCGGCGCCACCGCAACTGCACCATCTGCGGAGATCTGCAACGGCGCCACGTCGAGCACACCCGGAACCTTGGCCACGTCCGACACGAAGGCATCGACCGCGGGTCGGTTCTGACGGATGTCGGCGAACACGATCTGGCCCTCGTCACCGTGGCGCGCCGGGAACTCCTGCGCCAACCGGTCGTATGCAGCTTGCGAATCAGTGTTCGGCAGACGGCCGGCGTTCGCGTAGTCGCCTGCCAACGCCGATCCGCCGACGACGGCGATCACCAACACGGCCAACCACACGACGACGACCAGCGCGGCGGTGGCGGAACGAACTCCGAGCCAGGCGAGTCAGCATCGACGATCCCCTTCTTGCACTGTGCGACTGATGTCCGCCCGCCCGATGGCGCAGTCAATCGGATCGTGCTCGCGAATCGTCGCCGTCGATGTGTCGCATGCGTCACACATGCCACGCGGCCGATGGCGGCGGCGGTGCAGAAGCGCAATCATGAGTCGAACGGCGCCCGCTGAACGACGTCCGCTCTGTCGATCTCCGAAGGGGGACAACGGTGCTGCGCAACCCGGATCACGTGACCATCGCGGTGGCGGACGCTGCGACCGCGATCGAGCTTCTTCGAGCTGCTCGGCTTCCGAAAGCAACATGTCGCGACGATCGACGGCGGTCAGCCGGCGCAGTACATGGGGATGCCGGACATGAAGGCGCAGCACATCACGCTCGCACTCGAAGGATCCGACCCTCGCTTCGAGATCCAGTTGCTCGAGTTCGATCCGAGGCCGCGGGATGATCCGGGTGAGCACCCGACGAATCTGCGGCGACGCGGCTACAACCACCTTGCGTTCCGCGTCGACGACATCGCGGCGGTCACTGCCCACCTCGTGGCCAACGGGGTGAACATGCTCAGCGACGAGATGGACTACATCAGCCGGCGGCTCCGATTCTTCGAAGGTCCCGAGGGGATCACCCTCGAGCTGGTGCAGTGGGTCGACGCAGCCAACGACAAGACGTGAGACGCGGCCGCCCCGACCGAGTCGCTACGCGATCGGGTCGAGGCTGTCGGCCCACGACCCACATGCTGAAGTACTGGTTCGCGGCCCCGTAGGCCTGGGCGAGCGCGACGCGGGCGCCATCCACCTGGTGCTCTCCCGCCATGCCGCGGACCTGGAGCGCGGCCTCGGCGAAGCGCAGCAGCCCCGAGGCCCCGATCGGGTTCGACGAGAGGACTCCCCCGGACATGTTCACGGGGAACGACCCGTCGAGCGCGGTCGTCCCGTCCTCGACGAGCTTCCATCCCTCGCCGGGCTCGGCGAAGTGGTGGCCCTCGAGCCACATGGGCTCGTACCACGAGAAGGGCACGTAGATCTCGGCGCAGTCGATCTGGTCACGGGGCCGGGTGATGCCGGCCTGGCGGTAGACGTCCATGGCGCAGTCCGAGGCTCCCTGCGGGGCGACCGGGTCGCGTCCGGGGAACTGCATGGGCTCCGAGCGGACCGCCGACCCCAGGATCCACGCCGGTGCCCGGCCCGCCTTGTCTGCCTCCTCTCCACCCGCGCGGTCGGTGAAGACCACGGCACAGGCGCCGTCGGACGAGGGGCACGACTCGAGGTAGTGCACGGGGTCCCACATCATGGGCGACGCCTTCACGCTCTCCACGCTGATGTCGGTGAGTCGCAGATGGGCGTAGGGGTTCTTCAACGCGTTGCGGCGGTCCTTGACCGCCACCATCGGGCCCACGTCGAGCGGTGCCCCGCTGCGATGGATGTAGGCCCGCATGTACGGCGCGAAGGCGCCACCGGCGCCCAGCGAGGCGCCCCGGCCCGACCCGAGCGCGAACTGTGCGTTGCCCTCGGACTGCTTCTGGTACGCGACCGCCAGCACCCTGCGGTGGCGTCCGGTCTCCACCAGGTGGCTGGCCACGATGCCGGTCGTGCCGCCGACCGAGCCCGCGGTGTGGACACGGAACATCGGCTTGCCGTGGGCACCGAGCGCGTCGGTCAGGTAGAGCTCGGGCTTCATCACGCCCTCGAAGAGGTCGGGCGCCTTGCCCAGAACGACGGCGTCGATGTCGGACCAGTCCATGTGCGCGTCTTCGAGCGCGCGCGTCGCCGCCTCGCGCACCAGTCCTCCGAGGGAGACGTCCCAACGCCGGGACTTGTGCTCCGTCTGGCCGATGCCGACGATCGCGCACGGCTGATGAGCCATCAGTCACCCTCCAGGATGCAGACGAGGTTCTGTTGCAGGCACGGGCCCGAGGTCGAGTGGCCGAGGGTACGACGCGCGCCCATGATGGCGGATCTGGCCGGCCGCCTCCGCGATCCTGACCAGACCGGTCGCCATGACCGGGTTCGCCGCCAGCGCGCCGCCGGACGGGTTGACCACCACATCGGGTGCTGAGCCCGAGGGCTTCGACGAGCAACGGCTCCTCGTGGGTGAATGCGGCCTGGATCTCGGCCACCTCGACCGGAGCCTCGCCGGACGCCGGCCGCCTCGGCGGCGCGCTGCGCCGACTCCGAGACGCAGAGATCCCGCATGCCCGGGTAGTGGAGCTCGGCGCAGTGGGCGAACCCGCGGATCCACACCGGGTGCTCGCACAGGCGCCGCGCCACGTCGGCCCGAGCGATCACGAGCGCGCAGGCGCCGTCGGTGATCGGCGGCAAGGTCGTGACGACGCAACGGGTGGCGGACGGGCTCCTCGGCAGGAGGGCGTCGACGTCGAAGTCGCCGCGGACCTGGGCGTGCTCGTTGCGTCTGGCGTCGCGCCGGGATCGCACCGCGACCTCGGCCATCTGCCGCTCGCGTCACCTTCCCCGCCGCCAGGAGCGCCTGAGCCTGCAGCGCGGCGAAGCTGACGGCGTCGGCGCCGAGCGGAGCCAGGTAGTAGCGGGTCCATCTCCATCGGGTAGAGGAGATCCGGGTCGGCCGTCGACGAACGCCCCGAGCCCATGGCGACCGCGAGTCCCGATGTCGCCCTCGAGCAGGCGAACCCAGGCCTCGTAGAGGGCCCAGGCGCCGTCCATCTCCACGTGCGAATCGCGCTTGGGCGGCCACGCGCCGATCGCGTCGATGTTCTGCACGAAAGAGAAGGCCTGTCCGGCCACGTAGTCGCAGCTCCCGGCACACGTGAAATCGACCTCCTTCCGGGTGATCCCGGCGTCGGCACAGGCACCCGAGACCACTTCGAGGAGCATCTGGGTCTCGGACTTGCCGGTCCGCCGGACCATGGGCGAGACGTTCCAGCCGATGATCGCGATGTCGTCGGGACCGTGGTGCGTCGCCATCAGCAGATCCTCTCGACGAGGGTGGGGTCGTCCACGTCGGGCTCGCCGGTCGGCATCCAGCCGATCAGGCTGGAGTGCGTCCCTGTCGGAGCCCGCTTCCCCCGCTCGGCCTCGGACGCCCAGATGGCGCCCACCCGCATGCCGATTCTGATGTCTTCGTTCGGGACGTCGACGGGCTCTTGGAAGCCGAGCACGACGTCGGTGCCGTCGAGGAGGACATGGAACCGGGCGAACGGCTCGGTCTCGGTCTGCCCCGGATACTGCACCGGCGTGATGATCGTGTAGTTGGTCACGCACCCCGGCTGGGGCAGGTCGACCTCGTGCTCGGCGTCAACGCGATGGAGTCGATCGGGCAGTAGCCTTCGTCCGCCGGTGTAGGTACGACCGCAGACGGGGCAGCGCAGGCCGAGGAACCGTCCCTCCCTCGCGGCCGCTCCGATCGAATCACGTTGTCCGGAACCGGCGTGGTGTAGGTGATCGTTCCGAGGTAGTCCATCATCGTCACCGGCTCTTCGGGCTGCTGCGTCGCCTCCGCCCCGTCGGGCCTTCTTCGCCCGGCACGAACGCTTCGATGTCGGTGATGTGGCCCTTGCGCTCGGCCCGCCAACGTGGCGCGACGCGCATGCCGATCGCCATGGCGTCCCGGGTCGCCCGCGTCCACCACGTGCACCAGCGCCGTAGTCGGCGCCGTCGAGGCGGATCGTGGCGAAGGCGAAGGGCTGCTCGAGCGGATGTTGCTCGCTCGGGCCGACCCAGCACCAGCTCTCGACCGTTCCGGCCGGACCGACCTCCACGAACTCTCGAGCGAGCTCCGCCCCGGTCCGGGGATCCCACTCCAACGGAGGGCAGAGCACGCGGTCGCCGCAGCGGATGCCGATGATGCGGTGCTCCGACAGGGCGGTCATGAACGCGCCGAGGACGGGTCCGAGCGACCGTTTGTAGGGGAAGGTGATCGTGCTCTTCACCGTCGCAGTCACGGGCGGCACCGTAGACGAGTTCAGAGTGCGGTCCGGGCGTCGGTCCCGAATCGTTCGAGCGGGCGGATCATGGCGTCGACGCTGAACGACGCGACGAGCGCGCCCGTCTCGTCGTGCACTCGGCATTCGGTGTGGGCCATGCCGTCCGCCACAACGGTGGCGACGTGCCGGTACAGGATCCACCGATCCATGCGAACGTCGGCGTGGAAGGAGATCGCGATCGCGTTGATGGCCGTCGAAATCGTTCGATGGGCCTCGCGCTGGCCGATCCCGGCATGCGGACGCAACGCGGCAGCAATCGACATGTGGCCGCTGAACTGCGCAAGCAGTCCGGCGTGCAACGCGGGATCGTCGGGGACGTGCCGGAACCGCACCCACGCGTCGATCGAGGGCGGACCGACAGGAGCATCCGGGTCGTCGGTGTACGCCGCCTCCACGACGCGAAGGTCGCGTCCGGTCACGCCCATGTCGTACGGAACTGCGTCGTATGGACCAGTGGTTCCTCTGCTGTCCTCGGCGTGCTCGACAACGCCGATCGAGGGGACACCGAGCAGGAGCGTGCCGCTCGCACACAGACGGCCGCGTTGTTCGGCTCGCGCGCTGAAGGCCGTGAACGTGCGACCACTGGCGAGCGCATCGAGAGCGATGTCGACGGGTTCGTTCGCGTCGGCGGCGCGGAGGAAGACCATGTGGGCGGAGATCACGCGCCGATCCGGAGTTTGTCGCATCGCCGCGACGATCGTCTGGCCGAGCAGCTGGCTGCCCTCGACGACCGGACGGTGGCTGTCGTGGACGACGACCCCGCGGTCGAGGACAGCAATGAGGTCCGAGGCGTCGCCCCAGATCGGGAACCGTTTCACCGTGACGTCGTGAGGCTCGTCGCCCTCGACAGCGTCGATGACCTCGACCCGCGCCTGAGCATGATCGACCATCGCGTGATCACGCAGGAGCTCGAGTCCGGAGGGCGGAGTGCTGCAGCGGCGAACGACGCCGGCGCCGTCGCGACGTGCATCCGCCTCGTCACGCCATGTCACGGGCTCGCGGCGCTCGGGCATCCGACCAGCGGCGTCGAACCGCTCGATCTCGCCGTCACGCCAAGGCTCGCGGCCTGCAGATCGGAAGGCTTCGGAACGCACGGCTTCCCACGGGAACCACAGCGTCGGCTCTCCGTCGGACACGTCGACGAGCAGCGCGCTGGTGGAATCGGCGACGAGTTCGTCACCCCACCACGCCTGCGCGCGGAACGGGCACGGTCGTACGGTCGTACCGTCACTGTAGGGAGGGGAAGGGCTGACCATGTTCTCGATGCGGTTCGACATGCGCGCGCCTGCAACGGGCGCTCCCCGGAGCGACCTGTACGGGGCCGCGCTGGAGATGGCGGCGTGGGCGGAGAGCCGTGGCTGTGTCGGCGCGGTGCTGTGTGAGCATCACGCGTCCGAGGACGGCTTCCTGCCGTCGCCGATGACGCTCGCCAGCGCGATGGCGGCGCGCACGACGACGCTGCCGATCACGATCGCAGCGATCGTGTTGCCGTTGTACGACCCGGTCCGTCTCGCGGAGGAGATGGCGGTGCTCGACATCATCAGCAACGGCCGGGTGTCGTATGTCGCGGCCATCGGCTACCGGCCCATCGAGTACGAGATGCACGGCGTCGACTTCCATGATCGGGGCCGCATCGCGGAGGACAAGCTCGCGGTCCTCCTTGCGGCGAAGACAGGCGAACCGTTCGAGCACGACGGCCGTCGCATCCACGTCACTCCCCTGCCGGTCACACCGGGAGGACCGATGGTCATGTGGGGTGGAGGCAGCGCGGCGGCGGCACGACGGGCCGGCCGATTCGGTCTCGGCTTCCTCGCGCAGGGCGGCGGTCCCGAGCTGCACGACGAGTACGAGCGGGCAGCGCGCGACTCGGGGCACGAGCCGATCATGTGCTACCTGCCTTCGAAGGACTCGGCGTCAGCGGTGTTCGTGGCGAAGGACGTGGACCGGGCCTGGGACGAGCTGGGCCCGTACCTCATGCACGACGTCACCGCATATGCGAGATGGAACGAAGGCGACGACCACACCGTCAGCCTGTCGTTCGTGTCGAACGCGGAAGAGTTGCGCGCCGAGAACCGCAGCCACCGCATCGTCGACGTCGACGAAGCAGTCGACCTCGTGCGTGGCGGCTCGCTGCTGCAGCTCCACCCGCTCATCGGGGGGCTTCCCCCCGACATCGGCTGGCGCTACCTCGAAACCGCCGTCGAGGTCGCTCGGGAGGTGCGGACATGAACCCCGCCTTCCACCTCTTCCTGCCGCAGATGCGCATGTCACACGACGCGATCGTCGAGCGGGCTCGGACGGCGGAGGCTGTGGGCTTCGAGGGCGTCGCGTTCATGGACCATCTCGCCCCGCCGCTCGCGGCGCACCAGGACATGTGGGAGGCCATGGCGATCGCCGGGTGGGTGCTGGCACGAACGACCTCGTTGCTCGCCGGCCATCTGGTGTTGTGCGACGCGCTGCGCCATCCGGCCGTGCTGGCCCGCGAGGTCACGTCGCTCGACCACGCATCGGCCGGACGGTTCGAGCTCGGCATCGGCTGGGGCTCGGTGCCATCCGAGCTCACGATGTTCGGGGCCGGCTCCACCGACGCGCGCGAACGCGTCGGCCGGCTCGGCGAATCACTCGCCATCATGCGCGCCCTGTGGACCGGCGAGGTGGTCGACTACGAAGGCGAGCACTTCACCCTGGTCGGTGCGCAGCAACGCCCGCGGCCGACACGTCCGATCCCCATCACCATCGGCGGAACCGGCAAACGCACGCTCGCGCTCGTGCGCGAGTACGCCGACTGGTGGAACGTTCCCCTCCACCAGCTCGAGCGCCTCGACGAACGCCGTCACGAAGCAGGTGACGCGCGGGTCTCGGTACAGCAGATGGTGGCCTTGGTGCCGTCGGAAGCAGCCCGAGAAGAGGTCGCCGCCGCGGCCACACGGCGGTTCGGTGGGATGAAGCCGATCATCGGCAACGCTGAGGAGCTCGCCGTGCACTTCAGCGCCCTCCACGCGCGCGGCGTCGACCGCTTCTACGTCTGGTTCGCCGACTTCGCGCCAGTGCCGACACTCGAGCAGTTCGCCGACGTCATCGACGCGGTGACATCGACGCGCTCATAGTCGCTGCAGTGATCGAACGGAAAGGCTCCGCCTTTCCGTTGTCGACAATTCACAGAACGCCGATACCGGCGGCTTCGTTGCGCTTGCGCCACTCGGCACGGGACATGCGGGTGGTGTCGACGTCACCGGCGAGCGAGCGCAGCGCACCCACCGACGCCTGCACCTTGTCCGTGTGCGCGAACGGATCCCAGTCGAAGAACCGGCACGCGTTCTGCCACGTGATCTTGTGGATCTCGTCGTCCTCGCACCCGGCATCGTTGAGCTCGCGCCATGCGAACTCGGGCGATTCGGGCCACGTCGTGTCGGTGTGCGGGTAGTCGCACTCCCAGGCGATGTTGTCCATGCCGATCCGATCCCGCAGCAACAAACCCGACGGGTCGGTGATGTAACACGCCAGGATGTGATCCCGGAACACTTCCGACGGCAACTTGCCGCCGAAGTCGTCGCCACCGTGCAACCACGACTGGTTCTGGAAGTGGCGATCGATCCGGTCGAAGTAGAACGGGATCCACCCGATCCCACCCTCCGACAACGCCACTCGCAGGTCCGGGAATCGGCGCAACGTCGGACCGAACAACAAGTCCTGGGCGGTGATGGCGCTGATCTGACAGGCCAGGACCATCAGATGATCGACCGGTGCCTCCGGTGGACGCCTGATCACCTCGAACCCGGCTCCGATGTGCAGCGACAGCACCATGTTCTCGTCGGAGATGGCCTGGAGCATCGGATCCCAATAGCCCGACAGGAAGCTCGGGAACCCCTGCACGTGCGGGGTCTCGAGGAAGCTGATCGACCGGCACCCCTTCCTGGCAACGCGGTGCACCTCCTCTGCCGCGAGGTCGACATCCCACATGGGCACGAGCCCGAGGGGAATGAACCGGCCCGGGTAGGCGCCGCACCACTCGTCGATCGCCCAGTCGTTGTAGGCCTGCAACATCACGAGCGCGATCTCCTTGTCGCGCGCCTCGGTGAACGTGCGGGCGTTGAACCCCGCCATCGTCGGAAAGTTCATCGACGCCAACACGCCGTTGGCGTTCATGTCCCGCACCCGCGCGTGCACGTCGAAGCAACCCGGTCGCAGTTCGGAGTACGAGCCAGGGTTGAAGCCCCACTCCTCCCGCGGCCAACCGACGGTGGCCGCCATCCCGAACGTGGTCGACGTCCTGTCCCCCTGGAACACCCATTCGTCCATGCCGTGCTCGTTGCGCACGACCTTCGGAACCTGATCGGCCCACTTCGCCGGGACGTGGTTCTTGTACATGTCCGGCGGCTCGATCATGTGGTCGTCGATGCTCACCAGGATCATGTCGTCCATCTGCATGACCAGTGCGCTCCTTCGGTGGGTCAGGCCACCACTTCGTCAGGCTTGGGGCCAGGCAAGGGCCTTGGTCTCAAGGTACTGCTCGAACCCCTCGCTGCCGTTCTGGCGTCCGACGCCGCTGTGCTTGTAGCCGCCGAACGGCATGTCCGGACCGTAGGTGTTCCCACCGTTGACACTGACCTGTCCGGCGCGGACGCGGTTCGCGACCGCCATCGAGCGCTCGAGCGAACCGGACCACACGCCACCCGCGAGTCCGTAGACGCTCTCGTTCGCGATGCGGACGGCCTCGTCGTCATCCTCGTACGGGATGGCGACGAGCACCGGCCCGAAGATCTCCTCTCGGGCGATGGTCATCGAGTTGTCGACGTCGGCGAACAGCGTCGGTTCGATGTAGTAGCCGGACGGAAGATGCTCGGGCCGTGCCCCACCGAGGGCAAGGGTCGCGCCCTCGTCGAGACCCTTCTGGATGTAGCCGAGGATCCGGTCGCGTTGCTTCTCCGAGATGACCGGACCCATGAGGACGTCGGCCTGTTGCGGGTCGCCGTACGGAACGGCGGCCAGGTTGCCCTTGAGGATCTCGACGCCTTCTTCGTACCGCGTGCGCGGGAGGAGCATTCGGGTCTGGATGGCGCAGCCCTGGCCCGCGTGGAAGCACACCGCCATCCCGGCCAACAACGCGTCGCCGAAATCAGCGTCGTCGAGGACGATGGTGGCGGACTTCCCACCGAGCTCGAGGAACAGCCGCTTCAGCGTCGCCGCCCCCTTTTCCATGATCCGCTTGCCGACCGCGGTCGATCCGGTGAAGGAGATCAGGTCGACCTTCGGCGAGAGCGTCAACTCCTCGCCGACGAGATGGTCGGACGACGTCACGACGTTGAACACGCCGGCGGGGATGTCGGTGCGTTCGGCGACGACGCGACCCAGACGAGTCGCGTTGAAGGGCGTATCCGGCGCCGGCTTCAACACCATCGTGTTCCCTGTCGCGAGCGCCTGGCCCATCTTGTTGAGGATGACTTCGACCGGGAAGTTCCACGGCGTGATGGCGCCGACGACGCCGACCGGCTCCTTGACGATCCGGCGAGCGTTGGGCAATCCGCGAAAGTCGGTGGCGCCGGACAGGTCGGTCGACCACGGAAACTCGTCGATGTGCTTTGCCGGCCAGCGAATCGCCTCCTGCACGGGGACGTCCAGCTGTGGGCCGTGCGTGATCATGCGCGGGCAGCCGACCTCGAGGATCAGCTCTTCGCGGAAGTCCTCCAGCTCGGTCTCGAGCGCTTCTTGCAACTGTTCGAGACACCGCTGCCGGAACGAACGATCCGTCGACCATTCGGTTTCGTCGAACGCGCGCCGCGCCGCGTCGATCGCTCGATGCATCTCGACCGTCGACCCGTCGGACACGTCGCCGAGCACTTCCTCCGTCGCCGGGTTGACGTTGTCGAAGGTCTTTCCGGACTCGGCGAGAACGAGCTCGCCGTCGATGAGCATCCGCCGCTCGCCCTGTGCCGTCATGCAGCACTCCTTTCAACCGTGCGATGAGATCCGCTGTGAGGCAGGCCACTACGATCCGCCAGCATAAGAAACGGGGGACTGATGCAGAAGGCGCTGGCGCCGGAGTTGTCGACATGGCCCGACGAGCCGCCGCAGTTGATCGGCAGCCGATGCGGCAACTGTGGTGCGACGACGTTCCCGCAGCAGGGCCGGTGTCCCCAGTGCAGCGCCGCGGACATGTCGGAGGTGGTGCTGCCCCGGCGGGGGACTGTGGTCACGTGGACGACGCAGGGTTTCTTGCCGCACCCCGGCTTCGCCGGCGGTCAGACGCCGGACACGTTCGAGCCCTTCGCGGTCGGTCTCGTCCAACTGGGCGACGTGGTGAAGGTCGAAGGGCGGCTGACCGAGACCGATCCTGACAAGGTCCGGTTCGGGATGGAGGTCGAGGTGACCATGTTCCCGTTCTTCGTGGACGAGGACGGGTCCGAGGTCATGGCCTTCGCGTTCGCGCCGGTCTGAATCACAGGAGTATCGAGATGAACGACGTTGCCATCGTCGGGGTGGGTCTGCACCCGTTCGGTCGGTTCGGTCGACAAACCGGCCATGGACATGGGTGCTGAGGCGATCCTCGCCGCGCTCGATGATGCGGGCGTCGGGTGGGGCGACATCCAGTTCGCGTTCGGCGGCAGCTTGGAGGTGATGAACCCCGACGCGGTGACCCGGCTGGTGGGCCTGACGGGGATCCCGTTCACCGACGTGTTCAACGCGTGCGCCACCGCTGCGAGTGCGATCCAGTTGACGGCCGACACCATCCGGTTGGGCAAGTACGACCTCGGGGTGGCGGTCGGGATGGACAAGCACCCGCGCGGCGCGTTCACCGCGCCGCCGTCCATGCTCGGACTGCCGGACTGGTACGGCGAGACCGGCCAGTTCTTGACCACCAAGTTCTTCGGGATGAAGGCCAACCGGTACATGCACGAACACGGCATCTCGCGCGAGACGTTGGCGAAGGTGGCGGCGAAGAACTACCGCAACGGTTCGTTGAACCCGAACGCGTTCCGGCGCAGCCCCATCCCGGAGCAGGACATCTTCGACTCGCCGATGCTCAACTATCCGTTGACGCAGTACATGTTCTGCGCCCCCGACGAAGGGGCCGCCGCGGTGGTGATGTGCCGCGCCGACATCGCCCACCGCTACACGTCGACACCCATCTACGTGCGCGCCACCGAGATCCGCACTCGCCGCTACGGCGCCTACGAGGTGCACGCCACCTACGCCCCCGTCGACGAGGACGTGTCCCCCACCGTGTACGCGTCACGGGCAGCGTTCGACGCGGCCGGCATCGGCCCCGACGACGTCGACGTCATCCAGTTGCAGGACACCGACGCCGGCGCCGAGGTGATCCACATGGCCGAGACCGGGTTCTGCGCCGACGGCGACCAGGAGAAGCTCGTCGCCGACGGGGCGACCGAGATCGCCGGCCCGATGCCGATCAACACCGACGGCGGGCTGATCGCCAACGGCGAGCCCATCGGCGCCTCCGGCCTCCGCCAGATGCACGAGCTCGTCCGCCAGCTCCGCGGCGAAGCGGGCGACCGCCAGGTCGCGGGCAACCCCAAGGTCGGGTTCGCCCATGTCTACGGCGCGCCCGGCACAGCCGCCGCCACCATCCTCACGACCTGAGCCCGGCACCCCGGGCGCGGGCATGCATCATTCGTGCGGTTCCACGGCGCGGTAGTCGCCGAAGGGCTCGTCGCGGCGCTGCAGCGCCTGCGTGAGACCGGCACGCATCTCGCTGATGAACGCGTACATGGACTCCTGCTTCGTCCCCAGAGCGCACAACTCCGTACCGGCGCGGATCGCGGTGCGCAGACCCATCACCTCCATACCCCGATGCACGACCCGCTTGTTCAACTGCACCATGTCGGCCGGGACCAAGGTGATGCGTTCCGCGACGCGCACGACCGCCGCCTCGAGGTCCTCGGCCGGGAACGCGCGGTTCGCCCACCCCAACTCGACCGCTTCGGTTCCTGAGATCGAGTCGCCGGTGAGCATCATCTCCATCGCGGCGCGCATGCCACACAGCCACGCGTGGAAATGCATGTCCGGCACACCGAACCGCACCGCCGGATACCCGATCTTCGCGTCCTCCGCGACATAGACCAGGTCGCAGCCGGTGGCGAGCTCACTGCCACCGGCCAGGCAGTAGCCGTGGACCTGCGCGATCACGGGCTTGGCCAGATCCCAGATGCTCATCCACCCTTCGGTCACGTGACGCGGCCACTGCCCGTCGCCGCCCGGCGTGTAGTAGGGCATCTCGAGGCCGGCGTTGCCTCCCCCCAACTCGTAGCCGGCGGAGAAGCACTTGCCCGCGCCTCGCACGATCTGAACCCGAACGTCGGGATCAGCATCGCCCTCGCGCAACGCGTTCAAGATCCCGCCCCGCAACGCGTGATTCAGCGCGTTGCGTTTCTCGGGACGGTTCATCGTCACGCGTCGAACGTGAGGTGCCGGCTCGTCGATCAAGACCACGTTGTCGTTCACGGCGCTCATGGTGGCAGGCTCGTGACGGTTCATGGAGCCGAGGGAGAACAGCGGATGACCAGGGTCGAGGCGGGGATCTTCAGCTTCACGGCGCCGGCTCCTGCGGACGACGACGGCAGCTACCTTCGGTGGCACCTCCTCGATCACATGCCCGAGCAGTACCAACTGCCGGGCATCGTGCTCGCGCAGCGCTGGATCGCCGACGGCGACTATCCCGACCGCCGCATCGCCGCGGCGGGACCGCTGGGCGACATCGGCAACGTCGTGAGCTACCTCGTGGCCGATCCCGTCGAGCAGACCTTCGCCGAGTTCATGGACCTGGGCAGGCGGTTGGCGGACAAGGGTCGGTTCCCCGAACGCCGTCCGTCGCTCGCGCTCCGGATGCTCGCCCTGTTGCACCAGCAGGCGGCACCGCGCGTTCTGGTGTCGGACGAGGTGGTGCCGTTTCGTCCGCATCGTGGCGTGATGGTCGTCGTGGAGGAGCCGACCGGCGCTCGGCCCGACCGGTGGTTGCAGTGGCTGCGCACCGATCACTATCCGAGCGTGTTGGAGGTGCCGGGGACTGCGGCGCGTGGATGTTCGGCTCGACGAGAGCGTGGACGCTCCCGCCGCAGCGCGAGGCGACGCCGTGTACGCGACGGTCTTGTATCTCGACGATGATCCGCTCGCGATCACGAAGGCGCTCACGCCGCTGATCGAGCAACGGTGGGCGTCGGGCGACGTGCGGCCTCTGTTCGCAGGCCCATTGCGGACGATGGTCGAATGGGAGGCTTGGCGGTGAGTCGCCGTAGGCGTCCCGTGATCTCGCGCCGGCGGGCGCTCGTCAGCGCAGCCGCCAGCGCACACGCTCGCCGGAAGTGAAGCGCTCCTGTCCGGCCTTGAACGCAGCCGCATCCGAGCCGATCCTCGTGAAGAGGTTGGCCGTCCCGAGGGCTTGCGTACGAGGGACCTCGAGCGCAGTCCACAGCGCCCGCATGGTCCCTTGCACGACCAGCGGTGGTGAGTCGGCGATGACCCGAGCCGCCCAGCCGGCACGCTCCACGAGCTCGTCGCGGGGTACGACCTCGGTGACGAGCCCGATCTGGAACACGCGCTGCGCAGACATCCGCTCGTGCGCGCCGAGCAGCGACAAACGCATGACTTCGGGGAACGGCATCTTCGAGAGCATCTGCATCGGCTCGAACGCGGCTGTCATTCCATACGTGACATGAGGATCGAAGAAGACAGCGTCCTCACTGGCAATGATGAACTCGACCTCGCCGAGCATGTAGAACGCGCCGCCGCACGCGATGCCATGGACCGCGGCCACGACCGGTTTCCAGAGGTCGCGCGGTCTTCGGTCCGACGTCGCGTCCCGGATCGTCGTACATCCACGGCGTGGGATAGCCGGGATAGGTCCCTGTCGCCATCGCCGCGTTGTTGTCGTCAGAGACTGCTTCCGCCCGGTCGATGCCTGTGCAGAACGACTCGCCCTCACCGGTCAGGACCACGCAGCGGACGTCGTCGTCGTACCGCAGACCGGTCCACAGTTGAGCGAGCTCGCGTTGCATCTGCTGATTGATGGCGTTGCGGACCTCGGGGCGGTTCAGCGACACCCACATCACGCCGTCGTCCTTGCGTACCACGAGGGTCTCGAACTCTGCCATGGGCAGGCGATCTTATGGATCGGATGCCGGCGACCTGGCCGAGCTGCGCCTCACCGCATCGCACGTGGTGTCTGATCGGATACCATCTACAGACATGAACGCCGCCGTCGAACTCCGGAGCGCGCGCCTCCGAGCAGGCCTCACGTTCCGCGAGCTCGCTCGTCGCGCCGGCACGTCGCACGCGACGCTCGCGGCGTACGAGAACGGCCGCAAGACACCCTCGGTCGCTACCTTCGATCGGATCGTGCGAGCTGCGGGCTTCCGGCCGGACCTCGAGCTCACGAAGTCCGTCGGTGGCGCCGACCCGGCTGATCGTGGCCGTGAGCTCGTCGAGGTCCTCGAGCTCGCCGGGCGGTTCCCGGCACGCCACAGCCGCACCTTGCGGTTCCCGCGATTTCGGCCCCGAGTGAGTGCCACGTAGTGCCGAGGAAGGTCGGCATCCCGGCCAAGATGCGAGCCATCCATCGCGCCCTCCGAGAGGCCGACATCCCGCATGCCTTCGGCGGCGCGCTGGCGCTGGCGTGGTGCACAGAACGTGCCAGAGGCACGATCGACATCGATCTCAACGTGTTCACCGGGACCGATCAGGTACGCGATGTTCTCGACGTGCTGCCGCGCGAGATCGCGTGGGACGAAGACGACGTCCGGTCGCTCGCGCGCGACGGACAGCAGCGCCTGTGGTGGGATACGACACCGGTCGACGTGTTCCTGAACACGACCGAGTTCCACGACCAGGTTGCGGCCCGCGCTCGCTGGGAAGCGTTCGACGGCGCTGAGTTGCCGTTCCTGTCGTGCTCCGACCTCGCGGTGTTCAAGGCGTTCTTCAGTCGCACGAAGGATTGGGCCGACCTCGAAGAGATGCAAGCGGCGGGCACGCTCGACATCGATCGCGTCATGGGGGTGTTGGTGCGCTACCTCGGAACGGACGACGACCGCGTCGAGCGTCTGCGCACGTTGGCCGACACCTGACCTCGGCGCGAGCGCCGGGAACCAGGCAGCGTCGGTCCGACCCGCCCGGACGTTCGGCATCGGCATGGTCTACTCGGGCGGCCGCATGTGACCGCGTACGCTGCAAATCCGTGGCCAGAGCTGTGGCGGTGAGGACAACCGCGGCAGCCACATGGGCCGAGCGAGCGTCCGACTGGTTGAGGTCGCGTCCGTACGCCCTCTACCTGGTGCTCGTTCCGCTCCTGCCGTTGGTGTTCTCGGGCTACGGGACCGACGTCGATACCTGGAACGTGCGCAGTTCGGCGAACTCCATACGCGCCGGCCACTACGTGATGTCCCGGCCACCCGGCGCACCGGTGCACGAGGCCGCAACTGCGGTGCTCGATCGCGTCGGCGGGATCCGTCGCGACGAACCTCGGGTCGCTCGCCGCGGCTGCCGCGATCTTGTACCTACTCCCCTCGCTCCTCCGCCGCGCGGGCGCGAAGCACGCAGAGCTCGCGACGCTCGCGGTCGTCGCGAACCCGTTCTTCATCGTGAGCGCGACGTCGCTCATCGACGCGCTGTGGGCTATCGCCTTCCTGCTCGGTGGCGTCGAAGCGGCGCAGCGGCGCCGGCCATGGTTGGCGGGAACGTTGTGGGCGCTCGCGATCGGGTGTCGCATGGCCACGGTGCTGCTGGTCGTCGCGTATCTCGCCGCCGATGCGATCCTGCGGCGTTCGATCTCGCGGCAGACTGTGGTTTCCGGCGTCCTCGCCGGTGTTCTCGGTTGCGCGTTGTTCGTTCCTGCGTGGATCTCAGTCGGCCGCTCGGCCGACTTCCTGGAGAACACGTTCGGTTCGCCGACGGTGGCAGGGTTGTTCGGTCGATGGGTGTTGAAGCAGGCGCTGTTCATCGGCTTGCCCGCGCTGATCGTCCTCGCGGTCGGATGGCGATCGTTCGTCGATGCCCTCCGCCGCTGGCGCTCCAGCACCCTGCTGGCATTCGCCCTGATCGGGGGCGTGCTGCAGGAAGCGCTGTTCTTTCGCTTGCCATGGAAGTTCACCCACCTGCTGCCGGTGCTCGTTTGCGTCGTCATCGTGTTCGCCCTCGTCCCTCGAACCCGACCCGAGTGGTTCGTCGCGCTGGCTGTGAGCCAGTTGCTGTGGGGTTTCATCGCCGTCCGCACGGTCGTCCCCGACGTCCGCAACCAGGCGACGCGGGTCCGCTTCGACCTGTCGGTCGTGGCGGGGCCGCTGGTGTCGGACGTCCGCTGCCGAGTCGACGATCGTGGCCCGCCGCCGCACCCGACTCCCGATCAGGAGTACGCGCACGCCCTCGCGCTCTACCAGTGCACCAACAACTGGGCGTACGGCTCCGAGGTCGACGTGCCCGCCTCGCCCTGAGGTCGCGTTTGCGACGCCCGGGCGACTGACCACACAGGATGTGGCGAGACGCCCGGGCGTCGGATGTGCACGCGCGAGGCACTGTGGTTCAATGCGGCGAGGGGGGGGACGTTGACCGGGCGAACGTTTCGTGTGATCCAGTGGGCAACCGGCGGCGTCGGCAAGGCGGCCATCGAGGGCATCCTCGGGCACCCCGATCTCGAGCTCGTCGGATGTTGGGTCCACTCGGAGTCGAAGTCGGGCAAGGATGTGGGCGAGCTCATCGGGCGCGATCGCGTCGGGGTCGTCGCATCGAACGACATCGACGACGTCCTCGCGATCGATGCCGATTGCGTCGTGTACGCACCGTTGCTCGCCGACCCCAAGGTCGTGATCCGCATCCTGCAGTCGGGCAAGAGCATCTCGACACCGGTCGGGTGGGTGTACCCGGATCGATCGACGACAGCCAAGATCGAAGCGGCGTGCAGCGCAGGCAACGCGACGCTTCACGGCACCGGCATCCATCCGGGTGGGATCACCGAGAAGTTCCCGCTGATGCTCTCCGCGCTGCACGGGCTCGATCACGTTCGTGCGCGCCGAGGAGTTCTCGGACATCCGTACGTACGACGCGCCGGAGGTGGTCCGTGACGTGATGCTGTTCGGCGCCGAGCCCGACGTGGCGCGCACGAGCGTCATGGCCGACATCCTCGGCCAGGGATTCCGTCAGTCGGTCCACATGGTGGCGGACACGCTCGGCTTCGATCTCGACCCGGAGCTGCAGACCGTCCACGAGGTCGCGGTCGCCACGGCACCGATCCAGTCGCCGATCGGCGTGATCGAGCCCGGGCTCGTGGCTGCGCAACGGTTCCGCTGGGAGGGCCTCGTCGGGGGCGAGCCCGTCATCAGCGCTCGGGTCAACTGGCTCATGGGTGAGGACCATCTCGACCCGGCGTGGACCTTCGGGCCGGAGCGCGAGCGGTTCGAGGTCGAGGTCGTCGGCGATCCCTCCCTCACCGCGGTCTTCCACGGCTTCCATCCGGACTCCATCGCGACCGGTCTCGCGCGTAACCGGGGCATCGTCGCAACAGCCATGCACTGCGTGAACGCTGTTCCGTATGTGTGCGAAGCCGGGCCTGGGATCAAGACGTACCTCGATCTCCCGCTCATTGCGGGCCGGGCCTCGACGTGATCCTCGATCGGTTCCGGCTCGACGGACGCGTCGCGATCGTCACCGGCGCCGGCAAAGGAATCGGGCGTGGTATCGCCATCGGCTTCGCCGAGGCGGGCGCCGATGTGGCGTGCGCAGCCCGCACCGCGGACGACCTCGACGACGTGGCCGCCGAGATCGCCGCGCTCGGGCGACGGGCGTTGGCGGTGCCCACCGACGTGATGCAGACAGAGGACCTCGATCACCTGGTCGACGCAACGGTCGAACACTTCGGACGGCTCGACGTGCTCGTGAACAACGCCGGCGGCACGATGCCCCGCGCCGCGATGGCGACGAGCGAGCGCTTCTTCGAGACCGCGCTCCGGTTCAACGTCACTGCCGCGTTCCTCCTGACCCAGCGCGCCGCGCGCGCAATGGTCGACACCGCCGGCTCGGGCGCAGTCGTGAACATCTCGTCGCGGTCGAGCGACATGGTGCAGACGAGCTTCGTCGCTTACGGCGCCGGCAAGGCGGCGCTCAACATGATGACCCGCAACATGGCCGCAGATCTGGCCCCACGCGTGCGCATCAACGCGATCGCGGTCGGCGGAGTCGCGACCCAAGCGCTCGACGTCGTGCTCACCGACGACAACCTCCGCTCGCAGTTCATCGCCGGCACGCCGATGGCTCGGCCGGGTGAGCCGGAGGACATCGCGTGCGCGGCCCTGTACCTCGCGTCGGATGCATCGAGTTGGGTAACCGGCAAGATCTTCCAGGTCGACGGTGGAGTCGAGGCCCCCGCGATCACGGTGCCCGTCCCGCCGCTCGAACCGTAGGGTCGAGCCGCGATGGTCGACCGGTGGTCGGACTTCTACGTCGCCGCGGGCGGTGCGGCGGCGGCGTTGACGGGGCTCCTGTTCATCGCGGTCTCGCTGCGGCCGAGGGAGATCCGTCACTCACACCTCATGATCGGGCGAGCGCGATCGGCGTTCTACGCATTCGCCTCGATCACGCTGGTCGCCCTGCTCGCGCTGGCCGCGACGGAGTCGAGGCTCGTCGGCATCGCGCAACTCGGTGTCGCGATCGGAGCCATTGGGCTCTCGGCACCCTTCACCGCGGCCGCGATCCGCGCTCGCCGGCTCAACTACGTCCGCGCCGCGTTCTACCACGGCGGCCTACTCGTCGTCGCGGCCGGCGGCGCAGTCCGAGCGCTCGACGGCGACCCGCGTGACTACTCGGCGGTACTCGCGACCGGTGTGCTGGTGCTGCTCGGGATCGCGCTCAGCAACTCGTGGCAGTTGGTGATCTCACACGAGGCCGACGAGTCCGGCGCCACGGCCTAGCCTCCCCGCATGGGCCGGTTCACGCGTGGCTTCTTCGGGCGACAGGCCAACCGAGACCCGCGCCTCCCGCCCGGGCAGTACGACACCGGGCGCTCGTGGCCCGTGCTCACTGCCGAGGTGACGCCCAAGCTCGACCTCGACTCGTGGACGTTCCGCGTCGAGGGACTCGTCGACCACCCGATGTCCTGGTCGTGGGACGAGATCCACGCGCTGCCGGTCGACGACTATCAGGGCGCAATCCATTGCGTGACGACATGGTCCAAGTTCGACATGAGCTTCAGAGGTGTCTCCGTCGACACGCTGCTCGAGGCTGCATCGCCGATGCCGGCTGCAACGCACGTGGTCGCGTTCTCGCACACCGGCTACACGACGAACTTGCCGCTTGCCGATGTGACCGGAGGCAAGGCGTGGGTTGCATGGGAGGTCGACGGACAACCGCTGGCACGCGACCACGGCGGCCCTGCACGCCTGCTCGTCCCGCACCTCTATTTCTGGAAGAGCGCGAAATGGGTCGCGGGCCTCCGGGTGCTCGATCACGACGAGCCCGGGTTCTGGGAAGTGCGCGGGTACCACGACCGTGGCGATCCCTGGCTCGAGCAGCGCTACCAGGGCGACTAGGCGACGCCGATGACGAGCATCGCACCTGACGCCGACGCTCCGGACGATGTACCGAAGATCGGGCGCTGGCAGGCCGCGACGGTTCTCGACATCAAGCCCGAGACGGCGCGCGTCAAGACGTTCCGACTCTCCCTTCCGGAACCGGCGCCGTACATGGCGGGCCAGCACTTCCTCGTCCGGCTCACCGCACCCGATGGTTATTCCGCGCAGCGGTCCTATTCGGTCGCGACGCCACCGGGCAACGGCAGTGAGATCGAGTTGACGATCGAGCGGTTGGACGATGGTGAGGTTTCGACTTTCCTGCACGACGAGACAGTCGCCGGCGACATGGTGGAGGTCCGCGGTCCGATCGGTGGCTGGTTCGTGTGGGACGGGAGCAGCCCCGCACTGCTCGTCGGCGGGGGCTCCGGTGTCGTTCCGCTGATGGCGATGCTGCGACTGGCCCGCGCTCGTCCCGACCAACATCAAGCACACCTCGTGTTGTCGGTGCGGTCGCCCGAGGATCTGATCTACGCGGACGAGATCCACGGCCCTGACACGACCATCGTCTACACGCGCCAGACTCCTGCGGATGTCGATCGCGCGGCCGGACGGCTGACCGCGGACGATCTGCTGGCACATGTACGCGAAGGCGCCACGACCTACGTCTGCGGCTCGAGTCGATTCGCGGAAGCCGCCAGCGACCTCCTCGTCGGTGCCG
This sequence comes from uncultured Acidimicrobiia bacterium, assembly GCA_963821725.1. Lineage (GTDB taxonomy): Bacteria > Actinomycetota > Acidimicrobiia > Acidimicrobiales > JACDCH01 > DATAES01. The sequence continues at coordinate 53,406 of CAWGFA010000014.1, forward strand.
GGGTCGCCGAGAACGCGATACGCATCGAGCGGTTCGGACCGACCGGTTAGATGAGCGACACCTCGGGACCCAGCGCCGTCGTCGACGACCGAGCGCACCACCGGTTCGTCCATCGAACGGCCACCAGCGGCGGCGACAGCGGCGACATCGATGCCGAGCTCGTGTACCGGCTCGGTGAGGACAACCGCTTCATCCTGGTCCACACGGAGGTCGATCCGTCGTTGCAGGGTCGTGGCGTCGGCGGGCAACTCGTGCTGGCTGCAATCGACCGCGCACGATCCGAGGGATTGACCATCGTCCCGTGGTGCCCGTACGCCCGCCACTGGCTGCGCGAGCACCCCGATGCAACGCGGTCGGTCGACATCGATTGGCACACACCGCCGCAGTCCGGCGACGAGGGAACCGAGCCGTGACGCACGATCTGTTCATCGTCTTGGCGTCGTTTCTCGCCTGTGCGGTCGAGATGGTCGAAGCGTTGACGATCGTGCTCGCGGTGGGGGTGACACGAGGATGGCGATCGACGCTGATCGGCACCGCGACCGCTCTTGTCGCGCTCACGCTCGTCGTGGCCGCACTCGGACCGGCACTCGCCGTGCTTCCCATCGACGGGTTGCGAGTCATCGTCGGCGGTCTGCTGCTCGTGTTCGGTTTGCAGTGGCTGCGCAAGTCGATCCTTCGATACGGCGGGTTCAAGGCGCTCCATGACGAGGACGAGATCTTCAAGGACGAACAGGAGGCGGCGCGCGCCGCAACCATCGACCGCGAAGGGCTCGACTGGTACGCGTTCACCGTTGCGTTCAAGGGCGTGTTTCTCGAAGGACTCGAGGTTGCGTTCATCGTCATCACGATCGGTGGCGCGCAGCACAACGTCGCCTTGGCGGCGGTGGGCGCGGCCGCCGCCGGACTCGTCGTGCTCGCCGCTGGGTTGATCGTGCACCAGCCGCTCAGCCGCGTACCGGAGAACACGATCAAGTTCGTCGTCGGCGTGATGCTGACCACGTTCGGCGTGTTCTGGGCAAGCGAAGGCGCGGGCGTCGAGTGGCCGGGTGGGGATGTGGCGCTGCTGGGTGTTCTCGCCTACGTCGCCGCCGTCAGCGCGCTTCTGGTCGCTGCGACGCGACGCCGTCATGTTCGGTTGCTCGCCGCGGAGCTCGCGACGTGAAGTACGTCGAATCGTTCTTCCGGTTCTGGTACGACTTCGTCGTCGGCGACGACTGGCGGGTTGCCGTCGGTGTCGTTTTCGCAATCGGTGCGACGTACTTCGCCGTCGACTCGGGACGCAACTGGTGGTGGCTGTTGCCCGCTGCCGTGGGCGCGCTTCTCGCGATGACGGTCCTGAGCGAAACCGTGCGGCGCGACAACGACAGCGCGTGAACCGCGGGTACGTTCGCACCGATGCGCTCCAAGGTCATCCGGATGTCCGCGTGCGGGTTGCTCGCCGCCCTGCTCGCGGCAGGATGCTCGTCGGGCAAGACGTCCAAAGTCACGACGTCGGACAGCTCGGTGACCGACCCCGGCACCCCAGCGAGTCCGGCTGGCCACAAGAAGGCGGCGAGTCATCCCAAACCCGCCAACCATCCGAAGGCACCACATCCGACGCAGCCCAAGTCCGGCACCGCGCACAACAAGCAACCCAAGCCGTCCGTCCGCAACTGAAGGAGCTGTGTGCGTCAACCGACGCGTCAGGTCGGTTCGCGCACACAGCTGGCTCCGAGACGCGATGCGATTGACCGATCGGAGATGAGACATACTGTCCGGGGTCTTGGCGGGTGCGGACGTCCGGAGGTCGCGTGGTGGACTCTGCAGAGCTCGAACGCCTCACCGAAGCCATGTGCATCGAAGCCGACCCCACGGCGGGCGCGCGGTTCCGTACCGCAGCGGCGCAGCTCGACGGCCTCGACCTCGACACCGTGGCTCGACCGCCGGTGGCAACCGAGGCAGCGCGGCTGCTCGTCAGCCTCGCTCTAGCCGGCGCGTCCGACGAGCTCGGTGAGCTGCTCGTCCCGGATCCGGCCGTGTCGGAGAACACGTGGACAGTTGCTTGCTATCAGATGGGCGACCTCACGCCAGTGGCCGCGCAGGACTTCGACGATCCCGTCGATGCAGTCGTGACGGTGGCGGCCCGCCCCGAAAACGCGCACGTCGGGGCGGAACTCGTCGCGTGGAACGAGAGCGGGCTGCGTTGGACCGCGATGTTTCGCACGGACGACCGCGTCTTGTTCCAGTTGCCCACCGCCGATACCGCGGAGGCAGGTGAGGAGACGGACGACGGCGATCACACCGACGAGCTGCTCGGCGCGCTCGGTCGGTGGCGCATGCGTCTCGATGAGTGGTCCGGTCTCGACGGGACAGCGTTGCGCGATGAATTGCAACCATCGCGCGAAGCCGAGCCGGCGGTGCCAGTGCAGTTGCGGTTGCCGGGATTTCCGCCACCTCCCGCGCCGACCGCGCACGCGGAGACGACATCGACACCATCGCGGCTCGACCCGCCGTCACGACGGGCCGCGGCGCAGCTGCAAGCGCTCGAGCAGCGGCTGACCCACATCGAGTCGACGGTGCGCGAGATCAGCGCGGGACTGCAGACATTCGCGGACGACGCGGAGCATCGAGACGACGCATCGTCCGAAGCTGTCGAGCATGCGATCGACGTCCGCTTCCAGGTTCTCTCACGGGTCGTGCAGGCCGCGCTCGATCGACTCGGCGCGCAACTCGTCGACGAGATGAAGCACCTCGCGCCGGTCGACGGCGCGGACGACGACGGCTCCAACGTCATCGACATGCGCGGCTCGTCCGCATAACGAACGCGGCAACGGAACAACTCCGAGCCGGACTCGGCCGGCTCAGTTGCTGGTCGTCTTGACGCTGCCCGGGTTGCCGATCGTGATGGCGCCGCCCCAGGCGCACATGCAGGTGCATGTCGACGTCAATGCCGGCATGCCGCCGATCTGAGTGAGCAAGGCGCCTGGCATCCACGGCCCGGTCACCACCGGCATACATGGTGCCGGGGTGAGCACGCCCATCGCCGCGGACGTCGCCGCCGCGACCGCAGGATTGGTGGGCGTGGTGCACATCCCGAAGGGCGGGATGTTGGTGATCGCCACCATGTCCTGCACCGTCGCCGCCGGCTTCCCCTCGACGAGTACCCGGTTGGTGGGCAGGACGTTCAGCGTGGACGGCGCCATGCCGAAGCTGCAGGTCAGCATGGCGGTCGCCGTGACGTTCGGTGGCATCGTCGCTCTCCGATCAGGGCGGCGTCGGCGTGTTGGCGACGCCTGCGAAGTACGCGGACGCCGTGCACGGCCCGTTGTTGACTGTGGTCTGGCACGCGACCGCGATCGTCAGGTTCTGTCCGGAGGCGGGATCGACGATGATCGGCGTCACGAAGTGGTAGTCGAGATCGCGGAAGTTGTTGAGCCCTTCCTCGAACAAGATGTCAGTGCCGCGCAGGACTCTGAACGTGCCTGTGTCGCCGGCTGAGTTCTCGAACACGACGTCGGTGATCAGCAGTTGCTTGCCTGCGGGAACCGGGGCCGGGGGCGAGGAGACGAACGTCGTGTTGTTCGGCACCGGCAGCGCGGTAGCCGGCGACGTCAGCCGGAAGGCGCCCGGTGTGCCCTGGCCGAGCACGCCGCCCGAACCAACCGCTCCTGGAATCGTCGTCGTCGTCGTTGCAGTGCCGCCACCACCACCGCGCCTGCCTGGGTCGCGCTCTCGGCTGCCTGGCTGGCACTGCCGGCTGCCTTGGTCGCGGCGCTGTCGGCGGCCTGCTGCGCGGTCTTGGCTTGGTTCGCGGCTTCGGCCGCGGCCGCGACCTGCGGCTTCACCGCGTCCTTCGCCGTGGATTCGATCACGGACTTGAACACGGTCTGCCACAGGATGAAGAGCACGAGCGCGGCGGCGAGCAGCGCGAGCAGCAAGCTTCAGCAACCACTTCGGGAGCAGCTGCTCCTGCACGACGACGCCGTCGGCGTACACCGGCGGGCCGGTTCGGTCCTCGTTCAGGACAGCGACCTGGAAGGGCAACGTCTTCGGATCGCCACGCCAGAACGTTCGCCTCGGGCGCACGGTGACGTTCGCGAACGTTGCCTTGCCCGGTGTGAGGTCCATGACCGTCGGATCGACGGTCACCTTCAGGTTGTCCTCTTCCTGCTCGATGAAGAACTGCACCGATCGCGACGTGTTGCCCGCGTTGTCGACGGCGAGCTCGGTCGTGCCTCGCCGCTTGAGCCGGATCGTTCTCGGCACCAGCTCGGCGTTCACCTCGTCGAACGGCAGGACCCGGATCGTTCCCTCGACGACCGCGGAGCCCGCGGTGTCTTCGCTCGACACGATGCGGACGGCGAACGGGATGTCACCGGCCGGCACCGACGACGACCGAGGTGGAGCGAAGGTGATCGTCACCTCTTCTTCGCCGCCTGGGAAGAGGTTCACCTCTGCGGGCTCAGCGGTCGCCCACTCTCCGACGTCACCGACCACGTCGATCATGAACTGATCGACCACCTGGCCGGAATTGCGGATCCGATAACTCCAGGAGACGGACTCGCCGGGCTCGACTTCGTCTGCCTGGGACACAACTGCTGTCGCCACGCCCATTAGTTCGGGAACGTAAAACTCGTCCCTCCGGATGTCCAGCACTCCCGGTCCGCCCAAAAGTGCCGACTGTCACGAACTTCCCTCTAGGGCAAAGACGTCCGATGTGACATATTGACCGCCTACGGATCGTCAGTCCCTGACGACCGACGGGTGGCAATTAGGAGAGCAGGGTGGACCTCTCCCTCAAACGGCTTTGGAAAACGGCGCGCGCCGCGCTCGTGATCGCACTTCTCGCCGCCGTTCCAATTGTGATCGCGACGCGCTCGGGAGCGTTCCCTCCCAACGGGCAAGGCGACCTTCAGCGCGTCTCGCTCAACACCGCGAACGGCGAGCTGGCGACCGGTGCAACACAGCCCGCCATCTCGGGCAACGGCCGCTACGTCGCGTTCACGACGCCGGAGAACAGCGCCGCGAGCAACGACACGAACGGCTCGAACGACGTGTACGTGCGGGACACGGTCGCCGGCACGACGACGCTTGTCTCCAAGTTCCAGAACACGACCAACGGCGTGGCCGGCGACGACAGCTCACAGGCCGCGTTGTCCAACGACGGTCGGTGGGTGGCCTTCACGTCGAAGAGCACGCAGTGGGGTGGCACGCCGTTCACGACCTCGGGCGTCTTCGTCGTCGACCGGGGAGCCCCTGCGCTCGACGGCAGCTTCCCGGCCGCGCCGGGCGCGCCCGTCCTGGTCAGCATCGCTCCGGGCACGACCACCTCGGTCGCGGGCGCAGCGGACTCACCGAGCATCTCGGCCGACGGAAGCCAGATCGCCTTCCACTTCGTGACCGGCGGTAGCAACCGCACCGTCGTCCGTGACCGTGATCGCAACCACAACGGACTCGTCGCGGAGAACGCTCTCGACGAGGCGTCCATCGACGTCAGCAACGGTGCACCGGACCGCAACGCACCGAAGGTCTCCGCTGACGGCAGGCACGTGGTGTTCGTCGCCACGGATCCGGCTGTGAGCGGTGGTGCACCCCGAGCAGTCGTGTACGACCGCTCCGTCGACGGGAGGCCTGATCTCGATCAACTCGGCAACACCCGGTTCGCGGTCGCGACCACACCGGCCTTCAGCCTGACGGACGGCGACGGCAATCCCCGCCCTGACCCCTGCTGGGCACGACATCGGCGACGCCGAGCATCTCGGGCGACGGCAGCGTCGTGGTCTACGCGTACTCGCATCCGATGAAGACCCCGACCCCGCCGGGCCGGCTGCCCAACGCGACGCTCGAGATCATCGCCGTGCACCGTGACGCGAACGGCGCCCCGATCAACCCGATCGTCGCCAGTGCCGACACCACCAAACCGCTCGACGACAGGCGCCGGCGATCAGGACAGCGTCCGCCCGGTCGTCTCGGCGGACGGCCACTACGTGGACTTCCCGAGCTCGGCGACCAACTTCACCTTCGCCGACGACCAAGGCGCGAGCTGCGGGACGGCCGTGACGGTGAAGCGGTGCGAGATCTATGCCGTCGACATCACCGCCGCCGAGCCCGATCGCCGCGCCGGAGCTCGCGCTCGGAACAGTTCCTCAGCGGGAACAAGCGGAGCTTCGAGGTCGCGATCTCGGCGACCGGACAGTTCTCGGCGCTCACGTCCGACGCCACCGACTTCGTTGCTTCGAACGGCGACACGAACAACTCGCCCGACGTCTTCGTGAAGGAGTGGGAGGCGTCGCTGACGCGCCTCGTCGAGCCCGTCGCCGCTCCCGGACACGCCGGTCGGCACAACGTCGGGACCATTCACGGTGAGCGTCGACACGGAGAGCTTCGGCCCCTGGAGCGCGTCGCAAGTCAGCCTCGCCGGCGCCAATCCGGGCGACTTCACGGTCAGTCCGCAGAGCTGCACCCAACAGGTGTTCCACATCGGTCAGCCGTGCTTGGTGGCGATCACGTTCCATCCGACGGGTACCGGGCTGCGCAGCGCGGAGTTGGTGGTGACGCATGCGGGTCACGCCGTCCTGCAGGATTCGTTGCTGGTGCAGGGCGCGTCGGGGCTGCCGGCCAGCCCAGCTGTGACCGAGCGTGTGAGCCTCGGACCTCTCGGCGCCGCTGGAGTCGGGCCGACCGGCCAGATCAACGCCAACGACTCGGTGCCGGGATCGATCTCGTCCAACGGCCGGTACGTCACGTTCGTCACCACGGCGAAGCTCGACCCGGGTGACAACAACGGCAAGGAGGACGTCTACGTCCGCGACCACCTGCGAGGAACGACCACGCTCGTGTCCGCCACCCCTGGCGGCAGCGCACCCACGGGCCCCGCGACCTTCTCGTCCTCGATCTCCGGCGACGGCCGCTACATCGCGCTCAGCACCGTCGCGAAGCTGACGACCGATCCCGCCGACAACCACACGGATCGTCCGGCCGTCTACGTGCTCGACCGTGGACCGGCCGACGCGAACGGCGACTTCACCGGTGCGCCGGTGATGCACGTCGTGGGCCAGTCCGCGGCTGCCGCAGAGTGCGATCCCGACATCTCGGGTGACGGCTCGCAGGTGACGTACTGGACCTCGACTCCGCTCCAGCCGCTACCAGCCGGCCAAGTCATCCCCTGCAGCGAGTCCAACATCACCCAGGCGGTCGTCGTCGACGAGGACGGCAACGGCAACGGCATACCGTACGAGCCGGGCGATGCGCTGGAGACCGAGCTGACGGTGCCGAACGTCGACTTCAATCAGTCGCGTCTGCCACGGATCTCGGCGGACGGTCTCCACGTCGTCTTCGAAGCCAACGAACTGTTCGCCTTTCCCGAGGATTCAACCGCGACCGAAGCATGGGTGTACGACCGTCGGATCACCGGGTCCGGCGCCAAGGATGCACCAGGCAACACTCGGTACGTGCTGGCGACAACCGGCGCGTTCACGCCGCTCGTGGCCGGGGACAACCGGTTGAGTCCGCTCCAGAACACGCTCACATCCGATCCGGTCGTGAGCGGCGACGGCTCGGTGATCGCGTACGACTTCCGCTACAGCAATTCGTTCGAACCACCGCCCGGCACGCCGCTGGTGCTCAACAGCCCGCTCCCCGCGGACGACGACCAGATCCTGTTCGTCCGTCGCGACGCCGCGGGCAACATCGTCTCGAGCGACGATCGCATCCGAGGCTGGGCAGCAACCCGCCGGCCATCGGCAGCAACAACTCCCGCAATCCCGACGTCAGCGACGACGGGCGCTACGTCGCGTTCGACACGACCGCCAGGAACCTCCTGCCGAACGAGCCCGGCGACTGCGACGGGCCTGTGCACGGTCGCGGTCGTCGTCGACATCGACGCGCCAGGCCACGCCGGCGCGCCACAGTTGCTCGGACCGACTGCCGATCCAGGCAATGCGACCGGGATGCCCAGGGACGGCGAGTTCGGCACGGCGTTGTCGGGCGATGGACGGTTCGCCGTCTTCGGCTCGTTCGGCAGCGACCTGCTTCCGCCCGGCGCCGACACGAACAACCACGACGATGTCTTCCTGCACGAGCTGCGCCCGGTGGATCCGCCCATCCCGGCGAACGTCGACTTCGGCGACGTCCCCGTCGGCAACGCGTCGCCGGCGTCGTTGGTGCAGTTCACGACCAACGACTTCGGACCTGCGCCGGTCCTCGGCCTTTCCCTCGTCGGCGCCAACCCGGGCGACTTCAACATCTTGGGTACCACCAACTGCTCGCCACCGTTGCCCGGACGCGCCGGCGGCCAACGTCGCGGCCGTGCCGAACTACGCGATCCTCCATCTCGACACGCCGTGCGTCGTCTCGGTGAACTTCACGCCGACGGCCTTCGGCACTCGCACCGCGACACTCCGGCTCGTCACCGGTACTCCCTTCCCGGCCAGCAACCCCGAAGGCCTCGCGATCCCGGCGGGGACACCGCCTTCTCGGATCACGACGGACGTGTCACTCGTGGGCGGACCGGGCGCGCCTGCGTTCCAGGTCGCTCCGGTGCCGCTCGACTTCGGTCTGCAGACGCTCGGACAGCTCACACCCGACCGGCCGCTGACCGTCACGAACGTGGGCGGCAATCCCTTCGTGATCTCCGGCGTGACACTGACCGGCGCCAACCCCGGTGACTTCACGATCACGTCGGATCTGTGCAGCGGCGTCGTGGTGAACCCGCTCGCCACCTGCGTGGTGCGGGTCGCGTTCCACTCGACCGGCGCCGGGCGACCGGTCGGCGTTCGTGCAGTTCGTCGACACGGCGGGAGGTTCGCCACACCTCGCGCCGCTCATGGGTCGAACGCCGACGCTCGCCGTGAATCCCGGTGTCGCCGCGCCAGGGCGAACGGTTGACGTCATCGGCACGAGCTGGCTGCCGGGACAAGCGGTTGCATTGACGACGGTCGACACGCGCGACCCGACGCACGTGTTCTCCGAGTCACGCATCGCCATCGCTGACGGCACGGGCAACTTCCGGGTCGTCATGGTGATGTTCCCGAAGACGACCCCTGGATCGAGGTTCGTCATCGGCACTGGTCTGGCCCCGACGGCTACGGCGCGGGCATCGCTGTTGGTTGCGTTCGCGACGAGCCAGGCCCCGAACTTCCTCACGAGGGGCTGACCGGTGGAGCGAAGAGGTCAGGACAACACATGAGCAGGACAAGGGCGAATGAAATCGAGGTACGCCGGATGAGGCATCGCATTCCCACGTACGTGTACGCAACCGACCAGCTCTCCGAGGCCGGCATCGTGTCGAGGTTGCGTCCGCAGCCCGAAGTCGATCTCGTCGCCGAAGACGAGATCGACCGGGCCGTCGTCGGCGTCGTCGTCGCCGACTTCGGTCGACGCGGACGTCATACGCGTCATCCGAAGCATCCAACACCTCGGTTGCTCCCGAGTCGCGATCGTCGTCCCCGACCCCGACGACACCGTGATCCTCACGTTGCTCGAGGCGGGCGTGTGCGGAATCCTCCGCCGCGCCGAAGCATCGGCCACGTCGCTGGTCACGCTCGTCGAGTCGGCGGCCCGCGGCGAGGGCTCGCTGCCGCCCGACATGCTCGGCCGGCTGTTGCATCAGGTCGGCCAACTGCAACGTCAGGTCCTCGCGCCGCGCGGGCTGACGATGACCGGACTCACCGAGCGCGAGATCGACGTGCTCCGCCTCGTGGCCGAAGGGTTCGACACCGAGGAGATCTCCAAGAAGCTCGCCTACTCGCAACGCACGATCAAGACCGTGATCCACGACGTCACGACGCGCCTCTGCCTGCGCAACCGCACGCACGCGGTGGCCTGGGCCTTGCGCGAAGGCCTGATCTAACCCGTCCTCCGTGTGCAACGCCCGGGCGTTGACCACCGCTGGGGCGGTGAGCGTCCGGGCGGCGCTCCGCTACTTCTCCGCGAAGAGCTCGATCTCGGAGATCGCCACCGGCGGAGGCGGGGTCCCGATCGCCTGGTAGGTCGACACGATGTGGATCTCGACCTGCGTGATGCCGTGACCGTTGCGAGATGCCGACCTTCTGTGGATCGGGCGCGTCCTTCAGGTCGATGTCCGACGTCTTCCCGGTGTTGAACACGAGGTGGAGCTTCTGCGCTCGACTGAACTGGGCGAACGAGTCGCGAGCGCCGTTCTGGATGATGGCCTTGTCGAGATCGACGGTTTGCCCACCGAAGGTCAGCACGAGGACGGGTTCGCCGTTGCCCGCAGGCGCCACCCAGAACGTGTTGCCCGCGTGATCGATGGCGTTCGTCGCCGGGTTCTCCGGTGTCTGCGTCGTCGCCAACGCGCGCCGCCGGGTTCACGGGGACGAACTGTTGCGTCGTGTAGTCGTTCCACTTGTCCTTGACCGGCTGGACGAACGTGTCTTGGGCCCAGTTGCGGAGCGGCGGGAGCAACGCGAGCGCGGCCACGATGACGATCGCCGCGGTGGTGACGACCTTGCGCAGGGCGAGCATCGTCTCCTGGCCGAACTTCTTCTTGGCCTTGACGCCGGCCTTGCCCGGACGCTCTCCGACCTCGAGCTGCTTCACCTTCTTCTGTGGCCACAGCCGCTTCCACCACGGCCGCTTGACGACTTCAGCGCTGACGAGCGACTCGCCGCAACGACTGCAGAACTTCCGGGCCGGCGGGTTGCCTTCCCCGCACTCGCCGCAGATGAGGTCGCCCGGCTGCAGCCGGCGCGTCGGCTTGGTCTTCTGGATCGTCCGCGTCGCCTTGCGCGGCGCGGCCGGCTGCATGGCGTCGGGCTGCGCCGGCTCCGGCTTCGTGGGCGCGGTCGCGGCCTCGTCGAACGTCGGCTCGGGAGCCGACGACACGTTTCCGGCGACTCGGGCAGCGCCGGCGGCGGCTTCGCGACCGGCACCGCGAGGGCGGCCGACCATCGGAGCCTCCGCCGGCAGCGCAGGACCCGGTGGACCGGTGGCCCGGGCGGCACCGGCGGACCCGGAGGACCGGGCGGGCCACCCGTCGGCGGACCGGGCGGACCAGGAGGACCGCCCCGGCGGCCATCGGCGGACCCGGAGGCCCAGGCGGACCAGCGACGGGCCGACCCGGCGGACCCGGAGGACCACCCACCGGCGGCCTCGGCGGACCCGGCGGCCCAGGCGGGCCACCGATCCCGGAGGACCCGGGGGACCCGGAGGACCACCACCCGGCGGCACCGGGCGGACCCGGAGGCCCGGGCGGGCCACCCACGGCGGACCTGGAGGACCTGGAGGTCCCGGTGGACCCGGCGGGCCCACCCCCGGCGGACCCGGAGGCCCCGGCGGACCCATCCCGGAGGACCCGGCGGCCCCGGCGGTCCCGGCGGTCCCGGTGGCCCCGGTGGTCCCGGCGGCCGCCCGGCGGCCCTCCGGGACCGCCCGCTCCGGCGCGGCCGGACGATCGCCGACATCGAGGTACGCCAGGCTGGTGATGCGTTGCAGCAGCGACTTCTTCTTCGGCTCCTCTGCCTCGAGCTGTTCCGCGGTCGGCACATCGACCTTCGGCGGCACGATCTTCTCGCCGGTGAACTCGAGGAACGAACCACACGTTCCGCAGAACGTGTCGGTGTCGCCGTTGTGGAACCCGCACTTGCGGCACACGATCATCGCCGCAACGACCTCCACCCGATGAACCACGTGGGCCGGCTTCGCCTGTATGACGATGCGGTCCAGTGCAGCTTCGTTGATCGCGTCGGGGTCGTCGACCTCGACGCGTACCGCGACACGCGGCGCGGGCTCGCCCGGGAAGTCGCCGCCCGGGTCTGCGATGCGGCGACCGCGCCGTTGTCGACCACGGTCACCATCACCGCCGGTGAGAAGGCCGACGTGACGCGTCGAGTCCAGCGATCGTGCCTCGATGCCGGAACAGCTCGACGGCGTTCGCGATCGCGTCGCGCCGGCGCTCGACCGGCCAGCTCTCGTCGAGGAGGATGCCGACCCAGCCTCCGAGCCAGTCGAGGAAGTCGCTCGGCGCCATGGCCGGATCGATGTAGTACTCGAGGCAATCGAGCGTCGCCATCGCCGGCGCGATCACGTCGTCGAGCCCGCGGCACCACTCCATCGTGAAGAGGTCCTCTTGGTAGATCGCGGGCAGCATCTCGCCGATCGACAACGGCATCTCGACGCCGGGCATCACACCGCGCATCAGCGTTGCTCCACCTGGATCTGGTGGTCGAACGAGAAGACGAGGCTCGCGGGCGTCAACTCGATCCGCTGCGTGGCCTCGCCGCGCTCACGCGTCACCGGGTTCGCGCCGTACACGCGCACGTCGTTGACGATGTCGACGCCTCGCACTTGCTGGAGGACACCGAAGATGTCACCGGCCTGCACGTCGCGGCCCCACACCCAGCCTTCGCCCGCGGCACCGCCGACGAGCGGGTTGAGGTAGCGGAACAAGGCTCGTCAGGCAGTCCTCCTCGACCCGGCTCACACTGGCACGCGGCGCGGCGACGACGCGAGCGACCACGGTGACTCCCTGGTACATCGGCGGTTCGACCAGCACCCTGGTTCCGATCAGGCGAGCCTCGTCGAGGCGATCGGAGACCTTCCGCAACGTCTCTTCGGACAGCAGGAGCTGGTCGAACTCGATCCCGACGGGATCGGACGCACTGGCGGGAACCAGCAAGACCTTGACCGAGCCCGCATCGGGACCTTCGCCCGCGGTCAAGCACTTCACACGCGCCACTTCCGGCGCGGCCTGCTTCGTCAACAGCTCGTAGTCCTCCGCGGTCACCGCGCGGCTCCGCGTCCGCAACACGATCGGCCCGCGGCCCTTCGCCTCCTCGAGCGTCTCTCCGTCGACGCCACCTTGGGCTGGCTCGCGGTTCTCGACCCGCGACACGTAGGGAATCGCGGTCCGCAAGACGCGTGATCGTTCGGCGAGCCACGTTGCCTCCGGAGCCGCCGCCGACGGTGTACATCGCCATGCGCATGTCGATGCCTTTCGGAGGCACCCAGCCGTACTGGTCGTACGTGCCGTCGAGCCTGACGCACGGCGGGCCCGAGCGTGATCTCACCGTGTACGGGATCGAACGTGTAGTGACGGTCGTCGGGTCCGCTGTCCGCGAACTCGGAGACCTCGGTCCACTCCTCCCAGCCGTCATCGGAGCTGCTCTCGAGCACGACGGGGCCGCCGCCGGCAAGGACCGGAGCGCGAAGCGTCCGGAAGTGCTGACCGGGCGTGCCGTCGGACGCGCCGAGCGCTTCGTTGCGAACGAGCTCCGCGTGCACGGCGTCGGTCGTTCCGCCGACCGTCGACGCGCTCAGACCGTGAATGAGCGGTGACGAGGTGTACGACGGCTGCCCGGACTCTGCTTCGACGACCCGTGCCCGCAGGTAGCCCCCTCGTTCCTCGCGGAACACCGACACGACGTGTGTCCGCGGCACGTGCAGGACGATCTGTCCGTCGCGGTTCAAGCCACCGGTGTCGTCGTGGTCGACCTCACACGCGTCCCACGCCGTGCCGTTCCATGCCTCCCAGACCAGCGGCGGGTTGTCGGGATCCACGCCGACACCGTCGATGTGACACGTCACCTGCAGCGCGACCGCGCAACTCGGCACCGCTTCGCTCAAGGCGAGGTACAGGCAGTCGCCGACCTCGGGCGTCGTTTGGAACGCGGCGAACTGCGACGCGAGCTTGACCTGATCGGTGCGATCGTCCCACTCGTCGTCACTCGTCGGGTTGGTCGCGTCCGCGCCCGCCGGTCGCGACTGCGTCGAGCTTGCACGGGATGATCCGCAGCTCCTCCACGGTGGCGAACACGATGGCGTCGTCGATGTCGGTCCGCACCGTCGACACCTCGGTGCCCGGCTGGATCGGGATGATGCTCACCGCCGGCGTGGCGAGCCAGAACGTGACGGGCACACGTGCCGGCGTCGGCGGCAGCAGCCGAACGCCGATCAGCTCGAGGAACTTGATGTAGAGCCGGTCGGGCACGCGGTTCAAGCCGGTACAGCAGCTGATCGGTCATGAACGCGAAGGTCTCGATCAACGTCACGCCCGGATCGGAGACGTTGTGGTCCGTCCACTCGGGGCAACGGCGCTGCACGAGTCGCTTCGCGTCGTCGACGAGGTCCTGGAACCGGCGATCGTCGAGGTTCGGTGCAGGAAGCATCAGTAGTCGGTCCCGTCTTCGGGGATCGTGTAGAAGGGGAAGACCAGGTTGCGGCGGTCGTTCGTGTCGAGCGGCTGGTACTCGATGTCGATCAGCAGCTTGCTGCCGTCGTCCCCGTCCCGTGATCACGCGGACGTTCTTGACCTCGACTCGCGGCTCCCATCGCAGGATGGACGTTCGCACCTCGAGCGAGAGTCCGGCGATGGAGTCGTGTCCGAGCCTCGGAACACCCAGTCGCGTACGCGGGAGCCGAACTCGGGCGCATCGGTCGCTCGCCCGGATAGGTCGCGAGGATCAGACGTATCGCCTCTTCGAGCTCCTGCTCGCGACGCACGAGCGCGATGCCGCCACGGCTGTTCGTCCGCAGTGGAAACGCCCAACCGGCGCCGATGTAGTCGTCGTGCACGCTCGCTCCGTCAGTTGAGCCCGAGAGGGTTGCCCTTGATGGTGGCGGGCCCGGTGCTCTCCACGCTCACCATCGCTCCCTTGAGCTGAAGTTGTTGTTGCGCCTCGATCGAGATGGTTGGCGCCTTCAGCGATGATCTGTCCGGCGCCCGGCGTCGTCGATTCGATCGTGATCGCACCCATGTCGTCCATCGAGAGCGTGCAGCCACCGGCCGCGCCGTTCACCTGGATCTCGATCTTCTTGCCGACCGGCTGCTTCATGTCGAGGTTGATCTTGAGCTTGCCGTCCTTGTCCTCGATCCTCATGCCGGTCTTCTGCTTCGGAATGGCGTCGGTCGGATCGGGAGTCGGATCCTCGGTGAACACCAACTTGTGGCCGTCACGCGAGTACGAAGCCGCGCTCCGCGACCTTGCCCATGGTGACGCCGGGGACCGGAACCTTCTTCGAGTCCTTCGGATTCGACAGCCCGCCGACGACGTACGGCCGGCGGATGTCGCCGAACTCGAACGCGACGAGCACCTCGTCGTCGGGCTTCGGAGATGAGCATCCACCCGCCCTTCTTGCCCATCCCGACTTGCATGACGCGACACCAGTCGGACACGTAGTTGTCGGCCAACCACGGGAACGCGAGGCGAACTCGTGCCTTCGCTGTTCGGGTCGTTGTTGTCGACGACGATCGCCGGCACCACGCCCTCGATGCGGGGCGGCGACGCGGCGCCGGCGTTGCTCTGTCCCATCGAAGCCAGACCCGAGCAAGCGAGCGCTCCTGCCGGCCGCTCACGATGAATTGGGTGAGGTACGAAGACTCGAACGGGTCGTCCTCGTCGAAGACGTGCCGGGCGTTGGTGACGACCCACTTGCCCGAGAAGTAGCCGGGCGTGTTCTCGATCTTGACCGTCGATGCCCGCCTGCACCAACGGATTGCCCTCGCACGTGCCTTCTGCTTCCGCGAAGGTCGAGCCGACGTGCTCGGCCACGCTCTTCGCCATCCCGTCGGCTTCGCCCGTGCTGCCGAGTGGTCGATCGACGATCGCGTACACGTCACCGTTCACCGACGTCGGGAGCGCTTCTTTGCACGCCCCAGTCGATGCTCGCGCCGGTCCCTGGGATCAGCACCGGAATCGGGATGTCGGGGATTCGCGGTGGCAACATGAACTTGTCGTAGAGATCCGACGCGCCGTCGACGTCGTCGAGGTCGACTTGCTTCGTGTCCGCTCGACTCCCGGCTGACGATCGCTTCCTTGTTGCTGGAGTCCCACGCACGGACCATCACCTTCGGCACCTGACCGCAGCCGGTGACCCGCGGCCGGAAGCGGAGCAGGTTGTCGCCGGCGGTGAGCTCGGCGGACCGCCCGGGAAGCGGGAAGATGCCGAGCGATCATCGGCGTGTCGCTCGTGGTCTTCGGCTTGCGGAAGACGAACGAGCCTTGGACGACACCGAAGTCGAACCCGTTCTCGGCGGCGCGGCACTTCAGGAACTCCCAGTCGGTCTGGTTGAACTGCGCGACCGCGTCGTGCACGCCGGTGGTCGAGTCGATCTGCGGTGGCGCGGTGACCAAGCCGTACTTCAGGGCCATCTGCTGGGCGATGTCGGAGTCCTTCATGTTGCGGTAGACGTAGGTACGACGCACACGTTGCATGCGGTGCGCCTTCTCGTAGCCGCGGACGTCGTGTAGGCAGACGTTGCGGTCGATGTCGGCTTCGATCGCGGTGACCTCGCCCTCGATGAGCGCCGGCGCGTCAGCTCGAGTCGTCGGCGCCGCCCCAGATCTTCACCGACGTACCGATGTCGATCATGTTGTTGGCGAGCACACCACCTTCGTCGAGGAAGGTGATCTCGAACATGTCCGGAAGGTGCACGTGCGTGTCGACGACGACGCGACGCATCGTTGGGCTCGACCATCGGGTGCAACGGTCGACCTCCGCCGGGGCACCCTACGGCCCGACCTTGACCTGCGCACGGACCGCCATGTCAGAACACCTCGTCGGCCGACGGCAACATGACCGTCCGGCCGGGTCGCACGCGGAAGCGGATCGTCGATGCCGTTCGCGTCCGCGATCGTCGCGCCACGCTCGTGGACGCTCGTACGTCGTCGGTGGCGATCGAGTGCAGGCTCTCGCCCGGACGCGGACCATACGCGAACGCCGTCCGGGAACACCTCCCGACGTCGGGTTGGTCAGCATGCGTGAGCAGGAAGTTCGGCGCCTCGTCGAACGTGCACCGTGACCTCCGCCCGGATCGGGTTGCCGTGCACTGTCGAAGCGCTTGTAGATCGATCGACACGCTCGTTGAGGTATCCCTGCATCAGGAAACCACGAGCGGGGTCGCCCCACTGCAGCGTCAGCAGTGGTCGGACGCGCCGTCGATCTGGATCTTGAAACCGAGTGCGGAAGCAGCGGCACCGAGGGCTGCGCCCGAGCGATCCGACCGCCTCCCGGTTGCGTCCACTGGAGAAGGAGATCGCAACGCGCTTTGATGCCGCCGCCGACCACCGACGCCTGTCTCGACGGCATCACCGACAGCCGCCGCCGCTGTCGTCGGACAGCAAGGGCGGTGAACGTGATCTTGGTCGGGAGCGTGCCGCGGTACATGTTCGTGTAGCCGGCTGGTGTACCAGTCGGCGAAGGCACGCCCGGTCTTGCCGCCCGTCTTCGTCTGCGGCCGTGTGGTTGTTGGTGCCCTTTCTGACTTGGAAGCTCTCGGGTTCTGGTCGAACGTCACTTCGTCGACCGGCATCATCATGTTGAAGATCTTGATGTTTCCTGCAGTGTCGAACATCGTCTATTCCTCGAGAAATCCTTGATGCGCCATCTCGAGCGTCTCGAGTCGCGATCGCATGTGACGTCGGCGTCGAAACTCGGAGCCTTTCCACGACGTGGGATACACACCTCGCAGCTTCCACGTCATCACCGGTTGCCGGTGCGAATCGTGCAACGTGATCGCCGCCGTCCCACCGGCGCCCGCTGTCCTGCCATCTTCGACAACCACTTCAGCGTCTTCGGGCGCATCGTCCGTGGTGATGGCCCGCGTCAGCGTGATGTTCGAGTACAGGACTCGATTCAGGCAGGACCGGTACGTAGTCGTTGTGGCCGAGCGGCACGTAGTCGTGCAGCTTGAACTGGACCGAGAGGCCGTCGCACTTCGCCCAGCCGCCGAGATGGAAGCCGTCGACGATCACGTCGAACCGGTGTCGAGATGCCGAACCGCGTGTCGGCGGAGATGCGGTCGGCATCTATCTTGTCCGCCGGAAGGAAGCCCTCGTGGGCCAGTTCGAGTGTCTCCATCGCGACGTGCCCGCTCTGGCTGTCGAACTGCGGCCCGCTCCACGCGACCGGTAGCACACCGGTGCAGGTTCCACTTGCACTGCGTGAGAGGCGTCTCGCTTGTTGTGCCAGAACGGATAGCCCTTGATCGACGCGGTCACCTTCTTGGAGTTGAACGGCGGTCTGACTCGCAGCCAGCTCCATGATCGCGCTTGGTGTGCTTCAGCGTGGTCATGCGCCCGAGCCTCACGTTCTGGTAGGTCGTGTACGCAGGCTCGATCCACCGGTAGTTGTCTCCGTCTCCTGCGCGGTACTCCGCGAGTTCGAACTTCACCGCGAGCCCGTCGACCTTCGACCAGTAGCCGAGATCGTGACCGTCGATCGTGACCTCGAAGATCATCGTGGTGATCTGCGGCTCGGTGTCCGGCTGGCCGTTGGCGCGCCGATGTGCGGCGGTCCAGACCCCGAGGGCGTCGGCACCGTCCGCACCGTCACGTTCATCCCGGACGGGTAGAGCGACTTGTCGAGGTACGACTGGAAGGACACGGCGAAGCTCCTAGCGAAAGTCAGTGAGGAAGCCGGATCGCTCACGGTCGATGATGCAGATTGCCGGCGCAACCGGGTCACCATCCGGTCGTAGAGCAGCGATCGCGAGGTCTTCGACATCGTGGTCGTCGAGGTGGGCGAGGATGTCGGTTGGATCAGTCCCGGGGACTTCGCTCCGTTCACGCGAGCCCGCTCGCCGTGCAGCGAGCGTCGTGGTGCCCGTTGCCGCCGCCGCGGCGCCCGCCGCGGCGCCGACAGCCGTCGTGTGCGACCGGTGGCGCCCCATCAGCGA
This sequence comes from uncultured Acidimicrobiia bacterium, assembly GCA_963821725.1. Taxonomy (GTDB): domain Bacteria; phylum Actinomycetota; class Acidimicrobiia; order Acidimicrobiales; family JACDCH01; genus DATAES01. Next base: position 72,019 of record CAWGFA010000014.1, read on the forward strand.
GCCGCGGCGGGCCCCGCCACCGGTCGCGGTCGTTGTCGCGCTGCCGCGGCCGCCGGCGCCATCGCCGGCGTCGCGGGAGTCTGTGGCTGTAGCGGCCGCCGGCTACGTCGGCATCGTGATGCTGGCCGAAATGGCTGTCATGGCTGTAGCGGCGTCGTCGTGGCCACACCGGCGCGAGCAGTCCGAGCGCTCCTCCCCAGCCGGTCGTCCTGTCCGTCGCCGGATCCGGCAGCCGGATGTCGTCGACGTCCTGCGCCAGCTGCGCTGTCCGTGCCCCCTGGCGACGACGACGGCGTCCCCGGGTCGTCACGACCCGTCGGCGTCGTGGGCGTGACCGGTCGCGGCAGGCGTCGTGCGGTGTGGACGGCGTGGTCGCGGGTGTCCCCGCTGGGGCCTGCCCTGCAGTGGTGGTGCTCTGGCCCGTGTCGCCTGCGTCGGCACGGCATGTCCTCGAACTGCTCCGTCTGCCGCTCACGTTCCGCTGCGACGGCGATCAACGCCTGCGTGCGGTCGTAACGATCGCGGACTGCCCATCGTCATGCCGAGCGCCGTGCCGAGGCCGCCCGACACCAGGACGATCTCGGCTCTTCGTCCTCACCGCCCTGGCTCGATGGACGTATTGCAGGTGACGATCGAACTCGTGACTGTCCGTGGCCGCGGTCGGCGTGGCCCCCTCGCGAACGCTCGTACGCCAACGACGACCGAGCGTCCTCGGCAGCAGGACCGCCTGCCGGACTGGAGTCTGCGCCGCCAGTCGTGCACGAACTTGAGATGACGAGTCGTTCTCGCCGCGATCACTGGCCGGCGCCGGCTCCACCGCGGCCACACGCGATAGGCGCTCGTGCCCCGTTGGTCGTGCTGGAGCGCGACGCGAAACGCTTCGTTCTGCCGGACCCGTCGGACGGCGCTCGCCATTCGTCGTCATGCGCCTTGCGGAGGCCGGAACGACGAGCGCGCCCTCTGCATCCCACTGCGCCGCGCCGCGTGCGACCAGTTGGTCGGTGACCGCACGCAGGAAGCCGCCGCTGTCGATCCTCGGATCGCCGGGCGTGGCGCGCAGGGTGCGGATCGGCGCGACCCGCGGCTCCGGGTCGTCGCCCCGCACGAACCGCTCGACCGCGTGCGCTTCGGCCTCGAGTCGCCGGCCCTCCTGCGCTCGACGGCGCGCGGCAGGGTGCGAGCCGTAGACCCGGTGCTGCACGACGTGCGTGAGCTCGTGCGCGAGCACGGCGCGCGTCTCGGGTGCGTCGAGCGGGCCCGCCTCCATGGGCAAGAACACCTCGCCTTCACGTGTGAAGGCTCGGGCTCCGATGCGCGACGCGATCCGGAGAGCCTCTCGTCACGACGGACGGTGACCGCGTCCAGGATCGCGACCGAGCGACGCGTGTCGACGTCAGCGCGCACCCCGGCGGAACGTCGGCGTCGTCGGTAGTGGGCGACGGCCCGCCGCGCCGGCTCGGGAGGGGCGAGCCTCGTCGGGCGCGTCGCGTGCTCGGCGGTTGTTCGGCGGCGCGATCTCCGGAACCGACGCCTCGACCTCGATCGTCTCGGGTTCGACGCTTCGGGATCGCCGACGTCGAACGGTCCGGAGGGCAAGGGCGCACCGAGACCGAGCCGTCGCGACTCCGCCAGCGACCGTCTCCGAGCGCGGCCGGACGCTCGAGGTCTCGCGTCCGCGCACCTTGCGTCCGCTCGTCCCCGCGCCAGGTCGGGACGAAGCTCGGCCAGCTCGCGCCCCGTGCGCTCGGCCAGCAGCGACGCTGAAGATCGGCGGCGGTAGCTCCTCGGGGATCTCGTCGTCGACAGAGGTCGGGCTCGCGAACACGTCCGGCGTCGACTCTCGGCTCGGCCGCGACCAGGTCGCCTGCGTAGGTCGTGAGGTCGGACGATCTGGCGCGACCGCTCGCGACGACCGGACGGCGCGCGGCCTCGACGTCCGCGTACAGCTCCGCGGTCACCGGCGTCGACATCGCCCGGATCCTGCGGTGACGACAGGTACGCAGGAGCCGGCATGCGCACGGGCAAGACCCGTGCGACATGCCCGCGGGGCGCGTCCGACGGAAACCTCGCGCAGCGACCGTCGGCGAGGAGCGGCTGTGTCCCCGCGAGCTGCGAGATGAACGACGCGCTCGAGCCGACGATCGGCGCGGCGGCGCCGGTCGCCGACGGCGCTCAACGGCTCGAGCGCTCTGCCAGCCCCCGGCATGCGCGACGAGCCGGCGCGGACCTGCGAGATCGTCGATCGTGATCGGTCGCGCCTGCCGGCGCGGACGACGGCGCTCCCGCGTCGTGCGATCGGCGACGCCCGCGAACGGCCAAGGCATGGCCGGGCTCCGCTCAGCTTCCCGCGGCGGAGCGCATGGCGTTGATCTCTCCGACGAACCTGCTGCGCACCGGGTGCTCCAAATCGAGAATGTGATCGAGCGGCCAGTGGAACCAGAACGCGAGGTAGCTCACTTCGCTCCAGAGACGGTCGTTGCCGACCGTCAGGATTCCCCCGGGGCATCACCGGCGAGATCCACCGTGAACTCGTGCCCGCACGCCGGACAGGCGACGGCTGCTTCGGAGTGACCCTCCTGGTTGATACGACGGTAGAGATCCTGAAGGAACGACAGATCGGATGCGTAGAGCCGCTCGATCACGGTGCTGTCGACTGACGGCAGGTCGCCGAGATGCGTGACGGTGCGCTCGAGCAGCAACACCGTGAGGTACGCAGGGTTGGCACGGACGCGGGGATCGACTTGCGGCGCGATCTCGTCACGAGCGGTCGCGAGGCGCATGACACCTTCGCGGTGCGTCCGGCCGCGCTCGTCCACGTAGCCGCGCGGGAGGACGAAGGCGAACTCGGTACGGAGCGCGGGATCAGTCGCGGACATCATGGTCAGACGGAGACCCGCTGGATGAACTCACACACGATGGTGACGGTCTCCATCAGCACTTCCGATGCGCCCGCCTTCAGTGCACCGATCTCGATCTTGGACGGCCACGCCTCGGTGAGGTGGTAGCGCGCCACGGGCTCGCCCTTCGTGTTGAACATCGTGAGCGAGCACGACTTGCGCGCCGCGGCCACGTCGCCGAGGACGACGAGCTCGTGCCAGGCCGCCATCTCGATGTTCTTCGTCATACCGCGCTTCAGCGTGACGGTCGGCGGCGTGCGCTTGCCGGGCAGCTTCTTGAGGATGTTCTCCTTCGCGTCCGACTGGATGAAGTCGACGACGTCGATCGCACTCGAGATGCCGGACAGCTCAGAGAACTGAGCCATGCTGTGACCGTCGATCGACAGCTCGAATCGTGCCGCGGTCAGGGCGTCGTACTCCTGGCCCTGACCGACTCCTGCATTCGGCATGTGTCTGACTCCTTCGAACACTCGGTCGGGCTTACTCGCTCAGCCCGCTGCCGTCGGCGAACTGTGAGATCCGGAAGACGACGAACTCAGCCGGCTTCACCGGCGCGATGCCGATCTCGACGGTGAGGATGCCGACGTCGCGGTTCTCGGGCGGGTTGTTCTCGGCGTCGCACTTGACGAAGAACGCCTCGTGCGGTCGTCTGGCCGAACAACGCGCCGCCGCGCCAGACGCGGCGCAGGAACGCTTCGACCGTGCGCTTCACCGAGTCCCACAGCTTGAAGTCGTTGGGCTCGAACACGACCCAGTTCGTGCCGGTGAGGATCGACTCTTCGACGTAGTTGAAGAGTCGGCGCACGTTGAGGTAGCGCCACTCGGGGTCGGACGACAGCGTGCGTGCGCCCCACACCCGGATGCCCTGACCGGGGAACGAGCGGATGCAGTTCACCGCGACCGGGTTGAGCTGGTCGTGCTCGCCCTTCGTGATGTTCGTCTCGAGCGAGACGACGCCGCGGCACACCTCGTTGGCGGGGGCCTTGTGCACGCCGCGCGTGTCGTCGTTCCGGGCCCAGACGCCGGCCATCGTGCCCGGACGGCGGCATGAACGTCGGCGCGCCGGACAGCGGATCCATGATCTTCAGCCAGGGCCAGTACAGGGTGGCGTACTTCGAGTCGTAGCCCGCGTCGTCGACGCGCCATTCCTTGACCTGCTGCGCGTTCAGCCCGGGCGGCGGGTCGAGGATCGCGACCCGATCGGCCATCAGCTCGCAGTGGGCGATCATCGCCAGCTGCACGGCCTTGAACTGCTCGAGCGTGATCATCTCCTGCTGCAGCGCGGCCGCGAGATCCGGCACCGACAGCATCGTGACCTCGTCCACCGCTTCGAGACCGGCGAACCCGGTGCGGTCCGCGGCGCTCGCCGACGTAGTCGTTCGGGCTCCACTTCGAGCGCGGCGGCGGACGGTGCCTCGCCACCGCTCAGCGCGAACGAACCCTTCGGCGGAACCGCGAGCGCGCCCGAGCCCTTCGTCTCCTCGATCGATGATGAGCTTCGACTCCGCCTTCACCTTCGTGACGACGTTGTTGGCGCCCTTGCGGGTGGTGACGTTGTCGAACACCTCCGCCTCGCGGCCGTTCTCCTTGACGATCAGCTTGAAGGTGTCGTCGCTCGGCTTCCGATGCATCGGCGATCTCGACGCTGATCTGATCGCCTGCCGCACCGCGCTTCGAGCGCTTCGATGGCGTAGCCCTTCTGCGCGTTGCCGCCCTCGGCCGGCGCCGGCAGCAGTTCGGCGCGTGCCGCCTTGGCGCCGTCGCCGTCAGCCGTTCGCGCCGATGCGCACGACGTAGGCGGCGCCGCCACCGTTGAGGAAGTACGCGTACACAGCGTGCGCGAGGTACGAGCCCGGCATGAACGCGCCGAAGTTGGACGTGAACTGCGTCCAGTTCGTGACCAGCGTCGGCTCGTTCACCGGGCCCTTCTCGGCGAAGCCGACGAACGCGGCCACCGCGGTGCCGACCCCTTCGATCGGCTTGGAGCCCGACGAGACTTCTTCGACGTAGACGCCTGGCGACAGATACGTTGGCATGCCCTCTCCTGAAACCTTGGGTCAACTCAGATCTCGCATGGTGCGGTTTCGAACGAGCGACGGCCAGACAAAGCGGTTGGCCTACGAGACCGATCATGCTGCCCGATCGGGCAAGCGCGGGCGCCCCATCATGCGCCCCGGTGCCTGAACCGGGATGGTGCGGACGGCGGTTCACGCTTGGTGTCGTGGTCGACGACGTCGACGCGGCACTCGCTGCGCTGTTCGCGGCATCGAAGGCGAAGGACCAGAAGCTCGCGTGCGCGTTCGACGCGCCGACGCCGGACTGGTCCGCGAACGTCAAGTCGCCGACGCTCAACCTGTTCCTCGTCCAGATCGACGAGAACGTCGACGCCCGTCCCGGTGCGTGGGCAGACGTGCGGGACGACAACGGCCAGACCATCGGTCGCCAGCCGCCGCTTCGCCGGTACGACCTGCGCTACGTGCTCAGCGCGTGGGGCGACGGAGCACAAGTCGAACACCGGCTGCTCGGCGGCCGTGCTGACGCTCGTACCCGCCTACGACACGATCCCGGCCGAGCTGCTGTCGGGATCGCTCGCCGAGCTCGAGCTGCCCGTTCGGCTTCGCATCGCGCAGGACGACCTCGGCGTCAGCATGACCGACATCTGGTCGTCACTCGGTCAGCCGGTGCGAGCGTCGCTCACGCTCGTCGTCGACCGCGCCGCTGCTGCCGACGCTGGTGACCGAACTCGCGCCCCCGGCGGAGTCGCTCGACATCGGCCTCGCGGGTGTGCGCCCGCGCAAGGGCCGTGCGCCCGGCGCCCGATCTCTCGGACGTCGACTCGGTGGACGCGCGCGTGTCGCCCGACGAGGACGACGCCCCAGTGGACCAAGTACCGCGTCCGCGAGCGCATCCAGGACTGACGGGTCAGCGGCGCCGGGCGCTTGGCTCCGCTCGCTTGCGGTAGATCGACACGTGGCGGGTGCTCAGCGGCGTGAAGGTCTGGTAGTCCCACACGCGAGCGAGCATCGAGCTCGAGTGACGCCGCGCCGGCCAGTGCGTCGACGCCGGTCGACAGCAAGGGGATGCATCCGCCACGGCCGGCGGCGAACGCCTGACGAGGTGACCTCCATGTGCTCGCCCACGAGCAGCTCCTCGTCGGGCCACCACTCGTAGACCTTGAGCACGGCGCCCTCGGACGTCACCATGTCGATCTCGTATTGACGCGTCCCGATCGCCGGTGGAACGCCCGGTACGTACAACTCCACGATCACTCGTCCGCTGTCCGTCAAGACGTCGCTCGCGCGCTTGAGGCAAGCCCCCTGCGCCTCGTCGGTGGGCAGGCAGAACAGCGTGTTGAACGCGGCGAACACGACGCCGAACTCCGGTGCGGTCTCGGGAAGTTCGAGGCCTTCCATGTCGCCGACCACGGCGCGCACCGAGTCGCCACCGGGCTTGCCGGCGAGCCGGTCGAGCATCGATTGCGAGGCATCGACCCCCCACACGTCGAGCCCGCGCATGGCCAGCGCGCAGGCCACTCTCCCGGTGCCGACACCGAGCTCGAGCACGGGTCGCCCGTCCGCCAGACGCTCGCCACGAGGTCGACCGTCGGGCCGGTGTCGGCCGCGAGCGAGTACCACGTGTCGTAGATGTCGGCGAAGGCTTCGCCGTACCCGTCGATCGGGAAGTCCGCGATCAGTTCAGGTACACGAGGACGTGATCGCCCTCGTTGGTGATCGAGGCGTTCACCACGGTCGTGCCAGTCCATTGCGGGTTCTCCATGTGGATCTGCCCGAACGTGTTGACCGAGAGCTTGAACGAGAAATTCGATGTCGCCGGGACCCACAGGATCGAGGCGGCCGTGCACGTGCAAGGCCACCCACGGATTCTCCGCGGTTCCTTCGGCGATGTCCCCGCTGCCACCCCATGGTGCGATGCTGCAGTTGAGCAGCCCCGAGGACATGTCCTCGCTGTTCGCCGACTTGTCCAGGCTCAAGAGGATGAACCGGTTGACCGGCACGGTCGGATGCTCGGACTTCGGTCGTCCGACAACGGCGGTGTTGTCGTTGCTCACATATCCCGTCGCCGCTACGGCGAGGTTGTTGTCCCAATAGCCGCCTTGGCCGTGGAACTTGACGATGTCCCACTGCACGGACTGGCCCGCGTGCGCGAACTGCTGCGGCGGGAACTCCTTCGGATAGTGCACGTCACACCGTCCGACGTTCACTCCCGAAGAGCCGGTTGCCATGCCGGCAGTGGCTTGCACCGCACCAACGGTGGCCGCCCCGGCTGATATCGCGGCGATGGCGATCTCGACGGGCTCAGGCATTGGGCACCTCCTGACGCCGCGAACCGACGCAACGTCTGGAGCGAACCTAAGTGTCGGACGAGATTTCGTGTCCGAGCGCGTGGGCGTCGTTTGGGGCAAACGGCGGTGCCCGCTCGGGCAACCGTGTGGCCCTCGGCAGTCGTGTGTCCGCCATGCCGACGAAAGGAGGGCGGACCCCACCCGGTCCGCCCTCCTCGTCCGCCCGACCTAGATCGAGACTCTTGCGTCGCTCAGTTCGCTCACGCCGTTTGCATCGGAGCGGAGGTCCGCCCGCCCACGACCGTGCTATTCCTCCCAGAGCCGTCCGCCACCGTCGCCTCTGATGTAGAAGTGGTACGGGATGCTCCGGGACAGCGAGCCGTACTCGTAGTAGCTGACGGTCACCCTCCCGGCGAGATGCGCGACACCGGCACCCACGTTGAGCGGGCTGTCGAAGTGTGCGTCGACGTGGAACTTCTCCCAGTAGCCGATCTCCTGCACCTCGAACGAGACGTCGGCATTGCCGATGTACCGACCCTGCGAGTTGTACTGGCCGCCGAAGTACCAGTTGACGCCGTACGCGGATCCTGGTGTCCGACGAGATGCCGGTCCATTTGTGCGTGACATAGAGCTGGCTCGGCTCAGGGTTCCATCCCGGGAGCTCGTTCGGGCTCTGCACGCCCTTGGGGATCACGAAGACGTTGCTCGCGAGATCGACGGTCGACTCGGACCCGACCCAGTTGGCGACGTCGTGGACCGCGGTCCAGACATCCTTGAAATCGACATTGACACTGACTGCTCCACCCTTGCCCTCAGGCATTTTGGTTCTCCTTGTATTCAGGCGTTCGCATCGCCGAACGTCGGGTGCGTCTCGTAGACGCCACCTTCGCTGCCGGCGCTTTCCTTCAGCAGCTTCTTCTTGGTCTCGTCGTCCAGCGCGTGGAACTCCTCCTCGGAGTTGATGGTCGGTAGTTCGTCGTTCATGTGCTGCTCCCGTGTGTTTGAGCTGGGGGATACGGAGCGGAGAGACGGAGGGATTGTCCGATCGCTACGGCGTCGCGGCCGCCTCGACGTTCAGGTCGATCGTCGTGCCTTGCGTCACGCCGTGGCTGGTCTGTGCGTCGTAGGCGGTGCTCGCCGCGTTGAGCGTCGCAACCGCGTCGTTGAACACCCGCTGCACGTCGTGAACCGGTTGGGCGACGAGGTACTGGTCGAGGTTTGCGAGATACGACGTCACGAGGTCGAAATGGCCTTGTTCGTGCGCATCGAGCGCGCGCCAGAAGCGGTCCCACTCTTCCCGAACGGGCGGGCTCGCATCCGAGTAGCCGTGCCATCGCGGCATCGTCTTGCGTTGTGTGACCGTCACCGTCACCGACGAGACCACGCCGTTGGAGCTCTCGTACGAGAACTGGGGCCACCACTCGGCCTTGCCGGCCTCGGCCATGGACGAGATCACCGTTGCCGCCTCCGTCAAGGTGTGCCCTGGTACGTCGTACAGGTGCACGTCCGGAGTGTGGATCTGGACCGTCACTGGCAGACCCCGTGGTTGCGGTTCATCTCTTCGAGAATCTTGTCGAGACCGTCGACCTTTCCTTCGAGCTCGGACGCCGACGCGTGGCCGAGGGCGCTGACCGCCTGCGAGAACGAGTAGACGAGCTCCGCCATCTGACAGCGCTCCTGCGCCGCACGCTTCGTGAGGGCGAGGATGAAGTTGTCGATCCACACGAGATTCGGCGTGTTCAGCTGGTTGAGCATGTAGCTGCCCGCGGCGTCCGCCGGGAGGATGATGCCGTTGTACTTGCGGTACTGGACGGCCGCATTCAAGTCGCCCGTCACCCAATCTCGGCGGAAGGTGAAGTTCGCGCCGCTCGCGATGCGGACGGTGACCGGATCGCTCATGATCCCGTTGAAGCCCCAGGGATCCGAAGGCTTGAACTCGACGATGTAGTCGACGTTGTCGACGTAGTCCGCCCGGTAGGGCTGGCCCCACCAGTGGGCGAGACCGTACGGCGAGATCGTCGTGCAGACGTTCGCGTCGTCGTCGAGTAGGGGAACGGTGTGCTCTTCCGTCTTCGTCTGCTGCTGCTGTTGGTGCTGGGGTTCGGGCTGCGGAGGGATCATGCTCGGATCGATCCGCCCGGCCCTCACGTGAAATTCGCCACGGTTCGGGTCGTCATGGCCTTGGCGTTCGGATAGGGGCCTTGGTCCGGGGGGCATCTGGTGTCTCCTGTGGGTTGGTTGATCGCGGGTCCGTGACACACTTGGGCCGCCAGAACCGCTCACTTGGTACGGCGTGACATCGCTGTGACGTCCCATGGCACGCACCCCCACTCCCCTCGCCGGTCCGGTTCCGCTCCTCGGGCGGCTGCAGGAGCTGCGCGCCATCGAGGGAACGATGAACGCGGTCGAGGCTGGTCTCGGCGGATTGGTGGCGTTCCGGGGCGAGGGCGGGATCGGCAAGACCCGCCTCGCCGAAGAGGTGACGACCCACGCCGTGGCCCGCGGGCTGGTCGACGGCGTGGGGATCGGGCTGGCCGGACGGCGGCGCACCGCCGATGTGGCCCTGGCAGGAGATGCTCGGCCAGCTCGCGACGTTGACGCCGCGCAACTGCTCGACGACCACGGCGCCGCCGGCGAGCTCGAACCCGAACGGTTCACGCGGTTCCGCGCTGTCACCGCCGCACTTGCCGAAGCGGCCAACGAGCGGCCCGTGCTCGCTGGTGCTCGACGACGTCCACGCGACCGATCCGGGCGCACTGCTGTTCGCGCGGTTCGCGATTCGCTCCCTGCGAGCGGTGCCGACGCACTCGTCGTGACGTGCCGTCCGATGGTCGACGTTCCGGAGGACGTGCGGAAGGGCTCGTCAACCTCCTCGATGAAGGCACGACCGTCGAACTCGCTGCGCTCGACGTCGACGCGCTCGTCTCGCTGCTCGACTGGGCCGGCGAAGCGCCGAACGGTCTCGCGGACCGACGAGCTGCTCGAGCTCAGCGGCGGCAATCCTCTGCTCGCGCTCGAACTGGTCGCATCCAGGACCGACGGCTCGATCGCGTCGACGCGGCGGCCGGTCGCCGCCGGTCAGTCGCTTCCTGTCGTCGCGACTCGATGACGTTCACTACGGAGGAGCGACACGGTGCTCGCCGCGGGCGCCTGCTCGGTCCCGACGTCGATCGACGACCTGGTGGCTTCAGTTGCGGCGTGACGGCGGACCGATGCGCGGGCGGTCCGAACTGGCGCGGGATCGACGTGGGCGTGCTGCGTCGCACAGACGACGGCTTCGTCTTTTCGCACGGGCTGTCTTCGCGACACGCTGCTCGATTCGATCGCCGCGAGCGATTGCGGCGCTGCATCGCCGCGCGGCCGACGCGTTGGAGGCGCTGCCACCACCGCTCACGATCGATCGTCTCACGCGTGTCGCGCACCATCGTCTGTCCGCTGCGAACCCGATGGCCGCGCCGGAGGACGACAGCGGTTGCGGCCGCGGTCGACGCCACTCGCGCCGCCGCCAAGGCGGTCTCACACCGGTTCGCCTACGAGCCGCCGCCGAGCTGCTCGCGTCTGCGCAGACGGTCTGCACGCACGCACCGACCGGCCGGCGCCTCCACGACTGCTGCTCGAGCTGGCGCAGATGCGAGCTGGCCAGTGGTCGCTTGACGCACGCGCGCGAGACGTTCGCTCAGGCACTCCACACGTCGGACGCCGAAGCCGATCCCGAGGTCTACGCCGAGGCCGCCATCGGCCTGGGCGGCATCTGGGTGTTCGAGCACCGCGAGCCGGACAGCGGTTGCCGCGTTCCACGGCGCATTGCGGAGCGCTCTCACACACGTCTCGGATGGGCGACCCGATCTCGCCATTCGCATACGAGCTCGTCTGGGAGCGGAGGAGCTGTACATGGGGACGCTCCGGTCTCGACCGCGTGCTCGAGGCGGTCGACGACGCGCGATCACTCGGCGAACCGACCGCGCTGGCCGAGGTGTTGTCGCTGCTGCATCACACGATCCTCGGACCGGACTTCGTCGACGAACGCACACCCATCGCGAACGAGCTCATCGCCACGTCGTCCGCGAACGGCGACGCGGTCCTCACGTTGATGGGTGTGTTGTGGCGGACCGTCGACGAGTTCCTCATGGGCGCACCGACGGCAGAACGTGCACTCACCGAGTTGCGCCAACGGGCCGACGGCCTCGGTGTCCGCGCCGTGCTCTACGTCGTCGCGCTGATCGACGTGATGCTGCTCATGCGCGCGGGACGGCTGGACGATGCCGAAGCGGCGGCGATGCGGTGTGTCAACCTCGGCATGGACGTCGGCGATGCCGATGCGCCCGGGTACTTCGGCGCGCAGCTGCTCGCGATGCGCTGGCTCCAAGGGCGCACCGACGAGATCCTGCCCATGGCGCGCGAAGTGGCCGCCTCGCCGACGATCATCTCGATCGACCGTGCCTACCCGGCCTCTGTCGCCGCTCTCGCAGCGAATGCGGGCCCGGCGCACTACGAGGAGGCGAGGCGAGAGCTCGACAAGCTGCTCAACGAAGGACTGGACACGGTCGCACCATCGAGCACGTGGCTGCTGACGATGTTCGCGGTCGTCGAGGCAGCGGCGCGGCTCGAAGAACCCGAGTCCGCCGCTGTCGTCTACGACCTGGTGCTGCCGTTCGCGGGGCTGCCGACCATGGCGTCACTGGCGGTCGTGTGTTTCGGATCCACCGAACGCACGCTCGGGCTCGCGGCGCGAACCGCAGGCCGGCTCGACGACGCCGTCGGCCATCTCGAGCGCGCAGTCGAGGCCGATCGACGACTCGGCAACCGTCCCGTACTCGCGATCACGCGGGCCGATCTCGGGCTGACGTTGCTCCGTCGGGGCGCACGTGGCGACCGAACGCGCGCACAAGAGTTGTTGACGTCGGCGATCGAGGCCCTCAACACCATGGGACTGTCGCGCCGGGCCGCGATGGTCGAAGCCGACGTCGCGGCGTTCGGCGAACCGACTTCAACGTCAATTCGTTCCATCCGCTATCTCGACGGCTCGTGGGAGATGCAAGCGGACGCTGAGCGAGTGGTCGTTTCCGACTCGGCCGGCATGCGCCATCTCGCGCGCCTGCTCTCGTCGCCGAACCGCGACATCCCAGCGACCGAGCTCGCCGGCACCGGCATCGAATCCTCGCGTCAGGAGGTCGTGGACAGAGAGGCACTCGTCCGCTACGGCCGCCGTATCGAATCGTTGCGGCGCGAGCTCGAGGACGCCGAAGCCGACGCCGACATCGAGCGCTCCGCTCGTCTGCGTGTGGAGCTCGACCAGCTCGTCGAACACGTCGAGGCATCGATGGGCCTTGCGGGCCGGTCCCGCTCGTTCATCGACACCAGCGAACGGGCGCGCACAGCCGTGCAGAAGGCGATCCGGCGTGCCGTCGACCGCATCAAGCTGTCCGCGCCGCGGCTCGGCGACATGCTGTCCCGCTGCATCCGGACCGGGACGTCGTGTCGCTACGAACCGGACGACGATCGCGGCGACTGGTTGGTGGTCGGCCCGAGCTGAGCCGTCCGGCAACGCCCGGGCGTTTCACCACCGTCACGTGTGGTCAGACGCCCGGGCGTTTCACCACCTCACGTGTGGTCAGACGCCCGGGCGTCGTCAAGCGGAGCCTCGCTGCATGGTTGCGACCACGTAGTCACTCGTCACGCGGAAGGCGCCCTCGGTCTTCGTTGGCGTCGGCGAACACGCGCACGACCTCGGCGTGCAGCGCCTCGAAGGTGGCGGTGTCGAGCACTCCCGCAGCGTCGACCCACGCCGGATGATCGCGGAGCTCGGACGCGGCGAACGCGGCGGGCGACGAGGCGACGAAGGGCAACGCGGCATCCGCGACGGACACCGTGAAGCCGTGGGGCTCGAACAGCTCCCGTAGCGCGGACGCGTCGTGCCAGGCGAACGGCGCTTGCCTCGGCGCAGGACGCGCCTCGCACCCGGCCGACTGCTTCCGCACGCAGGCGCGCGGCATCGGCGAGTGCGCCCCTCGGTCGCCAGGCAGACAGCACCACTCGGCTCCTCGGTGCGGCCACTCGCGCAATCTCTTCGGCCGAGGCGTGGGCGTCGGGAGCAAAGATCACGCCGAAGACCGAGACGATCACATCGGCCGTTGCGTCGTCGAGAGGCATCGCGCTGGCGACACCTTCGAGAAAGGTTGCATCGAGCGAGCGTTCAGCCGCTCGCTGCGCCGCCACCTCGAGAAGTCGTGTCGCCGGATCGACTCCTGTGACACGCGCTCCTCGCGACGCCGCGAGCAACGCGGCGTTGCCGTCGCCACACCCGAGATCGACGACCCTTTCACCTGGCATGGGCGATGCCGCGTCCACGACGACTTCGGCGGCCGCCGACAACGGAGCGCTTATCCGTTCGTACTGCCCGTCGCTCCAGTCCATGGTGGACCGAGACTACGAGGAGTCTGTCGAGCGGTCGGCCGCCGACTATGAATAGCAGCCCACGACGCACGACCAGGGTGGAGAGCGCAATGGCCAAGAAGGAAGCGACCGTCGACGAACGAACCGTGACGAAGGACGAGTTGAAGCAGGTCGACCGCGCGAACACGTCCGGCAGGCAGCCGGTGGTGTTCGTACACGGGCTGTGGTTGCTTCCGAGTAGCTGGGACCGGTGGGCACGCTTGGTCGAGGGTGCCGGCTACAACGCGGTCCGGCCCGGCTGGCCGGACGACCCGGACACGGTCGAGGAGGCGAAGGCCCATCCGGAGGTCTTCGCCCGCAAGTCCGTCGGCCAGATCGCGGACCACTTCGAGGCGGTGATTCGCAAGCTCGAACGCAGGCCTGCGGTGATCGGCCACAGCTTCGGCGGGCTGCTGACCGAGATCTTGGCCGGCCGTGGGCTCGCGGCTGTTTCCGTGGCCATCTCGCCGGCACCGTTCCGGGGCGTGTTGCCGCTCCCGATCTCCGCGCTGCGATCGGCGTCGCCCGTGCTGAAGAACCCTGCGAACCGCCATCGAGCCGTGCCGCTCACGTACGAGCAGTTTCACTACGGGTTCGCCAACGCCCTCGACGAAACCGAGGCGCAGTCGCTGTACGACAAGTTCGCGGTCCCAGGCTCGGGCGAGCCGATCTTCCAGGCCGCGGCAGCGAACCTCAATCCCTGGACACAAGCGAAGGTGGACAGCAAGAACCCCGACCGTGGTCCGCTGTTGATCATCTCCGGCGACCTCGACCACACCGTGCCGCCCGCGATCGCCCAGGCGTCGTACAAGAAGGAGCAGCGCAACCCGGGAGAGACGGAGCTCGCGGAGATCCCCGGTCGCGGGCACTCGCTCACGATCGACCGCGGCTGGCGCGAGGTCGCCGACACCGCGCTCACGTTCATCAAGCGCTACGTCTGAGGACGCCGGGGTCGCGGACCGTCCTCAGTCGGATGCGGGCAACGGCTTTGCCCCCTTGACCGCGAGAGCAGCATCACCGATGGAGAGCGACCCGGCGCCCGCCTTCGTGCAGAGCACCTCGATCGACTCGTCGGGGTCGACATAGCGCTTGCCCACCAGCGATCCGCCGTCGAACGGTGCCGCGACGTCGGAGCGCTCCACGTTCTCGGCAGCCACGTCGACCATCGGCTGGCCGCCGCAACGTAGATCGGTCGGCTCCGACGGCCCGCGCACGATCACGACCTCCGTCGTACAGGTCACCGACCGCAACCGCGTGCCGGGCTTGGTCACCACTGCCATACGTCACACCTCCACGACGTCGTTCGGCGGCCATTCTGGCAAGCGCAGACAGCCCGACCGTGCCGCCGCCTTCGAACTCCGGGTCGCCGTGGTCGCCAGAGCGACCACGGCGCACCAACATTCCACCGCCTACGATTCGGTCCCACCAGTGACCCGCGGGCGTGATGCTCCCCAACCAACGCGAGGTGTGGCATGCGGGATCGAGTTGTTGCTGCGATTGCGGTCATCGTT
Organism: uncultured Acidimicrobiia bacterium; assembly: GCA_963821725.1. Taxonomy (GTDB): domain Bacteria; phylum Actinomycetota; class Acidimicrobiia; order Acidimicrobiales; family JACDCH01; genus DATAES01. The sequence goes on from CAWGFA010000014.1 coordinate 87,162, forward strand.
CTGGCGGTGTGGCTCCAGACATCAGTGGCAGCCGCGGCGTCGACCATCACGGTGTCGCCGTCGTCGGCGAACAACGGCAGCACCGTGACCATCTCCGGCACTGTGCCCGTGAGTGGGACGGCGTCGTGCGACCCGACGGACCCGGTGCAGCTCACGTCGACCAGCGACCTGTTCCCACCCGACGGCTTCGGTCCGCAAGCGACGCGCGACGCGAGCGGGAACTTCCAAACGCAGTACGTCATTCCCGCGACGACGCCCGCCGGTACGTACAGCATCGGCATGCGTTGCGGCGGCGGCAACGTCGGCGTCACGGCCACACTGCGGGTCGCGGGAACGGGCGCGGCACTCCCCGCGACGGGAGCGGGCATGCTCGCCCCGTTGACGGTCCTGGGCGCTGCACTGGTGATCTTCGGTGTGCTGCTCACCAGGCGGCGGGCAGCGTCAGGCGAGACCACCTGAGGATTCCTGCTCGATGCGTCGCGCAAGAGCCGGAACCCAGTGTCCTCGGTAGCGGCGTCGAAGCTCCGGAATCGTCCAGTCATCACTCGACACTCGGCCTCGGCAGCGACGGGCGCCGCAAGCGCACGCCATCTCGAAGCCCGGGGCACCGGAGTTGGTCCCGTAGTCGATGGTGAGCTCCTCACCGGCCGCGATGTCGCGGCGGGTCAGCACGTCGTAGGCGCCGTCGTGCCAAACGCTCGGATCGCAACTGTGGTTGGCGAAGTGGGCGAGCGTGCCGTTCGGCATCACCAAGTGCACGTCCTCGGACACCGTGATGGAGTCGACGTACGGACGGTCGGCGGACTGGTCGGCTTCGGCGATCAGGGCGTCGAGCTCGGCCGTCGACACCAGCCGGCCGCCGAGCCGGAGGACGAGTTCGCCCTCTGGCAGGTCGGTGGTCGCGAACAGCCCGTCGCCGGCGATGCGTGAGGGTCGGACGACGAGCGCAGGGTGCGCCCACACGTCGACGGGAGGGCTGGGGTCCATATGCGTCGTAAGTTCATCGCATGTCGATCGCCATCACCGATGACCACCGCCAGCTCGCCGAGACCGCATCCGACTTCCTGCTGAAACGCGACGCACGAGGAGCGGCCCGTGCGCTGCTCGAGACCGAGACCGAGGAGCGACCCGCCTTCTGGGACGATCTCGCCGACCTCGGCTGGCTCGGGCTGCACATCGACGAGGCGAACGGCGGATCCGGGTTCGGGCTGCCGGAGCTCGTGGTCGTGGTCGAGGAGCTGGGGCGTGCGATCGCCCCCGGTCCGTTCGTGCCGACGGTCGTCGCCAGCGCCGTCATCGCGGCAGCGGCACCGGACGAGATTCGGTCGCGGCTGCTTCCCGGGCTCGCCTCGGGATCGACCACTGGCGCGGTCGCGCTCGCCGGCGACGTGCACGTGAGCGCCGGCAAGGCGTCCGGATCGGCAGGCGTGGTCCTCGGCGGCGCCCTGGCCGACATCCTGCTCGTCGCCGACGGCGACGACGTGGCCATCGTGGACGTCTCCGCGGGCGGCGTCGCCGTCGAGACACCGCCGAACCTCGATCCGACCCGCAGGGCGGCGCGGGTGACGCTGAACGAAGCAGCAGCGGAAGTCATCCCAGGCGCCCGTCAGGTCCTGGTCGACCTCGCCCGCACGATCTTCTCCGCAGAGGCCGTCGGCATCGCCCGCGAATGCACCGAGCTGGCGAGCGGCTACGCGAAGGTGCGCGAGCAGTTCGGACGGCCGATCGCCATGTTCCAAGCGGTGAAGCATCACTGCGCCAACATGCTCGTGGCGACCGAGCTCGCGACTGCGGCCGTGTGGGATGCGGCGCGGGCCGCAGCATCGGGAGGCGACCAGCTGTCGCTCACTGCGGCGATGGCCGCGACGCTGGCGATGCCCGCAGCCGATCTGTGTGCACAGCTCAACATCCAGGTGCACGGAGGCATCGGCTTCACGTGGGAGCACGACGCGCACCTCTACCTGCGGCGCGCGACTGCCCTCGAGTCCATCGTCGATGCAGAGCAAGCCGCCAAGGACGTCACCGACCTGTACAGGCGGGGCGTGCGTCGTCCTCGCTCCGTCGACCTGCCACCGGACGCCGAGTCGATTCGCGACTCGGTGCGCGAGTTCGTCGAGTCGGTGCCGCGACCTCGACGACGCGGGCCGCCGCAAGGCGTTGATCGAGTCCGGGTACGTGATGCCTCACTGGCCGAAGCCGTGGGGCCTCGATGCCGGCGCGGTCGAGCAACTGGTCATCGAGCAGGAGTTCGCGGCCGCAGGCATCAAGCGCCCCGCGTACGGCATCACCGGTTGGGTCATCCTCACGCTCATCCAGCATGCGAACCACGACCAGGTCTCGCGTTGGGTACGTCCCGCGCTGAATCAGGACGTGATCTGGTGCCAGCTCTTCAGCGAGCCCGATGCCGGGTCCGACGCGGCCGGCGTCAAGACGAAGGCCACACGCGTCGAGGGCGGCTGGCTCGTCAACGGTCAGAAGGTCTGGACGAGCGGTGCGCACGTGAGCAGCTTCGGCCTCGCCACGGTTCGAACGAACCCGGATGCGCCGAAGCACGCGGGCATCACGACCATGGTGATCGACATGCACGCCGATGGCGTCGAGGTGCGCCGGCTGAAGATGCCGACCGGCAACTCCGAATTCAACGAGGTGTTCTTCAACGACGTGTTCGTGCCCGATGACGACGTCGTCGGACCGGTGGACGGAGGTTGGACGGTCGCGCGAGCAACGCTCGGCAACGAGAGCGTGAGCATCGGCGGCGGTCAGGGTGGCATGGCGATGCAGCCCGACGCGTTGATCGGACCACTCGATGCGCATCCCGAGCGTCTACCGGGAGGCGCAGGTCGGGTCGGTCACTACATCTCGAACACGCAGGCGGTCGACGCGCTGAATCTGCGCAGCGCGCACCGCGCCGTCGCGGGCGGCGGTCCGGGCCCCGAAGGCAACGTGACCAAGCTGGTGCTGTCGGAGAACGGTCACGAGGCCGCCGCGATGCTGGCCGCGCTCACCGGACCGGAGGGCGCCTTCCTCGACGGGGCCGGCGCCACCAGCGGGATGCTCGTCCTTCTGCACCGAGCGATGTCGATCGCCGGGGGAACGTCCGAGATCAAGCGCAACCAGATCGGGGAGCGCATCCTCGGTCTCCCGCGCGATCCACTGATCAAGTAGCGCTTCGCTCGCGCTTCCGACGCTTGTCATGAAGGACGCCGCGGCGTCGTAGCGTCACGCGCGGGATGACGCTTCCGCTCGACCTGATCCGCATCCACCGCCCCATCATCGGGATGTCGGCGGTCCTGTTGCCGATGCTCGATGCGAGGAGGCCGGACTGGGATGCGCTCGACGCGCATGTCACGCGCACTGTCGCTGCGGGCCTGATCCCGGCGGTCAACATGGACACCGGATATGCGCACCTGCTCGACGCGGGCACAAAGAAGACCGTGCTCGATCGAACCGAGGCGATCGTCGGCGGCGACTTCGTCGCGGGAGCGTTCCATCTCGACGAAGCGGTCGACATCCGCGGTCGTGGCGCCACGCCCGTCATCGTTCCGAGCGAGTCCACCTCGGTGCACGACGTGGTGACGTCGTACCGGGCGATCGCGACCACCGTCGATCGCTTCATCGGATTCGAGCTGAGCCCGCTGTTCCACCCGGCCGGGCGCATCTGGGATCTCGCGACATACAAGGAAGTGCTGCAGATCGACGCGTGCATCGGCGCGAAGCATTCGTCACTCGAGCGTGAGCCGGAGTGGGAGCGCCTGCGCACGCGAAACACGGAACGTCCCGACTTCCTCGTGCTGACGGGCAACGACCTCGCCATCGACATGGTGATGTACGGCAGCGACTATCTCCTGGGGCTGTCGACCTTCGCACCGGACTTGTTCGCAGAGCGCGATCAGATGTGGGAAGCGGGTGATCCCCGCTTCTACGCGCTCAACGACGCGCTGCAGCATCTCGGCAACGTCGCGTTCCGGCCGCCTGTCCCGGCGTATCGACACTCGGCCGCCCTGTTCTTGCGCTTGCGAGGCTGGACCACGAGCGACGCCACACCCGACGGTGTCCCGCGGCGACCGTTCTGGGAGCAGGCGCTGCTGTCGGAATGCGGCGAACGGCTGGGACTCTGGTGACGGCGCGCCGCTGGCCACAGATCAAGCGACTCGACCGCGCCGAGGGGTTCCTGGCGCGCCTCGACGAGCTCGGCGTCTCGCTGCCGTTCACCGACCCTCCGGCGGTCGACGTCTTGGGCCAGCCGATCGAGTTCGCGGGCCGGCGCGCACCGAACCGGTTCGCGATCTTGCCGATGGAGGGCTGGGACGGCACCGACGACGGCCGCCCGACCGATCTCGTACGCCGCAGGTGGTCCCGCTTCGGATCGAGTGGTGCCGGCGTCGTGTGGGGCGGCGAGGCGTTCGCGGTCCGCCCCGACGGCCGCGCCAATCCCCACCAGCTCTGCGCCGGACCGACGTCCGCCGCCGATCTGGCCGAGCTGCGGTCGCTGCTCGGCGACAACCAGGTGGCTGGCCTCCAACTCACCCACTCCGGCCGTTGGGCCTTGACGCCGCGCCCAGGTCGCAGGGAGCCGTTGCTCGACGCGCGGCGCGACGGCCGTGGATGGAACGATCTCGAGCTCGAGCAGCTCGCGGACGACTACGCCGCCGCGGCCGCGCTGGCGCACGCGGCGGGGTTCGACTTCGTGGACGTGAAGGCATGCCACGGCTACCTCCAACACGAGCTGCTCGGTGGCCCGGGATCGCTCGACGAGCGCGCCCATTTCCTGCAGACGACCATCGAGCGCATTCGTGCCGCGGTCCCCGGTCTGGACGTCGGTGTCCGCCTGTCGGCGTTCGACGTCGTGCCGCACCATCGGGGAACCGACGGGAGCGGCGAGCCCGACGGCGACCCTTCGAGGGCTTTCGGTTTCGTTGCGGCCGACGCGCCGAAGTTGGTCGGGATGCTCGGCATCGACCTCGTGTGTGTGACAGCGGGCAGCCCGTACTACTGCCCCCACGCGCAACGTCCTGCGTACTTCCCTCCGAGTGACGGCTACCAGCCGCCCGAGGATCCGCTCGTCGACGTGGCGCGGCTCATCGACGCGGCCGTGGAACTTGCCCGGGCGGCGCCGTCCCTGACCATCGTGGCCAGTGGACTCTCGTACCTGCAGGAGTGGTTGCCTCAGGTCGCGTCCGCTCTCGTACGCGACACCGGTGTGGCCGTCGCCGGCATCGGACGCCTCGCACTCAGCTATGCCGACCTGCCCGCCGACGTGCTCGCGGGCCGCCCTCTCGACGGTCGCCGTTTGTGCCGCACGTTCTCGGACTGCACGACAGCACCGCGCAACGGACTCGTGTCCGGTTGCTGGCCACTCGACGACTTCTACAAGGCGCGCCCAGAGCGCGTGACCTTGGCGGCGGCCAAGCGTCGCGCGACACGGAATGCACGTGACTGATCGGCCCGTGCGCGGCGTCGCCGTCGCCGGACTCGGCATCGGCATCGCACACGTGCGCGCGCTCCGGCGGCTGCGCGACCACTTCTCGCTGGTCGCGGTGTGCGATCCGGACGAGTCGCGTTCGTCGCCCGTCGCCGAACGCACAGGCGCCGAGGTCCTGCCCTTCGACGCGCTGCTCGAGCGGGACGACATCGAGGTCGTCCACATCTGCACACCGCCGTCGATGCATCTCCACCAATGCCTGGCCGCGCTCGCGGCCGGCAAGTACGTCGTCTGCGAGAAGCCGGTTGTCGGCTCTCTTGCCGACATCGACCGACTCCTCGCCGCCGAGAACTCGTCGTCGGGCCGGCTCATGCCGATCTTCCAGTACCGGTTCGGCAACGGACTGCAACAGGTCAAGCTGCTCGTCGAGTCGGGTGTCGCAGGGCAGGCCTACACCTCCTCTGTGGAAGTGGCGTGGCGGCGGCGGGCCGACTACTACGCGGAACCGTGGCGAGGCCGGAAGGAGACCGAGCTCGGTGGCGTGCTCCTGAGCCAAGCGGTGCACGCGCTCGACATGCTCACCTACATCGCCGGGGCGCCGAGGCGGGTCCACTGTCGAACGACGACACGAGTGAACCCGATCGAGGTCGAGGACTGCGCCGCGGCGTCGCTCGAGTTGCAGGACGGCTCACTCGCGACCATCTCGGCGACACTCGGATCGCCGGAGGAGATCAGCCGGCACCGCTTCCACTTCGAGACCTTCTCGGCGGAGTCGAACACCGCGCCGTATTCGTCGTCCGCCAAGCCGTGGACGATCACACCCGACACGCCGGAGGCGGCAACGGCCATCGACGCCGCACTCGCCGGCTGGGTCGACCGACCCGAGGAGTGGCAAGGCCAGTTCCTCCGGTTCGCCGACGCGCTCGACGCCGGCGAAGATCCACCGGTGACGCTCGCCGACGCGCGAGCTTCCCTCGAGTTGTTGACCGCGCTCTACTGGTCGGCGCACACGGGAGAAGACGTCACCATGCCGATCGCCGACTCGCATCCCTTCTACGACGGTTGGGTGACATGACGCGCTGGACGTACAACGCGAACCACCGCAAGCGCCCGAACGTGCATCCGCTGATGGCTCCGTCCGGCGCCGTGCTCACGTGCGACGCGCCGGCGGATCATCCGTGGCACCACGGTCTGTGGTTCACGATCAAGTTCGTCAACGAGGAGAACTTCTGGGAGGAGATGGCGCCGTACGGCGTCCTCCGTCATGTCGGTCCCGAGACAGTGCATTGGATCCGGCCCGATCGTGAGACGGTCGTGATCGTCGACCGGCGATCGATCGACGAGGTCGACCTCGGTGTGGACGATGCGTACGCGATCGACTGGACGATCGCGCTCGAGCCCGCGGTCGACGTCCTGCTCGACCGGACGCCGTTCACGACCTGGGGTGGTTACGGCGGGCTCGCGCTCCGAGGACGGCCCGACTGGACGGACACCCGGCTCCTCCTCGCCGACGGCTCGGTGCACGATCGCGTGCTCGGCGTGCGATCGGAGTGGTGCGACCTGTCGGGCTCCGTCGACGGGACGACGGCGGGCGTGCTGCTCCTGCACGGTCCCGAGAACCTGCGCCATCCGGTGCCGTGGTACGGGTCCACGAAGTCGGCGACGTACGGCGACGAAGGCTGGTCGAACTTCGTCAATGCCGCGTTCTTGTGGGACGAGCCGCTCCGGGTCGCGGCCGGAGACGTGCTGAGGCTCACGTTCCGGGTCGTCGTCCACGACGGGATCTGGTCGGCGGACCGATGCGCCGCCGAGTGGGACCGGTGGATGCGCGCAGCCCGCGGACCAGGATCGACGGCCCGATGACGTCGGCTCCTCCTTTCCCGGGCGGCATCGGCGTGTCGCATCTACGCGTGTACGACACGCCCGCGCCAGACGGACTCGCGGGAGGCACGCCGCATCTGCACACCGTGTGCACGGAGGCCTACGCGGTGATCGCGGGCTCGGGCGAGGTGCACACGCTCACGGTGTCGGGGTTCGAAGTCACGCCGCTCGAACCGGGCGCGTTCGTGTGGTTCACCGCCGGCACCATCCACCGTCTCGTCAACGGCGGTGATCTCGAGATCCTCGTGCTGATGGCCAACGCGGGACTGCCCGAGGCGGGCGATCTCGTCATCACGTTCCCGCCGGACGTCGTGGCCGATGCCGGCGCGTACGCCCTGGCCGCGACGCTTCCCGAGGACGATCGGACGACGGCGGGGCCCGGGACATCGGCGCGCGGGCGACGCGATCTCGCCGTTCCGACGTTCCTCGAGCTCGTCGCCTCCGTCGAACGCGGTGATCCCGCACCACTGCGGCTGTTCCATCGAGCAGCGACCGCGCTCGTCCGGCCCCGGCTCGACGACTTCGAGAAGCTGTGGCGCGACGGCCCGGTCGCTGCGGTCGAGCGCACCGAAGAACAGCTCGCGGCGCTCGCGAGCGGATCCTCCGAACATCTCGCGACCGCGTCCGTCCATGCAATGCCCGTGCCCGACGCCGAACGGCGGCTCGGCTGTTGCGGGACGCTCGGCACCTATGTCGACGCTGGCTGAACGAGCCACCGCGTGGGCGGACAGCGCGTGGGACGAGGCGCGTGGCCTGCTCTGGAACCCGCACGGATCGTTCGACGACGACGGGTTGGCGCCGCGATCGGTCCACATGGTCCCGCAGTCCGCGTGGTACGCCGTCGGGCTGCTGGCGCGCGGCGACACCGACCGCGCCGAACGGGTGCTGTCGGAGCTGTGCGGCTTGCAATACGACCGGCCCGGGACCGTATGGGACGGAACCTTCGCCCGCTTCGCCGAATGGCCCGAACCCCCCGAGACCGGTGCAGTCGAATGGGTCGACTACGACCCGAACTGGCGTCAGTTCCTCGGCACCACGTTCGCAGTCATCCTCGATGCATTCGACGTGTCACCGCAGCTTGCCGCGCGCCTCCGTGCGGCGATCGATCGAGCCGTCGCCGGCGAACCGCGTGATCGAGTCGCGCCGAGCTACTCGAACATCGCCCTCATGAAAGCGTGGCTCGAACGCGACGAGACGTACGCCGCGGCGGTGGTGGATTGCTTCGATGCCTTCGGCGCGTTCGACGAGTACGGCTCGCCCACCTACTACGGCATCGACCTGTTCGCCCTCGCGTTGTGGCGACGTGATCCGCCGACCCCGGCGTTCGGCGCGTGGGCCGAGCGGCTGTGGGCGGAGCTGTGGCGCGACATCGCGCGGTGGTGGCATCCGGGCTTGCGCAACCTGTGTGGCCCGTACAGCCGCGCGTACGGGATGGACATGACTCGCTACGTGGGATTGCTGGGACTCTGGCTGTCCGAGCCGGTGGTGCCGTCGCTGTCGTCGCCGTTCGAGCACAGTCACGATCTGACGATGGCGCCGCTGGTCGCACTGGTCGGCGGCGGACCGCACGACATCTCGTTCGACGACAGTGAACGCGTGGTCGAACAGGTGCTCCCGGGAGGTCGCGTGGCAACCGGCTGGATCGCGAACGACGTGATGGCCGGCGGAGAACGGGGCGGAAGGTTCCGCGCCGAGGGCCAATACCAGCCTGCGACCGTCCACTGGGCCGCGCCCGACGGCTCAGTCGGCTGGATGCGGCTCCGCCATGCCGGCCCACTGTCGGCGACGGCATCGAAGGGCGAGCTGCGTGTGGTCGTGCACGATCATCACCGACTCGGGCGTCAGCCCGTCATCGTCGAAACGTCGCATCCGTGTGCGTTCGGGCGTGATCGATGGTCGCTGCCGGGACGCACGATCGGCTACGACGGACCCACGGTCGACGCGAGCGGCGTGATCGACGCCGGCGACGACACCGTCCTCGTCCTCCACCTCTGAGTCCTCCTTTTCATTCTGGCGTCAACGAGTGCGGATATGCGCACCGGTTGACGCCAGAACGACTGAGGACGTGCGAGCATGCTGCGCGTGCACGCGAAGAGCCGGATCACATGTCCCGGATCCGTGTACACGGCGCGCTCGAACATCCACGGACGCGGCGTCTTCGCGGCGCGTCGCTTTCACGCCGGCGAGGTGATCGAGGAGTGCCCGATCCTCCCCGTGACCGGCGACCAGGCTCCGCTGCTCGACGAGACCGACCTCTACGGCTTCACGTTCGAATGGGGTGACGGAGCTGCCGTCGCCCTCGGCTTCGGCAGCCTCTACAACCACTCGTGGGCTCCGAACGCCCGCTACGACCACGACTACGACCGCGACCTCGTCGTCTACAGCGCAGTGACGGCCATCGCGCGAGACGACGAGATCACCATCAACTACAGCGGCGACCCCGACGGTCGCATGGAGCTCTGGTTCGACGCTCCCGACCGACCGTAACCTCGGCCCATGCTCTTGAACGGCGTGAACCACGTAGCGATCCTCACCGGCGACTCGGACCGTCTGCACGCCTTCTACCGGGAGGTGTTCGACGCCAAGGTTTCCAAAGACGGCTCCGAGGGAGACGACGAAGGCGTCCGCCTGTCGTTCGTCGACATCGGCCCGTTCACCGAACTGAACGTGTTCGAGATCACGGGCAACACCGAGGCGCAACGGCAGACGCCGATGTTCGGGCGCGGTCGCATCGACCATCTCGGACTGCACGCCGCATCGCTCGAGGCGTTCGACGAGATCCGGCGCCGGCTCATCGAGCGCGGCTCGACCGACGGGTTCGTCACCGACTTCGGACCCATCCTCAGCCTGTTCTTCCGGGATCCGGACGGACTCGAGTGCGAAGTGTGCGTCACGAACCCGAACGTGCAACCCGGTGTCTTCCATCCGCCGGGGACGAAGGCCGACGGCTACGAACCGGTGTCCTGACCCGACTCCGCGTCGAACGCCTGCACCAACTTCTTCGGAGCGCGAATCCGCCACGCTTCCGTCAGAAGCTCCCGCATCTCGTCCTGGTCGACCGCCGCGAACCGGACGAGCACGGTCGGATGGCCGTCGTAGTGCGGCGTCGTGAAGAACTTCTTCGGCTCGGAAGCAATGAGAGCTTCCTTCTCGCCGAGATCCGAACACCAGACCACGAGCACGTCGCCTTCGTCGCGGACTCGGGCGAACAGCTTGTCCTTCACGCGAAAGCCCGGCGTTCCATACGACGGCTTCTCGGCGGTGGCCGGCAACGACAGTGCAAGGCGGCGCACGTCGTCCTCGGTCACTGCCACGAGCGCCACGGCCCTCACGGCCCTCACGCCGTCGCGCAGATCGTTGCTCACGTCGTCGCGGGCTTGGGCGGCGGCGGACGCCAGAAGCCGGCCAGCAGCAACAGCGCGCCACCGCCTCCCGCGAGCGCGCCGATGAGCAGACCGGTCGTGCCGACGTAGTGCTCGTCGAGGCTGATCGCATGGTCGATGGACCAGTCGCCGGGTCCGATCGTCGCCAGGACGAGACCGACGACCGTGAGCGTCATGACGTACTCCCAACCCTCACCGGGACGGAAGATGAAGAACCCGTTGCCGCGATGGTTGATGATCCACGCCACGACCATCACGCCGATGATTCCCGCGGCCGCCAGCGGCGTCAGCAGCCCGAGAACGAGCAACGTGCCCGCGCCCACCTCGGTGAGGCTGGCGAGCCACGCGTGAACACGACCGGGCTTCATCCCGAGACTCTCGAACCAGCGACCGGTGCCGGCGATCTTGCCTCCGCCGAAGATGTGGTTGAAGCCGTGAGCGAGCATCACCCCCGCCGCGCTCAATCGGAACACGAGCAGGACGAGGTTGATCGCGTTGCTGTACATCAGTGCAGTTGCTCCTCGAGGCGACCAATGAGGCGAGGGACGACATCGCGCCACTCGCCGACGATCCCGATGTCGGCATGGTCCCAGATCGGCGCATCGCGATCGGGGTTGATGGCGAGCACGGTTCCGGCGGCGCGCACACCCACGGCGTGGTTGAACTTCCCCGACAGGCCGATGGCGACGTACAAGCGGGGCGCGATGCTGCGGCCGGTGATCCCGACCTGGCGTGCGCGCGGCTGCCATCCCTTGTCGGTGACCTTGCGGGTCGCGGCCAGCTCGGCACCGAGCACGTCGAGCAGCGGCTGCAAGTCTGCATAGTCGTCGGGCGGAACCCCCGCCCCGACGCAGACCACCCGCGGCGCGGTCGCGAGGACCTCGACATCGTCGTCCCGGCTCGACGACGTGATCCGCACGCGACGCCGGGGCACAGTGGTGACGATCGACGACCCGATCGGCGGGATGGACGATCGCGGCGCGGGACGTGGGAGCACACCCGCCCGCACCGTCGCCATCTGGATCGGCGAGCTGGCGTAGATCGCGGCCACCAGCCGTCCGCCGAACGCGGGCTTCCATGCGAGCAGCTGGACCTCGCCGGTGCTGACGACCTCGCTCACTTCGAGGCCGACCGCGTCGCCCGTCAGTCCTGCCCCGAGCCTGGCGGCCGCGCGTCCTCCGACCTCACGACCCCACGCCGTGCTGGGCAGCAGGACAGCCCATGGTTCCGCCGCGGCTGCCCAGGACGCGAGTGCGGACGCAAAATCCTCTTCCACCTCCGCGCCGTCCACGACGACCAGTGCATCCGCGCCGGCACCGGCGAGCAGACCGGCCTGCGCTTCGGGCGGCTCTGCGAACGCGACGACGTGGCCGGCGATGTCGCGCGCCAGCACCGCGGCTGCCCCGAGCAACTCGCGCGTGAGGTTCTCACGGTCGGGCTCGACGGCGACCGCGATCGGAACGCCACGCACCCCGCGTGCGGCCGGCACCTCGAGCGCGAGTCCTTCGCGACGCATGTCGAGCGCGCCGCGCTCGGCGAGCAGGCGGACTGCTTCGCCCACTTGTTCGTCGACCGTGCCCTCGAGCATCACGTGGGCGCGCTCGATGTCGAGGACCCGCACCTCGCCGACGTACGTGCCGCTGCCGTCCTGACCCCAGGGACCAAAGCCGAGGTCGTCGGCGGTCAACGTGGTGATGCAGCCGGCGTCGACGGCGGCTCGTCCTTCCGGGTCGACCTTGGCCGGCTCGGTGAGACGTTCGGCGGTGGAGACGACGGCCGGCAGCTCCACGACCCGCTCGCTCTGACCGTCGTCCTCCTCACACAGCACCTTGAGCTGGCCTTCGCCGAGGTCGAGACGCTTCGCGCCCGTCACGAACGGAAGGTCGAGCAGCTCCGCCACCTCCGGCCCGACTTGGCCGGTGTCGGCGTCGACAGAGTTGCGACCGGCGAGCACGAGGTCGAACGGACCTTCACGCTCGAGCACGGCGGCCAGCGCTCGCGCCGTCGCGAGCGTGTCGGACCCGGCGAAGGCAGCGTCGGTGACGAGCACGCCGCGGTCGGCGCCCCATGCGATCGCCTCGCGCAGCACGTCCTCCGCCGCGGGCGGCCCCAGTGTGATGACGGTGCAGGTACCGCCGGTCGCAGTAGCGAGCTCGACGCCTTTGCTCACCGCGCGACGACAGTACGGGTTGAGCTCGAGCTCGAGTCCTTCACGGACGAGGCGCCCGTCGGTGCCGAGCTGCATCTCCTCGAACTTCGGAACCTGCTTGACCAGCGCGGCGATCTTCAACGAGGCAACCCCAGGACGCGTTCGGCGATGATGTTGCGCTGGATCTCACTGGTACCGCCTGGAATCGTCGCGGCGAACGACCGCAAGTACTGGGTCACGAAGGTTCCGGTTCGCCAGATCGGCGGACCGCTCGTGTCCAGGTCGATGCCGTCGGGACCGAGTTCCTCCGCGCCAACGAGCAGGGCGTGTTGCAGTGACTCGCTGCCGAACAGCTTCAGGATCGAGTGCTCCGGCGACGCGTCACCTTTGGCGAACTTGGCGAAACCGAGATAGCCGAGTGACTGCAATGCGAGCTGGTCGATCCACGCGGACGCGATCACGTCACGCTGGCGGGCGTCGAGCTCGCGCTCCTTCCCGAGCGCCACGAGGTGGTCCACCACCTCACCGAGGTCGTACGCGTAGTTGATCCAGAGCATCGCCCGCTCGTGCGCGAGGGACCCCATGGACAGTCGCCAGCCATCGTTGAGCTGGCCGACGAGATTCTCCTTGGGCACGACGACGTCGGTGAAGAAGACCTCGTTGAAGTCCGCATATGTCGGTTCGGTCAGTTCGGAGATCGGGCGGTACTCGACTCCTGGCGACCGCATGTCGATGACGAGGACGCTGATGCCCTTGTGCTTCGGAACATCGGGATCGGTGCGCACGAAGCAGAAGCACCAGTCGGAGTGCTGCGCGCCGGAGGTCCACACCTTCTGACCGTTGACGACGAAGTTGTCGCCGTCGTCGACCGCTCTCGTCGTGAGCGAGGCGAGATCGCTGCCGGCGTTGGGCTCGCTCATCCCGAGACACCAGCTGATCTCGGCTCGCAGCGTGGGCAGTGCCCAACGCTCGCGCTGTTCTGGCGTGCCATGGTCGATGAGCGACGGCGTCACGATCGACAGGCCCTGCGGGTTCGTCGTGCGCCGGATCTCTCGGCGGGTGAACTCCTCGAAGTAGATCATCTGCTGCGCCGCGTTGGCGTTGCGTCCGCCGAGCTCGGGCGGCCATCCGGGTACGAGGTACCCGTTGTCGAACAAGGTGCGCTGCCACGCGACCGCCCACGGACGCCGGTCGGCGCTCGATCGCGGAGGTTCGGCGCGCTCCTCGGCGATCGGCGGTGGATGCCCATCGAGCCACGCGACGAGCTCCGCCGCGGAAGGCCTCGTCCTCGTCAGAGAAGGACAGTCGCATCGCCGTGCACCTTACTGACGCCCCCGGTCCGCTCGACTACCCCGGAACTTCGGGTCGATTGTGGGGCTCTGGCCCCACAATCGCACCAACATTCGCCAACGCTGGGGTCAGCGGGGAGTGAACTCGGCGGTCAGGTGCTTGATGCCGTGGATGAAGGGCGACTGCAGCATCTCGGGCTCGCCGGTTGCCTCGATGTCGGGGAGGCGATTGAACAGCTCTGTCAACATCACCCGCATCTCGCGGCGGGCGAGGTTGGCGCCGAGGCAGAAGTGCGGACCACCCGCGCCGAAGCCGACGTGTTCGTTCGGCGTGCGAGTCACGTCGAACTTGTAGGGCTCGTCCCAGTAGTCCTCGTCGCGGTTGGCGGAGTTGTACCAGAGGACGACCTTGTCGCCTTCTTTGATCGTGGTGCCGCGGATCTCGATGTCTTCGGTCGCGGTTCGGCGGAAGTGGATGACCGGCGTCGCCCAGCGCACGATCTCCTCGACCGCGGTGTCGATCGTGCCCGGGAGGTCGTCGAGCAGCACCGCACGCTGGTCCGGATGGCGGGTGAGCTCGAGCAGAGCGTGGCTGATGGCGTTGCGCGTGGTCTCGTTGCCGGCGACGACGAGCAGCACGAAGAACGAGCCGAACTCCGCCGCCGTGAGCCGCTCGCCGTCGACCTCGGCGGTCATCAGCGCGGTCGTGATGTCGTCGCGGGGGTTCGCGAGCCGGTCTTCACCGAGCTTCTGCGCGTACTCCCACAGCTCCCAACCGGCCTGGAACGACGCCTCGATCGTGCCGCCGTACTCGGGGTCGGTCCGCCGCCGAGGATGACGTTCGAGCGCTCGAAGACGAACTTCTCGTCCGATTCCGGGATGCCGACCATCTCGCAGATGATGGCGAGCGGCAATCGCGCGGCCACCTCCTCGACGAAGTCGATCTTCCCCTTCGACTCGACGTCGTCGACGATGCGAGCGGCCAGCGTCGTGACGTACTCCTCGAGTTGATTCACCATCCGCGGCGTGAAGCCGCGGTTGACGATCAACCTGAGCTTCGTGTGGCGCGGGGCGTCCATGTTGATCATCGAGCCGAACAGCTCGTTGACCTCCTGCGGAAAGTCCGGAACGTTGGAGCCCTTGCCCGAGACGAACAGCTCCGGGCTCCGACTGGCGAACACCACGTCGTCGTACTTCACGAGCGACCAGTAGCCGGGACCGGACGGGAACGACTCGAAGTCGGGCTCCGTGTGGAACGACACCGGCTTCTCGCGCCGCAGCTTGGCGAACATCGCCTCGCGCTCGAGATCGTTCTCCGGCCAAATCTCGAAGTTGCCGAAGTCGATCGCATCCGCCGGCACGTCGAAGGCAGGAAGCACCGACGGTCATGCGAGGAAAGCTACTGGTACCGCCCGCTACCGTCCCGATCCGTGTCTCGTCGTCGCGAGCGTGGATCGCCGCCGCAGGTCGGACGCTTTGGCCGCGGCAGCCGCGCATACCTCGCGGTCAAGCGGGCGCGCGAGGACCAGCGGACCTCGGCCGTGCGATCGCGAGGACGCGCGGTGCGCAACGTCGAGGTGGCAACGCTCGGCGCGAGGGCCGGCGGCACGTACGCGCTGCACCGGGCGCGACGGGTGTTCGCGTCGGCGGAGCGCCAGGGACGAGCTCGACGCCGAGCACCAGTTGCGGACCGCGGAACAGGTCGCCGACGCGCTCGGCCACATGAAGGGCGCGTTGATGAAGCTCGGACAGATGGCGAGCTACCTCGATCAAGGGCTGCCCGAACCCGTTCGGGAGCAACTGGCGCGGCTGCAGGCGGATGCGCCGTCGATGACACCGGAGCTGGCCGCGCAGGTCGTGAGGGAGGAGCTCGGAGCACCGCCGGAACGGATCTTTGCCACGTGGGACCCGGTGCCCATCGCCGCGGCGTCGATCGGACAAGTGCACCGGGCGATCACCAACGACGGCCTCGCGGTCGCGGTGAAGGTGCAGTACCCGGGCGTCGACGAGGCAATCGACGCCGAC
This sequence comes from uncultured Acidimicrobiia bacterium, assembly GCA_963821725.1. GTDB lineage: Bacteria > Actinomycetota > Acidimicrobiia > Acidimicrobiales > JACDCH01 > DATAES01. The sequence goes on from CAWGFA010000014.1 coordinate 103,311, forward strand.
CTCGACAACGCCGGCCTGCTCGTGCAGATCATCGCGATGGTGTTCCCCGGCGTCGAGCCCGAGCCCATCGTCGACGAGCTCCGCGTCCGCGTCCGCGAAGAGCTCGACTACGTGCAGGAAGCAGACAACCAGCAGCTGTTCGCGCGCTACTACGACGGACATCCGTTCATCCACGTTCCGTCCGTCGTCGAGCATCTCTCGTCCAAGCGGGTGCTCACGACCGAGCTCGCGACAGGGTGCCCGCTTCGATGAGCTGCTGACGTGGTCACAGGACGAGAAGAACCTCGCCGCCGAATCGATCTACCGGTTCGTCTTCGGCAGCCTGTACCGACTCGGCGCATTCAACGGCGATCCGCACCCCGGCAACTACCTGTTCCGCACCGGAGGGCGCGTCACGTTCCTCGACTTCGGACTCGTCAAACGGTTCACGCCGAGCGAGATCGAGATGCTCGCGCGAATGTCCGAGACCTTCGTCGTGCAACGCGACATGAAGGCGTTCCGGGCGGTCGTGGCCGAAGCGGGGTTCCTCAAGGACAGCGCGCGACTTCAGCGACGAACAACTGCGCGACTACTTCAAGCATTTCTGGGAGTTCGTGCTCGAAGACGAGCCGATGACGACGACGCCCGAATGGTCGTCGGAGAGCGTGCGCCGCTTCTTCGATCCGACAGGCGAGCACGGCGAGATCATGCGTGCTGCGAACGTGCCGGCCTCGTTCGTCATCCTCCAACGCATCAACCTCGGGCTCGGCGCTGTGCTCGGCGAGCTGCGCGCGACGTGCAACTGGCGCCGCATCGCCGAAGAGCAGTGGCCGTTCGTCGACCGCGCACCATCGACGCCGCTCGGCGCGCTGGAAGCGTCGTGGCGGGCGAGTCAACCTGACACGGGCGTCAGGTAACGTCCCGGACGTGTCCACGTCATCCGGGTTGCGTGACCTGGACCTCGACACGTTCTTCCGTCCCCGGTCCGTCGCCGTGCTCGGCGCTGTCCGATGCGCCGGGCAAGCCGACGTCGGCCATGACCCGCAAGATCAAGCAGTGGGCGGACCACTTCGGCGCTTCGATCCACGCGGTGAACCCGAACCGTGACGAGGTGTACGGCCTTCCCTGTCACGCGTCCATCGACGATGTCGACGACGACATCGACCTCGCGGTCATCCTCACCGGCAATGCGATCGAAGGCTTCGAGTCGATCCTCGACAAGAAGCCGCGGTTCGCGGTGATCTTCGCGGCCGGCTTCGCGGAAGCAGGAACAGATGGCGAGGTGCAGCAGGCGCGGCTGAGCGAGATCGTCCATGACTCGGACACCCGCCTGCTCGGACCGAACACCAACCTCAACGCGTTCGAGACATACCGAGACGACCTGCCGGGCAAGCGGATCGCGTTGATCACACAGTCCGGCCACCAGGGCCGCCCGATCTTCCAAGCCCAGGACTTGGGCATCGCGATGAGCCACTGGGCGCCGACCGGCAACGAGGTCGATCTCGAGTTCGCAGACTTCGCGCGCTACTTCGCCGACCAGCCCGACGTCGGTGTCATCGCCGCATACGTCGAAGGCTTCAAAGACGGCCGAACCTTCATGCTCGCAGCTGATCACGCGGCCCAGCGCGCCGTGCCCATGGTGATCGTGAAGGTCGGGCGCACACCTGCCGGGCAGTCGATGGCGAAGAGTCACACGGGTCACCTGACCGGTTCGGACGCAGTGACGTCGGCGGTGTTCAAGCAATTCGGCGTCACACGCGTCGACGGGCTCGACGAGCTCCAAGACACGTCGGCGATGTTGGCGCGCGCCGCGAAACCCCACGGTGACGGCGTCTGCATCTATGCCATCTCCGGCGGAACCGGCGCGCACATGGCCGACCTCGCGGCGAGAGCCGGGCTCCGGCTTCCCGAGCTGACGCCCGAGACGCAGCGGGCCTTGCACGAGTGGATCCCCCACTACTTGCGCGTCTCGAACCCGGTCGACAACGGCGGTGCGCCGTCGGCGGACTGGCGGGGGCGCAAGATCCTCGACGCGATCGTGGCCGATCCGAACGTCGACGTCGTCATCTGTCCCATCACCGGCGCGCTCGCGTCGATGTCGAAGCCGTTGGCGCGCGACCTGGCCGAAGTCGCCGAGACGACCGACAAGCCGATCTGCGTGATCTGGGGCTCGCCGGTCACGGAGAACGAGCCCGCGTACGACATCCTGCTGGCGTCGCCGAAGGTGATCACGTTCCGGACATTCGCCAACTGTGTCGGTGCCGTGCGGGCGTATCTCGACTACCACGAGTTCGCGGCTCGCTACAGGAGCCCGTTCACGCGCGGGTCGAGACCTCGGCCTGTGGACCTACCTGCGAACACGACGATGAGCGAGCACGAGTCCAAGGAGCTACTCGCGTCCTACGGCATTCCGGTCACCCGTGAGGAGGTCGTGACATCGGCCAGCGCCGCGGTGAGAGCCGCGAACGCCATCGGGCTACCGGTCGCGATGAAGGCGAGCTCGGCCGCGATCGCCCACAAGAGCGATCGCGGTCTCGTGCGGCTCGGGCTCGAGTCCGCCACAGCAGTGCGCCACGCGTATGCGGAGCTGGCGCCGCACACCGACGGCTCGGTGCTCGTCTCGGCCATGGTGGAGGGCGGCGTCGAGTGCGTCGTCGGCGTGAGCCAGGACGATCTGTTCGGTCCGGTCGTGATGTTCGGTCTCGGCGGCGTGTTCGTCGAGATCTTCGAGGACGTCGCGTTCCGGGTCCCGCCGTTCGACGCGTCCGAGGCACGCCGCATGATCGACGAAGTACGGGGAAGCGCGCTGTTGCGCGGGGCCCGCGGACGCGCGAAGGCCGACGTCAAGGCGGTGGTCGACACGATCATGAAGGTTCAACGGCTCGCGGTGGACAACGAAGACCGCCTCGCCGAGCTCGACATCAACCCACTCGCCGTCCTGCCCAAGGGCGTCGTCGCCCTCGACGCGCTGGTCGTCACTCGCTGATGTCGATCAGGGACCGCACGGCGATCGCCGGCATCGGGCAGACGGAGTTCGCCAAGTCGCTCGACCGGTCGGAAAAGCGCCTCGCACTCGAAGCGATCACACTCGCCCTCCACGATGCCGGCATCGAACCTTCGGAGGTCGACGGCCTCGCGTCGTACACGCTCGAGACCACCGAGGAAGCCGACATCGCCCGCGAGCTCGGGCTCGGCGACGTCACGTTCTTCAGCCGGGTCGGTTACGGAGGCGGCGCCGGTTGTGGCGTCGTCGGGCACGCGGCGATGGCTGTCGCGACGGGACAGTGCAACGTCGCCGTCGCGTGGCGGAGTCGCAAGCGGGGCGCGGCGGCGAGCCGGCCGTGGTCGCAGGTGAGCGCCCGAGTTCGCGGTCAGCACCAGTGGACGCGTCCCTTCGGACTTCTGCGACCGGCCGACGAGATCGCGATGCTGGCGAGGCGGTACTTCCACGAGTTCGGTGGCACGCGCGAGGAGTTGGCGTCCGTGGCGGTTGCAGCGCGTCATCACGCCAACCGCAACCCGGGCGCCATGATGCATGCGAAGACGCTCACGGTCGAGCAGTACCTCGAGGCACGCTGGATCTCCGAGCCCCTGTGCCTGTACGACAACTGCCTCGAGTCCGACGGTGCCGGTGCCGTCGTGATCACGTCTACCGAGCGCGCTCGGGACTGCGCGCCGACGCCGGTCTTGATCCATGCGTTCGCGCAGTCCATTCCGCGGCAGCACCAAGTGATGACGAACTACTTCGGCGAGGATCCGTTGCTCGGTCCGTCCTATGCGTGCGCGGCGCGGTTGTGGGCGAACGCGGACGTCACGCCTGACGATGTGCATGTCGCGCAGCTCTACGACGCCTTCAGCCCGCTCGTGCCGTTGTCGTTGGAGGGGTACGGCTTCTGCAAGCGAGGCGAGGGGCTGGCCTTCTGCGCCGCAGGCAACCTCGAGCTCGGCGGACGTCTGCCGACGAACACGAGCGGCGGCGGCATGTCCGAGGCGTACGTCCACGGTTTCAACCTGATCGTGGAAGGCGCGCGCCAGATCAGGGGCGAGTCGTGCTCGCAGGTCGACGGCGCCGCGGTCTCGCTCGTGACGAGCGGCGAAGGAGTGCCGACGAGCGCGCTGTTGCTGACGAAGGACACCCGGTGATCGGGGAACTGATCCTTCCCGACGTCGACGACGCAGAGGCGGCGTCGTTCTGGGCGGGATGCGCAGCCGGTGAGCTCCGAGTGCAAGCGTGCGGTTCGTGCGGTCGCAGGAGGATGCCGCCGCGCACGATGTGCCCGTGGTGTCAGTCGTTCGACGTGCGGTGGGACGTCATGTCCGGACGCGGCCACGTCTGGTCCGTCGTCATCCCTCACCCGCCACTGCTGCCCGCGTACGGCGACCAGGCGCCGTACAACGTGGTCGTCGTGACGCTCGACGACGACCCGAGCATCCGCTTCGTCGGCAACGTGGTGTCCGGTCCGGGCGCGGCCTTGAACTCCGTCGACCCGCACACCGTCGACATCGGCGACGGCGTCGAGGTCGTGTTCAGTCAGGTCGCTGAAGATGTCTGGCTGCCGCAGTGGCGCTCGCTGCCGTGACGCCGTCGCGACGGAAGCTGACCTTCATCGTCCTCGGTGCGGCCGTGGGCTGCCTCGCCGTCGTGACCATCGTGCTGCTGGCACGACGCGACAACGACTCGGGCTCGCGGGTGCCGGCGCGACACGCACGCGTCTCGACGGCTTCGGCGAGACCCATGTGAGCGTCGAGGACCCGGCCGGCGCGTTGGCGTGGTGCATGCTCCTCGCCGAGACAGAGGCGCAGCACCATCGCGGCCTCATGCAGGTGACGGATCCGACGCTCGGCGGCTACGACGGCATGCTCTTCCGGTTCGCGGCCGACACCAACGACCAGTTCTACATGCGCAACACGCCCATGCCGCTTTCGATCGCGTTCATCGCGTCGAACGGTGACGTCGTGTCGACCACTGACATGGCACCCTGCGACGACCGCGCCGGCTGTCCTCTGTACAGCGCGGCACGGCCGTACCGGATCGCGATCGAAGTACCCCAGGGCCAGCTCGGACGCCTGGGCATCGAGCCAGGCGCAAAGGTCACCGACGACGCCCGCAGCTGCTGAGCGTCGGTCGGGGCCTCAGTCAAGATCGCGTCACTGCCCCCGCGATCGTCATGATCGTGATCGGCGGCTCGGACGGATCACGCGGCGCGGCGCCCGTGACCGCCCGCTCGCTCACGTCGACATCGACGGCGTCGGCCCGCAGCGCACCGACCGTGCACTTCTCCTTGGGTCGCGCCGCGTACGGGTCGAACCGGAAGAGCCGCATCGCGTTCTCGTGCGTGATCTTGTCGATCTCGGCATCGGGAATGCCGGCCAGCGCCGGCGCGAGGAGCTCGGGCGAATGCGGCCACGTCGAGTCCGAATGCGGGTAGTCGCATTCCCAGGTGATGTGGTCGATGTTGAGGTGATGCCGGTTCTCGAGTCCGACGGCGTCGTCGATGAAGCAGGTGATGATGCGTTCGTTGAACAGCTCGCTCGGCAACCTCCCGCCGAGGTCGGCACCGGTCCATGCCGTGTGGTGCTTGTAGACGTAGTCGACGCGCTCGAGGAAGTACGGGATCCATCCGATGCCGCCCTCGCTCATCGCGATTCGGAGGTCGGGGAACTTCTGCAGCACCCGTGACCACACGAGGTCGGAGGCGGCTTGGACGATGTTCATCGGCTGCAACGTGATCATCACGTTGATCGGCGCCTCCGGCGACGTGATCACCAACTGCGAAGACGAGCCGATGTGGAGGCACACGACCGTTCCCTCGTCACTGCATGCCTTCCAGAACGGATCCCAGTGCTCGGAGTGGAAGCTGGGATAGCCGAGCTTCTCGGGGTTCTCCGAGAACGTGACCGCGTAACAGCCCTTCTTCGCGACCCGACGGATCTCGGCCGCCATCTCGTCCGGGTCCCACAGCGCGGGCAGCGACAGCGGGATGAAACGACCGGGATACGCGCCACACCACGAGTCGATGTGCCAGTCGTTGTAGCCCTGGAGCAGCGCCTTGGCGAGGTCCTTGTCGTCGACCCGGGCCCACAGCTGGCCGCAGAAGCCGGGCATCGACGGGAAGCACAGCGAGCCGAGCACGCCGTTGGCGTTCATGTCCCTGATGCGTTCGTGGATGTCGTAGCAACCGGGCCGCATGTCGCCGAACGCGGTGGGGTCGATGCCGTATTCCGCAGGCGGCCGGCCGGCCACCGCGTTGAGGCCGATGTTCGGAAGCTCCGCGCCACGGAACGACCACACGTCCGTGCCGTTGTCCTTGGTGACGAGCTTCGGCGCTTCGTCGACGTATTTCGACGGCAGATGGTCGTCCCACATTCCCGGCGGCTCGACCACGTGGTCGTCGACGGAAACGAGGATCAAGTCGTCGAGTTGCATGCCGCTCTCATTCTCTCGCTCGGCTCCGAGCGCTCGCTGCGCTCGCTGTCTCCGCCGAGTGCGGCTCGTCGCTGGCGCTTCCCTCGCCGCCTTGTCGCGCTCACGGCATCTCCGTGTCCAGATCGAAGATACGCACCGCGTTGGCGCACACGATCTTGCGGCGCTCGTCGGCGGGCACGTCGGCCATCGAGTCGGCGATGGCCTTCCGCGAGTACGGCCAGTCGTTGCCGTGGTGCGGGTAGTCGGTGCTCCACATCATGTTGTCGACACCGACCGCGTAGCGATTGGCGATGCCGTTGCGGTCGGTGATGTAGGTGGCCGACAAGTTGCGGTACCAGTAGAACGACGGCGGCTCGGAGATCGGGATGTTCCCCCACGACCGGTTGCGCCAGTACCGGTCGTCCATCTGCTCGAGCAGGTGCGGGATCCAGCCGACGCCGGTTTCGATCAGCGGGATCTGCAGGTTCGGGAACCGCTCGAACACACCGGTGAAGATGAGCTGTCCGATCGTGTTCGGAACGGTGGCGAAGACACCGGCGAGCCCGCCCACGGCCTTGGCGTTGGCCTTCGACTTCTGGTCGTCACGGCTCCCGTAGAGCTGGTTGCTGCCCTTCCCCGCCTTGGCCTGCGCGGCGCGGGTGCGCTGCCGCGAAGCGCGGCTGATGAGGTTGATGTGGATGCACACGGGCATCTGCTCTTCTTCGGCCGCCGCCCAGAACGGATCGTCGTCGTCGGAGATGCCGTCCTTCGCCGAAGGCCAGCACGAGATGACGACGCCCTTGAAACCCCTCGCCTTGGCCTTGCGAAGCGTGTCGACAGCGTCGTCGACACCGGTCGAACCGATCTGGGCCATGCCCACGAGCCGGCTGCGGTCGGGCACGCAGAACTCGTCCCACAGGAAGTTGTTGTAGGCGTCGACGCCGGCACGCACGAAGTCGTCGTCGTCGTCGCCCAGGAAGTGGCCGATGGTGCGTTGCGGCGGGAAGAGGATCTCCGCGTCGACACCGTCGATGTCCATGTCGGCGAGCCGTGCACTGCCGTCGTAGCAGCCCTTGCGCGCCTGCTCGTACGTCACACCTGTCCACCGGAACTGGTCCCACGGCAGCCCTGGCGTGGTCACGAGGCCGATCGGGTCAGGATCGGGCGAGCCGGCGAACTGCCAGGCGTCGCCTCCGTCGGCGTCCTTCGCGAGCTTCGGCGCCTTGTCCTGCAGTGCCTTCGGAAGCCACGTCTCCCAGATGTGGGGCGGCTCGAGAACATGAGCGTCGGCCGACACGATTCGGAGGCTCGCCATGCTCCGAGCGTAGCCTGACACGCGTGTCAGGTTGCCTCCTGGACGGGGTGTCGGTCGCCGATCTGGTCGGATCGAAGCCGACCGCGATGGCCGTACGGATCCTGACGTTCCTCGGTGCGGAGACGGGCTCGATCGCGGAGGCCGACGTCGTCATCGCCGACCACGCTCGACCGTCCGACGACTCCGCCGACTCGGTGTGGGTGTGCGTGACGCCGTTCGGCGCGACCGGACCTCGATCGTCGTGGCGGGCCTCTGATCTCGGCGTCATGGCGGCCTCCGGCAACCTGTACTGCACTGGGGATCCCGATCGCGCGCCGGTGCGCTGCGCGGGTGACGCCGCGTACGCGCACACCGCTCCCGAGATCGCGTTCGCGGCGTTGACCGCGCTGGCGTCGGGCGTCCGTCCCGTCGACGTCGACCTGTCGATGCAAGAGACGGTGCTCGTCGCCAACATGGGTGGCGCGGGGCGCTGGTTCCGGTCGCGGGCCCAGGCGCGGCGAGCGGGAGCGAACATCGGGCGCACCCGCGAGATCTGGCCGACGCGGGACGGTTGGGTCTCGTTCGGCCTGCGTGGCGGGAAGGCCCGGATCCCGTCTCTGCAGACCATCTCGCGGTTGATCGACGATCCCGTGCTGACCGAACGCGACTGGACGACGTGGGATGTCCTGTCCGCATCCGACGAAGACGTCGACGCAGTGCAGAAGGTGGTCGGCGAATGGTTCGCTCGTCACTCCACCGCCGAGCTCTACGAGTACGCGTGCGACACCAACCTGATGCTGGCGCCCGTGAACTCACCCCGCGAGCTGTACGCATCTGCACAGCTCGCGGCCCGGGACTTCTTCGACGACGACGGCGTCCCGACCACGTGGGCCCACGTCACAACTCGTTCTGGCGTCAACCGGGGCACCTATCCGCACTCGTTGACGCCAGAACGACAGAAAGCGGCGTGGGGTGGGACGCGGATCCTCGAGTTCGGGGCGGGGGCGGCGGGGCCGATCGCCACGAGGTACTTCGCGGAGCACGGAGCGACCGTGCTCCGCGTGGAATCGGCCAGCCGCCCGGACTTCCTCCGCACCGGCAACTACGCCGACATGTTCGACGCCCTGAACTGCGGCAAGCGCTCGGTCACGCTCAACCTCAAGCATCCCGAAGGACATGCGCTCGCCAAACGCCTCGTCGTCGAGTGGGCCGACGCCGTGGCCGAGAACTTCGCGCCGAGGGCGATGCGCGGCCTCGGCCTCGCGTACCACGATCTGGTCGAGGACAAGCCCGATCTCGTGATGGTGAGCGCGTGCCTCAACGGCCAGACCGGACCGCATCGCGACTATCCGGGCTTCGGCGGTCAGGGCGCGGCGCTCTCGGGCTTCAACTACCTGACCGGTTGGCCGGACCGGGAGCCGATCGGACCGTTCGGCACCATCACCGATTCGCTCGCGCCGCGTTTCGTCGCGACCGCGCTGGCCGCAGCGCTGCTGCACCACCGTGCGACGGGCGAGGGCGTCTACATCGACGTGAGCCAAGTCGAGTGCGCGGCGTGGACGCTGTCGGACTGGCTGCTGTCGTACCGCCGCGACGGCGTCATCGGCGAACGGCGGGGGAACACCCATCCCGACGCGGCATTGCACGGTGTGTTCCGTTGCGCGGGCGCCGACCGATGGGTCGCCATCGCCGCGTGGAACGACGACGAGCTGCAGCGGCTGATCGAGATCACAGGTCCTGACGTGGAGACGTGGACATCGACGCGTGATCCACTCGTTGTCGCGACCGAGCTGCAAGCGGTCGACCTCGAAGCCGTTCCGGTCCAAGACTTCGCCGACCTCGGCGCCGACCCGCAGCTCGCGCACCGCGGGCACTTCGTCGACCTCGACCACCCCGACCTCGGTCCGGGTTCCTACGAGCGCAACGGCTTCCGGATCGACGGACCCGCCGCCGGCTACGACAGGAGCGGCCCGACGCTCGGGCAGGACAACGAATGGGTGATCGGTGAAGTTCTCGGACTGTCGACCGCGGAACAGGCGCGACTACGAGACGACGGCGCCTTCTCGTAGACGGTCCGTCCTCCGGCGCCCGTGCGTTCGAGCCGCCCCCATCAGGCCGCAGGTAGTAGGAAATCGGCGTGAGCGATCCATCGACACAGGGCGCGGGCTGGCATCCGGACCCTTCGGGTCAGCACCAGTTGCGGTATTGGGACGGCGCGACCTGGACCGACCACGTGTCCGACGACGGACAGCAGGCCACCGACCCGATACCCCCGCCGCCGCCCGGCGGGGTCCCGGCGCCGCAATACGGCGGCCGTGCGCAGACCGGGGTACGCCGGCGCATGGGAGTCTGTCGTCGAGAGGCAAGCGCCTCGGCGCCTCGTCCTCGACGTGCTCCTTGCGATCGTCACGCTCGTCATCTCTCGGTTGGACATCTGGTCGATCGAGATCTGGAAGTACGGCCAATCATCGGCGGCACCACGGCGATCGTGCTCGAGTTGGTCAATCCGGTGCATGAGGCTCGACACCGGCAGTGCGCGACCGAGGCAACCGATCGGCCCAGGGCGAGGAGTCGTCGGCAGCGTGTGCTCGGGCATCGGTTCCCGTTGCTGATCTGGCTCGTCGGACAACGGCTTCATCCGTCTTCGACGAGCAGCGGCAGGCCATCCACGACAAGATCGCGAGCACCGTCGTCATCGACGACGTCGACGACCGCTACGGCGCGCGAGCGGTGAGAGGTACGGTCGCGGCATGGCCAAGGAGCAACCGACGCACCGCCAGGTCCTCGACGCGACTGCGGCCGCCGAGGCCACGATGAAGCCCCAGCGCGTACCGGTCAACGTCTACGAGACGAGCGCGGCGCTCGTCCTGCTGGCGCCGTTGCCCGCCGTGAAGGCGAACGACGTCACCGTCGAGTTGCACGGCTCCACCCTCCGGCTCTGGGCGCATCTGCGCAGCGCGGGGCCGCGTGAGTTCGTGCTCAACGAATGGGAGTACGGCGGCTACGAGCGCGAGATCGACCTCCCGCCCGGGTACGGCTCGTCGATCGAAGCATCGCTCGCCAACGGCCAGCTCGCGGTGCGCGTCATGCGAGGGGACCCCACCAGCGAGCTGTCGATCCAGCCGAAGACCTTCGCCGTCTAGACAATTTCGGCGTCGACTGCCTGGCGCTCGAACTGCACGACGGCGCGGTCAGGCGCTGGTGAGCATCGGATCCTTGAGGTCGATGAACGTCATCTCGCCGTACACGGCCCGGAACTCTTCCTCGGAACCCTCGAACTCGGCAGACTTCTCGCCTTTGCGCGCGGCCTCTTCGGACGTGAAGTAGGCGACATCGACGAAGGATCCGTCCGGGAACCACACGCGAAACGAACCGAGCAGATCGGGTCGAGCCGACCGGAGCTGGTCGAGCATCTCGGGCGTCTCCATCGACTCGGCCTTGGCGCGGTCGGTGACCTTGCCTTCCATCACCTGGACGAACCCGGCATCGTCGCTGCCACCGTCGAACAACGTTGCGGTGTCACTCGAATCTCGGAACGTCGGTTCGCCGTCGAAGTACTTCGACGTCTCCTGCCACCACGCGCTCTGTTCCGAGCGGCTCGCGTTCGCTTGCGCCGCAGCCTCGTCCTCGAAGCGGGCGACAGCGACGAACGTGCCGTCGTCAGCGATGCCGGCGGTGCTGCCCAGGAAGCCGATCGCACCCGGACGCACGTCGTCGCGCCAGCGCTCGAGCTGGCGCGCGATCGCGGCACCGTCGCCGACCTTGCCTTTGATGACTTGTGCGAACATGTCGCGCCTCCTCAGATTCCTGTCGTCTCCGAGCGCGCGCCACGTTACGGCGCGCTCTCAGCCTCGATGGATCAGATTCATGCGCGAGGTCAGGACGAGATCACCGTCCTGGTTGCGGTACTGGTTCTCGGTGACGAGGAACGTCATCGTCCGATCGCCGGTCTGCTTCTCGTACAGGTCGACAACCTTGCCCTCCGACGAGATGCGATCGCCGACGACGACGGGCTCGTGGTATTCGAACTCCTGCTCGCCGTGGAGGACGATGCCGCCCGTGGCCATGAGCTTGCCGATGACCTCCATCGTGGGATTGCGACGCGGCTCGCCATCGGCCGGTTGGTCCTCACCGAACGCGCCCCAGAACGTCGCCGCAGAGAAGAAGTACGTCGGCGGAACGGGAATGTCGTCGAACCCCGCGGCGATCGCGGCGTCGCGCCGGCGGTAAACCGGGTTGGACTCGGTGACCGACGCCGCGAACTGCGTCACCGGTCCGCGCTCGATCGTGATCGACGCCTTGCCGGTCGGCATGCCGATGATCTCGTCCCTGTTGACGTCCGACCCCATGTGTGTCCCCCGAGAGCGCTTGACTAACCTGACACGCCTGTCAGGTACGGCTGGCATTCAAGCACAGACCATGTGCGCAACGAGTCGGAGGTGAACACCTGTGGGGCTGCTCGACGGGAAGGTCGCGATCGTCACTGGTGCAGGTCGAGGCATCGGTCGCGGCGAGGCGCTCGAGCTCGCGGCACAGGGCGCCAAGGTCGTGGTGAACGACCTCGGCGGCTCGCACACGGGCGAAGGTGCAGACAAGACGCCAGCCGACGAGGTCGTCGACATCATCAAGAGCCGTGGTGGCGAGGCGGTCTCGAATTACGACGACGTGAGCCAGTGGGGCGGCGCGGAGAACCTCGTCAACTCGGCCATCGACGCGTACGGCGCGCTGGACGTGGTCGTCAACAACGCCGGCATCCTGCGCGACGCGTCGATCGTGAAGATGACCGAGCAAGAGTTCGACTCGGTGCTCTCGGTCCACCTCAAGGGCACGTTCAACACGACGCACTTCGCCGGCGGTTACTGGCAGAACGAATCGAAGGAAGGGCGCAAGCGGCACGCTGCCATCGTCAACACCGTCAGCTCGGCCGGCCTGCAGGGCAATCGCGGCCAGGCCAACTACGGCGCGGCAAAGGCCGGCATCGCCGCGCTCACCGTCATCACCGCGCTCGAGATGGGGCGATCCGGCGTGCACGCCAACGCCATCGCGCCTGGTGGTGCCACTCGCATGGTCGCCGCGGCCATGCCGCAGATCCAGGTCACCGAGGCCGACGCCGTCGACGAAGGCGAGTTCAACCGCCTCAACCCCGGAAACTCGGCGCCCATGGTGGCGTGGCTCGCGTCCGACGAGGCGTTGCACGTCACGGGTCAGGTGTTCCGCGCCGTCGGCGACTCGATCACCCACTACGTCGGTTGGACGCTCGGCAAGGAGATCACGACGCCGAAGGGTCCGCGCAAGTGGGACCCCGCCGAGATCGGCGACCAGGTCAACGCCAGGATCTTCGGGTGCCGCCCCGGCGGCCTCCAACTGGGCGGTTGATGCCAACCAGCACACGCGTCGCCATCGTCGGCGCGGCGCTCTCCGATTGCGGGCGGGTCGACACGAAGTCGGCATTCGAGCTTCATCATCAGGCCGCGTCGCGAGCGCTTGCCGACGCAGGACTGACCAAGGACGACGTCGACGGATTCGGATCCGCCGGGACGGGCTCGCTCGCACCCATCGAGGTCGCCGAGTACTTGGGGCTCCGCCCGGCGTGGGCCGATGGCACGAGCGTCGGTGGCAGCACGTGGGAGTTCATGGCCGAGCACGCGGTCGAGGCGATCCAGGCCGGACATGCGCGCGTCGTCGTGCTCGCCTATGGGTCAACGACGCGCGCCGACCTCAAGGCGAAACGGCGCGGCGCGAACCTCTCCTTCGGTGCGCGCGGTCCGGTCCAGTTCGACGTGCCGTACGGACACACGTTGATCTCGAAATACGCGATGGCGACACGCCGGCACATGCACGAGTTCGGGACGACGATCGAGCAACTCGCCGAGATCGCCGTGTCCGCGCGCTACAACGCGCAGTTCAACCCGGACGCGTACTACCGCGACCCGATCTCGATCGAAGACGTCAACGGGGCGCCGATGATCGCCGATCCCCTGACGAAGCTGCACTGCTGCATCCGTTCCGACGGTGGTGGCGCGGTCGTGCTGACCTCCGAGGACCGCGCTCGCGATCTCGCCAAGCGACCCGTGTGGGTGCTCGGCTCAGGTGAGGCCACCAACGTGACGACGCTGAGCGAGTGGACGGACTTCACGTCGTCGCCTGCGGTGCAGTCCGGCAAGCTCGCATTCGAGCGAGCGGGCCTCACCCCGAACGACGTCGACGTGTGCCAGATCTACGACGCGTTCACGTCGATGGTGCTGCTGTCCCTGGAGGCGCTCGGGTTCTGCGGCAAAGGTGAAGGCGGCCCGTTCGTCGAGGACGGCAAGCTGCGGGTCGGCGGAGCGTTGCCGACGAACACGGACGGCGGCGGCCTGTCCGCGTGTCATCCGGGCATGCGCGGGATGTTCCTCATGGTCGAGGCGGTCAAGCAGTTGCGAGGCGAAGCCGGCGACCGTCAGGTTCCCGATGCCGAGATCGCGTGCGTGAACGGCACCGGCGGTTGGTTCAGCTCCGCTTCGACGTTGTTGCTCGGCGTCGACTGACCGGGGCGCCGAACATCCCGCGATGCAGCATCGTCGTCAGTACTTCGACGACGGCCTCGTCCGAGAACTGCGCATCGCGCGACGACGTGAAGTACGCAAACCGCTCGATCATCCCAAGCATCACCGCACTGGCGAGGGCGGGATCCGGCAGGTGAGCAGCGTCCGCCTGGGCGAGTCTGCTGTTGCAGGCTCTCGACGATCTGCTGGAATGCGCCGAGCCCGAGCCGCACGAGCTCTCGGTCGACGACCTGCTCCTCCATCCACCCGCGGATGACGGCGCCGTACCGTCGATAGGTGGCGAGGAACTGCGTGAGCCACGAGCGCAACTCGGCTTCACCCGCCTTGTCAGGACTGACCGGGCCCAGCGACGCCGCCAGCGCCTCCATCTCGTCGGCACACTCACGAGCCAGGGCGCGGAACAGGTCCTCTTTGTTCGCGAAGTAGAGATAGAAGGTGCCGTGCGACAGCTTCGCCACCCGGACGACGTCGTCGACACGGGCCGCGTGGTAACCCCGCTCGGTCATCACGTCGAGGCCGGCGTCGAGCAACTTCGACAGTGTCCGTTTGCCCTGCGTACGCAATTCGCGGTCGTTCGCCGGCGTACCGGCCGTCCGGCTGCGTGCGGTTGCCACGGTCGTGATTCCTCGCCTCTCGAGGCCGTGTGATGCTCGACCAGGTGGCGCGGGAGGCGGCCGAGCGGTTCGGAGACGATATCGCCTACGTCGCGCCGGACGGCCGAAGCCTGACCTACCGCGAGCTCGACCGGTACGCGGACGAGACGGCCGCGGGTCTGGCGAAGCAAGGCGTCGGTGAGGGCGACGTCGTCGCGCTCGTGCTGCCCCAGCTGCCCCAGTACTTCGTGCTGTACATCGCTGCCGCCCGGCTCGGCGCCATCACCGCCGGTGTCAACACACGGCTCTCGCCCTTCGAGCGCGACACCGTGCTTCGTGCCGCGGCGCCGAAACTCGTCATCGACGAGCCGGACGGCATCGACGATCTCCGGGTCGAGGGCGCACGCCCGCCGGACCTCGACGACGATCCCGATCGCCCGGTCGCGATCGTGTTCACTTCGGGGACGACCGGCACACCCAAAGGCGCGGTGTTCGCGAACCGCCAGCTGTCCTTCATCACCGAGGTCGACACCCGCGGCAACTGGGGAGGCGGCGGCGCGACGCTCACGGCCACCTCGTTCGCGCACCTCGGTCCCATGACGAAGCTGCCAGGTTCGTTGATCCGCGGTGCCACGACGTACGTCCTGTCACGATGGAAGGCTTCGGACAGCGCTGCGCATGGTCGCGGACCATCGGATGACGAGCATCGGCGGCATTCCGACACAGGTGGCGCTGATGTTGCAGGAGCCCGGTTTCGACGCCCATGACTTGTCGTCCGTGCGAGCGATCGTGATGGGGGGCGGCCCGGCGACTCCCACGCTGGTGCGGGAGGCTCGGCAACGGTTCCGAGCAGCGGTTGCGATTCGCTACTCGTGCACCGAGGCCGGCATCGGCATCGGCACCGCCTTCGATGCGCCTTCGGAGGACGCCGAGGTCTCGGTGGGCCGCCCTCATGCGGGCGTCGACCTCGAGTTGCGCGATGCCGTCGACGGAGTCGGCGAGGTGTGCTTGCGATCGCCCGCGGTGATGGACGGTTACTGGCGCGCGCCGGCCTCACCGCCGAGGTACTGACTGCCGACGGCTTCGTGCGCACCGGCGACCTCGGATGGATCGACGATGCCGGCCGCCTGCGTCTCGCCGGGCGAGCGAAGGAGATGTACGTGCGGGGCGGCTACAACGTGTATCCCATGGAGGTCGAGGCTGTGCTGGCCACCCACCCGGCGATCGCGGCTGTCGCGGTCGCGCCGCGCCCGGATCGCGTGATGGGCGAGATCGGCGTCGCCGTCGTCGTGGCGCGAGATCGGTCGCCGGCCCCCGGGCCTGGACCAGCTGCGTACGTTCGCGGCCGACCACCTCGCCGCATACAAGCTCCCGGAGGCGATGGTCATCACCGATGCGTTGCCGCTCACGGCGATGGAGAAGCTCGACCGGCGGACACTGGCGTCGCTCGTACGAGACGAGGGCTGATGCAGCTCGATTTCACCGCGGAGCAGGAGGAGCTGCGCGATTCGGTCCGGAACGTCCTCACGAAGGAGTGCCCCATCTCGCTCGTGCGTGCGCACGTCGACGCCGTCGTCTCCGGTGAAGACGTCCGACGCGAGCCGCAAGCTGTGGGAGACGTTCGTCGGCCTCGATTGGCAGGCACTCACGATCCCGGAGGAGCACGGCGGCATCGGCCTCGGCTTCCCGGAGCTCGCCGTCGTCGCCGAGGAGCTCGGCCGGGTGGTCGCGCCCAGCCCGCTGCTGGCGACGGTCGGCGGGTTCGTCCCCTTGCTCCGCGAGGCAGAAGGTGGCGGACCATGGCTGGCGAAGGTGGCGTCCGGACAGGTCTCGGGCACAGCCGCGTTCGATGAGCATCAGGTGCTGTGCGCGAGCGAGGTGGACGTGATCGCGGCTGTCGTCGACGATCATGTCGTCCTCGTGCCGGTGGCCGATGCGAAGCTCCGTCGCGTTCGCGCGCTCGACGCCACACGCACGCTGGCCGCGATCGACACCTCGTCGTTCGGCGAGCACGAACGCCTGCCGATCAGCCGAGAAGGCATCGAGCGAGCACGACAGGAGATGACCGCGGCGATCGCGTTCGAGCTCGTCGGCACGTGTGAGTCGATCTTCGACACGAACCTCGAGTACGCGAAGGAGCGCCGGCAGTTCGGCGTGCCGATCGGCTCGTTCCAGGCGGTCAAGCACAAGCTGGCGAACATGTTCGTCGTCATCGAGCGACGCTCGAGGCGTGTGCGTGTTCGCCGCCGCGACGATCGCCGAGGACGACGATCGCCGCTCGACAGCAGTTGCCGCCGCGAAGGCGGCCGCCGGCGACTGCGAGCGATTGGTGGCGGCCGGACGGCATCCAGCTGCTGGGCGGCATCGGATACACGTGGGAGCACGACCAGCACCTGTTCGTGAAGCGGGCGAAGACGTCGGGCGCACTGTTCGGCACCGCCGCATGGCACCGCCAGCGCATCGCCGACGCACTGGACATCTGAATCTTCCGCGTACCCTTCGCGTCGTGACATCGGCGGAACAGCGGCTGGAGCAGGCACAACACGAGGTGAACGCGGGGCAGCTGGCCTTCTTCGAGGACGACTTCACTGCGCGCGCGCCATCATCTCGAGGTCGCGTTCAAGTACTTCCGGGAAGCCGGGGACCTGCGCTCGGCGGCTCGCGTGGCCGCCGAGATCGCCGGGGTGCACGGCGATCTCCTCGGCAACAAGGCTGCGGCGCGCGGCTGGGTCGCCAGAGGCATGCGGTTGGTCGATCAGGTCGGGTCCGTGTGTCGAGCGCGGGTACCTCGAGCTGTCGCTGATCGCATGCGAGGTTCCCGACGTGCTCGAACTCGAGCGCAGTGCGGCCCGCGCTCTGGCCCTCGCGATCGAGTTCGGCGATTGCGACCTCGAGGTCCGAGCACTGGCGGACAGCGGACTTGCGCTCGTCTCGCAGGGGCGCATCCGCGAAGGGTTCGACCGACTCGACGAGGCGATGGCAACGATCACCGCCGGCGACGTCGATCTCATGATTGCGGGCAAGAGCTTCTGCTCGATGTTGTCTGCGTGTGATCGCGCCGGCGAGTACGGGCGTGCCGTCGAGTGGACCGCGCTCGTCGCCGAATCGGTGCTCGAACCCAACGACGGAAAGCCACGCGTCCTGCACACGCACTGCGCCGAGGCGTACGGCTCCGTGCTCTGCACCGTGGGACGGTGGGACGACGGCGAGGCCGCCATTCTCGAGGCGCTCGGACCGACCGCGTCGAAGAGCGAGGGCCACCGGATCGAGGCGACCGACCCGCCTGGCCGAGTTGCGGTTGCTCCAGGGACGCGCCGACGAGGCCGCGTCGCTCTTGCGTCCGTTCGAAGACCGGCTTCAGGCGTGCGCGCCGCTCGCCCGCCTCCACGCGCTCCACGGCGAGTACGACCTCGCCGCCGCGGCCATCACGCGAGGGCTCAACGAACTGAACGGCGACCGCTTGCGTGAGAGCGTGCTCGTGGCGTTGCTCGTCGAGATCCATTTGGCACGCGACGACGTCGAAGCGGCCGCTGTTGCCGGAGCGCGACTGTCCGCGGAGGCGTCCGTGTCCGACACGCCCGTGCTTCGAGCGATGGCCTCGCTCGCGACTGGAAGGATCGCCGCCGCGCGAGCGGACCACGACGGGGCGCTGGTGGCATTGGATGCCGCCCGCGCCGCGCTCGCGCCAGACGAGCGTCCGGTCCTCGCGGGAACGATCTGCTACGAGGTCGCGCGCGTGCTCGCGGCGCGAGGCGACGTCGCAGGAGCAGTGGTCGAAGCGCGCGCCGCGCTGTCCATCTTCGACCGGCTCGGTGCCGTGGTCGACGCCAATCGAACGGCGGCGCTGCTCCGCAATCTGGGCGCACGCACGCCCACTCGGGTGCGCGTGACGCGCGAGCAAGCTGACGCGTTGACGGCGCGCGAGCGCGAGGTGCTCGACTTGTTGCGCCAGGGCCTCACCAATGCCGAGATCGGCAACCGATTGTTCATCAGCACCAAGACCGCGGAGCATCACGTCGGCCGCGTCCTGACGAAGCTCGGAGTCCGCAGCCGCGCCGAAGCCGCCGCCGCTGCGGTGGAGCTGGGATCGCGCTGAGGCTCAGTTCGGTATCGACGCCGGGGGCGCAGGGGTGAGCGTGAACGAGGCCTGCGCCGTCGTCCCGCCCGAGCCCGTCGCCCCGACGTGATACATCCCCACCGGATCCTGCGGCGTGGTCTGGTAGGTCGCCGTGACGGTCCCGTCGGCCGCCGGGGTGTGTGGCGGGCCGGAGAACTTCTTGCCACCGGGTCCGTCCACCTCGAACGTGACCGTCTCGGAGGCCCTCGCACCAGTGAGCTTCAACTCGATCGTGGCACCCGGCTGTCCGTCGGCAGGTGACGCCACGAGTTGGACGGCGGCGGGAGGCGGGATCACGAGGACTTGACCTTGGGCGAGCTGGTCCTGGCTCGTCAGGTGGTTCGCGGCGACGATCGCGTCGACTCGGCACACCGAATTGCCGCGCGATCGCTCCGAGCGTGTCGCCTCGCTTGACCTGGTAGTTGGCCGGCGGTGCGGTCGTCGCCGTCGTGGACGGCGCCGGCGCCGAACTCGACGACTGCGACACGTGCGCGGAGTCGTGGCCGCAAGCGGTCACGAACAGGACAAAGGCGGTCACCACGAACCACCGCTTCATGACGACCGCCATCTTCCCGCATCCGGGACCACGAAGGGCGCGCACCCGATAGGGGTCGCGAATAGGGGGCACCCCCGATTCGGGATCGGGTGGATCCCGGGAAGATGCCCTCATGGAAACCACCATTGACGAAGTCGCTGACGGCATCTACCGGCTCTCGACCTGGGTGCCCGAGGTGGCGCCCCCGGCGGGATTCACCTTCAACCAGTTCCTCATCGCGGCGGACGAACCGCTCCTCTTCCACACGGGACCGCGGGCGATGTTCCCGCTCGTCTCCGAAGCGGTCTCCCGGATCGTGCCGGTGGAGCGCCTCCGTTGGATCACCTTCGGCCACGTCGAGGCCGACGAGTGCGGCTCGATGAACGAGTTCCTCGCCGCGGCTCCGCAGGCCGAGGTGGCTCACGGCATCACCGGCTGCTTCGTGTCGCTGAACGATCTGGCCGACCGCCCGCCCCGCCCGCTGGCGGACGGCGAGGTGATCGACCTCGGCGGCAAGCGCGTCCGTCACATCGACACGCCGCACGTCCCGCACACGTGGGAGGCTCGGGTCCTCTACGAGGAGACCACCGGCACGCTGCTGTGCGGCGACCTGTTCACCCACTTGGGCAACACTCCGGCGCTCACGTCGGACGACATCGTCGAGCCGGCGATGGAGGCCGAAGCAATGTTCCGCTCCACCTCCCTCGCACCGGACACGCCGCTCGTGATGTCACGTCTGGCCGAGCTCCGGCCGACGACACTCGCACTCATGCACGGCGCGTCGTACAACGGTGACTGCGGCCAAGCCCTGCTCGACCTCGCCGGCGCCTACGACGAGCGCTACCTCGCCCGAGTCTGACCCGCAGCACTCCATCCCGCCGCAGCGCTCCATCCCAACTTCGGGTCGATCGTGGGGCTCTGCGACCCACGTCGCACCAACATTCGCCGACCGGGGCCGGTCAGTCGAAGACGACGTCGAGTCTGGGCGGGGCGCGGAAGGTCATGCCGGTGATGTAGGGCGGGTCGGCATCGGGGTCGAGGCGAAGGTTCGGGAGACGATCGAGCAGGCGGTCGATCGCCACCTTCGTCTCCATGCGGGCGAGGTGCATGCCGAGGCACATGTGCGGACCGGACGCGAACGCGACGTGCGCGGTCGACTGCCGGTTGATGTCGAACGAATCGGCGTCCGACCAGCGAGTCGAGTCGTGGTTCGCTGCACCCATGTTGACGATCAGGATCGCATCGGCCGGAAGGTCGACGCCGCACACGTTGGTCTCGGTGGTCGCCGTGCGCATGATCGTGAGCAGCGGCGGCTCCCACCGCAGGCCCTCCTCGATCGCCTGCGGCATCAACGATCGGTCAGTGCGCACCTGGTCGAGCTGGTCGGGATGGGTCAGCAGCCCACACAGGAGGTTGGCCGACGAGCGGTAGGTCGTCTCCGCTCCGGCAGGCAACAGCAGCCGGCAGAACGCGATGATCTCGTCGTCGGTCAGGTGCTGTCCGTCGTTCTCTGCGCAGGCGAGCACGCTGATCATGTCGTTGCCCGGTGACTCGCGCCGTTCGTGCACGAAGCCGACGAGGTAGTCGTACAGGCTCGTCGAAGCGTTGAGCGCCTTGTCGGTGTCGATCCCCACGCTGATGATCTCGACCGCCCAGCGGTGGAACTTCGGCAAGTCGGCGCGCGGAAGTCCGAGCATTCCGGCAATGACGTTGACGGGGAACGGGAAGTGCAGCTCGCTGACGAGCTCGGCGTTGCCGCGGTCCACGAACGCGTCGATGCATTCGTCGACGATCGGGCCGACGAGCTCACGCTCCCACACCTCCATCGCCTTCCGGCTGAAGGCTTGCTGGATGAGCGAGCGGTACGCGTGGTGCTCGGGCTCGTCCATCTCGAGGATGGTGTGACCCATCACCGGTCCCATCGCCTCGGCATAACCAGCCGACGAGAACCGCACGCCGTCCCGCAAGACCTCCTGCACCGCTTCGTAGCTGGACACGGTGTACATCGGCGGCACGTCCGCAGGATCGAAGCCGAGGTCGGCATCGGCATCGAGTCCCATGAGCTGGCGGACGTCGGCGGGAACGATGTGCTCGGCGCGCATCGACGCGAAATCGGAATACGGATTGGTGACGATGCCGGCGCCCATCGCCCGGTTGAACTCTTCGAATGGGTTCGATTCCACCGTCTGTTCGGCCACGGCTGTTTCCTCGGTTCCTGACACGCGTGTCAGGTCGAAAGTAGCAGGGGAGGACTACCGTCGCGACCCGTGGCGCTTGGTAACAGGGTGGCCAGTAAGGCCGTCCATTACGGCGCCTATCCGGTCGTCGCCCTCGCCGCGACCGTCATGCTCGAGACCGGCGAGCGAGGATCGCTGTCGCAGGCCGCCGACGGCATCCAAGCGCACTTCCACGTCAGCGATTTCTGGATCGGCGCGCTGCCCACCGCGATGACCTTGATCGGCGTCCTCGGCTCGATCCCTTTCGGCCACCTGGCAGACCGCACGCGGCGAACGTTCCTTCTCGCGGCGGCCATGGCGGTGTGGACGCTCGTGATGGGCCTCAACGCGCTCGCTCCGACGTTCATCTTCCTGTTCCTCACCCGACTCGGCGTGGGCGTGGTCGAGGCGAACGGACCCGCGGCCATCTCGTTGCTGTCGGACTACTACCCGGTCAGCGAACGGGCGAAGCGGATCGGGCTCTACAACTCGGGCGCACTGGTCGGCTCCGCGCTCGGCCTCGGCCTCGCCGGTGTGTTCGTCGACAGCTGGGGCTGGCGCGCTGCGTTCTGGATGTGGATCCCCTTCGGGATCGCAACGGTGTTGATGCTGCTGCGAGCACCGGAGCCGGCACGGGGTGACCAGGACGCAGACTTCGGCGACATCCAGGCCAGCGTCGAGGCGGTGGAGATCGCGGGCAAGCTCGAGCTGCCGCCACCGACCCGC
Organism: uncultured Acidimicrobiia bacterium; assembly: GCA_963821725.1. Classification (GTDB taxonomy): domain Bacteria; phylum Actinomycetota; class Acidimicrobiia; order Acidimicrobiales; family JACDCH01; genus DATAES01. The sequence continues at coordinate 125,722 of CAWGFA010000014.1, forward strand.
GTCGGCACGATGGACTACGAGAGCGTCACCTGGCAGCAGGCGTACCGCGAGATCTTCAGCATCCGGAGCATGTGGTTCGGCGTGGTGGGCATCACCGTGTCGCAGGCGCTGCTGTCCGGGCTCGGCTTCTGGGGCGTGCCGTACTTCAAGGAGGTGTACCACCTCAGCGCCAGCAAAGCGGGGCTCTACGTGATCATCTTCGGGCTCGGTGCCGCCGTCGGCGTCGTGAGCGGCGGCTACGTGGCCGACCGGTTCCTTCGGCGCGGCATCGTCAACGCCCGCATCTACGTCGTGTTCGTGTCGACGATCATCGCCACGGCCGCGTTCATTCCCGCCTTCGCCAGCACGAACCTGGCGGTCACGCTGCCGCTCTTCCTCGTCGGCGGCGTGTTCCTGACACTGCCGGTCGCGCCCGCGGACGCATTGTTGACCGACGTCGTCGTCGCGCCGCTGCGAGGACGCGCCGCTGCACTTCGGTCGATCGTGCGCAGCATCGCGGGCATCGCTCCCCTCGTGATCGGCGCGTTGAAGGGTGTGTTCGGCCTGCAGGCGGCGCTACTGATGATCACGCCGTTCTACGCGCTCGGCGGGTTCATCACGTTGTTGGCGGCGCGCACGTATCCCGCCGATCTCGCGTTCGTCGCTGCCGAGTCGCAGCGGCTCCGGGGCGAAGGCTCGATCGGTCCCGCAACCTGACGCGGCCGTCAGGCTTCTGCCAACATTCCGACCGTGACCGATCGCCCGACGATTCTCGCGACCGCGCCGCTGCGCGGGCCCGGACTCGACATCCTCCGCTCACTCGGAGACGTGATCGAGGATCCGTGGATCACTGAGTCGTCGATGCGCATCTACAACGCGGAGCAACTCGCGGCCCGCATCGACGAGACGGGGGCGACCATCGTGATCTGCGAGGCGGACAAGTGCGCTGGTCCCGTGCTCGACTCCGGGCTGGTGGCGATCGCGTCGACCCGAGGCGACCCCACCAACGTCGACGTCGGAGCCGCGACCGCGGCCGGGATCCCCGTGCTGCATGCTCCGGGGCGCAACGCCGATGCGGTCGCCGAGATGACCGTCGCGCTCCTGATGGCCGTCAACCGTCACGTGCTGCGCGCCGACGCCGACGTGCGGGCCGGCGAGGTGTTCCGCGACGGCACGATCCCCTATCAGCGATTCCGGGCGTGGGAGATCGCGGGCCGCACCGCGGGCCTGGTCGGGCTCGGCGCGGTCGGACGAGCGACTCGATGGCGGCTCGAGGGGCTCGGCATGACCGTGATCGCGTCCGATCCGTACGCCGACGACGCCGAGCACTCCCTCGACGAGCTGCTCGACGAGGCCGACGTGGTGTCGATGCACGCGATGGTCACGCCCGAGACACTCGGCATGATCGGCGCAAAGCAGTTCGCGGCCATGAAGGACGGCGCGATCTATCTCAACTCGGCGCGCGCCGCGCTTCACGACACCGATGCGCTCGTCGATGCGTTGCGGTCGGGCAAGCTCGCGGGCGCGGGACTCGATCACTTCGAGGGCGAGATGCTCCCCGCGGGTCATCCGCTGATCGACTTGCCCAACGTCGTGTTGACGCCGCACGTCGGCGGCGCGACCTACGACACCGAGGCGAACCACACCAAGATCGTCGCCGCCGACCTCGCGCTGCTCCTGCGCGGCGGCCGGCCTCAACATTGCGTGAACCCCGAGGTGCTGAAATGAAGGTCTCGAAACAGGACGTGCTCGACGCGGCGAAGGGCATGCTGGACAAGGGACTGGTCGCCGGCACCGCCGGCAACGTGTCCGGCCGGCTCGACGACGATCGCGTCTGTCTCACGCCGTCGTCCGTCGCGTACGAGACGATGACGCTCGACGACCTCGTGGTGACCGACCTGCAGGGAAACGTCGTCGAGGGGACGCGCGGGCCGACGAGCGAGAAGGCGTTGCATCTCGCGTGCTACCGCCGCTATCCGGAGATCGGTGGCGTGATCCACTCGCACGCGGCCCACGCCACGATGTTCGCCCTCGTGCACGAGCCGATCCCCGCGATCATCGAGGAGGTCGTCGTGTACCTCGGCGGCGACGTTCCCATCTGCGACTACAAGGGCACCGGAACAGACGAGCTCGGCGAGGAGGTCGCCTCCCGGCTGGCGGACCGTAGTGCCGCCATCCTCGCCAACCACGGCATCGTGACCCTCGGTAACTGCCCCGACAAGGCGCTGCACAACGCCGAGCTCGTCGAGCGCACCGCGATGATCGTCTGGGGCGCCCGCGCCCTCGGCAACCCGATCCCGTTACCGGACAAGGTCAACCGCAACATGTCCGGCGTCTACAAGATGTTCCGCGAGAACCCCGACATGTAGCTCCCCTGCTCCCGAACTCCGGGTCGATTGTGGGGCCATGGCGCCCACAATCGCACCAACATTCGCCAGGAGGCGGACGGGCTAACGGAGGGCGCCGGGTTCGTCGAGCCAGTGGTTCAGCGCGACGTTGCGTGCGTTGCGGAGCACGAACGTGTGCTCGACGGCGGTGCGGATCCGCCGTTGCTGCGAAGCGGTCGTGGCGACTTGACGGAGCAGGTAGTCGGCGGCGTCGCCATGGTCGGCCTCGGCGTACACGTGGACCTTGAAGTTCTCCACGTCGATGCCGTAGTGGTCGCGCAGCCCCTCGTACATCATCTTGGCGTAGCCCGTCGACGCCGCGAACCGCTCGCCCGCCCACCCGAACGCTGCGAGCCCTTCCTCGTACGAGCGGCGCATGTAGAAGCAACTCGTGAACACCAGTCCGATGGTCTCGGGGATCGGCCGGTAGGTCATGAGCTCGTCGTCGGTGATCCCCATGAGATGGGCCCACTCGACCTTCATGTCGACGTGGTTGCGATCGCCGGCGAAACCGGTCTCGTCCGCGAGGTTCTGGCACCAGTGGATGAAGTGCTCGCTCTGGTCGAGCGTCAGCGCGTCGATGTCAGGGGCGTTCGACACGAGCGAACCGAACTCAGCCGTGTACCACTTGCCGAGGAAGTAGTACTCCTTGCAGAACCGCTTCACGAGCTCTTCGGACAGGGTCCCGTCGGCCACGGCCGTCCAGAGCCGGTTGCGGGTCGTCACCAGCTCGGGTATGAGCGCCTCGAGGTCGGCCATGAACTGTTCGACCGACAAGGCCTTCTCGTCGCGTGCCCGCCCGCGGACGTCCTTGAACTCCCGGACCTCAGCCACTGGGGCGACCGTACTCGAAACCTGACACGAGCGTCAGATAGCGTGACCGGCGCGCTGACCAGGGGGTACGCCACATGTACGAGGACATGAGGTTCGTCACATGACCGTCGACCTGGTGCAACTCGCTGGCCGTCGGGAACGCCTGGTCGCCGATCGCACGGCCTGACCGGTCGTGCCCGCGTTCTTCGACGAGGACGAGCTCGCCGTCCTGACGGCCGCGGTCGATCTGCTCATCCCTCCGGACGACGAAGGCGCGCCCGGCGCCTCGGCCGCCGGCGCCGTCGACTACATCGACACGCTGCTCGGCGCGTTCACGTTCGATCCCCCGCGCGTCTTCGCGGGTGGGCCGTTCTCCGGGCGCTGGGGCGGCGAGGCTTCGTTCGACCGCTGGCTGCCGCTCGGACCGATGGAAGAACTCGCGTGGCGCACGCGCATCGAAGGATCGCTGGGAAAGCCCGAGCGCGAGTTCAACGGGCCCGTCGCCGGTCTCCAGCAGCGCTATCGCGAGGGTCTCGCCGCGCTCGGCGGTGACTTCGTCGAGCTGACGCCCGAAGAGCAGGAACGCCGACTCGACTTCGATCCTGCGTTCAAACGCCTGCTGTACGAGCACGCGTGCGAGGGCACGTACGGCGACCCGGTGTACGGCGGCAACCGCGCCTGCGCAGGGTGGGACTCGATCGGTTGGATCGGCGACATCCAGCCGCGCGGCTACACGGACGAAGAGGTGTCAGGACGCGCGAAGACGGAGATCCCGCGTGGCCGGTGACCTCGACTGCGACGCGGTCATCGTCGGTTCCGGACCTGGCGGATCGACGGTCGCCGACGTTCTCACGACGGCGGGATGGTCGGTGATCGTGCTCGAGAAGGGCCGCAATCACCTCCTGTCGCTCGAGCCGCCGTACGAGCCGTCGGGCGATCTCTCCAACGACGAGATCAAGTTCCACCGCCGCCACTTCCTCGGCCCGGACCCGTTGCTCGAACCGCGCACGTATCGCCGGAGCGAGAACGACGGCGAGCGGTTGTTCGCAGGCGAAGTCAACAACCTGCCCTCGACGGTCGGCGGCGGCGGCTTCCACGCCGACGCCAAGCTCCCGCGTCTTCGAGAGGAGGACTTCCACCTCTTCACCGCGCGTGGCGGCGTCCACGGCGCGACGGTCGCCGACTGGCCGCTGCAGTACGCCGACCTCGAGCCGCACTACGCGAAGGCCGAGCAGTTGATCGGCGTGGCCGGCGACGCGAAGGCGAACCCGTTCGCGGCATGGCGAAGTGGCCCGTATCCGATGCCGCCCGGTCCCGACATGTTCGGCGCCGTCCTCACGTCGGAAGCGGCTGTGAACCGCGGGCTGCACCCGTACCGCGCCCCCACAGGCGTGAACTCGGTGCCGTACGACGGCCGCCCCGCGTGCAACAACTGCGGGTTCTGCGGCGGTTACGGGTGTGCCATCCACGCCAAGGGCGACCCGATCGCGTCGCTTCGGCGGGCATTGCGGACAGGGCGGTGCGAGGTGCGCCCCGAGTCGTACGTGACGGAGATCGTGCTCGACGCGGGCGGACGGCGGGCCAGGGGTGTCCGCTACCTCGACATCGCCGGCGGCAACGTCGCGCGTGAGGTCCGCGCCTCACACGTCGTGCTCGCCGCCGGCGCCTTCGAGACGCCCCGGCTGCTGCTGCAGTCCGACGTCGGCAACTCGTCCGGACTGGTCGGCCGACATCTCATGTACCACTTCCAGACGTTCACGGTCGGCATCTTCCCGTTCTCGTTGCATGGCGAGCGGGGGCGCAGCGTGACCCATCTGCACGACGACTTCATGGTCCCCGACGCGGACGCCATGGCCGCGGCGCGCGCTGCCGACTTGCCGTGGATTCGAGGCGGGACCGTCGAGCACGGTGGCGGTGGCACTCCCCTCATGGAGGCGATGACGTACCCGCCGGGGCCGCAACACAATCGATCGATGCGGGACTCTGCGATCCGAGATCGACTCTTCGCGTTCACGATGCAAGCCGAGGACCTGCCGCAGGCGAGCAACCGCATCGACCTCGATCCGGCCGTCGTCGATGCCTGGGGGTTCCCTGCCGGCCGGGTCACCTACGCGCCGCACAGGCACGAGCTCGTCGCGTCCGACCACTTCGCGCCGGTCCTCGAAGCTGTGATGCAGGATGCAGGAGCTGACTTCGCCTTCTCGACGACGTCCCCGCCGCAAGGCGATCTCGACCTGCACGACGTGAGCCCGCTCGGCATCGCGCCGGCCTCGCGCCATGTCATGGGGACGTGCCGCATGGGCGACGACCCGCGCACCTCGGTCGTCGATGCCGCGAGCCGGTTCCACGACGTCGAGAACATGATCTGCGCCGACTCGTCGGTGTTCGTGACGTCGGCCGGCTACAACCCGACGCTCACGTTGGTCGCGCTGGCCCATCGAGCCGCGTGCCTCCTCGCTACCGTCGAGCTCTAGCGTTCCCCGGCCACGCAGGCCGCCTTGTCCGCTCCTCCGCTGGCGCTCCGTCGCTCGCAGGGGCGCGAGAATGCACCGGTGCCGAGTCGTCTCGACCTGACGCAACAGCTCGAAGCGATCACGATCGAGGGCAATCGGTTCTGGGACGCGATCGAGGCTGCGGCCGACCTGCAGGCCCGGGTGCCGTCGTGTCCGGACTGGGACATCGACGACCTCGCCCGACACCTACTCGGGGTGCACGCCGGATGGACCGACCTCGTGGAGCATCCCTCGGACGACCCGACGCAGGCCTTCGGGACATCGGTCCCCGGCGCGGACCTGGCTTCGGACAAAGCCGCGCTGGTCCCGCTCGGACGCGAGACCCTGCATCGGATGGTCGACGTCTTCGGTGCGGCCGACCAGCAGCAACCGACGTGGACCTGGGCCGCGCAGCACGACGTCGCGTTCATCACGCGTCACCAGGTGCAGGAGGCGGCGGTGCATCGGTGGGACGCGCAGACCGCGAGTGGCGTTTCCGTCGATCCGATCGCACCAGAGGTCGCAGCCGATGCGATCGACGAGTACCTCACGCTCGGCCGGCCCGCGTTCACGCAAGGTGCCCCTCCCATGCCTGGTTCGGTCCATCTCCATTGCACCGACGTCGACGGTGAATGGTTCGTCCATCCCGACGGACGCGTCGAGCCGATCCACGCCAAGGGCGACGTCGCGCTCCGCGGCGGGGCGTCCGATCTCTTGCTCGCCGTCTACGGCCGCGTCCCCCTCGACCAGCTCGACGTGATCGGTGACCGCGCCGTCGCCGAAGCCTTTCTCAGCGTCGAGTTCGGCTGACCCCTCGCCGAACCGGGCTCACGAGCGGGGGAGGCCGAGAAGGCGTTCGCCGATGATGGTGCGCTGGATCTCGCTCGTCCCGCCGGCGATCGACGCCGCTTTCGACCACAGCCATTGACGCGACCACGGTCCGGTGAGGGGTGCGTCCGGGCCCAGCACGTCGAGGGCGGCGTCGGACAGGTGCTGCGTCATGTCCGTCCATGCCAGCTTGACGATGCTCGACTCGGGACCGGGCTGCGCGCCGCGGCCGAGGCGCGAGAGGGTGCGCCAGTTGTGCAACCGCAGGATCCGCAACTCCACGTACGCCTGCGCGAGCGCGTCCGCGACGTCGACGTCGTCGAACCGGTCGCGCGCGTCTGCGAGCGTGAACAACTCGTCGAGATACCCCTCGTGGACGACCTGTTCCTTGAAGGGGAACGACGTGCCGCGCTCGTGCGCGAGCGTCGTGTTGGCCACGGCCCATCCCTGGTTCAGGTCGCCGACGAGATGGTCCGCGGGCACGAAGACCTCGTCGAGGAAGACCTCGTTGAACTCCGCCTCGCCCGTGATCTGGCGCAGCGGGCGGATGTCGATGCCGTCGGCCTGCATGTCGACCACCAGGTAGGAGATGCCCTTGTGCTTGGGCGCGTCGTCAAGTGGCGTCGTGCGGGCAAGACAGATGCCCCAGCGCGCGTGGCGTGCGTAGGAAGTCCAGACCTTCTGTCCGGTGAGGAGCCAGCCATCGTCGATCGGCGTTGCGCGTGTGGCCAACGACGCGAGATCGCTGCCGGCACCGGGTTCACTGAACAACTGGCACCACAACTCGCTCGCGTCGAGGATCGTGGGGAGCCAACGCTCCTTCTGCTCGTCGGTGCCGTGAGCGAGCAGCGTGGGACCGGCGAGGTTGATGCCGACGCGATTGACCGGCTGCGGCGCCTGGCTACGGGCGTACTCGACGTTGTAGAGCGCAACCTCGACCGGCGTCGCGTCGCGGCCGCCGTAGCGCCGCGGCCAGTGGATGCCGACCCATCGATCGGCGGCGAGCTTCGCCTGCCACTGTCGTCCCCAGTCGAGCTCGTCCTCGGGGGAGGCGAACGCGGGTGGCGGCTCGGCGTTCGTGCGCAGCCAGTCGCGTATCTCGGACGCGAACGCTTCTTCTGCCGCCGAGAAGGACAGGTCCACCTAGAGATCCCAGAAGCGATCGCGGCCGGCGCCGTCGAGGGCAGCGTGCAACGCGCGCTCGTCGTCGTCGGTGAACGCGCGGAACGAGCCGGCACCGCGATCGCGCACCCAAAGCTCGTCGTCGCCGCACAGGTCGTGGCGGTACTTCTGTCGCACCAAGGTGCGCTTCACGATCTTGTTGGTGCCGGTTGAGGGAAACTCGTGAACCACTCGGACATAGCGCGGACGCCACTTCGGACCGACACCGGCGACCGAGTCCACGAAGGCGGCGAACCCGTCCGGATCGAACGACGCGCCGGCCCGCAACTGCACCGCCGCCATCACCTGGTCACCCGCGTGTTCGTCCGGCACGCCGTACACGGCGGCGAGGACGACATCGGGATGGCGGCCCATCGCGGCCTCGATCGGGCCGGCGGGAAAGTTCTCACCGTCGACGCGGATCCATTCCGCAGTGCGCCCTGCGAAGTACAAGAAGCCGTCGTCGTCCACGTAGCCGAGGTCGCCGGACCAGTACCAACCGTTGCGCAACGTCGCCGACGTCGCCTCGTCGTTGTTGTAGTAGCCCTCGAACGGACCGGCGCCCGCGGTGTTGACGATCTCGCCGACACATTCGTCTGCGTTCAGCAGCCGGCCGTCGTCGCCGAACTTCGCGCGGGGAAGTTCGGCACCGGACTCGTCGACGACCTTGACGGTGTCACCCGCCTTGCCGACCGATCCCGTGCGCACCCCGTCGTCTCGGTTGACGGCGATGCCGCCCTCGGTCGCGCCGAAGGCGTCGATCACCTCGACACCGAAGCGACGGGCGAACTGCTCGACGACGTCAGGCGAACCCTCGTTGCCGAACGCCACTCGCACCGGGTTGTCGACGTCATCAGGCTGCTCTGGCGTCGCGACGAGATAGGACAGCGGCTTGCCGGTGTAGTTGAAGTACGTGGCGCCGTAGCGGCGAACGTCGGGCAGCCAGCCCGACGCGCTGAAGCGCCGGGCGAGCGCGACGGACGCACCGACAGCGAGCGACGGCGCCCACCCCACCATCAGCGCGTTGGAGTGGAACAAGCGGCATGCACACGTAGCCGACGTCATCAGGCCCGATGTCCATGATCGCCGCCATGCGCACGCCCGTCTGCAGAAGGCGGCGCTGTGTGCAGATCACCGCCTTCGGTGCCGCGGACGTCCCCGACGTGAAGATCAACGCCCAGCGGGATCCGACGTCAGGCTCGAGGCCGGGGTCGTGCTCCGACGCGCCGGCGAGTGCTTCCGCGAGATCGTCCTCGAGCAGCACACGTGGGAGCCTCGACTCGAACGGCCGGAGCAACTCGCGATGTCGTGACTCGGTGACGATCAGTCCGACGTGCGTGTGCTCGATGTCGCGCCACAGATGCTCGTCCCGTCGAGTGTGATTCAGTCCTACGACGACCGCGCCTGCCAGTGCGGCGCCACCGAGCGCGAAGAGGTAGTCGGGCGTGTTGTCGAGCAGCACACCGACGTGCAACACGCCGTCGGGCGTGCTCGGGCCGTGCGCGAGGAAGAGGTTCGCCCATCGGACGGACTCGGCGAAGAAGTCCGCGTGTGTCCACGTGCGGTCCTCGAAGTGGATCGCAGCACGCGCGGCCGTCGCGTCATCGGTCGCGTTGCGGCGTAGAAGCGCAGCCGCGTTGGGCGCTGGAAGCGGGGCTTGCCCGGGCGCTGGTGCAGTGCGGGCACTCATCGGAAGGCGCAGCGTACCGGCTCGCCCCGACGCCAATGTCGGGCAAGCAGTGCCACTACCGTGGATCGGCGATGCCGAAGGCCGCGCCGATCGCAAGCCGCGTCGGCAGTCCGGCTGAAGGTCGAGAGCTTCGGGCACGAGGGCAGCGCACGGTGCGGAAGCTGCTCGACGCGGGCATCGAGGTGTTCGGCTCCAAGGGTTATCACGCCGCTCGAGTGGACGACATCGTCAAGGCGGCGAAGACCTCGCACGGCACCTTCTACCTCTACTTCGCGAACAAGGAAGATCTGTTTCGCGCGCTCGTGAGCGATGTCTCCGACGACATGAACGCGCTCGTCGACTCCATCGGTGACCTCACGCCCGATGCGGCCGGTCTCGCGATGCTGCGCGGGTGGCTCGAGCGGTTTGCCGACCTGCACCGCCAGTTCGGTCCCGTGATCCGAGCGTGGACGGAGGCGGAGATCGACACGGGCGAGTCCGGCCGGCTCGGCACCGACCTCCTCGGTGGCTTCACTGCTGCGCTCGGCAATCGCATCGCCCTCAGCGCCGCCGTCGTGCCCGAGCCGCAGCTCGCGGCCCTCGCGATCGTGGCGATGGTGGAAAGGTCGAATTACTACGCCATGACCGGGCAGATCGACGGCGCGGACGGCCTCACCGACACGCTGGCGGAGGTCACGTTCGCTTCTCTGTTCGGTTCGACGTCGCGTCGTAAGATGACGCCGGTGTCAGGTTCGCGTCGAGCGCGCCGGTAGCAGCCACAAGAGGGGGGACCATGATCGGATTCCAGCGACGACTCGTCGTCGCGGTCGTCAGCGGAGTGCTCGTGCTCGGAGCGTGCGGTGGATCCAGCAACAAGAGTGCGGCGACGACCACCACGACCGCGCCGCCGACCACGTTGTCGGCTGCACAGACCCAGGCCGCGATCACGACGGTGTTCACGAACTTCTTCGACGGCACCAACCCTGACCTGAACGCGAAGCTGAAGTTCCTCGACGACCCGGCCAAGTACCAGAACGTCTATATGAAGTTCGCCAATGATCCGACTACCGGGCCAGAGCTCAAGGGAGCCTCCGCGACCGTGTCGAAGGTCGTGCCCAACAGCGACGGAACCGCGGACGTCACGTACACGGTGAATCTCAACGGCGTGCCCGCGCTCAAGGACCAGATCGGCAAGGCGGTGCTCGTCAATGGCGAGTGGAAAGTAGCGGGCGCGACGTTCTGCGACCTCGCCGCCCTTGGCAGTACATCAGTCGACCCCGCCTGCGCCTGACGCCCCTCCCCCCACCCGAACTTCGGGTCGATTGTGGGGCCATGGCCCCACAATCGCACCAACATTCGCCCACTCAGGTGGTCGGCAGCAGCTCTTCGACGAGGTCGCCGATCTCGTCCGCGGGGCCGGCATAACGCACGCTGCCCTTGCCGAGCACGACGACCGCGTCGGCCAGCGCGATGGCGCGCGGGACCTGTTGCTCCACGATGAGCAACGACGTCCCCGCGTCGCGGATGGTTGCGAGCGTGGCGTAGACCTCGTCGACGATCACGGGCGCGAGGCCGAGCGACAGCTCGTCGGCGATCAGAACCGACGGTGGATCAGCGAGGACGCGCGCCAACGCGAGCATTCGCTGCTCACCGCCGGAGAGCGTTCCGGCCTCTTGCCGTCGCCGCTCGCCGAGCCGAGGGAAGCGGGCGTACGCCCGCTGCAAGGCGTCGTTGAGTCCGGCGGCGCCGACCGACCGGCGGAACGAGAGGCGCAGGTTGTCCTCGACGGACAACGACGCGAACACCGATCGCCCCTCGACCGCGTGGGCGACACCGAGACGGGCGAGCTTCCACGCTGGCTGTCCGGTCACGTCGTTCCCGGCGACCCAGACCGTCCCGGAGGTAGGCACGATGAGACCCGACGCGACCCGCGCCACGGTCGTCTTGCCGGCACCGTTCGGTCCCAACAGCGCGCACACGCCTCCATGCGGCACGGCGAAGGACACGCCGAACAGTGCGCGGAACGGTCCGTAGCCGGCGTCGACGTCTCGCAGCTCGAGCGCCACCTCCGGCGCGGACGCGTTCACGACGCCTCGACACCGAGGTAGGCAGTGATCACGGCCTCCTCGCGGAGGACCTCGGCGCACGTCCCCGACGCGATCATGCGCCCGAAGTCGAGCACGTACAGCCGGTCGACCGCGCGCCGGACCAAGTCGAGATCGTGCTCGACGAGGAGGATGGCGGTGCCGCGCTCCGCTCGTACGTCCGCCAGCACTCGCGCCAGCGCCAGCGTCTCCGCGACGTCGAGTCCTGACGAAGGCTCGTCGAGCAGCAACAGCCGCGGGTCGCCGATGAGCGCCCGCCCGAGCTCGACCAGTCGGGACTGGCCCAGCGTGAGCGCCTCGACCGCCTGATCCGCGAACCCGTCGATGCCGAGGAGCGCGAGCGTCTCGTCCGCGATCGCGATCTCGTCCCGGCTGGGGCGCCCCTGGTTGAGCATGTCCTTCAGCAAGCTTCCGTCGCCTCGGCGCGAGCGCTCGGCGACGAGCAAGTGCTCGCGTACGGTCATCCCTGCGAACAGCTCGACGCGCTGGAACGTCCGGCCGATGCCGAGGCGGGCGCGCTTGTAGGTCGGCATGCGGCTCAGGTCGCGTCCGTCGAACGAGATGCGTCCCCGATTCGGGCGCACGACGCCGAGCAGGCAGTTGAACAGCGTCGTCTTGCCGGCCCCATTGGGACCGACCAACCCGACGGCCTCGCCGGCACCGACCTGGAGCGAGACCTCGCTCAGCGCGTTGATGCCGCCGAACCGCACGGTCACGTCGCCAACGTCGAGCAGCATCGTGGGCTCGCTATCGGCCCGCGGTCGCTGGTGCGGTCGGCGCGGCGGCTGCCTCTTTGGTCTTCGCCGGCCCGAACCAACGGATCAGACGCGCATTGAACTTCTCGATGCTCGTTCGCTTCTGGAACTCGACGATGCCCTCTTGATGGTGGGCAAATGTCACGGCACCGAAGCCGAACAGCGCGAACTGGATCGGTGTCACCAAGTCGGACGGCACGTGGAAGATGTCCGCCAGCAGCGGCGGCAGCAACACGAACGCCATGCCCGCGTTGAGCGCGCCATCGACCGTCCGCGGGCCCAACGTCACGACCAGCAGCACCCAGAAGAGACCTTGGATGGCGTTGAAGTCGTCCACTCTGGCCGTCTCCAAGTACGAGGCGTACAGCGCCCCGCCGGCGCCCGCGATCGCGGCGGACACGGCGAACACGGTGACCTTGGCCCGGATGGGATTGATGCCGACGGCCGTCGCGGCCACCTCGCTCCCCCGGAGCGCGGCCAGGTATTGGCCCGTTGTCCCGCGCCGTAACCAGCACGACCGCGAGGCCACAGATGGCGAACACGGCAAGCGCAAAGAAGAAGAACGCTCGGTCGTTGGAGAAGTCGATCGACCCGATCAAGGGACGGGGGACGTCGACGCCGCCTTCCGACCCGGTCAGCCACGACTCGACGAACAACGTGTTCTGCAGCATCAGCGCGAACGCGAGCGTCCCGAGCGCGAGGTACAGGCCACCGAGACGCAGGCACGGCAGCGCGATGAGGACGCCGAGCGCAGCCGCGACCAGCGCGCCGACGACGATGCCGCCGTACAAGGGGAAGTCCCATCGCGTCGCCAACTGGCCGGCCGTGAACGCACCGAGTCCTGCGAAGCTCGCCTGGCACAGCGAGATCTGCCCACCGATGCCGACGAGCACCGTGATCGACAGGAAGATCGTCGTCAGGGCGAGACCTTCCGCGAGGTAGCTGACCCACAGCCCGGGCAGCACGAACATCACGGCGATGCAGACCGCCGTCACGAAGACCAGGAACAGGATGCGGTTGATCTTCGCCAGCCGCGGGTCCATGTAGGTCACCGCGAGCGCCGGAGGCGGCGGATCGACGCCGGACAACGGGTCGGTGGTCTGGTCGCGGCGCAGCCCGGGGCGGACCAGGAGCAGCACCGCCAGGAGGATGAAGGGCAGCGACGGGCGAATGTTGCGGGCGAGCACGCTGTCCAGCGGAAGGCGGTGCGCGAGCAGTTGTTGCACCGCCCCGAGGGCGATCCCTCCGACGAGCGCGAGCGGGATGCTCGTCAGACCGGCGAAGACCGCCGCGGCCGAGGCGGCGACGATCAGCAGGATGAAACCGTTCGAGTCGACGACGTTGTACAGCGGCGCAAGAAGAACACCGGCCATCCCCGCGAGCAGGCTCGACAGAAGCCACGAGAACGTCGACACGCGCTCGGCATTGATGCCGTTCAACTCCACCAACCGGTGGCTCTCGACGACGGCCCGCATACGCAGGCCGATCGGCGTCCACCGGAACAGCACGGTGAGCACGATGACCGTCAGCAACGTCGCGAAGCAGATGGCAACGCCGTCGGCGTTCAGCGCGAGGCTTCCGAGCGTCAGACCGTGGCCCACGGCGAGCGACGGAGGTCCCGTCCGGGTGTTGGCACCGAAGATGGCCTTGATCGTCTCCGGGATCCCGACCATGAGGCCGATCGTGGTCACGAGCTTCGCAAGCGGCGACGACGTCCGTAGCAAGCGGAAGATGAACCGGTCGAGCACGAGTCCCAAGGCGATCGAGACGACCACGATGGCAATGAGCGCCGACGGCACCAGCGGCCAGCCATGGTCGTGGACGAGGACGTAGAACACGACCGCGGACGTGAAGGCCTGGGCGCCGAAGGCGAAGTTGAAGACCCCCGACGTCTTGTACGTCAGCACCAACCCGACCGCGACGAGCCCGTAGACGCAGCCCGTCGGAACGCCGTCGAGGAGTTGGTTGAGGACGTCGATCAAGGCACTACTTGTAGGTCGGGTGGTCGACGTCGAGGTTGTTCAAGTCGAAGCAGATCATCGGCTTGCCGGGCTGGCCGTACTTCGGCACGAGCTTGCCGCCCTGCACCTGCAGGACCGACACACAGTCGGTGGTGGTGTGGCCGGTGTGCCCGGTGGTGGTCCAGTCGATGCCGTCAGGCCGGATGCCGCCGGCCGTGAAGTCCGTCTCCTTGTTGATCGCGTCGATCAGCTTCGACCGGTCGAAGTTCGGTCCCGCGTCCTGCAGTCCTTGCACGAACTGCATCCCGTTCAACCAGCCCGACAGTGAGTTCTCGTTCGGCGCCTTGCCTCGCTTGTTCATCGCATCGATGAACTGCTGCAGCGCCTGCGGCTTCTGATCGGCCTCGAAGGGGAAGAAGCTCACCGTGACGTAGTCGCCTTCCAATGCGGCCGCGTTGTTGCTGATGAGGCTGTTGTCGTAGCCGTTCGGCAGGTTCTGCACGACGTCCATCTTGTTGTCCTTGAGCGCCTGACCGAGTCGCGCGCTGCCGGCACCGTCGATACATGTCGCGAGGAAGTGAACGTCGTTCTTCTTCATCTGGTCGAGGTCGGCGGCCAGGTCGCCCGGCGAGAAACCGAAGCTGAGGCTCTTGTCCTCGAACGCCAGCTTGATGCCGGCCTTCGGTCCACCGATCTGCTGCACCGAGGCCTCCCAGCCCTTCGCGCAGTCCTGTGACTGGACCGCGGTGTACGTGAGGATGCCGAAGTTGGTGAAGCCGTTCTGCTTCGCGAGGTACGTGGACCATGCGTTCGGGCAGTCGAAGCACAGGTTCGAACCCTTCTCGCCGAAGAGGTTCGGCCCCAGGTTCCATTCCGGATTGATGTTCCAGCCGAAGGTCGGGATCTTGTTGTCAGCGAGGTACTTCGCGCCGGAGAACGTGATCGTCGACACGGGGAGAACGGCGAACACCTTGTCCTGCTCGACGAGGGCTCGCACCTGGTCCTTGTTACGCGACGCCTGACCGTTGTCGTCGCGCTTGGCCACCAACTTCAACTGGTGACCGAACACCCCCCCTTGCGCATTGACCTGGTCGAAGTACGCCTCGACACCGTCGAAGGCGTCGCCGTAGACGCCACCGAGGCCGTTCGTGGTCGACGCGACGCCACCGACACGGATCTCGGTGTCGGTCACGCCGGTGCGCTCGGTACCAGCGGCAGCGCCGCCGCCGCCCGAGCCCTTCGAGTTGCCGCAAGCCGCCGCCACCAACGACAACACGATGACGATGAGCGCGAGCGCGCTTCCGCCTCTTCATTGCACCCCCCGGAGCCGAGACAGTTGGGTCAGGTTACTTTCGTCAGGTGCCCTGGATCGGCGGGCGGGCGATTTCGACGTTTCGCGCAGCAGCCGCTTGAGCACTTTGCCGTTCGGGTCTCGTGGGAGCTCGTCCACGAACGTGAACTGCTCAGGACATTTGAAGTCCGCCAGGTGCGAGCGCACGTGGCCGGCGAGCTCGTCCGCAGGCACGGGCGTCCGTGCCTCGACCACCGCGACGATCACCTCGCCCCGCCGGTCGTCCTCGATGCCGAACACCGCACAGTCGACGACTGACGGATGGAGATGGAGGACGTCCTCGATCTCCCGCGGGTACACGTTGACCCCGTCCCGGATCACCATGTCGGACACTCGATCCGTGATGTAGAGGTATCCCTCGTCGTCGAGGCGGCCGACATCCCCGACGGTGAACGCACCGTCGCGCCACGCCTTCGCGGTCTTCGCCTCGTCGCGGTGATAGTGGAAGGTCGCGCCGCCGGCGGGCTTGATGTAGACGACACCCTCTTCCCCGGTTGCCAGCGGCGTGCCGGCGCCGTCGACCACGCGCACCTCGACGCCCGGCCAGGGCCGGCCGACGGTCCCGGGCCGAGCGAGCCACTCGGCGGGTGACACACGCGTCGCGCCGCCTTCGCTCGCGCCATACAACTCCCAGACTTCGGTGGCAGGCAACGCCTCCATGATGCGCCGCTTGACGGTCGGAGGACACGGCGCCCCTCCGTGGATGACGAGCCGCAGGCTCGAGAGGTCGTAGCCGGCGCGCTCGTCCTCGGCGACCTCGAGGATGCGGATGAAGTGCGCAGGCGTCAGGAAGCTCGTCGTCACGCGACGACGGTCGATCTCCGCGAGAGCGGCGCGGGCATCCCACGCCCGAAGGATCGCCACTGTTCCCCCGGTGAACAGCGTCGTGAACGCGTAGCCGCCGGGACCGGCGTGGTACGCGGGTCCCGCGAGCAGGTGCACGTCGTCGTCCCGGAAGCCCCACAGCGCCGCGAGCCCGCGCTGGGCCGTGGCCATCCGGTCCGGGGTCAGACCGCCGTGCACCACACCCTTGGGCCGGCCCGTGGTGCCGGATGTGTAGAAGATGAACGCGGGTGACAGGAAGCCGACGTTGTCGACGGGCTGCGCGTCCGCGATCGCGTCCTCGTAGTCCTCGCCGACGATGAGAACACGACATCGCGGCACGCGACGGCGCGCCGCCTCGACGTACTCGCGCAGCGAGTGGTCGGCGACGAGCACCTGCGCGCCGGAGTCCTCGAGGATCCACGCCAGCTCGTCCGTCTTGAGGTGCCAGTTGACCGGGAGGAAGCGGGCCTCGGCCCGGCACGACGCCGAGGCGATCTCGAAGAACTCGAGGCCGTTCGGCACCATGGCGGCCACGACGCCGGAACCGTCCCCCGACAGGCCGAGCGATCGCATGGCCCCCGCCAGCCTGGCAGGCCCGCTCGGCCAGGGCCCCGTAGGTGCGGACGTCGTCGCCCACGACCATCGCCGCCTTCTCCGGCGTGGAGGCCGCGTGCTGCGCCATTCCCTCGAGGGGTCCATCCACGGCCCGGATACTGACACACGTGTCAGGTACGATCCCGCGCATGCGGGAGCACAGGTACACGATGGAGATGCCGCACTCGCCGGAACGGCTGTGGGCCCTCTTCCAGGACTACGACCGCTGGACCGCGTACGCGCCCATGGTCCTCGAGGTCCAGGTGGTGCATCCGGGCGACGGGGCAGGCAACGGCCTGCTCAGACGCGTCATCTACAAGATGCCGCTCGGGCGCCGCGGCTCGGCGCTCGAGCTCGTCACCGACGTCCAGGCCGACCACGGCTACTCGTTCACGATGCTGAGCCGTGAGCCGGGCCAGGACCAGACCGGCAAGGTGCGCCTCGAACGCATCGGCCCGAACCGCACCAGGTTCTCGTTCGAAGAGCGTTACAACCTCACGAAGATCCCGTGGAAGTGGTTCGAGGGCCCGATCTACAAGTTCATCAACAAGAACAACGAGCAGTCGATGCAACGCGCCTCGGAGTGGCTCACCGAGCATCCCGAGTACCGGCCCGATCTCGTCGAGTCCGGAACTGCGGAGACGTCGCGCATGACGCTGCCCGAGAAGATGCAAGCGGCGGTGTTGCGCGGCAAGGACGAGCTCGTCGTCGAAGAGGTGGCCGTGCCCGACGTGGGCTCGTCTGACGTGTTGGTCGAGGTGAGTCACTGCGGCGTGTGCGGAAGCGATCTGCACATGGTCCTCGACGGATGGGGACGGCGCGGCTCGATCGGCGGCCACGAGTGGAGCGGCGTCGTCGTCGCTGTCGGTCCGGGCGTCACCCGGTGGTCGGTCGGCGACGCGGTGGTGGGCGGACCGACGCCGCGATGCGGCACGTGTGAGATGTGCCGCACCGGGCATCCGACGTTGTGCCTCGAACGGGACACGCCCGGAACCGGCGGCGATTGGCAAGGCGCCTTCGCCCGCTACACGAAGTCCGACGAGCACGAGCTGCTGCCGCGTGCCGGGTGGCTTGCCGTTGCGTGAAGCCGCGCTCGCAGAGCCGCTCGCGGTCGCGTTGCACGGCATCACGAACTCCGGCGTCCGGCCGGGGCAGCGCGCGCTCGTGCTCGGGGCCGGCCCGATCGGTGCACTGACCATCGCCGCGCTCCAAGCCATCGGTGTCGACGACGTGAAGGTGAGCGAGCCGTCGGCAGTGCGCCAGGCGCTCGCCCGCCGGCTCGGTGCGGCGCAGGTCGTCGGGCCCGAATCCCTCACCGTCCCCGGGCTCTACGACCCGGGCACCGTCGTCGACGACCCGGTCGACGTCGTCCTCGAGTGCTCGGGCCACGGCGAGGCCATGGAAGCCGGGCTCGCCCAGCTGAAGCGGCGAGGCACGCTCGTGCTCGTGGGCGCAGGCATGGCTCGGCCGCAGTTCGATCCCAACCGCATCCTGCTCAACGAACTCGTGATCACCGGGGCGTTCTGTTACGACGCCGACGGCTTCGAGCGCTCGCTCGCACTGCTGTCGTCGGGACGGATGCCCGTCCACGAGCTCATCGATCCGGTCGACGTCCCGCTCGCGGGCACGCTCGACGCCATGCACGGCCTCGCGGGCGGCCAGATCGCCGCGAAGGTCCTCGTCGCTCCAGGAGCCGCGTCATGAGCACGACCAAGTCCCGCAAGCCCCGCCTCAATCACGTGGCCATGTCGATGCCGGCCCATGCACTCGACGCGGACGGACGGGCCGCGATCACGAAGTTCTACGGCGACGTGTTCGGGTGGATGGAGTACGACATGCTCACGGAAGACCGACGGCGTCTGGTGATGCGCGTGCACTCCGACGAGCAGTTCGTCTTCCTGATCGCCGACGAGTCGCCGATGTCGTGCCCGCGCATGGATCACTTCGGCATGTCCGTCGGGACCCTGGACGAGTTCGAGTCGCTCTACGAACTGGTGAAGGGGAAGGCGGCGGACGATCCGGACGTCGACGTCGTCCCCCGCGACGTCGACGAGTACGAGGGATACCTCAAGCTCCACAACTTCTACGTCCGCTACAAGCTCCCGCTGACCGTCGAGGTGCAGCACTTCGAATACACGACCCCGACGACGTAGCCAGCCTCGAACTCAGGGTCGCCGTGGCCGCTCATAGCGTCCACGGAGCACCAACATTCGAGCGGCAGGGTCAGGTCGGGTGGTCGGCGGCCCACCGGGCGAGGAGGCCGCGAGCGATCACGATGCGTTGGATCTCGTTGGTCCCCTCGCCGATGATCATCAACGGCGCGTCGCGGAAGTAGCGCTCGACCGGGAATTCCTTGGTGTACCCGTAGCCGCCGTGGATGCGCATCGCCTCGGTGGCGAGCTCGAACGCGGTCTCCGAGCAGAACAGCTTCGCCATCCCGGCTTCGACGTCGGCGCGTTCGCCTCGCTCGAACTTCTCCGCGGCTGATCGGACGAGCAGGCGCGCCGCCTCGAGCTTGGTCGCCATGTCCGCCAACTTGAACTGGATGGCCTGGTGCTTGTGGATCGGGACACCGAACGTCTCCCGTTCGTGCGCGTATCGCATCGCCGCATCGAACGACGCCCGCGCGACGCCGACGGCCCGGGACGCGATGTTGATGCGTCCCAGTTCGAGCGAGCCGAGGATGTAGTGCAAACCCTTGCCGAGGCCTTCCTCGCCGCCGAGCACCGACGAACGGGGCACTCGATGGCCCGCGTACGTCATCTCGACCGTCTCGATGCCCTTGTAGCCGAGCTTGTCGATCTCCCGCGACACCGAGATGCCGCCGAACGAGGCACCGGGATCCTTCTGCACGAGGAAGCACGTGATGCCTTCGGGAGTCTTCGCCGCCAGCGCGACGAGGCCGGCGCGCTCGCCGTTCGTCACCCACATCTTCGTGCCGTCGAGGATGTACTCGTCGCCGTCCGGAGTCGCCTTGCAGCGGATGGCTTGCGTGTCGCTGCCGGCGTCGGGCTCGGACAGCGAGAAAGCGGCCCGGACCTCACCCGTCGCCATCTTCGGCAACAAGTCCTTGCGCTGCGCGTCCGTGCCGAAGCGTTCGATCAGGTTCGCCGCGATCGTGTGCGTGTTGAGCACGCCGGCCAGCGACATCCACCCGTACGACAGCTCCTCCATCAACCGGGCGTAGGTGAGCACGTCGAGGTCGAGCCCGCCCAACTCCTCCGGGATCCGCGAACCGAAGAGGCCGAACGCCTTCATCTGCTCGACCATCGCTTCGGGATAGCGATCAGCGTGCTCGTATTCGGACGCGTGCGGGATCACGTCCTTGCGCACCCACTCGCGGATCGTTGCGACCAGTTCGTCGGAGAGCGCTTCGTCGACAGGCATGTGGCCGAAGTTAGTTCCGCGCTTCAGTACGACCGAACGCCGAGACCGTTGGCGATCGGACCGGCGACCGCGGCCATGCGATAGGCCAAGGCCATCTCGTCCTGCTGGAACCGCACCGTGCGCTCGCCGACGAGCTCGTACGCCGGGAAGCGCGCGAACGCGGCGCGAGCCTCGTCCGTGAACGGCGTGCGCAGGTCGACTTCCATCGGAAAGGGCGGCGACACGTCGATGACCCCGATCTCACCGGCCCGGACCTTGTCGACCGCGCGCGCCGCCGCGTCGGTGATGATCGCCGCGGCCCGCCTCGGCGGGATGATCCAACCCCCGGTGCGGCTCATGGCTCGCTTGACGATCGCAGGCTCGATGCCTGGCGTCACCTTCGCCATCTCGGCCGCGACCACGTCGTCACCGGTGATGAGCGCCGTGGGCACGCCGTTCTGGGCGGCGATGGTGGCGAAGATCTCCCCTTCGCTGATGGTGCGACCGTCGAGACGCACATCGTCGTACTCGCCATAGCTGATCGTGTGCGCGCAGTAGCCCGGGTAGTCGCGCACCTTTGCGTGGTGCGCGACCAGGAACACGGCGTCGAAGGAACCATCGAGCGCAGCGGCGGTCGTCGGCCCACCACGCGGCAGGCCGCGCACGACGTCCACGTCGGAGTCGATCTCGTCGAGCACCAGATTGCAGAGCATCTCGACACCGTGGTTCTCCTCCACGACGAACTCGCTCGCGCCGGCGCGCCGTGCGCCGGCGACCGCGGCGTTGACGTCCGCCGTCATCCACGACCGCGCCCGCTGGTAGTCCTGGCCCGAGGTGATGACGTCCTGCCAGCGAGTGACACCGCTGGCGCCTTCCATGTCCACGCTGATGTAGATCCGCACGCGGTCATCCTTCCTCGTGAACTACCGTCGACGCATCCTCGCCCGTTACGACACGATCGGTGCCGACTACACCCGCCATCGACGTCCCGACCCACGGATCGCGGCGCAGATTCTCTCGGCACTCGGCGACGCCGAGCGCATTCTCGACGTCGGCGCCGGAGCCGGCAGTTACGAACCCGTCGATCGCTGCGTCGTCGCGATGGATCCGAGCACCGTCATGCTCGACCAGCATCAAGGCTCACGGCGCGTCCAGGGCGTCGCCGAGCACTTGCCGTTTCGGAACGACTCGTTCGACGCGTCGCTCGGCGTCTTCACCGTCCACCACTGGTCCGACCAGGGCGCCGGCCTGGCCGAACTGCAACGCGTGTCGCGCCGGCAAGTGATCCTCACCTTCGACGAACGCATGGAGCGCGCCTACTGGCTGAACGACTACTGGCCGGTCACCGAACAGCACGACGGCGCGTGGATCGCCACGGTCGAAGCCGTCGCCCGGCCACTCGGGACCGACCGAGTGGAAGTCGTCCCGGTGCCCCACGACT
Organism: uncultured Acidimicrobiia bacterium; assembly: GCA_963821725.1. Lineage (GTDB taxonomy): Bacteria > Actinomycetota > Acidimicrobiia > Acidimicrobiales > JACDCH01 > DATAES01. The sequence continues at coordinate 147,449 of CAWGFA010000014.1, forward strand.
GCCAGGACGGGTTCATGGCCGCGTACTGGCGTCGGCCCGAGCGCTATCTCGACCCCGCCGCACGAGCGAACATCTCCGGCCTCGCGCTGCTGTCGCCGGCCGAGGCCGAGGCGGGTGCGCGCCGACTCGCCGACGATCTCGAGTCGGGCGCGTGGCACGAACGCTATGGCCATCTCCTGGCGCTCGAGGAGCTCGACGCCGGGTACCGGCTCGTCGTCGCCGGCGACTGATCCCGACCGATGCTCGCTGCTCCCCGCCTGTGGCTCGACCGCAACGGGTCCGGCGAGACGACCTGGATCGACTGTGTGCCCGGGCGGACGGATCTCCCCCGCACCCTGCCCGACATGCCGGCGCTGGGGGTCACCCGTCTTCGCGAGACCGACGCTGTTCCACCCGGTGACGGTTGGTGTTACCGGCGCGCGCCACGACCGGGACAAGGACGCCTGACCAGCCGACCCACCGTCGGGTTGTGCGTGGTGCTCATCAGCCCGAAGCACGACACGGTCGACGCCGCGACCGCACTGCGGGACTGGGGCGACTTCGTCCACATCTCCCACATCGCCGCCGCGGGCGTGCCGGGCTACACGATGATCACCCCGTACGAGATCGAAGGCGCCGGCGGGCCCCGCTACCTCCATCTGTACGAGATGGACGACGACGACCCCGAAGCGAGGTTCCAAGCGATGACACCGCTCGTACGTGACCGGTTGGCCGACGCGGGCGCGTTCGAGGAATGGGCATGGCACTCCGAGCTGCGCATCGACTACGTGTCGACGTATCGCCTGCGTTCCCCGGCCACGCAGACCGGTCCTGGCCACTCCTCCGCTGGCGCTGCATCGCTCGCAACGCACGACGGGATCCAGCGATGAACGACTTCTTCGACGTCGTCTTCAACCAACGTGCTTGCCGGGAGTTCAGTGACGAGCCGGTGCCCGACGAGGACATCGAGCAGATCCTCACCGCCGCCACGCACGCACCGAGCGCGGAGAACACGCAACCGTGGCGCTTCGTCGTCGTGCGCGACGACGCGTTGCGGACGTCGTTGAGTGATCTGGCGCGCCGCCTGTGGGCCGCGGGCGCTCGAGAGTTCGCGGCCGCGCGCAACACGGGACGACTGTTCGACGAGGTCGACGGTGCCGTCGAGCGCGGACACGGTGGCGCGCCCGTTGTCGTGATCGTGTGCGGCGACACGGGAGCAGGCGCGCATGCACGCGCGCTCGCATCGTCGATCTTCCCGGCGGTCCAGAACCTCCTGCTCGCCGCGAACGCACTCGGCTACGGCTCGGCGCTCATGACGCTGACGACCTACGGCGGCGACGAGTTCCGCAGCCTGCTGGACCTGCCCGAGCACCTCACGCCGATGGCGATCGTCCCGCTGGGACGGCCGGCGCGGCCACTCGGCCCGCCTCGGCGCCGTCCGGTCGCGGAATCGACGTACCGAGAACGGTACGGGACTCCTTGGTGATGACCAGACCTCCCGGAGCATGGGAGCGGTCTGACGTACGTGTCAGGATTCCTAGCGCGAGCGAGCGCCAGCGAGCCGGACGGCAATGGGGTCTGGGGGCGTAGCCCCCACGGAGGCATGAGCGAGCACTGCGAGCGAATGCGCCGGCCGAGCGAGCGCCAGCGAGCCGGACGGCAATGGGGTCTGGGGGCGTAGCCCCCACGGAGGCATGAACTGTGGACCTGGGGCGGTTGGACGGCGACGTGGCATTGGTGACGGGCTCGACATCCGGCATTGGAAGGGCGATCGCCACCCGCTTCGCCGCGGAAGGCGCGCACGTGGTGATCACCGGTCGGGACGAGCAGCGGGGGCGCGAGGTCGCAGGGGCATGCGCCGGCCGAGGCGTGTTCGTCCACGGCGATCTCATGGAGTCCGGCGCACCCGCAGCATCTGGTCGAGACGGCGCTCGAAGAGTTCGGTGCGCTCACGATCCTCGTGAACAACGCGGCCGTGTCACAACGAGACGGTCCGGTTGCGGACCTCGACGACGAGGCATGGCATCGCGTGCTCGAAGTCGATCTCCTGGCGCCGGCGCGGCTGTGCCGGGCCGCAATGCCGCATCTCAGGGCGTGCGGGCACGGTTCCATCGTGAACATCTCGAGCAGAGCTGCGACGCGCGCGTCTCGAGGCTCGGCTGCGTACATCAGCGCCAAGGGCGGTCTCGAGGCGTTGACCCGAAGCGTCGCGGTCGACGAAGCAAGAGCGGGTGTGCGCTGCAACGCGATCAGTCCCGGGTACGTCTTCAACGAACGCCGCGACGCGCACCTCACCGACGAAGAGCGGACGAGGCGCGAGGCGATGCACCTGCTCGGCCTCGGTACTGCCGAGGACGTCGCCGACGCCGCCGTCTACCTCGCGTCGGGCGAGAGCCGCTGGCTCACCGGGATCGTGTTGCCGCTCGACGGCGGGAGCAGCGCCGCACGCGGTTCGTTCGCGTGACCGGCTCGGCTTCCCCCGAACTGGCGTTCATCACCCACACAGGATGTGGGCAACGAACGCCAGAACGGATGAAGGGTCAGAAGAGCTTGCTGTAGTCCGTCGTTCGCCACTTCTGGGGCGACAGCCGGACGGTGACCGCGGTCTTCTCCTCCTCGATCGTGGACTCGATGTACGCGTCGCCGAGTGTTTCGCCGAGGTACCGGCGGGCGAGGCCGCGCCGCCACTCGGGGTCCACCCCGTCGGTGAGGGTGACGGGCCCTTCGACCACGACGTATTGATAGGGCGCCGTTTCGGTCTGCACGCAGAGACTGGCGCGTCCCGCGTCGCGCAGGGCTTCGACCTTGTTCGACGCGCTGTCGGTCGAGACGACGACGTCACCGCCCGGCTCATACGAGTACCAGATCGGCGCGACCACCGGCGCGCCGTCGCCGTTCACCGCGAGCACGCCGATGTGGATGCCCGCGAGAAAGTCCTCGCGGTCCTGCTTCGTCATGGTCAACGCACCCATGTCGTCACCTCGTTGACGTTCGAGTCGTTCGTCTCGAGCCGGACCCTACGGCCCACGCATTCATCGCGCTCGAGATCTTGCAGCATGTCGACGGCGGCGACGTGGCCGTACGAGCGACTTCCGTCGGTCAGGTCACACACGACGAGGCCCCAGTCCGGCTTGCCGTCGGATCCGTGCAACACGGTGTACGTCGCGACGGTCCCCTCACCGCCGTAGGTGTCGGCGATCGGCGTGCGAGGCCGCGCATCCAGCGCACGCTGCACCCTCTCCTGATCCGGTTTCGGCAGCGGCTTCCGGTGGATCGGTCGAGTACACGCCGTACACGTGCTTGGTCATGTGCATCCCGACGCCGCTGCACAGTCCGATCGCGCCCGGATCACGACGCAGCTTCTCGACGATCGTGGCGATCGAGTGCGTGAGGTAGTCGCTGCCCGCGCCGCCGAAGTACGGCAACCCACCGGTGACGGTGAAGCCGCGCTTGTCGTCGGGTTCGAGCCCGAGCGCGTCGAGCGCGAATGCAACGGACGACGGAAAGCAGCTGTAGAGATCGATGTACGCCACGTCGTCGATGCCGACGTCGGCGACGCGCAGCGCCTCGGCGGATGTCGCCGCCATTGCCGGCGAACCCCACAGGGGCTCGTGCTCCGCCACGTAGACGGGGTCGGAGCCGTAACACCAGCCCCGCAGGTACACGCGCTGCTCACGCGGCACGCCCAGTCGTTCCGCGGCCTCGTGTGACGTGAGGACGATCGCTCCCGCGAGATCGACGTCCATGACCGAGATCAGGTACTTCGTGTACGGGTAGGCGACCATGCGGTTGTCCGGCGTCGCGTCGACGAGCTCGCGCGCATCACGCTCGACCGGGAACCACGCGAAGGGGTTGCGGGCTGCGATCTCTGTCATGGGCGCGAAGAGCTCACCCATCGAGGCGCGGTAGTCGTCGGGGGTGACGCCGAGATGCGCCCGGCGGGCGACGTCCCACAAGGCGAACGTCGTGTACGCCTGGAAGACCTGGTGCGCGATCTCGGCCGGATGGAACGGTGCTTCGAACGGGAACGGGCGCTTGTCCGACGGCTTGAACGACCAGGCCGGACGCTCGCCGGCCTTCCTCATGCGCCGGACGGTGTCGAGCGCCTCTGCGCCACAGACGATCGCGACGTCGAGGTCGCCGTCGACGATCGCGCCGGCGGCGTCGTCGACGAGCACCTGCGGCGTCGTGCCGCCGATGCCCGAGTAGAAGCGGTGCTTCGGCTCGATCCCGAGGCGGTCACACAGTCGAGCCGGCGGGTCGTCGTACTGCCACGACTGGCAGTAGACGATCTGCAGCGACTCGACCGCGGACAGCACATCATGCTTCGAGCCGGCGTCGTCGACCGCGGCCCGGATGACGTGCTCCCACAGCAGCAGAGGTTCGGGAGACGGACCGTCCTGCGGGCGCGAGATCGACTGCGCGACCCCGATGACGCACGGGCTGCGAGGATCGACGGCCATCAGCGGTTCTTCCAGTTCGCCTTGCGCTTCTCGGCGAACGCTTTCGGCCCCTCTTTGGCGTCCTCGCTTGCGAACACCGTCTGCGACAGCTCTTGTTCGATCTTGTAGGCCTCCCGCATCGTGACATTGAGCCCGCGCAGGACGCTCTCCTTCGTGGCACGGATGGCGAGCGGACCATTGGCGAGGATGCGTCCCGCCCACCAGTGGGCTCGGTCCATGAGCTCGTCCGGCTCGACGATCTCGTTGATCAGTCCGAGCTCGAGCGCGCGCTCTGCCGGCAGCGGCTCCGCAGTCAGGAGGAACTCCATCGCCGCCGGGAACGGAATCTGTCTCGGCAATCGGACGGTCGTGCCACCTCCTGCGAACAGTCCTTGCTTCGGTTCCATGACGCCGAAGCGGGCGTTGCGAGTGGCGACGCGGATGTCGATGCCGCCGAGCATCTCCATGCCACCGGCCACACACGGCCCGTCGACCGCGGCAACGATCGGCTTGTAGAGCTTGGCATTGCGCAGCACCGCGTCGGTGCCGTCGCGCAGCTTGCAACCGTCGATCTCGGTGACCTCCCCGCTGCTGATCTTCTCGGAGAGCTCCGTGATCTGCGGGATGTACGTCTTGAGGTCGGCGCCGGACATGAAGCATCGTTCGACGCCGGTGATGATGGCGAGCCACAGGTCGTCGTCCTCACCGAAGTCGCGCCACGCCTTCGCGAGATCGCGGAAGTGGTACAGGTCGAGTGAGTTCTTCGCTTCGGGACGGTCGATGGTGATGACGACGATGTGATCGTCCCGCTTCTCGTAGTGAATCGGCACCTGCTCTCTCCTTATGCGAACAAGAACGCTCCGCCGTCGACCATCAACGTCTGTCCCGTCATGAACCGGCAGGCGTCGCTGCAGAGGAACAGGGCGACGGGACCAATGTCCGCCTCGGGGTCGCCTTGTCGCCCCATGGGATGGTCGCGCAAGTAGTCGCGTTGCTCCTCGACCTGGCGCGCCGCCGCGTCCTGCCCTCGTTTCGAGGCTGCACCCGGCGCGATCGCGTTGACGACGATGCCGTCCCTTCCCCACTCGCGAGCTGCGGTGCGCGTCAGCGCGCGGATCGCTTCCTTCGACGCGTTGTACGCGCCGTAATCGGACATGCCGGTGATGCCCGCGGCGGACACGAAGTTGACGATGCGACCCCAGCCCCGTTGTCGCATGTGCGGATAGACAGTCTGCATCGCCCACAGCGTGCCCTTGACGGTGCCGTGGTTGCGATCGACATCGTCGGTCGAGACGTCGGCCATCGACGCTCTCGCCGTGAAGGTGTGCGCGTTGTTGATCAAGGCATCGACACGCTCGTAGGTGTCGATGGTTCTCGCGACAGCGGCTTCGATCGACGCTCGCTCGAGGATGTTGCAGTCGACGCCGAGCGCGTCGACGCCGAGCCCCGCGAGCTCGTCCACGACCCGCTCGACACGGTGCGCTTTCCACTCGGCGACGACGATGCGAGCGCCGTGCTTGCCGAGGTGGAGGGCCATGCCGCGCCCGATCCCTTGACCTGCTCCGGTGACGATGACGACCTTGCCATCGACGCCTTCGGCTCGGTCTCCCGCCACGGGCCGCAGTATGACACCGGCGTCAGGTTTGCTCGGCACGAACTTGCAACATATATCGGTCTACCGATATATGTTGGAAGACCTATGCCGGCGCAAACGCAGGAAGAGCGACGAGCGGAGACTCGGGCGCGGTTGATCGCCGCTGCTGCGGATCTGTTCGCCCGCAAGGGATTCCACGCCGTGTCGGCGGAGGCGGTCGCGGATGCGGCGGACCGCACCACGGGCGCGCTGTACAACCACTTCCACAGCAAGGACGGGCTGCTCCTCGCACTGGTCGAGCAATGGCTCGACGAGTCGGCGGCGAGGATCTCCGCCGACGTCGAGGGGTCGGAGGATCTCGACGGACGTCTTCGAGCATTGTGGTCCGACTCGATGACGCCCGATCCCGACGACGGCGACCCGTGGTTGCTGCTCGAGATCGAACTGTGGTTGCACGCGGCGCGCAACGCCGAGTTCGCCGGCGACCTCGCGCGACGGTACGACGACCGCCGCTCGGACCTGGCCCTGCCGCTCGCCGAGTGGACGAAGGACGAGGGGCTGGGGAAGTTGCGCCATCCGCAGCGCACGTCCGGACTCGTCATCGCGCTGCTGCTCGGTGCGGCGATGCAACAACGCCTCGACCCGACCGCGTTCTCGGCCGCCGACGTCGTCGCCGGTCTGCGCGCACTCATCAAAGGAGACACACCGTGAGCATCATCACGTTGGACGAGATCGACTTGCTCGAGGACACGTGGGCGCGTGGTGTGCCCCACGATCAGTTCGCGGTGTTGCGGCGTGAAGCGCCCGTGTACTGGCACGAGCATCCCGACGCGGCAGGGGTTCTGGGCGATCACGAAGCACGCCGACGTCAAGGCGATCAGCAAGGATGTGGCGACGTTCTCGACAGAAGTCGGTTCGGCGTTCATCCTCGACCAAGACCCGATGGCGCTCGAGTTCCATCGCATGACGCTGTTGCAGATGGACCCGCCGAAGCACAACCGCTACCGGCGGCTGGTGTCCGCGGGTTTCACGCCGCGGATGATCTCGAAGCTCGCCGATTCGATCGCGACGCGTGCCCGCACGATCGTCGAGTCGGTCGACGGGCGAGACGAGATCGAGTTCTCGTTGGACATCGCGGCCGAGCTACCGATGCAGGCCATCTGCGAGATGATCGGCATCCCCGACGAGGACCGTCATCGTGCCACCGCGCTGGCCAATCGGCTCGTGGGCGCGCAGGATCCCGACTTCCAGTCATCCGAGGAGGACGCGCAGCTCGCGTCGGCCGAGCTCTACGCACTGTGCGACGAGCTCGCGGCCGACCGCCGGCAGAACCCGCGCGACGACATCATGTCGATCCTCGTCCACGCCGAGGTCGACGGTGACCAGTTGACCGACACGGAGCTCAACCTGTTCTTCGTCCTTCTCGTGGTCGCGGGCAACGAGACGACCCGCAACCTCATCGCCCATGCGATGCTCGCGTTGATCGAGCGCCCGGACGCTCGGGCTGAGCTCGTCGCCGGCATCGACGACGACGAGCTGTGGGGCACTGCGGTCGAGGAGATGCTCCGGTGGGGCGTGTCGATCCACAACTTCCGGCGCACCGTCACACACGACACCGAGATCCGCGGCATCCCGATCAAGGAAGGCGACAAGGTCGTCACGTTCTACGCGTCCGCCAACCGTGACGAAGAGGTGTTCGAGGACTCGATGACGTTCGACATCCGCCGCACGCCCAACGACCACGTGACGTTCGGGGGCGGCGGCGTCCACTTCTGTCTCGGAGCGAATCTGGCGCGGCTCGAGATCAAGTGGATCATGCGTGAGATGCTGCGCCGCTACCCGAACCCCGAGCTCGCCGGCGAGGTCCGCCGCCTCCGTTCCGACTTCGTCAACGGCATCAAGTACATGCCGATGAAGCTCAACGGCTGACGACCCCAACCTTCACACCAACTTCGGGTCGATTGTGGGGCCATGGCCCCACAATCGCACCAACATTCCCTCAGGAGAGACAGAACAATGCAGACCGAAGTGGCCAAGCAGCTCGGGATCGAGTTCCCGATCTTCGCGTTCACCCACTGCCGCGATGTCGTGGCCGCGGTGTCCAAGGCGGGCGGATTCGGGGTGTTGGGCGCGGTCGGGTTCAGTCCCGAACAGCTCGCGATCGAGCTCGACTGGATCGACGACCACGTCGGCGACCGTCCGTACGGCGTCGACATCGTCATCCCCGGGAAGTACGAGGGGATGGGCGAGCTCGATCCCGCCAAGCTCGAGGCAGACCTGCGAGCGATGATCCCGCAGCAGCATCGTGAGTTCGTCGAGCACCTCCTGAGCGATCACGACGTGCCGAAGCTGCCCGACGAGGAGGCGCCTCGCGAGCTGCTCGGTTGGACGGCTGCCACCGCGACACCGCAGGTCGACTGCGCGCTCGAGCACGACAAGGTCAAGTTGATCGCCAACGCGCTCGGCACGCCCCCCAGCGACATCATCGACGAGATCCACCGGTCCGGACGGCTCGTCGCCGCCCTGTGCGGCGCGTCGAAGCAGGCACTCAGCCACAAGGAAGCGGGTGTCGACATCGTCATCGCGCAGGGCACCGAGGGCGGAGGTCACACGGGCGACGTCGGCTCGAGCGTGCTCTGGCCCGAGGTCATCGACGCCGTCGCGCCGACGCCGGTTCTGGCCGCGGGCGGTATCGGCAACGGCAGGCAGATGGCCGCCGCGCTCGCACTCGGCGCGCAAGGTGTGTGGACGGGAACGTTGTGGCTCACCGTCGAGGAAGCCGACATCCCGCCCGCGCAGATGGAGAGCTACCTCGCGGCGTCGTCACGCGACACGGTGCGCTCCCGCTCGTACACGGGCAAGCCGTGCCGAATGCTGCGCAACGACTGGACCGATGCGTGGGAACGTGCGGACACGCCCGACCCGCTCGGCATGCCGCTGCAGTTCATGGTGACGTCGACCGCCGTGTCACGCGGGCACCGCTACCCCGAACAGGCGAAGAAGGTGAACTTCAATCCCGCCGGCCAGGTCATCGGGCAGGCGACGAAGGTCCGCCCGGTCAAGGACGTGATCTACACGATGGTCGAAGAGTGCATCGAGGCGACCGAGCGCCTCACGCAGCTGATGAACGGCTGATCGCGGGCGCGCTCGCGAGCAGCGCGTCGATGTCGTCGTGCACCGAGAGCTGCTGGCCTGACAGCTCGTCGTAGTGGCCCGACGCGAGCCGCACGATCAGCTCGATGGCCCGGTCCGGATCAGCGCCGCGTCCCTCTTCGATCTCGCGGCGCACCCACGCGAACACGTGGGCCTCGTTCGAGTCGGGCGATGCGCGGTCTGCGTACGCCAGCTCACCCATGCCGATCGGCAGCAGCCCTGGATGGACGCTGAAGACCGCGACGTTGTGCCGCCGCGTCTCGCGCGCCATGTTCTCCGACAGCTTCACGACCGCCGCCTTGGAGACCGAATAGGCGGACACGAGCGGCCACCTGAACACGCCGGCCTGGCTGCTGAGGTTCACGATCCGGCCTGACCGACGGAGCACCATCTCGGGGAGGACGAGCTGCATGGCGAGGAGGGTCCCGCGGACGTTCACGTCCATGGTGCGCCACCACTGATCTGCGTCGACCTCCCACGCCGGCCCGATCGGCCCGACGATGCCGGCGTTGTTGATCAGCACCTCGACGGGACCGAGGCGTTCTCGCAGCCGTTCGACCGCTGTCCCCAGCGACCGCTCGTCGGTCACGTCGGCGACCTCCGCGGCGGCGATGCCACCGGCCGCTTCGACGAGGGCCACCGACTGGCACAGCTCCTCACCCGACCGAGCGATCAGTCCGACCGCCATCCCTTCGGCGGCAAGCGCTTGGGCGACGAGACGCCCGATGCCTCTGCCGCCTCCGGTGACGAGTGCGTGTCCTTCGAGTGTGTTTTCAGCGGCCATGTCGGCGGTCCGCCTTCCGGATGCCGAGGCCGTTCCGGCGCGGGCCGGAGATGGCGTCGATCCACTGAGCCGCAGGCCTGCCGAGCAGGTAGGCGGTGCGGGGCGGCGGGCGATGGTGGAAGCGGGTGTCTGTCGCCATGGTCCGACTGTGCGCTTCCCCACGCTCGGCGGCATGAGCAACCGATGCTCAATTGCCCCCAGAAGTACGGTGACCACATGAGCCCGGGTCGCACGGCCTCCGTGGCCGGCGATTCAGTGCGGGCGCGCTGGCCCTTCGTCGGGCGTCGCGCCGAGGTCGAGGGAATCGTCGCGGCGCTCGACGACCTCGAGACGCTCGGCGTCGTGGTGCACGGCGCCTCCGGCGTCGGCAAGACCCGACTGGCAGAGGAAGTCCTCGCTGTCGCGGAAGCCGGAGGCTGGTGGTGCGTGCGGGCGGTGGCCAGCGAGCGGACGCGACAGGTCCCACTCGGCGCGGTGGCCCACCTGCTGCCGGCGCGCATCCTTCTCGACCGCAGCGACCCGGTGACGCTGTTTCCGAAGGTCGCCGAGACGGTCAAGGCCCGGGGCAAGGGGCGCAGGGTCGTCCTGCTCATCGACGACATCCAGCTACTCGACTCGACGACGGCCACATTGGTGGGTCAGCTCCTCGACGCGCGCTTGAACTTTCTCGTCGGGACCGTTCGCAGCGGCGAGCCGGTTGCGAACAACGTCGCCGGTCTCTGGCGCGACGAACGGACGGCGCGTGTCGACCTCGGCGACTTCTCGCCGAGCGAGCTCGAAGCACTCTTGCGGACCGCGCTGGGCGGACCGATCGCGACCGATGCCGTCGACTCGATCTGGGCGGTGAGCCAGGGCAACGTGCTGTACACCCGCGAGCTGGTCCTGGCCGCCATCGACGGCGGGCAGCTCCGCCAGGACCGCGGCGTCTGGCGCCTGGCGGGACGGCTCGTGGCGAGTGCCCGGCTGTCCGACGCGGTCGCAGCACGACTCGACGTGCTCGACCCGCAGACGAGAGCAGCCATCGACAAGGTCGCCCTGTGGGAACCGGTGGGCTTGGCGATGCTCGAGTCGGTCGTCGGTGCGGGCGCGGTCGAGGATCTCGAACGAGCGGGTCTCGTGCGCATCCGCAACGACGTTCGACGCCAGCAGGTCACGCTCGCGCATCCTGTGTACGGAGAGATCGTTCGTGCCGCCGTCGCCGCGACGACCCGCCGGCGGTTGCTGCTCGACCGTGTCGATTGGATCGAAGGCCACGGCGCGCGCCGTCGCGACGACGTCGTCGCCATCGCGGGTGCCTACCTCGACGCCACCGGTTCGGCGGATCCGGAACTGTTGATGTCGGCGGCATGGCTCGCTCGCCACAACCACGACCATGTGCAGGTCGAACGGCTCGCGCGCGCCGCCGCCAGTGACGGCCTCACCGCGGAGTCGGGGCTCCTGCTCGGGGAGGCCTTGCACGAGCTGGCGCGGTACGACGAAGCAGGCGAGGTGCTGGAAGCCGCGCTCGACTTGATCGGCAGCGACGAGCGACTGTTCGCGCCGCTGGTCGAGATGCACGTGCGCAACCTGATGTGGGGCCTGCACAGGCCGGATGACGCGTTGTCGACCCTTCGCGCGATGCGAGCTCGCGTCAGCGACGAGACGACGGCCAGCGAACTGATCGCCGAAGAAGGAATGCTCCTCTCCTACGGTGGTCGACCGCTCGAAGCACTCGCGGCGCTCGGGGCGCTCTCCGACGACGTGCACGCGAGGGCATGGGTCATCGCGGCGATCGCGGCCGAGCCGGCGCTCATCGCCACCGGGCAGTTCAGCCGCGCCATCGAGGTGGGCGACGGTGCGCACGACGACCACATCCGGCTCAGCGAGCAGATCGCCATGGCCCGTCCGCACGTGCATCTGAGCTTCAAGGTCGAGGCGCTCGCGTATCTCGGACGCCTCGACGAGTCGACAGAGCTTGCGCTTCGCTGCTACGGCGACGTCCCCCGGGACGCACCGCCCAACGCCGCGCTCTGGTTCGTGGTCCGGCTCGGGCGCAACGCCATGATGCGTGGACAGCTCGAGGCCGCGCGGCGCTGGCTCGCCGAAGGGGTTGCCCGTTGCGAGCGGCGTGACGTCGGCCCTCGACGTGTCGTCCTGTCGCTCCTGGCCACAGCCGCGTCGTGGATGGGAGACGCCGACGCCGCGACGGCAGCGCTCGACGAGCTCGAGCGACTCGAGCCCTTCTCGTATCTGCCCGGCGAGCAGGTGCTGGGACCGGCCTGGACCGCGGCCGTCACCGGTTCACTGCCGCGCGCCCGCGAGCTCCTCCTCGACGGCGCTCAGGGCTTGGAAGCGAGCGGGCACCACGCGATGGAGGCGTGGTTGCTGCACGACGCGTGCCGGCTCGGTCATCGGGGCGCGAGCGAGCGACTCGCGGCGCTGGCCGACCTCTGCGAGGGCGACCTCGTGCCCGCGTGGGCGGCACATGCCACCGCGCTCGACGAGGACCGGGCCGCCGGTCTCGTTGCAGCAACGGACCGCTTCGAACACATCGGCGCCCTGCTCTTCGCAGCGGAGGCTGCGACGGAGGCAACGCACGCGCTGCAGCGCGACAGAGAACAGCGTGCCGCCGCCGCGCTTCGCAGCCGCGCCGCGCGATTGATCGACATGTGCGAGTCAGCCCGGACACCGGCGCTGGTCACGTCCGACGCGCCGGTGCCGCTGACGGCGCGTGAACGTGAGATCTGCACGCTCGCTGCGGCCGGGGTCAGCAGTCCGGAGATCGCCGAGAAGCTGTACCTCTCGGTCCGCACGGTGAACAACCACCTGCAGCGCGCTTACTCGAAGCTGGGCGTCACCAATCGGCGGGAGCTCGCGAGCGCGCTGACGTCGTTCGCGCAACGCCCGGGCGTCTGACCACGTGCACTGTGGTGGGACGCCCGGGCGTGCTCCCCCCTACCCCGGAGTGTTGATCAGCGCGAAGGCAGTGCCGCGATCGCCGATCCGGCCACTTTGACCTCGCCGCTCTCGTTGGCGAGCTCGACGTCGAGGTCGACCAGGTTGTCGCCGTTGTCCTTGCGCTTTCCGGTGACGGCGATCTTGGACGTCAACTTCTCACCCGGCCACGTCTGCTTCGTGAACCGGACCTTGAAGTTGCGCAGGTTGCCGACCCCGACCCAGTCGGTGATGGCCCGCCCGAGCAGACCCATCGAGAACATGCCGTGACCGAAGACGCTCGGGAGGCCGGCCTCCTTGGCCTTCACCTCGTCGTGGTGCATGGGATTGAAGTCGCCGGAGGCACCTGCGTACATCACGAGATCCGTGCGAGTCAGCTCGTGGATGACGGCCGGCGCCTCGTCTCCCTCGTTCACATCCTCGAAGAACAGCTTCGCTTCGGCCACTGACGGCTCCCCTTCGCCAACAGTCGTACCTGACGATGGTGTCATGTTTCGCGGCTCGATGCGACCCGAACCGAGGTCACCCCAGGATCAGGTCGGCGATGCGGTCGTGGTGCCACCCCACGGTGCCGAGGAGGTGCTCAGAGGCGTAGGCCCGCCGGATGTACAGGTGCAGGTCGTGCTCCCACGTGTACCCGATGCCGCCGTGGATCTGCATGCTGTCCTTCGCACAATGCGTCGCCGCCCGCCCTGCCGCGGCCTTGGCGACGTGGGCGGCCCGGTGCTGCTCGGGATCATCGGCGTCGACGCACATCGCTGCGTAGTACACGGCGCTCCGGGCACGCTCGAGATCGAGCGAGCAGTCGGCGAGCTTGTGCTGGATGGCCTGGAAGCTCCCGATCGGCACGTCGAACTGCACGCGCTGCTTCGCGTAGTCGATGGCCGTGCCCAGCAGCCAGCGCGTGGTACCGATCATCTCGGCCGCGAGCGCGACGGTTGCACGCCGCAACCAGCGGTCGACATCGACCGGACCGGTGGTGACCGACGCGCCCGCGCTCGCCGTGTCGACCTCGAAGATGCGGCGAGTCGAGTCGATCGAGCCGACGGGCCGACGCGTGACAGCCGCGCCAGCCAGCACGATCGCCCGACCATCACCATCGATCGCGACGATGTGGTCGACCCGATCGGCCTCGAGGACGAAGGTCTTCGTGGTCTCGTCGTTGGCGCGCCACACGCCATCAGCACCAGCGACTGCCACTGTCGCGATGGATTCTCCGGCCGCGAGCTCGTCCGCGAGATCGACACCCGCTTGCCGCAGGATCGGCAAGGCCAGCGCGGCCGACGCGAAGAACGGGCCCGGTGTGAGCACGGCGCCGGACTCCTCCAGGAACAGGCACAGGTCGGTCAGCGGGCCGTCGCCGAGCACCACCCACTCGCGAAGGTGCTCCCACAGCGGATCGGCTGCGGCGCGGTCGTCGATGTGCGCCCGGACGAGCGACGTCGGGCAATGACGCGCGAGCAGCGCGCTCGCCGTGTCCCGCAACATCACTTGTTCGTCGGTGAGGGTGAAGTCCATCTCGCACCTACTGCCGCGGGAGTCCGAGGATGCGAGTGGCGATGATGTTGCGCTGGATCTCGCTCGATCCCCCGGCCACCGTGTTGGCGAAGCTGACGAAGAACGACCGGGCCCAGCGGCCGCGCTCATCACCCCGATCGGGATCAGTGATCGCGCCATACGGACCTTGCAGCTGCATGCCGAGCTCGTAGAGCGCGTTGCCGAGCTCTGACGTCGCCAGCTTCAGGTAGCTGTGCTCCGGGGCGGAGCTGCCTTGCGCGAACGACGAGAACCCCTTGTAACCGAGCGCCCGCAGCGACGCCACCTGCTCGTAGGCCTCCGCCAACCGGCGACGGACGCCGGCATCCGCATCGAGTCCGTGCCGGCGCGCCATCGCGCAGAGGTCATCGACCGTCTGTTGCACCATCGAGACCGATTGCAACCACAAGCCGCCGCGCTCGTGTGCAAGGGAGCCCATCGTGATGCGCCAGCCGTCGTCGATGGCGCCGACGACGTTCTGGACGGGAACTTCGACGTCCGTCAGGAAGACTTCGGCAAAGTCTTCGGCGCCGGTGATGTGCTTGATCGGACGAACCTCGATGCCAGGCGTGTCCATGTCGATGATCAGCACGGTGATGCCTTTGTGCTTCGGCGCCTGGTCCAATGGCGTGGTCCGCACGTAACAGAAGCACTTTGCGGCCACCATCGAGTACGACGTCCACACCTTCTGGCCGTTGACGACGAACCGATCGCCGTCGCGTTCGGCACGGGTCGTGAGCGACGCGAGATCGCTGCCCGCGTTCGGCTCGCTCATACCGATGCACCAGATCAGGTCGCCACGGATGGACGGCGCCGCGAGCTTGCGCTGCTCGTCGTCCCCGAACTCGAGCAGGCTCGGCGCGACGATCGCGTAGCCGGGGAAGTGCAGGCTGCGCACGATCCGCCGCTTTGCGAGCTCCTCCATGAAGATGAGCGTCTGCACGGGGGTCGCGTTGCGTCCACCGAGCTCGGGTGGATATCCGGGGACCATCCAGCCGTGGTCGAACAGCGTCGCCTGCCAGTCGCGGCCCCACTGAGGGATGACCTCATCGCGTCCTGCCTCGTCGGCACCGCCGCCGACGAAGTCACGCCCGGCCTTGATCTCAGGCGGCGCGTGCTCGTCGAGGAACTGGATCAACTCGGCACGGAAGGCCTCGTCCTCCGCGCTCCATTCGAGCTGCAACGAGCTAACTCGGCGAAGGGAAGAAGAACGGAGGGATCGACCCGTCCGACTTGGCGAGCAACTCGGCGCGCACGGCGTCGACCGAGTCGATCGTCCATGGCTTGTCGCTGGTCGCCTCGGTGAGCGGACGCCACCCTTCCAGAAGTTGCACGACGCCGCCTTGCACCTTCACGACCTGGCCGTTGATGCCGGTGCACAGGTCGGACGCGAGCCACACGGCGACAGCGGCGACGTTGTCGGGCGCGAAGCGATCGAACCCGGTCTCGTCCGCCTTCATGTGCTCGCCGGCCAACGCTTCGGTCAACCGCGTGCGCGCCACGGGCGCGATGCAGTTGACCCGTACGCCGCTGCGCTCGAGCTCGCGAGCCATGACGATCGTCATCGACGCGATACCCGCCTTCGCCGCCGCGTAGTTGACCTGTCCCGCGTTGCCGTACAGACCCGACTCGCTCGTCGTGTTGACGATCACGCCCCGCGCCGGCTCGCCCGTCTCCTTCGTCTTCGCTCGCCAGTAGGCAGCAGCGTGCCTCGAGGTGCAGAAGTGGCCCTTCATGTGGACGTTCACGACCGCGTCCCACTCGGCCTCGTCCATGTTGAAGCTCATCTTGTCGCGCAGGATGCCGGCGTTGTTGATGAGTACATCGAGGCTGCCGAACGTCTCGACTGCTTGGTCGATCAGCGCCTTCGCGCCGTCGAAGCTGGCAACGCTCGCGTCGTTGGCGACGGCCTGTCCGCCCGCCGCTTCGATCTCGTCCACGACTTGCTGGGCCGGCCCCGCATCAGACCCTGCGCCCTGGCTCGAACCACCGAGATCGTTCACGACGACCGCAGCACCCTCCGACGCGAGCAGCAGCGCTTCGGCACGACCGATGCCGCGTCCGGCACCTGTCACGATCGCGACCTTGCCGTCGAACAACATTTCCCCTCCTCAGCGAGATTCCTGACACCAGTGTCAGCGTCGCTACGGTAGCGGCCGTGGCCGACGAGACGCCCATCGAGGATCAGATCCGGTACGGCATCGAAGACGGCGTCGCGCGCGTGACGATCAACCGTCCCGAAGCGGGGAACTCGTTGACGGCGAACATGCGAGACACGCTCACGGATGTCTTCGAGGAGTTGTCGGCGACGCTGGGTGTGCGCGCCATCGTGCTCACGGGCGCGGGCGAACGCCACTTCTGCACTGGTGCGGGGCTCGGTGGACCGCAGAAGCCGGGTCCGGAGCGTCCCGACGACGCACCCGACCGCGCTCTCGGCGACGTCGCGCGCATGATCCGTCGAGGCTGGCAGCGACTCATCGCGTCGATGCTCGACTGCGAGAAGCCGGTGATCGCCGCGGTCAACGGCACGGCCGCGGGCGGCGGCGCGAACCTCGTGCTCGCATCCGACCTCGTCGTGATGTCGGAGAACGCGCGAATCGTCGAGGTGTTCGTGCGGCGCGGCATCATCCCCGACGCCGGCGGGTGCTATCTCCTACCGCGGATCGTGGGGCTGCCGAAGGCGAAGGAGATCATGTTCTTCGGCGACGACCTCCCTGCCGCCGAAGCGTTGCGACTCGGCGTCGCCAACCGGGTGGTGCCGGCCGACGACGTCGCGAAGGTCGCGGACGAGTGGGCCGGCCGGCTTGCCGCCGCGCCCAGCAAGGCGATCGCGATGACGAAGTGGCTCCTCAACCGGTCGAGCGAGTCCAGCCGGCAGGCGGCGTTCGAAGAAGAGGGCTACGCGCAGGAGCTCGTGAACGCCACCGCCGACTCGGCCGAAGGCATTCGGGCCTTCATGGAGCGGCGGGACCCCGACTTCAAGGGCTGGTAGCACCGGCCCCGCTCCCCGCCCCGCGTTCCGGCGTGCGTTGTGGCCCCTCCAGGGCCCTCCTCGTACGCACATCCCGTGTACCGGACGGTCGGACGACGACCGGATCGGATCGGATGGTGACGGTGACGGGCTCACCGGCGCGTCAGGAGGAGGCAGCCGGCGAGGGGTCCGCCGCCCGCAGCGGCGACCGCGACCTCAGGTCGACGGCCGCCGGGACGGACGACCTGGCGATCGCCGCCTTCGCCCCGCAGCTGCACGCATGCTTCGTGGAGGAACCCGTAGCCGTGCAGCCGTCCCGACGAGAGCTGGCCGCCGTGCGTGTTCAACGGCACGACGCCGTCGCGCGGCGATGTTCGCGCCGCCATCGATGAATGCGCCGCCCTCACCTCTGCCACAGAAGCCGAGCGCTTCGAGCCAGCAGAGCGTGATGAAGCTGAACCCGTCGTACAGCTCGGCGACGTCGACGTCGGCGGGCGTGAGCTCGGTTCGGGTCCACAGCTGTGCGCTCGCATCTCGCAGCGCCATCGTCGTCAGGTCGTCCCATTGGTCCCACGAAGGCCGGCCATGAATGGCCGTGCCCACCGCGTCGACGTGCACGGGCGGCTGGCGGAGGTCAGCACTTGCGTCGACACGGCTGACGATGACCGCGGTCGAGCCGTCCGCAGGGACGTCGCAGTCGTACAAGCACAGTGGCGACGAGATCATGCGCGCGGCCAGGTAGTCGTCGAGCGTCATCGGATCGCGATAGACACCCTTCGGGTTGAGGGCAGCATTGCGCCGGCCGTTGAGCGCGATCCATGCGAGCTGCTCACGCGTCGTGCCGAACTCGTAGAAGTGGCGCATCGCCATCATCGCGATCCAGTTGGCGGCCGACGGCGCGCCATACGGGAGCGTGTACTGCATGAAGCTGCCCACGCGGGGCAACCCACCTCGCGAGCCACCGCCGATGCCGGGCATGACCGCGGAGCGTCCCTTGTCGCCCTGCGCGCTGCCTTCCCACACGGTGCGGAAGCACAGGACGTGGTTCGCGAGGCCGGTGGCGACGGCCATGCACGCGTTCACCACGGAGCCGAGTTGCCCTGGCGACTCGAGGCCGCCCGCGTACCAATTGAGGTTCAGACGCAGCGCGTCGTGCACGTCCGTCACGCCGGCGCCCGAGAAACCTGGCGGTGTGTCCATCGCGCCCGGGTACGTCGCGATGCCGTCGATGTCGTCACGTGTGAGCCCGGCGTCGTCGATCGCCTCGAGACACGCATCGAGCGTGAGATCGAGCGGATCCCGATGAAGCCGGCGACCGACGTCGGACTGGCCGATGCCGCTGATGACGGCGCTGAGCTCGCGTCGTTCGCTCATGCTCTTGCGGGGGCTGCGCCCCCGGACCCCATCCGCGTGCGGCTCGCTGGCGCTCGCGCGCCCGCCGTCCGCTCCTTGCAGTCGCTCATCGCACGGGCTCGAAGAACGGGAGCCAGACGTCTTCGTAGTGCTCGAACGTCACCTGCAACGGCATGCCGATCTCGACCTCGTCAGGCGAACACCCGGTGATGCCGGTCGTCAGGCGAAGGCCTTCCTGCTCCGGCAACTCGACGATGGCGATGACATACGGCGGGTCGAGCCCCGGATACCACGGCTGGTGGTTGACGGTGAACGTGTGCAGTGTGGCTCGTCCGGAGACAGCCTCGACGGCGAGCTCTTTCGACAGGCACGAGGGACAACGGGGCGCTGGTGGATGCAACCAGTACCCGCACTGCTGGCAGCGCAGGAACCGCAGCACGCCGTCCTCGCCGCTCGTCCAGAAGTGGCGGTTCGTGTCATCGAGGCGAGGGAGCAGGCGAAACGGTTGTGCGCGCTCCCGCGGGCTCAGGGCTCTCCACTGTCATCGGTCTCGACCTCGGGCGCCCGGTCGAATCCACGCTTCGCGTGAGGCAGCGCTTCGACCGCGGGCAGGATGCCGAACGACGGCGTCGTCAACATGATCGAGCCGACCACGTCGTCCCAAGAGGCACCGACTTCGCGGGCGAGCATCGCATGACGACTGATGCCCCCCGGACTGCGGGCGATGACCGAGCATGCCATCCGGACCAGCTCGGCCGTCTTGCGGTCGGGTGCGCTCAAGGAGTCGAGCTGGCCGAGCCACGCGCTCTGCGCCTCGTGCAGCGAAGGGAAGACCTCGTGGACCGGCGCCTCCCACCGGAACGTGAACGGGTCGCGCTCCGCGCCTCCGGTTCCTTCTGCCATCGCGGCGCACGTTAGTCACGCAGGGCGGAACACCGGAACGGTGAACGTGTTCGTCTCGTCACGAAAGTCCACGACGAGTGGCATCCCGATCTGCAGGTCGGCCTCGTCGCAGCCCTCGACGTTGGTCTGCATGCGTGGACCTTCTTCGAGGTCGACAACGGCCGCGACGTACGGCACACGCTCGCCGAACGGGGGCAGGTCGTTGCGACGGACGATCGAGTAGGTGTACAGCGTCGCCCGGCCGCTCGCCTCCTCCCACTCGACGTTGTCGCTCCAGCAGTAAGGACAGAACGGGCGCGGGTAGAAATGCGCCTTGCCACACGCCGAGCATCGCTTGATGAGCAGCTTGTGGCCGCGGGCCGCGTCCCAGTACGGCTCGGTGTCGGGGTCCGGTCTCGGTACGTCGAAGCGCGGCGACGGCACGATCGTCAATCCTTCGGAAGCCCGAGCAGTCGCTCGGCGATGACGTTGCGCTGCACCTCGCTCGTCCCGCCCGCGATCGTCAGGCACCGGTTGGCCATGAACGCGCCGACCCACGTCGCCGCGTCGCCATCGTTGGCGGCGCCTTGCGCGCCGAGCAGCCCGAGTGCGACCTCTTGCACACGCTGATCGTGTTCGACGCCGAGCAGTTTCCTGACGCTCGACTCGGGACCCGGGTCGGCACCGCGAATGGCGCGAGCGGTCATCCGCAAGCCGAGGACGGCCAACGACTGCGCCTCGGCCAGCAGCGCCCCCACATCGTCCACCGCGACCGGGTCGTCCATGTCGACCATCCCGAGCAGCATCTCGACACCGAACCCGAACGACGATCCGGATCCCATCGACACCCGCTCGTTCGCGAGCGTCGTGCGCGCCGCGCGCCAGCCGTCGCCGACCGCGCCGACGACGCAGTCGTCGGGGACGAACACGTCCGACAGGAACACTTCGTTGAACATCGCAAAGCCCGTGAGCTCGCGCAGTGGCCGGACGTCGATGCCGTCGGATGTCATGTCGACGCAGAAGCAACTGATGCCTTCGTGCTTGGGCACGGTCGGATCCGTGCGCGCAAGGCACAGGCCCCAATCCGACTCCTTCGCCATCGTCGTCCACACCTTCTGGCCGGTGAGCAGCCAGCCGCCGTCGGCGCGGCTCGCCTTCGTCGACAGCGAGGCGAGGTCGCTGCCCGCTCCCGGCTCGCTGAACAATTGGCACCAACGGATGTCGTCGCGCAGCGTCGGCGCGATCCAGCGCTCCTGCTGTTCGTCGGTGCCGTGTTCGATCAGGGTCGGGAGCACCCATGCACCGACTTGCAGATGATGACGGCGCACGTGCGCGGTATGCATCTCCTCGTCGATCACCAGTTGCTCGACCGCGCTCGCGTCCCGTCCCCACGGCTTCGGCCAGTGCGGAGCGAGATAGCCGCGATCGGCGAGCAGCCGGCGCCACTCGCTCTTGTCGCGCGACGTGATGTCCGCAAGATCGGCACGAACGTCGTCGCGGATCGATGCGGCGTCGGCGGGAAGATCGACGGCGAGCGTGCGCCGCGTGCCCTCACGCGCGAGGCCGAGCGTTCGCCGCCGCCACCGCTGCGGACCGCCGCCGGTCAAGGCACGAAGCGCCGTGGCACGCTTGAGGTAGAGGTGCGCGTCGTGCTCCCACGTGAAGCCGATGCCGCCGAGCACTTGGATGCAGTCCTTGGCGCACTGGAAGAACGCGGCCGGCGCCAGCGCGCCGGCGACGGATGCGCTCAACGAGCGTTCCATGGGCGTGTCCGTCGGCCGAGCCGCGTCCCAGGCGGCGGCGCGGGCCTGCTCGAGCGCCAGCAGCATGTCGGCACACCGGTGCTTGACGCCTTGGAACTGCCCGATCGGTCGGCCGAACTGCTCGCGCACCTGCGCGTACTCCGCTGCCGTTTCGACGCACCATGCCGCGCCCCCGGCACACTCCGCCGCGATGAGTGTCAGCGCGAGGTCGGTGACGGCTTCTCCGTGGAGGTCTTCGAGAAAGGCGACGGGTGTCGCAGTCGACGCGTCGACATCCGCGACGCGGCGCGTCTCGTCGACGCTCGTGCGGGGCGTGACCGTGCAGTGCTCGGCGCGAACGACCTTCCAGCCGCCGTCCGCAGGAACGACGAGCAGGTCTGCGAGCGAAGCGCCGAGAACCGGTGTGTCGGACCCGCAGAACTGCACCGCGGCAATGGCGGACCCGTCGGCGAGCGCGGGAAGCAACGCCGCGCGGACGTCGTCGTCTCCCAGGACATCGATCGCAGCCGAAGCGAGCACAGTCGGCAGGAACGGCCCTGGAGCACACACGCGCCCGAGCTCCTCGAGCACGACGGAGAGCTCCGCGAGCCCGTAGCCCGAACCACCGACGTCTTCGGGGAGGTGGAGGCCGAGCCAACCGAGGCCGGCGAGCTGATCCCAGAACGGCGGGATCGTCTCGGGCGCGGCGTCGAGCAGCGCTCGTGGCACCGAGGCCGGGCAGTGGTTGGTCGTCCACCGCCGGGCGGTGTCGTGGAGCGCGAGATGCTCGTCAGTCAGACCCAGGCTCACGCGTTCTGCCGTCTCACTCGTCGGTCGAGAGCGCCAAGGTCGGACAACCGTCGACGGCGAGACGGATCTTGTCGTCGGTGTCGCCGCTCGGATCGATCACGATCGCCTTCATCTCGTCGTCGAGGTCGAAGGTGTTCGGCGCGTGGAAGGAACAGTTGCCCGAACCCATGCACTTCTCGCGGTCGACGTGGATCGAAAGTGGCATCGAACGTCCTCGTTGAGCACACTACCTGACGATGACGTCAGGTTTGCAGGCGACGCGGGCGAGCCGTCAGGGACTTCGATCGCAGGCCGGCGTGTCGGCGCCGGCACTGGAGGCGAACGAAGTGAGCCGAACAGTTGTCGATGCGGATGCCCATGTCAACGAGGACCCGCTTGCGTGGACCGACCTCGCGGACTCGCATCCCGGGTGGTTGTCGGCGGGGAGATCCGGCGACCGATGGGTGGCACGGATCGGCGACAAGCTCTATCCGACCCAGGAAGGCGAGGGTCGCGGTGTGCCGATCGAGTCGGCCATCAGTCCGGCGTGCACGGCCGGCGCCGCCGATCTCGACCAGCGGCTCGCCGACATGGACACCGAAGGCATCGACGTGCAGGTGCTGTACGGCGGCCTCATCATCGGGCTCACGTCCTACGACGATGCCGGCTTCGCGCTCGACGTCGCGCGTGCCTACAACGACTGGCTGTTGACCAAGGTGTGCGGTCACAACCCGGAGCGGTTGAAAGCGGTCGCGGCGATCCCACTGCAGGACGTCGATCGCTCCGTGGCCGAGGCCGAGCGAGCGGCACGCGCCGGCGCGGTGGCGGTGACCGTCCCGCCGGTCGTCGGCGACTCGAATCTCGACGACGCAACGCTGCTGCCGTTCTTCGAGGCCTGCGCGGCGCTCGACCTCGCTGTCGCCGTCCACAGTGCACCCGGCATGAACCTGCCGCTGCCGGGCGCGGAGCGATTCGACAACTACGCGCAGGTGCACTGCCTCTCGTTCCCCGTCGACCAGATGGTCGCGTTCACGGCGCTCGCCATGGGTGGGGTGCTCGATCGGTTCCCGTCGCTGCGCGTCGCATTCCTCGAATCGGGAACCGGGTGGGTGCCCTACTTCGTCCATCGCATGCACGAGCATTTCGAAAAGCGCGGCGACCTCGTCCCCGCGATGAAGAGCGATCCACGCGCGCTGCTCGAGCGCGGCCAGTGCTACTTCAGCTTCGAGGCCGAGGAACCGCTGCTCGTGACCTGCGTCGACCAACTCGGCGACAACTGGCTCGTGTACTCGTCCGACTATCCCCACTGGGACTCCGACTTCCCGGGCACCGTCGCCGAGGTCCGCCGTCTCACCGCCTCACTCGGCGACGACGTCACCGCCAAGCTGCTCGGCGGCAACGCCCAGAGGCTCTACAAGCTGTAGCCGCGCCTTCCAACTTCGGGTCGCCGTGGTCGCTCTAGCGACCACGGCGCACCAACATTCGTTCTAGGCGAAGCGGGATTCGAGGTCGTAGAAGGCGAGCGGGGCGTCCCAGAGGATGACGCGGGCGTCGTCCTCGTCGACGCCCTGCTCCTCGCACTCGCGGAGGAACGCGTCCGGCGCGCCCGGATACACGGCATCGGGATGGGGGAAGTCGCTCGCCCAGACGACGTACTCCGGGCCGACGCGGTCGACGACCATGCCGACACAGTCGTCGTCCGCTTCGGACGAGATGATGCAGTGCTGTTCGAACAGCTCGGTGGCCGGCGTGCGTTCGGGTTCGAGCCACTCGAGATGGTCGTCGAGTCGCGCCAGCCAGTACGGCAACCATCCGGTACCCGACTCGAGGAACGCGACGCGCAGGCTCGGATGCCGGTCGAGCGCGCCGTCGAGGACGATCGACGCCATCGCCGCCATCTGCTCCATCGGGTGCGAGAGCGCGTGGCGCGCCGCAAAGCCAGTGAATCGGTCGCTGCCGATGGTCGGTCCTTGCAGTCCGAGTCCCTCGTGCACGGACACCGTCAAGCCGAGATCCGCGCACGCTGACCACAGCGGGTCGTACTCGGGGTCGCCGAGATTGCGTCCGTACAAGTGGTTCGGGCGCACCATCACACCGACGAGCTCGAGATCGCGGACCCGCTTCGCCTCCGCAACCGCGAGGTCGACGTCGGCGAGCGGGACGAGGCCGGCGGCCGCCATGCGAGCCGGATCGTGCGCGCAGTAGCCCGCGATCCAATCGTTGTAGGAGCGGCACGCGGCGGCCGACTCGTCGGGCGACAGCGTCGGCAGGAACGGAACGAACAAACCGATCGACGGGTACAGCACGACGGCGTCGATGCCCTGCGCGTCCATCGCTCGGACGTACGACGCGGCGTCGAAGCCGTGCTCGAACTGGTCGGTCACCAGATCGAAGTCGCCGCACGGCACGAGCGGTGTGTCGTCAGGAAGGTTCGCCGGGAGCGGGTTGTCGGTCCAGGCCGAGAACACGTCCGCGGGCTCGACGACGTGCGCGTCGGCGTCGAGGACGCGAAAGCCCTGGACCGTCACGTCACATCCTTCGAGCGGCGAGCCCGCCGTCGAGAGGAATGACCGCTCCGCTCGTGAACGCGGCGCCGTCGGACACGAGGAACGACACCGCGGCGCACACTTCCTCAGCGCGACCGAGTCGGCGCATCGGCAGGTTGGCGGCCACGCCGGCCCGCACCCGTTCGGGGTCGGGTGCCATGTCGGTCAACCGGACGAACAGGCCCGTGTCGGTCGGACCGAGCGACAGCACGTTCACCCGCACCCCGTCGCCCGCGTGTTCGATCGCCACCTGCTTGCACAGGTTGGTGAGCCCGAACTTCGACGCGCAGTAGGCGGGGTACTGCGGTGCGACGATCGATCCGAGGGTCGAACCCATCGCGACGATCGACCCGCCTCCAGCCTCGACCATTGCGGGGACGGCGTGGCGCATGCACAGGAACGGGCCCTTCAAGTTCGTGTCGATCACCCGCTGCCAGTCGTCGTCAGTGCAGTCGACGATCGGTGACCTCGTCTCGACCGCCGCGCTCAGGACCATCGCCCGCAACGGTCCCTTCGACGACGCGCGACTCCACCACTCGCCGCACCTCGGCGTCGGAACGCACGTCGCACTGTTCGATCCAGGCCTCGTCAGCGTCGAGGTCCGCGCCCACGATCTCGTAGCCGTCGTCGCGCAATCGATCGGCGACCGCCGCGCCGAGACCGGACGCAGCCCCCGTCACCAGCGCAACGCCCGAACTCATCGCGTCTCCGCGGGGGCTGCGCCCCCGGACCCCACTCATCGGAGTGCCGCCAGGCCGCCGTCGGCGGGAATGATCGCTCCGGAGACATACGCGGACTGGTCCGACGCGAGGAACAGCGCGATCGCGGCCACGTCGTCTGCGTTGCC
This sequence comes from uncultured Acidimicrobiia bacterium, assembly GCA_963821725.1. Taxonomy (GTDB): domain Bacteria; phylum Actinomycetota; class Acidimicrobiia; order Acidimicrobiales; family JACDCH01; genus DATAES01. Next base: position 173,001 of record CAWGFA010000014.1, read on the forward strand.
CAGTCGTTGCAGCGGGATCACGCGTGCCAGACCGGTCAAGAACGCCTCGGGATCGTCCATGGCCGCCGCGACCTTGCGGAACCGCGGCGTGTCGATCGACCCTGGCGCGATCACGTTGGCGCGCACTGTCGGCCCGTACTCCACTGCGATCTGGCGCGTCAGCGCGACGAGCCCCGCCTTCGCGGCCCCGTACGCGACGTAGCCTTCCGATCCGATCAAGCCGAGCACGGACGCAGTGCTGATGATCGAGCCGCCGCCCCCTTCGAGCATGACGGGCAGCGCGGCCCGACACGTCCAGAACACCGCGTTCAGATTCGTGGCGATCGTGCGATCCCAGTCGTCCTCGGTGCATTCGACGAGCCGGCCCGACATCTGGACGGCGGCGTTGTTGTAGAGCACGTCGAGCCGTCCGAACGCGGCTGCGCACTCGCGCCACCATCCGGTCGCAGTCGTCGCGCACGGAGACGTCGGCGTGGATCGCGACCGCCTTCGTTCCGACGCCCTCGACCAGCGCGACCGTCTCCGCCGAGCCCTCGTCGTTGATGTCGACCACCGCGATCGACGCGCCGTGCTCGGCGAAGAGCACCGACGCCGCTCGCCCTTGTCCGGACGCGGCCCCCGTGATGAGCGCGACCTTGCCGTCGAGCATCAGTTCCAGATGACGGGCAACGACGTCGGAGACCGGAACCGCTCACCGTGGATGTGCGGATCGTCCCGGACGACGGCGTCGGGATCGAGTCGCAGGTCGGGAAGGCGATCGATGAGCGCACCGACTGCGGATCCCATCTCCATGCGGGCGAGGTGCATGCCGAGGCACATGTGCGGACCGACGCCGAAGCTGATGTGGGGGACGACAGGACGGAACAGGTCGTAGTCGTCGCCGTGGTCCCAGCGAGTCTCGTCGTGGTTGGCGGATCCGATGTTCGGCGTGACCATCGTGCCCGCCGCGATCGGCACCCCGCCGACTTCGGTGTCGACAGTTGCCAACCGGCTCGTGATCAGCAACGGCGACTCCCATCGGATCGCTTCCTCGATCGCCTGCGGCATCAACGACCGGTCGGCGCGGAGCGCGTCGAGCTGGTCGGCGTTGGCCAGCAGTCCGTACAGGAAGCTCCCCGTGGCTCGATACGTGGTCTCGGCTCCCGCCGGGAGCAGCAGTCGGAGGAACGAGTAGATCTCCTCGTCGTCGAGCCGTTCGCCGTCGAGCTCCTCCTGCACGAGCAAGCTGATGACATCGTCACCGGGACGCGAGCGCTTCTCCTCGACGATCACGCTGAGGTAGTCGCGCAGGTCCTGTGACGCCTTGATGCCGCGCTCGGGATTCGCGGCGCAGTTGACCACCCACACGGCCATGTCGTGGAACCGCTCGTGATCCTCGTGAGGAACGCCGAGGATCTCGGCGATGATCTGCACGGGGAAGCGGAACGTGAACTCGCGCACCAGCTCGGCCGAACCGCGATGGATGAACGTGTCGATGAGGTCGTGCATGATCGGCTCGACGACATCGGTCTCCCATCGCATCAGCGCCTTGTGGCGGAAGGCCGCGCTCACGAGGTTCCGATGACGCTTGTGCTCGGGCTCGTCCATGCCGACGAGCACGAACGGACCCATGACGAGCTCCATGAGGTCGCGGATCGCGCCCGACGAGAACGTCACGTTGTCGCGTAGCACCTGCGCGCACAGGTCGTACGTGTAGACGTTGCACATCGTGTCTGCGGCGCCACTGAAGTCCGTGACCTCGACGACCTCCACCGGTGCCGTTCGCCGCTTGTCGGCGAGCCCTGGATACGGATCGCGAAGGTCACCGGCGACGGTGTCGGTGAACTGTCCCATCGCGTCGAAGGAGTCGTCGAAGGCGTCCAGACGCGTACCTGACATGCGTGTCACATTACGGTCGCTGACCTCGACCGCGCCTGCGGTGAGGGCGCGGAACTGCTCATAGCGGACCTTCGCCGCGGCCGCCCACCGATCGTCCGGCTCGATGCGGCGCGCCACCCGAGCCCATCTGCTCCCGTCGCTCATGCGTGATTCGAGGCCGGCCACACAGCGAGCGATGAACGCGGACCCGAGCGCCGCGCCCTCGGCGACGGCGACGACGTCGACCGGCAGACCCGTGCACGAAGCCAATGCCTGGAGCCACGGGTCGACCCGCGTGCCGCCACCGGTGGCGACGATTCGTCGTGGCGCGATCGCGTCGCCGGCGAGGTCGAGATGATGACGGACGACGAAGCCGGCTGCCTCGTACGCGGCGCGGCGAACGTGCGCAGGACCGTGCGTGAGATTGAGTCCGTGCAATGACGCGCGCAGGTCGTACCGGTGCAACGGTGTGCGCTCACCCCGCACGTACGGGAGCCACACCGGCACATCGCTCGGATCGACTGCCGCATCGTCGCCACCGTCACCGGCCAGCGCGCGTGCCCAGTTGAGGAACAGCCCACCTGCATTTGACGGACCGCCGATGAGCAGTCGCTTGGGCGCGGTGTGCGGGATCGTCCACAGTCCTGGCTTCTCGATCCATTCGTCGCCCATGACCGCCCACGTGATGAGCGTCGTGCCACAGATGACGAGCACGTCACCAGGATCATCCGCGCCCGCGACGATCTGCTCACCCATCGCGTCGATGGTCCCGCCGCCGAGCAGAGGACCGTCCGGGCCACCGACGCGTCCCGCGGGGTCGACGCCGGCGACGATCTCCGGCAACTGCGCTGGTTCGACCCCGGCTTGCCGGCAGAGCTCGGGATCCCACCGCACGCCGTCGAACAACGGGTACGCGGTGAACGCGGTCGTCGTGTCGAGCGCGGCGCGTCCGCACAGCACCTCGTTGGCGGTCGCCTGTGCAGGCCAGAAGCACTCGGCGTCGGGACAGTTCGCTCGCAGCCAGCGCAAGAACCCGAGGAGCTCGCCGCTTTCTGCGGGATTGGCGCCGTCGCTCGCGCCATCGGCGGCTCCGGCCGCGATGATCGCCGTAGAGCAGGCCGGGTCCCGCGGCTGAGCCGTCGGCGTGCACCGCGCCGAGCGACGGGACCATCGCGGCGACGTTCACCGCGACGGCGTCGACGTCACGACTCACCTCCGCGTACCGCGCGCCTCACCCCGTCGCGCCAGGCCTCGTCGACGTCGTGTTCGAGTGACTCCGAGTCACTGACGTGGAGCGCGTGCGGGATCCTCGCGGATGAGACGACGTGGCCGTCCGCGTCGGCCGCGACGGCCTTGACCGACGTCGTGCCGATGTCGATCCCGATCGTCGTCTCGATGGTGATGGCGAGTTCCTTCCCCCGGAACCTGACAGGTGCGTCAGGTATGTTCGGAGCCTATGCCGGCGTACGACCCGAGGAACCTGGGCCCGGAGCCGCGTGAGCCGTCGCAGAAGTACTGGGATCCCACCATGCAGACGATGCCGCGCCCGCAACTGCGGGAGCTCCAACTCGACCGCTTACGCGGGCTCGTCGCGAAGGTGCTCGCCGGCGACGCACCGTTGTTCGGTCGCAAGTTGCAGCAAGCGGCCATCACGTCGCCCGAGGACATCGCGACGGTCGAAGATGTCAACGGCATCCCGACGACGGTCAAGCAGGAGCTACGAGACAGCGAAGCCGAACACCCGCCGTTCGGCGAGTACCGCTTCACCCCCGCGTCATGAGTGCGTGCGGCTCGGCTCGTCGACAGGCACGACTGGCACACCCACGATCACGCTGTGGACACGCCGGGACATCTGGCTCGAGTACGAGTCGGCATCACGTGTGTGGTGGCGCAACGGTTGGCGACCGGGCCAGATCGTGACGCACGCGCACCCTGCGTACCTGTACGGGGGTGGCGTCATGCTGTCGGGGTCGCTCGAGTACTTCGGCATGCTCAACCTCTGGGTGGCACCGCCCGACACCGACGAGCTCGCCGAGCAAGGCATCCACATGTGGGAACGCGTGCATCCCGACGTGTCCATGGTCGCCTTCAACTACGGACGGTTCGCCGAGGTCGCGGCGAGGATCGGCAAGGACCTGTCCGCTGACGTGGGCCTGCCCTCCTTCGTCCTTCGCGGCTTCGGCAAGAAGGGCTTGCCCATCATGACGTGCGGCATCGAGGCCTACGCCTATGCCGGCGGACCGTGCGGCGAGGGCGAAGGCGGCCACGTGCACGAGGACTGGGCGATCGTGCAGGCGATCGATCCCTCGACGGGGCGCGACGTGCCCGACGGCGAGTGGGGCAACCTCGTGGTGACCACCCTCGACCGCGACAACGGGTTGCTGCGCTACGACCTCGAAGAGGCGGCGTGCTTCGTGACGGAGCCGTGCCCGTGCGGTGAGACGACGAAGCGCGGCTTCTGGGGCGGACGGTTCAAGGACCTGCTGTCGAGCCAGGGAAAGCACTTCCAGGTCACCGACGTCGAAGGCGCGCTGCGGACGGTCGCGCCGGTCAACGACCCGACCCTCGAATGGCAGGTCGTGAAGCCCGCAGACGACGTTGCGCCGCTGCGGGTGCGGGTCGAGATGGGCATCGACGGCGGCGACGTCGCCGTGATCGCCGGCGACTGCGCCGCCGCCATCGCCACAGAGGTGGGCGTCGAGGCCGAGATCGAGGTGGTCGAGCGGGGCTCGCTCGAACGCCGCGGCTACAAGCAGGTCCGCCTCGTCGATCATTGATCCCGCGCCATTGCGGGTAGGGACCTCGCGCGCGACAGTCGCGCTCCGGAGCAACGAGAGGAGCCACGCATGAAGCAGCTCTCGGGACTCGATGCGACCTTCCTCTACATGGAGACGCCGTCACAGTTCGGTCACGTGTCGAGCCTGTCGATCTTCCAGCGGCCCGAAGACCCGAACTACGAGCCGTTCGCAGCGTGGAGGGCGCAGATCGAGCGCCGGATCCAGCTGCTCGAGCCGTTACGGCGCAAGCTGCGGGACGTCCCGATGCGGCTCGACCATCCGTTCTGGGTCGACGACGACGAGTTCGACCTCGACTTCCACGTCCGCAACACCGCCATCCCACCGCCGGGTAGCGATGCGCAGCTCGCCGATCTGGTGGCGCGCATCGTGGGACGGCCACTCGACCGCACGCGGCCGCTCTGGGAGACGTACGTGATCGAGGGGTTGCCGGACGAGCGGTTCGGAATCCTCACCAAGGTGCACCACGCGACCGTCGACGGCGCCTCGGGAGCCGAGCTGCTGACGCTCATGCTCGATTCGACGCCAGAGGGCGACGAGCTGCCCGAGACCGAGGAGTGGATCCCCGAGCGGGCACCATCGAGCACAGAGGTGCTGGCGCGCGCGGTCGCGAACCTCGCCCGCAAGCCGGGCCGCGCCATCGTGCTCGGCACCCGCACCGCCCGCGACCTCGGCCGGGCGACTCGGAACCCGGCGCTCATTTCTGCGGCGAACCAGGTGCGCAACAGCTTGCGCGGCCCGGTGGGTGCCGTGTTGAACGTCGGCCGGGAACGGTCGCCGGAGACCGACGTCCGGGGCCCGCTGCCCTCGCTGTCGGCGCCGCCGACGCCGTTCAACGCGCCGATCACGGCGCATCGCCGGTTCGCGTTCCGGTCGGCGTCGCTCGAATCCGTGAAAGGAATCAAGAACGCGCTCGGCGCCACGGTCAACGACGTCGTGATGGCCGTGTGCGCGGGCGGGCTACGGACGTGGCTCGAACAGCAGGACGCGCTGCCGGACCAACCGCTCGGAGCCATGATCCCGGTCTCCATCCGCACCGGGGACGAGACGGAGAAGTGGACGAACCGAGTGTCCGCCATCTTCGCGCCCCTTCCGACCGACGAGGCCGACCCCGTGAAACGGGTCGAGCGGGTGCACGAGGCGATGGCGAACGCGAAGGAGCTCTTCGACGCCATTCCCGCCGACTCGCTCACGGACTTCGCGCAGTTCCCGCCGCCGGCGGTGTTCGCGCGCGCCATGCGGATGGCGACGCGGCTGACGACGCGTGTCAACCTGCCGGTCAACCTCGTCATCTCGAACGTGCCCGGTCCTCGGCAGCCGCTCTACGCCGCCGGCAGCAAGCTGCTGCACTACTACCCGGTGTCGACGATCATCGACGGGCAGGGCCTGAACGTCACCGTGCAGAGCTACCTCGACACGCTCGACTTCGGGCTCGTCTCGTGTCGTGAGCTCGTCCCGGACCTGTGGGACATGCTCGACGCGATCGTCGACGACCTGGTCAACCTCGGCAAGGCCACTGGCGTCGACGTCCCGCTGTAGCGCCGCTCGCGATCTAGAAGCCGGGCGGGACGTCGTAGCCGCCGGCCAGCTCGGCGAGATGGCCGGCGAGCGCGATCGCGTCGCGGTCGCGCAGGTACGGCGTCACGACCTGCACACCGACCGGGAGTCCGGCGGGTGTGCGCCCGATGGGCGGGACCGCCGACGGCAGGCACGTGATGCCGATCAAGCCGGTCCACGCGATGAGTGTCAGGTACGGAACCGACTCACCGTTGATCTCGATCGTGCGGCTGAGGAAATCCCCCTCCTGCAGATGAGCGATGGCGGGCGCCGGCATCACAGGGCACAGCAGCGCGTCGAACGACTCGAACCACTCGGCCCAGACCTTGCGCATCCCTGCCCGCTGCTCGTCGCCCCGCAGCCACTGAAGATGCGAACCACTCATCGCGTCGGCCGTGTCGTCCTCGAGGCTCGGCGCGATGGCGGCGCTGATCATCTGTGTGAACAGGGCTCCTTGCTCGAGGAAATCGACAGGCGGGTGCGCGTCCTCCACCTTGGCTCCCGCGTCAGCGAGCGCGTCGGCCGCCTTCCGCAACAGCGCGAGTTGGTCACGGTCGATCGGAACACCCGGTTCCTCGAACCAGACACCGATCCGGTGCGATGACACGTCGGCACGGCGAGGCGCGGGCAGGTCGATCCGCCACGCGACGGCGCGCTCGGGCTCGGGCGCAGCGAGCACCGACATGAGCAACTCGAGGTCGGCTGCGCTCCGGGCGATGGGACCGAACACATTGATGTCGGCATCGGTCGCGCCACCGCCGACATGGTCGAGATAGCCACGCTGCGGTACGACTCCATAGCTCGGCTTCAGGCCGAACACCCCGCAGCAGTGGGACGGGACGCGCACCGATCCGCCGATGTCGGTCCCGAGCTCGAAGCTCGTCAGTCCTGCGGACACGGCCGCGGCGGGACCACCCGACGATCCACCCGGGACGCGACTCGTGTCCCACGGGTTGTTCGTCGTGCCGAAGATCTCGTTGTAGCTCTGCAAGTCGCCCGACCAGCGCGGGATGTTGGTCTTGCCGAAGACGATTGCGCCGGCCGCCTTCAGCTGCGCGACGGCGGCCGCATCCTCGGAGGGCACGTGGTCGGTGAGCTCGATGGCGCCGCCCGTCGAGCGCACACCCTCGACCTCGATGGCGTCCTTGATGGTGATCGGCAAGCCGTGCAGCGATCCCACGCTCTCGCCTCTCGACGTCATCTCGTCCGCGGCGGCAGCGGCGGCGCGGGCACGCTCGACGTCGAGCGTGACCACCGCGTTGAGCTTCGGGTTCAGACGGTCGATCCGGTCGACATAGAGGTCGAGCAGCTCGCGGCTGCTCACCTCCTTGCGCGCGATCGCCGCGGCGAGCGTGGTTGCGTCCTGAGTCGCCAGAGCCTCGTCCATGAGGACATACGACCACAGTTCGCACCTGACACGCGTGTCAGATTCGGGGTACGGTCGGTGCGCTATGGGTGCCCTCGAAGGCAAGGTCGCCATCGTGACGGGCGCCGGACGTGGCATCGGGCGCAGCGAGGCGCACGCCCTCGCACGTGAGGGCGCGACGGTGATCGTCAACGACCTCGGCACCGCGCTCGACGGCTCCACCGAACGCAGCCACGCGCAGGACACCGTCGACGCCATCGTCGCCGAAGGCGGCAAGGCAATGGCCAACACCGATGACGTCGCGTCGTGGGACGGTGCGCGCAACCTCGTGCATCACGCCGTGGACGAGCTCGGCCGTCTCGACATCCTCGTCAACAACGCGGGCGTGCTGCGCGACAGCATGTCGTTCAAGATGGACGAGGACGCGTGGGACACGGTGATCCGCGTGCATCTCAAGGGCCACTTCGCGCCGAGCCGGTTCGCGGCGGAGCACTGGCGCGAGCGATCCAAGGCGGGTGACGACGTCCGTGCCTCGATCATCAACACGAGCTCCGAAGCCGGTCTCTACGGGGGCACGGCACAGGCGAACTACGTGGCAGCCAAGGCGGGCATTGCGGGGATGACGATCGCGCTCGCTCGTGAGCTGAAGAGCTACGGCGTCACTGTCAACGCCGTTGCGCCTCGGGCGCGCACTCGTATGACGGAGACAGTGCTCGGCGACTACGGCATGCCGCCCGGTGACGGCGGCTTCGACGAATGGGACCCTGACAACATCGGTCCGGTCGCCGCGTGGCTGGCGAGCGACGATGCGGCCGATGTGACGGGACAGGTGTTCGTCGTGTTCGGCGGCCGTCTGCACCTCATGCAGAACTGGACGATGGTGAGCGAGATCGAGCAGCCCGAACGCTGGACCGTGGCCGCCATCGCGTCGCGCAAGCAAGAGCTGTTCGGCGACCGGCGCAGCGGTGCGCCGAAGATGGGTTTCGGAAGGTGATCACGGAGGAGGACACGCTAGTGGGCGCGCTGACAGAGCTGAAGGGAACCGAGCTCGGCACCACCAGGGTGCGAATCGAGTCGGGTCCCGTGCGCGTCTTTGCAGCAGCCGTGAAGGACGGCTCGCCGTCGTACCGCGAGGACGGCGCGATCGTGCCACCCACCTTCCCCTTCTCGTGGAGCTACTGGGGAGCCATCGGCGGCTGCGACGAAGGGATTGCCCATCGACCGGTTGCGGGGGAAGGGGCGAATGATCCTTCACGGTGAGCAGGAGTTCGTGTACCACCGCAACGCGCAGCGTCGGCGACGTGCTCGAGGGAACGGCGCGCATCAGCGACGTCTACGAGAAGGACTCGTCTTCGGCGCTGATGGAGTTCTACGTGATGGAGACGTCGTGGAAGGAAGTGTCGTCGGGCGAACCGGTGGTCGACGTGAAGTTCACGCTCCTCGTCCGTGACACGGGAGCGAAGCAGCAGGGCTAGCCCGCGGAGGCGCCATGGCAACGGTCGTCGACTCCGACCAGCATCTCTACGAACCGCGCTCGATGTGGCTCGACCACATCGACCCGTCGATGCGCGACGACGCTCTACGGCTCGAGGACGACGACCGGGGTTTCACGTGGTTGACCTGGCGCGGCGAGCGGCTCGAGCTCGCCGACGCCCACCGTCCGGGCGACACGGCCTCGAACGGACGCCATCGTCAACGACTCCGCGCCGGCGAGCGCATCGGAGTACGTCTACGACGAAGCCGTTCCCGACGTGTACTGGTCGCCCTCCGCCCGCGTGCGCTGGCTCGATCAGGTCGGTCTCGACGAGGCGGTGTGCTTCCCCAACTTCGGGCTGCTCTGGGAGCGACGACTGTCGGGATCGCTGCCCGCGCTCACCGCCAACATGAGCGCGTGGAACCGCTGGTGCCGAGTGATCGTCGACGAGAGCGGTGGACGGCTGCACCCGGTTGCGCACCTGACGCTGCGCGATCCTGATTGGCTCCGGAAGGAGCTGCGCGAGCTCGCGGATGCAGCCGTTCGCGTCGCGATGATCGCGCCCGCCCCGGTCGACGGCCGTCCGTTGTCCGACCCCGAACACGACTCGATCTGGTCCGCGTTCGTCGACCACGACATCACGCCGGTGTTCCATGTCGCGGACCAGCCGCGCGTGTTCGACGACTGCTGGTACACCGACGACGAAGGGGTGCCGGTCATCGAGGCCGTCTTCCTGTGGGTCCCGCCGGCACTGGCCGTGAGCGATCTGATCCTCAACGGTGTGTTCGAGCGCCATCCGTCGCTGCGCGTCGGCATCGTCGAGTTGAGCTCGATCTGGGTGCCGCAGTTCCTGCTGATGATCGACGGCGCGCACGACTTCACTGCGAAGCTCAACGGAAGGCCGGTGGTCGAGCTGCCGATGCGGCCGAGCGAGTACTTCCTCGAACGGGTGCGAGTTTCGTCGTTCGCGTACGAGAACCCGCGACGGCTCACTGCCCGCGGCGGCGACGTCTTCATGTTGTGCAGCGACTTCCCGCATTCCGAGGGCACAGCCGATCCGTTGGCGGAGTACGAACGCGCTGGCTGCACTGCGAGCGAGTTCGACGGCCTCTTCCATGCGAACATCGAGTCCCTGATCTCCTAGGCGTCGCGCCGACGCGGCCGGGAAGGATCGGACGCGTATGTCAAGCACGACGGTGTCGTCCCTGGTCGTGATCCTCTTCGTCGCTGCCATGGCGCCGATTCTGAGCGACCTCATCGCACCGCGGCTCCTCGTTCCCACGGTCGTGCTCGAGCTCGTCGGCGGCATCCTGATCGGACCGGTCTTCGACATCGCCAGCGAGGACGACATCATCAGCTTCCTCGCCGCGCTCGGGCTGACGACGCTCATGTTCCTCGCCGGTCTCGAGATCGACATGTCCCGCATCCGAGGCGGGCCGTTGCAGCGAGCCATCGGCGGTTGGGTGTCCTCGCTGGCACTCGGCCTGGGCATCGGCTTTGCGCTCACGCCTGTCGACGGCACCCGCTCCGGCCTCATCGTCGGGTTGGCGATCACGACGACCGCGCTCAGCACGCTGCTGCCCATCCTGGGCGACAGTGGCGAGCTGCAGAGCGAATTCGGGACCGAGGTGCTCGCCGGCGCTGCGGTCGGCGAGCTCGGGCCGCTGATCGCGATCTCCGTGCTCCTGTCGACCGACCGTCCCGCTCGCACGGTGCTCGTGCTCGTCGCGTTCATCGTCGTCGTGTTGGTCGCCTCGGCACTGGCGATGCGACCGCGCAGCGAGCGGCTCGCGCCGTCTGCTCGAGCAGACGATGACGACGAGCGGCCAGCTCGCCGTGCGGCTGGTGATGCTCTTCGTCGGCGTCATGGTGTGGGTCGCATCGGAGCTGGGACTGGACGTGCTCCTCGGCGCCTTCGCGGCAGGCATGGTGTTCCGGCTGTTCTCCGCCGCCGACAGCGACCGCGAGGCTGCTCTCGTCGAAGCGAAGCTCCAAGGCCTCGGGTTCGGCTTCTTCGTGCCGGTCTTCTTCATCATCAGCGGGATGCGCTTCGATCTCGACGCGATCCGCGACAGACCGGCGATCCTCTCGCGGTTCCCGCGTTCCTGCTCGCGTTCATCGTGGTGCGAGGCATGCCGGCGTTCTTCATCCAGCATCGGTGGCCGACGAACGACCGCCTCGCGCTCGCGTGCTACCTCGCGACGGAGCTACCGCTCGTCGTCGTCATCACCGACATCGGCGTGCAGACCGGCCGTCTCAAGTCGTCGACCTCCGCCGCGCTCGTGGCCGCGGCGATGGTGTCCGTGCTGACGCTTCCGCTCGTCGCCGCCCGCCTCCGCGCTCCCGTCACCGAGCCATAGCCGCCACCGCCGCCGCTCGTCCCCGCACATTGTCGGCTCAGCCACCGAAACCGGTCGTTCAGTCGACACAGACGTCGTCGCGGTCGCTGTCCGTGTCGACTCAGCCACGGAAACGGTGGCTCAGCAGACACAGACGCTGCGAACCCGGTGGTCTGTGTCGACTCGGCCACCGGCGCCGCGGAACTGGTGGCTCAGCAGACACAGACGGGAGCGACCTGTCGTCTGTGTCGACTCAGCTACCGAAATCCGTCGGTCAGTCGACAATGTGCGCGAGGGAGAGGGAGGGGCGGCCGACGACTTCCGGCGGAGGTCACCAACCGAGTTGGGCGAGGAAGCCTTTCACCAGACTGACGGTCGAGTGGGGGTTGTCGCCGGCCGCGAGGTGTCCCGCCTTCTCCACGGTTTCGAGCCGCCCGTGTCGCAGGATCCGCCATGAGCTCCTCGGCCGCGTCACCTGACAGCACATCGGACGCCCCACCGCGCAGCAACAGCACCGGTACGTCGATTCCGGCCGCATCCTCCGCGACGCCGGTCATGATCGACTTCCAGTCGAGCTCTGCCCCCGTCGTCTCGAGCTGTCGTTGCGACCGGCGACCCATCCCGTGCTTCCAGATCCACCGGCCATCGGCTCGCTGCCGCAGGTTGCGCTTGAGGTTCTCAGGACGAAACGACTTGCGGTACGGGAGGTAGCCGGCGATGAAGTCGGCGGCCTCCTCGAGCGAGCCGAACGACTCATGGGCGCGCATGAAGTCCATGATCTTCTGGACGCCCTCGTCCTCGAGACGGTGCCCGATGTCGATCAGCACGATCCCGACGAGACGGTCGGGATGCTCGGCCGCGAACGAGATCGAGGCCAGCCCGCCGAGCGACGCACCGACGAGGACCGCGCGCTGGAGACCGAACTCGTCGAGCAGGGGTGGGATCGTGGCGGCGAGGTGCTCGCGACCCCAGAGGTCGTCGCGCAGCGGATCGGAGTCGCCGTGGTTCGGCAGGTCGGGCGCGAGCACGTGGTGCGTGGCGCGTAGGGCGCTACCGAGCTCTTCGTACATGTACGCCGTCTGTCCCCCGCCGTGCAGGCACACCACCGGCGGCGCGACGGACGGACCCCATTCGAGGTAGTGGACCTGGCGTTCCTCGACGACCACGAACCCGCTGCGGCCGTCCAAGCGGGACGTCGTGACGCGGCACGAGGTCGTCGGGATGGACGTCCACCGAAGGATCAGTCACCAAAGCTCCGGACGAGCGAGCGACTCCGGACAGCGGCCCCGCCGCATGGCCGGGGAACGCCGAAGACACATCACGCGGACCTCAGCTCGGGGAGCACGTCCTGGGTGAACAGCACCATCGCTTCCGCCGCCGCCTCGCGATCGGAGCCGAACGACGGACCCACGATCACGATGCGCTCGAGACCGAGAGCAGCGAGCGCCTGCAGCCGTTCGACGCAGAACTCGGGCGGCCCGACGATGCCGAAGTGGTCCACGAACGCCGCGTCGAGCGTGGCCGCCTGCGGCGAGTCGGCGCGTGTGTGCTGGCGCATGTCGTACGCGTCGTGCAGGCGCGACAACGTGTCGGTGCCGCCCTCGAACAGCGGTCCTGCGGTCGCGCCGTGCATGACGTTGAAGCGGGCGAACGTCGACATGCCGCCGCCGGCGAGCTTCCGCCCGACCTCGAGATCCGGGTGGCTGATCACGTTCAGGAACGCACCGATGCTCACGTCGCGTCCGGACGCGCGCACACGGTCGATCGCCCAACCGAGTCGTTGTGGATCCGCCCCCACCGCGAGCGTGACGCGGTCGGCGATCTCGGCGGCCGCGTCGATCACCTTCGGACCGGTCGCGGACACGTCGACGGGCACCTTGGGCAGGTCGGGGCGGAGCCAGTGCAGGCTGCTGGTCGGCGCGGTGGCGTCGAGGCCGAGCGTGTCGACCGGCGGCGCCGCACCCTCGGGTGCGAACGGTGACAAGTCGTCGAAGTCGATCTCGTCACCGCGCAGATACGACTGAACCGCCTCGAGATAGCGCCGAAGATGCGCAACACGCGCCGGCGCGCGGCCGATGTGGGCGAGCGCGGAGTCGCCGCGGCCGATGCCGAGAACCGCGCGCCCGCCTGATTCGACGTGGATGCTCGCGATGGCGGACGCCGTCACCGCCGGATGGCGCGTGAAGGGATTCGTCACGCCCGTCGCCAGCTGGAGCCGCTCCGTCTCTCGGGCAGCCATGGCCAGCGCGACGTAGCAGTCGCCGGCCAGGTTCTGGCTGTCGACAACGACCATGCCGTCGAAGCCCGCGTCCTCGGCTCGCGTGGCCATCCGCGCCGCGACCCGCGGCAGCGACAGCCCGGTTGTCCAGACTTCCATCAGCCGAGCACCGTACAAGCTGACACCGTGGCCGGTCTCTGGCAGCATCCGGCCGTGCCCGTCGACCTACTCCACGCACTCACCCTCGGCGACATCCTCCGTGAGAACCGCCGCAGCTACCCGCTGCGTACTGCGGTCGTCGACGGCGACGTCCGCCTCACATGGCCCGAGCTCGACGATCGCGTGAACCGATTGGCGAGCGCACTGTCGAGCAGCGCTGGTGTCGCGGCCGGCGATCGCATCTTGTGGCTCGGACAGAACTCGTTCCGAGTCCTCGAAGCGTTGCTCGCGGCAGCGAAGCTCGGCGCCGTCTTCTGTCCCGCGAACTGGCGGCAGTCGCCCGACGAGTTCGCGTTCGTCATCGACGACACGCAGGCCAAGGTCGTGATCTGGCAGGACGAAGAGATCGGCGACACCGTGCGCGCGGCGCGCGCGCTCGCGGCGTCGGTCGCGGACAGCCGGTGGCTCCAGCACGACGCGGACGGCAGCGATTCCTACGAGGCATTCCTCGCCACGGGTTCCACGGACGATCCGAATCTCGTCGTCGATCCGGCGTCGGCCGTGCTGCAGCTGTACACGGCCGCGTTCACCGGCCGTCCCAACGGCGCGCTGCTGTCGCACTGGGCAGTGCTCGTGCAGGACCTCGTGATGGGCAATCTGCAGCGGGTCGACAGCGAGTACGTGTACCTGAACTCGGGACCGCTGTTCCACGTGGCGACGTTCATGACGACGCTCGCGACCTTCCACTTCGGCGGCACGAACGTGTTCACGCGTCGTGTCGAGGCCGAGGAGCTTTGCCGCCTGATCGCGGACGAACACTGCACCGGCGCGTTCCTGATGGGGCCGACGATCAAGCAGATCCTCGACCTCAACGCAGACGGACGGTACGACCTCTCGTCGCTGCGCACGTTCCGCGGCTCGCCCGAGTGGAACGAGATGGTCACCGTCGACGACAGCCCGTGGGCGCAGCGGCCCGCGGGGTTCGGACAGACCGAGGTCATGGGGATGCTCACGTTGAACGCGTGGGGCGGCCCGGCACTCGGCACCTCGGGACGACCGGCGCCGATGGCACTCGTACGCGTCGTCGATCCCGAAGGAAACGACGTGCCGCCGGGCGAGGTCGGCGAGATCGTCGCCCGGGGCCCGACCGTCATGAACGGGTTCCTCCACCGCGACGATCTCGAACGCGGCGCGGCTCGCCGGACGACTGGCACCACACGAACGACCTCGGCCGGCGCGAAGAAGACGGCTCGCTCACGTGGATCGGTCCGAAGGGCAGGCTCATCAAGTCGGCCGCGGAGAACATCTATCCGGCGGAGGTCGAGGGCGCGCTGCAGAAGCATCCGGCCGTCCAGGAAGCGGCGGTGATCGGTGTGCCCGACAGGACCTGGGGCCAGTCCGTCAAGGCGATCGTCGTCCTCCGGGAAGGACATGACGCGACCGAAGACGACATCGTGGCGCACTGCCGCTCGCTGATCGCGTCGTACAAGAAGCCTCGCTCGGTCGAGTTCGTCGACAAGCTCCCCCGTGACGGCTTCGCGGTCGACTACGACGCGCTCGACGAACGCTTCGGCGGCGGCGGCTATCCCACTTCCGTCCGCTGACTCGGTCCGAACTCCGGGTCGATTGTGGGGCGATAGCCCCACAATCGAACCAACATTCGTGCGGGGCTAGGAGCCGAGGAAGCGGATCTCGCGGGTCACGAAGCGCCATCGCCCGTCGTCGGATCGGACGAAGGTGTCGTAGTAACGACCGGCGGACGTGATCGCGTACGCGCCTTCGGGCGTGCGGCTCACGAACGTGTAGTCGGTCACGCCGGACGCGGTGCTTCCGCTGGCATCGACGTCGACCACGCTCTGGCCGAGGAAGTGCTTGCCCCGAAGCTCCGGCGCCTGGGCCTTCGAGATCCATGCCTTGATGTCGTCACGACCCTCGTGCGTCTGGCCGAGCACGATGAACTGGGCGTCGTCGACGAACAGCTCGCCCCATTCGTCGAATCGGCCGTCGTCACAGAGTTGGCAGTAGAGCGCGAGCGTTCGTGCGACGTCGTGTGACACGCGGCGAACCGTACTGGCTCCGAGTTGCTACGTGACGCCCGAGAGCGCGGGCGGCAGCGGCAGTGCATGGACGACGGTCAACGTCTGGACCGCTCGCGTGAGCGCGACGTACAAGAGCCGGAGTCCCGCGTGGTGGTCGTCACCGGCCTGCGCCACGAGCGCAGGTTCGACCACGACCACCGCGTCGAACTCCAACCCCTTCGCCTCCGCGGGCGACACCACGAGCACACCATCCGGCACGTGCTCGAGCACGGGGCCGGCACCGTCGGGCACGACCACCCCGACCGTCGTCCACGACGCCGCCTGCTGTTCGACCACGCGCTGGACCGAAGCGGCGAGCTCGTTCGCCTCGACGTGCACGATGCTCGGCGCTTCGCCCGCGAGCCGCACCGACCGTGCCGGGCGCACATCGGGCGCCGCCTCGGGCAGCAACTGGTTGGCGTAGTCGATGACGGGCGCGGGCACGCGATAGCCGAGATCGAGCTCGGTGATCTCCGCGCCGGTGGGCGAGCCGAGGTGGTCGAGCGCGACGTCCCACGAACGCTGGCCGCCCGGCCTCGTCGCTTGGGCGAGATCGCCGAGCACGGTCATCGACCGACGAGGGCAGCGCCGGGCCAGTGCCCGCAGCTCCATCGCGGTGAGGTCCTGAGCCTCGTCGACGACGATGTGGCCGTACGTGTGGCGGGCGCCGTCGGTCAGCGCCTGCGCTTCGTCGACGAGGACGAGATCGGCCGCGGTCCACGGCTCGTCGTCCGCTCGTTTCGTCGCCTTCCGCAAGATCGACCGCTGCTCGTCGCCCGAGAGAACGCCGGCCGCCGCGGCTCGAAGTGCGGATGGTGACGACAGCACCTTGCGAACGAGCGTGGGCGCGCTCACCGCGGGCCACCACGTGCCGAGTGCACGCTGGAACACCTTGTCGGTGCGAAGCTCCTCCGCCAGTCCGAGCGGCGCGGCGTCGTCGCCTCGTCGGTCTGCGATGGCCTGCTCGCCGATGCGCACGAGTTGTGTCCGCAACGCGTTGCGGCCCACGTTGTGCGGAACGCCGCGGCTACGGATCTCCTCGATCGCTGCGTCGACGTCGGCGACGCGCAGTCGCACGGTCCCCCAACCGGTCGATACCTCCACATCGTCGCGCGGCTGCTTGATCTGACCGTCCACGGCACGCGCCAGCACGTCAGCCATGCGCGCGTCCCCCTTCAGCGCGGCGACCGCAGCCGTGTCGAAGGCCCGCACCCGGCCGGCGAGCAACCGTTCGACGGTGGTCTGCCGCACCGCCGTCTCGCCGAGCGATGGCAGCACCTGCGCGATGTAGCGAAGGAAGACGGGGTTCGGCCCGATGACCAACACGCCCTCCTCGTCGAGCAACTGCCGGTGCTCGTAGAGCAGGAACGCAGCTCGGTGCAGACCGACCGCGGTCTTGCCCGTCCCCGGACCACCTTGCACGACCATGCAGGCGTCCAACGGTGCCCGGATGACGACGTCCTGCTCCGCTTGGATCGTCGCGACGATGTCGCGCATCGCGCCGGTCCGCTCACGCTCGAGCTCGGCGAGGAGCGGATCGGGGATGCCGCCGTGACGAGCGGCATGGACCGACTCCGGGTCGTCGAAGCACCTCGTCGAACAAGTCGTCGAGCTCCCGTCCCGACATGAGAAAGCGGCGCCGGCGGTGCAGCCCGAAGGGATCGGACGCGGTGGCTCGGTAGAACGGGGTCGAGACTCCGGCCCGCCAGTCGACGACGACAGGCTCACCGTGTTCGTCCTCGACGTGACGGCGACCGACGTACCAGGTGGGGCCTGCTGTGCGGGCCGTGCCCTCCTCGTCGATGCGACCGAACGCGAGGCCCGGCACGTCGACATCGAGCGACCGGAGCCGCTGTTCGAGGTGCCAACGGGCGATCTCGCCGTCGACGGCTTGGGCGGCCATGTCGTCGACGGCGACGGCCGACTGCGTTCGCAGGCGCATGCCGGCGAGACATCGGTAGGCGTGGTCGAGGTGCGCTTGCTCCTCGGCCAGGTCGGGATGGGGCATCGCTTCTCCTTTCGGGTACATGCGTCAGGTGGACGGACGCGCGCGAACGTGCCGCGGGCCCCGAAACAAAGGGGGGTCCGCGGTGCGTGCGAGATGAAGAGTACGCCTGCCGTCAAGGGCACCGGCGCGGGTACAAAGGTGTCGTGGCAGCGCTCGAATCGACCCGGGGACGACTCCTCGTCGCCACGCCGCTGCTCGGGGATCCGAACTTCGAGCGCACCGTGATCTTCATGCTCGAGGACAACGAGGAGGGTGCCCTCGGCCTCGTGCTCAACCGTCCGTCGCCGCTCGAGGTGACCGAACCATTGCCTGACTGGTCCCGGTTGGTCGCACTGCCGTCGGTCGTGTTCGTGGGCGGACCGGTGTCGCGGACCTCCGTCATCGCGCTCGCGGCGCGCGAGCCCGCCTACGAGCTACCGGACGACGCCTGGACGGAGGTGGGAGGGACCGTGGGTGTCCTCGACCTGACCGTGGACGCCGATCTCATCGGCGCCGGCCTCGCTGAGGTGCGTGTCTTCGCCGGGTACGCCGGCTGGGGTGAAGGGCAGTTGGGCGGCGAGATCGTGGAGGGCGCGTGGTTCGTCGTCGACGCCGTCACCACCGACACGTTCACGGACCATCCCGAGCTGTTGTGGCGCGACGTGCTGCGCCGGCAGCGCGATCCGCTCCGCCAGTTCGCCAACTACCCGCCCGACGTGTCCGTCAACTGACGGTCGACGCCGGACCCGCCAGGACCGGCCACCACAGCCACCACCAGCCGCCACCCGCCGACGTTTGGGCGTCATGTCATCCCGCTGGGGCTGCGCCCCCTCGGCGCCTTCGGCGCCTGCCCCATCGTCGCCCGGCTCGCTGGCGCTCGCTCGGTCGACCTCTGCTCGGTCCGAAACCTGCCGAGACGTCATGCCTCCCGGGGACCGAGCAGAGCGAGGGGCTGCACATCGCCCAAGCGTCCGCAGGGGACGGTGACGACCCAGCCTTGGCCCTCCGGGTGATCGGGACCTGGACCGACGACGGCCGCTGCGCCGCGGCCTCGACGACTGATCGACATGCCGACAGCTTGGTGCCAAGCCCTCTCCCGGCTCGGGAACCCTGACGCGCACGTCAGGTAGGTTGGCGGCCCATGGGGGGATCGATCGTCGAGCGCTGGCGGACCATCGACTGCGGCGCGGTCACTCCCTTCGAGAACGCGGCGATGATGCCGGTACTCAGCCGCAACGTCGCCGGCGGGGCCGATCCGATCGCCACCACGTCGATCTGGGGGCAGACGCACCTGAACGTCGGTTGGTTCGACGACGTGGACTCGACCCTCGACCTCGACGCATGCGCACGCCTCGGTATCGCGGTCATTCGTCGCCCGATGTACGGGGGAGGAACCGCGTTCTACGACGCCGGGTGCGCGGTGATGTGGGGGTTCCTGCTGCCGAAGGAGCGGTACGACGATCTCGATGCCGCGCTCGCCCGGTTCCAGCCGGTGCTACTCGACGCGTTGGGCGAGATCGGACTCGGTGAGGTCGTGTTCGAAGGTTCGAGCGACCTTCGCTGGCACGGCCGCAAGCTCGGCGCGCTGACCGCGCAGGACGTGATCGCCTGCAACTCGGTCGGTGGCTTCCTGAACATCGCGCCGCCGAACCTCGATCTGTACCTGCAGGTCGTGCGCGTGCCCGACGACAAGTTCAAGGACAAGGCGGTGAAGGACATGCGCGAGTACGTCTGCACCGCGGCGGAGGTCGCCGGCCGGCCCGTCTCCTACGAGGACTTCCGCGATGCGCTGCTCGCGTCGCTCGAGGCGGCGGGCATCGAGTTGGCGCCGAGCGAGTTGACGGACGGCGAGCGCCACGGGCTGTCCAAGATCGGAGCGCGCATCGGCGGCGACGAGATGGTCCGCCGAATCTCGTCCGAGCGGTTCACCGCGGACGCGCCGGCCGGCAGCGCCGTCGGGTTCGGCAACCACAAGGGCCGCAAGCTGTGCCGCGCCGGTGTCGCGATCGACCGCGACGGCGTGATCGTCGAGGCGCTCATGGCGGGCGACATGCACGTCAGTCCGCCTGACGCGATCGACCGCGTCGCAGACTCGCTCGTGGGCGCTGTCGGCGGACGATCCCGCACGAGCTACGCCGTCGCATCGCGGTCGTGTTCGAAGGCGACGACGTCCGTCAGGCGGAAGCGATGATGGGCGTGACGACGGATGATCTCCTGGCCGCGGTCAGCAAGGCGATCGACGCCGCCAGGAAGGCACCACGGGAGGTGGCGACGTGAAAGCGCTGGTGTTCGGCGAGTTCCCTGATCCGATGCCGCCGCAGCCGCCTGAGGACGCGCCCCGTCTCGTGCGTCAGCTCGCGTCGACGCCGATGTCCCTGAAGGACATCCCGGATCCCGAAGCCGATCGGACCGGATTGGGCGGTGATCCGTCCCCGCCTGACCGGCATCTGCGGATCGGACACGAAGCAGGTGCTCATGGACTACGAGCACGGCGAAGACAGCCCGATGACCGCGTTCATCTCCTTCCCGCAGGTGCTGGGCCACGAAGTGATCGCGACGGTCGAGGCGCTCGGACCCGACGTGCACGGGTTCGAGCCGGGCCAACGAGTCGTTCTCAACCCCTGGCTGTCATGCGCCCCGCGTGGCATCACACCGCCGTGCCCGTCGTGCGCAGGCGGGCGACTGGAGCCTGTGCTGGAGCTTCTTCGACGGCCGGCTGGCCCGTGGCATCCACACCGGCAACTCGTCCGATGCGACCGGCGGCTTCGCGGAGCTGGTGCCGGCGCACGAGCAGATGATGATCCCGGTGCCCGACGGGATCGCCGACGAGGTCGCCGTCCTCGGCGACCCCTTCGCGGTCTGCCTGCACGCCATCACTCGCAACCCGCCGCCGCCCGGTGGCAAGGCGCTCGTGTACGGCGCGGGCGCCCTCGGCACCTGCGCCACCGCGATCCTGCAGGCGTTGTACCCCACCGTCGAGGTGGCGACCGTCGCGGCGTGGGACGTGCAGGCGAAGCTCGCGGAGCGGCTGGGCGCCACGGTGTTCCGTCCCGAGCCACGCGAAGCGCTCGTCGAGCAGCTCGCCGACTGGTCGGGGGGCGCGTTGCGCAGGTCATGGGGCGGCCTCCCGCTCTGCTACCCGGGTTTCATCGACGTCGCCTACGACACCATCGGCGCGCCGGCGACGTTCGAGGTCGAGATGCGCGTTCTCGCAGCGCGCGGAACGATGGTGCAGCTCGGCCTGTCCACGTGGGAACGAGGTGAGTTCTCGCCGCTGTACTTCAAGGAGATCCGGTGGGCAGGGTCGAACGCTTTCGGCATCGAGGAAGTCGACGGCGTGCGCAAGCACGGCATCGCCCACTACCTCGATCTCGCATCCTCCGGGCAGATCGACCTGACCGGCATGCTCACGCACACGTTCGCACTCGACGACTGGCACGACGCGTGGATGACGCTGATCCAGCAGGAGACCACGGGTGCGATCAAGGTGGCGTTCGATTTCCGATGACGTGCGAGGCTTGACCGATGGCGAGCAGCCGCGAAGAGACGATCGCCGCGCGTGACGGCGGTTCGTTCGGAGGCCACCTGACGGTTCCCGAGCAGTGGCAACGGTCCGGGGCTGCTCCTCCTGCAAGAGATCTTCGGTGTCGGCGACTTCTTGAAGGCCAAGGCGGACGACCTCGCCGGACTCGGCTACGTCGTGCTGTGTCCCGACGTCTTCTGGCGCATCGAACCAGGCATCGCGCTCGCGCACGACGAGTCGGCGATGGAGACGGCATTCGGCTACGTGTCGCGCTTTGCGACAGAAGTCGACGACGAGACCAAGATCGCCGACCTCGGCGCCGCCCTCGAACATCTGCGGTCCTTGCCCGAGGTGGGCGGCCATCAAGCCGGTGTGATGGGGTACTGCCTCGGCGGCTTGCTCGCGTTCCTCGTCGCCTGCCACTGCGGGCCCGATGCGTGCGTGTCGTACTACGGGTCCGGCATCGCCGACCGGCTCAACGAGTGCGACCAGCTCACGTGCCCGATCGTCTTCCACTTCGGCGGCAACGACCCGTACATCCCCAACGAGCAGATCGATGCCATCCGGGCCCGTCTCGGTGAGCGGCCGAACGTCGAGATCCACGTCCAACACCAAGCGGGTCATGCTTTCGAGAACCATCTGGCACCGCAGTTCCACGACCCCACGGCGGCCGCGGCCTCGTGGCCCTTGACCGTCGACTTCCTGCAACGCAACCTGCACTGACCTTGCTTCGGTCGAGACACGAGAACCCTGCTGCTTGATCACGCCGACGTACACCCATGCACGGCTCGACGTGTACACGCGGCCGGGCGGACCGCTCGACGTGCCGAGCTTGGACGTGGCCCTGTCGTCCGCGGCGACGTCCGTTGACTTCGAGCAACGGGTCGATCGCGTCGCCGGAGGCTTGATCGCCGCCGGTGTCGTGCCGGGCGACGGCGTGTGCTGGCAACGTCCCAACAGCCTCGAGGCGGTCCTGCTGTACCGCGCCTGCTGGCGCGTGGGTGCGGTCGCGATTCCCGTTCATCACCAAGCGGGCCAAGCCGACATCGACGTGATCGTCGAGGAGACGGCGCCGCGCCTGTTCGTGGGTGACGAGCTACCGAACGGTCGATCCGGTCCCGTTCGAAGCATCACGCGCCCAACCGGCCGATGCCGCCGTCGTCCTGTTCACGTCCGGGTCGAGCGGCCGCCCGAAGGGTGTCATCCACACACACCGCGCGTTGACGTACAAGGCGGGCCTGATGGCGCGAGTGCACGGGCTCGGGCCCGACGACGCGATCCTCATGCCCGCGCCGCTCGCGCACATCTCGGGTCTGTTGAACGGTGTCCTGCTCCCGGGAACCGTGCCGATGAAGTCCGTGCTCATGCCCAAATGGGACCCCGACGAGGCGTTGCGACTCATCGAGCGCGAGCACGTGACGTTCATGATCGGGCCCCCGACCTTCTTCATCGGACTGATGGGCGCGCCGACGTTCTCGAGCGAGGCGGTCGAGTCATTGCGGCTGGTGTCGTCCGGCGGCGCAGGCGTCACCGCCGCCTTCGTCGAGGAGGCCGGTGCCAAGCTCGGCTGCACGGTCAAGCGGACGTACGGGTCGACCGAAGCCCCCACGGTCACGACCACACGAGCCGGCGACGATCCGGTGCGCGCGTCGTCGACGGACGGACGGCCGACCGGCGAGGTCGAGTTGCAGATCGATCACCCCACCGGCGAGTTGCTGGTCCGCGGGCCTGAGCTGTTCAGCGGCTACACGAGCGCCGATCGCAACGTCGATGCGTTCACCGACGACGGATGGTTCCGAACCGGTGACGTCGGCACCATCGACGACGCCGGATGGCTCACCATCGTCGGCCGGATCAAGGACGTGATCATCCGCGGTGGCGAGAACATCGCCGCCGCAGAGGTCGAAGCGGTGCTGGAGTCCCACCCGGATGTGCGCCACGCCGTCGCCGTCGGCGCACCGGACGCGCGACTCGGCGAACGGGTCGTCGCGTTCGTCCAGCTCGTGCCGAGCTCGTCGTTCGGGCTCGACGAGTGCCGAGGATGGTTCGAGGCACGTGGGATCGCGCGCTTCAAGACTCCCGAGCGGGTCGTCACCGTCGACGAGCTGCCCGTGCTGGCGGCAGGCAAGCCCGACCGAGCCGCGCTTCGAGCCCGCGCCGCGTCAGAGGACTGACTCGCCGGCTCCGAGCTTGGCGCGCAGCAGTTGGGCCAACCTCGTCCGGTGCGTGGTCGCATCGCCGAACGAGAGCGCGTCGAGTTGCACGCGCTTCAAGTACAGGTGCACATCGTGCTCCCACGTGAACCCGATGCCGCCGTGCACCTGGAGCGCGCTGCCGACGACACGGCGAGCGGCGTCGGAGCACCACACCTTGGCCGTCGATGCCGCGACGGACGCGTCGGGATGGTCTGCAGCGATGCACCACGCCGCCCAGTAGACGGCGGATCGCATCCCTTCGACATCCACGAGCATGTCGGCCAGACGGTGCTTCACCGCCTGGAAGCTGCCGATCGGCCGATCGAACTGCACCCGCTCCTTCGCGTACTCGGTTGACTCGTCGAGCATGCGTTGCGCGGCGCCGAGCAGCTCCGCGGCGTACGCCGTCGCACCTCGATCGACGAAACGCTGCAGCACGCCATCGCCGCCGAGTGACTGCGCGCCGACCAGCGAGTCGGAATCCAGCCAGCCGACCTCGCGGGTCACGTCCATGGCCGGCTCGCGAGCGGGATGCTGCTCGCGGAGGTCGGCTGCGACGAGTTCGTCACCACGCCGGCACACCGCGACGGCGGCGGACGCGGCATAGGGGACGACCTCACGTCGTCCCGACGCGCCCACACACGCGACGACGTCGCCCGAGAGCAGCTCGTCGACCCACGAGGTCTCGCGCAACGCATCGAGCGCGATCATCGACTGCACGATCGGTGCGGGAGCGACATGCCGCGCCGACCGCCTCCGCCAGGACGGCCACCTCGACCCACCCGAGGCCGACGCCGCCCGAGGCTTCGGGTACGGCGATGCCCGTCCACCCCTGGTCGACCATCGCCTTCCACAGCTCGACGTCGAACGGCAGACCGGCGTCGACGACTGCGCGCACGTCTGCAGGGCCGGCGCGGTCGTCCAGCAGCTCCGTGGCTGCATCGCGAAGCGCCTGCTGGTCGTCGCTCAGCTCGAAGTCCATCGCGTCCTACGACGATCCGGGGCTGACACGGCGTCAGCATACGATGAGCCGGTCGTGGACCTGACGCCCACCGCCGAAGAGGAATCGTTCCGAGCAGAGACGCGCGCGTGGCTGCGGGCCCACCTGCCGTGGGAGTACGGAAGAGGATTGCCACCACGGTTCGACGATCTTGCGGATGAAGTCGCGTTCTTGCGCACGTGGCAACGACAGCTCGCGGAGGCGCAACTCGTCGGCGTGACGTGGCCGGTGGAGTACGGCGGCCGAGGCGCGGGACCGATGCATCACTTCATCGTCCAGGAGGAGCTTGCGCGGGCGCGGGCGCCCGAGCTCGTCGGCCGGATCGGCATCAACCTCGTCGGTCCGACGCTGCTCGCCCACGCGACGGCCGAGCAAGCCGCGAGGTGGCTGCCCAAGATCCTGCGCGCCGACGAGCTGTGGTGCCAGCTCTTCAGCGAGCCCGGAGCCGGAAGCGACCTCGCGGGATTGTCGACGCGAGCCATTCGATCCGGCGACGGTGCGGGTGACCGCGGCGGCTGGCTCGTCAACGGGCAGAAGGTGTGGACGTCGTACGCGCAGTTCGCCGACTGGGGCCTGTGTCTCGCGAGGACCACACCTCGCGACGAAGCACCGAAGCACAAGGGCATCACCGCACTCGTGGTCGACATGCGCGCACCTGGCGTCGAGGTGCGCCCGCTCGTGCAGGCGACCGGTGAGGCGGAGTTCAACGAGGTGTTCTTCGAGGACGTGTTCGTTCCCGACGAGCACGTCGTGGGCACGGTCGACGACGGTTGGCGCGTGTCGTCCTCGACGCTCACGCACGAACGTGGGACCAACCCGCGCCAGCTCGTGATCCATGTGCAACTGCTCGAGGAGCTGCTGCGGCTCGCCGTCGAGTCCGGTGTCTACGACGACCATCGCCTGCAACAGCGGCTCGCGGAGGCCTATGTCGAGGTCCGCCTGTTCCAGCTCCACAACTGGCGCTCGCTGTCGCGACTCGCGAACGGGCGCGCGCTCGGCCCCGAAGGCTCTGCGCTCAAGCTGTACTGGAGCGAGATGAGCAAGCGGCTGCACGAGACCGCGATGGCCGTGCTCGGCCCAGCCGCGCCGTTGTGGCACGGCGCCGACGACAATCCCGGCGACGGTCGCTGGCAACGGAGCTGGCTCTACTACCAGTCGTCGTCGATCTTCGCGGGCACCAACGAGATCCAGCGCAACATCATCGGCGAACGCGTCTTGGGATTACCGCGATGATTCGATCGGCTCCGAGCGCTCGCTACGCTCGCTGTCTCCGCCGATTGCGGCTCGTCGCTGGCGCTTCCCTCGCCGCTCGCGCCGGAAGCTCGCGACCACTCCGGTGATTCCGCTGGAGGGGCTTCGCGTGCTCGATCTCGGGACTCGCATCGCGGCGCCGTTCTGCGCGGGACTGCTCGGTGAGATGGGCGCCGAGGTCATCAAGATCGAACAACCCGGAACCGGCGACTTCATGCGCGAGATCGGTCCCGTTCGTCGACGACTACTCGTTGTTCTGGGCGGTCGAGGGTCGCGGGCGCAAGAGCGTGACGCTCGACTTGCGCAAGCCCGAGGGCCAAGACATCTTCCGACGTCTCGCGGCGACCGCCGATGTCGTGGTCGAGAACTTCCGTCCCGGCACACTCGAGCGCTGGCACATCGCGCCCGGCGAGCTCGACCGTCGGCTCGTCGTCGTGCGCATCTCGACCTTCGGGCAGGACGGCCCGCTCGCCGCACGACCCGGCCTCGATCGCGTGGGCATCGGCTACGGCGGGCTGATGCATCTCACGGGGTACCCAGACCGTCCTCCGGTGCGGGTCGGCGTGACGTTGTCCGACTATCTGACCGGCGTCTTCTCGTCCAACGCTGCAGTCGCAGCCCTGTACAAGCGCGACGTGCGCGGCGGCGACGGCGCGGTCGTCGACGCCACGCTCTACGGCGCCGTGCTGCGCATCCTCGAGTGGACCCTCGCGGCCTACGACCAGCTGGGCGTCGTGCGCTCGCGCGAGGGCAACCGGTTGGCGAACTCCGCGCCCCTCGACAACTACCCGACTGCCGACGACAAGTACGTGTGCATCGTGGCCGGGAGCGACGCGAACTTCAGCCGGCTGTGCAAGGCGATGGGACGGGCCGAGCTCGTCGACGACGAGCGCTTCGCGCGGCTCGCCGATCGCGCGGCGCGCGGCGACGAGATCAACGAGCTCGTCGCGACATGGACACGATCACTGTCCGCAGCAGACGTCGAAGCCGCGTGCGTCGAGCACGACGTGCCAGTGGCCACGGCGTACACCGCGGCCGACATCTTCGACGACGCGCACATGACGGCCCGGGGCGACCTGGTGACGGTCGACGATCCTGTCATCGGCCCCGTTCGACAACAGGCGCCGTTCCCGCGTTTCGTCGGCTCGCCGCCGGGCGTCCCTTCCGGCGCTCCGGAGCTCGGTGTCCACACCCGCGAGGTGCTGTCGAGCGCACTCGGACTCGACGACGGCGAGCTCGATCGGCTCGCTGCACAAGGGATCACGTGACCGACCTCTTTCGGGTGGACGGCGACCAACTGGTGCTCCGGGGTGGACGCTCACGGTCGAGCGGCTTGTACCACTTCCCACTGTCCGACGTGTGTCCGTACACCGGCGCAGACGATGTGGAACCGGTCGACCTTCCGACATCGGGACGCCTGTGGCTCTGGACGGCGGTCACCTCCGCCCCGCCCGGTTACGCGGGACCGGTGCCGTACGGGTTCGGCGTCGTCGAGCTCGACGATGTCGGCCTGCGAGTCGTCGGCCGGTTGGCAGAATCCGATCCGACGAAGCTCGACGCCGGCCAACCGATGCGCCTCGTCGTCGACGAGTTCGACGACGTCACGACATGGGCGTTCGCCGGCGCTCCGTCGCTCGCATCGGAGCACGCGTCTGACTCGTAGCGTCGAGATCGCGGGTGTCGGCATGACACCGTTCGGCCGCTTCGACGACCGCACGGTGATCGATCTCGGCGTCGAGGCGGTGCGGGCCGCGCTGCGTGAAGCAGGTGAGCCCGCGTTCGGCGCGGCGTTCTGCGGTACCGCGTACTCCGGTGTGGCCGCTGGCCACCGCGTCCTCGGCCGCCTCGGACGCACGGGTATGCCGATCGTCGACGTCGAAGCGGGCTGCGCGTCCGGTGCGGCCGCGCTGTCGATGGCGAGCCGGTCGATCGCGTCCGGCGACGTCGACTGCGCGCTCGTGTTCGGGATGGAGAAGATGCCGAAGGGCATGATCCGGTCGTCGTTCTTCGAGCCGTGGCAGGAGCAAGCCGGTCTGACACCAGCACCTGCGTACTTCGCCTTGCGGGCGCAGAGGTTGATGCGCGAACGCGGCCTCACCAAGGACGATCTCGCCGCCGTCGTGGTGAAGAACCGCGCCAACGGCGCCCGCAACGATCTCGCCATGTTCCAGAAGGAAGTGACGCGTGAAGAAGTGCTCGCCTCGCGAGTCGTGTGCGAGCCACTCCATCTCTGGATGCTGTGCTCCCCCAACGAGGGCGCGGCTGCTGTCGTGCTGCGCAGAGGAGATGGCGGCGTGCAGCTGCGCGCTGCAAGCGTGAACAGCCATCTGCCGGGCAGCGTGCTCGCCGAATCGACGCCACTGGCTGGGATCGTGGACGACGACGCCATTCCGGCACCGAGCGCGATCGCGGCAGCGACCGCCTATGAAGCGAGCGGCGTGGCGCCCGAGGACGTCGATGTCGTGGAGTGCCAGGACACCGATGCCGCCCGAGAGCTGCTCGCGTACGAGGAGCTCTCACTGTGCGCGCCCGGCGACCAGGCGAAGCGCGTCGCCGACGGTGCGGTCGCGCTCGGAGGCAGCCAGCCCGTGAACCCGAGCGGCGGGCTGCTGTCGAAAGGCGAACCGTTGGGTGCGTCGGGACTCGGCCAGGTCGTCGAGCTCGTCCGCCAGCTCCGAGGCGAGGCAGGCACCCGTCAGGTCGAAGGTGCCCGCGTCGCCCTGGCCCACACCATCGGCCGCGGTGCGAACGCCAGCGTCGTCATCCTGTTCGCGATCGAGGCCCAACCCCCGTTCCGGCGTGCATTACCCACACGCCGTGTGGGTGATGCACGCCAGTTCGTGCGGGGTGGTCAGGGACCGAGGACCAGGTCCGCGAGGCGCTGGCGTTGCCAGCCCTGGTAGCCGAGCATGAGGTCGGCCTGCTTCGCCTTGCGGTAGTGCAGGTGGGCGTCGCAGTCCCACGTGAACCCGACGCCGCCGTGGATCTGGATCGATTCCGCGGTCACGTCGTTCGCCGCCTCGGCCACGTACGCCTTGGCCATCGCGGCGGCCTCGGCTCTGACCGCGTCGTCTGCGTCCGACGCCCATGCCGCGTAGTGCGTACCGACTCGCGCCAGCTCGAGCCGGTGCAGCATGTCGGCGGCCTTGTGCTTGATCGCTTGGAACGTGGCGATCGGACGATCGAACTGCACGCGCACCTTGGCGTACTCGACAGCGAGCGAGTTCGCCGCTTCCATCGAACCGATCAACTCCGCGCAGAGCGCGACGTTCACGTCGTCCACGATGCGCTGCCAGACGCGTGTCTGATCGCCGTCCGGCCCGACCGGTTCGGCGTTCTGTCCGTCGAACACCAGGCGCGCCACCTTGCGAGTGACGTCCCACGCCGGCACGACCTCGCCGCCCGGCGCCTCGACGAGGAACGTTCCGATGCCTTGCTCCGTGCGGGCGACGACGAGCGCCCAGTCGGCGGTGTGACCGTCGATCACGATCGGCTTGTGTCCGGTCAGGCGCCATCGGCCGCTCTTGCGCACAGCGCGCGTGCGCACCCGCATCACCGGATCACCGGCTCCTGCCTCTTCGAGCGCGACCGTGCCCCGCGTCGCGCCCGACGCGAGCGATGCGAGCTGATCGTCGAGCCCGAGCTGCCGCGCCGCCAGCGTGGCGAACACGGCCGACGAGAAGTACGGACCGGGAAACGGCACGCGCCCCATCTCTTCCATCACGACGACCATGTCGACGAGCCCGAGACCGAGACCGTCGTTCGCCTCGGGCACGAGCAACGCCGGCCAACCGAGTGAGACGACGCGATCCCACACCGGGTCCGTGAAGCCGCGCTCGTCGTCCTGCATGGCGCGCACGTACGCAGGCGGGCTCTCGCGTTCGAGGAACGCGCGGACGCTGCGTCGCAACTCCTGCTGGTCCTCGTTGAAGGTGAAATCCATCAGCGTCGAGTCGTGACGGGGCGGAAACCTGACATGGGCGTCATGGTACGTTGGCCCGCGATGGACTTCGCCCACAGCGCGGAAGACCTCGCCTTCCGCGACGAGTTGCGGGCATGGCTCGACGAGAACGTGCCGAAGTTCCTGGCCGAGTGGGGCGAGCAGGATGCCAGCCCCGAGGGCCCGGGCGGCCACGGGATCATGGGCGCGATGGAGCGGCGCCGCGCCTGGCAGCGCACGCTGAACCAAGGTCGGTGGGCGGCGATCAACTGGCCCACCGAGTGGGGTGGGCGCGACGCGACGGTCACACAGAACGTCATCTACAGCGAGGAGATGGCGCGCGCTCGCACGCCGGGCATCTACAACGCGAACGGGTTGTGGCAGATCGGCCCGATGATCATCAAGTGGGGCACCGACGAGCAGAAGAACCGTTGGATACCGAACATCCTCAACGCTGACGACCACTGGTGTCAGGGGTTCAGCGAGCCGCAGGCAGGCTCGGATCTCGCCAACCTGCGCACGCTCGCGCTGCGGGACGGAGACCGGTACGTACTCAACGGGCAGAAGATCTGGATCTCGTCCGCGCACATCGCGAAGTGGGGTCTGTTCCTCGTGCGCACCGACCCCACTGCGATCGAGCGCGGCGCGAAGCACGAAGGCATCACCGCGTTGATCATCGACCTCGACGCCGATGGCATCGAGTGCCGGCCCATCCGCGACATCACCGGCGAGGAGATGTTCAACGAGGTGTTCTTCACCGACGCGCGAGTGCCGGTCGACTATCGCCTCGGCGACGAGGGCGCCGGCTGGCAGGTGGCGATGGGAACGCTCGGCCACGAGCGCGTCGGCACCGCCGGTCTCGCCATCACGATGAAGGCAGACCTCGAGTCGATGGTGTCACTGGCTCGCGCCGTCAACCCTGACGCGCTCCGCGATCCCGAACTGCGTGAACGCATCGCGCGAGCGCACACCGACATCGAGTACACCCGCCTGCTGAACTACCGCGCGCTCTCGAAGATCCTCAAGGGTGAGCCGAACTGGCCGGAGGTGCCGCTGGCGAAGCTGCAGTGGTCGCACCTCGCGCAGACGCTGGCCGATCTGGCGTGTGACCTGCTCGGACCGTCGGCCGTGCTGGCGAAGGGCGGCCCCGACGCCGTCGACGGCGGGGCGTGGAACCGCTTGTTCGTGTTCCAGCGCTACACGTCGATCGGCGCCGGCACCACGGAAGTCCAGAAGAACATCATCGCCGACCGCGCCATCAAGCTCCCGAGGAGATGACTACGCCACGCGCTCGATGACCGTGGCGTTGGCCATGCCGCCGCCCTCGCACATCGTCTGGAAGCCGTACCGACCGCCTGTTGCCTCGAGTTGGTTGAGCAGGGTCGTCATCAGCCGGACACCGGTTGCACCGAGCGGATGGCCGATCGCGATCGCGCCGCCGCGCGGGTTGTAGCGCGCAGGGTCGGGCACGAACTCGCGGGCCCACATGAGTGCGATGGCCGCGAACGCCTCGTTGCATTCGATGGCGTCGAAGTCGTCGATCGTCATGCCGGATCGTGCGAGCAGCTTGCGCGTCACGGGGTTCGGCGCCGACAGCACCAGAACGGCATCGTCACCACCCACGACCATGTGGCGAATGACGGCGCGTGCCCGCAAGCCGAGCTCGTCGGCGACGCGACGATCGGCGATCAACATCGCCGCCGCGCCGTCGGACATCTGCGACGCGTTGCCTGCGGTGATGTCCGGCGCCAGGTTCGGATCCCACGACGCGGCTGACGGCAGCGCGGCCAGCGACTCCGCCGTTCCGTTGCGCCGGATGCCCTCGTCGTGCTCGAGCATCTGACCCGTCTCGCGACCGTCGGCGTCCTTGATCGGCACCGCCAGCAGCTCCGCGTCGACGGCTCGGGAGTCGACGGCCGCAGCAGCGCGCCGGTGCGACTCGAGCGCGTACTCGTCCATGTCCTCACGGCTGATCTTGAATCGTTCGGCGAGGATCTGCGCGACCTCGAACTGCGTCTTGAGCTGACCGTCGCACGCCTCCATGAAGGCCGGCGAGAAGGGACCCGTGCCGCCACTGGCGTTGCTCGCCATCGGCGATCGGGTCATCGACTCGACGCCGCAGGCGATGGCGAGGTCGTAACAGCCCGACATCACACCTTGTGCGGCGAAGTGCAGCGCTTGCTGCGACGAGCCGCACTGCCGATCGACAGAGGTGCACGGCACCGACTGCGGCAGGCCGGCAGCGACCCATCCGTTGCGGATCACGTTGCAACCCTGCTCGCCGACCTGCGTCACGCAGCCACCGACGACGTCGTCGACGCGTTCCGGATCGATTCCCGTCCGTGCGATCAGACCCTGCAACGTCGACGCCAGAAGATCGGTCGGATGCCATCCGGCCAAGGCGCCCTTGCGCTTGCCGATGGGTGTCCGCACGGTGTCGACGATCACTGCCTCGCGCATCTCCATGTCGGTCAGTGTAGGCAACGGCCGCCGTTGGTTACCGTTGAGGTATGGATCGAAGCGATCTCGAGCTCGTGGTGGCAATTGACCGAGCGGGCTCGCTGACCGGTGCGGCCCAGCAACTGCACATCGCGCAGCCGCCGCTCAGCCGCCGCCTCAAGCGGATCGAGTCCGAGATCGGCGCGCCGCTCTTCACCCGTGGCCGGCACGGCGCCACCGCGACGATCGTCGGCCGCACGCTCGTCGAGCGGGCGGAAGCCGCCCTCACGGCGATCCGTCGCGCCGAACAGGACGCAGCGGACGTCGCCGGTGGACGCGCCGGCCGGCTCAACATCGGGGTGACGCCGACGCTCGGCGCGGTGCTGTTGCCGGGCGCGCTCGCCGCGTTCCGCCAGGCCCATCCCGATGTGCGGCTCGATCTGGTCGCGAGCGGTGACTCGGCTGAGCTCCGTCGACAGGTGCGCGACGGCGACCTCGATGTCGCGCTCGCAGTGCTCGTCCGGCCGCCCGAACCGGGTACACGCACCGCGCTGCGCGGACAGCAGCGCTTCGTTCTGATTGCCCCCCGCGACCTGCAACTCGGACGGTCGACGAACGCGACCAAGGTGGGCCGTGCCGTGCTCGCCGACTTCCCGGTCGTGGCACTCACGAAAGGGACGGGACTCCGTCAACAGCTCGACGACGTCTTCGACGAGCTCGGCGTGTCGCCGGAGATCGCGATCGAGACGTCCGAGCGCGAGATGCTCATGCCCTTCGTCGCCGCCGGGCTCGGCGTGTCGCTCGTGCCCGAAGGCTTCGTCACCGGCCGAGCACCCGGTTGTTCGATCTACGAGCTCGACCCGCCGGTCCGACGTCTCGTCGGCGCCGTCATCGCCAAGGGACGCCCGCCCGTACTGGTCACCGCGCTGCTCGACGCCCTCACCGAGACGACCGACCTCGCCTGACTCGCCACGAATGTTGGTGCGATTGTGGGGCCATGGCCCCACAATCGACCCGGAGAACGGCGGATGGGAGCGACGAACTCGGGCTTCGGTCGGCGTGTCGTCAGAGCGACAGGAGCTCGCCGGCGCCGTAGAGCAGGGCGAGCACCGTGAAGAACAGTCCCATGAGGAACCGCAGCCGGGTCTCGGAGCCGTGGATCGTGAGCCTGGCACCGACCTGTGCGCCGGGCACGACGCCGACCACCAGCAGCAGCGCGTACGCCCAGTTGATGTGACCGAGCAGCATGTGGGTGATCATCGCCGGCACCGAGAAGATGGCGACGGCCACGAGGCTGGTCGCAACCGCACGCTTGGGCGGCATGCGCAACAAGCCGGTGTACGCCGGCACGAGCAGCACGCCGCCACCGACGCCGAGCAGCCCTGCGAGGAGACCGGCTGCAGCACCGATCAAGGCAACCATCGGCATCGACGGCTTCCGAGTGCGTCCGTGCCCCAGGGCGTGCGCGTGCTCGTGGAACTCGGTCCCTTCCGCGTCCGCAGGACCCCCGACCGGTACCGCCACCTTCTCCGGCACGCGGGCACGGAAACGCACGTTGTTCAACCCGCTCCACAGGAGCATCGCCGCCGTCAGCAGCATCAGGTAGTGACCGTTCACGTGATCGGACGCCTCGGCGCCGACCACCGCGAACCCTGCGCCGAGCACGCCGCTCGGCAGCGCGATCGACCAGTCGACCATGTGCTCACGCGCGTAACGCCATGCTCCCGACAGCGCGCCGGGAAGAATGGCGGGGATCGTCGATCCGACCGACTCGATCGGCGTGGCGCCCAGGAGGCGAATGCCCGGGGTCGTGAGCACGGCGCCACCGACGCCGAACATCCCGGACAAGACGCCGGACGCGAATCCGACGACGACCACGGCCAGCACCACGAACAAGCTCACCGCTCTATTGTCCGCCGCCGTCTTGCTTGCTGTCCAAGACCGGTTTCAGCCGACTTGCATATCAAACTGATATCGAAGTCGCTCTGACGCCCGACGAACGCGCCTCTTCCGCACTGCGAAGAGCTCAGAACTCCGCCCAGACCGTCTTTCCCCGCTCCGACGGCACGACGCCCCATGACCGGGACAGAGTCTCGACGAGGTACATCCCCCGGCCGCGCGGTTGCAGCGGATGCTGCGATCGCACGATCGGAAGGTCGACCGAGGCATCCTCGAGCTCGATCCGCAACGCGCAGCCGTGTTCCGAGAGCCGAAGTCGGTACGGCGGCTCCGCATGATCGATGGCGTTGGTCACGAGCTCGCTGACGCACAGGCCCACGAGTTCGAGCAGGTCGGGACCGGTCTGCGCCGACAAGTGGGCGCGGACGAACGCACGCGCCTCCCCCGGCGCCGACGGGGTGGGAGGCAGGTCGATCGTCACGGCCGGCTCTCCCAATCGCATATCCCTGGGCCTACCCACTGCACGAGCCGCGAACACCTTCTGGAATCGACCAGTTCGTCAGGCCGGTGCTCGGCCACCCAGCGCGAGCAATCATCACCCGAAGGAGTGAGGAAACCCGGTAGTAGACAGAGGTCGTGGAGCGACGGATCCGCGTGGCGGTGGCCAACGACTACGAGATCGTCGTGGCCGGACTGGCGGCGATGCTGAGCCGCCACGACGACCTCGAGGTCGTGGACATGTTCATCGTCGGTGACGAGTCGCCCTCCGTGTCCGATCGACGTCGTCCTCTACGACACGTTCGGACGGGAGGCCATCGATCAGGGCCAGCTGAAGGAGCTCGTCTCCGCGCCTCTGGTCGGCCACGTCGTCGTGTTCACGCTGTCGTGGGCCGACCCGCTGACCCAGGAGGCGCTCCAGCAGGGAGTGAGCGGCGTGCTGTCGAAGGCACTCGACGGCGACGAGCTCGCCGACCGGCTCCGCGAGATCGCTCGAGGGACCTCGATCGTGTCGCCGCCGCCCCACGGCCGGATCGTGTCGGGCACGGGCCGCGACTGGCCCGGGCGCAGCTTCGAATTGTCCGAACGCGAGAGCGAGTGTCTCGTGCTGCTCGCGGCCGGGCTTCGCAACGCCGAGATCGCCCGGTCGCTGTACGTCAGCGAGGACACGGTGAAGACCCACCTGAAGCGCGGCGTATCGCAAGCTCGGCGTGGGCAACCGCGCCCAGGCGACGTCGGTCGTGTTGCGACACCCCTCGTTCACCGGGCGCGCCGGCGCCTGACCCTCAGTCCGCGGCGGCGGCGAGCTCGTCCGGTCCCCGTCTCGGCGAAGGCCTGCCACAGATGGGCGTACCGGCCGCCAGCGGCCAGCAGCGTGTCGTGCGGTCCCTCCTCGACGACGTGCCCTCGGTCGATGACGAGGATGCGGTCCGCCGTGCGGGCGGTGGGCAGCCGGTGCGCGACGAGGATCGTCGTGCGCCCCTCGGCCACGATTCCCATGGCGCGCTGGACGCGCGCTTCGGTGCCCAGGTCGAGGTTCGACGTCGCTTCGTCGAGCAGCAGGATCGGCGGGTCGACGAGACGGGCCCGAGCGAGCGCGATCAGCTGCCGCTGGCCGGACGACAGCGAGCGCCCACGCTCGCTCACCGGCGCGAGATAGCCGCCCGGCAGTGTCGCGATGAAGTCGTGGGCGCCGACTGCACGGGACGCCCGCTCGACCTCGGCATCGGAAGCGTCAGGACGTCCGTACGCGATGTTGTCGCGAATCGTCCCGGTGAACAGGAACGCTTCCTGTGGCACCACACCGAGCTGGCGACGGAACGCGCCGAGGTCGAGATCCCGCACGTCGGTGCCGTCGACGAGGACGGCGCCGTCGGTCGGGTCGTAGAACCTCGCCACCAGCTTGACGATGGTCGACTTGCCTGCCCCGGTCTCGCCGACGAGCGCGACCCGCTCGCCCGGCGCGATCTCGATGTCGACACCGGCGAGCGCCTCGCCGCCGGCCGCACCCGGGTAGGCGAAGTGCACGTCCCTGAACGAGATGCGACCCTCGAGCGGGCCGGGGTCGATCGGGTCCGACCGTTCTGGCGTGCCCGTCGGCGTCGCCATGAGTTCGTTGATCATGTGCATCGACGCGCTGGCCTGCTGCCACGTGTCGAACACTTGCGACAGCTGCTGGATCGGCGAGAAGAATTGGTCGAGGTACAGCAGGAAGGCGATGAGGACGCCGGCCGTCACCGTCCCGTTCGCGACGAACACGGAACCGGCGCCGAGCACGGCCGCGGCTCCCACGTCGGAGAGGAGCAGCACGAACGGGAAGTAGATGGCGATCAAACGCTGCGCGTCGAGCCGAGCGTCGAGGTACTCGCTGTTGACGCCGCGGAACCCCGTGATGTTCCGGTCTTCACGTACGTAGGCCTGAGCCACACGGACGCCGGAGAGGCTCTCTTGCAGGTTGGCGTTGACGGTCGCGATCGACGTCCTGGCCCGTGCGTAGGCGAGGCCCGAGCGCCGCCGGTACCACCACGTCGAGGCGAGCAGCGGCGGGATGACGGTCGCCGCGACGAGCGCGAGAGGCGGCGACAGGATGATCAGGAACACGAAGACACCCACGCACGTGAACACGCTGACGATCGCGTTGATCAGACCGGTTTGGAGCAGCTGTGACAGCGCTTCGATGTCCGTCGTCATGCGGGTCATGATGCGACCACCGAGTTCGCGGTCGTAGAAGTCGAGCGACAATCGTTGCAAGTGCGCGAACACACGGATCCGAAGCGCGTACAGGAGCCGCTCTGCAGTGCGGCCGGTGACGACGGTGTAGAGCCGCGTCACGAACAAGTCGCCTATTGCAGTGATGAGGAAGAGCCCGGACGCGATCCAGAGCGCGCGCTCGTTCGCAACCGAGACGCCCTTGTCGATGCCGGCGTGGATGAGGAACGGTCCGAGAAGGACGAGGAAGGTGTCGAACACCACCAACGCGAGCCCGATCGAGAGGCCCCTGCGGTAGCGACGGAGCAAGGCCCCGAGGCTGAACCGTCCGGGGTCGGCGGCCGCCTCCGCGGCGATGTCGACTTCGGGCTCGTCATCCGCGGCGGGCAGGCGGTCGAGCGCGGCGAGCAGCTCCGGCGTCGGCGCGAGGTTCATGCCGATCATGCCGCCGCTACCACCACCCGCGCCGGGTCCGAACCGAGCCGGGCCGGCGACGGTGGCCTTCGCGCGAGGTGAGCCGTCGACCTCGGTCCACGCGCTCGCCGTGATCGAGCTCTCCGTTTCCGTCCGAACGTTGGTGCGCCGTGGCTCCTAGGGGCGCTCCGGCGAGCTCGAGTTCCTCGGCTGCGACGTCGACGTCTTCGTCTTCGATGTCGTCACCCGGTCCGGCCAGCAGCACGCGGTAGAGAACCGATCGCGCGAGCAGCTCTTCATGCGTGCCGGAGGCGGCGACGTGTCCATGATCGACCACGACGATGCGGTCTGCGAGCCGCAACGTGGACCGGCGGTGCGCGACGAGCAAGGTCGTCCGTCCGGTCATGATCGAGCGCAACGTCGCGTGGATGTCTTCCTCGGTCTCGGCGTCGACCGACGACGTCGCGTCATCGAGGATCAGGATGCGGGGGTCGGTGATGATCGCCCGTGCCAGAGCGACGCGCTGGCGCTGCCCGCCCGACAGGGTGAGCCCACGCTCGCCGATGACGGTCTCGTAGCCGTCGGGCAGGTCGAGGATGAACTCGTGGGCTTCGGCCGCACGCGCCGCGGCCTCGACCTCGGTATCGGACACGTCGGGACGCCCGTACGCGATGTTCGCTCGCACCGTGTCGGAGAACAGGAAGGTGTCTTCGAACACGACGCCGACCTGGCGGCGTAGCGAATCGAAGGTGACGTCTCGGACATCGATGCCGTCGACGGTGACCCGACCCGTCGGACGCGTCGTAGAAGCGGGGCAGCAGCAGCGCGACCGTCGACTTTCCCGAGCCGCTCGCGCCGACGAGTGCGACGGTCTCCCCCGGCACGACATGCAACTCGAAGCCGTCGAGCACGTGCTCGCTCTTCGTGTAACCGAACTGCACGTTCGCGAAGTGGACATCGCCCGTGATCGCCGGAAGCTCGATGGCGTCGTCGCGCTCGACGATCTTCGGATTCGCATCGAGCAGGTCGAGGATTCGCTCGCCGCCGGCACGGGCCTGCTGGCCGACCGCGACGAGCATGGCGAACATGCGGGCCGGCGCCACGAGCTGAACCATGTACGACGAGAACGCGAAGAAGGTTCCGAGCGTGATGTTCCCCTGGATGGCCAGCCAGCCACCGAAGGCCAGCACTGCGACCTGTGCGAACACTGGGATCGACTGCAGCAGCGGTGTGTACCGCGCTTGCAGCTTGATGAGACGAACACGCGAGCGGTACAGGTCCTGGCCGGTGTCGGCGAGATGGCCGAGTTCGCGCTCCTCTTGGCCGAAGCCCTTCACGACGCGCACGCCGGTCACGGTTTCGTCGACGACGCCGGCCACCTCGCCGGCGCGCTGCTGGGCGTCCCAACTGGCGGGGAAGATGCTCGACCGCAGCCGGAACGCCACGACCATGATCGCCGGGACCATGAACAACGCCACGATCGTCAACGGTGGCGACAGGTACGCCATCACGACGATCGACAGCACGAGCATGACGAAGTTGCCGAGCATGATCGGCAGGAACATCAACAGCCCTTGCAGCAGGGCGACGTCACTGTTGGCGCGCGACACGAGCTGACCGGTCTGCATCTGGTCGTGACTGGCGAAGTCGAGCCGCTGCAGTCGCTCGTAGACCGCGTTGCGCAGGTCGTACTGCACATCGAGGCTCACGCGGCCGCCGACGAAGCGGCGGATGTACGCGGCGCCGAAGCCGATGAAGCCGGCGAGAATCAGAACCGCCAGCCACGGTGCGAGCGGAGCCGAGTGTGCGCGCCGATCACGTCGTCGATGATGACCTTCTCGATCACCGGCGTGACCGCACTCACCGCCTGACCGAAGACCGATACGCCGAATGCGATCGCGACGTTGCGCTTGTGCGCGAAGAGGAACGGCGCCAGGCGCCGCATCCAACCGCCCGCTTCAGGCGAAGCTGGTTCCGGCGTCGGACGATCGAGCGGGGGCGGCCGGTTGCTCACGGCGCTTTCGCTCGTATCGCCGCGAAGGCACCGCCCAACGCGTTCAGCCCGGCAAGGACAGCGCGACGCTCATGGCTCGGCACCTGCTCGAGCACGTGCTCGAGTCGCGTCTGCGCGGCCTCCTCCGCCGTCCGCAACGCGGCTCGCCCTTCACTCGTGACCTCGAGACCGACGCCGCGGCGGTCGCCGTCGACCTCGACGCGGCGGACCCACCCGCGCGCCTCGAGCCCGTCGAGCAGACCGGTCAGCGACGGGCGGGACACGGCCGCCTTCTCGGCAACGCGACTCGCCCGCTCGGGCGACGACGCGATCAGGGACAGGACCCGGAACTGGGGCAGCGTCATGTCGTCGAGCGCCCGCTCGATCACCCGGGCCCCGAACGCGAGCGCCCGGACCGCCGCCAGCTCGTCCGATTCGACCCCAGGCCGTTCGCCACCCATATCGTTAGGTTACCGAACGAACCTCGGGCCCCCTACTGGCGAACCGGCGTGCATTACCCACACGGGATGTGGGTGATGCACGCCGAAAGCGTGTGGGGGTCCGAGATCAGCGGTCGTGCGGCGCGTTCGAGCAGGTCGGTGACCTCGCGATCGGTGGTCTGGGTGAAGTCGGCGTACCACTGGCCGATGGCGAAGAAGTGCTCGGGCGTCTCGAGCACGACGACCTCGTCGGCCGCGCTGCGCAGCTCCTGGACGGCGGCCGGAGGCGCCACCGGCGTCGCCAGCACGACCTTGCGGGCTCCGTGGGCCCGTGCGACCTCGCACGCGGCACGGGCCGTCGAGCCCGTGGCGATCCCGTCGTCGATGACGACCACGACCCGGTCGTCCAGCGGCAGCCGCGTGCCGGTCACCTCGGAACTGCCGCGACCGCCGCTCGACCTCTGCCCGTTCCCGGCGTTCGACCGCCTCGAGGTCGTCCGCCCCGATGTGCGCCAGGTCGATGATCTCCTCGTTGAGAACGCGCACACCGTCTTCGCCGAGCGCGCCCATGCCGAGCTCCGGCTGCACCGGGACACCCAGTTTGCGGACGATGATCACGTCGAGCGGGGCGTCGAGCGCGAGCGCCGACCTCGTAGGCGACGGGAACGCCCGCCTCGCGGCAACCCCAGGACGACGACGTCCTCGTCATGCCAGGG
Organism: uncultured Acidimicrobiia bacterium; assembly: GCA_963821725.1. Lineage (GTDB taxonomy): Bacteria > Actinomycetota > Acidimicrobiia > Acidimicrobiales > JACDCH01 > DATAES01. Next base: position 213,347 of record CAWGFA010000014.1, read on the forward strand.
TGCCAGCCGGGAGGCGAGCCGGCGGCCTGCGTCCTCTCGATTTTTGAAGGCCATGCCGACCTCCTCCGGGCCAGCGCGCGCTGGAGACACTAGAAAGCCTGGCCGTGAGAGTCACACGCCACGTCCTTGCGATTGCGTTCGCCGCGTTGCTCGCGCTCGCCGCGTGCAGCAGCGACAGCAAATCGCCGAGCGCCGCTTCGTCCAGCGAGCGCGTCGTCGGCCGCCCCGGCTCGGCCGCTCCGCATCCTCGTCAGCAACGACGACGGCGTCGCCGCGCCGGGCATCGACGCCCTCGTCCAAGCGCTCGTCGCCGAGCCACGCGACCGAAGTGACCGTCGTCGCGCCCGCCACCAACCAGAGCGGGTCCGGCGGCAAGACGACCGCGGGAACGCTCACCGCTACCCCGGCGACCACCGCGAGCGGCTACGCCGCGACCGCTGTCCAGGGCTTTCCTGCCGACTCGGTCGACTACGGATTGTCGACCGTCATGACGTCGCCGCCCGACCTCGTGATGTCGGGTGCGAACGCGGGCCAGAACCTCGGCCCCGTCGTCGACGTCTCGGGCACGGTCGGAGCAGCGCGCGCTGCCGCGCAACACGGCGTCGCCGCGCTCGCGGTCAGCGCCGGCCTCGGCACTCCGATCGACTACAAGAGCGCGGTCGATGCTGCTGTTGCCTGGCTGCACGACCACCGCGATGCGTTGCTGTCGTCACCCGGTGCGCCGACGTCGGTCGCGAACCTCAACGTGCCCACATGCTCGGCCGGAAGTGTGCGAGGCCAGGTGGATGTCCCCGCGGATACCACGGCACCGGTCGACACAGCCGTCGCGCCGGCCGACTGCACGTCGACCGCGCCCGCCGGGTCGACCGACGTGACCGCGTTCCACGTGGGCTTCGCGACGCTCAGCGAGCTCTCGATTCGCCCCGCTGGAACGTCAAGCGGGTAAGTCCAAGTACGCCTCTGTCAGCCACGCGCGCACGTCGTCGTCGACGTCCTCGGGACCGTGGAGGTTGACGACGTGGTACACGGCGCGGCCCTCGTTGGTGATGGTGCGCGCCATCTTCGGGTGGTCGACCTTGCGCGTGAGACGGATCCACAGGGCGACCCAGCGCACCATCGGACGCAACTCGGCGAACGATCGCGACCGCTTCAAGAAGATGCCGACCGACACCGGCTCGACGTGCACCGGTCCGAGCGTCTCGAGGTGCGCCATCACGGCGTCGAAGATCGGTCGCTCCCGCTCGGGGCCGGTGGCGAAGTACTCCTCGAGCGTCATCGCCGGCGCACACTCGTGCGATTGGTTGCGCCGACCGAAGCGCCGCTCGCACTTCGGACACGTCCAGCTGGGCACGCTCAATGATCGCGTCGCTGCCCGCGATCATCCGAATACGGTGAGCCGGTGGCGATGATCGACCGCATGCGCAAGATCTGCTTCGCGTTGCCGGAAGTCACCGAGCGGCCCAGTCACGGGACACCCACGTGGTTCGTGCGTGACAAGAAGGTGTTCGTGCAGTTGTGGGACCACGGCCACCACGGCGACGACTTCCCTCACTTGTGGTGCGCGGCACCTACCGGCGCGCAAGAGGCACTCGTCGAGGCCGAGCCCGACCGGTTCTTCCGGCCGCCGTACGTCGGTGGTCGTGGTTGGATCGGGGTTCGCCTCGACGTCGACCTGGATTGGGACGAGGTCGCGGGCATCTGCGAGGACGCCTACCGAGTGATCGCGCCGAAGACGCTGGTGGCCCGACTGGATGCAGAGGGCGGCGCCGTCAGCGGCCGTTAGGGACCGTCAGGACGTCGGCGTGAGCCCGAGCACTTCGTCGATGCGAGCCTCGGCCGTCTCCTCGTCGGTGTCCCACGAGACGGCGAGCTCGGAGATCAGGATGTAGCGCGCCTTGGCGTACATCGACTGCTCCGCCGCCGACAGCTCGCGGTGCGCAGTCGCGCCGCAAGGTTCCGCACGACCTCGGCGCACTGGTAGACGTCACCGGACTTCAGCTTCTCCTGGTGGTTCTTGAACCGCCGCGACCAGTTGGCCGGCACGCGCACGTCGCGCACCGCGAGCACGTCGAGCACCTCCGCTGCGTCCTCGCTCGGAGATCGCGGCCCGGACACCGAGGTCGGCAGCAGCGTCCTCGGGCACCGACAGCGTCATGCCGCCAGACGTGCCCCAACCCTGCTGCGGGACCATCAGCACGAGGTAGTCGCGCTTCTCGCCGTTGAACTCGCGCTTCTCACGCCGGACGATCTCGGCGACGCCGTGCGACGGGTACACCACCTTCGAGCCAACTGAGAACAGGCTGTCGGGTGTGCGGCTCTTCACGAATGGGTCTCCGTCTCTTCACGCTCGCTGGCACTGACTGCGATTGCAGAGTCCGTGCTCGGAAACCGCAACCTCGCTCCGTAGCGTCACCGGGAGCGGCTCACCATCCTACCTTGTGACCGAGGTGGTCCGGCTGGTCAGGGCGCTCTCCACGCCTTCGCGGGTGCTCCTCGTGCGAGCACGGCGCGCACCTGGGCCACAGCGGTCGCGCCCGCCGCGTCGAGCGCCTCGGTCGTCCGCGTCGCTCGACTGAGGATGAATGCGCCCTCCAGCAGGGCGATCGTGGCGATGGCGAGCTCGCGGGCCTTGGTGCGAGCGATTCCCGCGGCCGTGAACCGCTCGACGGCCGCATCGATCCACGCCGAGAACACCTCGGCGGTCGCGACGCGCAGCACTTCGTTGGTGCTCGCCACCTCCAAGGCAACCGTCGCGATCGGACACGCATCCGCATAGTCGGTCTGGCGCAACGTCTCTGCCGCGCCCGTGAAGACGTCGGCAACGCCGGCGACCGGATCAGGCGCCGCGTCCCACACGGCCTCGACGAGCTCCTGGTAGAAGCGGCCGGCGACATGAATCACCTCTGCGCCGAGTTGCTCCTTGCCGCCGGGGAAGAAGTGGTACACGGACCCGAAGGGTGCCGCCGCGCCCGCCACGATCTGCTTCAGGCCCGTGCCCGTGTAGCCCTGCCGCCGGAAGAGCTCGGCCGTCGTCGAGACGATCCGCTCCTTGGTGTTGGTGGCCACGTGCATCCCTCTGAGATCTGGTTGTGCCCCGCGAGCGCCGCTCACTAGGTTGAGTAGAGCAATCTATCAAGTCTCCATCCGCCACTGCGTCAGCAAGGGAGCTCCGCTCGTGGACCGTCCGGACGATCGCCTCCTCCGAGTCACCGGCGTGGTCTTTCTTCGTCGCGCTGTTGGTGCACGCCGCCGATCACCTGCGACGGGGCTTCGACGTGCTCACGCCGACGGTGTTCTGGGCCGGCAATGTCCAGTTGATCGCCGCCGGCGTGACGCTCGTCCTGGTGTTCCGTGGTCACCGGTTGGCACCCGCCGCCGCGACCGCGGTCGGGTTCGCCAGCGCCATCGGCTTCACTGCCGCGCACGTCCTGCCGCACTGGAGCACGTTCAGCGACTCGTTCACCGGCGCCCACGTCGCACCGGGGGTGACCGCCTTCTCGTGGTTCGCAGCGCTGTTCGAGATCGGCGCCGATCTCGCCTTCGGGTGGGCGGGCCTCCGCACGTTTCGAGCGCGCGGCTACCTGGTCAGCGAACCACGCGGTGCAAGTCTGTCGACATGATCTCGTGGGAGGAGTCCGGCACCGGCCGGCCCATCGTGTTCGTGCACGGCATCACGGAAGACCGGCACTCCTGGCATTCGGTGGTACCGCTCCTGGAGAACAGCTTCCGCTGCATCCGCCTCGACCTTCGCGGTCACGGGCAGTCCTCCGACGCCGACGACTACAGCACGGTCGCGATGACCGACGACGTGGGCGCGGTGATCGCGGAGGCGCGCATCACCGAGCCACCGCTCGTCGTGGGCCACAGCCTGGGCGGCTTCGTTGTCACCGCATACGCGGCGAACGCACCCGTCCGCGGTGTCGTCAACGTCGACCAGTCCCTCCACGTCGAGGACTTCGCAGCTTCGCTGCAGGCGATCGCACCAAAGCTCCGTGGACCGCAGTTCGCAGCCACGTTCAACGCGCTCGTCGAGCCACTCGTCACGAACGCGATGCCGGAGGACGATCTCGCGTGGGCGACCGCGAAGCACCACGCCGCACGCCAACAGGTCGTCGTAGGCAACTGGGGGGCGCTTCTCGACTCGCCTCCGCACGAAACGCAGGCGTTGGTCGACGCGTTCCTTCCTTCAGTGCAGGCGCCTTACCTCGCAGTCCATGGCAACGAGCCAGGAGAGCAGTACCGGACCTGGCTGCAAACCCTCGTACCGGGGGCCACGCTCGAGGTCTGGCCAGGCGATGCGCACTACCCGCACCTTGTCGAACCGGAACGATTCGCAGCGCGGGTCCGCACCTTCATTGCATCGTGAGACCGGCGGCCACGGCCGCGCCCAGCTCCCAACATGCCTCGAGGTCGTCGTTGGTCGGACTGCCCACGACGGTGACGGGTTCCTGCACGCGCCGCCATTGCAGTCCGGTGGTGATGGTGTCGACGGCGCGCAGCGCACCCGTGGTGTCGTTGTTGCCGTGGAGGAACACGCCGTACGGCCGTCTGACGGTCGCTTCCAGGCACGGGTAGTAGATCTGGTCGAAGAAGTGCTTGAGCGCGCCCGAGAGGTAGCCGAGGTTGGCGGGTGAGCCGAGGATGTAACCGTCGGCTTCGAGCACGTCGATCGCCGTCGCCGTCAACGCCGGACGAACGACGACGTCGACACCCTCGATGCTCGGGTCGGTCGCGCCGCGATGGACCGCCTCGAACATGGCGTGCACCGCCGGCGACGGCGTGTGATGCACGATCAGCAACCTCGGCATCAGCACGAATGTTGGTGCGCCGTGGCCGCTAGAGCGGCCACGGCGACCCCGGAGTTCGGAGGGGGTTCGGGACGGGGAAGGAATCCGCTGCCGCGGTGTTCGTCGAGTCCCGGCGGCGGGGTCGTGCGCGCCGCCGGATGGCGCGCGAAGCGGACGGGATAGCCGATGGCGGGATCGGCCCACGGGTCGGCGGTTGCGACCTCGCGCTCTCGAAGATGCGGCAGCGCCAGCATCTCCGAGCGATCGAGGACCGGCGCGACCGGAACATCGGCCGCGAGCAGCTTGTCGACGAGCTCGTCGCGCTCGCGCAACGCGATGGCAGCGGCAACACGAGATTGCAGTTCGTCGACACGCGCCACCCGCTCGGGAAAAGACAACTCCTCCGCGTCTTCCAAGCCCAGCACGGCGCACAACGAGGTCCAGAAGTGGTTCTCGGTCAGCACGCCGAGCGTCACGTGCCCGCGGTCGGCCGTCGCGAACAGGCCGTAGCCGGGCACGCCGCGCGCCGACGCGTCGGCATTGCTCGTTCTCGGCGCGGCTGCGCCCGTCCAGGTGGCGAGCACGTCGGTCATCGCGGTGTCGATATTTTCCCCCTCGCCGGTGCGCTGGCAACGCACGACCGCGGCGCAGACAGCGAAGGCCGCGGCCATCCCACCGGCGAGGTCGGCGATGGGCAGCTTCGACACTCCCGGCGGGCCGCCTTCGGGAGCGAGCGCGCCGGCCCACGCCTGGTAGTTGAGGTCGTGACCGGGCACCAGCCGGAACGGACCCGACTGTCCCATGCCGGAGACGGAGCAGTACACGATCGACGGCGCGACGGCCCGCACCTCGTCGTAGCTCGACACCGAGGCGCGCCGCGACACCGGGCCGAAAGCCTTCGACGACGACGTCGGCGTCTGCCGCGAGCTCGAGAACCCGGACGTGGTCGTCATCTCGCTTGAGGTCGAGCACGATGCTGCGCTTGTTCGCGTTCAAGCTCGCGAACAACTCGGGGTAGCTGCGCATCGGATCGCCGCCGGGCGGCTCGACCTTGAGAACATCGGCACCGATCTCGGCGAGGAGCTGCGTGGCGTATGGACCCGGCCGCCAGACGCTGAGATCGAGCACCCGCACGCCCGTCAAGCAGTCCCGTGTTCGCCGCCACTGTCAGTCCTTGTTCGTGATGCCGACCGCGTCGAACGTGGCCATCTCGTTGAGGATCCGTGCCGACGCTTCGAGTACGCCGAGGGCGAGGCACGCGCCGGAACCCTCGCCCAGACGGAGCCCGAGATCGATGACCGGCTCGAGACCGAGGTGCTCGCAGCACCACGGTCGCACCGGGTTCGGTCGAGCGGTGGCCGGCGACGACATAGGGAAGCACCACGTCGCGGTCTGCGACCGCGGCGAGCGAGCGCGGCGCCGGCGATCACGCCGTCGACCACGACCGGGACCCGGTGCGACGCGCCCGCGACGATGAAACCGGCGAGCGCAGCGATCTCGAGCCCGCCGACCTCCGCCAGTACGGACACGGGGTCGCCGCGCGCTCGACGGCGAGAGCGCCCGACGGCTGCTTCGACGACCGCGATCTTCTTCGCGAGTCGCGCGTCGTCGATGCCGGTGCCGCGTCCCGTGACCTGCGCGGGTGGGCGTCCGGTCAGCGACGCGATCACGGCGGCTGCTGCCGTGGTGTTGCCGATGCCCATCTCTCCGGTCACGAGCGCGCGTGCTCCACTCGAAACCAGTTCGGACGCGACGTCGGCACCGATGTCGCGGGCCGCGACGACTTCGGCACGCGTCATCGCGGCAGTCACGGCGAGATTGTCCGTTCCGGCGCGCACGCGACGGCGCAGCAGCCCCCGAGCCCCCGCAAGACCGAGTGCGTCGAGATCGGTGGCGACGCCGACGTCGACGACCGTGACGGTGGCGCCCGCCTGTCGGGCGAGGACGTTGATCGCCGCGCCTCCCGCCGACGAAGTTCGCCACCATCTGGCCGGTCACCTCCTGGGGCCAGGGCGTGACACCTTCGACGACGACACCGTGGTCAGCCGCGAACACCGCGACGGCGGCCGGCGCCGGGAATGGGTGGTGGGTCGACGCCGGCGATGGCAGCGAGTTGCACGCCGAGGTCCTCGACTCTTCCGAGCGAACCGGGCGGCTTCGTGAGCCGCTCGTGGTGTGCACGCGCGCTGCGGGCTGCGGCTTCGTCCACCGGCGAGAGGCGGGTACACGCCGCCTCGTACGACGAGTCGGTCACTGTGTCTCCTCCGCGCCAGGCAGGACCTCGTGAAGCCGCGCCAGTCCCGCATCGTCGGGAACCGCGATGCGAACGTGATCGGGCAGGCCAAAGCTGCTGCAGTCCCGAACGACGACGCCACGAGGCGCAAGTCGTTCGCGTAGACCGGGCGCCTCGACCAGCAACCACGGTGCCTCCGACGGCAACGGGTCGTAGCCGCGGTCGCGCAGCAGCGTGGCGAGCTCGCCGCGCCGAACGTCGATGGCTTTCGACCACGCTCCGAGATCGGCACGGTCGAGAAGGTCCGGCAACAACGCGCTCGCGAGCCCGTTCACAGACCAGGCCGGTTGGCCGCACGCGTACCGCTCCGCGTCGTCGGCCAACACGTAGCCGAGGCGTAGTCCCGGGCAGGCGAAGACCTTGGTGAGCGACCCGACCACGACGGCACCATCGTCGCCTCGCGTCCACGCGCCGGTCGCCAACGGATAGAACGCCTCGTCCCACACGTCGGCCTGTTCGGTCGCATCCGCGAGGACGCCCGGTCGGATTGTTGGGGTTGCTGCGCCAGCGTGCGGATCCTGCTCCCCTGGGATGCAACGAGAACTCCGGCTCGCTGACCACCGAACCGCCGAGCGCCCGTGCGACCAGCGCGATCGCCTCGCTTCCGCCGTTCGTCAAGAGCACCCGCCGACGATCGACGCCGATCGCGTCCGCGAGAGCGCCGACGGCGTCGTCGGCGTTCGGGTAGTGACGCAACACGTCGACGTGGCGGCCGGCGATCTCGGCCACCGGCGGCGCGAACGGATTGAGGGACAGCGAGAGATCGATGACGCGTTCAGGGTCGAGCCCGAGGGCGCGCGCAATGGCAGGACCGTCCCCACCGTGTGGGCCCGAGGCCGGGATCAACGGCGCACCCGCTGCACGAGCCCCGCCGCGGCCAGGACGCCGGCGAGCACGAGGGTCACGTCTCGTGACAGCCGGTTCGCTCGGCCTATGTCGCGCCGTTCCGCGTGGCCGGCCGTCACCGAGCGGCGGTCGTAATTCGATGCGGTCGCCGTACCGGCTCTGACCACCGAGTCGCAGGTCGAGCGCTGCCGCGAACGCCGCCTCGGCGACGCCGGCGTTCGGCGACGGGTGCGCCGCTGCATCCCGCCGCACGACGCGGACGACACGATCGGCGACGCGCGGACGGCAACAGGCGACGAGCGCGGCAGTGAGGCGGGCCGGGAGCCACGCTGCCGCGTCGTCGAGGCGGGCCGCCGCCCACCCGTAGGCGGCGTAGCGATCGTCTCGGTGGCCGATCATGGCGTCCATCGTGTTCACCGCGCGGTGGGCGATCACCCCGGGCGCGCCCGCCACGAGCGCCCACATCGCGGGAGCGACGATGGCGTCCACGGTGTTCTCGGCGACCGATTCCACGACCGCTCGGCAGATCTCCTTCTCGTCGAGGCCCTCCGGGTCGCGTCCGACGAGTGCGGAGAGCGATGTCCGTGCTCGTTCGATGTCGCCGGCGGCCAGCGCGTCGTCCACCTCCGTCGCGGCCTCGCGCAACGCGCAGCCGGACGAAGCCAGGTACGTCGCGATCGCCGTCGAGTGGATCGCCACTCCTGCACCGGCGCCGAGCGTGACACCGATGGTCGCATGGACGACGCCGTTCGCGACGCGATCGCGGTAGACCCGGCCCTCGACGAGCTGCCAACGCTCGGCCGAGCACCGCGACCGGATGCGGTCGCAACTGGCGGCTCGCCCGCGAACGAGTCGGCCATCAGTCCGCAGGCCACCGCGAGCGGACGGTTCACCATTTGGCCGCTGCCACTACGAGCGCCACCGTCTCGCCCACGACGCCCGCGGCGCCGAGGACGTCGCCCGTGAAGCCACCGATCCTCCGGCGTGCGAACAACACGACGCCGGCCGACGCCAGGAGCCCGGCCGCGACCGCGACCTCGGTGCCACGGCCGCTCGCGAACGCGCCGAGCGACACACTCGCGATCACGCCGTAGAGCGCGACGGGCCGCCAGTCGCCACCGAGCATCACGGTGGCGAGGCCGCCCTCGGGCCGCGCATACGGAAGGGCGCGCGGCCGCCACCGCCATCACGGTGCGAGACGCACACCACGCGCCGGCGATCAACAGAATCGACGGTCGCATCGATGCGAGCGCAGCAAACCGAAGGAGCAACACGGACGCAGTCACCGTGATGCCGTACGCACCGATGGCCGGTTCGGACATGACGTCGAGTCGGCGTTGCCTCGTCAAATGTGGAAGCAACCCGTCTGCGGCGTCCGCCAAGCCGTCGACATGGAGCATCCCGGTCAACGCGAGATCGGCCGCGATGGTGAGCGCGGCAGCAACCGCGGGAGGCCAGAGACGGTCGGCGCTCCACCACACACTGCCGACGACGACGCCTATTCCCGCGCCGACGACCGGGAACCACGACATCGTCCACGCGTCCGGGGCGGTGGCACGTCCCAATGGCGTCAGGAATGCCAGCGCACGTCTCATGACTCTGCATCCATGTCAACTGCGCGCGCAAGGGGAGGACGCGGCCTGCGATCACGAGCAACACATCGTCGGCGACGTCAGCAACCGCGGCGTTGACATCACCGAGCACGTCGCGGAACCGCTGGCCCAGCACCGATGACGGATGCACACCGAGACCGACCTCCTCCGACACGACGACGGTGTCGCCGTCTCGCGAAGACAGCGCCTTGCACAAGTCGTCGAGATCGACGGCGAAGTCATCGTGGGCCGCAACCCATGCGCCGAGGGAGTCGACGAGTACCGAGCCGGTCACGCTCCGAAGTGCCGAGGCGAGTTCGGCACCGGGCTCGACCGTCGTCCACGCTGGATCGCGTCGCGCGCGGTGCGCCGCGACACGCGCCTGATGGTCGCTGTCCGCGCCGTCGACGACGGCCGTCGCGACGTACGTGATCGGCGGCAGGAGACCCGCGGCGAGGTTCTCGGCATGGCGAGACTTGCCCGAGCGGGCGCCACCGAGGACCAGCGTGAGCACCGTGTCAGGCTCGCACACCGGCGGCGCCCACGGACCGTTGTGCGGGCAACGCCCACGCGGAGGGCTCGAATCGACCCGACGGCGAGCGCGCATCACTACTGTGAACGGCCGTGGCAACGGCCGTCCTGCTGGTCGACGACGTCGAAGCACTCCGTCGCCTGGTCCGCAGAGCGTTGCAAGTGCGGGGCGGGTTCGACGTCGTCGCCGAGGCGGCAGACGGTCGCACCGCGATCGAGGCGGCGGCGAAGTTGCAGCCCGACGTCGTCGTGCTCGACCTCGGGCTACCCGATCTCGCGGGTCGCGACGTGCTCACGATGCTCCGCCTCGCCGCACCTGACATCCGCGTCGTCGTCTTCACGGGCGGCGACGTCGTCGAGAAGCCTTCCATCCGCGCCGAGGTCGAAGGTTTCGTCTTGAAGGGCGAGACGGTGCAATACCTCGTCGAGCTCCTCGACGATCTCTCGCGCCGCGGTCCCCGGTCGGCTGCGTTTCGGGTCGCGGAGCGGCCGGAGGAGATCGCCAGCGCGCGTCATTTCGTCGCACACCACGGCCAGGCATGGGGATACGACGACGTCATCGAGGACGCTCTCGTCGTCGTGAGCGAACTCGTGACCAACGCGCTACTGCACGCGCACAGTGAGTGTGACCTTCTCCTGAAGGACGCTGACCAGATCCTCCGCATCGAGGTCATCGACGGCGGTCAAGGCAGCCCCGAGCTGCAACGACCGGCTGCTCACGCAGAACACGGCCGCGGCCTGCTGCTGGTGTCGGCAATGTGCGCGGCGTGGGGTGTCGACACGCTCAGCGACGGCCGCAAGATGGTGTGGGCCGAGCTCACGCGCGCCGCTGCTTGATGCGTGATGCGTGATGCCTGATGCGTGCGTCCCGATTGCTCCGCGCCGGAGGACCGGCACGACGTCTGGACCTACGATCCAGCGAATGCTCGACCACTTGTCGATCCAGTGTGCTGATGTCGCCGCCAGCGCGACCTTCTATGACGACCTGCTCGGTCACCTCGGTGGTGGCCGCGTGCTCGACTTCGGCGAAGTCATCGGCTACGGCTTTCCCGAATTTCCCAACTTCTGGATCGGTCCGCTGACCACGGGCGAGCCGAACCGCGAGGTCCACATCGCGTTCCAAGCAACAGATCGTGCTGCGGTGCGTGCGTTCTTCGACGCGGCAGTTGCGAGAGGCGCTGAGGTGCTGCACGAGCCACGCGTGTGGCCGGAGTACCACCCGGACTACTACGGCGGATTCGTGCGAGATCCGGACGGCAACAACGTCGAAGCGGTCTGCCACAAACCCGAGCCGTAGTCACAGCTCGTGTTCGAGCCTCGCGAGGTCGCGAGTTGCGAACTGGTGGTGCCACCACTCCTCGTCGAGGACGGTCCAGATGCAGTCGAGCACTCGGTGCTGCGTGTCCGGTGGATAGCCCGTGGCGGGATTCGGTGGGCACACGCGCTCGAGCTCGTCCGGCGAAGCGGTCTCGGCGACGTTCGTGACCAGCGCGAGCCGCGACGCGCGCACTTCGACCACGGCGTCGAGGCCCGGATCGGCGTCGGGGTCGATGCCGTACGACGGACCATCAGTGACGAAGTCGGGAGGTAGCCCGATCGGATGGAACGGTTGCGGTTCGGCGACGACGACCCGTCCGATCCAGGCGTCCGTCACGAAGATCAGGTGACGCAACGTCTCGACGAACGACCACTCCTCGTCGACACGCTGATGCAACCTCGCCTTCGGCAGGCGTCGCGCACGTTCGATCGTGACCTGCCACTGTGACTGCACGGACCGGCACGCGTCCTGGAGGCCGGCGGCATCAGATGCGAACAGCGCGGTCCGCGACGGATAACGACGCTCCAGCTCCGCCTTGATCAGCGGTGCCACTTCGATGCCGTTGACCTTCATGCCGTCGATGAGACCCGATACGTCGGCGTCGACGAGCACGGCGTCGACCATCTTCACACCGCGAAGGTCCACGCTGCGAAAGCGCGCGCCCGTCAGATCGACATATCGGAATCTGGCCCCGCTCCAGTCCTCCCCCGCGACTTCTTTCACCGAATATCGGCTCCGCCTTCCTGCTTTCTGGCGCGGAACCGCACGGCGTATTCGTTCGTGTCGACGTCGACACGAGCGAACCCAGCGGCAGCGAGGCGCGCTGGCAACGCGGCCGGATCGACGGGCACGTAGGTGTCGTCGACGTGGAGCGCCTCGAGCTCGTCGCTGGCCAAGCTGTCCTGGCCGGCGAGAATGCCGCCCGGGCGCAAGACACGGTGCAGCTCGGCGAAGACTTGGTCCTGCTGAGCCACGCTCGGGACATGGTGGAGCATCGTGAGGCACACGGCACCGCTGAAACGATTCGTCGGGAGATCCATCGCGGTGGCGTCGCCTCGGATCACGTCGACGTTGGTGCCTTCGAACCGGGCCGAGAGCGCAGCGGCGAGCTCGTCGTGGATCTCCAGCGCAGTGAGGCGAGGCACATGGCGGCGGAGCACGTCGGTGGTGAGACCGGGCCCTGGACCGATCTCGAGAACGTCGTCACCGAGGTCGACCGAGTCGAGCACCCAGGGGATGATCCACCGCTCGACCGCTTCCGCCCACTCCGCGCTCGAACACATCTCGAGGTGCTGCTGGTTCACGCCTGCCATTCTCGCGGCTGCGTAGATGTCGAGCGAGGAGTCGTCGGGGAGGAAGAACATGGCGCGACCGTTGCGGTTCGGCGTGTCGATGTGGAGTGCCGCCTCTCGCGACGAGTGGCGAGGCAAGGCGCGACGTGCCGAAGCGGCCGGATTCGACACGATGCTCGTGGCCGACCACCTCGCCGAGGGGATGTTCCCTCCGCTCACCGCGCTCGTCGCGGCCGCGGACGCGACCGACCGTCTGCGGGTCGGCACCCTGGTCGTCAACAACGACTTCCGCCATCCGGTGGTGCTCGCACGCGAGGCAGCGACCGTCGACCTGCTGACCGGAGGCCGGCTCGAGCTCGGACTCGGCGCGGGTCACATGAAGCACGAGTACGACGAGGCGGGACTTCACTTCGATCGACCTGCCGTGCGGGTTGCGCGAATGGCCGAGTCGGCCGCGATCCTCCGCCGGCTCCTCGACGGCGACGAAGTCACGTTCGACGGCGAGCACTACCGGGTGCACGGACATCGCTGCTTTCCGCAACCGGTGCAGCGACCGGTGCCGCTACTCATCGGCGGCAACGGCCGGCGCGTGCTCGAGACCGCGGGCCGGCTCGCCGACATCGTGAGCTTCACGGGGTTCAGCCAGGTCGAGGGCGAGAACGAGGTCAACCCGACGCACTTCACCGACGCCGGGCTGGCCGAACAGGTCACGTGGGTGCTGACCGCGGCCGGCCCACGATTCGATGAACTGGAGCTGAGCACGCTCGTCCAAGGCGTCGTGTTGACCGACGACCGCCGCGCGGCAGCCGAACAGGTGCAGCCCCTGGTCCCCACATTGCGCGTCGACGACATCCTGTCGTCGCCGTACAGCCTGATCGGCACGCCCCGCCAGATCGCCGACCAGCTTCGCGAGCGCCGCGACAGACTCGGTGTCTCGTACATCACGGTGTTCGAGAAGGATGCAGATGCCATGGCCAAGGTCATCGAGCTGGTCCGCAACTGAGGCCGACGGTCGCGTGGTCACGATCGACGACGTCCGAGAGCTCGCGCTCAGCCTCCCGAGAACGACGGAGGCGCTCGTCCGCGATTGCGTCAAGTTTCGCGTCGGGCGGATCGTCTACCTCGCGTTCTCGCGCGACGAGACGCAGATGGGGTTCGGCTTCCCGAAGGAGGAGCGCGACGCGCTCGTCGCGTCCGAGCCCGACAAATTCCTGATGCCGAAGACGTCCGATCTTCGTTACAACTGGGTCGAGGTACGACTCGACGCCATCGATCACGACGAGATGCGCGAGCTCGTGCTCGACGCGTGGCGCATGGTCGTACCGAAGCGCGTCGCCGTCGACCACCTCGGTGAGTGATGACGTTGGCAGTGAACGTACGACGACTGCGAGCGCCGGAGACGAGGAGCGGGCGCCGAGGGCGCAGCCCAGTGTGCGCGGACTGTTCGATCGAGCCCGAGACGGCGTGCGGCGTTCGACGTCGACGATGTCGATCCGGAACCGTTCCTGCGGCGACCCGAGACCGTGATGTTCGTCGTCGAGGATGATTCCGGCTGCATGTGGCTGCGTGTACGGCCACGAACTCGTACACCCCGCCGGCGAACGGACGATGCTCTTGTACTCGCTCGACGTCGCGGAGCACGTCAGGCGACGCGGTTACGGCGTTGCGTTGGTCAACGCGTTCGTCGACCATGCGCGTGCCATCGGCTGCACCGAGGTGTGGGTTCTCACCGACGACGCGAATCCGGCGGCGCTCGCCACCTACCGCGCCGCGGGCGGGCAACGCGACCCCGCCGACCAAGTCATGTTCGTGTGGCCGTTGGGCTAACGCCCGACCGATCCGTCGAGCAACTCGCGCAATATGTCGGCGTGACCGGCGTGACGGGCGGTCTCCTCCAGCAAGTGCGCCATGATCCAGCGCAGGTTGATCTCCGGACCATCGTCGAAGTCCGGGCAGCGCGCGTCGAGTGACGGGGCCGCAGCCACTGCAGCATCGACGTCGTTCCAGACCCGGCGGTAACGAGCGATCGCCTCTTCCATGGTGGCGGCGTGGTTGCCGTCACCCACATCGACCGGCCGGTTCGAGAATCGGTGCAACACCCAGGTGGCCTCTGCATCGGCCATGTGGTTCGTCAACCAGAGCAGCGAGTTGTTCGAGGCAACAGGCGACCTCGCGGCCTCCACGCCGTCCAGGCCCGAAACCTTTCGCACGAAGGAGTCACGCTGGTACTGCAAGAGCGCCAGGAGGACAGCGCGATCGTCGCCCGCCAGACGCGGCGGCTTGAGATCGGGCATCAACCCCTCATGTCGGAAGCCAGGCGTGACCGAACCACCGCTGGATGCGGCTCGAACCGAACTCGGCCTTGTCCGCCGCGATCGCCGCTGATGGTTCGTCGAAGCCACCCGTCGGCGGCTGCCCGCTGAGGAACGTCACGTCGACGCGCGCGACCCGATCGTGGCCGAACTCCAGGTAGCAGACCCCGCGACCGTCGTACTGCGACGCGTCGCCGCCCTTCACCATCGCGCCGATCTGATCGGCGACGACCGACGCTTGTCCCTCCGCGAACACGCCCGCCTTCGGTGTGCCGACGCTCGTGACATCTCCGACGGCGTAGACGCCCGGGTACGAGGTCTCGAGCGTGAGCGGATCGACAGGGATCCATCCGTCGACGGTCATGCCTGACTCCTCGACGACGGCGGGAACCCGATGAACGGGCACGCCCAAGAAGAGGTCGTACGGGATCTCACCTCCTCCGTCGAACAGCGCGACGCTGCGATCGGCATCGAGGCGGCGGATCAACTGCTGCGGATGCCACGCGATGTCGCGCTCCGCGAAGGCCGCGAGCAGCGCTTTCGACGCGGGCGGCGACGGCGGAACCGGCGCGGGCAGCGGCATCACCAACGCGATCTCAGACTTCTCACGAAGGCCGCGCGACGTGAGAAAGTCGTGCATCAACAACGCCGTCTCGCTCGGAGCCGGAGGGCACTTGAACGGCGTCGACGTCACGGCCACGACGACTCGGCCGCCGTCGAAGTCGGCGAGAACGTCCCGAAGGGCGAATGCGCCCGGCACGGTGTAGAACTCGTGCCCTCCCTCGAGCAGCCCCGGCGTCGCCTCGGGGTGGAGATCGGCGCCGAGTGCGACGACGAGCACGTCCCCCTCGAAGGTTCCGGCGTCCGTTTCCACCCGTTTGCTCGCCGGGTCGATCGCTCGGACAGTCGCCTGGACGAACTGCACCCCTGGCTTCACGACATCCGCATAGGAGTGGTGCACGGCGGCCGGCAGCGCGCGACCGAACATGACATCGAGCTTCGAGAAACCGAAGACGAAGCCGTCGCTCTGGTCGATGAGCACGACGTCGACGTCGTCACCATGCTCTTCCGACAACTTCGTGGCGAGCTCCAAGCCACCGAACCCTGCACCGAGGATCACGATCCGCACGCCGGGACCATAACGAACGAGCCGCATCGACTGCACACGCCACGTTCAGCGCACGCGGGCTCAGAGCCTCCGGCTACGAGCGCCACCTTCGGACGTCGATGCCGGGGTAACGCAGCGCCAGATCCGCCAAGGTCTCGTCGGTCCAGAACTCATGGCCCGGCGCAGGGAAGCCGAACAGCTCGAGCTGGCGAGGTGTGGCACGCGCGACGAACTGGCCCCACGCTTCGGTGTTCGCAGCATCGGTCCACGCCCGCCGCGTGATCCAGTCGCAAGCGGCGGCTCGGAAGCTGACATGGATGGTGTACCGCGCCCCACGCGGTGCGACGAGCTCGGTGCCGCGGTGGAACGTCTCGATGCGATATGCGACAACGGTTCCGGCCGGACCGTCGGCTTGGACCTCGTGCTCGTACAGATCGGGACGTCCTTGCTCTGAGACCCAGGTCGGATGTTCGTCGTCGCGGCGGTCAGCAGTGCGCGGATACCAGTTCGGCAATGCCGGCAGCACTGGTGTCGAGTGCGCGGGCACGAAGGTCGGCGGCCCGAGCTCGCTCGTGACATCCGTGAGATAGAGGAACATCTCGATCTGTCTCGCTGCGCCGCGAGACGGCACCAGCAGGGTGTGGTTCAGGTAGTCGCGGTGATGATGCTGGCCGTACTTCGCGGCGCCCGTGTACTTCGCCCAGGACTCGATCGAGTAGACGCGCAGCTCCCGTGTCTGCAGGAGCTCTTCGGCGAGACCGACGATGCGGTCGTGGACGGCGAGGATGCTGAGCTCGACGCTGGCGAACGGAAAGCTCGTGATGCCGTTGAACTCGTCGCGGAACCGCTCGTTGCGCTCCGGGCTCACGTTGTCGTGAAACTCGTCAGCGGTGGGGAACTCGCCATGCAGCTCACGAATGGCCGGCGCGAGCTCGGCCTCCGGCACACAGCGCGGCAGGATCACGAAGCCGTCGCGTTGGAACGCGGCGAGCGCGTCCACGTCAATCGGGCAGTGGGCAGAGGGCCGGGGGGCCACCGGACGCCTGACGCGCGAGCTCGTCGACAAGCCAGCCTCGGAAGTCGATGACCTCGCTCGGCAGCCGGACCGCAGCCGCTCCCAGTCGACCTGACACCTCGGTCAGCATCGCGTTGAGCTCGCCGAAGGCTGCGATGGCTGCCGGCGACAACCGCACGTCGATGCTGAACCGCGGCTGGTCGTTCGCTGCCGCGCTGAACGCGGCGTGCCGTCCGGCCAGCCGGGCGGGAGCACTGAGGTCGAGGAGCTCACGAAGCGCAGCCGAGTCCGCCTGGCCGATCGGTGTCGTCCGGCTGGCGAGCTGGATCTCGCGAATCAGTTCCTCGACGTGGACGCCGCTACTCACGGCGGCACGAACCGGCAACGATTCGAAGTGGAAGAGGCGTGCGGCGGGATCGCTCGTCTCGTGATGCCCTTCGACCACGACCGGTTCGGTTCGTTCCGTCGACACTGGCTCCGTGACCTCGATCCACACGGATTTCGACGATGCACTGGTCGTGTATCCCCAGCGACTGGCCAGCGTCGCGACGATCTGCAGGCCGCGCCCGGTCGTGCTCTCCGCCCTCAGCGCAGGCGCGTTCCCGCCAACGGGCGCGGCGGTCGGCACGAGGTCCGGGCGTCGGTCGATGATCTCGATACGCGCTCCGCTCGGCAGCGGGTGCACGACGAGTTCCAAGTCACTGCCCGCGTGCAGGATCGCGTTCGAGGCGAGTTCGGCAGCGGCGAGCACCGCGTCGTCCACCAAGCCGTCGCAGCCCCAAGTCGTCAACAAGTCAGAAACGGTGCGCCGCACTTCGCGGCTGCTCTCGGGACCGCCGTCCAGCAATTGGTGATAGCTCCCGCCGACGGCCTGCTGGTTCGCCACGGGTCCAGTTGAGCACGCGGTCGCCACGTTGAGGTCGCGATGCTCGACGACATCGGCGGACCGTCACGTCATCGACGGCCGGCGGTAGGGGTGTCCGAATCCACGTAGCCGGCGATGAAGCGTTCCATCGCATCGTTGCAACCTTTGCGGTCACCGGTCGCGAGCAGGTCGAGCAGCAGACCGCGGACGACCGCGAGGCCGAGGCGCGCGCTCGCGCGCGCCTCGCGCTTCGTCATGCCTGCCCGTTGCCCGATCGCGGTGACCGGCTCGAGCCACGACTCGACTGCGGTGTCGAGCAGCTGCGTCGTGTGCGGCCTACCTTGCAATGCCTGGCCGTACATCTCGAAGAAGAGCCGTTCGTGCGGCCACATCGCGGGATCCGCGAGTTGGCGCCACATTCGTCGTAGCTGTTCGTCCGGCGAGAGCGTCGGATCCGCGTCGAGCGCGGTCATCTGGTCGCGCTGACGCGCTTCCATCTCGTCGACGATCGCGACGAGCAGACCCTCCTTCGAACCGAAGTGATAGATGAGCATCCGGTGACTCGTGCCCAGCGCCTCGGCCATCTGCCGCAAGCTCACATCACTGAGACCGTGACGTGACGAGAACTCGATCGCTCCCTCGAGCAGCGTGGCCCTTGTCACTGACATCTTCGGTTGCGCGATCTGGGACATGTACCATATGGTACACGTACCACTTGGTACAGATCGAGAGGTGGCCCGATGGGCAAGAAGCAAGAGATCGATGAGCGGGCGTGGACGGCTGCCGACGCCGACACCGTTTACAGGTTGCTCGCCGACGGCGCGACGTGGCCGGTCTGGTCGCCGATCGGCTCGTTCGAGTTGCAGCACGAGGGTGATGGCGAACCAGAGGGACTGAACGCAGTCCGGGTGTTTCGAACCGGGAGAACGACGAGCGTCGAGCGTCTCGTCGAGCTACGGCCTGGCCGGCGATTGAGCTACGCGCTCCTCGAAGGTCTGCCGCTGCGTGGCTATCGAGCCGACATCGACCTCGAAGCCTCAGACGGCGGCACGAGCATCCGCTGGCACTCGACGTTCGAGCCGAAGCGCCGCGGAACCGGTTGGATCTATCGCCTCGTGCTCGCCAAGTTCATCCGGCGATGTGCGACGGGCCTGGCCGCACACGCGGCGACCGTGCAGCAGACGCACCACGCCCTCTGACGCATCGACACCGACGATCGACGCGCGCGTGGCGACCGCCCCGAAGGTAGCGGTCACCACGCGTCGCGACGCTGCGTTGCGTTACGAACAGGTCAGCTTGTCGAACATCTTGGTCGGCGGTCCGTTGGGATCGGCGCCGGGTCCCCAGCCCTGGTGAAAGACGTTGTGCACGTGGAGCGACTGGCCGCCTCCCACGAGATCGAACGTCAGCGTGCCATGCCCGACCGAGGACTTGTTGTTGAACGAACCCCCGAACCACTCCGTCTGCTTGCCGGAGAACACGGGCTGGGATGCATCCGGTGGACCGACGACCGCGGTCACGTTGCCGCGCTCGCAACACATCGGCGAGCGCGAGAGTCGATTCGCTCTGCACCGGATGCGCTCCGAGCCGGAAGGCGGCGAGCAAGAGCACGGTCTCGTCGCGCAGACCGTCGAGCGCTGACGCAAGTGCCGCGATCACCACTGGGTCCGAGCGTTCGACGTCCTCGATGATCAATACGAGCGGGTTGTCGCGAGCTCGGTCGGCAAGCGACTGGGCGAGTCCCGACCCGATCGCGCTCGCCGGTGCTTCGCGTGCGGGGACGGCGTCGATCGTGCTGCCGAATGGATTCGTCGCGCCCGCCTCGATCCGGACGAACAATCGTTGCCAGCTGTCGCCGAGCGACGCGCAGAAGTCGCTCAGCAGGCGGGACTTGCCCGCGCCTGCCTCGCCGGTGACTACCGCGAGCTGTCCGTGACCTGCGCCCGCCCGGTCGGCGATCTCGCGGAGGACCGCGACGTGTGTCTCCCGCTCGATGAGGACCGGACAGGTCCCGATCGGGGGTCGAGGCGGGTACGCCTGCTCGCTCCGCACCCCAGAGGTCATCCAACCCAGGATCCCATGGCCTTCGCGGCCCGCGGCGTCGGCCGCAGCACCGAACGCGAACCGATCCATGTGCGCGCGTCGTACTGGGAACATGGCACTACGGGACAAGATGCAAAAGGCGGTCGCTCCGTACCTCGAGTCGAGCGAAACGGTTCAGGCGGTCTTCGCGGCACAGACGAAGTCGGCGAACTTCGCACTGATCTCGTACTGGATCCTCGTCTTCAAGAAGGCATGGCGGGTCGTGGCCGTGACCGATCACCGGATCGTGGTGTTCCGGTGCGGGCGAGGAGGCACGACGAAAGTCGAAGGGATCGCAACAGAGACGAGGCGCCACACTCGCATCGGGCCGCCGAAAGGCCTGTGGTACCGGGTCGACAATCTGGGCGAGCGGTTGTACGTCCACAAGCGATTTCACAAGGACATCGACGCAGCCGATGCGTGGGCGACCGACGCGCGAGGTGTCGCGCCACTGCGCTGAGTCAGCGCTGGTGGAACATGCTCGTGAAGCTGGAAGCGAGCCACCGAGGCCGGAGCAGCATTCCGTAGCTGATGCGGTCAGACGGCAGTTATGAGCTGACTTCGAAGATGAGGGTCGAATAGCACAAAGTCTGCGCAGAACAATAATTCTCCACGCGAATGGCATCTTCTGCTCGATAGCTGCATACTCGGTCACATGGCAAAGACAACTCGCGTCGTGCTCACATGTGATCTCCACGGCGACGACACCGACGCCGTTGCCACCGTCACCATTCGCGATGGCAACGCGATTTATGAGCTGGATCTCTGCCAGCAGCATCTCGACGATCTGATTTCGTCGGCACGTCGGGTTCGGCAACCGCGCAAGAAGCGTCCGTCGTCCTCCAAGCGGCGTCCCGCGAAGAAGTCCTCTCGACCTCGGAGGGCACGCCGTGGACGTAAGGCCCTCGACACGACCGCGATCCGTGAGTGGGCTCGCGCGAACGGTTACACCGTCGGCGACCGCGGCCGGATGCCGGCCTCGATCATCGACGCGTACTCAGCGAGCCGTTAGGCCCGACCTTTTGCGTCGGGGTGCCTCCACGAGGCGCCGAATTCGATTGACGTATAGCCTCCCCGCCGCGGAAACGACGAGAGGTCGTTTCGCGAATCGCGGCGCGGGCCGTCGCGGATTGGAGAAACCATGCGGGGAACACGAGGAAGGAAGCTCTTCGCCGCGGGTGCAGCCGGTGCACTCGCGACACTCGGGCTCGTGGTGTTCGCGGGTACGCCTGCGTACGCGGCCGCGCCGACAAATGACACCATCGAGAACGCGACCGAGATCAGACCGGTGCCGTTCACGGACACGGTCGATACCACCGAGGCCACGACCGACGCATTGGAGACATCGCTCAACGCGAGCTGTGGGGCCCCAGCGGTCGAGCACGGTGTCTGGTACCACTCAACGGTGACACAGTCCGGCACTTTCACAGCCGATACCTCCCAGTCGAGCTACGGGACCGGGATCATGGCCGTGGCCGGTCCAGCGAATGCTCCGACGTTTCTCACGTGCGGCCCGCGAACGATCACTGGGCCGTTGACGGCCGGCCAGGATGTGTTCCTGTTGGTGTTCGGTGACGGAACCACTCCCGAGACGTCGGGCACGATGGTGCTGACCGTCGGACCTGTGGCGCCAGCGCCGACTGTGAATGTGACGATCAACTCGCGCGGTTCGTTCGGGCGCGATGGTTCAGCCGCGATCAGTGGGACGCTGACCTGCACGGGCGATGCCGTCAACTTCGAAGGCATCTTCGGCGCCGTGCAGCAGCGCGTGGGTCGAGCCGTCTTCAACAGCAACTTCGAGAGTCAACCCGACGTCGTCTGCGACGGCGCGCCGCACGACTGGGTCGGCACTGCGGCCCCGAGCAACGGCCTGTTCCGAGGCGGTCAAGCAACCGTCGACGTTCAAGCTCAGGTGTGCAACAGCGGTGGATGCTCGAGCGCGCAGACATCCGCGACCGTCAAACTCAGCGGCGGGAAGCGCTGATCTCACATCAAGGCGGGTGAGTCGACCAGTCGACACGAGTACGTCGACTCGTCGACTCACCACGCGCACAGGCACTTCAGACTCACAGGACGCTGTGAGGGACTGGTCCCGACTCGCGCCACTCGAGGAGTGAGGCCGAGCCGTCGGCGATCTGAACGAACGTCGTGTCGCGCAACCAGTTGCCGCAGTTGAGATACGTGGCGCCGTGAGGAAGCTCGACTCTCTCGGCCCGATGCGTGTGTCCGAACACCACGACGTCGAATCCTCGGTTGGCGATCATCGCCGCGGCTTCCTGCTCCGCGGTCGAGTACTCGTCGGACGTCCCGGCGATCTTCCGCCCTGCACGTATCCGCGCCCGCGCTGTCGCGGACCACAGTCGGTAGATGTCCGGATACAGATGAAGAAACGGTGTCGCCGCCATGCCGAGAATCTCGTAGATCCGCGGGCTCGCGACGTAGAAGGCGTCGTACGTGTGGCCGTGTTCGATCCGCACGCGCAGGCTTCGCGTTCGGACATTGAGGAAAGGTGTGAGGTACTCCGACATCCAGGTGTGCAGGCGCTCGTTCGAGCACCATGTCGTGGTTGCCGACGACGTAGTACATGCGACCATCGGATGCTTCGAACCTCCGCAACAGGTCCATCACTTCGATGCCTTGCTGCGTGAGCCGGCCCAATCGGCCCTGGAGGATGTCGACACCGTCGCCGTTGATGCACAGGCTGTAACCCCCGTCGATCACGTAGTCGACGAAGCTCGCCAGATTGCGCGCCGCTAGTGAGTACGGGTTTCCGAGATGGAGATCTGAGATGACGATGAGGCGGTTCTCCTCGACGTCAATCAGCATCGCCGGAGCTCTCCTCACCGAACGCTTCCCAGATCGGTGGCGTTGCGGTGTCCTCGTTACCGTCGAGGACCTGCATCGATCGCGCGTTCGCCAGCCTCAGCCGGCCGCTCAGTCGTTGCATCATCTCGATGGCGAGGCGTGGGATCGTGGCGGATCCGGAGCACGAGGCTTCCCGGTTCGATCACCAGAACACGGGTCGCGCCGACGGCGAACGCGCCTGCGTAACGAGGGAGTGATTCGAGCAAGGACATCTCGCCGAAGAAATCACCGCGTTCGATGTAGCCGAGGGTCACGTCGCCGCCGCCGGAAGACTTGACGATGCGTACCCGTCCGTCAGCCACGATGTACATGGCGCGTCCGAGGCTCCCCTCGGCCACGATGCACTCCCCGTCCTCGAACGTCTGCTCGGCGTCGATCCGCTTGGACAAGCCACGCACTGCCGGACTGACCTCGTCTGCGAGCGTTCGCCGTCGCGGCAACTTCACGATCCGACGCTTCTCTCCGCTGCAATTGGCGATCGGTCGCGTGCGAAGTTCGATGCCTCATCACGAAAGGCACGTGCCGTGTATCCCGTCAAGACGACCTCGATCCCTGGCGCGGGCCGTAGCCGTTCGCGGCAGCCCTGCGAGCGGGCTCATCTCGCCGAAGTACTCCCCGCTCGACAGCACCCGGAGCAACTCGTTGCGACCGTCGCTGTGCTCACGGAGGATCTCCACGGAGCCGTCCTCGATGATGTAGACGAGCTCGCCTCGCTCGCCTTGCCGGAACAGCACCTCGCCCGGCGCCAGCTCCACCCGGACGGGGGGCGGTCTGGCACGTTGAGAATCGGGGCCATCTCGATGACGTTGTCGGCCAGTGGAACCATCCGGCTGTCGTGGGTGGACACGACCACCACCCGTTCGCCTGTGGCCAACATCCGCACCAACCTCAGTATCTCCTCGACTTGGATGAAGTCCAGGTGTGCTGTGGGCTCGTCCGCCAGGATCAGCGGAGGATCGAGCGCCAGCGCTCGAGCGACGGCAACGCGTTGTTGCTGTCCGCCCGACAGACCTGCCGGACGGTGGTGGACACGGTGGCCGAGGTCGACCATCTCGAGCAGTTCCAGGGCGCGCTCCTCGCGCGCTGCCTTGAGACGCCGACGGCTCGAAGCGGAACGGCGATGTTCTCCTCGGCGGTCAAGCTCGGCACGAGGTTGAACGCCTGGAACACGATGCCGACGGTGTGCCTGCGGTAGTCCGTCAGCTCCGAACGCGACAGGTCCGTCACCTCGGTGCCGCCGACGCAGATCGAACCGCTCGTTGGCTTCAAGATGCCGCCGAGGCACGAAAGCAGAGTCGTCTTTCCGCATCCGGATGGACCGAGGAGGATGCTCAATGAGCCCGGCAGGGAGCTCGAGGTTCAGCCCGTCGATGGGCCGCACTCGGTAATCGCCACTGGTCGTGTACTCGACGACGAGATCCTTGACGATCAGGTCGGGCATCGAACGTCCCTCATCCGAACGCCAGTGCTGGATCGACCCGCACAGCACGGCGAACGCCAGCGAGGCTCCCGAGAACGGACACGAGTACGGCCGTCACCGGGACGAGAACGAGAATGGCCGCAGGAAAAGCGACGGGCACCGACATCGCCGGCGCGAGGAGCCGCGCGATGAGAATCGCCGCAGCCGCCGACAGCGTCGACAGCAGGACTGCTTGGAGCACGAGCCCTGACAGCACCCATGAATTCGAGACGCCGATCGCTTTGAAGACGGCGAAGTCTCGCGTCCGCTCGAGCGCTGACAGATAGATGACCGACCCGATGATGCAACCGGTGACGACCCACAAGAGCAGCGAGAGAAGCGTGATGGTCTGTTTCACGGACTCGAGCGGCCGGATGAGGTCCGCACGACGCGTCGGCTCGATTCACCATCTTCAGCCCGTCAGCGGGGTGGGTTGGTGATCCCTTCACCGCGACCGCAGTGATCACGGGCGCCCCTTTGAAGGCGATGCTCTGCAGGTCGGTCGTGCTCACGAACACGTTGGGTATGCCACCGAGCATGGTGGACTCGTGAAACGTCCCGACGATCCGAAACGACTTGCCGCCGACCCGCGCCGTGGACCCGAGCCGCAGGCCGTACATCGGCTGCGCCAGTGCCTCACCAGGATTCTCGAGTCCGCGACCTGCGTCCGGTCGAGGAGCACCGAGCTTCCCGGGCTGAACGCCGAGAAGGGTGATGCTCTTCGGTCCCGATGGTGAATCGAGGGTGTACGGATAGAACACCTGAGGCTCCGCCTCGGTGACGCCGTCGAGTGCTCCGACCTGCACGACGGTCTTCTCGTCCATCGGGACGGCTCCGAAAAGGGGCCGCTTGCTTCAGCGTTCACCATCCAGTGGTCGACGCCGAGTTGGTCGAGTGTGTGACTCATCTCGACATCGAGTGAGGTCGCGACACCCGCGAGCACGACGGTCAGCGCCAGGACGAGCGCGACCGCGACCACGGAGATCACGAACCGTCGCAGCCGGAACTGCAGATCCCGAATCGCTATCAGGAACAACGTCGATGCCCGGCCAGGGCCGGGCATCGCATTTGACCGCGCAAACTCACCGCCTCAGATCCGCCCCCATGGTGAGAGCTTAGGTGCAACGCATCACCACCTTGGGCGCGGCGACACTGCCCTTTGGTCGCGAATGACCCCTATGCCGGGACCGAACACAGAGCCTCGGGCAGCAGCGAGGTGCTCCCGAGGCGGACATGCCACCAACTCGAGTGCATCCAGTCATCGGCGTGACTCGTGGTCTCGGCTACGACGTCAGATCTAGCCTCTGTGCTGCTCGGACCGAGGAGATACATGACGATGCCAGATCAACCGGTTCACGCTGTCCACGAGAGAAGGGTCATCGTGTTGGTGGCCCGCGCAATCACGTACCTCGTCTACTTCTATCTCATCGCGGTCGAGATCATTCTCGTGCTGGGGTTCTTCCTGCTGCTTTTCGGCGCGAACC
Organism: uncultured Acidimicrobiia bacterium; assembly: GCA_963821725.1. Lineage (GTDB taxonomy): Bacteria > Actinomycetota > Acidimicrobiia > Acidimicrobiales > JACDCH01 > DATAES01. The sequence continues at coordinate 239,196 of CAWGFA010000014.1, forward strand.
CGTCAGCGGGCTTCACCGAATGGGCGTACCGCAACCTCGACCGTGTCATGGAGCCCTTCAGGGGCATATTCACGCCGATCCAACTCGGTACGACCAACGGCAACGTCCAGGCGATCTTCGACACGTCCGTTGTGTTCGCGATGATCGTCTACGGCATCATCGCGCTGGCGTTCCGCGCGCTGATCTCGTGGCTCTCCCAACGGCTGCGCCACCTCGAAGCAGCCGAAGTCGACGCCAAGCGTCGCGAGCAGAACGATCGACAGGCTGCAGACGCGCCGGCCCCGACGCTGCCACCGCCGGGATCGATTCAGCCGCCGCCGCCCGACGCCTGACGGACGCTCGGCTTCCGGCGGCGAGAGCCGCATCGCAGCCGACTCGCGGAGTCCTCGAGGACGAGGCACGCCTCTGGTCGACTCCCTCCACCGCCGTGGCGGGTATGCCCTTGCCATGCCTGATCATTCGTGCGGCCACAGTCCCTGTGCTCGGTTGGAGCTGTACAGCCGGCGTCGGAGGTCGGCTCGTCCCTCCCACGCCGCTGCCAACCAGGGGGATCGAAGGTGAAGGTGTTCGTCGTCACGACCTTGCTGCTCGTCGGATCGAACATCTTCATGACGCTCGCCTGGTACGGACACCTTCGGTGGCTCGACCATCGAGCGTGGTACATCGCGGTGATCGCGGCGTGGAGCATTGCCCTGTTCGAGTACACGCTCCAGGTGCCGGCCAATCGGATCGGCTTCACGAAGCTGAGCCTGCCCCAGCTCAAGATCCTGCAAGAAGCCATCTCGCTCCTGGTGTTCGTGCCGATCATCGCCCGCCTCTTCACCGTCAAGTTCCGATGGGACTTCCTGTGGGCGGCGCTCTGTCTTCTCGGCGTGGTGTTCTTCGCCTTTCGCAGCGGCTTCGACTCGACCTGACGGCCGTATCGGCCCGTACCGCAGCTTCGCGGCTCCGGTCTGATGGCAAGATCCCGAGATGGCGCTGCGCCGCCGTCGCACTCGGGTGCGGGGCTACCCGACCTCGCCGAATCGGGCCTCGTCGATGCACCTTCGCTGGGACCCTTCCCCTCTGTCGCTGCTCGAGGTGGCGGTCACGCTCGAGATCGTCGAACCGCCCGCCGTCGACGAGCTGTACTTCTGGGCGTTGCAGACGTCGTTCCTCGACCGTGGTCGCCACATCGGTGCGGCCCATCTCGGCTTGCAGTGGCACCCGGCGCATCCCGACGGCACCGCGGTCAACTGGGGCGGCTACCGCGACGGCGCCGGCGAGCTCGACGGTGAGCGTTCGACGTTGCCGAGCGCGCCGGGCAATCCGAACACCCGCGACTTCGCGTGGCGGCCGCGCACGCCGTACCGATTGCGAATCAGCGGCGACGGCGACGGATGGTGGACGGGGACAGTGAGCGATCTCACCACGCAGGAGGCGACGGTCGTGCGGCGGCTCCGTGGTGGCGGAGACGCAGTTGGCCAACCCGATGGTGTGGTCAGAGATATTCGCCCGGTGCGACGATCCCGGCGTCGTCGTGCGGTGGTCAGATTTCTCGCCGCGGCCAGAACGTCTTCGGCCGACCTACCAGACGCATGAAGACGGCGGGTGCGGCAACACCACATCGCGTCGAGAAGGTGACGCCTACCTGCAGATCACGAACAGCGATCGTGAGACCCAACGGGGATGATGCAGAGGCGAAGGCGACCCATTGTGAGATCTCCGACCCTCCACGCTGACGGTCCGGGTTCCAGTTGCCGCGTCCCGTCGCACGATCCACTGACGTAACATCCCGGCCGGGCAACAGGGGGTTGCTCCGAAAGGCTGGGGTAATGATTCGCACAAGTTCCTCGCGGCTGCGGTTTGCGCGGTCGTTTTGGTCGGTGGAAGCGCTGGTGTCGCTTGGGCTGGTGAAGTGCCGGCCGTCCGGGCACTCCGGGGACCGCGTTCTCCGGCTCGGGGTCCGCACGGGGGCGCCTGCACACTCCAACTCGATCTGTTCCTACAACGGATTGAATGACATGAACCCGGCACAGGGTCCGATCGACAGCATCGTTCAGACCCCACACACGCAGGGGTCTCCCGGCGGCGGGCCACGGAACCTGCGCGGGCGGGACCAATCCGGAGAACCCGCCCACTGTAACAGACGCCTGAGGTCGGGCTCGGCGCCACCTCGGACCACGATTCGACAGCGGAGACGAGCGCGGCGGCGCCGTCTTCGCCGTCGACCTTGGTCGCGCCACATCGGACGCGCACTCACGCGACCTCGTGTCCACCAGGTTGTGGACTGAAGAGTCGCCATTCGCCGGGTACGCCCTTGAGCGAGTGTGACCCGCGGTCGGTGAACGTGATTCCCGATCCGGCGACCAGATCCTTCACAGTTGACGATGCGAGAAGTTCGCCGGGTTCGGCGAGCGCCTGGATGCGCTGAGCGATGTGGACGGCTATTCCGCCGATGTCGTCTCCGCGTAGTTCGATCTCGCCGGTGTGAAGCCCGATCCGCACCCGAGACCGAGCGGGCCGAGGGCGTCGCGGATCGCGCCAGCGCATCGAAGGGCACGTCCGGGACCGTCGAAGGTCGCCAAGAACCCGTCACCCGTCGTATTGACCGCGCGACCGCGGAATCGCTCGATCTCGCCGCGCACGACCGTGTCGTGACTGTCGAGCAGCGCGCGCCACCGTTCGTCGCCCTGCTCGGCGAGTTGCACAGTTGATCCGACGACATCGGTGAACATCACCGTCGCGAGCACCCGATTGTCGTCTCGGATCATCACCCGCCCGGTCACGAACTCCTCGATCGTATCCAGCAAGGGCTTTGTCTCGCCGGCGAAGAACCACAAGTCGTCGCCCGGCAACTCGACACGCTTGGACGCGGGGATGCGGTCCGCGACGTAGCGGGCCAAGCGTGTCGTAGTGCTCGTCGGACGAGCGGATGCACGACCAGTGTCGGGACCCGAATGGCGCTCAACACGTGACGGACATCCGCGTCATAGACGTTGCGCAGCCGCCAGCCAACGTCGACTCGGCGGCAGTTCAGGCGCTCGGCACGCGACGCCCAACGACTGAACCGGACATCGTCCTGCAAACTCGACGTCAACCGTCGCAACGACCATCCCGTGCCGAAGCGCTCCCGCACCTCGGTCACCCGCTCGCGGAGGACCTCGTCGGGAACACCCTCCGGATACCCGTCCGCTGTACTCATGCGGGCGCTGGGGTTCACGAGCACCAGGGATTCGGTCCGCTCTGGATGCGTCGCCGCGAACAACAGGGCCGCCGGCGCCGAGAGCCCGAGGACCACCACCCGTTCGCAGCCCACCGCATCGATGACCGCGACGACATCGTCGACCCACGACTCCACGAGACGCCCTTCGGCCTGGTCGATCGGATCCGACGCGCCCGTGCCCCTCGGGTCGAACCACACATGCCGGCTGAACGACGACAGACCGTCGAGAAAACGCGCCAGGGCGGGCTCGTCCCACATGAGATCAATCGGGAACAGCGCCGGCCGAACAACAACGACGTCAACCGGACCCGACCCCACCACCTGATACGCGATCCATCCCGTCTCCGACCTCACGTAGCGGGTCTCGACCGCGTCCACCTCGCCTCCCTGCCCAGCGCCCCACCCAGTCGAATGGACGCAACGCCGACACTACGAGACGAAGACGGCACAGACCGCCGAGTCACTCGACCCGCCGCTTGCAGCCAACCGCCCTGGAGAGACGTCTGGCTGGGTGGGCCATACTTGGGCCGGCCTCATCTTGGAGGGTGGCGACATGAAGGCTCGGACGCTGGGAGCAAACTCCAACGTTCAGGCTGAGCAACGTCGACCCAAGGGCGCCCGCGCCTACCTGACGTTCAACGTGTACTGGTATTCGTCACCGACCGCGGTGAACGTGACGGTCAACGGCAAGACGACCAGAGTGCCGGATCCGACGCCCGATATAGCGTCGCATCGCTACCAATGGCACTTCCTTGTCGTACCCGTCGCGGTCAGCGACCTGGACGCGGGGACGAACACGGTGCAGATCTCGAACACCGGATGCGCTGACAACTGTCCGACCGTCGCGAATGTCGATCTGGAAGTCGTCCGGTAAAGGCGTCGACCGGCACGAATGGCGAGTCACGCTCCGTCGTCCGGGGCCGACGCGTCAGGCCAACAGGTAACAGATCTCGACGTCGACGTGATCGTGCTCGTCTGGGTCGGAGTAGATCTCCCACTGAATGCCCGTCGTTTCGTGGCCGTTTGCGTCACACCACTTGCCAATTGCGTCGTAGGTCTTACCGAGGTCGCCGTAGCCGGTCGTGTGCGTCGCATGTGCGATGCGTCCACCGGGCAGGCTCGACGACACCACCAGACCCGCAGGCTCGAAACTTCGGTCGACTTCGACACCGACCTCCATCCGCTGTCCGCGGTCGTACAGCGCGATGTTCTGGCCGGTCTGCTTCACGTCAGCGCCGCCCCGCAGGAATGCGTAAACGGTGTCGTAGCAGGCCATGAAGCGCGACAGATCCATCGGTTCGACGACCACGACCGCGGTCAACGAGGGTTCGACAGCGGCGATTCGGACGTCCATCGGACGCACTGTAGGCACCGCGGCCTGACACTCGCTCGCCCGCCGCAGCAGGCGAGGTCGCGGCGTAGCTCGGGTGGCGTACGGAGGCGTTCTAGAGGCCGATGACGGTCACCGGTGTCGACTTCGGGATGTTGGTTCCGTCGCCGAGCTGACCGAATTCGTTGTCGCCCCAGCATTTCACCGTGCCACTCGTCAGGGCAGCACAGGTGAAGTAGCCGCCTGTGGTGATGGCGATGGCGTTCGTGATTCCGGTGACCGAGGTCGGTATCAGCCCGCAGCACGTCGTGTCGTCACCCAACTGCCCGAACCCGTCGCTTCCCCAGCACTTGAGTGCTCCGCCTTCGACAATGGCGCACGTGTGATACCAGCCCACGCTCAAAACTCGCGCGCCGGTGAGACCTGAAACATTCGAGATGGTGAAGTCGGAGTTCGTGGTTCCGTCCCCGCGCTGCCCCTCGTCGTTGAGTCCCCAACACTTCACATTCCCACCGGGGACCCGTGCGCAGGTGTGGTAGCCGCCGGGTGCGACTGCGGTCGCGCCGGCGAGCCCGACCACGGTCACCGGGGGACTTTGGTCGAAGGATGCGCTTCCGTTCCCCAGTTCTCCGTCCTCGTTGCCGCCCCAACACGTGACCGCGCCGCCTGCGACGACAGCACACGTGTGATGGATGCCGGCGCCGATAGCAGTGACGCCAGACAAGCCAGGGACGGCTACCGGAACCAACGAGGTGCCGATCGTCCCGTCGTCGAGCGGTACGGTCCCGCCCCAACACTGCACGCCACCACCGGTCACCAACGCGCACGTGTAGCCCTGGTCGCCCGCGGCGAGGGCCGTGACATCGGCAAGTCCGGTCACCGGCACCGGCGTCGCCGAGTCCGTGGTGGAGCCGGTGCCGAGTTCCCCGAAGACGCCGCGACCCCAACACTTCACGGCACCGCCCACGAGCAGCGCACAGGTGTGGCTGTCGCTTGCGGTGACAGCCGTGGCGTCGGTGAGTCCGGTCACCGACACCGGCGTGTTCGAATCGGTGGTCGTCCCGTTGCCGAGCTTTCCCCAGGAGTTGTCGCCCCAGCACTTGACTGCTCCACCCGTCACCACCGCACACGTGTGGTCATAGCTCGACGCGAGCTTGGGGCCTGGGATGACCTCGCCGGACAACTCGGAGCTGGCGCGTCGTTGCCGAGTGCAGTCATGGCCTTCACCGTGAACCGATACGAAAGCCCGTTGGTGAGCCCGCCCACGATCTGCGTCGTCGCCGTCGAGTTGAACGCAGTGGGCGTCTGTGCGACCTGCCCGATCCATGGCGTCACCACATACGAAGTGATCGGAGACGGAATCGCGATCGGGGCATCCCATGACACCGTGGCGCGACCGTCGCCCGCCGTCACGGTCGCCGATCGCCGGCGGCGGATCCGCGACACAACTCGCGAGCCCAACTGAACCAACACCAACGACCAGCACCGCGACAACGACGCGGCTCCGTCGAGTCAACAGCGACCCAACGCGCGACCGACCGCTGACCACCGCACCCAACACGCCCATGATCCCCCCCGACCGTCACCACGCGGACATCGGATCAACCCGTCGAGAAGACTTAGGTCGAAGCGACCAGTACCACCGATGCCGTCGACTCGCGCCGCTCAGCGCAATGGCAGACGCCGCGAAACATCCTCGTACGAATCTCGTTCTGTCAGGATTCGAGCTTCGCGGTTGCCGAACCTGTGACGACCGGCTGGTCGTCCTGGTTCACTGTGGTGATCGTGAGGTCGGCGAAGTGTTCGCCGTTGTCCTCGCGAACGGCTTCGACGGTGGCCGTCGCGGTGAGCGTGTCGCCCGGCCACACCTGGTTGACGAAGCGCACGCCGTACTTGATCAATCCGTCGGTGCCGAACCAATCGGTCAGCACCCTTCCGGTCGCGCCCATGCTCAGCATTCCGTGCGCGAACACCGACGGGTAGCCCGCCACCTTCGTCGTGAAGATCTCATCAGAGTGCAGCGGGTTGTAGTCACCCGAGGCGCCCGCGTACATCACGATCTGCGTGCGAGAGAGATCGTCGAACACGACGAGCGTCCGGGTATCGCCGACCTTGACGTCACCGGCCTTGACTGGCATCTCAGGACTCCTTCGCGACAGGGCGTTCTGTCCGGACGCCGACGCCGCGTGCGGTCACGACGAGCTCGTTGGTCTCCGCGTCACGGAACTCGGTGATCGTCTCGGAGAACTTCAGCGTGCCGCCACGCTTGCTCTGCTTCTCCCACGTCTCCCCTGGCCGTTGTTCCACGGTGAGCACCATGCCGGGCCGCATCGGCTGGTGATACTCGAAGTGCTGCTCGGCGTGCAGGCCGGTACCGCCGCCTCCGCCACCGCCGCCTCCCCCGCCGCCGCGCCGCGTGTGAGCCCGGAGGGCTCGCGCCCTGAACCGAACCACGGCTTGCCCGGTGAAGGTCGCAACGGATGCTCGGCCTGGAACTGCCAGCTGGCCATCGCGAACGTCGGCGGCGCCACGATGCCGCCGGCCTCCTTTGCCTGGACACTGTCAGGATCGCTGTATGCGGGGTTCGGATCCCCTATGGCGCGAGCGAACATCATGATGTGGCTCGCCTCTACCGGGAAGCGGTCAGTGGCCATGGGTCCTCCTGTGATCTCGGCTGGCATCCTCACACACTCCTGGGCTCTCCCCTCATGGCCCTCCGGGCTCAACGAACGGGCGCCGGCTCGAACGGACCGAGCACGTCCTCGAGCGGCGGGCCCGGCGGCGTCGGTGCGAGGATCGTGAGCCTCGTCGTCGCCCGGGTGAGCGCGACGTAGAGGCGCGCCATGCCTGTCGCCCCCGGCGACTCGCGGACGATGGCCTCGGGATCGACGACCACGACACCGTCGAACTCCAATCCCTTCGCGTCGACGGCGGTGAGGTGCTCAGCGCCGTCCTTGCGGTCGGCGGCGAGGAGCTCGGGTGTGACGACCGCGACCAGCCCGGCCCCGACGCTCGGTCCGGATTTCGGCGACCGCGTCCGCGATGTCTGCTCGCGTCGAGCGGCCGGCCACCGGTGTGAAGGCGGCGGGGACCGACACCCGCGGTCCTGACAGAACGGGCCGGGTGCAGGTGCGGTGCGAACTGCTCGAGCAGCCGGGCCGCCAACTCCATGACCTCGGCCGGGGTGCGGTAGTTGACCGTGAGCTCGTGGCGAGTCACCGAACCCGCAGCGACGCCGAACGACTCGAGGATGCGGTCCCACGTCGCCGCCGCGCCGGCTCGGACTGCCTGCGCCTCGTCGCCTGCCAGGGTGCACGACTGCGTCGGGCACCGCCGGGCGACCGCCCGCCACTGCATCGGCGAGAGATCCTGGGCCTCGTCCACGACGACGTGGCCGTACCGGGCGTCGGCCGGGCGCACCGCGCGCACGTCGTCGCTCGACGTCGAACTGGTGGGCGAGCTCCTCGTACACGCCGTGCAGCTCGTTGGCGGCGGAATCACCCATGAGCGCGGTCGTGGCGAACCTGGCCTTGCACTCCCGGCACTCCAGCCGGTCGCGGCCGGACGCCTCGCCCGGCAGGTACTCGAGCGGGCGCCCACACCGCGGGCAGTCGGGCAGCCGCTCCTCCAGGATCCGCTCGGCCACGTGGTCGAGCGACCGGCGGCGCCCGCGGGCGCGATGCGGTCGCGTCGGGATGGGCCCGAGCAGGACGTCGGACTCGTCGAGGAGGGCCACATCGGCCTCGCTCCATCCGTCGCCCTCACTCGAGGCATGCAGCGCGTCCAGCTCGTCGGCCGTGAGGATGTCGCGGCCAGCGTTCGCGAGGCGCCGTGGCGACGCGAGAAGGCGGCGCACGAGTTCCTCGGGGCTGAGCACGGGCCACATGGCGTGAAGGGCCTGCGCCAACGCACCCCGGTCGACCACGTCGAGAAGCGGTGGCGCGTAGCGGACCGCTTCCGGGCCGATGCGGCCGATGCCGGGCGTCGCGCTCGAGGCCGTTGCGGTACGCGGCGTCCAGCGCCCGCAGGAGAAGGCGCTCCACCACCCGCCGGCCGGCGTTGTGTGTGGCCGACCGTCGACGAGCCGTCGCGACGATGGTGGCGACGTCGTCGTACTCGACGACGAGGCGGAACCGACCCGCCCAGAGCTCGATGCCTGCCCGCGGCGCCCGTTCGTGGGCGCGGATCGCCCGGGCGAGGACGTCGACCATGCGGAGATCGCCTTTGACCGCGGCCGCCGCCGGCGGATCGACCTTCGACACCGCCACCTCTGGGCCGAGATCCGCCGGCGTCGCCAGCACGACCCTGTCCTCACCGAGCGACGGGACGACGTCCTCGACGTAGCGCAGGAACGTCGACGACGGCCCGACGAACAGGACCGCGCCGGCGATGAGGGTCCGCTCGGCGTAGAGCAGGTAGGCGGCTCGGTGGAGCGCCACCGCGGTCTTGCCGGTGCCCGGCGCCCCTTGCACGACCGTCACGCCGGCAGCGGGGGCGACGGATCACGACGTCCTGCTCGGCCTGGATGGTCGCCACCACGTCCTGCATACGACCGGTCCGCGGGGCGTCGAGCGCAGCCATGCAGCGCACCCTCGCCGACGAGGTGCAGCCCGGCCTCGCTCGGCCGCGCCGACGTCGAAGACCTCGTCGTCGAGCCCGACCAGCTCGCCATGCTGCCAACGGAAGTGGCGTCGCCGCACGACACCCATCGGGTCGTGGGGCAACGCCCGGTAGAACGGCTCGGCGGCCGGCGCCCGCCAGTCGACGACGAGCGGGTCGCCGTGCTCGTCAGCGACGGCCAGGCGACCCACGTAGAGGCAGCTGCCGTCGGCGAGGTCGAGGCGACCGACGAGCAGACGGTCCTTCGCGATGTCGAGCGCGGCCAGCCGGCGGCTGGCGTGGACGATGGCGCTGTCGCGCTCGAACAGCGCCTGCGCATTCCTCGTCTCGGTGAGCCGCCGCGCCGCCCCGGCCAGGCCCTCGGCCGAACCCCGCATGGCCAGCGACGCGGTCGTAGGCGGCATCGAGGTAGGCGCGCTCCCGCCGCAGCTCGTCGTCACCGAGCACGCGGCGATCGTCGCTGCCCGATGCGTTGGAAGCAAACGAGTCCTCCGCCGTAGGATGAATAGAGAAGTAAGCGACGCGCTGCCGTTGCGTGGGATCACCGCACCACGATCCGCACGTGGTCGGCCGTCGGGGACATCCCCGATTGCCACTCGGGCGTGAAGGCAGGAGACTCACGCGATGCAGAAGGGAACCGTCGGAGAGGCGGATCCACGTCGACGTATCGGCTGAAGCCTTGTACGACCTCGTGTCGGATGTGACACGGATGGGTGAGTGGAGTCCCGAGACGGTCCGTTGCGAGTGGCTCGACGGTGCGTCCGGCCCCGCTCCCGGCGTGCGATTCAAGGGAACCAACACGCGGCGTCGCACGATGGAGCACGAAGCCTGAGATCATCGAGGCCGAGCGGGGACGCCGGTTCTCCTTTGTGACGCATTCGGCGGGACCGTCGACGAAGTGGACCTACCGGTTCGAGCCCGCCGCGACTGGTGGCACCGAACTCGTCGAGTCATTCGAGATGCTGGATGACCCGTCGAAGCTCATGACGTTGTCGAGAAGAGGGTCATGCAGATCCCTGATCGCAAGGCCGACCTCGAACGAGGGATGCAACGCACGCTGGAGCGCATCAAGGCTGTCGCAGACAAGCACAACCGGCCAGACCTGACCCGACGAAGCAGCCGCGCTACGACGACGCGATCGCCAGCGTGTTGGCGTCGTGGGCGCAGCTGGGTGGTGAGCGTCGAGCTTCGGGTCGACATGAGAGACGAGGCGACGAAGAAGATGACCATCCGGCGCGCCCGAGCTGACGACGTGACGTTTCTCGAGGCCATGCTTGTCGAGGCAGCCAACTGGGATGCCGAACGCGCGCCGCTGTCTCTGTCAGACGTCCTGGCGCGGCCTGACTTCGCTCACTATGTCCAGGACTGGCCGAGGGACGATGACATCGGTGTCGTCGCCGAGAATGAGCACGGCGAACCGGTCGGCGCCGCTTGGTGCCGTTGTCTCCCGGACCACGATCCGGGATACGGGTACATCGACTCGTCGATCCCCGAGGTGACGATCGGTGTTGCTGCGCACGTGCGCGGCCAAGGCGTCGGGTCCGAGCTCCTGAACGAGCTCGCCGCCGAGGCATCTCGACGCGGGGTTGCGGCTCTCAGTCTCAGCGTGGAGAAAACGAACCCGGCGATCCGGCTGTACCGAAGACACGGCTACACCGACGTTCGCGACGACGGCGACGCAGCCACGATGCGACTCGACCTTCACACGAAGTAATTGCGTAGACCACCGGTGGCAGCGGCGTGGCGGCGTGCGCGTTCGGACGGAAAGGTCAGTCCAGGGGCCGGGGTTTGCCGGGAGCGACAGTGCGGGCGAGGATGCCGAGGGTGGCGGCCAGTGCCCGCTCCGATATCACGGGAAATACGGCTGCGTCCTTCCACGACTGTTCGACGTCGGACCAGTCGTAATACGAAGTCACGACTGTTCCGGCTTCGATCGGCTCGAGTCGGTAGCCGTAGGTGTGGCCAAGATTGAGTTGGCCTTCGATCGTCCACGCGATCTCGCGATCGGGCTCGAACCTGACGATCCTGACTGTCACGTCGTACAGACCGAGCGGATAGTCGTTGAGCGCCTCACGGTCCATGTGGACGACGAACGTGTCGCCCACGGCCGACACCCTGTCGCCCGTCGCGCTCATGAGCATCCCGGCGCTGTCGATCGCCACATGGCCGTTTGGATCAGTCAGGATGCGAAAGACCGCGGCCGGCTCCGCCGCGATGGCCCGTTGCACCTCGATGCGCTCGGTCATCGCCGGATCCTTGCACGCATCCAACCAGCACGCCGCACCGCGCGGCACGGCGGCGGACGCTTCAACCCTGCTGCGGACTCGTGAACTCCATGTGCAGCCGCGTCAGCGTCGAGGAAGCGATCCGCCACTCGCCCGCGCTCTTTTCGTAGCGGTCGTGGTAGTGCCCGAAGCCGACGAGTCGACTTCCGTCCGGCCACACGAGAAGGTCCTGCAAGCCCCAGATCCCCACGGCGGACGTCGATCCAGTCATCTCGATCTCGGGCATGTGTCCGTGATGGACGGTGATCACGTCATGCAGCGTCTCGCGCAGGAATGCCATGAACTCGTCGGCTCCGGATGCGACTCCGCCCCCCGACGCTGTCGTATCGACCACGACGTCGTCAGTGAACAGTTGCCGCATCTCGTCCCACTGCTTGGTGTCCATCGTTCGGAAGTACCGCGCCTTGAGATGCTTGATCGCCTCGATGTCGTCCATCGCCGAACCGACACTAGGGGGCGCTCTTACGCTGCCGCCCGGACTGCCTGCGCGAGCAATGCTGCGCCCGCTGGCGACGGGTGAACGTCACAAGTGGTCGCCGTGAGATGGATGAGCAGACCTGCGGCGCACGAGTCGCCGCCAAAGGCATCCGCCGCCGACTCGAGCGCGCCGAAACCATCGGCGACCTTGCCGCCAAATCCCGCGCTCGTCACGCCTGCGAGTACGCCGTCGATTGCCTGGACCAGTCCGGTACCGACGGGATCGCTGTAGTCGAGCGAATAGTAGGTAACCGCTACGAATTCCCCGTGGAACCCCGACTGCCTCAGGCCGGAGTAGATGGTGATGAGGTTCGTCTTCAACGTGTCGAGAAGACCCGGGATCCCGCCCGTCACGCAGCCAAGGTCACCGGCGCAGTTGTCCAAGAGCTGGAACAGGTCGTTGGCGCCGATCGTCATGGTGATCAGCCCGGTCCGCGGATTGGCTGCAACGTAGCCCTCAGCGAACTGAAGTTGACTGCCGGAGTACGCGACATGCAGCGGTCCGATGAACTGCCGGTAGTCCTGGCAGCCGTTATCGGGCCGACTCCCAGTGATCAGGCTGGTGCTGGTCTCTCCCGGGCAGCTGGCGTTGAACAGCTTCTTCCGAGGCCGGAACAGGTCTGACGCCAGCTCTGGGTAGCCGACGAATGCGCCAGGTTCGACACCCGGCTCGGCCAGCAAAGGGTTGAAGCCGAACGGCACCGAGTCGCCCATGGCCAGGTAGTTGTTCGGGTTGCTGTTGCGCTGACTGACGGCCGCGGCCGGCACCGCTGGAACTGCTACCAGGAGACCGGCGAGCAGGGATCCGACGACCACAGCACGGACTGTCGAGGATCGGCGCATGTGAACCCCCTTCGGGTCAACCTCTACAAGACGACCAGCTTCGAGCCCTCAGTCGTCGGTTTGCCGGTCGCAGCTGGTCCACCCGCGGAGCGGGGCGGTCGTGACCCTGCACCGCCGTCGACACGCAGTCAAGCGCGGACGTTGGGTGGACACCGGGTGGGAGCGGCCTGAAGAGCGACTCAGCCGAAGCTGCCGATCAGCTCGCCGGTGCTCGGCTCTGGGTCCGCTCGGCGTCGGGTCGCACCCGATAGCGGACCACCACCGGCCGGGCTCAGGGCTTGGCCCGCATCTTGTTGTTGCGGGCGTCATGGGTGACCTCCGCCAACCCCAACGCCTCCATGAGCGGCGGCACGTACATCGCGAACCGCCCGCGGTAGCCCTTCCGCAACCCGTACCAGCCGCCCACTGGGTTGTCGGGCGAACGACCCCATGCCTCCACCGTCGCCTCCGAGGCCGGCTTCTGCTCATCCGCCGCACCCAACGCCACCCAGTCGCCCTGCTGCTTCAGCCACGCATGGAGGTCGTCGATCGCGCGCAGCTGGTAGGTGAGCTTGGTCGACCCGACCTGGCACACCAGCTGTGGGGGTTCTGCCTGTTCGTCGCGGTACATCACGTACTCCGATGTCCCTGGCGGAGTCTTCAGCACCCACGGGTCATCGCTCGTTCCGGTCGTCATCCTCACGCTCCCTTCTCGACAACCGCACGGAAGTGCGGCACCAACGACTCCCACCCGGTCCGGTTGCGATCGCGCAGCTCCGTCGCCGCGCGAGCCCAGCCGTTCCCACCCCGACTGCTCGATCTCCACTCGTGTCATCTCCGCATCCACAGGCAGGAACGTGACCGCTACGTCCGTCGCGCGCTCCGCTCCCATCCCGAGGTGCCACCGATACGCGACGAGGTCAGGCGGACGCCACGCTGTCACGACGCCCCACTCGTGCTCTCGCCCGTGCCGGGTCTGCTCGTAGATGCGGCCGCCGACTCGGCCCTCCAGGACGATCGAGGTCGGGGACCCGCTGACGGTGTGGTCCGCCGGCCACCACAGACCGATCTGCTCTGTCCACGTTGCGAACGCGTGGTCCGCGCCGCACGCGACTTCGAACGAGAAACGCAGCACTTCGGTCATCGCCGTCGCCGCCGGGTGTTCTCGGCGACGATGCGGAACCGGGCCGCGGCCTCGCCCCACACCGTCTCCAGATACTCACGCACCGCCTCGACCCCGTCCTGTTCCAGGTGGTAGATCCGCCGGGTGCCCTCCGCCCGCTCGGCGACCATGCCGGCCTCCTTCAGCAGGCGAAGGTGGCGCGACACCGCTGGACGGCTGATCGGCAACGCGTCCGCGATCTGCTGAACCGCGAGGTCGCGCTGACTCAGCAGGCGCAAGATCTCTCGACGGTGCGCGTCGCCCAATGCCTCGAACGGATCAGCATTGGGTAACACGTTAGTTACCGTAACAGTGATGTTACGGACCGGCAAAGCGGATGGTTCGTGACCCCACCTTGTTACGTTCCGGACGTGCCTCCGCTCGACTCGGCGACGCGCGCCCAGCTGCCGAACAGCGCGTTCGCATACGTGGACGGTCAGGGCCGGCGTCGGCTGCCGGTCCACGACGCTGCCCACGTGCGCAATGCCCTGGCGCGGTTCGGCCAGGTCACCTTCGAGGATGACGACGCCCGGGAGCGGGCCCGCGTCAGGCTCCTGAAGGCGGCCAAGAAGTTCGGGATCGTGCCAGTGGGCTTCATCACCGGTCAGCTGCAGACCGAGCGGGAACAGGGTCGGCGCCGAGCCCGGGAGCCCATGCCACTGCCGTCTGGCTTCGTGACGATGCTGATGACCGACATCGAGGGTTCGACCGCTCTGGTCCACCACCTCGGCGACGGATACCGGGAGTTGCTCGACGAGGTGCGCCGCATTCTCAGGAAGAGCGTCGAACGGCGGGCTGGGCACGTGGTCGAAACCCGGGCCGACGATTTGTTCGCGGTGTTCGAGAGCCCGGCCGCCGCACTCGACGCTGCCGTGGCGGCGCAGCGGGAGCTACAAGCTCGGACGTGGACGGATGGCGCCCACGTACGAGTGCGGGTTGGTATCCACAGCGGGTGGCCGACCCGTACCGATACCAACTACATCGGCATGGCCGTGCACACCGCCGCCCGCGTGTGCGCGGCGGCCCACGGCGCCCAGATCGTCGTCACCGGCGACACGCGAGAGGCGGTGCAGGGCGCCGTCCCGGAGGGCGTGCGGTTCCGTTCGCTCGGTGAGTTCCGGCTGCGCGGCATCCCGCAACCGGCGCTGCTGTTCCAAGTGGCGACGAAGGGGCTGCCCACCCGCTTCCCCGATCCACGCATCTAGCGGGAGAGATCCCGGCTCACGCACGGCTTAGGGTCACGTCATGCGGACAGTTCGGCACCATGTCGCGTTGGTGGTGCTCGTGGGCGCCGTCGCTCGTGGGATGCACGGACAATGGCGCGGAGCGAGGGTCGGCGTCGTCGCAGGCACCGGCCGCGCCCAGACTTGCTCCGCTCCACGCCACGCGCGGCACGAACGCAGCGATCCTCGATGATGCTGGCCGCCAGGTCCGGCTCCGCGGCGTCAACGTCAACTCGCTCGGCGACTACTACCAGGCCGACCCTCGCTTGCCGCCGGTCGTTCCGGTTACCGACGCTGATTGGGCCGACATGGCGAAGCAGGGTTTCAACGTCGTGCGCCTGCTCGTCAGCTGGTCGTCGTTGGAGCCAGCCCGTGACGTGTTCGACGACGCGTACGTCGGCCGAGTGCACGATGCCGTTGCGGCCGCGGCCGCGCATGGCATCTACTCCGTCATCGACATGCATCAGGACGCATGGGGCAAGTTCATCGCCACCCCGCCGGGAGTGACGTGCGCTGCAGGCTCGGAGCCCGCGATCGGCTGGGACGGAGCGCCGCAGTGGGCGACGTTGACCGATGGAACCGACACGTGCCAGCACGGATCCCGCGAGAGCTCCGAGGCAGTCATGACCGCGTGGGACAGCTTCTACACGAACCGCGACGGGATCATGGACGAGCTCGTCGGGACATGGGCGAAGCTGGCGACGTCGTTCCGCGACGACCCTGCGGTCGCCGGCTACGACCTCTTGAACGAACCCAACCACGGCCACGACGGCGATCGCGGCAAAGACCGCTCTCGCAACGTTCTACGCCAGAGCCATCGACGCGATCCGGACAGCCGAGACGACGACCGGGTCGATCCACCACATCGCGTTCTTCGAGACGACCGTCTTCGGCGTCCCCGTCGCTCCCGGGTTCACGGCCGACGACAACATCGTCTTCGCTCCGCACAACTACGCAGAATCGATCGACGACATTCCGATCGACGGCCTCTTCGACTACTACGCCGGTCTCGCCTCGCAGTACGGCACCGCCATGTGGGTCGGCGAATACGGTTGGTTCAGCGACCCGCCCGCAAGCGAGGAGAAGCTCGCCCGCTTCGCCGCCAAGGAGGACTCACTTCGCACCGCGGGCGACACGTGGTGGCAGTGGCGGCAGGCCTGCGGCGACCCGCACTCGATCGGCAAGCCAGGCGGAACGCCCGACCCGATCCTGATCCACTTCCGGCGCAACGGCTGCCCCGGTGATCACGACCTCGGCGATCGTGCCGGAATGGAAGTGCGTGTCCCGGCCCTACGCCAAGGCCGCGCCAGGAATCGTGACGATCGCCACCGCCGACTGCACCAACCACTTCACGCTCGCCGCGCACACCGACCAACCCGGGCAGGTCGAGATCTGGTTCCCCGACGCCAACACCGGCACACCCGAGGTCCACGGCGACCACATCACCGACATCCAGACGACGGCCGTGCCCGGTGGATGGAACGTCACCGCGAGGCCGACGGCGACTACTCCCTCGTCGGGTCCGAGGACACCGCAACGACATCGTCGTAGCCGCATACGTCGTCGGGGCCGACCGGACGATCTCCTCTCAACGTGACGCGGTGCATGACCCGCCGAGCGCCGCCGTAGTCGTGGATGCCGAAGTGCATCGCGGCGCACTGGCGTTGTCGAGCCTGAACCTAGGCTGCGCGCATGATCGCCACTGTTCAGTTGGCTGACCTCGGGTTTGCTGGCACGGTGCGGTCGATCATGCGCCGGCCGAAGCTGAGCGACACGCCGGGTCTGAGGATGGCGGAAGTCGCTGTGTTCGCACCGCTGGGGTTCTCTGGTCCGCCGCCGATCCGACGAGCCGGCCTGATCGCGTTCTGGGACGACGATGACGCGTTCGGCCGCTTCCTCGACACCAGTCCCGTCGGCCAACAGTTCGCGGGAGACTTCGAGGCCCGCCTGCGGCCGCTGCGCGCCCACGGATCCTGGCCCGGGCTGCCCGCCGATGTTCCTTCCAGCCGTGCGGTCCAACACGACGGCCCGGTCGTTGTGCTCACACTCGGCCGACTCCGGATGTCCCAGACGGTCCGATTCCTGCGCACCAGCCGTCCGGCGGAGAAAGCCGCAGCGGCGCACGAAGGAATGCTCTGGGGCAGCGCGGCGGCCCGTCCCCCTTTCGTCGCGACGATGTCGATATGGCAGAGCTCTCAGTCGACCGCCGCGTACGCCTACGGCCAGCAACCGCCCGCACACAGTGACGCCATCAGCGCGGCAGCAGCGCAAGGACTTCCACCGACAGTCAGCCTTCATCCGGTTTGCACCCACTCGGTTGCAAGGCACGCTCGGCGGGTCGAACCCCCTCGCGGCGTCGGACCTCTTTACCTGACCCAGCGTCAGAGTGCATCTGGTGGACGAGCGATGCCACTTGCTTCGCGCACTGGTCGTCGTCACGACGGCGTAAGTTGTCCGGCGTCGCGGGCGGGCCGACACCGGATCGGCCGGTGCCGCGACAGAAGGCCCTGGCGCGGAGGAGGCGGGAATGTTTCGTTCGATCGTGGTGGGGACCGACGGATCGTCACGGTCGCGCCAGGCGGTCGCGCTCGCGGCTGATCTCGCCCGCACCCACGGTGCATCGCTCCACCTCGTTCACGCCTTCCGGCCGATGCTTCCCCTCGCCGGCACCGCGGCCGACGCATCAGCTGGCATCGCGGCGTCGACGGACGCCGAGGTCGAGAGTGACTACCGAGCACGCCTTGATCAGTTGGCCAGCGAAATCAAACGCGACGGCGTCTCCGGTGGACACGTACTGCGTCGGTCAAGGCGCGGCGTCCGCGATTCTCGGCATCGCCGAAAGCGAGGACGCGGATCTCATCGTCGTCGGCAACCGGGGAATGACCGGCGCTCGCCGCGTCCTCGGCAGCGTGCCGAACAGTGTTGCTCACGGCGCTCGTTGCGCCGTGCTCATCGTCCCGACCGAGTAACGGCGCCACCACCAACTCGACCAACCCGGTCGAGGCTCTCTGGCCCTGACACGCCGGCCGGTGGATCACGCGCCACCCTTCTCCCCGGTGCGGCGAGTTAGCGTGTGGACGTTCGACCGATCGACACGAGGAGGGTCGTGGAGCAGGGGCGTCCGATCTCGTACCTGGCATTGGCCGTCGGCACGCCGGTGGTCAGTTCCTCCGGGACCGAGTTCGGCAAGGTTCACCACGTCCTGCAGGTTCCCGACCTGGATCTCTTTGACGGCATCTCCGTCGAGACACGACAGGGACTGCGATTCGTCGACCGTGACCAGATCACCGAGATAACCACCACCGTCGTGTCCTGCGGACTCACTGACAGCGAAGCGGCGGCACTGCCCGCTCCCGATGGTGCACCTTCCTTCGAAGCCGATGTGGCTCAGGACGAAGGACCTTCGCTCACCGCTCGACTCGGTCGACTGTTCGGTCGCGTGCATTGGAAGGACACGGACAAGTAGATCGAGCACGGGCGGTGCGCTATGGCGTGTCCTCAGCAACGTGTTCGGGTTCGAGCACGATCTCGACTGCGTGTGGCTGGCGCGCCTCGACCAGATCTGCATCGGTGCTGCGCCGGTGGTGGGCGCGTCGACTAGCGACGACAGCGAGAAGGGCCGCCGCTGAACAGACGGGCACGACGACGACGTGCACGACGAGCCACATTCGATAGCGGCTCGGATCGATCGTTCCGCCAGGAACAACCACGAACAGGACGATGGTGCGAAGTTACGGACCAGACACCGCGGTACCGGCTTCCGATCGTGACTTCCCGCAGTGCCACCTGCAACCACGGCAGCCGCCGGCCGGAGAACACGGCAACGAACATGCTCGCGAGCACGACGCTCATCGCTGCCGCGGGCGCCCAACTGGCCCGCGTCCTCGCACCCTGAACGATCAGGCTTACGACGATCGCGGCCGCCGCAATCACGCTGAGCCATCCCGCTGCAACGTGGAGATGCTTTACCCAACCGCCGCCCGCACGCACAACGAGCCCTTCTGCAGTCAGATCCGATGCCGGCGCGTAACGGAACGACAGCCACAATCCACTGACCGCAACGACTGCTACTCCCGCTCCGAGGACGACCACGACGGACTTCACGAACCGGCTCGTCGATACCGACTGCTCGAGGCTCGCATCGTGAGGTGCCACTAACGCGCTGGGACTGATGTTGCCGTCTCGTCGTCCATCGATCGGGCGACGACGATGCCGAGGCAGAGCCACGACACCGCGACAAGGCCAGCGCCGAGGAAATTGTTCATCGGCCCCCCCGGCGCGGTGAAACCCCGGTCACCGAAGATCGTGATCGTCTCGATTAGTTGCTCGGCCAGCGCGACGGTGGCAAGGACACCGAGCCATCGGGGTAGACCATCCCGACGCTGCACAGCGAGAATCGCGACCGGAGCGAGCGTCATCACTGTTGTTCCAGTGAGGACGGGACCCCAATAGCTCGCGACATCGAACACCAAGCGCGCCGTCGCCGGCTGGAGAGCGTCTGGATGCCAGGCGAGACCGGCCCAGATCCACCCGTACACCGCTGTCTGCGCGGCGAAGGCAACCGTCCCGAAGAAGAAGACGTCTCCATACGGCGGACTCAGCCGGTTCCGAATGAACGACGCAAACACCGCGACGAGCGGCAGGGCCAGGGTGAGGAACCACAGCCAGGTGTGCACGTGTGCACCGTTGTGCCGAAACCAGGCGACCACGTCGTCGCCTGTGTCCGTCGAGTCCGGTGGCGTGCCCAGCGCCACAACCGCAGCGAAATACAACACAGCGAAGCCGACAGTCGTACCAAGCAGAACAGTCGAGCGCCGCATCACATCCCAGTCGAGCACGCCGTAACCGCTCCTTCGCGGATGCCGAACAACCGGACGCGACCGGCGGCAACGGCACGACGCCAGCTGTCTGCGGCAGCGCATCGGTAGCGTCGCGTGGGTGAAGCAGGATGTTCGGTTCTGCACTTCGTCGGACGGCGTGCGTCTCGCGTACGGCGTGCACGGGAGCGGTCCGCCTCTGGTCAGGGTCGCGACGTGGCTGACGCATCTGGGGTTCGATTGGTACAGCCCGGTGTGGCGGCATTGGCTGGATCGGCTCGGCGAGGGCCATACGGTGGTGCGCTACGACGAACGGGGCTGCGGGCTGTCGGACGCCAGGGTCGGTGAACTGTCGGTCGACACGTGGGTGGCAGATCTCGAGACCGTTGTCGACGCGGCAGGCGTGGACCGGTTCGTGTTGGTCGGGATATCGCAGGGCGCGGCGATCGCAATCGTGTATGCCGCCCGGCACCCGGAGCGCGTGAGCGATCTCGTCGTCTACGGCGGCTATCTACGCGGCCGGAAGCATCGCGGCCAACAGCACGAAGAACAAGCGTTGCTGGCGGCGATCGCCGCCGGTTGGGCTACGCCGCATCCTGCGTTCCGGCGCATGTTCAGCATGCTGTTCCTCCCGAACGGCACGGCTGAGCAGATGGCGTGGTTCGAGGATCTGCTGCGCAACACGACGTCTGGTGACAACGCGGCGCGGCTGTTCGCGGCGCGGGGCGACATCGACGTCACCGGCTTCGCGCCGCAAGTATCGACGCGGACGCTGGTCATGCACGCCCGCGATGATCACGTCGTACCCGTCGAGGAGGCCACACTGCTCGCCGGGCTCATACCGGGCGCGCGCTTGTCGCTGCTCGACTCGGACAACCACATCCTGCTCGCGGGCGAACCGGCGTGGGAGCAGTTCTCGTCCGAGCTCGGCTCGTTCCTCGGCGACAGCACCGCGCCCGGACCGGCTGTCGACGTGGCCGATCTGAGCGGGCGCGAGCTGGAGGTGCTCGAGCTGGTCGCCCAAGGGCTGACGAACCACGAGATCTCCGACCGGCTCTACATCAGCGCCCGCACGGTCGAGCGCCATCTGTCGAACATCTATTTGAAGCTGCACGTGTCGGGCAAGGTCGGCCGCGCCGTCGCCGCGGCGCACTTCGCCCGACTCAGCGATCACCCACCGTCCTCCATCTACTGACCGTCGACAGGCCTACGTGCAGCCCGCCATCCGGCCACGCCAACGTTGCGTGTACACCCCGATGCCCACCTCGTCGCGCGCCCGTACCGTCTCGATCGAGCCGGCCAGTGCCGGTTGCACGAGCTTCACGTCGACGGAGGCGCCCGATGCACCGTGATCTCGCCGTTGAGACTTCCCCGCTCGACCCCGTCGATCCCGTCGCAACCTACGACGTACGCGGCGGAAACGGCGTGCGGCTCCACGCCCGCGAATGGGGCGACCGCGCTGGACCCGCCATCCTGTTCATTCACGGTTGGTCGCAGTGCGACGCCTGCTGGACCAAACAGGTCACAGGTCCTCTCGCCGACTCGTTCCGAATGGTCACCGTCGACGTCCGAGGCCACGGACTCTCCGACAAGCCCACCGACGACGATTCATATGCTGACGAACAACTGTGGGCCCAAGACGTCGCCGCGGTGATCGACCAGACCGGCCTCGAGCGCCCGGTCCTCGTTGCTTGGTCCTACGGCGGGTACATCGTCACCGACTACCTACGGCTCTATGGCGACGCAGCCATCGCCGGGCTCGACCTCGTCGGTGCGGCCGTGATCCTCAAACCGCCCACGTTCGACCACATCGGCTCCGGGATGCTCGACAACGTCCCTGACATGTGCGCTCCCGACCTCATCGCCAACATCGCCGCGACTCGCCGCTTTCTCGCACACTGCACGGCGCGGCCGTTACCCGACGACGAATCGACCGCAGCGCTGGGCTGGAACATGGCCGTGCCCCCGAACATACGTGCCGCGCTTCTTGCCCGCGAGATCGACGGTCGCGACACGCTGTCGCGCACCACGATCCCCACACTCGTCACCCACGGGCGCAACGACACGATCGTTCTCCCCTCCATGGCCCAACTCACGCTCGACAACTGCCCCACGGCCGTGCCGTCTTGGCACGACGGCGTCGGTCACATGCCGTTCTGGGAATCGCCCGAGCGGTTCGACCGCGAACTCGCCGACCTCGTCAGACGCGTCAACCAATAACTCCCCTTCCGGCGAGCGCAACACTCCACGAGTCCGACCGGACAACTGCTCTCCCGAGCCGACCGAAAGCCGCACGTCGTGCGCTGTCGCGTGCCTGCCCGGGGAGGTCCTGGCACGATGAGGGTCGTGGGCCGAGCGAACGAGCCGCGTGCGCCAGGTTGGCTTCTCGACGAGCTCGCAAGCGCTGGTCGCGAGAATCTCGATGCCGACCACGTCGAGCGCTACGACCGCAAGATGGACTCGCGAGCCGTCGATGAAGTCGAACTGCTGCGCTCCTGCGGACTCGATGCCTCGTCGGTCGTTGTTGATCTCGGCTGTGGCACCGGACAGTTCGCGTTGACGGCGGCACGATCGTGTCGGCGCGTGGTCGCTGTCGACGTGTCGCCAGTCATGCTCCAACGGCTGCAGCGCAAGTGCAACGAAGCCGGGATCGACAACGTCGAGATCGTCGCGGCCGGTTTTCTGAGCTACGACCATCTCGGTGATCCCGCCGACATCGTGTACTCCCGCTACGCCCTTCATCACCTCCCCGATTTCTGGAAGGTGCTCGCGCTACGTCGGGTCCGAGCAATGCTCCGTCCGGGTGGACTGTTTCGACTCTGGGACGTCGTCTATGGGTTCGACCCGGAGCAGACCGAACAACGCGTCGAGGCGTGGTGCGCACCCTTCGCCGGCGAGGTCGAGGGCGACTGGGCTCGTTGGGAGATGGAGGAACACATCCGCGACGAGCATTCGACGTTCACGTGGCTACTCGAGCCGATGTTCGTCCGCACCGGGTTCGAGATCGAGACCGCCGCATACTCCGACGACGGGTTCGACGCCCGCTATCTGCTGCGCGCCTCGGTCAACTGCTAACGGCGTTTACGAACCGATGACCAGTAGGGCCCGAATCGCTGCTCTCGTCGTACAAAGCCATCGCTGCATTTCGGTCGAGGGCCCGCGACCGGTGGAGTCGCGTGCTCACTTGCGGGTCTTGCCGGCTCGGATCATCTCGAGGGCCTGGGCGACGCGACGCTGTCGGGTGTCGTCGCGTTTGGCCTCAGCCACCCAGCGGGCGTACTCCTTGCGATGCGTGAAGGCCATGGCATCAAAGGCGGTCTTCGCCGTGGGGTCTGTCGACAGCGCCGTTGCGAGGTCGTCGGGCAGGTCGACTTCGCGGGGTTGTTCGTCCAGCAGCACGACAACGTCCACAGTGTCGCCGGCCGCCACACCGGCAGCCTCCCTCACTTGCCGATTGAGTCCCAGGAGGGACTCGCCGCCCATCCGCGCCACACTCGTTCGCCAAGTGTGGCCGTTGACCGTCGCCACGACCGGAAACCGTCTGGCGCCCTCGCCGACAGTTGCTACTTGGTCGTCGTCGAGTACAACGGCAGCCGCCGGACCACGTGCCTGCAACTGCGTTCGGAACCGAATCGCACCCATCCTCTTCTCCTCGCTCGAGCGACCACGGGTCACCGACGTACACGCTGCCAGCCGCGGAGGTCGCGATGAGTTTCGGGTAGGGGTGGAGTCTCAAGAACTATGAAGACAACAAACCTTGGCGAGGCCGATGGGCTGCCCACGATCGAGTGGTCCCAAGTTGAAGCGCAGCTCGCCGACCTCCTGACGCACGACGACCCGCGCTCGCCGAACCGCTCGACGTTCTGGCTGACGACCCTGAACGCCGACGGAAGCCCGCACGTGACGAGCGTGGGCGCGCTTTGGCACGCGGGCTCATGCTGGTTCCAGACCGGCGAACGCACCCGCAAGGCGAAGAACGTCGCACGCGACCCGCGCTGCACGATCAGTGTCGCCACGAAAGGCTTCGACGTGATGGTCTCAGGCGAAGCCCGGCGCGTGACCGACCCGACGATCGTGGCCGAGATCGCGGCGTTGTGGGCGAAGAGCGGATGGCCTGCGCAGCCCGACGACTCGGGAACCGGCATCACCGCGCCGTTCAACGCGCCGACGCTCGGACCGCCGCCGTGGTTCGTCTACGAAGTCAAGCCGCGCACCGCGACCGCAGTCGGTACCGCCGAAGAGACGCCGGGTTCAACGCGCTGGCGGTTCTGAGTGTCGGCGAGAGTAGGCAGACCACCGGGACCGGTTCCGCTCGGGCTCCGCTTGCACTGGACACGATTCACACCGAGGAAGGACAGCCATGTCACAACTGCTGCGGGTGCAATGTTTCGGCTTGTCACAGGACGGCTTCGGCGCAGGTGAAGGCCAGAGCCTGGAACGGCCCTTCGGTCACGCCGATCCCGCTGACCTGTTCGCGTGGGCCGGCGCCACCGCGAGCTGGGTGAACCGCGCCGACCCTGGCGGATCCCGAGGCCTCGATGACTACTTCACCCGGGACATGACACGAGAACATCGGCGCCGAAATCATGGGCCGCAACAAGTTCGGACCCCAGCGCGGCCCCTGGCAGGACTACGACTGGAAGGGCTGGTGGGGCGACACCCCACCGTTCCACACCCCGGTGTTCGTCGTGACCCACCACGTTCGCCCGGCGTTCACCCTGCACGACACCACCTTCCACTT
Organism: uncultured Acidimicrobiia bacterium; assembly: GCA_963821725.1. Classification (GTDB taxonomy): domain Bacteria; phylum Actinomycetota; class Acidimicrobiia; order Acidimicrobiales; family JACDCH01; genus DATAES01. Next base: position 263,878 of record CAWGFA010000014.1, read on the forward strand.
CATCAACGCCACACCCACCGATGCCCTGCGGCAGGCTACGGAAGCCGCGAACGGCAAGGACGTGCGCCTCGGTGGCGGCGTCGCGACCATCCGAGAGTTTCTCGACGCCGACCTCGTCGACACGATGCACATCGCCGTTGCGCCGATCGACCTCGGCCGCGGCGAACGACTGTGGACTTCCTACGACGAACTGCTCGACCGCTACCACCTCGACTCCGTGCCCAGCCCGAGTGGAGTCACGCATCTGCTGTTCTGGCGGCGGTGACCGCGATCCACCGCGAACTCCGACCAAACAGACACAGCACCGCGACCGTCCCCATTCGGGCTAGCCGCATCGACGGCTGAATGTGCGGGCGCGGCAGACGGGGTGCTTCGCGGCGCCGAAGCTGTGACGAACACCACGCCGTTGGCTATCGACAGCGGCTGCGTGTCGGGCGATCGTTCGGGGGTGGCCGACACCGTGAGCCCAACGGATCTCGACGGAATTCTCGGAAGCATCTTCCTCACGCCCGAGGGCAAAGCCGACCCGTATCCCGGGTATGCGACGGTGCGGGAAACCACGGCGCTGCACCACAGCACGCTCAACGTCTCCGTGCTCAGCCGCTACGAAGACTGCCAGGCCGTCCTCCGCGACAACCGATTTGGCCGCGGAGAGCCTGGCATCAAGCCCGAGTTCTTCGGCCTCACTCAGGGCGAGATGGACGATCGCTTCCCGAGACTGCGTGGACGTGCGGAATCGATGCTCGGCCTGAATCCACCCGATCACACGCGCCTGCGAGCCCTGGTCGCCAAGGCGTTCACACCGAAGACGATCGAGGCGCTGCGCCCCCACATCCAGCGGCTGACCGACGCTCTCCTCGCGCCGCTCGAGGGCGAGGTCGAGGTGATGTCCGAGTTGGCGCTCAAGCTGCCCATAACGGTGATCGGCGAGATGCTGGGCGTCCCCCGGCAGGATCACGCCACGCTCTTGCCGTCGATCAAGGTCGCCATCCGATCGCTCGCGACGTTCGAAGCTGACATCGACGAATTCACGGCGGTCTACAACGCCATGGGCGTCATCGACGACTACTTCATGGATCTGATCGCCGACAAGCGCGCGCACCCAGGCGATGACATGCTCACCGAGCTCATACACGCCGAAGAGGAAGGCGACAAGCTCACCGAGGCCGAGCTGTTGTCCACGGTGATGCTGCTGTTCGTCGCCGGCTACGAGACCACGACGAACCTGATCGGCAACGGACTGCGCGCGTTTCTTCTGTTCCCTGCACAACTCCAGCGGTTGCGTGACGACCGTTCGTTGCTCAAAACCGCGATCGAGGAGATCCTCCGCTACGACAGTCCAGTGCAGCTAACCGGGCGCGTCGTGCTCGACGACGGCGTCGAGGTCGCCGGCACCCCGGTCGCCAAGGGCGAGGAGCTCATCACGCTCCTTGGCGCGGCCAATCGCGATCCACGCGCCTATCAGGATCCGGACACGTTCGACATTGGTCGCAGCGGTCCGGCACCCATCAGCTTCTCTGCCGGCATCCACTACTGCCTCGGCGCCGCGCTCGCCCGCGCCGAAGGGCAGATCGTGTTCGACGCGCTCGTGAGTCGCTTCGCCACGATCACGCCCGCATGGCCCGATGAGAATCCACCGGCGTACCGGAACAACCTCGTTCTTCGAGGTCTCGAAACCTTGCCTGTAGAACTCGTCGCCTAACCGCCTGGCGGCTGGGTGCGGCTGCGTAGCATCGCCATGTCATGTCGGATGATGGTGCGCGGCCCGTTGATGTACGCGTGCTGGCGGAGGACAACGTTGGGGCGCTGATCGCCTGTATCCGGAGCTGCTACGGCGACTCGTACACCGAACCCGAGTTCTACGACTCGTCCTATTTGCGCGCCGAGCTGCGCGCGCAACGGCTGTTCAGCGTCGCTGCGATGGTCGGCCCCCGAGTCGTCGGACACCTCGGTACGCGCATGCCGAGCTCAGGCGGCGGCATCGCTGACACCATTGCCGGCGTCGTCGATCCCGACTACCGGGGGCTCGGTTTGACCCGACGTATGGGAACTCGAATGGTTGCTGAGTACCGGCGACTCGGCGTCGTCGGGACGCGCAACGTCGCCACCGGCGCACACGATCGCACCCAGCGTCTGCTCGTGGCCGCCGGTGCGGTCGCCACCGGTGTGTTGCTCGGCCACATCCGCGCCGGAACCGACTATCGGGGTTTGGCGCACGGATTCGGCGTTGCCCGCATCGGTGCCGTCGTCTACTTCCAGGCCTACGCCCCGCTCGCAGCCCTCGACGTCCACCTGCCGGAGCGGTTCATTGAACCGGTCCGAGGGCTCTACCAGCAGCTCGGGATTGAACGACGGATTGTGCCGCACCCTCGCCGGCCGAGCCCGCCCGGTGCTGACAGCTTGATCGGGCTCGCCGGGTCCGCCGATCACGACGAGCGGCGCCGGCTTTCCACAGTTCGTTTCGGTTGCCTCGCCCCGACCGCAACCATCCCCGCGATCGAACTCGTCCACCGGACCGTGCCGCACGCGCAGCCGGTGACGTACGGGGACGTGCCGATCGCCGACTCCCGTGCCCCCGCCGTCCTCGATCTCCTCAGTCAAAGCGGGTTCTGTTTCGGGGCGCTCCTGCCGGGCACGGCGACGTCCGAAGCGATCCGGATGCAACGCCTCGCCGGCACGCGTCCCGCGCCCGACCAAATCGCAACAGCTTCACCCGGGGGACGCGCGTTGCTCGAATGGATCACACACGACTACCGGCTGACCACTTACTGACACGACAACTCGCGAGCTCGAGGCGCGGGTCCGGGCATTTGGCCGAGTTCGAAAAGGTGGCTTTCCGTCAGTGGTGAGGCATACTTGTTGCCATGGCGAAGACAACTCGTGTCGTTCTCACTTGTGATTTGCATGGCGACGGCACCGACGCGGTGACCACGATCAGTATCGGTGACGGCACAGCCCAGTACGACCTCGATGTATGCCAGCTGCATCTTGACGAGTTGACGGCACCTGCCCGCCGTGTGCGGCAAGCCCGCCGAAGCCGCCCGACAGCAACATCGAAGCGACGGCCGGCCAAGAAATCGACCAGGACCCGTAAACGGGCTAGTCGCGGACGCACGGCCATCGACACGGCGGCCGTGCGCGAGTGGGCTCGTTCGGAAGGCTACGAAATTGGCGATCGCGGCCGCATCCCGGCCTCGATCGTGGACGCCTTCAAGGCGAAGAACTAGCAACCCACGGCAGCCGGACCCGAGCCTTCTGCCCTGCGACCTGCGGCGAAGGAGACCAGGCGGAGTTCTGGTCGACGGCTCGTCGTCGGCGTGTTGGCTGCCTCTGTGGCGTTGGTGCCATTCGGTTCCTGCTCGTCGGGAAGCAAGCACGACGCGACGACAACCACGACGACCGTTGCAACGAGTTCATCGGCTGCCGCATCGCCCACGACGGCGCCGCCGCCGACCGCAACCACCGCGAGCGGCGTTGACGCCCTGACTGTCGCGCCGCCTGGTTCGGGCACTGGGTACAGCCGCGACCTGTTCGTCCAGTGGATCGACGCCAACCACGACGGGTGCGACACCCGCTGCGAAGTGCTCAAGCGGCAACGTCAACCGGCGCTGCCGGGACTGCCCGAACGGCGGGTGGCTGTCGCCGTACGACGGTTACACGACTCCGAACTCGAGCGAGCTCGACATCGACCACGTTGTTCCGTTGAAGGAGGCGTGGCTGTCGGGTGCGTCAACCTGGGACGCGGCGACTCGCACGGCGTTCGCGAACGATGTCGACTCGCCTGAACTGCTCGCAGTCACCGCCGCGACGAACAGATCGAAGGGCGACAAAGACCCCGCCCAATGGCAGCCGCCCGCTCGGGGTGACTGGTGCACCTACGCGCAGGGATGGGTGACCGTGAAAGCGAAATGGCATCTCACCGCCGACGCAGCCGAGATCGCCGCGCTACGGAACATGCTCGCCGGCTGTCCGTCCTGAGAAATTCGGTGGCCGTGGCGGATCGCGACGGCGACGGCCATCCCGACTTCGTGAACACCGGCAGTGGCTTAGACAAAGGGTGTCGGTGCTTCTCCGCACCACCGACACGACCTACGGTGCAGCGTGGACTTCCTCACGACGGACGATGGCATCCAACTCGCGTATCTCCGCCGTGGGCAGGGTCCGCCGGTGATCGCATGTGGCGGCGGTCCGGCCAACGATCACCGGTACCTCGCCGACGATCTCGATGCGCTGACCGACACGTTCGAGCTGGTGTTTCACGACTATCGCGGCAGCGGTGCAAGCGAGCCCGCGGACCCGACGACTTACACGCTGCCTCGGCTCGGTGCCGACGTCGCGGCCGTTCGCTCCGAAGTCGGGATCGAACGCGCAGCAGTGCTGGGACACTCGATGGGTGGCTTCGTCGCGGTTGAGTACGCGCTCCGAAACCCCGAGCACTGCGCGGGCGTTGTGTTGGCCGGTACCTGGCCGACCAACAGCCTGCGCATGATGATGGCTCCGACGTTTCGTGCCCTCGGTCCTGCCCGGACCGCGAAGATGGCGGCTCGGCTGGTGGCCTGGCCGTTCCAGTACGGCTGGCGTCCTCGCACCGCCGAGGCGAAACGCCAGGGGTACGCCATCTGGTCGACGATGCAGGAAGGCGAACCGACGGTGCGACGCGCCGAAGCGGACCGCGAACTGCACCTCGGCCTCCCCATGCCCAACGACAATGTCCAGCCCTTGCGGCGCGAGTTCCCCTCGTGGGACCTCACCGACGAGCTGAGCGACATTCGATGCCCCGTGTTGGTGGTCTACGGCGCCCGGGACGCCATGGCCGTCGCCGGAGCGCACTGGCTCCGAGCATTGCCCGACGTCCGTGTTTGCGAACTCGACCGCGTCGGGCACGACCCGTTCTTCGAGGCTCCCGACCGTTCACTCCCGATGGTGCGCAAGTTCCTCGACGAGCTTGAGCCCTGACGATCCGTAGTACCGATGACACGTGCCGTCGTCGTAGCTGCCGAAGCGATCGACGACGGAACCTCGCTGACCTGTTCACGGTACGCCGAGCCCTTGCGCCCGCTCCACGGCAACAACTGGGTTTAGTCCATCTCGGTGTGGGGTATGTGGGCCAGCGGGTTCAGGTGAGCTGATTGTCGCGCGCTCGCATGGTTCGGCACAGATGGGGCGTCGGTTTGGACGTCCTTGAAAGGCAGGACGGAATGTCATCTCGACCGGCGATAGGACGATGCGCGCGGGATGTGCGCTGTTGGCGAGCGTTGTGCTGCTGGCTGGCATGGCGACAGCCACGCAGGCTTCCGCGGTGGCGCCGACCGTTTCAGGCGGCCGGCAGCGCCGCCAGGTGTACGTCACCGGCGTCGCACCGTTCGCGCAGATGTCGCTCGTCACTTCCGCGGGACAGACTCTCGAGACGCAGAGCGCCGACTCGCTCGGTGGGTTGCTGTTCCGGAACGTGCCGCCGGCGACGGGCTATCGCGTGCGCCGAGATTCTGACGGGCTGACATCGGATGCGCTCACGGTGCACTCCGAGGACGCGGCGCCGTGGGATCCGGGGATCTACAACCAATCGATTCCCGACAACGGATACACGTACCTCACCACTCGCGACGGGACGAAGCTCGCCATCGACGTGCACCCGCCGACGAGTCCGGCGGGCGAGCCCGGCCTGCCGCCGGGCACTCCGATTCCGAGTGGCCCCGACTTCGCGCCGCCGTACCCGACGCTGATCGAATACTCGGGTTACGGGTACGCCGACCCGGCCGGACCGGACAACGGCATCGCGGTCCTTGCGAACCTGATGGGCTTCGCGGTCGTCGACGTGAACATGCGCGGGACCGGCTGCTCGGGTGGCGCGTTCGATTTCTTCGAGCCGCTGCAGAGCCTCGACGGGTACGACGTGATCGAGACGATCGCGCATCAACCGTGGGTGCGCGACCACAAGGTCGGGATGATGGGCATCTCCTACGGGGCGATCAGCCAGCTGTTCACGGCGCAGCTCGACCCGCCGGACCTCGAGGCGATCTCACCGCTCTCGATCCTCGACGCCACGGCGACGACGCTCTATCCGGGTGGCATCCTCAATACCGGCTTTGCGGTTGCGTGGGCGCAGCAGCGCCAGCAAGAGGCGCAACCCGCCGGACCCAACAGCGGACAGCCGTGGGCCTACCAGCAGATCCAAAGTGGCGACACGACGTGCGCGAGCAACCAGGTGCTGCACGGCGAGGCCGCCGACCTGAACGCGAAGATCGCAGCGAACTCGCACTACGACCCCGCGGTCGCCGACCCGCTCGACCCCGTCACCTTCGTCAACAAGATCAACGTGCCGGTGTTCATGGCCTGCCAGTGGGAGGACGAACAGACGGGCGGACACTGCCCGGAACTCGTCCGGCACTTCACCGGGACGACGCAGAAGTGGTTCACCTTCACCAACGGCGCGCACATCGACTCGCTCGACCCGGACACGTACAACCGCTGGTACGACTTCTTGGAGTTGTTCGTCGCGCACCAGGCGCCGATCGAGAACTCGGCGATCACCGAGCGGCCGCGCCGGTCATCTACCAAGCGGCGATGGGCCTCCCGCAGACCGACGTGGTCACGCTGCCGGCCGACCCCATCCAGTTGATCCCGACGTACGGCGCGGCCCTCGCCGCGTTCAATCAGCTTCCGCAGGTTCGAGTGCTGTTCGACAACGGCGCCGGCCCATCGCCAACTGGCACCTCGAACCCGGGCGACCCCTATGCCGGGTTCGCGGCGGACTTCTCGTCCTTCCCGATCCCGGGCACCATCGCGCGCACCTGGTACCTCGGATCGCCTGGAGTGCTCAGCGACACACCGCCCACCAGCGGCGGGATCAACTCGTTCAGCTCGAACGCGCACGCCCTTCCGCTCACCGACTTCGGCACCAATACCGGAACCGGCGGATTGTGGGGCAACGCGTCGCAGTGGCAATGGAACTGGCAGCAGAACCCGTCCGGCACCGCCGTCTCGTACGTCTCGGCGCCACTCACGGCGAACACCACGGTCATCGGTAGCGGCGCCGTGAACCTCTGGGTGCGATCGTCGACCCCCGACGTCGATCTGCAAGCCACGATCAGCGAAGTGCGTCCCGACGGGAACGAGACCTTCGTCCAGAACGGCTGGATCCGCGCGAGCGAGCGCAAGCTCTCGACCGACTCGAACAACATGTTCAAGCAGCCGAGCACGGCACTCGAGCCGATCCCCACGTTCACGGCCGCCGACGCGTCGCCCATGCCGGCCGGACAGTTCGTCAAGGTCGTCGTGCCGCTCTACTACGAGGGCCACGCGTACCGCGCGGGGTCGCGCATCCGAGTGACGATCGCCTCGCCGAACGGCACGCAACCGGTGTGGTCGTTCGGCCAGACGCAGCCGGACTCCACCGGAAGCGTCTCGATCGCCTTCTCCACGTCGATGCCGTCGAGCCTCGTGCTTCCGGTCGTTCCCGGCGTGAGCGTGCCGACGCCGCTCCCGTCGTGCCCGAGCCTGCGCAACGAGCCGTGCCGGCCGTACCAGCCGATCGTGAACAACACGACCGCTCACTGACAAACCACCCGCCACACCTTCTATTCGGTGAACGTCTCGATGATCGCCATTGCGTCGAACGGTTTGGGCATCGCCGCGATCTCGTCGGACAGACGTCGCGCGGCGTGGCGTTCGGAGCTCCCCGGCGCCATCACGGTGCGAACCGCGTCACGGACCGCCGAAGCCCCGACGTCGCCGGGGCGCACAACACGCGCCGTCCCGGCCTTCTCGCATGCGAGTGCGTTCTCGAACTGATCCGCACCCAGCGGAACGACCACGAGCGGCAGAGCGGCGTTCAGCGCCGCCAGCGTGGTGCCCGATCCGCCGTGACACATCACGGCATCGCTGCGTTCGAGAAGTGGCCGCAGTGGGAGCCACTGGTACACATGCACGTTCGTCGGCCGAGGAACCAACGCCGCGGGGTCGTTGTTGCGTCCGATCGTTGCGACCACGTCGATGTCTTCTTCGGCGACGGCGTCGAGCAACACCTCGAACGTCGCCAGTTGGTTGAACAGCGGCACCGTGCCGAGCGTCAGGTACAGGAGTGGACGGTCACCAAGTCTCCCGATCTCCTCGGGCAGCGGGTCGGAGGTTGCTCCCGGGATCTCGGGGCGTATCGCTTGCACGACACGAGCCGGAGCGGGTCCGCCAAGCCGCATGCCGGGCGGGCACGGGTCGAGGAAGCAATCGCGGTAGATCCCCGCGTGCGCGTCCGCGGGAAGATGGGCGGCTTCCCAGAGCGGCGCGACCTGGTCGGCCAGCGCGCGCACCATCGCGTCGTCGAGGAGCTGCCCGAAGCCGTAGGTCACGCTCGGGATGCCTCGCTCGGCCGCGACGATCGGCGACGCTGCCTCCACCGGCGGGTGCACCACCGCGTCAGGGACGAACTCGTCGGCGATGCGGCGCAGTTGCGGCAGCAGGTCGGGAGCGAACACCGCGCCGAACATGACCGCGCCGAAGGTCGGACTCGCGCCCGGCGACTCCGCCGCGGCGGGATCGGCCATCGTCCGCACGAGTGCCTCCATCGCGGGTGGGCCGACGACAGTGGCTTCCAAGCCTTCGCCTTCGACCCGTCCTTGCACGTCGGGACCGACCGCCAACAGCACCTCGTGTCCACGCTCACGCAACGCGCGCGCGATCGGCAACAGCGGACCTACGACACCTTCCATCGGCGTCGATGTACACAAAACGCGCATCCCGATGCTCCTCCGTCGTACCGTCGCAACCGTCGTATTGCACTGTGTGGTCATGTCAGCCCCGGACGCAAGGACCACCCCGACCCACGCGGAAGATCATGACTCCGCAAGCGCAACGGCGTGTTCCTCCACCCAGGCGATCTCGAGCGCCAACTCGTCGAGCGCACCGCGACGTTCAGCCTCCAACTCGTGCCGAGAACCCTCGGCGACAAGCGTCCGCATGTGTCCCAAGAATCCCCGCATCCGTTCGATCCCCGCGCGCACGATGTCAAGGTCGGGCTCGATGCCGTACGCGTCGAGCAGCAGCCGGAACCGACGCGCCTTGTCGGTCGTGCCAGTCGGAAGTCCGTGCGCGGCGACATTTCTCGTCACGAAAGAACGGCACCCATCGCCACGCGATAGCTCCGAGGTCCCACGCGCGGCCCGGGCGCCGCGGTGTCCCAGTCGATGAAGGCCACCGGCACGCCCGAACGAAAAACCGTGTTCTGTGGGAAAAGTTCGTTGTGACACATCGTCTCGACGGGTTCGCGAGGTTCAAAGCACCACTCGCGACCAGCCCACGCGAACGTCGCCGCAGCATCGTGATACACGCGGAGGAGCGCGCCGAGATCCACGAGCACGTCGTCACGCCAGACATAGGCAGGGAGACGACGATCGAAGCGACCTCCTGCGTCCGGGTAGTGGTCGCCCTGCCCGACCTCGCCCTCGATGTAGGTCAGAACCTCTCGTCCTTGGTCGTCAAAGCCGAGCGCACGCGGCGCGCCGGCGAATCCTTCATGGTCGAGGTGCGCAAGCAGATCGTGGACGGCCGAAGACCATGGGCGACTGAGTCGCCGGACCGTCTGGCCGACTCGGACGACTCCGGAGTGCGAGCCGCCGTCGAGAGGAATCTCTGGCTCAACCATGTGTCCGGCTTACTTCGCTAGCACGGCCGAGACCGAACACCGAAACGGCGTGCATAACCCACACGGTGTAGGTAATGCACGCCGAATCCTCAGGATCGCGTCCACCTCCAGCACGCCGAGGCCGTCAGCCCGGCTCGGTGGTGATGGCTCGGCGTCTGACGGCGAAGCTGCGCATCAGTCGCGGACGATCCGACGCGTTCGCAGCGATGGTGTGTCCGATGCGGTCGAACTCCGCGACAAGCGCACCCGCCGCTGCAAATACCCCACAACCGCGTACGACACTCTGGCCACTCACGACGCCATCGCTCACGTCGTCATGGGCGCTCATCCCGTTCAACATCCGCTCAGCAAGCACATCGACGCACTCGTCCACCAGATCACGCACGGTGAACAGTGCACGATCCGGATGCCAGGCAGTATGGCAATGATGAGACTGAGCGCACGAAACCAGCTGCGTGGCAAGGTCACCCAAGTGCTACCTGGGGTTGTGACCACCACCGTGAAGGTCGAACTTCAAGGCGGCGACGTCATTGCGTCGTCGATCACCAAGGAGGCGGCTGACGACCTCGGCCTCGCCGCGGGTGCATGGGTCACCGTCATCGTGAAGGCAAGCGACGTCATCCTCGCCGTCGAGTGACCACCTCGGTTCCGTCACGCAGGTCGCGGGTCGCACCACGGTTTCCTAGGGAGCACTGGGGGCCGGAATGCCCTGCCACGAAGGTCTAGCGTCCCGGACGGCCACAGCTGCGGAGGCGTTCAACGTGGGGACCAAGAAGGAGAAGACGAAGAAGACGGCCTCGAGCGCCGCCCAGGGGACGTCTGCGATCGTCGCGGCGGCGGCGAATCATTCCCCGGCGGACCGGCCGAGGATGAAAGAGAAAGAGTTTCAGCGAGAGCTGCGAAAGTTGCACGGCGAGTTGGTCGCCATGCAGGAGTGGGTCAAGACGACTCGATCCAAGGTGTGCATTGTGTTCGAGGGTCGGGACACTGCGGGCAAAGGCGGCACGATCAAAGCGATCACAGAACGGGTGAGCCCGAGGGTGTTCCGTGTGATCGCGCTGCCCGCTCCCACCGAGCGCGAGAGGTCTCAGCTCTACGTGCAGCGTTACCTGCCGCATCTTCCTGCTGGTGGCGAGGTCGTCATCTTCGATCGGAGCTGGTACAACCGGGCCGGCGTCGAGCGGGTGATGGGCTTCTGCACCGACGACCAGCTCAGGTATTTCCTCGCAACCACCCCCGAGGTCGAACGCGCGATGGTCGATTCCGGGATCATCCTGCTGAAGTACTGGCTGGAGGTCGGCCCCGACGAGCAGACGCGGCGGCTCGAGAGCCGAATCAACGACCCCCGCAAGATCTGGAAACTGTCCGACCTCGACCTCCGGTCCTACAGCCGGTGGTACGACTACTCACGGGCCCGAGACGACATGTTCGCGGCCACCGACACGGCCTGGGCACCCTGGCACGTCGCATTCACTGACGACAAGAAGCGGGGCCGGCTCAACGTGATCACCCACCTCCTCACCCAAGTGCCGTACGAGCCGTTGAAGCACCGGGACGTCACGCTCCCCAAGCGGCAGCGGCCGGGCGGCTACCGCGAGCCGGACCTTGCGCCGCGGACCATCCCCGTCGTCTTCTGACTCCTGATCAACCTGTTGCCTTGGTGATCACACGTTTGCGGGACGCGGTCGCCGGGCCTCGACCAGCTCCCGGGCGCGGCTGACCCAGGTGGGGTGCTCGCTCCGTCGGCGCACCAGCCGCTGCCACGTGATCATGCCGACGCCGGCGACGACGATGCCCGGCACGGAGAACGGTCCGATCAAGGGCCCGGTCCGGCGAGAGACGAGCTGCGCGGCAGCGAGCACGGACGCCGACGCCACGAGCCCGTCGACCAGATGGTCGATCGCCCCGTCAGGGTCATGGATCCGGAAGTGGACGCCGAGATTGCCGGCTCGTATCTGCTCCAGGATGTCCTGGATGTCGCCCGGCAATGCAGTCGCGAAACGGTCCCATCCTCGGGCCGTGCGGGCGAGTTGGCGTCCGATCCGCCGTGGGTCGAAGCGTTCGGCCATCATCGACGTCGTGTAGGGCTCGAGCAGCTCCGTGACCCGGACTTCGGTCCCCACGCCACGGCCGAGCCCTTGCAACCGCAAGAGCACGCGGAAGAGCAATGCCAGGTCGGCGGGGAGGACGAGCTTCTGGTCGTGCAGCAGCTGCATCCCGCTGCTCATGATCGCGGCGATATCGAGATGTCCGATGCCGACGAGTAGGTAGCGGTTGAGCCACGCCTCGATGGCGGAGCGGAGCTCGAGCAGATCGATCGACGGCGGAGGAATGGTCATCTCGATGATGACGTCGACGAGGCTGTCGACATCGTGGGTGCCGACTGCGATGACCATCGTTTCCAGTTGGCGCCTGCGGAGGGTCGTCAGGCGCCCGACGTCGCCGAAGTCCAAGATCGCCATGTGCGTCGAGTCCGGAAGCAAGAAGTTCCCGGGATGCGGGTCGGCGTGATAGAGCGAGTCTCGGAAGATCATCTCGAGGTACACGTCGGCTGCTCGATGCACGAGGGTGTCGACGTCCCACCCGGCGGCCTCGACGCTGGCTCGATCCGTGAACGGCGACCCGGCGATCATGCTCATGGTGAGCACCCGCCGCCTCGACAACTCGGGGTACGGGCTGGGGATGACGACGTCAGGTTCTTCGGAGAAGTTCGCGGTGAACCGTTGGAGATTGGCGAGCTCCTGCGACAGGTCGATGGCGTCGTGCATCATCTCGGAGAACTCGCCGATCAGCAGCGTTGGTCGGAGCTGGGCAACCTCGGCGTCCTTCTGCGCGAGGTAGGTGGCGACGGCCTGCATCAAATCGAGATCGTCCAACACGCGTCGTTCGACGCCGTCGTGGAGCACCTTCACGGCCACCGCAGTGCCGTCCTTGAGTGTGGCCTTGTGCACCTGGGCGACCGACGCCGATGCGAAGGGCGCGGCCTCGAACGAACCGTAGAGATCGCCGACCGGCGCTCCGAGCTCGCTTTCGACCAGGGCCTGCGCAAGCCCGGACGGATCGGCCGGCACCGAAGCCTGGAGCTTCGAGAGCTCGTCAGCGACGTCGGCGCCGACGACGTCGGGTCGGAGGCTGAGCATCTGGCCGAACTTGATCCACGTCGTTCCCAACTCGATCAGCGCGCGACGCAGCCGCTCGCCCGCCGAGAGCTCGGCGATCTCGGGGTCGACGACCCGGTCGCTCAACCGTTTCACGAGACCGGCTTCGAGCAGGCCGCCGCCGCGTTGCACCCACGCCGCGAATCCGTATCGGGCCAACACATCGGCCACTTCATTCATGCGATCTCGATGGCGGAGGAACGTTGACGTCAGCCCAGGCATGCCAACCCCTTGCTCAGCAGGAGCCTCATCATCCCAGGGCGACGAGTCTCACGCGATCGCCTGGGCACCCCCCAGCCCGTCCGTCGCTGCTGCGTCATGACCTCGGAGCCCGTCACAGCAGGCGGATCCTTCGATCCCCCAGTGCGGGGATCGGCATCTGCGCTCCTGATCCCGGCGTCGAAGAAACCTCCGACGAGCGACGTCATGCGCGAGCCAACACGATCACGCGACCGGGCTCGCCGTTGCACTCGACGACGGTCAGGCCCTGGTCCTCGACGAGACGAGAGAGGGAACTCGTGTCGTAGAAGCGGACGACGCCGGGCACGAGGAGGTAGCACGCGGTACGCAGCCGCCAGTACAGATTCTGGGACGTGATCGACGTGCTGTCGCGGGTGGGAGCGGTGATCAACAGGTGCCCGCCCGGCCGGAGGCAGCGCCGGATCTCGGCGATGAAGGCCGCGGGATGCGGGAGATGCTGTAGGACGAGGATCGCGAGGACACCTCCGAGCGACGCGTCCGCGAAGCGGAGCGGCGCGCTGACGTCGTGCACGTCGAAGGTCGCGTCAACTTCGTCGCGCGCGGCTCGTGTCCGCGCGACCTCGACCATGCGAGGTGACCCGTCGACACCGACGACGTCATAACCGCGCCGCGCGAGTGCGAGCGCGTGCGCGCCAGGTCCGCAGCCGAGGTCGGCTACAGGTCCGGGCGGTGCAACCACGTTCGCGAGCTCATCGGCGGTCCGCTCGACCAGCTCACGATGCTCCGGCTCGTCGCGTCGCCGCTCCCAGGCCGCGCTCTCGCGGTCGTACATGAAGCGAAAGAACCAGTGCGGGGCAGGCACGGCGACGACGCTATGCGTGCGGCTGCCCGCGGTGTTCCCGATGAACTCAATCGCCTGACGCAGTCAGGGTGCCTCCCCAGAACCAGCAGTGCAACAAGTTGACGCAGGCTGGGGTATTTGCGCTCGTGGTGACGTGTTACGTTCGACGTGGGGCGGATCCGCGGGCGAGTTCCCGCCGACAACGTGAGCGACGCATGGAGCGGGCCGCTCACTCTGAAATGATCGAATAGAGCGGGGTATTGATGGGTCGGAGCTGGGCAGTCCTGGCCGGCAGCGCGTTCTTGGTGTGTTCGTCGGTCGTCTTTCAGTCAGGGACGGTGGGCGCGCAGGTGGCCGCCCCTTCGTTTGATCTACCCGCGTTCTACGCGGTTCCTGATCCGTTGCCGGCGGGACAACCGGGCGAAGTCATCAAGACTGAGGACCAGATCGTTCCGGGGCTGCACGGCACGATGCGTCGGGTCATGTACCACTCCCGATCAGTGGCAGGGAATGACATCGCCGTCACTGGTCTCCTCGCGGTGCCCACCGGCACGCCACCCGTGGACGGTTATCCGGTGGTTTCGTGGGCGCACGGAACCACGGGCATCGCGGACATCTGCGCGCCGTCGCTGACTGGCGGAGATTTCACTGCCCTCGCCAACAGCCTTCTCGATCGTGGGTATGTGGTCGTGGGAACCGACTACGAGGGACTTGGTACGCCGGGCCGTCACCCCTACATCGTCGGTGAGAGTGAGGCGCGGGCGACGATTGACATCGTGCGCGCCGCCCGCAGCCTGCCGGACGCGCATGCCAGTGACCGCTATCTCATCTGGGGCCACTCACAAGGTGGTCACGCGGCAATGTTCGGATTGCACATCGCCGACACCTGGGCACCGGAACTGCACCTGATGGGCGTCGTCGCTGGTGCACCTCCGTCACAGCTGTCTCTCGTGTACCAGGTGCTGAAGAACAGCCCGTTTCGCTACTACCTGTTGATGACGGCGGCAGGATGGAACGCGGCCTACGGCGACCAGGCCGCCCCGCTCGATGCGGTGTTGACACCACTCGGGCTGCAAGTCCTGCCCGAGGTGGACAACGGATGTACCGACCATCTGTCCCAAATATCCTCCGCCTACTCCATCGACCAACTCACGAAGACCGACCCGAACACCGTCCCGGAGTGGGCACGGCTCCTCGAGATGAACGATCCGGGTCAGTTCAACGCGGCCGCGCCGGAACCGCTACTGATCATTCAGGGCGGCAACGACGAGCAGATCCCGGTCGCGGCGACGGCGATCATGTTCGATCAACTTTGCGCGCTCGGTCAGACCGAGCAGCGGTGGATTTATCCCGGCCAGAGTCACGCTGGCGTGATCGGCGCCTCGATGACCGACATGCTCACCTGGATCGGCGACCGGTTCGCGGGTGACACCAATCCCGACCCCTACGCGCCCGTGGGCCAAACCGACGTACAAACTCAGACCTGTCCCGCGGCAGCGCCAGCCACCACACCTGCGACACCCGCCTCAGCCACGACAGCACCGGCAGGCCCGACCGCGACCGACGAAGCCGGACTTCCCCGCACCGGATGACCTCCGTCACAGACACGAGGGGCCACTTCGACATCTGGCGAGTGCTGCAGATCGCCCGGGGACCACTTCGCACCCCAATGTCAGGGAGTGCTCGAGACACCGCCACGTCCGAACCCCATCAGTACGACCGCCACGAACACCACGATGCAGGCGAGGACGTAGTGCGGCGACCATGATCCGAAGTTGCCTTCGCCACCGAAAGCCGTGTCCATCACTGTGGTCAGCGACTACTTCGTCGCGCCACCGGCGCGTGGCAGAGGGGTCGACACAGGCGCCGTGTCGACGATCACGGAGGCCGTAGCGCGCGTCAGACAGCAACGAGCCCGATAGACGCTCCGCGTCGTAGATCGCGCGCAGCCATGGATCTCGGAGCGTCCTCCACGCGTCGTTGACCCGCGCCATCTCGGCTCCGTCGACGCGTCCACGGTCAGGGTCAGGCAGTGGCGGGCCAGCCGTCGATAGGCACGGTGGATCTCATCGTTGGTGGCCTCGGGACGCACTCCAAGGACCCGATACGGGTCTGGTCTGATCGTCACGTGGGCCATCAGACGCACGATCGCGCCCTTGGCCTGGCTGGTCATCCGTGCTAGCTCGGGAACCGCAGACCAGCGCGTCGCGGGCGCACTGGCGTGTGTACGCGGACCGGATCTTTAGGCGGTCTTTGCTGGTCGGGCGTTGGCTCACGCGTCATGACTCCCTAACGACCGGCCCGGATCATGAGGCTCATCCACACCAACGTCACCTAGGAGCCTCAAGTCATGCCCAACAAGTTGGTCGCCACCGCTGCTCTCGGAGCGGGCCTCGTCATCGGGTCCATCGGAGTGGCCACCGTCGCCCCGACCGCGATCGCCGCGGCCCAGACCACCACGCAATCGTCATCCGCCCCCGGCGGCCATCAACACCTGATCCAGCGTCTGCGCCGCCACGAAGTCAAGGTCGCGGCCGGCGTCATCGGCGTGTCACCCCAGCAGCTGCGCGCCGACCTCAAGGCCGGCCAGTCCGTGGCCGACGTCGCCAACACCAAGGGTGTATCCGTCGACAAGGTCATCACCGCGATCGTCAACGATGTGTCGAGCCGAATCGACACCGCGGTCACCAACCACAAACTCAGCACCGACAGGGCCGCCACCCTCAAAGCCAAGCTGCTGGACCGGGTGACCACGGCGGTCAACGCTCACCACGTCGCCACCGCGAAGTAGCAGCTCCCAGCCCACCGCACTTCCCCGCGCAGCCCCGCTGGCTCTCCGGCGGGGCTGCGGCACGTCCAAACCCGCGCGCCGCTTGCAAAGACAGCAGCCTGCTTCCGACTGCCCACGGAACCAGAACCCCGCTACGGGGGACGGTCACGCTCTGGCCGCAAGCGCCTCCGTGATGCGTGCGACGAGGACGTCGGGCGCGCCTCCGCAGGCGTCGACGTCGTCGGGACCGAGGAGCACCTCCGGATCGGGATCGATCACGAGCACGCATGGGTAGCGACCGTCGATCACGTCCACCAGCGACCGGTCGATCTCGTTGCGGTGGCGCAGCTCGAGCGGCACCGGCAGTCGCGCACAGGCCTCATCGAAGTCAGGCCGGCGTCGCAGCCGCCCATGGGTGACATCGCAAAGGCCACAGTGCGCCGTGCCTCGCGCTCGACCGAAGAGGTAGGCGAGTTCTCCCCGCAACGATCCATCGGCGTTGTACACACCCACCAGACGCGGCGTCATCGTTGCCATGTTGCCCGCACGCACCGACGAGTTGGCGACACCGTGAGGACCGTCGGTCCGTGGGTCGTCAACCGCCTGCTCGCGTGGTGGCACGCGAGCCGCGATCGATGATCTGGACTCCTTTCGGGAGGGCACCCGACCGAGCCTCGTCCCCAAGGTGGTCCAAGACCACGGATCTGAAGACCTTGGCGCTGGCTGATGGCTCGACGTCGCGCCGGTGAGCGAATCCGACGGTACGAGACAGTCCCGGACGGGCGAAGGGAATGCTCCGCAGTCCGGACCGGCCTTCGACGACCATGCTCGGCACGACGGCGATACCCAGTCCGGCTTCGACGAAGCTGAGCACGGCGTCGAGCTCGCCGCCTTCAATGGCCACTTGCGGCTCGATTCGCTCGCGTCGCATCGCGGCGAGCACCACGTCGCGCATCTCATAGCCGTCGCGCAGCATGATCAGCGGGTGGCGAGCGAGGTCGCCCACGCGAAGCGTTTTCGGCCCGGACGATGGATCCGTCGGCGGGCGCAGCGACGACCAATGGCTCGTTGAAGAGCGCGGCTGTAGCGAGTGCGGGGTCGCGGCTGTGCAACGGAAGGACGACGAGGGCGAGATCGAGTTCGCCTTGCGCGAGCATCCGCACGAGATCTCGGCCGCCGTGCTCCTCGACGAAGATGTCGATGCGGGGATAGGTGTCGCAGAAGCGGCGGAGCGCGGCAGGCAACAGCACGGTCGACAGCGTCGGTGTGGCCCCCGACCGCAGCCGCCCGCGGGCGAGGCCGATGAGCTCTTGAACCTGGACGCGGGCGCTCGCGACATCTGCCAGGATCCGCGTCGCGAGCGGGAGCAGCGTCTCGCCGGCCGCCGTGAGTGCGATGTTGCCGCGGGCTCGATTGAACAACGGCGCTCCAAGCTCACGCTCGAGTGAGCGGATCTGCTTGCTCAACGAGGGCTGCGCGACGTGGACGGCGGTCGCTGCGTGAGTGAAGTGGCGCGTGCGTGCCACAGCGACGAAGTACTCGAGTTGGTGCAGCGTCACGTTCATAGCCTATAGCTATCGATATGAGGCGGAGAATGTCTTCGACGTCTCGAAGCGACACCCGTAGGTTCAACGCGATCGTCGACGGATCGGCCGTCGACTTGGACGAGGAGGCCTTCGATGGCAACTCCGTACGACGCGCTGCCCGAGGTTCCGACGTTCGAGGTCACCAGCACCGACGCGAAAGACGGCGAGCAGCTGCCAGCTCCCCAGGTGAGTGGCATCTTCGGGGCGGGCGGCGATGACCTCTCGCCGCAACTGTCGTGGAGCGGCTTCCCGCCGGAGACGAAGAGCTTCGTCGTCACCTGCTACGACCCCGACGCGCCGACTGGCAGCGGGTTCTGGCACTGGGCGGTGGTCGACATTCCCGCGTCGGTGACGTCGCTTCCCAGCGGCGCCGGCAACGAAGCCGCCGCCGGCCATCCCGATGGCGCGTTCCAGCTACGCAATGACGCCGGGCTCAAGCGCTACCTCGGTGCGGCGCCTCCGCCCGGCCACGGTCGCCACCGCTACTTCTTCGTGGTTCACGCGGTCGGTGTCGAAACGCTCGCGCTGCCCGAGGATGCGTCGAACGCGCTGCTCGGCTTCAACCTGTTCAGTCACACCCTGGCGCGGGCGACAATGGTCTGCTGGTACGAGCGGTAAGCCGATCAGAGGTACGGCGGTGGACTTCCAGCTCAGCGACGAGCAAGCGATATTCACGCCTTCTTGGTTGGCCGCCGGCGCGGCTGCTTGGGAGGCGCGGAACCGGTGAGGATCTCGGTGAGCATCGTGAGTCGTGCCTCGTCGGCTCCGTCGGAGAGGCGCCCGGCGCGGGTGAGGACGGCGAGGCCGTGGAGCGCGCTCCATGTGAGTTGGGTGAGGATGTCTACGTCGCGGTCGCCGGCAAGTGGCGCGACAGCCTGCCGGAGGGCGGCGAAGCCGTCGCGCATCGCGGCGCGGTCGTTCCGGTTGGCCGAATGGAAGCGTCGCGAGCGTGAACATCGCGTCGTAGAGCGCCGGCTTGCTGATCGCGAACGCGACGTAGGCGCGCGGCGACGCTCTCGAGCGCCTCGCTGCGGCGACGGTGCGTCGGTGGTGGCGTCTTGCAGGTTCGCCGCGAGTTCGGCGAAGCCTTCGACCGCAACGGCCGCCACGATGGCGTCGCGGTTCTCGAAGTGGCTGTAGAGGACGGGTTGGCTGTACTCGATGCTGTCCGCCAGACGCCGAGTGGTGACCGCATCCCAGCCTTCCGCCTCGGCGAGCGTGCGGGCGGCGGCGATGATCCGGTCGTGCCGCTCTGCGCGTTCGCGCTCGCGGCGGTCGGCGATGGACATGCGATCGATAATAGCAGTGCTAGAAGTCCTAATACCGATTGACAATCGATGACATAACTTCTAGCATCGCTAGCAGACCGGCGCGGTCCTCGAGCCCTCGAGGTCCAGGCCGTCTCGGCCACAGGAGTCGAGTGAGGCGCTCACTGATCGGGTCAGCCCAGCCAGTCGCAGCCCGTCCGGACGCATCCGCCTCACACCATCACAAACACGATCGGAGCAACAATGACCACCGCAACCCTCAGCGATCTTGCCTACGGCTTCGCCGCCGCGCTCAGCAACCACGACATCGACGCCCTGCGAGCGCTCCTTCATCCTGACTACATCAACCACAATCCCTTCGTCGCGTCTGTTCCCGGCCCCGACTCAGCTGTCTCGTTCTTCTCCGATTGGCTCGCGGCCTTTCCCGACGCGGAGGTGATCTGCGAAGACACCGTCTTCGTCGGCACCCCGAGCGAGGGAACCGTGGTCGGGCGCTACACCTACCTCGGCACCTTCACCAACCCGATCCTGGGCATCACGCCGACCGGGCAAGCAGACCGTCATGCGCAGCATCGACATCTGGCGGGTCCGCGATGGCAGCGCTCGCCGAGCACTGGGACGAACTGAACACCGCCGACTGGTTCGCCCAGCTCCAAGGGGCCGAACCCCAACCACGGACCGGTGCAACCCAGGCCCGAAGCCCGCAGCCAGACAAGCCCGACCCACCTAGACACCGGCGCCGCCAAGGAGGCCCCATGAGTGCCCTCACCACCATCGCCGCCATCACCGGCATCCTCGCCGCCGGCATCATCTACGGCACCGACGCGTTCTGCGCCCTCGTGCAGCGTCCGGCGCTCACCAACGCTCGACGACGCCACGCTGACCGCGGTCATGGGCCGAATACACCAGTACGGCGACCGGCGCCTCCCCGCCCCCGGCGTCATCGGCATCCTCGCCGCGGCGGTCACCACCACGGTCGCGACCCTCAGCGGATCAGTACCAGGCGCCATTGCCGCCGGCGTCGCCCTCGTCTCCATGCTCGTATGGCTCTACCTCTACCGCCGCGTCGCCGCCCCGATCAACCGGGCCCTCACCACCGCCGCCATCCGCGCATCAGACGCCCAACAACGCCCGCCTCCTCCAGTCGCAATGGGACAGCATCATCACCGCCCGAGCCCTGCTCATGGGCGTCGCCGTCGCCGGCCTCGCCATCAGCGCCGCCGCCCCATGACCAGGCGGCCCGCGCGGTCGTCTCGCTGATCCACCGCTCCTGCCATCAACGTCGCGACAACCAGCCGTCAAGATCCTCGGCTACGCCGGTTTCGTCCAACCCGTCCTCGGACGTCTGATCGCGTCTGACGACACCGGGTGGATGTCGAATCGAGGGAGGACCCGGGCAGACGACGTCGAAGTGACCTAGGACCCTGTCCCTGTTGCTACGTGTGCGCTCACGATGGCCCAACGTACCGGAGGCGCGTCGTCGACGCGTCGTGATCACCGGGACAAGGGGCGAGCCGTGTCGGACATCGATCGCAGCGAAGGACCGAGCGCAGCTTCGGCGTTGGCGTTCGGCGTGGTGTTCATGGCCATCTTCGCTGCCGTGGCTCTCGTCGCGCGGCGTTCCTGGTGGCAACCCCGAAAACAAAGGTCGTAGCGGCGAGCGCACCGACGACGACCGTGGCAGACACCACGGTGCCCGTCACCCTCGCCGAGTTCACCATCACGGCCCCCGACACGGTCACCCCCGGCATCAAGACGCTCCAAATCACCAACGCCGGAATGATGCAGCACGAACTGCTGGTGTTCCGCACCGACCTATCCCCCAGCGCCTATCCGATCGATCCCGCCACCGGAGATCTCAACGAGGACGGAGCCGGCATCGCCAAAGTCAGCGACGGCGACAACCTGGACCCCGGCACCACGCAGTCCCGGTCGATCGATCTGTCGCAGCCCGGCACCTACTCCTTCGTCTGCAACCTTCCCGGCCACTTCCGATCAGGGATGGTGCGCACGCTCACCGTTGCACCCACGCTCCCGAGCGGAGTCATCACGCTCACCGATTTCAAGGTCGGAACCGGGTCGAGCCACTTCACCCCCGGCGCCTATCAGTTCTCGATCGCCAACGGCGGCCCGTCCCAACATGAGCTGTTGGTGTTCCGCACAAACCTCGCACCAGCTGACCTGCCCAAGAACAGCGACGGAAGCATCAACGAAAACGGCCCGGCGGTGGACAAGATCAGCGACGGCGACAACAT
The DNA here is from genome assembly GCA_963821725.1 of uncultured Acidimicrobiia bacterium. Taxonomy (GTDB): domain Bacteria; phylum Actinomycetota; class Acidimicrobiia; order Acidimicrobiales; family JACDCH01; genus DATAES01. Next base: position 285,594 of record CAWGFA010000014.1, read on the forward strand.
CGACCCCGGAGGGCTCCAAGCCCGCACCATCGACCTGAGACAACCGGGCAGCTACGTGTTCGTATGCAATCTCCCCGGCCACTACGCCAACGGCATGTACACCACCGTCACCGTGACACCCGGCTAGAGGCAGCCCCCGGCCCGACAACCCGACGCAACTGAGTAGCAGTCCCAGGACTGTGGCACGGCGCAATCGCACAGCTGTCCAAGACCGCCCAGGAACCGGCATTCTGCGCTTACGGACCGAGCGTTCAGAGCGAGCGCAGCTCAACGACGGGAGTCGGCATCACCCCTCGCCCCGCTCATGGCGGTGGCACTCGGCGTCACCCTGCTAGTTCCGGGATGCGTCGGCTCAGCTCGGCGAAGCCGTCACCGGTCGCTTGGTGGATGAGCGGGATGGTTGGGGCGAAGACCTCCCACGGCATGAGCATCTGTAGGGCGCGGGTGAAGTTCTCGCGATCGTCATCGTCGAGCAGTGGATATATCCACGCGGTGAAGTCCGGGACGCGGCTGCCCGGCATGGCTGACGACATGGTCCCGACCATTTTGATCTGGTCGGGCACCGAAACGCGCTCGCGGACGATACGAAACAGGTGGGCGTCTTCTTTGGCCAGGTGAGTGTCGAGATGGAACTTGAAGGCAGAGGTAGCACGTGCCGTCTGCAATGCATCGTGCACTGAGACGGCACTGCTCAAGGACTCGAACGCGTCGTCGAGCCGTCGGTGGTCGATCGTGTACGCCTCGGCGACGAGCGGCGCGACCTCATCGAGGATGGGGAAGACACCGTCTTCTTCCCCTTCGGCGTGATAGCTCAGGATCTCGTTGAAGAACTGGAAGCGCTCGACCGTCGCTTCGAGCCCAGGCGTGCCGCGAGCCGCGGCGACCGCTGCGGCGTCGATGGCGGCCATGTCGGCTCGGAACGCGTTGTGAATCGCTCGCACCCCATCAATCGGACCGACCATCAACGCCCCGCTCCTCCGACCGCCGCCCAGTCGTCTAGCTGGCCACAGACTGCCGAGCCGGTGGCGCTAACGGTTGTACCAGATCCAAGTCCGGCGAGCATCAGTCAATGTGATGATCTGAGCACGAACGGTCCGCCAACCCATTACCGAACCGGTCGCTCAGCGTTCTCGACAGGCATCTTGAGCGGCAGTCCCCACGGTGTTGTAGACCGCGGCCCCGAGTGGGATGCAGGCATAGGATTGCCCGGCCAATGCACGCCATCGAGGCGGCGACGACTACGAGGGGGGCGCTATGCCAACGGTGATCGGACACCACGACATCTCGAAGGGCAAGGACCATTGGCTTGCGTCGCCCAAGCGTGAAGAGGTGTTCGGTCCCCTTGGTGTCACGAACATAAGAACGTTCGTCAACCCCGAGAACCCGACACAGGTAGCGATTCTGATGGACGTTGCTGATATGGATGTGCTGATGGCGGCGATGCAATCCGACGCCGCGGCCGAGGCGATGCAGCACGACGGTGTTGTGCCCGAAACGCTGGTGATGCTCGTCGAGGAGTGAACAACGCCCACGAACTTTCGCTCCCGATCGTCGTGTCCCGACGGAGTGTTCGTCGAGGCACCTCCGTCGAAGATCGGAGTGGCGGCGGGGCGACGTGACACGGTTGCACGCACCGAGGCGTGCGTGGTGGCCTTCTGCGTGTCGTGCGCGAGCAGCTCAGGTGACCGCGGCGGTGCGCAATCGTGCTGCGTTGGCCAGGGCAGACTCCATGTGCTGAAGCCATTGACCGAGTGCTGTTTGCACGCGGGGGTCGCTCATGTGGTCGTTCATGCCTCGTGTCGTATTGAGGCGGCACGTGCCCAACCAGGCGGCGAGGTCGCGGTCTTCGAGCATCCGCGTCATGACACGAAAGCCGCCTTCGAACACGCTGACCCAGTCGGCGGTGTCGCTGGGGTATGGGGTCGGCGGGCAGAGACGGTTCTTGTCTGGGTCGTCGCTGCGGGTTGCTTCGATGAATCCGACTATGGCTGCGTTGAATGTAGTGAAGCCGCCCATGAGCGACTGAGGCGTGATTCGGCCCTGTTCGAAGATCAGCCGAGGTGGTACCGCTTTCAGCCCGTAAGCGGTGCAGTCAACGTGAATGGTGCCGCGGTCACTCGGGACCTCGCCGTTGTCGAGCACGATCCGATCGCTGTCGATCCGACGGACCCGTCCATGCCGGACGACTCGCTCGATCTGCTGAAGGGCTCGCTGCTCAGCCCCGCTGACGATGGCGCCCCGGAACATCGTCGGCTCGACAGCACCGTCGAGACGCAGAAGTTGGTCCGACGCCTCGAGCCGGGCGAGGAGATCATCGAGGTTTTCCGCCTCGGCCAGAGACTGCAGGTCGCATGCGAGGCTCTCGATAGTCGAGGCGACCAGATCGAGCGGCTGAAACGACGACCGGTTCATCAGCCAGGCATCGCGAGGTCGAACCCAACGGATCTTGTCGGGCTCGACGTGGTTGTCGAGCAGAAAACTGCACGCATCCATCGCGGTCTTGCCCGCGCCGAGCACGGTGAAGCCCGAGGGCGGCTCGGTCACGTTGACGAGTTCGCCGACCGGAATCAGCTTGACGTTTTCACCGACGGTGAACCCCGGCTTGTGCGTCGCTGGGACCGAGGTCTCGAGATAGGTAGCGTCGACCACCTTTCGGCGCACCCGCACCGTCGTCGTGTCGCCGGTGAGCCGCGAGCTGAAGACATGGTCGCCCGCCTCTCCGCCGACATAGTCGCTCTGCCCGAAGAAGCGGACCTGACCTGAGCCCACCAATTGCTCGTCGAGTACCCGTCTGAAGTAGTCGCACACCTCCACACCCGTGGCCCGCTCGTAAAAGCCTGCGTTCGGGCCCGACGCGTCGATGGTTTCGTTGCCCAACGGTCGCGAGTTGACGCCGTATGTGGCTGACGGCTGGTGGAGGCGAACGAAGGGATACGCGTCGTTCCAGTGCCCGCCGGGACTGTGGCGCTGATCGACCATTACGACATCGACCTCGGCATCCGCGATCAGTGCGTCGGTGAACGCCATTCCCGACGCGCCAGCGCCGATCACCAAGTAGTCGGTCTCGATCGCGGCCACGCAGCCTCCCGTCACGCCCCTCGCACCTAGATCAAGCTCCTACGAAACCCGACCTCGGGTCCACGCTAATGCCAGGACCGAAAGGAACGAAGCACACCGTGAACCGCCCTTGGTCTGTTGGAGGCTCAGTTGTTTGGTTTCCTATGGTCTGAGCGGGTTGTGATCGTCGGGTGGTTGGTTTCACCGGTGTCGATCGAGACGATGTCAGGCGAACTGTGCGGTCGGTTCGCGACGGCATCGTGGCACCGGCTTCGAACTCTGCTGGCGGGACGTCGTCACAGTGGCTGTGAAGCCGGTGCTCGTTGAACCAATGCACCCACGACAGGGTGGCGAGCTCGAGTTGGTCAACGTCATCGCATGGCCGCGGCGCGTCGGGTCCGTAGACGCATTCGGTCTGGTAGAGCCCGTTGGTGGTCTCCGCGAGCGGGTTGTCGTAGGAGTCGGCGACGGTGCCGATGCTCGGTCGTGGTCCGATCTCGTCGAGACGGTCGGTGAAGCGCACCGATGTGAACTGCGACCCCGCACCGGAATGGCCACGAGACCGACGAGCCGACGGCCGCCACGCGACCGGCGGCCCATCTCCAACGCGTCGAGGACCATGTCGGTTTTCATGTTGGCGGCGACGCGCCAGCCGACGATCCGGCGGGAGAACGCATCGACGATGAAGCACACATACGCCATCCCCGACCGGGTCGGAGCCACCTGCATGTGCCAGCAGATGAACCCGACTCCGAACTCGTCACGGTTCTCGTCGACGAACGCGACGATCACCTCGATGGGCGGTCGAGCTCCGCCGCGAAGAAAACCGAAGCCCGCTTCAACAGCTCGTCGGCTCGACGTAGCACGCGGTTCTCCTGCTCGAGCTCGCCGATCCGCTTAGCTTCCGCGGTCGTCACACCCGGTTCGACACCGTCATCGACGTCGGCCCGGCGGACCCCCGTGCGCAGCGACTCCACACCACAACCAATCTGAGCTGCGACCCGCTGAATCGTCCCGTGGCTCGTGCCGAGCTCCTTGCGCAACTGGCGCACCAACCGCACCGCTCCCGCCCTCTCCTCTGGCGTGTATCGACGCGTCGTCGGCCTGCCAGGCGACCGATCGTGTCCCATAACTCCATCCTCGATTCCAAGGTCTGGAGCCTCCAACGAACCCAGGGCGATTCACTGGTGGAGATGAGGTCTGCGCGGCCAACGCTTCCAGCAGGTCCGGGAACTCGGCGTCGACCGTGCGCCACGGCGACCTCACGGCGTGTTCTTCTTCTGCGGTCCCCTTCCCTTTGGAGGGTGAGGTTCTTTCGCTGCTTTCGCGGTTGGATGGGTTTTGGTCGCTGCCAGCGAAAGGCCGAACGCCGTAGGCTTACCTGCAGTCGGCGGCGGAAAAGCTGCGTGGAGCTTTGTTGAGTTTGTTGTGTCTGCCGACCGAACCACCGGCGTCGGGACAGTCGCCTGCTCGGCCGTGGCAGCGGGAGCGCTCGCCGACGGGGACGCCAATGTGCTCAGGTGAGCTTGTGTAGCCCCATCCTCAATCGAGACGTTCTGAACGTGTGCAGCCCCGACGGGCTCCTCAAGGGAAACCTGCGTTCCGGGATCCTCGAGGGGTGTCTCGCTGACCGCAGGCGGCTGGAACGGCGACAGCACTGCCGGGGCGCGGCCGAGCGCGCCGAAGATGGGGCCGGGACCGGGCATCACGCTCCACAACAGGGCACTGAAGATGCCGATCACCGTCGTCACCACGACAACGGTCACGACGGTCGTTACTGGCCGGAAGCGCAGCTCGCCATTCAGCTCGTCCACCAACTCGCCGAAGTTCATGCCGTCGATCCCCACTCCCAGGAGCGCGAACCCCTGGGGTCGGGTGCCCTCAGCTGATGAGGTGCGTCGGGCGCCATCTCAACGCATGCGGCTGCCTTGTCGACTGACCCCGCAAGCGCGAGCGCACACAGCATCGCGCCCACCGCCGTCTTCACCAAACGCGACAGCACCCTCCCCGGCCGCTGACGACTACACGGCGCTCGAACGTCGACGTCCGAATCGGGTGCACAGCGGGTGGTCACGGGTCCGCGCAGGCGCGGCGAACTCGTCGGAGTAGCCACAATTGTATGAATCGGCGGTCGTCTCCGAGAATTGAGCAGTCAGCCCGAACCCGTTCCGGCACTCAAACGCAGGGTGCCGACGCCTCGCTACCCGACGCGAACGGGTAGCGCATACCGGCACGTCTGCGGTGGGTGGGATGTCTCGCCGGGGTTGCGTGCTGTGGTTGTCGTGAGCCGGAACTGCGAGCCGTTGGGAAGCTGCGGCCGTCGAGTTGTTGGCTCATTGGGTGTTCGGGGGCGACGACCGGCGACCGCGACGACCCGGTGGGCGGCGCCGTGTGGTTGCTGACCTGATCTTCTGCGCGCGGTTGGCGGGGCGAAGGCGCGGGCCGGGGCCGGTGGGTAGTTCGGTCAGGTGCGGGGGGGACAGAAGATTTCGAGTTGGATGTTGTCGGGGTCGCGGAAGACGATGACTGATCCGTAGGCCGCGTCGGCGATGGGTGAGTGGGTGAGTGGCTTGTCGGCGACGTCGACGCGGGTGACGCCGTGTGTCTCGAGGTGGTCCTGCCACACTTCGAGGTGGGCGCGGGTGGGGACGAAGAATCCGGCGTGGTCGAGGCCGGTGGTCGTCTCGCCGAACAGGCCACCATCGTTGGTGTCGTGGCGGTGCAGCACGATCATCAGCTCCAGCACGTCTTCAGCGAGAACTTTGCCGAGGCCTCCCTGGTGGGTCCGTCCATCACGAACTTGACGCCGAACACGGCTTCATACCAGGGCACACTCACATCAACGTCGGTGACCGTGACCCCGAGATGGTGGAGTCGGGGATGAGCGACGGTGGACACACAGCAGCCGTGCGAGACTGGGCACCTTCCAAGGGCTACACGGTCGGTGACCGCGGTCGGATCCCCGCATCGATCGTCGACGAGTACAGAGCCGACAGATAATCCGAAGCGTCGCTCACCTAGCAGTGCCTGGTGCGCTGACGCCCCCTCAGCCTTGCCGAAGGCGCGGGAACCACGCGAGAGGACGGGATTGATATGACTGGTGACCGGCCCACAATAACTGGGATTCATCACTTCTCCCCGACCGTTCGTAATGTCGAGGCGAGCGCCGAGTGGTACCAGAAGGTGTTCGGCCTCGAGCGGGTCCCTGTGACATTCCCGCACTACGAGCGGGAAGAGACCGGCTATGCCGTACTGCTGGTTGACCCCAACAGCGGTCTTGCGATCGGTCTGCACGAGAACAGGGGCAATGAAGGGGAACAGTTCGATGAGTGCCGCACCGGCCTCGACCACATCGGGTTCAATGTGAGCGACCGGGCCGAGATGGAGCAGTGGGCCGAGCATCTCAGTGCCCTAGGTGTCGAGCACAGCGGCATCCGCGACCTCAACGAACCCATGGCGTTCTCCACCCTCGTGTTCCGGGACCCCGACAACATCCAGCTCGAACTGTTTACGATTGGATGAGGCTGTCGGAATCGGGCGACCCCGACGGGTGCGACACCCGCTGCGAGGTTCTCAGGCGGCAACGTCAACCGGCGCTGCCGGAACTGGCGAACGGCGGATGGCCGTCTCCGTATGACCGCGGCACGACCACAGACTGGAGCGAGCTCGACATCGACCACGTTGTTCCGTTGAAGGAGGCGTAGCTGTCGGGTGCGTCAACCTGGGACGCGGCGACTCGCACCATCGGTTCGCGAACGATCTCGACTCGCCTGAACTGCTCGCCGTCACTGCCGCGACCAACAGGTCCAAGGGCGATAAGGATCCCGCCCAATGGCAGCCTCCTGCTCGGGGCGACTGGTGCATGTACGCCAGGCGTGGGTGGCTGTGAAAGCGAAATGGCATCTCACCGCCGACGCATCTGAGGTCGCGGCGCTCCGGAACATGCTTGCCGGCTGCCCGTCCTAAGGACCGGGAGGTAGAACCCGCAAAACATGGGCGGATCCCGCTCGACGTGGGTCGAGTCGACGCACCACGAGCGCTAAGAAATGCCGTTCGTGGGCCATGTCTTCAGCGATGGTGGCCATGTCGACCTTGTCACCGCCAACTCCCCGCCGGGGATGCTGCGTCGGTGCAGTGGGGCAACGGTGCCGACATGTTCGGTCGCGTGAGCATGGACTGAACGGCGTGAACCGCCGCGAAGCCTGTTGGCGGGACGACGCGCTCAGACAGGTTTCCCCCCGACGAGCTCGGACGGTCCGCTCACGCCGTCGCGGCTACCACGGGTAACGATTGCACCTGACCGCCCGCATGACTGGCCCATCAGTGCGTGCTCCGATTGCAGCACACCGAGCAGACACACGTCCTCAGCGGCCGGCGAAGGCCGGCGGCTGAAGCTTGCGCTGGTTCGTATCCGGGATTCTACGGATGACTACGTCACGCTCGGGCGCGAGGTTGGTCCTAGTACCGGCGTGGGAAGGGCGGCGCTCTTCTCTCGCGGTGGTGCTTGGGACTCGTCGAGTCCGAGGGAAGGGAGACCCCGAATGGCGGATCGACTCCAATGGGACTCGTTCGACTGGCTGTTATCCGACGGCGACCTCATCAACGTGACCATCGAACACAACGTCGCGCCGGGAAACCAAATCAGCTTCGTGCTGGAGTCCGGCCCCTACATCAACTGGTGGAAAGCACTTCAACTTCCTGACGGCCAGGAACTTTGGACGCAGGACGCGAGAACTCGAGACACAACGCTCGTCCCGCTCAGTGGCCCACTCCACGGCGACCTGGTGCTCGGCAAGGCCAAGTTTCTCGGGCTGCATCAGGCGGTGTACCTGCTGGATGCTTCGAGGCTGCAAGCCCAGGATCGAGTGACATTCACCTGGCTGAGAGACGGGGCGCCTTGGCGGAATGACTCGTGGCTACAGCAGGACATTCACGCCCCATTCATTGAAGGTCGAGGCTACTGGGTTCGGCCGGGATCCCCATTCGGGTGCACCATCAACGTGACCAATCGCGGTGATGCCTGGTATCCCGGGGCACGTTACAAGCTGGGCTCCTGGAACCCGCCAGACAATCTGACCTGGGGTCTTGGCCGCGTCGAACTCGACGACTGGTTGGGAACCGTGGGCCCGCTGCCTCACGGTGCGCTCCTTGACTTCACCGCCACCGCGCCCACAACTGCCGGCGAATACAACTTTTCGTGGCGGATGGTTCAAGAAGGGGTTCAGTGGTTCGGGGAATCGACCGGCGCCGACGTGACCAGCCCCGGGATCAGCGCTCTCGCCGGTGACTCCTACAAGCTGCGTAGCACCGTCGTAGTCGCCGATGTCCAGCCAATGCCGTACCAGCCGCCGCCCCCGACGGACCACATGGACACGCCCCCTCCGCCCCCGCCGCAGTTCCCCACCAGTGGGGACGTGACGGTCAGCATGGCTCAGCACCACGATCCTGGAGCTCCCGGCGCGTGGTATCTCTACGATGCCACGACGTCTGATCCAGCGCTTCACACGCTGAGAGGCGGACCGCCAGCGCATGTTCTGTTCGTCAAGAACATCAGTTCCTACAATTTCTCGCTGGCCCATCGAGATCCGTACAGGAACCAGACGCCGTCCGTGATTCTCAACCGTGGTGAGTCGACGTCGCTCTTCTTCCAAGGAATGGAAGTAGAGGGCGATTGGATCGCCCAAGTCGAATCAACCGAGGCGCTGGCGCCATCGAGTCTCCCAATCTCCATCAGTTGGAGCATTTAGCTCAACCCCTTAGAAAGAGATGCGAGGTCATGATGGTTGAGTTTGCTGGCGTCACCCCGGACGCGATCCTCGATGTCGGGAGAGCGCGACCGCAGCTTTCCGTCGCTCCCGACAGTTGGATTCCCATCGCCGACGTCTACGAGCTCGGCGACGAGCTCGTCATCGAGATCGAGCTGCCCGGAAGCCAAAACGACACGATAACAACCAACGTCGTCACAGACGAAGCAACCATTGAGAGTCAGCAGGCGTTTCACATCGTGGTCGAAGGACACCGTGAACCCGTCCGCGACGCGACGGAGCGCTTCCACAACGAGCGCTGGCAAGGCGGCTTTGCCCGACTGTTCCGCGTCCCCGTTGCGTACGACGAGTCGAAAGTGAAAGCCGATTACAACGACGGGCTCCTGAGAATCGCCGTGGCGAAGAAACCGGACCAGTCACTCCAACTGACACCCATTCTCGAGCAGCTCCCCAAGAACGTTGCTCGGAAGCCGGGCAAAGTGTGAGCCCCCTGGTCGGCGGCCGACAAAGCCGGGAGTCGCTACCTCGCGACAACATTCGAATCCCGTTCCGAAGTCCGGGTCACGCCCCCAATCGTCTATGCGGCAGTGGACGGCCGTGCGTGAACAACCTAGACCCGGCCGACCGGACGCTCGTGTGGACTCGACTCATTCGCTTACGCCTGGGTCCAGCCTTATCGCTCGCTGACGTGCTGAGGACGTGCGATTGGTTCGTTACGAGCGGCAACACGAAGTCAAACACGGCGCTGCCGTGTCCTCGTTGGCGGAGTGGTTGTTTCAATGACTCCGCCGCGGCAAGCACAACCGAAGCACCGGGCGAGAAATTCTGAGAGCGAACTGTCGCGGTCAGTGCCTTGCGAGCCGCGTGTGTCTGGCATTGTCCAATGGTGCCGTTCGAACGGCGAGCTTCTGTGGATAGCCTGTGAAGTGCGTCGTTTTGTCGATGGGCGGTTTCGGAAGGGGCGGCCTCGCTCGGAGGTCGCGCAAGGACGCTCATGACGCGGCCCGGGCGTCGGTCGTCCGAGCCGACAGGCGCCTTCCAAGTTATTGATCAAGACCTCGGTCTACACCTCACCGCGTGAGCCCCACGCCTCCGCGCGCCGCATGATCTCGGCCACGACGTCGGTCTTGGCATCCGCGTAGTCGCCCATCGACTCCCATTGCGCGTGCGGCGAGGTCCCGCTTGACCGACTCGTACAGCAGCCGATCTTCCTCGTTGACCCGCAGCCAATCGCGGAACACGAGCTGCTCTCGCTGCTTGTCGCTCCCCTCACGCCACACGTGCACGTGCACATCGCGTTGCGGGGAGCGGAACATCCGATGCTCCGGTTCGATCACCCGCAACACGTAGCCGGCCGCGGTCAACTGCGGGACGAACAGCGCGTCGTCATCGGGATCGTCCACACCGACAGAAATGTCGACGATCGGCTTCGCCGCCAGACCCGGCACCGCGGTCGAACCCACATGCTCGACGCGACGCGCCACCGCACCGAGCGCGCCGTCGATCCTTGCCCGCTCGATCTCGAACCGCGCCGGCCACGACTCGTCGTAGTCGACGATCCGAACATCGGCCGCGTCCGAGTCACCCAACACCGTCAGCCCATCGACCGGACCCGGCGGTCGACCCCATCCCCCACCGCCCGGCGTCAGCATCCGCACCACATCACCGGCCGCCAGCCGGATCGTGCACTTGTCCGGCAGCCGCGTCGCTCGCGACTCGTCGCCGCCCGGCAGCAGCCAGTTCTCGCCCACCGCGCCCGGCTCGTCCCCCAGCCAGACCCCACGGCTGCGACACCCGCCGCTCGGTGATCAGCGACACCGTCACGTCCTCGAGCATCAACAGATCCCGCTCGATCCCCTCGCCACCAGCAGCGAGCCCGGCGCCACCAGAACCCCGCCGCAACCGGTAGCGCGTCACCCGCATCGGGATACGCACGCTCCAACGCCTCGATCGGCGTATTCCGCGTGTTCGTCATCGCGGTGTGGACGCCCGACATCCCTGACCGACCGGGCCGGCCGCCTTGTCCACCGCCGACCGTCTCGTAGTACACCCAGCCGTCCACTCGCACCGCCGACGAGGACGTTGTTCATCGTCCCTTGCGATGCGGCCCCGACTCGATGCGGGACCGCCCACGCGAGCGCCCGAAGACAAACGTCGGCGACGCGCTGGCTCACCTCGACGTTGCCGGCGCCGACAGCGACAGGAGGTCGCGCCGCGACGATCGTGCCCGCCGGCGCCACGACGCGGAGCGGACGCAGGGCACCGCCGCTCGCAGGGATGGTCGGATCCGTCACGGACCGCAACGCGAACGACACCGCCGATGTCGTCACCGACTCGACCGCGTTGACGTTGCCCGGCCGTTGTGGGTCAGTGCCGGTGAAGTCGAACGTGATGTCGTCACCGTCGATCGTCACGCGAACCGCGATCGTCGCCGGCGGCTGTTCCGGCCCGGTCGAGTCGAGTATGTCGGTCGCTGTCCACGTGCCGTCGGCCATGTCGCGCAGTGCGGCGCGCATCCGCCGTTCGGCATACTCGAGCACCGCATCGAACGGCGCGCCTGACCCGATGATCGACGCCAGGCGCAGAGCCCCGACGGCGTTGGCACCGACTTGGGCGTCGAGATCCCCGGCGCGCTCGATCGGTGTCCGCGAGTTCGCGAACAGCACCGTGCGCACTTCGTCGGTGAGCAGCACGGGCGGGAGCCGCAGTCCCTCTTGCTGGATCTCGGTCGCGTCCGCCGGGATCGAACCGGGCGCGGCACCACCGACATCCGCATGATGCGCACGGTTCGCCACCCAACCAGCGAGCACGCCGTCGACGTGCACGGGCGCCACGAGCGTGATGTCGTTGAGGTGCGTTCCGCCGGCGAAGGGGTCGTTGAGAATCACCTGCTGTCCGGGCGAGACGGCGTTGCCGAAACGGTCGATGGCGGCGCGCACTGATGCGGGCATCGAGCCGAGGTGAACGGGGATGTGCTCGGCCTGCACGAGCAGTTCACCGTCGGCCGTGAACACGGCGGCGGAGCAGTCAGCCCGTTCCTTGATGTTCGGGCTGAACGCGGCGCGCCGGAGCACCGCTCCCATCTCGGCGGCGATGCCCTGGAGCCGGTACACGAGGACCTGCAACGCAGCGGGATCGAGTCGGGCCACCGCTGCTGTGCCGTCGCGCTCCGTCACGAGCCGAATCGCTCGACGACCAGCGCGCCGGCCGCGCCGACGCGTGCCGCCCAACCCGGCGCCACCCAGATCGTGCAGTCCGGTTCCGCGATCACCGCCGGTCCTTGCGCGGGCCTGCGCTGAACCGATGGTGGCCCGAGGGATTCGAGCGACACACGCGACTCGATGCGAGCGCGAGCTCGTAGCGAGACGACTTCGAGTGGCGCGTCCGGACGGGCGTAGCCGTTGCGGCGGGCATGCTCGTCGTGGAAGTCCTCGACGGACGTCACGGTCAGCTCGTGACTCTGTCCCGCATACCGAACGTCCACGAACGTGGACGTCGCAGCCGTGACGCCAACGAGCTCGCGCGCATCGCCCGCGAGCGCTTCCAGTGCGGATTCGATGCCCTCGGTCGACGACGGCGTCGGCCACGAGCGCACGATCTCACGCTGTAGTGGCGCCCCGAGAAGTCCGACGGCTGACAGCACACCGGCGCGGGCCGGAACGATGACCGTTGTGACGCCGAGGGCGTCGGCGAGCGCGCAGGCATGCAACGGGCCGGCGCCGCCGAACGCGACGAGTGCACACGTACGCGGGTCGACGCCGCGAGCGACGGTCACGCTGCGAACGGCCTGCTCCATCGCGGCGTTGACGACGGCGACGACGCCTTCAGGATCGACGCCGGCGCGTGCGAGCGCGGACGCCGACGGCACCGACGTCGAGCACACCGAGCCCGGGAAACGGATGATCCGCGGGAATGCGTCCGAGTACGAGATCGGCGTCGGTGACGGTCGGCCTGTCGCCGCCGCGTCCGTAGCACGCGGGACCCGGCATCGCGCCTGCGCTCTCCGGACCGACTGCGAGCGCTCCGCCTGGGTCGATGCGTGCGATCGAGCCTCCGCCCGCCCCGATGGTGTGGACGTCGAGCGACGGCAGCCGGATTGGGAATCCCGCGACGAGCCGGCCGGGCGCAGGTTCCGGGGCCGCGCCACGCACAAGACAGACATCCGTCGACGTTCCACCCATGTCGAACGTGATCGCGTCGGCAAACCCGTTCGCGTCCGCCGCGGCCGCCGCCGCCAGCACACCACCGGCAGGACCGGACAACAGCAAGGCTGCAGGCACGCCGGCCGCATCGGCGACCGGTACGAGGCCGCCTGCGGACGTGAGCACGAACACAGCGTCAGCGAGATCCGAAAGGCGCGACAGGTAGTCGCGACACGGCCGGCGCAGGTACGCGTTGACGACGGTCGTCAACGTTCGCTCGTACTCACGGAACTCCGGTGATACGTCGCTCGACGCGGTGACGTCGTACCCGGCGGCGACCAAAGCCTTCGCGACCGTCGTCTCGTGCTGTGCGGACAGGTCGCTGTGCAGCAGGCACACGGCGACCGCTTCGACCTCGTCGGGCAACGGCAACAGTCCCGTGAGATCGACGGGCTGGATCTCGCGACCGTCGATCCCCAGCCGGCCGCCGACCTCGAAGCGGTGGCGGCGTTCGACGAGCGGCTGCGGACGATCGGCGAACGGGTCATAGAGCGACGGACGGTCCTGACGCGCGATCTCGATGACGTCGGCGAAGCCCTCGTTCGTGACGAGCGCGACGGTCGCGCCCTTTCGCTCGAGCAACGCGTTCGTGGCCACGGTCGTGCCATGGGCGAGCACCTCCGGCTTCGCAGACTCGGCGTGAGCAGCGGACCCGCCCAGCGCTTCGACGGCGTCGCGAACAGCGCTCGCCGGGTCGTCCGGCCTCGACAGCACCTTGACGATGGCTCCGTCCTCACCGACGGCGTCCGTGAAGGTTCCGCCCGTGTCGACACCGACGCGCATACGCGGAACGTACCTTGGCCTGTTCCCGTCCGCCCTGGACCGGCCGTGGCGCCGCCGAAGTCGAGCCCGATCGCTCGGCGGACCTACGGAACGGATGATCCGAGGTCGCCGCTGCGGCCCGTCTGCGTGAGCGCGGCCTCGACGGCAAGCCGGTCGACGAGATCGTTCATCGGGTCGTCGCTGTGACCCTTGACCCACTGAAAGGTGACGTCGCCACGTGCCACGACGAGCTCGACGAGCGGCTCCCACAGCTCGCGGTTGGCGACGGGCTTGCGCTGGCTGTTGACCCACCCGCGCATCTGCCACTTCACGTACCACTTGTCACGGAAGCAGTTCACGACGTACGTCGAGTCACTCACGACCTCGATCGGGCCCGGCGAGACGCTCAACGTGGTGACCGCCTCGAGGGCCGCGGTGATCTCCATGCGCTGGTTGGTGGTGTGCGGGTCGGCCCCGCTGGCATACGGACCGTCGGGCACCGCCCACGCCCATCCCCCCGGCCCGGGGTTCCCGCTGCAGGCGCCGTCGGTGTACACGAGTCGCACGGAC
>CAWGFA010000015.1:0-13102 GCA_963821725.1 uncultured Acidimicrobiia bacterium
GACCACACGGAGCCGCGGCCGAGTCACGGCTACTGCACCGACGACATGGCTCGACTCCTCGTCGTTGCGATGCGCGAGCCCGACGCAGATGGCACGGTCCGGTCGCTCGCGCGAACCGCATTTCGCTTCCTTGCCGACGCGCAAGGCGCTGATGGCAAGGTCCGCAACCGCATGACGGACCGTGGCCGCTGGGTAGGCCGCCACGGGATCGAGGACTGCTGGGGTCGGGCCGTGTGGGGATTCGGCACGGCCGCGGCTCGCAGTGACGAGGAATGGCTGTGGAGTGCCTCGGTCACCGCGTTCGAGCGCAGCGCCGAGCAACGCTCGCCGTGGCCGCGAGCGATGGCGTTTGCTGCGCTCGGCGCAGCGGAACTCGTTGCGGTCGAGTCCTCGCACCGCCTCGCTCGCCGTCTGCTTGCCGACGCTGCGGCCGTCATCGGCCACGCCTTGCCCGACCTTGACTGGCCATGGCCGGAGCCTCGGCTCACCTATGCGAACGCCGTGCTCCCCGACGCCTTGATGGCAATCGGTTCCGCCTTGGACCGGACCGAGATGGTCGACGACGGCTTGCGATTGCTCGAGTGGCTTCTTTCTCGCCAGGCGAACGGTGGTCACCTCTCGGTTGTTCCGGTCGGCGGTGCCAGCCCGGACGACGTCACGCCGCGCTTCGATCAACAACCGATCGAGGCCGCTGCGCTCGCGGACGCATGCGTTCGGGCCCTCGGGATCACGGATGCGCCCGTGTGGGGCGTGCACCTCGAGCGCGTCGTCGGCTGGTTCCTCGGTGACAATGACGCACGCAGCGTGATGTTCGATCCCGCGACTGGCGGCTGCTATGACGGTCTTGGCGAGGCCGGCCCCAATCTCAACGAGGGCACGGAATCGACCCTCGCACTGATATCCACGCTGCAGCACGCCCGACAACTGGCCGTCGTGTCGCGGTGATCGGGCCGTCCGTCACGGTCTGGCGCGACGGAGTGATCCACCCCGACCCGTCTCGGGCGGTGACACAGTTGTTCGTACCCGGACGTGAACTTGCGGGCGGACACGAAAGCCGCGCCTCGACCGTGGTGCAACGAATCGTCGGTCTCGATGACGAGACGGTGTTCCGAACGCTCGACGACATCATGAAGCGATTCGAGCACCGCCACCGCAACCTTCGAGATACCTTTCGTCAGCACGCCGCTCGCATCGGCAACCGTCTTGATGCGGCAGACGAGCTATCCGACGATCGCTGGTTGTTGTTGGGCGCCACGTTCACCCACGAGTACTCCGTCGAGTCCGTGGCGGCTTGCAACCCGTCGATGGTGCTGCACCCCGATCAGTCCTCGGCGGCAACGGGAACGGTGCGATTCATCATCAGTCTGCGTTGCATCGGCGAGGGCCACCGTTCGTCGATCGGCTTCCGTACCGGGACCGTCGGTACGAACGGTCGCGTCTCGATCGACGCTGCCGCGCCGTGTCCGGTCGTCGGCGCTGCGCATCCCGCTGTGTTCGAGCGCGCTGCCTTCCAGGGGCATCTCCGCGCCGCAGACATGGACGGCGAGAGAGCGCGGCGTTCGTTCTCGACCACCTGTCCGAAACCTTCACCGAGCGAGACCTCGAGGATCGGCTCGCCGCGCTCGGGTCCCAACACGACACGCGACACGACGTCACGGCCACCGTCAACCGGCTGCGCTCCATCGCAGAACGCAGCTACCGGGTCGAGTTCGCACAGGAGGTCGAACTGTCACGCCGTGTTCTGTGGCCGGCCATCGCAGCAGAGTCCCACGGTATGGAGGACGCGCGATTCGTACGATTCGTCGACACCGACGCCGACATCACCTACTACGCCACCTACACCGCGTATGACGGCAACGCCATACGCCAACAGCTCGTGCGCACCCAGGACTTCACGACCTTCGACGTCGCCTCCCTCGCCGGTCGAGTCGCGACCAACAAGGGCCTCGCCCTGTTCCCGCGCCGGATCAACGGGCGGTTCGCTGCCCTGTCGCGCTTTGATCGGGAGACGAATGCCATCGCGTTCTCCGACGATCCGCACATCTGGGAGCACGCGGCAACGCTCCAGATCCCGCAGCAGCCATGGGAGGTCATCCAGCTCGGCAACTGCGGATCACCGATCGAGACGCCCGACGGATGGTTGGTCCTGACCCACGGTGTCGGTCCCATGCGCACCTACTGCATCGGCGCGCTCCTCCTCGACCTCGACGACCCCACCAGGATCATCGGTCAACTGTCCGATCCGCTGCTCGCGCCCGAGCCCGACGAACAAGACGGCTACGTCCCCAATGTCGTCTACTCCTGCGGTGGACTCCTGCACGGCGACACACTGGTCATTCCCTACGGCATCGCCGACACATCGACGGGCGTCGCCACCATGAGCTGGACCGAGCTACGCGACGCATTGGTTGTTCCCTAGGCGAGCCCGCCGGGCTGTGTGGTCAGGGTGGCCCGCTACGGTCGTCGGCCCCAGGCCGAGATCAATGGCGCCGTCGTCACGTCGAGTCGCCCGGCCTCGACCGCTTGCAAGTGGGCGTCGATCTCCTCGGCGGTCACGTGACCGCCCGCGATGAGCCCCTCTCGCACCTGGTTCACGTTGGCCTTCTCCAGCTCCGATCCCGCCGTCAGCGCCAGCGGCATGAACGCGTCCGCCGCTACCTCCACCAAGCCCGCCTCTCGCAGCAGCCGCGGCAGTCGGCGACCGAACTCCAGATCGGCGCCCCGTTGAGCGAGGAGCGCGCGAACGCCCGCCCGGACCTTGTTCGCCAGTCGCTGGTCGGGACCCACGACGTCGACGCAGGCCAACGGCTGCATGGCTGGGTCGAAGTCCTCGATGAGGAGCCATCCCCCAGGACGGAGTGCACCCGCCATGCGCTCCAGGGCCACTTCTCGCTGGGGAACGTGGATGAGGACGAGTCGGGCGTGGACAAGATCGAAGCCGCCCTGTGGCGCGTCGTCCGCGGCGACGTCGTGTTGACGAACCTCGACATTCCCGCCGGCAAGCTGCTGGCTCCAGGTCACGTCGATGTCGGTCGCGAGCACGTGACCCGATGGCCCAACTCTCGACGACAGCCACTCGGGAACCGAGGGCCCACCGACGCCAACTTCCCAGCAGTGCCATCCCGGCAGCGATGCCGAGCGCGTCGAGGTGCCGGAAGGTCACGGGATTGAACAGTTCGGAGAGGCTGTCGAAACGCTGCCCGGCCTCGGACGCGCGGTTGTCGAACAGGTAGCCGCTATCTGCGGAGGACAACGATGGCTCGGTCACCGAGCCCATGCTTCCTCACGAGCACGGACACTGCCATGGCTACGGGTCGCTCCCAACCGACCGTGGCACGCGACGCGTCAGCCAGCGGAGCGGCGTGCGACCAGGCCAGGTCGCACGGTGCTGAGGAGCGACATGACGGGCGGGCGTGAGCTCGCGGGCCATCCTCCCGTGGACGCCAGCAACTCCGCGAACTCCGTGGGATGAGCGACGTGCGGGAAGTGGCCACTGTCGGGCAACACAGCGACCGCTGCTTCCGGAAAGTTGCGCTCGAGAAACGAGCGATACCCGTCGTCGGGTCGGGATCCCGCAACGATGAGGTACGGGATCCTCTGTCCGCGCATCGCACCGATGCCGATGAGCACCTGTTCGGCGGCGGCAGCTGCGCCGAACTCGAATGTCGGCTGCCAGTAGCCGATCGCAATGTCTTGTCGGGGACGGGAGGTGGCGCGGACCAGCGTTTCGCCTTCCGGCGGCAGCAGCTCGGGATGCAGACCAGCGAAAAGCTGCGCCCACACGTCCGGGAACCCGTCACCGTAGATCTGGTCCCGCAAGGTCTCCAGCTGCCGGAACAACGGCTCGACTTGGAGCACAGCGTCGACGTTGACCACCCCGCTGGCGCCGTCCTGGTGTGCGAGCAGCATCGCGAACATCACGCCGATTGAATGACCGACGTAGACAGGGTCGCTGAGCCCGGCCGCCGAGACAGCGGCATGCAATCTGCGCGACGACCTCGTCGAGTCCGCGGAACACCTCGGCGCTCTGGCCATGTCCGGGTAGGTCAAGACGTCAACGTCCGACGTCCCGGATCGATCCGCTCGAGTTCGCTCAGTGCCGGGCCCCACATCGTGCGATCGAACGTGAGGCCGTGCAGCAGGACGATGGGCGGTCTCGCATCGAGCTCGCCCTCGGTGAGGTCGCCCGCCAGCTCGGCGAACCGGTGGTCTGTCTGGAGCATGTTCATGGTCCGTCCTCGACTTGGCGCTCGTAACGTTACATTGTAACGTAACAATGTTGCGATAATCTGTCAACCGATGGGACGACCTCGGGAACACGATGAGAAGACCCGCGAGGCCTTGCTCGCTGCGGCGGAAGCACTCGTCGAGGAAGGAGGTCCCGCCGCGCTCTCGGTGCGCGCGGTCGCCGATGCCATCGGCGTGTCGACGCGCGCGGTCTACAGCACGTTCGGCTCGAAGGACGGACTGCTCAACGCGCTCGCACAACGATCCTTCGAGCTGCTGCGCGACAGCATCTCCCGCTTGCCGGCAACCGATGATCCCGCCGGCGATCTCGTCAACGCAGCCGTCGACGTCTTCCGACCGATGGCGATCGATCACCCGTCGATGTTCTCGTTGGCGTTCTTGCGGGCCGCGCCCGATCTCGAGTTCGACGAGCGGGTGCAACGAGCGTCCGCAGAGGGACTGATGCTGTTGCGGGATCGCATCCACCGGCTGGCCGACGCCGATCTCCTCGGCGGCCGCGACGAACCCACGGTGCTCGCACAGTTCAACGCCATGTGCCAGGGCATGGCGTCGGTCGAGCTTCGAAACCCCGACTTCCTCGGGCCGAAGCCACAACTGGCGTGGCGCGATGCCCTGCAGACACTGCTCAACGGCCTTCGCACACCCGTCGAACGGGCCGACTCACCAGGTCGACGACGCAGTCGACGATGAGCGCAGACGCGTGCGGCGCGGAACGTCTTTCTGCCGTACTCGAGCTACGTCGGATCCGTCACCTGGCGTGCCGTCGCCTCGGAGGCGAGTTGCGAGCGGCTCGTCACGCCGAGCTTCTCGAAGATGTGGCCGACGTGGACCTTGGCGGTGCCGCGTGCGATGAACATCCGCTCGGCGATCTGGGGGTTCGTGAGGCCTTTGGTGACCAGCGCCACCACCCGGAGCTCGGTGGGCGTGAGGCTGGCCCATCCACTCGAGGGGCGCTTCCGCGCGCCGCGGGCGCGGGCGACGTACTCCATGATCTCGCTGAGCGGAAGCGCTGCCGCGGCGGCCCAGTTGGACTCGAAGTCGGCGTCACCCAGCTGTTCTCGGCAGCGGGTCATGCAGGCGGCGTGGTCGGCTTCGTCGATGGGACGCTGGCCGAGGCCGATGTCGCGGCGGAGTGTGTCGGCAGCACCCAGGCAGCGGACGGCCTCGGCCGGGCTGTCCCCATCGAGCACGAGAGCCGCGAGAGCCTCGAGGGTGAGCACGACCCCGGGCCGGAGCTCGCCTCGGATTTGCAGGGCCAGCGCAGCGTGCAGCAGGTCCTCGGCGGCAGCGTCGTCACCCCGCCGGCGCGCGACCCGCGCCCGTTCGTAGGCGATCAGCGCGTCGAGCGAGACGTTCTCGAGATGCGTCACCAACTCGGCGGCTTCGTCGAGCGCGGCCGTCGCGCCTTCGGTGTCCCCGTCGGCTCGGCGTGCCGCGGCGAGCACGATGAGTGCCTGCGAGACCCAGCCGGGCACCCCGGCCTCGCGTCCGGCAGCGATGGAGGGCTCGGCGATGGCGCGTGCTCCGGCGGTGTCGCCGATCGAGAGCGCGATCTGGCCGAGCGCGAACGCGCCTTCGAGAATGGCGAGCTCGCCGCCTGACGCCGCGGCCCGGGCAAGAAACTCGGAAAGGTGTTGCGAAGCCGCTTCCAGAGCGCCTTCGTCGGCGTCGAGCGCGGCGAGCCAGACCTCGGCGAAGCCGGCCGTGGATGGCTCGCCGAACGCTCGGCAGTACTCGAGTGATCGCTCGAACGCGGTTCGGGCCGTGGCATAGTCGCCACGATCGCGGGCGAAGTAGCCGACCATGACCTCGTACCAGGCAAGGAAGAACGGGCTGCCGAGCTGCTCACCGGTGCGCCGAAGCTGATCGAGCGGTGCCCGGATTCCGACCGCGTCATGTTGGACGTGCCAGGCGACGGTCAGCATCTTCCAGCCGTCGGCCACCGCCCACCGGTCACCGATCGACTCGCCGAACTCGACGCTTCGTTCGAGACTCTCGCGAGCTGCGACGGGAGAGTCGAGGGCCTGCATCACGCCAACCGTGTTGAGCGCCCGAGCCGCGGCCCAATCGTCGCCCACGGTCTCAGCCATCGCGAGCGACTGTCCGGCGCGCTGCAGCGCGGTCTCGTAGTCGCCGCCGTAGAACGCCACATGCGCCGCGCCCCACAGGGCCCGTGCCCGAATGACCGACACCTCGGCATCGTCGGCGCCCAGGGCTCGGAGGAACCACCGCCCTCCGGAAACGAGGTGGCCCCGGAGCTCCCAGAACAACGTGAGCGCGGTTGCCAATCGCAGCATCGATTCGCCCGACCCGGTCGACGCGGCCCATTCGAGCGCGTCTTCGAGGTTGTCGTGGTCGGCCTGCAGCCGGGCCAAGTGATTCGGCCCATCAGCGAACGCCAGTGCGGGCGCGAGGAGTTCGGCGACGCCGAGGAAATGTGTGAGCTGCCGCCGGCGAACGGGCTCTGCTTCGCCCTCGGCGATCAAGTGGCCGTGGAGAAATTGCCGGACCGTCTCGAGCATCCGGTACCGCGTGTCGGCTCCGGTCTCCACGACATGAACGAGCGATTTGTCGACCAGCCGCGTGAGGAGCTCGAGAACGGCGTACTCGTCGATCGCATCGTCGCTGCCGACCGCCTCGGCCGTCTCCAACGTGAAACCGTGGAGGATCGACAAGCGCCGCGCCAGCGTCTGCTCCGCTTCGTCCAACAGGTCGTAGCTCCAGGCGACGGACGCCTCCAGCGTCTGTTGCCGCGGCATCATCGTGCGGCTCCCGCCTGTCAGGAGCCGGAACCTGTCATCGAGCGCGGCCAAGATGCGCGACGGGCGCATCATGCGGACGCGCGCGGCGGCGAGCTCGATCGCCAGGGGGATCCCGTCGAGCCGGGACACGATCTCCGCGATGACGCCTTGCTCGGCGGCGTCTGGGTTGAAGCCCGGCCGCGCCTGAGCCGCGCGGTCGGCGAAGAGGGCGCATCCGGTGTGGTTGTCGAGCGACGGGACGCGCCAGGTGACTTCTCCCTCGACCCCCAACGGCTCGCGACTGGTGGCGAGTACTCGCAGCTTGGGCGCGAGGTGGAGCAGTCGCTCGACCAATCGGGCCGTTCCGTCCAGCACCTGCTCGCAGTTGTCGAGCACAAGTAGCACGTCGAGATCGCGCAACTGCTCCGCGAGCGTGTCGACGAGCGGACGGCCGTGCTCGTCACGAAGCCCGAGCACACGCGCGACCGCTTGCGCGACCTCCTCGGCGTGTGATGTGGCCGCAAGCTCGACCGACCACAGCCCATCCGGGTACCGGTCCACCGTCTCGGCCGCGGTCTGAAGCGCAAGACGCGTCTTTCCACACCCGCCGGCGCCCGTCAGCGTCACGAGGCGATGGCGCGTCGAGCGCGTCGGCCAACTCGAGAACCTCGGTGTCGCGACCCACAAAGCTCGATAGCTGGAGTGGGAGGTTCGTCGGAAGCACACTCAGCGAGCGGAGCGGCGCGAAGTCGTCGGGAAGATCGGGGTGCACGAACTGCCACACCCGCTCGGCACGACCGAGGTCCTTGAGGCGATGCGAACCGAGATCCCGGAGTTCGCCTCCCTCGGGTAGTGCGTCGACAACGAGATCGCGGGTCGCATCAGAGACGATCGTCTGTCCTCCGTGTGCAGTCGCGCGCAACCTCGCACATCGGATGACTGTCGGCCCGAAGTAGTTGCCGGCATCGCGCAACTGGGCCTCGCCGGTGTGCAGCGCGACCCGAATCCTCAGCGGAGACTCCCCGGGCCAGGGCTCGTTGGCGAAGGCCCGCTGCACGTCGAGCGCGGCTGCGACCGCATCTGACGCGCAAGCGAACACGCCCACCACGCTGTCTCCCTCGCCTTGTTCGACCGGCCGGAGCCCTCCGTGCAGGACAATTGCCGCGTCGAGCAACTCGTAGTGGCGAGCGATCAAGACGGGCGCTTCCTCGGCCTCGGACTCCCACAGCCGGGTCGAGCCCTCGACGTCGCTGAGCAGGAACGTGACCGTCCCCGTCGGGAGATCGGATTCCACGGGCTGCTCCACGCCTGAGTTTGACAGTCCCGGATACGTTTGCGCCTTCGCCATGGAGGCCATCCTGGAGCGAACCGGACCCAGGAACATCTGCCACCTGGCATAGACGCGTGCAATCCGGCGTCAGCAGACGCTGACGCGTGATCGAGAACGACCGCTCGTGCGGCTCTGGCTCGTCCCCCGCGCAAGCAGTCAGGGGTCGGCGTCGACGAGCACGATGGTGCGACCACTGGTCCGCCGTTCGGCCATGGACGTGATCGCAGCCGGGATCTCGTCGAAGCCGACGACGTCGCCGACCACCGCATGCACTTCGCCGTGAGCGACAAGATCGACGATCGCCCGCATGATCTGTTCGCCGAGACGACCGGACGCGAAGTTCCAGCCCATTGCCGTCTTCACCAGCGCAGCCATGTCGTCGGTCGCGTACGCGAGCAACACGCCGCAGAGCTTGATGTTGGCGAGCGCGATCTGACGCGGTACCACGAACGCTTCGTCGGCGACGCGCTTGTTCGACGCAAACCCCATCATGAGATAGCGGCCGTTGTACGACGTGCACTTCAGCGATGCCGCGAAGACTGCTTCGCCGACGTTGTCGAACACGACGTCGACACCGCGGTCGCCCGTCTCGGCCAGAACGACCTCGGCGAAGTCGGTCGTGTTGTAGTTGATCGCAACGTCCGCGCCGAGGTCTCGGCACAACGCCACCTTCGCATCGGTACCGGCCGTGGCGAACACCTTCGCCCCTCGGTGCGCCGCGAGCTGAATGGCGGCGCTGCCGGAACCACCGGCGCCGGCGTGGATCAGCACGGTCTCGCCGGGCTGCAGGTCGGCGCGATCGAACAACCCCAACCACGCGAGATGGAACGGGAAGTAGAGCGCGGCCGCGTCAGGAAGGGGGATGGCGTCGGGCATCTCGAAGGTCGAGACCGCCGGACACACGGCGTACTCCGCGTAGCCGCCATGGGCGCCCTTCGTCGTGGCCACCACGCGCCGTCCCATCCAGGACTCGGTGCCCTCGCCACAGGCGTCGACCACACCCATGACCTCCATGCCCGGGCTGAAGGGCAGCTCCGGCTCGACCATCATGTTGCCGCCGGTGATGCGCTCGAGGTCGTTGAGGTTCAACGGAATGGCTTGCACGCGAACCCGAACCTCGCCGGCGTCGGGTTCCGGCGTGTCGACGACGTCGAGTTGAAGAACCTCGAGCGGCGGCCCGTACTCGTGAGTGCGCCACGCCCGCATCGGCTGCGAGATTAGGTGTCGTGAGCGACGACCGATTCAATCGCGACCGCCTCGTCACCGAGGCCGTCGCGCGCGCCGGCGCCGACGACTTCGGCGAAGACACGTGGCAGGAAGGCCTCGACCTGCTCGTCGACGGCTTCCCGTCCGAGGCGCGGTTGAACGGTGTCGGCGTCGAGATCGCGTCCGGTGACCTCGTGAACAATCTCGCCATCCGGCTCGGCATCATCGGCTGGCGTGACGAGCATCCAGAGATCGCCGACGTCGGGATCGAGCGTCCCATCGTCATCGTCGGGCAGCCGCGCACCGGCACGACGATCCTGTACGACCTGCTCGCGCTCGATCCCAGCCTACCGCGCGCCGCTCACGTGGGAGGTCGATCGGCCCTGCCGCCGCCGGAGACCGCGACCTACGACACCGATCCCCGCATCGCGGAGGTCGACGAGACGCTGGCCGACTGGCGGACTCACCTGATCCCGGGATTCACCAGCTTCCATCCGATGGGCGCGACGCTCGCGCAGGAGTGCGTCCGCATCACCGCCGGCGACTTCCGCAGCATGATCTTCCCGATCCAGTTCCGGTTGCGCGACCTACAACCGGTGGCTGCTCTACGATGCCGACCTCGGGCCCGCGTATCGCTGGCATCGGTTGTTCTTGCAGCACCTGCAGTCCCGGCACCCCGCTCAGACAATGGCTCCTCAAGTCTCCCGCGCACCTGTGGCATCTCGACGAGCTCGCTGGCGAGTACCCCGACGCGGTCGTCGTGCAGACCCACCGCGACCCGCTGAAGCGTCATCGCGTCGACGAGCGCGCTGGCCACGCACCTGCGACGCATGGCCTGCGACGAACCCGACATCGTCGGAGATCGCGCCGACTACACCGACGACATCTTCCTCGGACTCGACCGCGGCATGCGATCGCCCGCGACCGGGGCGTGATCCCTCCGGAGCGGATCGTCGACGTGCAGTTCGCTGCGTTCGTCGCCGACCCGATCGCCACGGTCCGCGACATCTACGTCGCACTCGGCCGCGAGCTCGACGATCTGACCGAGCAGCGGATGTGTCGGTTCCTCGACAAGAATCCGGGCGACGGTGGTGGCGGCGGCACCCGTTATCGCTTCGCCGACACGGGACTCGACTCCGACGCGCTGCGGGAACGCGCGGCCGCGTACCAGGACTACTTCGACGTCGAGTCCGAACCGGTGGTCTGACACACACCGTTTCGGCGGTCGATCCCGCCGTGACCGCTGATGAGAGTCAAGACCCGTCGCACGGCACACGCCGGACGCTTCTGCCAGACTGCTGGCGTCGCATCGATGCGGAGGGACTGACATGTCTGACAAGCCGTCGTACCTGGGGCTGCTGAACGCGGTGTCCGTGGCCGAGACCGCGGCACACGAGTACTTGACGGCCTGGGCGGCAGTGACGCCGCACGACGGGGTGAAAGCCACGCTGCTGACGGTCGCGGCGCGTGAGGGTGAGCACGGGATGACGTTCGCCAAGCGGATCAACGAGCTCGGCTACAACCTCCGCCCGGCGCCGGACGATCCGAAGCAGGCCGAGCGCATGGCGATCGCCTGCTCCGCCGAGATCAGCGACTACGACAAGATGCACGCCCTTGGTGTTGTTCGCATCGCCGAGGACGCTGCGAAGACCGGGCCGGACATCTTCGACACGTTCTTCTCCGACCACTCCATCGACATCCAAACCGGCGAACTGCTCGGTCGCTACATCGCCGAAGAGCGCGACAGCGGGCGACGGCTGCGGGCGTGCTATCTCGCCGTCAAGGCCGAGCACGACGCCGCGGATCGCTCAGATGGAAGGTCCAAGAAGCGCGACAAGGACGTGCGTCGGCTCGAGGACAAAATCGACGCCTTGTGTGCCGCGGTCGAGCAACTGCAGGGTTCCGTGGCCCCCGCCGCCAAGAACGGCCGCTCACGCACAAAGGCCGCCGTCCAGCACTGACTTCCGCGGACTGGCCTTACGCCGCTGCAGGGGTGACAGGGTTGGTGATCGTCGAGAACCCGCTCACGCCGACGGAGTTCCAGGCCGCGCACCCGGAACCGGTACGTCGTCCCGTTCGACAGTCGTGTCACCGTCTGCGTCGTCGCGGCGGACACGAAGTAACGCGGCCCCTGCGACACGAAGCCCACGTACGGCGTGACGACGTAGCCGATGATCGGCGACCCGCCATCCGTGGCCGGTGCCGTCCACGACACCGTCGCCTGGCCGTCACCTGCGACCGCCGAACCTATCGTCGGCGCGCTCGGAGCGGTGTTCTGCGGTGCATAGCTGATGCGATGCACCTGCCCACCGCCGGTGTACGACGTGTAGTAGAGCGCCTGGGTCGACTCGAAGGGACCGAACTCGAGGTGGACCGCGCTCCCGGATCCGAGGCCGGTGGCGAAGTCGACGGGGGTGGCACTCGGGGCGCTGGGATCGAGACGGAAGATCTTGCCGCACCCGTAGTCGGCGAACAGGTACTTGCCCAGTGTACGCGGCCGGCCAGTTGATGCCGTTGGGCACGAACGCGCCGCCGGTGATCGTGGCGCACCCGTCACTTCGGCCGTAGTCGAATATCGGGTTGGTCATGCCTGCGGGCGGAGGGCTGCCACAGTCGGCGGGTCCCAGCGCAGGGTTGGCGCAGGTGCCCTCGCGAAGGTTCCAGCCGTAGTCGGCACCGGCAGCTCCTTGGTCGATCTCCTCGCGGAGCCCCTGCCCCACGTCGTTGATGTACAGACGACCAGGCGTGTTGGGGTCGAAGGCGAAGCGGTACGGGTTGCGCAGACCCCAGGCGAAGGTCTCCTGGCACCAGTCGCCCGGGGTCGTACTGCCGTTCACGTTGCAGCGTCCCGTGCCCGGTCCGGTGAAGGGGTTGCTGGCCGGGATGTTGCCGTTTCTGTCGATGCGCAGGATCTTGCCGAGCAAGACGTTGTGATCGCGAGCCGCATCGTTGAGGCCGCCGCAGTTCGTCGGTGTCGCGTAGTCGCATCCGCCGTCGCCGACGCTCGCGTACAGCAGGCCGCCGAACCCGAAGTTGAGGTCGCCCCCGTTGTGGTTGCCGGCCGTCGAGTGGATCCGGTCGATGAGCACGAACTCGCCCGACGCGACGTTGCTGTCGCTCAACACCCATCGACTCACACGATTCCGGCACGCGCCGGTCGCGCTGGTCGTGTAGTAGAGGTAGATGAAGTGGTTGCTGGTGAACATCGGATCGACGGCGACACCCAGCAGCCCTCGTTCTGAGTTGCTGCACACGTTGGGCACGGTCACTGCGGGCGCCGCGACGAGGCTGCCTCCGGCCGTGACGACGCGGAGCGCGCCGCCCTGCGTCGTGACCAACATGCGTCCGTCGGGAGTGAAGGCAAGCGCGGTCGGAGCGCTGACACTGAACAGAAGCGTGTCGCTGAACCCGGTCGGCACCGCCGCCGTCGCGGTGGACACCGTGGCGATGCTCGTCGCGGCCACGCTGGCGACGAGGCTGATGACGACGAGGAACCCGCGACCGCGCACGGCGAACAGTGTCGCGCGAGCCCACGTTTTTGCGGGCGGATCCGGTACCGGCCGACGGGTCGGTGATT
>CAWGFA010000016.1:0-209271 GCA_963821725.1 uncultured Acidimicrobiia bacterium
CAGACCCGTCGGGGGTCGGACCGACCGTCACGAGCGTGGCACCACTGGCGCGCACCGGTGCGAACTCGACGACGTATGCACTCGCCGGTGGCGTGGTCACCTACCTCGGCGTCGTCGCGCTCCTGTTGGCGCGACGCCGCCGGATGGCGTGGACACGGGCGTGACCGTCACCGAGGCGCCGCCCGTCCATCGAGCGCCTGAATCGGATCCGGACGCCGAGATCGATACGCGGCGCGACAGCCGAGGGAGGCGCCGGCCCGCCACCACACGGCCCGGCGCGGCAGGTCGCTGCTGCGGGCATGGTGGTGCTGGCCCTGATCGCTGCGGCCCTCGTCGTGCACCTCGTCGTCATCGGCGCACTTCACCATCGATCCGCGCAACAGCGCGCCTTCGACCGGTTCCGCTACGAGCTCGCGCAAGGGACCGCGCCGGTCGGCCAGACGGACAGGTCCGGGCATCTCGTCGAGCTCGGTGCGCCGGTTGCACTCCTCGAGATTCCGTCACTGCACGTTCACGAGGTGGTGGGCGAGGGGACGACGGGCGAGGTGCTCATGGACGGGCCAGGCCTTCGACGGGACACGCCGCTGCCCGGACAGGTCGGGTCGTCGGTGATCCTCGGACGGGCCGCGGCGTACGGCGGTCCGTTCAAGCATCTCCACGAGCTGCGGCCCGGCGAGACGATCAAGGTGACGACCGGTCAGGGCGTCTCGACGTTCACCGTGATCGACAAGCGGGGCAGCGGCGATCCGACGCCGCCCGCGGTCGCGTCAGGGAAAGGACGTCTTGTGCTCGTCACCGCCACCGGCCTTCCCTTCGTTCCGGGTGGTGTCCTCCGCGTCGATGCCGATCTGCAGACGCAGACGTTCGCGACACCGCCGAACGTGATCCCGTCGAGTTTGCTGCCGAGCTCCGAGCAACCGCTCGGCACCGACACCAGCACGTTGTGGGCGCTCGTGCTGTGGCTCGAAGCGCTCGTACTGGTTGCCGTCGCCATCGTATGGTCGTGGCATCGATGGGGCCGCCACCAGACGTGGATCGTCCTCGTGCCACTCGCCGTTCTCGTCTCGATCTACGTCGTCGACGAGTTCATGCGACTGCTGCCCAACCTGTCATGAAGCCGTTGCCGACCACTGAGGAAGTTCGATGAGCGCGCTCGCCGATCCCCCTGTACCGGACACGACCGAGATGCCGCCCGTTGCGGAGCAACAACTGCCCGGATCGTTGGTGGCGCGGGACATCTCGGCCTGGTTCGGTGATCACTACGTCCTCGACCGCGTCTCGCTGTCGATGCCGTCCGGCGCAGTCACTGCGCTCATCGGTCCCTCGGGATGCGGCAAGTCGACGTTCCTGCGGATCCTGAACCGCATGCACGAGATGATCTCCGGCGCCACGCTCGCGGGTGAAGTGCTCCTCGACGGTGTGGACATCTACGACGTCCGGCGGAAGGTGATCGACGCGCGCCGCCAGATCGGCATGGTCTTCCAAAAGCCCAATCCGTTTCCCGCGATGTCCATCTACGACAACACCGTTGCCGGCTTGCGGCTGACAGGCGCGCGCCTCGATCGGGACACGAAGGACGGCTTGGTCGAGGAGTGCCTCACGAAGGCGGGACTCTGGAACGAGGTGCGCGATCGGCTGCGACAGCCGGGCGGCGCGCTGTCGGGAGGCCAGCAACAACGGTTGTGCATCGCGCGAGCGCTGGCAGTTCGTCCGCGTGTGTTGTTGATGGACGAGCCGTGCTCCGCGCTCGACCCCACCTCGACACGACGGATCGAGGCCACCATCGCCGAGCTCGTCGCCGAAGTCACGATCGTCATCGTCACGCACAACATGCAGCAGGCCGCTCGGGTTTCGGACCAGTGCGCCTTCTTTCTCGCAGAGCACAACACGCCCGGTGTCATCGTCGAACGCGGGCCGACCGACACGATGTTCAACAACCCGACGGACCCACGCACGACGGACTATGTGATGGGCCGCTTCGGCTAGGGCTCAGGCTCGGTCCGAGTTCCTCGGCGAGCACGTCGGCGCATCACTGCTCTCGCGGGTCGGTCTCGAGCGCGTCCCTGTCCCAGTGGGCGAGTGTCGCGGCCGCTTCGTAGGTGCTCTGGAGGAACGAGAGCAACGTCTCGTCCGGGTCTTCGGCGGTGCGCACGACGGTGTACGGCAGAAGGAACTCGTGGAGATCCCCGTCGTAGTACGCGCCACCCGGTGCGACGGTCCATTCTGCGAACCCGGGAGGCTCCGGATAGGCGTAGGCGTAGAACATGCCTTCGTCGCCTCCCCCCGGCCAGAACCCCGCACTCGACACCTCGTGGCTGTACGCGAGGACCTGCACCCAGTCGGGACAGTTGGGCACGCCGCCGCCGTGTCGGGGCGCTCTCCGGCCCGAGAACCGCGTCGTGCACAGGTCGGCGCCGCCCCAGAAGAGGTGCACCGGGCTCGCCTTGCCGACGAATCGTGACCGGAACTCGGTGAGGAGCCGGTCGACCTGCACCAGCGCCAACCAGAACCGATGTACCGCGTCGCGGTCATACGAGTGGTGCTGTTCGTCTTGGTCGAACGGGATGGCTTCGACCACTTCGGAGGGCCGTGTGTACAGGGCAACTTCGATCCCGAGGTCGCCGAGCGCAGCCATGGTCTCGCGGTAGAACGTCGCGACCGACTGTGGTTCGAGGACCACGTGGCGGCGGTCCCCGTCAGTGGTACGCAGCTCGAGGACGTGATCGATGAAGTCGAATTCGATCTCCAGTCCACGTCCCTTTGTGTGCATCAGCGAGGTCGTAAGGCCGCGAGCGGAGACGTAGAGCGCGACGTTCCACCAGTGATTGATCCGCGGTGTCAGCGCGAGGCGGACCTTGCCGACGACTTGGATCCACATGTGCAAGGTGTCGCGTGTGTCTTCCCAGTCCGACAGCGTGAGATCGGGCCACACGAGGTGACGGTAGTGCGAGGCGCCGCACCGACCTGAACTCGGCGGCCCGGTTCAGCGGGCGACGTCGATCTCGCATGCGCCGTTGGGGCAGATCTCGAACGCGTCGGACTCCGTGCGCCAACCCCGCCTGACCATGAACCGGTAGAGCTCGCATCCGAGGCACAGTCCGAGCACTGCTTCCAACCACATCAGCGTCGAGGCAGATCAGGCAGATGGTTCTCGGCAGCGGTCCGTGGATACCGCTGTCGGTGATGATGCTCATGGCCAGCGCCATGGCGAGTCCGAGCGCCCAGGCGAATCGCTTCGGCTTGGCGGATACCCACTGTGGTGGTTGCCGGTGTGTCGTCCAGCCCGCGACCAGCCCGGTGACGCTGCGCCCGAGTCCCGCTGTGACCCGAAGCAGGAAGTCGACGAAGAAGAAGGTGCTGACGATCTTGATCGGCCAGAACACCTTGTCGAAGTTCGCGTAGACGAACGCCACCGCGCCGAGAGCCATCGTGAGGCCGGCGGCGGCGCGGGCCTGGTTCTCGTTCACGACGGGACCGCGCAGCTCCTTGCCGTCGACGATGCGCTGCTCGCCAAGCTTGCTCGACTGGGTTGTCACGGTGTCCTCCCGGCTTGCTGAGGTTCTGTTCGGGTGTCGATCAGGTTCGGTCACGACACGTCCGGCAGGCCGAGGGCAGGAACGCCGGGTGCCCGATGTCGTCGACGGTCCGGTCGACGAAGCCCTGCAGGAAGCACATGAACCGGTGGACGTCGGCGAAGTTCGTCGCGACGCCGACCGAGATCCTGATCGCAGAGATGACGCGGCCGTGTTCACGCAACAGACCGTCGCGAAGGTCCGTGGTCGACACCGGTTCGTCGCGACCGAACCACTTCGTGAGCTCGCCGGCGCCGAGACCGTGCGCGATCTCACTGGCGCCCGGATTGCAGAAGCATCCCGTGCGCAGCGAGATGTTCGCTCGGTTGGCCAGTTCCTCGACGCGACGATCGTCGACCACGCGACCGTCGCGATCGTGGACGACCAACGCCACTGTCCCGCCGCGCGCCGACATGTCGGCCGGTCCGTGGATGTCGATCACGCGCCGACCGTTGCAATGCCGCAGTCCGGTCAACGCGTCGAGCAGCCACGCTGTGAGGCACCGGACGCGGGTGTGGATCGACTCGCGTCCGAGGCCGTCGATGAACTGCAGCCCGAACCCGACGGACGGGATGTTGAGGTAGTCGACGGTCCCGTCCTCGAACGCCGCCGCGTCAGGACGGAGATAGTGGCCGTCGCCCTGTACGGATGCGACGGTGACGGTGCCCCCCGAGAACCACGGGCGTTGCAGCGACTCGAGACGGTCGCGGCGCAGCAACAGGCACCCGACACCCGTCGGGAACCCGATGATCTTGTAGAAGGAGATCGACACGAAGTCCGGTTGCAGTCGTGCGACGTCGAGCCGGTTGGTCGGAGCGAACGCCGCGGCGTCGACGAGTACGTCCCATCCGGCCCGATGCGCCTCGTCGACGATGTCGAGCGGGTGCTGGACGCCGGAGAAGTTCGACTGGGCCGGAAAGGCGAGCAGGTTTCGCGCGGACCGGTCGGCGGCGCCGAGAACGCGAGTCATCGAGGCGCGGTCGAGCGCGCAGCTCGGGTGCGACAACCGGAACGTACGCGATGGTCGCGCCCTTGCGCCGGGCGAACTCGCGGATGCCGTTGACCGAGTTGTGGTTGTCGAAGGTGAGTGCGAACGTCCCGCCCGGCGCGAACCGGTAGGACTCGCCGACCAGTCGCAGCGCGCCGGTCGCGTTCGCGGTGAAGATGCACAGGTACTCGTCGGGCGGTGCGTCGAAGAACTCGCACACGACATCCCGTGCGTGCTCGACCAGGGCCGTCGAGGCCAGCGACGTCGGGTTGTTCGAGTGCGGGTTACCCAGCACGCTGCTGCGCAGGAGCTCGCAGTGCGCGTCGACCTGGCTGGTGGCGTGGAGGCCACCTCCCGTGTAGTCGAGGTACACCTGGTCGTTGGCATCGAGGCGGCCGTACTCCCGCCGCCGCAACGCCGAGAAGCTGCCGTCCGGATCGAATTCGGGAAAGCGCGCCGCAAAGGCGAGCTCGGCATCGATGGCCCCGAGATCCTCGGTGCTCCCGAACGCATGATCGCGTGCGTCTGACAGGGTGATGGTCATCGTGCTGCCGAACCGTCCCTTGCTCGTGCGTACCTGTACACGGAGCGTGACGAAGCCCCGCTAACCACGCGTTAGCGAGCGCACGAAGGACGGGTCCAGAACTTGATCGACTCCAGAAAGCGGTGCGTGAGATCGCCACAGGATGTGGCCGTGGGGTCCCGGCCCGAGAGGCCGCACCGAGCTCCTCACCCTCTGGCCGCGACCTCCGGACGCCCCCCTCGCGCACATTGTCGAGTCAGCCACCGATTTCGGTGGCTGAGTCGACACAGATCGAACCGGGCTCGCGTCTGTGTCTTCCGAGCCACCATTTCCGTGGCTGAGTCGACACAGACGCGCGGCAACGGGTCTGTGTCTGCTGAGCCCCCATTCCCGTGGCTGACTCGACACAAAGGTCGCCGCCGCCGGTCTGTGTCTGCTGAGCCACCGATTTCGGTGGCTCAGACGACAATGTGCGCGAGGGGAGGCGGCGAGGCGTCCAGCTCGTCGAAGTACGCGCGAGCGACTGGCGTCCATTGGGCGCGTCGCGTGTCGAACAGGTGCTTCGCCCGGCGTGCCGGCCACCGACGGGGAAGCACCTCGTCCGGCAGCTCCGGATCCACGAAGGGGAAGCGCCGCCACGCGTCGACCAGCTCGATGGTCGCGGCCAACGTCGCCACCGGCGTGCGTGGTCTGCGTCGATCGAACGCAGCGATGAAGTGGCGATACGACGCCGCCAGCTCGTCGAGATCCCACGCCCGTTGCACGAGCTCGGCGGACGGCACGAGGTCGCTGGGCGCGGCTCGCAGCACCACCGCGAGATCGACCAGCCCGAGGTCTTTCAGGACGTCGTGCGCGACCCGTTCGCGATCGAGATGGGGGCAGACCGCGGCGCCGCCCGGTAGGAACCCGAAGCCGGCGAACGCCAACCGCGTGCGCAGCTGTTGACGCTTGCCCCGTTGCTCCTCCGGCACGGGACAGAGCACCACGAGCCATTGCCCGTCCCAGTGCTCGTCCGCGCCACCGAAGCCGTAGATGCGTTCGGCGCCGGTCGACAGGAGCTCGACGCCGTGCGGCGTGAGCCGCCATCGCACGCGACGCCCGATCCGGTCGCCCGTCAACACGCCTCGGTCGCCGAGCCGTGCGAGTGCCTGCCGTGCGTTCTTCTCTTCAACGCCCGTGGTCTCCAACGCCGACACGAGCGACTGCGTCCACGCGCCCTTGTCGCGCCGCGGCAGGACGACCTCGCCGAGCAGCGTCAGCAGCGTGGCGCGCGCGCTCACCAGGACATTCTACAGTCTTGCGACGAGACGTTGGAGAGTTGTAGCATGTTGTCGTGGCTGCGGACCCCATCCGCTTCGAGACCGATCCTTCTCGATACCGCCACTGGCGGATCGACGTCGACGGTCCCGTCGCGACGCTCACGATGGCGGTCGATCCCTCCGGCGGTCTTCGCGACGACTACGAGTTGAAGCTGAACTCGTACGACCTCCGCGTCGACATCGAGCTCCACGATGCGCTGCAGCGACTCCGGTTCGAGCATCCAGGTGTGAAGGTCGTCGTCGTCACCGGCGGGCTCGACAAGGTGTTCTGCGCCGGCGCGAACATCCAGATGCTGGCCACGGCGTCGCACGCGCACAAGGTCAACTTCTGCAAGTTCACCAACGAGACCCGCAACGGCATCGAGGAGATGTCGACCCGCGGAGGTCAGGTCGTTCTTGCCGCGGTCAACGGCACGGCCGCGGGCGGAGGGTACGAGCTCGCGCTGGCGTGTGACGAGATCGTGCTCGTCGACGACCGGTCGTCGGCAGTCTCGCTGCCCGAGGTTCCGTTGCTCGCCGTCCTGCCCGGCACCGGCGGATTGACGCGCGTCGTCGACAAGCGCCACGTCCGCCGCGATCTCGCCGACGTGTTCGCGACCAAGGCCGAAGGGATCAAGGGCAGGCAGGCGGTCGAGTGGGGATTGGTCGACGCGATCGCGCCACCGTCGACGTTCGACGGAGTTGCGTAGCCAGCCGCGCGCTGCGCCCGGGCGGCGGACTCCGACCGCCCCGATGGCGGCAGAGGGCCTGCGCGCTCGGCCCGCTCGAGCACCGGTTCGTGGCGGTCGACGTCGATCGGAGCCGCAGGGGCCGCCACGATCACCGTGCGGGCGTTCTCGCACGTTGCGTCGACTCGCTCGAAGCGTGCCGCGAGCTCGACGACGCCATCCTCGACCTGCGCTTCAACGAGCCCGCCGTCGGCACGTGGGTGCTGCGCACGGAAGGCGACGCCGAGCGGATCGTCGCGGCCGATGACGAGCTCGGCGCCGACGGCTGGCTTGCAGCGCGAGGTGCGCTTGTTCTGGGGCCGCACCCTCAAGCGCCTCGACCAGTCGGCGCGGACGCTCGTCGCGCTGATCACGCCCGAGCAGCTGCTTCGCCGGCACGCTCGCCGAGCTCGTGCTCGCCGCCGACCGGACGCTCCTGCTCGACGACGGCGAGACGTCGCTTGCACACTCACTCACCGACGCCAACGACGGCTGGTACCCGATGGCGAACGGCCTGTCTCGCCTCGCGACCCGGTTCTGGGGACGCGACGACGACCTCGCCACGAGCGCGATCGCTCCTCGGCAAGGACCTCGCGGCGCCGACGCCGCTCGACGCCGGCCTGGTCACCTTCGCACCCGACGACCTCGACTGGGACGACGAGGTCCGCCTGCTGCTCGAGGAGCGAGCCAGCTTCTCGCCGGACGCGCTCACCGGGATGGAGGCCAACCTCCGGTTCCCGGGCCCGGAGACGATGGAGACGAAGATCTTCGCCCGGCTCACCGCCTGGCAGAACTGGATCTTCCAGCGGCCGAACGCCGTCGGCCCGGAGGGCGCCCTGCGCCGCTACGGCACCGGCAGCCGCCCGACGTTCGATCGGAGGCGAGTGGGATGACCATCGTCGATCTCGACGCACGAATCCCGAACAACGTCGGCCTGGCCGACGACCGGCGGCTCCAGCGCGCGCTCGAGGCGTGGCAGCCGCGCTATCTCGACTGGTGGCGCGAGCTCGGACCGGTCGAGCACCAGGACAACGACGTGTTCCTGCGCACCGCGATCGCGGTCGGCCAGGAGGGTTGGGCGAACTTCGACTACGTCAAGATGCCCGACTACCGGTGGGGCATCTTCCTCGCCGACGCCCGAGCCCGACCGGCGAGTCGCGTTCGGCGACGAACTGGGCGAACCGGTCTGGCAGGAGGTGCCCGGCGAGTACCGGGCCGACCTCCGCCGGCTGGTCGTCGTGCAGGGCGACACCGAGCCGGCGTCGGTGGAGCAGCAGCGCCACCTGTGCCTCACCGCACCGAGCCTGTACGACATGCGCAACCTCTTCCAGGTCAACGTCGAAGAGGGCCGCCACCTCTGGGCGATGGTGTACCTGCTGCACCGCTACTTCGGCCGCGACGGCCGCGACGAGGCCGACGAGATGCTCGAGCGGCACTCGGGCGACGTCGACCACCCGCGCATCCTCGGCGCGTTCAACGAAGCCGACGCCGGACTGGCTGTCGTTCTTCTTCTTCACGTACTTCACCGATCGCGACGGCAAGTTCCAGCTGGCGTCGCTGCGTGAGAGCGCGTTCGACCCGCTGTCGCGCACGTGCGAGTTCATGCTGAAGGAGGAGGCGCACCACATGTTCGTCGGGCGCCACCGGCGCTCGGTCGGGTCGTGCAGCGCACGGTCGAGCTGATGAAGGAGCACGACACCGACGACGTCGCGTCCGCACGGCGGCATCGACGTCGCCACGCTGCAGCGCTACCTCAACTTCCACTACAGCGTGTCGCTCGACCTGTTCGGCGCCGAGACGTCGACGAACGCGGCGAACTACTTCGCCGCCGGGCTCAAGGGACGGTTCCAGGAGGAGCGACGGGACGACGACCACCAGCTGCGCGACGCCGTGCGACCTGTGCCCACCGTCGTCGACGGAGCCGTGGGCGAGCGAGAGGTGCCGGCGCTGTCGGCCCTCAACGAGACGTTGCGCGACGACTATGTCGCCGACTGCGCGAAGGGCGTCGACCGCTGGAACCGCACGCTGGCCGAGGTCGGCGCCGAGCTCCGGCTGCCGCACGTCGCGCTTCAACCGGCGAGTCGGTGCGTTCGCCGACCATCACGTCAGCCCCGACGGTCGCCTCGTGGACGACGACACGTGGGCGGCGAATCGTGCGACGTGGCTGCCGACCGGCGACGACGAGCACTTCGTGCGCTCGCTGATGCGGCCAGTCACCGAACCGGGAAGGATGGCGGGATGGATCGCGCCGCCGGCGACGGGCATCAACGGCAAGCCGGTCGAGTTCGAGTACGTACGGGTCCGCGTGACGTGACCTACAACGCGGCGGCCTGGCTGGTCGATCGCCACGTCGAGTCGGGCGGCGGTGATCGAGTCGCCGTCATCTGCCGTGACCAGCGCCTGACGTACGCCGACGTGCTGCGGCAAGATGTGGCGCGCCCAGCGCGCCCTCGCCGTCGCTCGGCGTCCGCCGCACCGAGCGCGATCGTGCTCGTCATGGACGACGAGCCGAGCTTCTTGGCCTGGTTCCTCGGCGCGCTGCGGTCGGGCGTCGTGCCCGGTGCCGCTGTCGACGATGCTGACCAAGAGCGAGCTCGAACCGATCGTCGACGACGCCGTGGCGAACGTCGTGGTCGCCTCGGCTCGCCACGCCGACAAGTCGAGCGCAACCGTCACCGTCGACGACGACGACTGGGGTGACTTCGACGACGACTCCGAGATGCCGGTGGCGCCGACCACGGAAGACTCACCTGCGTTCTGGCTGTACTCCTCGGGCACCACCGGCGTGCCCAAGGGTGTGATGCACCGCCACTACAGCGCCAGAGGCGACCGCGCACGCGATGGGCGCCACCGTCCTGCGGGCCGGCCCCGACGACCGCTTCCTGTCGGTCCCCAAGCTGTTCTTCGCGTACGGCCTCGGCAACAGCCTGACGTTTCCGTTCTCGGTCGGAGCGACGACGATCCTCAACCCCGAGCCCTCGAGCCCGCCCGGTCTCGCAGCGCTGGCCACCGAACATCGTCCGACGGTGGTCGCGGTGGTCCCCGGATTCGTCGCGGCCCTGCTCGACGCCGACCTCCCGCGCGGACGCGCTCGTCGTCGGCACGCGTCGCCACGTCGGCGGGCGAGTCGCTGCCGGCGGACCTTCATCGCCGGTTCAGGGAGCACTTCGGCGTGCCGCTGCTCGACGTGCTCGGCACGACCGAGGCGCTCCACTGCTTCATCGGGAACCACGAGGGTCGCGAGCGTGCCGGCACGAGCGGAGAAGTCATCGCCGGCTACGAGGTCAAGTTGCTCGACGACGAGGATCGCGAGGTAGACGAGCCGGACACGCCGGGATACCTCCACGTCCGAGGAGCGTCGATCGCCACCGGCTACTGGAGCCGCTACGACGCGACCCAGGCCGCGTTCCGTGGCGACTGGTTGAGGACCGGCGACGTGTACGTGCGTTCGGACGACGGCTACTTCACGTTCCTCGGACGCAACAGCGACATGATCAAAGCGGGCGGCATCTGGGTGTCGCCGGCCGAGGTCGAAGCGACGCTCGTCTCGCATCCCGACGTGCTGGAGGCGGCGGTCGTCGGCCCGAGGGACGAGCGCGGACTCGAGCAGGTCGTCGCCGTCGTGGTGCCACGCGCCGGCCACTCGATCGATCCCGTCGCGCTCGAAGCGCACTGCCGCGACCGCATCGCCGCGTTCAAGCGCCCTCGGCGCGTGGTGGTCGTCGAGGCGCTGCCGAAGACCGCGACCGGCAAGATCCGTCGCTTCCAGCTTCGGGACGCGCTCGCGCACGGCGAGATTTGATCGAGCAGCCGACCCTCGTCTCCCGTTCGTCGGCGCGGTTCGATCAATAGGAGCCCGTCTCGGTCTTGTGGTCCGCGGCCCGAGGCCCGAACGGCGACGAGTCGAGCCATGCTCCGGCCGCGAGCCCCCGCTTGGCTATGACGGCCTGCACGCGGCGCTTCGCCCGCAACGTCCAGCCGCTTGCTTGCATGTGCTGAAGTGCGACGTTCGACGCATCACGGTTGTAGAGCGCAGCCTCTCGCCGCGTTGCCGCGAAGTGATCGATGGCGGCGGCATCGCCGTCGAGTGCGGCTCGGATCGACGCGGGCCGCGACGAGAGCGTCGGGGACACCGGAGTTCAGACCACGAGCGCCGAACGGTGCGAACAGGTGGGCAGCCTCGCCCACGAGGCACATCACGTCGATGCTGGTCGGTGAACGCCGATGCCACTGCTTGGTGGAACCGGTAGGTCGACACCCAGGTCACCCGATCGGCGTACTTGTCGGGGAGCACGCGTCCGATCCATGCCTTCACCCCGTCGTGATCGTTGAACTGCTCCGGGTCGTCGTCGTGGCGTAGCTGGAGGTCTGCACGAATCCCACCTGCGAACGGCACGAGCAGGACGTTGCGTCCGCCGACGGCAGGATGCTCGTAGTAGTAGACGCGCTCGGGAAGCATCGGATGTTCGTCGTCCTCGGCGACGTCGACGATGACGAAGGCGTCCTCGATGCGAGGTCCTTCGAGGTCGATGCCGGCGGACGATCGCACGACCGACCGCGCTCCATCGGCGCCGATGACGTACGGTCGCTTCGCCATTCGTTCCCGCTGGTCGTGCGCAGCAGGACACCATCCGGTGACGACACGCACGATTCGAGCTCCTGCTCCCACGCGAACGTGATGCCTCCTTCCTTGCAGGCGTCGAGCAGCACTCGTTCGATCTCGACCTGCGACAGGTTGGTCGAGTGCGGCAGACCGGCGTCGGGTCCGCAGGCGGATACGTCCGCTCGTACACGAGATCCTCGCCGTAGTACGTCTTCTTCGTCGTCCACACGATGCCCGTGCGCGCCAGCTGCCATCCGAGGCCCTCGTCGGATCGACTCGAGATGCTCGAGCGACTCGCGATGGAGGAAGATCGCGCGACTGCCGGGGCGCTCGCGGCCCTCGCGGTCGGCTTCCAGCACCGTGACCGGAAGCCCGTGCGCCCGCACGGCGAGCGCAGCCGTCATGCCCACCGGGCCCGCACCGACGACGAGCACGGGATGGTTCATCAGTCGACTCGTCGTGAAAGATTAGCGACGTGAAGCTGGCAACGATCAGGGACAACGGCCGGACCGTCGCAGTCCGCATCGACGGCGACGAAGCGGTCGAGGTCGGCGCGGCGGATGTCGGAGAGGTGCTGCGCCGCGACGACTGGCGATCGTGGGCGGCATCGGCGAGCGGTGACTCGCCGCCCCGTCGACGGCTTGGACTACGCGCCGCTCGTGGCGCGGCCGGACAAGATCCTGTGCGTCGGCCTCAACTACCGGAACCACATCCTCGAGATGGGCCGCGAGCTGCCCGACTACCCGACGCTGTTCGCCAAGTACACGTCGTCGTTGATCGGAGCGAACGACGACATCGTCCTGCCGGCGGTGTCGGAGATGGTCGACTGGGAGGCCGAGCTGGCGGTGGTCATCGGCAGCCGCGCTCGCCACGTGACCGAGTCCGACGCGGCGGCGTGATCGCCGGCTACTCGGTGCTGAACGACGTGTCGGCGCGTGACTATCAGTACCGCACGATGCAATGGCTGCAAGGCAAGACGTTCGAGCATTCGACACCGGTCGGGCCCTGGCTCGTCACTTCCGACGAGTCGCCGGGACCGGATCGAGAGATCACGTGTGAGGTCGCAGGCGAGCTCATGCAGAAGGCCGACACCGGTGACCTCGTGTTCGGGCCGGAGACGCTCGTCTCCTACATGTCCGACATCCTCACGCTCGAGCCGGGCGACATCATCGCGACGGGAACACCGGGCGGGGTCGGAGCAGCGCGCGACCCCCAGCGGTTCCTGCACGACGGGGACACAGTCGTGACGCGGATCGCCGGTGTCGGTGAGCTCCGCAACGTCTGTCGCACCGAGCACAGAGGTTGACGCGATGACGACGCTCGACGGCGCACCGACGATCGCTCTGCTCTCACCCGCGTCGTTCGCGGCCGGTCAGCCGCACGATCAGTTCGCGTGGCTGCGCGAGCACGACCCCGTCCACTGGCACGACGAGCCCGACGGCGGTCCGGGATTCTGGGCCGTGACCCGCTACCGCGACGTCAAGGCCGTCGGCCGTGATGCAGCGACGTTCTCGTCGAAGGCGGGGATCATGATCCCTGACAACGAGGGCGGGATCGACGTCGCCGGCCACGAGATGATGATCTCGGCCGATCCGCCGGTGCACACCGGATTGCGCAAGCTGGTGGCGCCCGAGTTCATCCCTCGCGCCGCGAAGGCCATGCGACCGCGGATCGAAGCGCTTGCGTCCCTGATCGTCGATGGCGTGCTGGGCCGCGGCCAGTGCGATCTCGTGACCGACATCGCGGGGCTCATGCCGTCGTACGTCATCGCCGACATGCTCGGCATCCCGCTGGAGGACGGCGTCGACCTGTACGGGCTGACGGAGAAGATCCACGCGGCGCCCGAGTCGCAGGAAGCCGGCGCGGCAATGGGCGCGGTGCTCCAGATGTTCAACTATGCGCGGGAGGTGTGGGAGCAGAAGCGCGCCGAGCCCGCGGACGATCTGGCCACGTTGATCGCTACGGCGGCGGTCGACGACCACGACCTCGACCTCATCGACTTCAACCTCTTCTTCCTGTTGCTCATCGATGCCGGCGGCGACACGACTCGAAACCTGGTCGCCGGTGGGATGGATGCGCTGTTCGCGCATCCGGAGCAACTCGCCTGGCTCCGCGCCGATCTCGATTCGAGACTGGCGTCTGCCATCGAAGAGTTGCTGCGCTGGATCAGTCCGGTCGTGTACATGCGCCGCACCGCCCTGGCCGACACCACGCTGGAAGGCGCGCCGATCGTGGCGGGACAGAAGGTCGTCATGTACTACGGCTCGGCCAACCGCGATCCCGACGCCTTCGGGCCGACGGCGGCAGCGCTCGACCTGGCGCGTGCACCCAACGACCATGTCGCCTTCGGCGGCGGGGGCCCGCACTTCTGCCTCGGGGCCCACATCGCCCGCATCGAGATCCACGCGCTGCTGCGTGAGTTGCTGACGCGGCTGGTCGACGTGCGCCCGGCCGGCGAGACCGAATGGCTGCCCTCGACGTTCATCTCCGGACCGAAGCACCTTCCGATTGCCTTTTGAGTCGGGCGGCGGCTGACCATGGCTTCGCCACGCGCGACGGGCGCCCGTTGTGCGTCGACGTCGCTTTTGGACCCAAGGTCACGCGTACGTGATCGTCTGTTGCGCGTCGTTGAGATTGCGTTGTTCGAGAGGTCATTTGCTGTTGAGATTCGCCGCAAAATCCTCGACAAAATCGTGGAGCAGGTCGGCGCCGAGAACCGGGCGGTGCGCCGGGAATGTGCTGATAGCGGGCCTGTTCGCCTGATACATCGAGATCAAAAGAAGACCGAACCATCTTTGATTTGATGATGCCGTTGGACCGACCGATAGAGGAAGATCATGTCTCGGCGGCTAGTTCGGAGTGGCAAACATGGCGGTGTCTTCAACGGTCCCGTAACGGGTCCAGGTTCTGATGATGTTGGGCGGTTGGTTCGACGGGCGGCGAGGGGCGACCAGGTCTCGTGGGACGCGCTGGTCGCGCGCTTCGGGCCGATGGTGTGGTCGATAGCTCGCAGCATGGGCAGGTCGCCCGCTGAGGCAGCCGACGTCTCGCAGACGGTCTGGTTGTCCCTTCTCGAGCATCTCGACACCATCCTCCAGCCGGAGCGCGTGGGCGCATGGCTGGCGACGACGACGAGGCGCGAGTGCCTGCGAGTGCAGCAGCGCGCGCAACGCTTCACGCTCGTGGACGACGAGACGAGGTTCGACGACGTCGATCAGGGTCTCGGTTCGGTCGATACCGGGATGCTCAGCAAGGAACGGAACGAAGCGCTGTGGGACGCGTTCGCAGTGCTTCCCGAGCCGAGCCGCAAGCTGTTGACGCTGCTCATGGTGGATCCTCCGATGAGCTACCAGGACATCTCCTCGACGCTCGACATGCCGATCGGCAGCATCGGGCCGACGCGGGCGCGGGTCCTCGCCGTGCTGCGTCGCGAGGTCCTGCGCCGCGGGATCACGTCGGTCGACTCCCGGCTGTAACCACCGGGGACGTCGCCGCCGGGCGACGAACGGCTCGGTGAGAATCTCCGTACATATGCCGCGTTGAGGCAGGAGACGCGCGCGCGATCTGAGAATTGTCGTATCACCGAGGGGGTCTCGGAGCACTTCAGCGCACGCGTCGAGAACTGCCAGGGGTGGTCGTGCCACGCCGAGACGATGATGAAGATCAG
This sequence comes from uncultured Acidimicrobiia bacterium, assembly GCA_963821725.1. Taxonomy (GTDB): domain Bacteria; phylum Actinomycetota; class Acidimicrobiia; order Acidimicrobiales; family JACDCH01; genus DATAES01. Next base: position 15,380 of record CAWGFA010000016.1, read on the forward strand.
CGAGGAGATCCATTCGGATCTTCTCCGAATGCTCGCGGAGAGCAGGGGCCTGCACGACACGCCGCCGCAGGTTCTCCAGCAAGCGAGTGACGCGTTCAGGACCAGGCAGAAGGAGTCGGGGTTGCTCGAACTCGTTTACGACTCGTTGATCGACAGCGAGATCACCGTCGAGACCTCCGAAGGTCCGGTCAGATTGCTCGAGTTCCGCGGCGCGGACGCCACCGTCGAGCTGGCGCTCGCACCGGTGGGTGACCGCTGGGACGTGGTCGGCCGCATCGATCCGCCCGCGGTGCGGTCGGCGCAGGTGCACACGCCGACCATCGTGCTCGCCGCTGTCACCGACGACGAAGGCGGGTTCGTGGCAACCGGGGTTCCCCAGGGCCCGATGAGCGTGCGCCTCTTCCTCGCCGATGCACCGCAACGGGTTCACACGGACTGGGTCGCTGTTTAGTTGCTCCGCTCCGAGCGCTCGCTGCCGCTCGCTGTCTCCGCAGAGTGTCGCCGGGCGCCTGGCGGCGCCGACCTGCCTGAGAACCAAGCGACGCTCCTGACGCTGACACAGCCTCCCCGTCGTATCTCGCTCATGGTCCGCGGCTCTGTCGTTTCGTGGCATTGACAGCGGGACTCGTCGCGCCGGCACTGGCGATCCTGCTGACGCTCGCGGGCGCGGTGGCGGCGGCCGCGGCTGTGTATCTGGTGGTCCTCGCGGTCGCATGCCGGTTCCACGATCCGACTTCAGGCGAGTCGTCGCACGCTGACCTCGGCGTCGTCGTCCTCGTCCCCGCGCACGACGAGGCCGACTACATCGAGCGGTGCCTCGGAACGCTCCGCGACCAGGACTATCCGAGCGGTTGCTACGAAGTCGTCGTCATCGCCGACAACTGCACTGACCAGACCGCGGCGATCGCCGCATCGTGTGGAGTCAGCGTGATGGAGCGAGAGGAGCCCGACGCCCCCGGCAAGGGCCGCGCGCTGCGCTGGGCGATCGACCTGCTCTTCGCAACGCGAGCGGACGTCGATGCGGTGGTGGTGGTCGACGCCGACTCGGTGGCCGACCGGCACCTCATCAGCGGTCTCGTGTCCAGGCTTGCGAGCGGAGCCGATGCCGTGCAGGGCGAATATCTCGCGCTCCCCGACGGTGGTGGTGCTCGTTCCGAACTGCGTTCGGCCTCGATGCTGCTGTTCCACCGGGTGCGTTTCGGTGGTCGTGCCGCGCTCGGTCTGCCCTGCCACCTCGTCGGGAACGGCATGGCCTTCAGCCGGCGGCTGCTCGAGGAGCATCCCTGGGACGCGTACACGAGCGCGGAAGACCTCGAGTGGTCAGCCGACCTGCGTCTTGCCGGTGTCCGGCCGCAGTTCGCGGCAGATGCGCGGCTGCGGGCGCCGATCGCGAAGGGCGGCGCCGCCGCGCGCACCCAACGGATCCGATGGGAAGGCGGCCGGCTCCACGTGATCCGCACCCGTGTGCCGCGACTCCTGCGCGCCATGCGGCACGGCGAGTGGTCCCTCTTCGACGCGGTGATGGAGCTGCTCGTGCCACCGCTCGGCGTCCTCGCGGTCGCCTCCGTTGCCGGCTGCGTCGTCGCCGGCGCACTCAACCTCGTCGGCGTGGTTCCTGGCTGGGCGGTGGTGCCGTGGCTCGCGGCCTGCGCAGGCGTGGTGCTGTTCGTCGTCGCCGGACTGTGGGCCGGCCGCGCGCCATCCTCCACGTATCGAGCGCTCGCCGCGGCGCCGCTGCTCGTGCTGAGCGACACGCGCAACCGTCTGCGCCTCCTGCGAGGAACGCGGGCGGGCGAATGGCACCGGACCGAGCGACCCGGCGATCAACGAACGCCCGACCGTCCGTTCATCGGCGGTGTCCCCGTCGACCCGATGGACCTGGAGACCTCGATCGAACACGCCCTGGACGCCGTTCGCGAGCGACGGTTCACGCAGATCTGCACGGTCAACCTCGACTTCGTCGTGAACGCCCGCCGCAACGAGGCGGTGCGGTCCGTCCTGTCGCGGAGCGACCTGAACCTGGCCGACGGAAGCCCGGTGCTCTGGCTGGGACGGGTGACAGGACACAAGCTTCCCGAGCGCGTCGCGGGCGCGGACTTCGTGCCGCACCTCGCTGCGGCCGCGAGCGATGCGGGCGCCAGCCTGTTCTTCCTCGGCGGCGAGAGCGGGGCTGCCGCAGCTGCGGCCGAGATCCTGGAGGCGAGCCACCCAGGGCTCCGGGTCGGCGGGGTCTACGAGCCTCCACGCGCCGCGCTGGAGGACATCGACACCGCGGAGATCATGCGCCGCCTCGACGAGGCCAAGCCCGACATCTTGTTCGTCGCGTTCGGCCACCCGAAGCAGGACCTGTGGATCGCGGCGAACCGAGATCGTCTCCCCGTCTCGGTCGCGGTCGGCGTGGGCTGCACCTTCGACCTCATCGCGGGAAACCGGCGGCGGGCGCCCGGGTGGATGCAGCACGCCGGACTCGAATGGCTCTTCCGGGTCGCCAACGAACCGACGCGACTCGCCAAGCGCTATGCGATCGACGGCTACTGGCTGGTGGCCGTCCTCTTGCCGCTCAGCCTTCAGCAGCGCCTGTTCGGCCGCCGCGGGCTCGAGGCACTCGCCGAGAGCTCGACCGTGTGAACGGAGGTTCGACCATGCGCACCGTCGAGGCCAACGGGGTCTCGATGTCGGTGATCGGCGTCGGTACGTGGCAGTTCGGCTCGCGCGAGTGGGGCTACGGGTCGGACTATGCCGACGTCGAAGTCGGCCGGATCCTGGAGCGGGCGTTCGAGCTGGGCATCAACGTGATCGACACCGCGGAGCTGTACAGCCGCGGACGAAGCGAACGCATCGTCGGCAGAGAGCTCGCTCGCCTGTCCGCTCGTGACCACACGTTCGTCGCCACCAAACTGCTTCCGGTCCTTCCGTTGAGCGAGATCGTCGTGCGCCGTGGCCGCGCCAGCCGGCGGCGCCTTGGAATCGACTCGATCGATCTCTACCAACTCCACTTCTTCAACCGCCTCGTTCCGATCGAGCGTCAGGTCGCCGGACTACGGACACTGCAACGCGAGGGAGTCGTGCGAGAGGTCGGGGTCAGCATGTTCGACCTCGCGCAGTGGCAGGACGCGGAGGCCGCCTTCGGCGCGCCGATCCTCACGAACCAGGTCATGTTCAGTCTCGCGGCACCCCATCCCAGCAGCGACATCGTCCCGTGGGCGGCCGCGAACGATCGAGTCGTCATCGCTGCCAGTCCGCTCGCGATGGGTTTCCTGTCGTGCCGCTACGACGCCGGCGATCAACCGAAGGACCTGCGTCGTCGGAGTCCGCTGTTCCGCCCCGAGAACCTGGCCGCGGCGCAGCCGTTGTTCGACGCGATTCGCGCCGTGGCGGCGCGCCACGATGCCACGCCGGCGCAAGTCGCCCTCGCCTGGGTCATCCACCACCCGAACGTGGTGGCGATCCCGGGGGCGTCGAGCGTGTCCCAGGTCGAACAGAACGCCGCCGCCGCCGACCTCGTCTTGACCGAGGACGACATGGCCCGCCTGTCCGACGCCGCGCTCGGCTTCCGGCCCGTCTCCAAGCCGTACACCAGGTGGGACCACCTCGCCGGCATCGGCCGCGAGCTGATCGCGTAGCCCCGAATTCCGGGGAGAAGCGGGCGCTCTGGCGCCCGTTGCCACCCAACGTTCGCAGAGGCCCGACGGCCGTATCTGAGGGGCGTTCGCGCGGCTCTAGTCCAAGGTGAGAATCGAAGTCGAGCGAGCGGGCGATACGCCCTTCTGTCGGTTTTGCGGTGAGGGACTGACCGACACGGTCGTCGACCTGGGCATGTCGCCGTTGTGCGAGAGCTACCTGCGCCCGGAGGCGCTGAACTCGGTCGAGCGCTTCTACCCGCTGCGGGTCCTCGTGTGTCGATCGTGCTGGCTGGTCCAACTCGAGGAATACGTCAGCGCCGAAGACATCTTCACCGAGTACGCGTACTTCTCGTCGTACTCGACGAGCTGGGTCGACCACATGCACCGGTACGCCGACGACATGCGGGAGCGCTTCGCGCTCGACGGCAACAGCCATGTGGTCGAACTGGCCAGCAACGACGGCTACCTGCTCCAGTGGTTCGTCGAGGCCGGGGTCCCGGTGCTCGGCATCGAGCCCGCAGCGAACGTCGCGGCGGCGGCTGAGGCCAAGGGCGTGCCGACGCTCGTCAAGTTCTTCGGCCACGAGCTCGCGTTGCAGCTCGCCACCCGACGCCGGATGGCGGACTTGCTCATCGGCAACAACGTGCTCGCACAGGTGCCCGACCTGAACGACTTCGTCGCCGGAATGAAGACGATCCTGGCGCCGACGGGTGTCATCACGCTCGAGTTCCCGCACGTGATGCGACTCATCGACGAGAACCAGTTCGACACCATCTACCACGAGCACTTCTCGTACTTCTCGCTCCACACGGTGGCCACGATCCTCGCCGACCACGGTCTGGAGATCTTCGACGTCGACGAGCTGCCCACGCACGGCGGCTCGCTTCGGATCTACGCGCGACACGACGACGACCTCAGCCGTCCCGTCGAGCGCTCGGTCAAGGAACTGCTCGCACGAGAGGACGCGTTCGGCCTCACGGACATCGATCGCTACACGCAGTTCACCGGGCAGGTCGAGGAGACCAAGCGCGCCATCCTCGATCTGCTCATCGGGCTGAAGCGCGAGGGCAAGAGCATCGCCGGCTACGGCGCACCAGGGAAGGGCAACACCCTCCTGAACTACTGCGGTATCCGCACCGACTTCCTCGACTTCACCGTCGACCGGAGCGAGTACAAGCAGGGTCTGTCGCTGCCGGGCACCCACATCCCGATCTTCGAACCAGCGGAGATCGACCGTCAGCGGCCCGACTACGTCTTCGTCCTTCCGTGGAACGTGAAGGACGAGATCGTCGAACAGATGGCACACATCCGGGAGTGGGGCGGGCAGTTCATCGTCCCGATCCCGAGGCCCGAGATCATCCCGTGAAGTTCCCGACGACCAAGGGCGGTGGACGATGAAGGTCGTTTTGTTCTGCGGCGGACTGGGCACCCGGTTGCGCGACCACTCGGGCGACAAGCCCAAACCGATGGTCAAGATCGGGTATCGCCCGGTGCTGTGGCACGTCATGCGTTACTACGCGCACTACGGCCACACGGAGTTCGTCCTCTGCCTCGGCTACAAGGCGGAGACCATCAAGGACTTCTTCCTCCACTACGAGGAATGGATCTCGAACGACTTCACGCTGTCGGAAGGCGGCAAGAAGGTCGAGCTCGAGAGCAACGACATCTCCGACTGGAAGATCACGTTCGTCGACACCGGCCTGCACGCCAACATCGGGCAGCGGCTGATGGCGGTGCGCAAGCACGTCGAGAACGAGGAGATGTTCCTCGCCAACTACGCCGACGGCTTGACCGACCTGCAGCTCCCCGACATGGTCGACACGTTCCGCGCCAGCGACAAGGTCGCGGCGTTCATGGCGGTGCCGCCGTCGCAGAGCTTCCACCTCGTGGACCTCGAAGACGACGGCGAGGTCACGTCGCTCCGGAGCGTGAACGAGTCGGACCTGCTCATCAACGGCGGCTACTTCGCGCTCCGTCCCGAGATCTTCGACTACATGTACCCCGGCGACGAGCTCGTGCTCGAGCCGTTCGCCCGACTGATGAAGGAGCGCAAGCTCCTCGGCTACCGCTACGACCGCTTCTGGGTGATGGACACCTTCAAGGAGCAGCAGCAGCTCTCGGACCTCGTCGAGACAGGGTGCGCGCCCTGGGAGGTCTGGAAGTCGAACGGCAACGGAACCGTCCAGCACTGATGCTCCGGCTTGCGCCATCGCCCCCGAAGGGCCGCGGGCTCGAACTGCTCTGCCTCGGCGCGCACAGCGACGACCTCGAGATCGGTTGCAGCGGCACGGTCCTGCAATGGCTCGAGGACCTGTGCATCGAGCGGATCACCTGGGTCGTCCTCTCGGGCGAAGGGGACCGTGGCTGCGAGGCGCAGAACAGCGCGCACGCCCTCCTCGGGCGACATCCCGGGTTCCGGACCAAGGTCGCTGACGTTCCGCGACGGCTACTTCCCGTACACCGCGGTGGAGATCAAGGACTACTTCGAGTCGCTCAAGGACGACGTGCAGCCCGACGTCGTCCTCACGCACTACCGCGACGACCGGCACCAGGACCACCGCCTCGTGTCGGACCTGACCTACAACACCTTCCGGGACCATCTCATCCTCGAATACGAGGTCATGAAGCGCGACGGCGATCTCGGCCGGCCGAACACCTACGTCGCCCTCGACGACGCACGCGTCGATCGCAAGGTCGACCACCTCATGTCGCACTTCGGCTCTCAGCGTGACCGCTCGTGGTTCAGTGAGGACGCGTTCCGGGGGCTCATGCGCCTGCGCGGGATCGAGGCGAGAGCCGCGAGCGGCCATGCGGAGGCCTTCTACTGCCGCGCCGCACTGCTGTGACCGCCATGCCATCGCTCGACGTTCTCCTCCTCGACGGGCAGTACCGGCAGACGCTCGCGTGCATGCGGGTGTACGCCCAGAAGGGCCTGTCGGTCGGCGTCGCCGCGTGCGAGTCCGAGGCGGATCTCTTCGCGAGCTCGCGCTCTCGCTGGTGCTCCATGTCGGCGACCGTGCCTGACTTCCAGCGGAACGCGTCCGACTACGTCGACGCCGTCCTCGATCTGGTCGACCGCACGGGCGCCGCGATGGTCCTGCCGGCACACGACGGTTCCATCGACGTGCTCCGCAGACGGCGCGACGACTTCGCCGCCAGGTGCGCGCTTCCGCTCGCGTCCGATCCAGCGCTCGACATCGCGCTGAGCAAGGAGCTCACCCTCGCGCTCGCCGGCGATCTCGGTATCTCGGTTCCCGAGAGCGTCACCGTTTCCGACCCGGTCGACGCGGCGCAGGCCGTGAACAAGACCGGGTTGCCGGCGGTGCTGAAGCCGCAGACGCCGTGGGTCGTCGACGAGCATGGTCGGGGAACCCGGCTCGTCAGCGAGCTGGTCACCACTGCCGACGATGCCAGCCGCCGCCTGGCGTCGATGCTCGAAGCGGGCGCTTCGTCGGCGCTGCTCCAACCATGGCTGCCAGGTCGGCGCGAGGCCGTGAGCCTGTTCCGAGCGGACGGTCGGACGTGGGCGCGGTTCGCGCAGGTCTCGCACCGCGAGTGGCCCGCGCTCGGCGGCGCGACCGTGTTCTGCGAGAGCATCCCCTTGGCTCCCGACATCACCGACAGCTCCGAGCGGCTGGTCGAGGCGATGGAGCTGGACGGATGCTCGATGGTCGAGTTCCGACGTGATCGAGAGAACCGCCCTGTGCTCATGGAGGTCAACGCTCGGATGGGATCGAGCGTCGGGCTCGCCATCCGAGCCGGCGTCGACATCCCGAGCCTGCTCCACGCGTGGGCGAGCGGCGAAGAGCTCCGTCCGGTCACGAGCTACCGGATCGGTGAGCGGATGCGCTGGCTCGTCGGTGACATGTGGTACCTGAACACCGCGTTTCGCGCGGCAGCCGGGTCCCGACGTGCCGACACCTGCGCGCGCAGTCAGGACGGTCCTGACCGATCTCGTCGTGCGGCCCAGCCGGTTCGACCGCACGTCGGTCAGCGATCCGCGGCCGATGTTGGCCGAGCTGAACCACACCGTCCGTACCCACGCGTTGCCCAAAGTTCGCCGAGTGTTGATCAAGTGAGGAAGAGAGTGAAACAGAACGTCCTGTCAGGCTCGACCGTCGACGTCGCCATCATCGGTGCCGGGCCGTATGGCCTGTCGATCGCGTCCCACTTGCAGGAACGGGGTGTGGAGCATCGGATCTTCGGCTCCCCGATGCACGCGTGGCACAGCATGTCGGCGGGTATGCATCTGAAGTCGGTCGGCTACGCGACCTCGGTTCCGACGCCGGAGAAGTTCCTGACACTGCCGGAGTACTGCCGCGCGCACGGCCAAGAGGACTACGAGCCCATTCCGATCGCGACGTTCGCGGAGTACGGAACGACCGTGCAGCAGCAAGTGGTGCCGTACCTCGAGCAAGTCGACGTCGTCGGCCTCCGTCATGAGCACGGCCTGTTCCGGCTCACGCTCGCCTCGGGCGAACACGTCGCCGCGCGGCACGTGGTGGTCGCCATCGGGCTCACCTACTTCGAGAAGTTGCCGCGGCCCTTCGACACGCTGCCCTCCGAGCTCGTGTGCCACACGGCGGTGCGCGGCGACTTCACGGGCTTCGACGGCTGGGACGTCACGGTCGTGGGCGCCGGCCAGTCCGCGTTGCAGGCGGCGGCGCTGCTCCACGAGCACGGCGCCGAGGTTCGTCTTCTCGCACGCGACGGCGTCAAGTGGGGCGGCCGCGGGAAGCGCGACTCGGAGCGCTCGCTCATCGAGCGGGTCAAGAACCCGATGACGGTCCTCGGTCACGGTCGCGACAACTGGAAGCTCGAGCACCTCCCGTGGTGGCAGCACATGCTGTCCGACAAGCGACGCCTCGAGTACCTCCACACGCAACTGGGTCCTGGTGGTGCGTGGTGGTTGCGCGATCGCGTCGAAGGACTGTTCGACGTCGAGGCCCACTCCGCGGTGGTCGACGCGCAGCCGGAAGGCGACAAGGTCCGGCTGGTCGTCTCGACCGAAGGCGAGGTGCGCGATGTCCTGACCGAGTACGTCGTGCTCGGTACGGGCTACGACGTCGATGTCGACCGCATCGCGTTCATCGATCCGTCGCTCGCAGAGCGCGTGGCGAGGATCGAGCGAGCACCTCGTCTCGATCGCCACTTCCAATCCTCGGTGCCGGGGATGTACTTCGTCGGCCCGTCCACCGCGGCGAGTTTCGGACCGCTCTACCGATTCGTCGCCGGTTCGTACTACTGCGTGCCGGTCGTCTCGCGTCATCTGTCGCGACACGCCCGGCCGCAACAAGCAACACATTTCGGAGGGACCACGTCATGAAGGTTCTGGTCACGGGTCATCACGGCTTCATCGGGGCGGTGATGGTCCCCACGCTGTTGGATGCGGGCCACGAGGTCGTCGGCTTGGACACCGACCTGTACGGCGACTGCCCGTTCGGTCACGCGTCCGAGCCGGACATCGCGTCGATCCGTGCAGACATCCGGGACGTCTCCATCGACGACCTGACCGGGTTCGACGCGGTGGTGCATCTGGCCGCGCTGTCGAACGACCCGCTGGGCGACTTGCACGCGGAGCTCACGTTCGACATCAACCAGCACGCGACCGTTCGCCTTGCTCGGCTCGCTCGCACCGCTGGCGTGGGCCGATTCCTGTTCTCGTCGTCGTGCAGCAACTACGGCGCCGCCGGCGACACGCTGCTCGACGAAGATGCGGCGTTCAACCCCGTCACGCCGTACGGCGAGTCGAAGGTGCGGGCCGAGGCCGGATTGTCGGAGCTGGCGAACGACGACTTCAGTCCCGTGCTGCTCCGCAGCGCGACCGCCTACGGCGTGTCCTCACGCCTGCGATGCGACGTCGTGCTCAACAACCTCACCGCGTGGGCAGTGGCCACCGGCAAGGTGATGCTGAAGAGCGACGGGACACCGTGGCGGCCGATCGTCCACATCGAGGACATCTGCCGGGCCTTCCTCGCTGCCCTCGAGGCACCGCGGGACGCGGTGCACAACCGGGGCGTTCAACGTGGTGCGGCCAGGAGAGAACTACCGGATCAGCGAGCTCGCGGCGATCGTCGAAGAGACGGTGCCGGGCTGCCAGATCGAGTTCGCCGGATCGAGTGGCCCCGACGCGCGGAACTACCGGGTCGACGCGTCACGCATCACCGCTGCTCTGCCGGCATTCCAATCCGCAAGTGGACGCGCGCGAAGGTGCTCGACAGCTGTACGAGGCGTTCTGCGAGTACCCGATCACGCTCGACGACATCGAAGGCTGGCGCTACCGCCGCATCGGTCAGATCAACCGGTTGCTCGAGTCGCAGCAGCTGACCCCTGACCTCAGGTGGAAGCCGTGAGCGCGACGACGGCCGAGCTACGCAAGGGTGACGTCGTCGAGGTCCGGAGCGCCGCGGAGATCCTCGCGACGCTCGACGATCGCGGTGAGCGCGATGCGCTGCCGTTCATGCCGGAGATGGTCGCGATGTGCGGCCGTCGCTTCACGGTGGCGGCTCGCACCGAGCGCATCTGCGACACGGTCACAGGCAGCGGGCGTCCCGCGTCCATGGAAGACACCGTCGTCCTCGACGGCGCGATCTGCGACGGATCGGGCCACGGCGGCTGCGCGGCCGCGTGTCTCGTGTACTGGAAGGAGGACTGGCTGCGCAAGGTCGATCGCGTCGAGCCGGCCGGAGTCGGTGCGCCGCACGGATGACGCGGCACGCGACTCGCTCCTCGCGCTCGCGCTGCGGCAACGCGAAGAGCGGAGACGCCGACGCCGATGCGGTTCCGGTGTCAGGCGACGCAGGCGATCGACGCATCGTCGCCGGTGTCCGACGAAGGATCCGCGGTCGTATGTCCGCGCGTACACGTCCGGCAACGTCTCGGTCGGTCGTTTCGTGCGGGTGATGACGCGCGCCGTCGTGATGGAAGCGGCCAAGCGACTTCGCCTCCTGCCCGAGCCGCCGTTGCGGGGCGACGGCCCCAAGTCGACTCGCACGCCGACGCTCGACCTCGAGCCGGGCGAGTGGGTGCGGATCAAGAGCTCCAGAAGAGATCCGAGTCGACCCTCAACGACCAGGGCAAGAACCGCGGCCTCTGGTTCGACCGCGAGATGCTTCGGCTCTGTGGCCAGGTGTTCCGGGTGAGCCATCGAGTCGACCGCCTCATCGACGAGCGCACGGGCGAGATGATCGAGCTGTCCAGCGACTGCGTCGCACTCGAGGGCGCCACGTGCTCTGGCGAGCACAGCTTGGGGCGCTGGTTCTGCCCGCGAGCGATCTATCCCTACTGGCGCGAAGGCTGGCTCGAACGCGTCGAGTCCGCAGCGATCGTCGGTCTTCCGACCGCCAGGGCCAACAGCGAACCGACGCCGGTCTGAGGCGAGACGGCGCATGGCCGTCCGGGTACTGATTCGGCGTCGTCGCCCTCGCTCGCGGCTGCGCTCGTGATCGCGTCCTTGCTCGTCGCGCCGCCGTGGAAGAACGCGGCGTCGGGTTCGACGCCGACGCCGCCGTCGACGACGGTCGTGCCCGATGGCTCGTTGCCGGCCTTGCCGGCAGGCTGGCCGACCGGCTTCGCCTTGGGTCTCTCCGATTCGCCGGGCGGCGCCGCGTCGACTGGGCGCGCCGTTCGGGTTCCGGTACCAGTACTTGTCGGGCGGGGTGAACACGGGCCACGGATGGACGACATGGAATCCGAACGGTGACTTCGTGACCGACGTACATCGGGAATCTCGGGCGGCGCGGATCGTGCCGGTGTTCTCGTACTACCAGTTGTTGCAGTCGACGCCGGGCGTCGTCGAGGGTGAGTCGGACGGGGTGAACGCCAACCTGGTGCAACGCGCGACCATGTCGGCCTACTACGACGACTTGAAGTTGTTCTTCCAGAAGGCAGGCGCGGCCGGTGGCATGACGGTGCTGCACGTCGAGCCCGACCTGTGGGCGTACCTCCAGCAGCACGCCGTCCGAGCGACGACGCCACGACGGTGCCCGCGCAGGTGAGCTCGTCGGGACAGGCAGATGTGGCCGGGCTGCCGGACAACGCGGCCGGGTTCGCGCAAGCGATCGTGCGACTGCGCGACCGGTACGCGCCGAACGTGGTGCTTGGCGTACCACTTCTCGACGTGGGGGACCGGCACCGACATCGTGTACGCCGACCCTTCCGATGCAACGGTCGACGACGTTGGGGACGCGCACGGCGCGGTTCGAGCAGTCCCTGGGAGCACGCTTCGACATCGCCTTCACGGATCTCTCGGATCGCGATGCCGGGTTCAAGCAGTTCGTGGACCACGACGGGGGTGCCTCGTGGTACACGGCTGACGACTTCCGTCGTTCGACGGTGTTCATCAGCGCATTCGTCGCGCACGGCGCGACTGCGGGCCGTGTTGTGGCAGGTCCCGTTGGGCAACACGAAGATGCGCGCCGAGAACAACACGTGGGACCACTACCAGGACAACAAGGTCGAGTGGCTGATCGACGATCCGCTCGCGCGCCCATCTGAAGGCGTACGCCCAGGCGGGTGTGGTGGCGGTCCTGTTCGGTCGCGGTGCGGACGGGCCCACGTGTGCATGTGATGCCGCGGGCGACGGCGTCACCGATCCCGCTCCGATCAACGGCAACACCGGCATGTCACTGAGCGCCGACGACGACGGCGGCTACTTCAAGCAACAAGCCGCGAACTATTACAACGCCGGAGTTCTCACACTAACCCCCTGAACCCGAAAGGTGCGCGGTCGTCTTGCGAATCGCGTGAGGCGCGGTAGGGTGCCGCGCTCACACCTGGGTGGGTGTAGTTGCAGCGCAGCGGGCCGATCAAACGGTCGAGCAACCGGACCGTGTAGTGACACACAGCCAGTCCCACCGGGGCTGGCCAACCGTGACATTCCGGAGGGCTCCACGCTGATGACTGCTCGCGTACGCGCACGATCCCTGATCGCCGTTGCCGCCTTCGGTGTGGCGCTGGCGGCGTGCCTGCCGGTGACACCGGTACCGGTGCCACCGGGTCAGTTCCCGCCGTTGCCGTCCACGTGGCCGAAGTCCTTCGGGTTGGGCACATCCGACGGCGCGGGGCGCGGCGGCCCTGGCGCGGGTGGCACCGTTCGGGTTCCGCTACCAGTACCTGTCGGGCGGCGTCAACACGGGCAACGGGTGGGCGACATGGAACGCGAACGGCGACTTCGCGAAGCTTCTACATCGCCGACTCGAGGACGGCCGGCATCGATCCCGGTCTTCACCTACTACCAGCTGGTGCAGTCGACCCCGGGCTCGTCCCAGAACGCTTCCGACGGTGTCGTCACCAACCTCAACAACGCCTCGACGATGACGGCGTACTACAACGATCTGAAGCTGTTCTTCCAGAAGGCTGGCGCGGCGGGAGGGACGACCGTCCTCCATGTCGAGCCGGACCTGTGGTCGTTCCTTGCAGCAGAAGGCCACGAACGACGACGCGACGACGGTGCCGGCGAAGGTCGGCTCGTCGGGTCAGGCTGACGTCGCGGGTCTGCCGGACAACGTGGCCGGGTTCGCGAAGGCGATCGTGCGGCTGCGCAACCGCTACGCGCCCAACGTCGTCGCTCGGCTACCACTTCTCGACATGGGGAACGGGCAACGACATCATCTACTCGGACCCGTCGGACGCGACGGTGACCTCGTTCGGCGTGCGAACGGCGCGGCTTCGAGCAGTCGTTCGGAGCCCGGTTCGACATCGCGTTCACGGATCTGTCCGATCGTGACGCGGCGTTCAAGCAGTACGTGTACGGCGACGGCGGCGCCTCGTGGTACACCGCTGACGACTACCGGCGCTCGACCGTGTTCATCGATGCCTTCGTGCACGACTGCGGCGCTGCGGGTCGTGTTGTGGCAGGTGCCGTTCGGTAACACGAAGATGCGAGCCGAGAACAACACGTGGGAGCACTACCAGGACAACAAGGTCGAGTGGCTCGTCGGCGACACCACTCGTGCGCACCTCACTGCGTACGCGCAGGCGGGCGTGGTCGCCGGTCCTGTTCGGCCGTGGCGCCGACGGTCCGACGTGTGACTGCGACGCGGCCGGTGACGGGGTCACCAACCCGGCGCCGATCAACGGCAACACCGGCGTGTCACTTGAACGCCGACGACGACGGCGGCTACTTCAAGCAGCAAGTCGGCAAGTACTACACCGCGGGGGCGTTGACCCTGCCGCGTTCGAGGGCGCGGCCTTGAATGCCACGAGCTGCATGACCCAGCGCGTTCGGAGTTCTGCGTCGCGGTGGCGGCGTACGAACCCGTCGGCGGTCACGTCTTGGTCCTCGGTCAGGTTGCCCGAAACGGTCGATCGGACCGCGTAACCAGCTGCCGCCGGCCGTAACGATGTTGTTCGACGCGCCCGCGCCGAACAGCAGGTCGTTGGCGTGTGTGGTCACTGCCGTTCCGCTGCTCATCGCTGCGGTCGTGCCTATCGCAGACGACGTGACGTCGAGCGGGTTGGTCGGATCGAGACCGGAGTACTCGTGGATGTAGACGATCCCGAACGAGGTGATGCCGGTGACGAAGGTCGCGGTGACGGTGTTGCTGCCCGCCGGCGATGTTCTTCGCGTAGAAGGTCTGCGCACTCCAACCCGATCCCCAGGTCGACCCGAGCGGTCGCCGGCGACGTAGGTGTTGCCGTTCGAGTCGGTCACGGTGGCGGCGCCGCGTTGTTCCACATCACGAACGCCGACGATCAGGTTTCCCGACGTGTTCGCCTGTGGGAACGTCACAGGGTCAGTTGTTACCCGACGTGACTTGCTGAGCGCCCCTTGCACGAATGCGGGCGGCGATGTGCGGTGCCGGTGTAAGCGTGCGGTATACGCCGCGTCCGTGTTCGGCACGACGATGTTGTGCAGTTGCGCGCCGCCGTCCGACCACGAGCTGAAGGTGTAGGCGGTCGATCCGACGGTCTGGTTGCGCGCTTCGATCGTGTGGTTGAACCCGACGAGGTCGTCGTAGACGAACGGGGTCGTGTGCGCGATGCCGTCCAGGTAGAGGGTCAGTCCGGACGGCACCGTGTCGAAGGTCAGGTTCACCTTCGGTCGGCCAGATCGATCACCGACTTGGTGTCGGTCAGCCCATGCGAGTCGGTGACGGTGAGCGTGATCCGGTATCGGGTGTTGCCGCTGAAGTCGTGCCCGGTCGACGGGATCGTGAACGAGCCGCTCTTGACGCCGGTGATGGGCGTGCCCGGATGCACGTGGTCGTCGTGCAGGAAGTCGATGTTCCAGGTGAAGGCGCTGGCCGGAAGCGGCTGACCGTTGGCGTCGGTGCCCGTCCCGCTGAAGGTGATGACGTCGCCGGCTTTGAAGAAGATCCCGTCGGTCGGGGTGAGGATCGTCGCGTGTCGGTGGGGTGCCGACCCGAATCGTGAGCGGTGGCGACGGCGTGGTGTTGACCCCGTCGGAGACGGTGAGCCGCACGGTGTACTGGCCCGCGGCGGCGTAGGTGTGCTGTCGGGTTCGCGGCGGTGGACGTCGTGCTGTCACCGAAGTCCCACGAGTAGCGTGAGCGGCTGTCGCCTCGGGGTCGGCGGAACCGGCGCTCGAGAAGCTGACCGTCAGCGGTGGCAGGCCCGTGGTCGGATTGGCGGCCGACCACGGCCGTGGGTGGCTGGTTGGCCGACACGTAGCGGATGCGGCGCAGCTTGCTGACGCCGAACGTACCGCTGTTGTCGGAGTAGCCGAGGTCGAGGTAGTAGAGGGAGCCGTCGGGACCCTCGGTGAGGTAGACGATGTCGCCGTAGGGGCCGAACAGTGAGCCGTCGGCTGGCTCGAAGTTGAAGACGCCGGTGAGGTTGCCGCTGCCGTCGACGGTGAGGCGCTTGATCCAGTGCTGGGCGTAGTCGGCGAAGAAGTAGCTGCCCTCGTAGGAGCTGGGGAAGACCGGGCTGCGCCGGCGCCGTGGTAGACGAACCCGCCGGTGATGGCGGCGTCGTGGCGCGAGCCGTACCGCTGTGGTCGTAGGTGTAGAGCGGGCTCGTGCACGGCGCCGGACAGTTGCCTTCGAAGTTCGGCCAGCCGTAGTTGGCGCCCCGGGCACCGATGTCGACCTCCTCCTGCGCGGTGTCGATGACGTTGCCGCCGACGTCGCCGATGAACATCCGTCCGGTCGGCGCGTCGTAGTAGGCGCGGTACGGGTTGCGCAGGCCGTAGCGCCCAGATCGAGTCGACGTTCGGACCGGTGCCGTCGTAGAACGGGTTGTCGGTCGGGATCGTGCCGTCGGGGTTGATGCGGTGGATCTTGCCCCGCGGGCTGGTCAGCGACTGGGAGTCGGCGGCGTTGAAGTGGTCGCCGGTGGTGAAGTAGATCTTGCCGTCGTTGCCGAACATGATGGCACCGCCGTGGTGCTCGGCGTTGGCGTCGCGGGGTCCTGGTAGAGCACGAGCTCGCTTCCCGGCGACGGTGCCGGTGAGCGTCGGCGTTGGCGGTGAAGCGCGACAGGCGGTCGCGGTTGGGCGTCCGGCCGTGTAGAAGACGTAATAGAAGTGGTTGGTCGTGAAGTTCGGGTCGAGCTTGATGTCGAAGATGCCCTGCTGCACGCCGGCGGACCCGATGTTGGTGATCTGGAGGAACAGGGTCGGGTCGGCGTGCGTGTACGGCGGCGACAGCACCTTGATCGCCCCTTGCAGCTCGACCGATCAGGAGCCGGCCGTCGGGCAGGAACGTCATTGCCGTCGGCAGGTCGAAGCCGGTCGCGAGGATGTCGTTCTGGAACGAGTTCGTGTTGGTGACGTTCACCGATGACCGGCGTGGAGATGGCCATGTTGCCGGCCGCGTCGCGCGCCCGTGCGGTGAGCGTGTGCGGACCGTTGGCCGTCGATGCGCGTGTCCCACTGGAAGCGCGTAGGGCGACTGCGTGTCCTCCGAGCCCACGTCGGTGCCGTCGACCTGGAACTGGACGCCGGCGACGCCGACGTTGTCGGAGGCGTCGGCGGTCGACGCGTGACGATGTCGCTGCACCGTCGCGTTGTTCGCCGGCGCGGTGATGTTGACCGTCGGCGGCTGCGGGTCGGTCGAGCCGGCCGCTGCCGAGCGGCGCTGTCATGTCCGCTTGCACCTGCGCCGCCGGAATGCGCGGTGTTGTAGATGCGGACGTTGTCGATGCGGCCGGGGAAGCCGAATCCCGGTCGCCCCCGGTCGCTGACCGATCTTGACGCGGCAGGAGTGAGTCCTTCTGGCTCGCAGTCACGTTGCCGACCAATGCACCGTCGTCGAGGTTGCCGTTCACGTAGACGTGGATCGTGCGTGCCGACGCGTCGTACACACCGGTGACGAAGTACCAGGTGTTGAGCGTCAATGTCGTGGTGCCGTACCGGATCATGTCGTTCAAGCCGCTGTTCGTCAGCTTGAATCCGATCGTCCGTGAGCCGGTGTCGACGGTGGTGTCGAGCTGGAAGCCGACGCTCCCGCGCTTCGAGACGATCGCCGCGTCATCGGCCGGGAGCGCTCGACGAGTAGATCCAGGCGCTGACCGTCATGCTGCCGGTCATTCGCAAGCCCGCGGGGTTGCCGAGGCCGACGTCGTCGGGACCGCCGGCCAGCTGGACGGCCGCTCCGTACTTCCCCGCAGCCCCACGTCGCGCCGTTCTGCAAGCGTTCCGGTCGACGCCGTGCTGCGACGCGTCCGTCGCCGTCGTGCCCGTCGCTTCGTCGAAGGCGTACGCGGCCTGGAGTCCGGGGCTCGTGAGGCTCGGTGTGGTGACAGGCACGCCAGACGTCTGGCTCGAGCGATTGCCCGCGCCGTCGACGGCGTCGACGGTGTACGTGTACGACGTCGCCGGCTGCACGGTCGTGTCCTGGTACGACGTCGTCGGCGACGTGGCGAGCAAGGTGCCGTTCCGGTAGACGCCGTACCCGGTCACACCCACGTCGTCGGTGGACGCCGTCCACGACAGGTTCACCTGCGTGCTCGATCCAGCCGTTGCCGCCAGCCCGGCGGGGACGGAGGGCGCGTTCGTGTCAGCGGCTCGGAACGCGACCAACTGCATCACCCAGGCGCTCGAGTTCTGGGTGGCGGTCGCGGCGTACGGTCCCGTCGAGCTGACCGAGACGATCCTCGGTGATGTTGCCGAACGTCATCGCGCGGGTCGTGAAGCCAGTGCCGGCCGCGGTCACTGCGCCGTTCGACCCCCCGGAGCCGAACAGGAGATCGCTGGGGTACGTGGTGGTCACGGCGCCGCTGGTCATGGCTGCGCTCGTGCCGCTACGGGACGCCGTCGACGTCGACCGGGTTGACCTTGTCGATGCCCGAGTACTCGTTGATGTACACCGTCCCGAACGACGTGATCGGCGTCGAGAACGTCACGGTGACGGTGTTCGCACCGCCGACGATGTTGCTGGCGTACATGGTTTTCGCGCTCCATTCGCTGCCCCACGTCATGACGTGCCGCACCTGCGTCGTACGTGTTGCCGAGCGAATCCGAGACGCTGACCCTGCCCACGTTGTCCCAGAACAGGGAGATCACGATGAGGTTGCCGGCGGTGTTGTTCTGCGGGAACGCCAGCGTGTTCGTCGTGCCGGTCTGCACCTCCTGCGACCGACCCTGGACGAAGGCGGGAGTTGCGGCCGACGCCGGCGTGGCGAGCACGGTCACCACGCAGGTCGACGCCAGCGCCATCAGCGCGAGGGCGGCAATCGCGGCCCGCGAGCCCCCCCGCCTCGATGCACTGCCCACGCCCGATGCGAGGCCGCGTGGACGGCTGCTGATACAAACACTCCGCGAACAACTGCGTTCCATCACCGATCCCCCAGTCGATGTGGAAAGCCGTCGTCTCGTCGACACCGGTCGATCTTGACCGTCAGCACACCACTCGGAGAGAGTGGTCTACTTGCATTGCCCACTGTGTGTCAGGTCGCGGCGTGACACTCCCGGCGACTGGTCGACCATGACGGCAACGGCAACGGCGCGATCGGCGCGATCGTCGTAGAGATGGGGACGAATCCGACGATCAGCGTCGTCATCCCGACGTACAACCGGGTCGATCGGTGGCCGGCCGTTCTCCGAGGTCTTTCGTCGCAGACGGTGGACTTCGACGACTTGCGAGGTCGTGGTCGTGTCGGACGGATCCACCGACGGCACGAACGAGTTCCTGGCGAACGTCGACGTGCCGTACGAGTTGATCTTCGAGACGCAGGACAACTCGGGGCCGGCCGTGGCTCGAAACCGAGGCGTCGAGCTCGCGAGCGGCACGATCGTCGTGTTCCTCGACGACGACATCGTTGCCACCCCGGAGCTCGTCGAACGTCACCTTCGCTGGCACCGCGAAAGCGCGCGACGACCTGGCCGTCATCGGTCCGATGCTCTCGCCGCCCGATGTCGAGTTGAGCGCGCCGATCCGGTGGGAGCAGGCCATGCTCTACAAGCAGTACGACGCGATGGCTCGGGTGAGTACAAGCCCGCGTACCGGCAGTTCTTCACCGGCAACGCGTCGGTGCCTCGGGCTCGCGTGCTCGCTGCTGGAGGCTTCGACCTGCGCTACCGGCGCGCCGAGGACGTCGAGCTGGCGTACCGCATGCACCGCGGCGGGGTGCAGTTCGTGTTCGACGCCGATGCAGCCGCGTTCCATTACGCGGAACGATCGTTTCGCGTCCTGGTTGCGCAATGCACACGAGTACGGCGTCAACGACGTGATCTTCGCCCGCGACCACGAGGAGGAGGGGCTCCTCGAGCGCACCCGCCGCGAATTCGCGGGCCGCCATCGACTCGTGCGGTGGACGACGCGGGCATGTGTCGACCGCCCGAGGCTCGAGGACCTGTCCGAACAGGTCCTGCGAGGTGTCGCTGCGGCCACCGAAGCGGTCCGCGCCCGCCGGCTCACGCAGTCCGCGCTCAGCGGTTTGTACAACCTCGCCTACTACTGCGGCATGGCAGCGGAGCTGGGCGGCGGCAGATGTGTTCTCGTCGACGATCGCCGGGCTCCCTGAGCGTGCCGGCGCCGCCTGATCGCTCGATCACGCCGTATCACAGGTCGTTCGCGTTTCTCCTGTTTGTCGGATGATCTCCGTCCATCGCGCGCCTCCCCCTCTGCGACCCCCGATGGCGCGGCACCGATGGGCCGTCGCGGTCGCGCTGCTCGTGCGTTGCTGCCTCTCACCAGCTGCGCTGCGAAGGGCTCGACGACGACCTCCACGCCCGCGTCTGCGCCGGTGCCGACGGCGGCTCCTGCCGTCGCGACCACGCTGTCGTCGGGGGAGACCCAATACGCTGCGCCCGACCAGGGGACCGTCATGTGGGGAATGTCGGAGAGCGGCGCCGCGGCGCAGAACACGAAACCGGCGTACCCGCTCGCGGTTTCGCCCGACCGGCGCTACCTCGTCGACGGCAACGGACGCCCATGGCGGGTGCAAGCCGACGCGGCGTGGCTCATGTCGTCCGAGGCAACTCCCGACCAGGTCGACCAGTACCTCACGACCCGCCAGTCGCAGGGCTTCAACTCGTTCTACCTGATGGCCATGGTCCATCCCGGCGGCTACAAGGACGCGGCGCCGAACGCACCGAACGACATCAACGGGGATCCGCCCGTTCGCCACGCCGAACGACTTCAGCACGGCGGGCGCCTCGCCGGCGTCGGCCCGCTACTGGCAGTGGATCGACACGATCATCGCCAAGGCCGCCGATCACGGCATGGTGGTCATGCTCGCCTACACGTATCTCGGGTTCCGAGGCGGCGACCAAGGGTGGTACGCAGACGTCCTCTCGCAGCGTGACCGCCAGACACTGTTCGACTGGGGGAAGTGGCTCGGAGCTCGCTACCGCAACGACCCCAACGTGATCTGGTTCGGGCTCGGTGACTTCACGCCGCCCGACGGCTCGGAGGGTGCAGCGCGGGCGCAGGCGATCGCCGACGGCATCAAGGCCGCCGGGGCCACGCAGCTCTTCATGGCCGAACCGACCGGTGGGGACGGCATCCCGTCCGAGGTCGACGGCTTCGGGTCGATCGTCGACATGAACAGCTTCTACGGGTACGGCCCGTCCGACAAGGGAGCGGTCTACGAGACCGCCGATCAGGCCTACCGAATCCAGCCCACTCTCCCCGCCTGGATGGAGGAGGGCACGTACGAGTACGAGAACAACACGGGGACGTTCTCGAAGGAACCGTGGGACACACGCCGAGGCCGGTTCTGGTCGGTGCTCGGCGGCGGAACGGCCGGTGACGGTTTCGGGTCGCACGACGTCTGGCAGTGGAAGAACTTCCCGTCGTCGCTGCAGACCCCCGGCGCCGACTACTCGCGCTACGCGTTCGACCTCTTCGCCATCGCTTCCCTGGTGGACGCTGCGTCCGTCGGGGACCGATCCCGGCTTCGCCGGCTTCGATCTCATCCCGTCCGGGGGCGGCACGTTCGGGGAGATGGACTTCATCACGTCCGCCGTCGACGCGAGGATCGGCACTGGCTGCTCGCCTACGTCCCGGTCACCAAGAAGGGCGCCCGTACGTTCACCGTCGACACCGACGCGCTCGACGGCCCCGTCCGGGCGCGATGGTTCGACCCTGCGACGGGGACGTACCTCGCGATCGGTGACGGTCAGCTCGATGCGCATGTCCGGGCAGCAGAGCTTCACGACGCCGGGCAAGCGGGCCGATGGGACCGACGACTGGGTGCTCGTCCTCGACACCGAGCCGGATCCGTGTGGGGCCATCACCGCGACCGGCCTGTACACGCCGCCTGCGACGGCGCCGAGCTCCGGGGTCACCTGCGAGGTGACCGCCAGCCGCCAGAACGACCTGGCGATCGTGTCCCGCTCTCCTGCCGGCGTCCCCGACTGACCAGCGGTCGGTGATCGTTCCCGCCGGACCGAGACGTCGTATCCGAGCAGGGCCCACGCCCCTCTAGAAGGTCAACGCACTCGCCGGAACCGGAGAAACAGGCCGAATGTCTGCCATCGCTCACACAGACCTCGACAGGCAGCCGATGGCGCCGTCGCCGGTGCCGCGGGTCAGCATCGGCCTCCCGGTGTTCAACGGCGACGCCTACCTCGAAGAGGCGATCGAATCGCTGCTCGGTCAGACGTTCACCGACTTCGAGCTCTTGATCTCCGACAACGCGTCGACCGACCGCACCGAGGAGATCTGTCGCCGGTACGCCGCTCGGGACCCTCGGGTCCAGTACTGGCGCAACCCCCGGAACATCGGCGGCATGCGGAACGCAAACCTCACCCTGGAGCGGGCGAGAGGCGAGTACTTCCGGTGGGCCGCCCACGACGACATCTGTGGGCCGACCATGCTCGAGCGGCTCGTCGCCGAGCTCGATGCACGCCCCGACGTGGCGGTCGCCTTCGCAGCCGCGGTGGCCATCGACACCGACGGCGAGCCGATCACCGGCTACCCGGTCGCGAAGCGAGCGCTCAAGGGCGGCAAGGGCTTCCTCGTCTCCGCCACCGACGACACCGGCGTTCGCATCCCGACCGAAGGCACGGCGGCGCGGCCGTCCGAGCGGATCCGGGAGGTGCTGTACACGCGGTGCCCGTGCGAGGCGACGTACGGACTGATCCGCGCCGGATGTCCTGCGCGACACCGCTGGCGCTCGGCGACTTCACGTACTCCGACACGGTGCTGTTGTGCGATCTCGCGATGAGGACCCGGTTCCACCTGATACCGGAGCCGTTGTTCAAGAAGCGGTTCCACACCGGGAACCGGTACATCGAACGAGGTCCCGGGCGAATGGTCTGGTCAAGGCCGGAGCTGGCCGAATCCGGTCGACCCGTGTGCCCGTACTGGCTCGTGCTCAAGGGCTACTTGACCGTGGTGTGGCGTGCCCCGGTGCCGTGGCGCGAGCGGCTGCGGTGCTTGCCGCCGGTGGCTCGGTGGGCGCGCCTGCGCTACCGGGCGCTCGGGTGGGACATCGCCTTCGCCTCGATCATGGTGGTGCACTCGAAGCAATGGCGCCGGGCCTGCTATTCGCCCGACAACTGGATCGCCGAAGGCATGTAGCACGGCACTGCCGCCGGTCCCTCGTGGACCCGCGTGCGGCGTCGACCCTCTCTTTCGTGTACATTGTCGACTCACCGACGGATTTGGGTGGTTGAGTCGACTCAGACGACCAGCGCGGTCACGTCTGTGTCTGGTGGGCCACCGATTCGGTGGTTGAGTCGACACAGAGCTCGGGGCGGAGTCTGGACCTCGCCAGGCACCATTTCGGTGGTTGAGTCGACACAAACGACAGCCCGGTCACGTCTCGTGTCTCGGTGAGCCACCGGATGCCGTGGCTCAGCCGACAAGGTGTGCCTGCCGGCGGGAGGTCCGGGCTCAGTGGCGTGCGACGTACTTCCTCGAGCGGCGATCGACCCGGAAGCGCATGCCCTGTCGAACCCCGCTGAACAGGCCGCGGGAGATACTTGTCCTCGTCGGTCCACTGGCCGATGATCCGCTTCGCGGCGACCCTCGTCCCCAATCGCGCGACGTGCCCGACAGCATCTGCATCGCGTACCAGTCGCCGCACCGGATGTGCTTCGAATAGAAGGCGCCGTCGCCGATGCCGTAGTTCCGGACCAGTCCTGGCCAGTCCGAGCGCTCCCGGCGACCGTCGTGGAGGACGGAGACCTCGGGCCGCAACAGGATCACCCCACCCGACCGGTACGTGCGATAGGCGAAGTCGAAGTCCTCGCCCGCTCGCAGTGGTCCGCCGCACCCGAGCGTCTCGTCGAACCCGCCGATCGCCCCGAAGAGGCAGCGGCGGGCGGCGAAGTTCGCGCCCATCCCGACGACGCGAAAGCCGTCGGTACGGCTCAGTCGTTCGGGCGCCTCGAGCTTCAGGAACGGCGTGAGGTTCGGATTGTCCTCGTCGGGCAGCGGCTGCACGCAGCCGTAGAGCAGCGCTCCCTCGTTGTCGGATGCGAAGGCAGCGACGATGTCGTCGACCCAATGATCGGAGACGACGCAGTCGTCATCGGTGAACGCGATGATGTCGCCCGTCGACTCGTGGATACCCGTGTTGCGTGCGCGGGAGAGTCCCGCCTCGGTGACGTGCAGGTAGTGGAGGCGAGGGTCAGCGCTCGCGATTTTGCGTAGCGCGGACCCGGTTTCGTCGGTCGTGCTCTGGTCCACGACGGTGAGGTCGAACGCCGGATAGTCGTTCGCGAGCACGGACGCGACCGCTTGCGGGATCTTCCCCGGTCGGTCGAGCGTGGCGATGACCACGGAGACCGTCGGACCCGGTGATGCGGAAGGTTCCATCAACTGCTCAACATTCGCTCGATGTGGGTGCGGAGCTCGCCCGGATCGATGTACAAGCTCGCGTGTCTCCAATCGGGACTGCCGCCCGGACGGCAAGCCAGCCGGGCGTGTTGGTAACCGTACTCATGGCAGATGTTCATGAAGTCGCGAGAGCAGTGCACCTCGGGATGGATCTCCAGAACACTCATCGGCGCGCCGCGGCGAAAGATGATGTTTGTCATCCCGGCGCCGTGCACCGCGAGCAGATGTCGCGTTCGAACGAAGGTCTCGATCTGGTCGTCGACGCTCATCCGTGACGTGTCGACGATCTCGAACTCGTACTCCTTCAACAGCGGTTCGATCTCGTCCATGTTGAGCACCGAACGAGCGCCGAGGGGTCGCGTGAGGAAGACGCGATCGGTCGAGTCGTCGTGCCTTCCGACCGGCACGTCCATCAGGTCGAGGAGGTGATCCGTCTTCGTGCGGTATCCCTCGAACGATCGGCAGTAGTAGATCTCCGACGCCCGGACATAGGCATCTTCCTGGATGATCCAGTTGCGCCGAGCGAGCTCACCTCGCGCCAGCACCTGGCGCACGAAGGGCACCTGGGTGGCGTAGTGACCGAGGACGAGCGGTGTCTCCGGGTCGAGTCCGACGCCGTCGAGCAGGCTCAGCTTTCCGAGCACGTCGAGGAAGAAGTGGTAGTAGTTCCACTCCCAGAAGTGGCGCAGCGAGATGACGCGGTCGCGTGTCGATGACGCGCACGCCCCCGTTTCGCTTCGCCCGGAGGAAGGCGAGCACGGAAGGCGTGCCGCTGCGCCACAGCGGCTTCGGCAGGTGGAGCGAGGGCCGGATCGACTCCTCGACGAGGACGCCGTTCTCGTGCACCACATAGCCGTGCTTCGGTTCGATGTAACTCGGGCCCGCGCATCGCCTGACGAATTCGGTCGCGAAGCGTCCGTCGGCTTCGATCGGGCGCGACCACAGCGTGCGCACCTCCGGTGCACGGCGCGTGTGTGCGAACGACGACCAACCCGAACGATTGGCTGCCTTCGTCGCGAACTCGGTCGCCGCATACTCCTTCAAGCGGTCACCGAGGTCGGGCGCGGAGGGAACAGACCTCATCGCGGTCGAGGACACACCTCAAATGACGCAGTTGCCCGCACAGAGATACAAGCTTCTCGTCTCGGCATGCCGCTCACTCCGACGGGGCGGCGATCGTGTTCAGGAGCTGGCTGGGCGCGAAGCTGCCGTGCGCGACTCGTCGGAGCCCGGCCAGAGACACCGTGCCGACGGCGACCGACGCGATCGCATAGGCGGCGATGCCGACGCCGATCTTGACGGGCAGCACCGCGGTACCGACCGCAAAGACCGCAGGGATCATGACCAGGCTCGCGACGCTGCTGCGCAACGCGAACGAGACGGTGGGTCGGTCCATGATGCCGGCCGGCCGAAGCATCAGCGCGCCGACCATCATGAACACCTCCGTTCCCACGGTGACGACGGCGGCGCCGATCGCACCGTTGCCGAACGCGTGCATCGTCAAAGGGATCGCCACGAGGTTGAGGAGGATGTTCAGCACCGCGGCGCCGCCGGCGATGATCGTCCACGCCGTCTGGCGATCAGCGGCGATCAACGCGGAGCCGAGCACCATGTCGATGCCGACGATCGGGATGTGGAGCGCAAGGATCTGAAGCAGCGGTACGGCTTGCTCGAAGCCGGCCTGATAGTGCAGCAGGCTGAAGACGTCCGAGGCGACCAAGATGATGCCGATCGAGGCGGGGATGCCCACGAAGGCGACGAGGCAGATGGATCGGTTCGCCAGCCGCCTGAACTCGGGTGAGGAGTCGTCGACCGCATTGGCGGACAGGGACGGCATCGTGGCGGTGGTGACGATCGAGCTGAATCCGGCCGGCAGGGTGACCCAGGCGTAGGCGAGGGCGTACGCGCCGACCGTGGCGTCACCGGCGAGCGCCTTCAACAGCGGGATGTCGATCGTCCCGTAGACGACGAGGATCGCCCCCCACAACAGGAACGGGAGCCCGCCTTTCGCCAGCGTTCCCCAGACGCGAAAGTCGATGCGCAGCGCCGGTCGCAACTCCGGCCAGACGTGCGCCGTGTTCGCCACCAGCGGTATGAGAACAGCCACTGCGGGCACGATGGCGTAGACCACCACGCCCTTGTCAGCCAGCAGCACCGCGATCGCAGCGATACCGCCGACGTAGATCCCGATCACGCGCCACAACGCGAACTTGTGGATGCGCTGCAGGCCCTGCAGTGCGGCGCCGACGGCCTCGTTGAGGACGTTCACGACCATGGCGAAGCAGGCCACTTCGATGAGGACGAGCGTGCGCCCGTCGTAGCCGAGCACGTAGGCCAGCGCGATGGCCAGGACGGACATGACCGCAGTGAGCGCCAGTTTCATCACCGAGCGCGTTGACGAGGAGTGGGCCCACCAGCGATTCGTCCCGGGCGATGGTCTTCACCAGGTACGTGGTCGTGCCGAGCGTGGCCAAGAGGGTGAAGTAGCCCACGAAGGCAGCCGCGAACTGGAACGAGCCGTAGTCCGCGGCGGAGAGGTGGCGCGGCAGGACGACGATGACGATGAGCGAAGCGGACCACGTCGCGATCTGCGACGCGGTGAGCCAGACCAGGTTGCGTTGGATGCTTGGCCTCATGACGGCACAGGCCGCGTCATGCGGGCGGCGAGGGGCGCTCGCACCTGGGGCTCCTCCATTCGTTCGAAGGAGTGAGGCACGACGGCGCCGGGCTGATACACGTCCGATTTCATCGCCCCTGTCCCGTTCGGAGCCGGCGCAGGCAAGGGGCCGAGATGTATCAGGATGACCGTTGCGCACTCGTTGTCGCGGTGCCCCGCCATGCGAGCAGACGCCAGCGGTGAGCGCGCAGACGGGAATCCGTCCTGATACCCCAGGCGAACGGTCGACGGCGTACCGCGCCGGCATGCTCATCGAGCCCGTGGCCGGCTGGGCCACCTGGCGACAGAACCTGGAGCGGGTGGCGCCGACGATCGCCGACCTCGATCCGAACTGGCACGACATCGAGTACCTCAAGCCGGGCGGAACGATCGAGAGGCTGCGGGAACGCTGGCCTCGGGTCCTGCCCGTGCACCAGACGTCGATCGGTCGCGCCGCGTTGGAGTTCCGGCGCGGGCTGCGCGAGGGCCCCTACGACGCGATCATCACGAACTCGCCGGTGGCGGCGCTGTTCAGCCGCCGTCTCCGCGCCACACCGACGATCCTGGCCGTCGACTCCACGCAGGAACAGCTCGACGAGATGGAGGCGTACGGGGTCTCGGAGCACTCCGCGCTGATGCACAAGGTCAGGCTCCGTCAGCGAACCCGGCTGTGCGAGGTGTCGGATCTCGTCGTCGCCACCTCGTCCTGGGCCAAGACGGGCATGGTCGAGAACTACGGGGTGCCCGAGGACAAGGTCGTCGTGGTTCCCTTCGGCGCCGACGTGACGTTCTGGACGCCACCCCACGACCCGTCGGTCCGCGAGGCGTCCCCTCGCCAGGTGCTGTTCGTGGGCGGCGACTTCCGCCGGAAGGGTGGCGAGCTCCTGCTCGACTGGTTCCGGCAGCGGCCGGCGGACGGAGTGGAGCTCCACCTGGTGACCAAGGAGCCGGTCGAGGCCGTGCCCGGCGTCGTCGTCCACGACGACATCGGGCCGTACAGCCCCAAGCTGCTCGAGCTGTACCGGCAGGCGGACGTCTTCGTCCTGCCGAGCCTCGCCGAGGCGTTCGGCATCGCCACCGTCGAAGCGATGGGCTGCGCGTTGCCGGTGGTCGTCTCGGACGCGGGCGGCACCGCGGACATCGTCGATCACGGCGCCAACGGCTTCATCACGAAGACGGGCGACGGCCGCGATCTGGCGTCGGCGCTCGAGACGCTGTTGGCCGATGCCGACCTGCGAGTTTCGATGGGGCGGGAGGGCCGGCGCATCGCCGACGAGCGGTTCGGGCTCGACCAGACCGCTCGAGTCACCCTCGACCTGCTCGCGGACCTCGCGTCCGGCGGCAGTCGATCAGGACGCTTGGGCTGAACCGGCGTTGACGTGTGCCGGCCACGCCGGCCGGCGCAGCTCGCACCTCGCACCCACGTCCGCACAGCCATGGCCGGCGAAGAAGTCGCGGGCGGGTTGGTTCCGGGGCGCTTCTTCGACGGTTGTCCAGACGGCCGGCGCTCCGTCGAACGCGCCGGCGAGCATCGCGGTCTCGACCCCGCCGTCCCATGGCACGGCAGCTGAGGACGAAGGTGTCGAGCACGGCTGCTCCTGCCGGGACGTCGTCGCCGTCGGGCGCCCGGTCGACGACCATCGCGCCGACCGTTCCGTAGTCGCCGAACCGGTCGGAGCAGGACACGGCGTAGCCGGCGAACCGTGCGTCGCCGACCAGCGTCGAGACCTCGGATTCGGACCGCCGCCGTCCGGCGAGCGTGAACTGATTCGTCTTGGCGATCAGTTGCGCCACCCGGGGCACGTCGGCGGCTGCGAGCGGCCGGATCTCGACCCGTAACTCGAGCGATGCGAGGAAGTCCTCCATCGACGTCGAGCTCCGCAGCACGCGCCGCTCGGCTTCCTGTTGATAGGACGCGACCCGAAGCCGGTCGGTCTCGTTCGGGGGTAGGCGGTCGAGCGCGCCGCTTCGGGCGATGGCGTCGAACCAGCCCACGGCGTCCTCGGGCATCTGCAGCGCCCGGACTTCGGGGAGCTGGAAGGTGACCTTCTCGCACTCGATCGGGCTGTCGTCGATGAGAACGAACGACGCCGTGCCCAAGCTCAACTCGTCGGCGATGGCCGTGATCGAGTCGGCCTTTTCGTCCCAGCTGACCCGAGCGGTGGCGAGCTGAGAACGCCGGACGACCATCTCGGGTCGGTCGAAGGCCGCCCAGACGTCGTCGGGATCGTTCTTGCTCACGACCGTGAGGAGGAGCCCGGCACGCTGCAACTCGACGAGATACCGCTGGAAGTCGCGGTGCGCCTCGCCCGGACCGTTGTCGAACAGGTCGATCTGGTCCACCCCCACCTCGCCGACGATCCCGCCCCACAGGGTCCGATCGGCGTCGACCGCGGCGACCTTGGCGGCCCCTCGCTTCTCGAGGCGGATCAGGCGGGACAGGCGCCGGCCCACCGCGTCGAACGCGGCCTCCTGGTACGGAATGCGCGCCACTGCGCCACGACGCCAGTCGACCGCAGCCGTGCTCCCGAGCTCGCGGACGACTTCTTCCGCGTCGGCGATGACGACGCCTGAGAGCTCGGCGAGACGAGCGCGAGCGGCCTCACGAGCGGCCGTCGAGACGGCGAACACACCTCGAACGTTGTTGGCGTCGCCGACGCCGAGCGGGCGCATCTCGGGGACAGCAGGCAGGACGAAGGCGACGGTCGAGCCCGAGGCGGCCACGTGGCCGGCGGCGTCGACCATGGCGAGCAGGTCGTCGGCGTAGGCGTCAGCGTCCTCGTCGAGCGGCAGAGGACGCGCCGCCCACAGATCCTCGAGCCGAGGCCAGACGACGACGATGTCGGGTCGCGCCCGAGACGTCTCGCTCTGCGGATCGAGACATTGCTGCATGATCTGGCCGTAGGGGCCGACGACGATCTCGGCCTCGATGCCGTCGTCGGCGAGGCCCATGCCGAGGTACGGCACCAGCGGATCGACGGTGAACGACGAGAGAAGGGCGATGCGGAGGTCGGCGCGCTCGGGTCGGGCGCGCCGCTGCCACTCGAGCCGTCGAGCGAGCAGCGTCAAACCGCGACGCCCTTCGCCACCAGGATCTGGCGCAGCGCGCCGATCGAGCGCGGCGTCGCGCATCTCGGACGTGCTGAGGAAGACGTCATACGTCTCCTCGACGGCCGAGATCAGCGACAGGTGACCGAGGCTGTCCCAACGATCGAGCGACGTCGGCGAGGTGGAGTCGTCGAGATGTGACGGCTCGATCTCGAAGACGTCTCCGACGAGTTGCTCAAGGCTCACAGTGGGGGGGATCTCCTTCAGGTTGGCGTCGTCAAGCGGAGGCAGGAACGACGAACTTCCGGGGGTCGAGTTCGGCGACCGGTTCCGTGGGCACGCCGGACACGATCGTGAAGGGCTCGACGTCTCGGGTCACCAGCGCGTGCGCGACGACGACGGCGCCCCGGCCGATGCGCACACCCGGAAGGATCGTGCTCTTCGTTCCCAGCCACACGTCGTCCTCGACGATCACCGGTCGGGGCTCGGGCAGCAGTTGGCGCTCGTAGAGGTCGTGGAAGGTGGTGTCGTAGATCGTGACGTGGGGGGCAACCTCGACGCGATCGCCCAGCTCGACGCGGGAGAACGCGGCGAACGTGTCTCCTGAGTTGAGATGGACGTCCTTCCCGAGGATCATCTCCGCCCCGGGGGCCACGTAGAGCTCCAGGGTGGCGACGATCGAGCGGAAGTGACAGTTGTCGCCCACGACGAGGCGACCCTCGTTGCGGATGCGGGGACGCCCGGTGATGCGAACGTTGGCGCCGACCTCGGCGTTGTGGAGGTAGGCGCGAGCTCGCAGGCGGTCGGTCACCACTGCGGCGGCCTTCCGGGCCCGGGTAGACACGGGAGTCGACCGGTCGGCCTGCCACTTGTCGAAGTAGGCGCTGTCAACGAGACGCACAACGAAATGACGTCCAGCCGTGGGCCGAGATACACCTATCTCTGGGCGGATTCGGCCATCATGACCACGGATGCAGCTCACCTTCCATCACATCGGCGTGGCCTGCCGCGATCTTGACAAAGACGCCAAAACCTTCGCGTTGTTGGGCTATTCGCCCGAAGGTGATGATTTCCGCGACGAGCGACAGGGGATCCGTGGCCGCTTCATCGTGGGCCCCGGCCCTCGACTCGAGCTGCTCGTCGCACTGCCGGGTTCGACCGTGCTCGAACCCTGGCTGCGAAAGGGCGTGAAGTACTACCACGAGGCGTTCTTCGTCCCCGATCTCGGCCGCGGGATCGACGAGTTGTGTGCGAACGGAGGAAAGGTCGTCGTCGAGCCTGTCCCGGCGGTCGCCTTCGACAATCGGGAGATCGCGTTCGTGATGCTCCCCAACGTGACCCTCGTGGAGCTCGTCCAAGCACCACAGCCCGTAGAGGCTCCGGCGCCGGACGCCGGTGTCGCGACGCGGGCGCGGCGCTACGCTCCGTGGTCCACGCGGCCGAAAGCGGCCGCCGAGAAGGGCGGAAATGAACGGGTACGAGCTGCGCCAGTGGATACGCGCGCGTGCGCGGCAGGTGGGTTTCGACGTCGTTCGCCATCCGACGCCACGAGACATCGAGGGCCATCTGAAGCTGCTTCTCGACGAGCTCGCCGTCGATCATGTCCTCGACATCGGCGCCAACACCGGCCAGTACGGCCAGTTGCTGCGCCGCATCGGGTACACGGGCAAGATCACCTCGTTCGAACCCGTCGGCAGAACCTTCGCCGCGCTGCGGGCCACGATCGGCGGCGACCGCGGTTGGGAAGCAGTCAACGTGGCGCTCGGTGCCGAGCAGGGGGTTGTGACGATCCATGTGACACGCGGCTGGGACTACTCGTCGATGCTGGTCCCGAAGACGGCCCAGGCCGGCAGCGCCGCTGACATCGACTACGACGAGGAGGTCGACGTCCACCGGCTCGACGAGATCTACGCCGACCTCGTCGGAGACGCGTCGTCGGTGCTGCTCAAGCTCGACACGCAGGGATGGGATCTGGTCGTGCTCGAAGGAGCGGGCGGCTGTCTCAGCGACGTGAGCGCGATCCAGACCGAGGTCTCGGTCGTCCCGATCTACGAGGGGATGCCGACGTGGCTCGAGTCGATGTCCCGGCTCTCGGAGCTGGGCTTCGAACCGACGGGATTGTTCCCGGTCACGTACGCGGACAACTTCCGCTCGGTGGAGTTCGACCTCGTCGCGGCCCGAACGAAGGCGCTCGTCAGCTGACGACGAGCTCGAGGTCGACGTTCGCGACCGTCGGACACTGATCGCTGCAGCCCGTGTTCTTGATCGCCACTGTGTTCGTCCCTGGATGCAGATCCGACAGCGCAACCGGCTGGACGATGTAGCGCCACTGGTACGAGCCGACCTGCTGCCAGTCCGGATTCGGATCGGACATCG
This sequence comes from uncultured Acidimicrobiia bacterium, assembly GCA_963821725.1. Taxonomy (GTDB): domain Bacteria; phylum Actinomycetota; class Acidimicrobiia; order Acidimicrobiales; family JACDCH01; genus DATAES01. The sequence goes on from CAWGFA010000016.1 coordinate 47,281, forward strand.
TCCGGTCGACGCCGTTGATGGTGGCGACGAGCGTCTTGGGCGACGAGAACCAGTACACGCTGTAGGTGAGGTACGCCTTGGCCACGCCCGCGAGGTCGACCTTCGGCAGCGAGAAGGTGGCCGTCGGTGTCTGGTAGCCGAGGTTGGTGCTGCCGTCCGGCTGCTTCTGGTCGGCGTCGGGGACTTCGTAGCCGCGGTCGGCGGGGAGCACCGGGCCGTCGAACCCGAGCGCGTGCCAGTGGTACGTCATCGTGTCGGTCGAGTTGAACTTGTCCGCCGCGTACTGCGCGTGCTCGAACGACAGATAGCCCCTCGTCAGCGGGAGCGGCGGTGTCGCGACACTCGCGATCTCGCGGAAGTTGGCGCCGCCGGCGTCGGAGGCCGAGACCGCGAGGCTCGTCGGGCTGATCTTCAACTGGAAGTGGTTCGCCTTGTCGTCCTGGGTCGTGAAGCACGGTGAGTACTGGAAGTCGTAGTCGGTGGGCTGGTAGTTGCTGAACACCACGATCTGGCGCAGGGCGTTCTGCGACTGGGGAGCGCCGGGGCACCAGTCGGCGTTGAACAGGAACTCGATGCCGTTGCGGGGGTACGAGTGCGTTCCGGGGAAGTCCTGGTGCGGGCCCTGCACGGGCTCGTCGGTGAGCCACACCTCCGGCCAGAACGAGTGTGATCCCTCTGTCTTGGCGTCCACGTCGAACACGACGTTGCCGGTGCGGCCGGCGAAGTCGAACGGCTGGCGGGCGCGCAGCGAGTTGAGGACGTAGCTGCCCCCGTCGGCCATGCCTTCCATCCAATGGTTGGACTCGCCGAACTGCTGGCCGCAGATGAACGAATCGTTGTCGGCCAGGCGCATCTGGTGCGTCGTGCAGAACTCGGCGTTGAACGGCAGGTAGTTGTCGACCAGCCCCTGCCTCCGGGTTGTTCGCCTGCGTGACCCGGGTGAAGCTCCACTTCGCCGGATCGAGATCGCCTTCGCGGCCACCACCCACGATCGTCTGGAACGTGTCGCAGAACGCCAACTGTGCGAGCGCGCACTGGTCCGGCGTGCCCGACCCGGGAGGACCCATGGCGGACATCGCGTCCGGCGGCATCGCGTCCGGCGCCATCGTGCCCGGTTGCATCGCGTCCGGCGGCATCTGCATCGTGCATCGGCGTCGTCGGCTCGGGGCCGCTCGCCGGCGCCGTCGCCCGCGAAGCGGTGCAGGCACCGAGCGCGCACAGGACAGTGATCGATGCCACCAGGCGGAGCGCGCGGCGGGACACGTCGTGGTGAGCGATTCTTCTGAGAGCGCACGAGACACCCCATTGATACGTCGCGATCGGGCCGCGCCGCCCGGGTTCAGTTCACGACGAGCTCCAGGTCGATGTTGGCCACCGTCGGACACTGATCGCTGCAGCCCGTGTTCTTGATCGCCACCGTGTTCGTCCCGCGATGCAGATCCGACAGCGCAACCGGCTGCACGATGTAGCGCCACTGGTACGAGCCGAACCGCTGCCAGTCGGGATTCGGGTCGGACACCGCCCGATCGACGCCGTTGATGGTCGCCTTCAGCGTCTTGGGCGACGAGAACCAGTAGACGTCGTACGTCAGATACGCCTTCGCCACATGAGTGAGATCCACGTTCGGCAGCGAGAAGGTCGTGGTCGGTGTCTGGTAGCCGAGGTTGATCGTTCCGTCGGGCTGCTTCTGGAGGGCGTCGCGGACCTCGTAGCCGCGGTCGGCGGGGAGCACCGGGCCGTCGAAGCCGAGCGCGTGCCAGTGGTACGTCATCGTGTCGGTCGAGTTGAACTTGTCCGCGGCGTACTGCGCGTGCTCGAACGACAGATAGCCACGGGTCAACGGCAGCGTGGCGACGTTCGTGCCGACGACCTTCTGGAAGTTCGCACCACCGGCGTCCGAGGCCCAGACGTCGATGTGGTTCGAGCTGATCTGGAGCGCGAAGTGGTTCGCCATGTCGTCCTGTGTCGTGAAGCACGGCGAGTAGAGGAAGTCGTAGTTGGTGGGCTGGTAGTTGTTGAACACCACGATCTGTCGCAGCGCGTTGTGCGACTGGGTGGCGCCGGGGCACCAGTCGGCGTTGAACAGGAACTCGATGCCGTTGCGGGGGTACATGTGCGTTCCGGGGAAGTCCTGGTGCGGGCCCTGCACCGGCTCGTCGGTCAGCCACACCTCGGCCAGAACGAGTGTGATCCCTCTGTCTTGGCGTCGACGTCGAACACGACGTTGCCGGTGCGGTCGGCGAAGTCGAACGGCTGGCGGGCGCGCAGCGAGTTCAGGACGTACGGCCGTTGTCGGACATGCCTTCCATCCAGTGGTTCGACTCGCCGAACTGCTGGCCGCAGATGAACGAATCGTTGTCGGCCAGCGCGCATCTGGTGCGTCATGCAGAACTCGGCGTTGAACGGCCGGTAGTTGTTGATCTCGCCGGCGCCCGGGTTGTTCGCCTGCTGGCGCGGGTGAAGCTCCACTTCGCCGGATCGAGATCGCCTTCGCGGCCACCGCCGACGATCGTCTGGAACGTGTCGCAGAAGGCGATTTGTCGGAGCAGGCACTGGTCCGGTCCCATGCCGCCCATGCCACCCATGTCACCGATGTGAGGCGCAAGCGGCTTGCATGCAACCAGCACGCCGAGCAGCACGACCAGCAACAACAGTCTCGTTGTGATGCGCGCCGCGCGACGTCGGTCGGCTCTGCGCGCCGACGAGTTCGTGGCATTCGGAATGGCCATGACGCCTGCTCCTCTCGGAAGGTCGACTCGTAGATCCCGCCACCGTGACCGCGAAAGGGTTCGCGACAGGCACGGTGTGATGACTACTGCGACGTACGTCCGTGGCCCTTGAAAGCAGGATCAAGCGCGTGCAGGACCGGCGAATGTACGAAAAAGCGGCCGAACGCTCCGATCCGGAAAATGCGGTTGTATCGAGCGCGTTGCGGTGGCCCGGCTCCGACTACAAGCCATGTGGCCCACCAACTGCTTCCCGAAGACGTCAAGGTTATGCACGGAATCTGCGAACGCTCGAGCACGCTCGCCGAGCGCGTGGCGTCGCTTCGGATCCGAGAGCAGCTCCTGCAGCGCGTGCGCGAGGGCGACATGATCACCGGGGGGCACGATGACTGCGACGTCGTCGGGCACGACGCATGCGAGACCACTCGTTCCCGTGGCGATCACTGGTTTGCCCATCGACAGCGCTTCGACGAGCGTCGTGACCCCTGCCGGAAACGTGGTCTCGATCACCGGAACCACGACGACGGCGGCGCGGTCGTAGAGATCGCGCAACGCCGCCGGTTCGAACGCTCGGCGAACCACGTGCGACGGCCAGTGCGCCGGATCGTTCCGGCTTGCGTTCGGCGAGAACAGGCTGCCGTCGGCGATGGTCAGCCGTGCCGTGTCGGGCAGTGCGGCGAGCAGCGTGTCGTAGTCGCGGTGCTCGCGCCCGACCGACACCACGAGGTCGGGCTCCTCTGGCGCGCCGCCCCGCGTCCAGAACGCGGTGTCGACCCCGTACGGGACCAACTGGAGCGTCGAGGCCGGCACGGACAGCGCGCGATGCAACAGTGGCAACTGGTTCCGGGAGTGGACCACGATCCGATCGATCGCCCGGGCCGGGCGCAACGTTCGGAAAAGGCGCCGTTTGGCCGGTGTGTCGAGGTGGTGGCCGATGACGACGTGTCGTACGTCGATGTGCAACTGTGCCAGCGCGAGCGCAAGCGGGATGCCCACGTGCTCGCCGTCGGACAACACGACGTCGTAGTCGCGGACCTGGCGGAGTGCCGCTCGAACATGCGTGAGCGAGGTGCCGATGGAACGGCGGTGTGGCCTCGGAGTCAGCCGACTCCAGTCGAGGAGGTCGACGCCGTGCGCTGCTTCCAACCGCAGGAACTCCGGGCACGGACGGTCGCCTCGGGCGACGGCGTCGCGGAGCGACGTGTCTGCGCTGGCCGACACCAGCATGAGCGCGCGCATCTCAAGCCGTGCTCACTCGAGCGGCGACGCTCGGCGAGCGCGCGCCGGCGATCGTCTCCATCAGATCGAAGATCTTCCGGCAGTTCTTGTCGACATCGTGCTCGTCTTCTGCGAGTCGACGGCTGTTCTCGCCGAACCACCGACGAGTGTCCGGCTGGTCGACGAGGACCGTCAGTGCGCGAGCAAGTTGCTGTGGCTCCTGCGGCTGCACGAGCAGGCCGTTCTCGCCGTGCCGGACCAGCTCCGGCATGCCGCCGACCGGCGTGGCGACGACGGGGAGTCCGCACGCGAGCGCCTCCGCGACGGCGAGCGGTGTGCAGTCGCCGCGCGAGGGCAACACGAAGACGTCGGCGCGTCGGAACAGGTCCGTGATGAGCGGCGAGTTCGCGGCGACTCCGGCGTGGACCCTCACCGGAAGTCCCGGATGGCGCCACCGCTGACGAGCTGACCACGTCCAACTCGACGGGACGATCGAGCATCTTCATCGCTTCGAGAAGATCGAGGCCGCCCTTGCGTTCGAAATCGGCGCCGACGAACAGGAGCCTCAACGGCCCGGGTTCGCGCTCGCCTGCGAACGGTCGGAGTCGCCGCACGTCGACACCGGGAGGTATGGCGTGCACACGATCAGGATCGACGCTGTAGTCCTCGACGGCCGAGGCCGCCGCCCAGTGCGACCACGTGACAATGGCCTTGGCTCCCTGCAACGCCCGCCGGGTGACGGCGCGCTTGCCCGCTTCGAGGAGGTCGGTTTGCCGGCCGTGCCCGTAGGCGTCGCCCACGGTGTCGAAGTTCATGGGCGTCGCGTCCATCGACACGATCGTCGGGAACTTGCGCATGATGTCGCGTGCCAGGAGCGCCGCCACCTGCGTGTGAACGAACACGGCATCGGGCGGGCGGGCGGCGATGTGACGGCGAAGCGCGTGCCGTGCGGCAAGGCTGCTCTGCAGCGACCAGTTGCGAAGCAGCGGTAGCGCTCGTACGCCCGTTCCCGTTTCGGGTGTTATCGGGAGAATCGTCGCGTCGATGTCAGTGTGATCCGCGAGGACGCGCTCGATGTTCATGGAGTGGACAACGTGTCCGAGCGCTTGCTCGAGCACGAACACGAATTGCCAACGGCGAGCCTGATCGCTCACGTCGTGACCAGTTCCTTCGGGACAGCGGAACTCCTCGGAGTCGTCCTGCTTGTGCCGAAGCGGGATGCCGCTTCGACACATCCGAGGAGGCATCCCATGACGATGGCGACTCGGATGTTGGCGAATCCGAGGTCTTGCCATCCTTGGAGGATGTAGCCGATCAGTGCGGACACGGTCAGCGCCCCGAGCAAGGCGACCTGCGAGTCCGCGGACCGAGTCAAGCGGCACGCGGCGATGACACGCAGTCCCCAACATGATCCAGAACGCGATCTCGCCTTGAAGCCCGAGGCGCATCCAGATCCACAGTCCACCGTTGTGCGGAATGAACTTGATCATCGGGTCGAAGTTGCTCACGTCGACGATCGGCAACGCGTAGTTGATCGGGAGGCCGAATCCCTTGCCGAGCGGGCCGGCTTGCTCGAATGTTGAGCTCCAGGTTGGCGTTTTCCTGTTCGCGGTACAGGTTCGACAGCTCGTCGCGAGGGTCAGGAGAGATGGTCGAGCGGACGGCTCGAGCGGGCTGCGACAACGTCCCGCCCCCGGTCTTGTTCCAGAACAACGGGAAGTAGACGGCGCTGATCGACCGCCAGGAGCGCGAGCACCGGGCCGACGGCGCGTCGCTTCGTCGGCTGTGTCACCCAGGTGATCAGGAGGAGCACGCAGACCCCCAGCATCACGATGGGCCACGCCGTTCTCCGAGAGTTGGCCATCGTTCGCGATGACGACGAACGGGAAGCAACGCCGTCGCGACCCTGCGCAGCAGCCCACGCTGGCCGTAGACCCAGAGCCCGACGGTGAGCACCATCAAGATGCCGAAGAACACGCTCTCCTCGTGGCTGAGGAGCGACTCCGGACGCGGATTCATCGTCGCGCGAAGGAGAAGAACATGTATGTGGCCTGCAACGACTTGAAGCCGGTGCAGATCACGAACAGCCACATGACCGTCCGAAGCGCGGCGCGATTCTTCACCACGGTGAACGTGACGAAGTAGGTGGTACGCCAGCAGCAGGAACGGACGGACCTCCCACAGCGCGATGTTGTAATCGCCACCGCGGGAGTAGCCCGATGACGAAGCCGACGAAGCAGAGGAACAGGAAGACGCAGAGGGCCTTCGAGAAGGCGGAGCGCGGCCTTTCGAGCTTTCCCGCGAGTGCCGCCTTCATCAACCAGACGAGGAGGCCGACGATGATGATGACTTCGATCGGGAGCAGCACCACGCCGTTGCCGAAGCTTCGGAAGACCGGAACATTGGCCGTGAAGGGGCCGCTGTTGGGACCGATGTCGTACGCGAACAGCTCGAACAACAGCGCGCAGACGAGTGCGACCAACACCGTCAGCTGAGGACGTCGCTTCACCGCGACGAGGTAGAGAGGAACGGCCGGGACGAGCAGGACGAACACGTTCAGCGTCATTGCGGCTTTGCCGACCAGTCTGACCGCCGAGCACCGCGGCGATGACGAGCGACGATGCCGACGACCGTGACGCGAAACGCGTGATCGCGCGAGGACTGCCCAGCAACCGAGGCTGGAGCCGTCATGCGAGCAGGTGTTCCCTCACAGCGACGAACAGCAGCACGATGACCGTGATGCCGACCGCGACGGCGTTGACGTTCCAGGTGCGACGAGTCCGAAGGCCGAGCGCCACGAAGGCGATGACGAGCAGGAAGGTCCAGTTCGGCATCAGCGCATGCCGCAGCAGCCGGCGCACCCAGCGTGGCGCCGCGGACTTCGACACCGTTCAGGATCACGAACGGCGGCGTGGTCAGCGCGGCCGCGGCTTCTTCGATCCGGTGCGTCGAGACGCCGGCTCTGACGACGAGCGCGACCGCCTCGCACAGATCGACGAGTTGGACGCCTCCGGCGCCCTTCTCGAGTGGCGGCAGGTCGAGTACGAGCATGTCCGCGTACTGTGCGAGAGCGTCGACGGTGTCTTCGGCCGTGGACCCTCGCAGAAGCGTCGCCACCGACGGATCCGCGCCTGCAACGACGACGCCGAGGTCATCTGTCACCCACTGGATGCAGTCTTCGATGTCGAGATCGCCCTGCATGAACTCCGCGACCCCGGGGCTGTCGGCGAGCCCGAACTCGCGGGCCGCCGACGACTTGTGGCCGTCGAGCTCGACGAGGATCGTCCTGCGCCGGTACTCGGATGCGTGGATCACCGCCATCGCGGTGGCGACGGTGCTACGCCCTTCGCCCCGCACGCTGCTCGTCACACCGACCGACTGCAGCGCGGGGCCACCCATCCGCCGCAGCGCCACCACACAGGCATCGAGCATCTCCGGGCGGATCCGCGGGGTCGACGAATGACCGGCGCTGACCTCGCGCAGCTGATGCTTCGGTGAGGCGGTGCGGGGAGCCTTGGCGACGTGCGCCTTGGGCGTATGGATCGAAACGGCGTGCGCCGGGGCCGCCTGGTCGGCTGCGGGCTTTGCGTGGGCCGGCTTTGCATGGGCCGGCTTGGCCGGTGCCGGCTTGGCCGCCGGCGGTTGTACGGGCTTTTCCGGTGGGGGCGTCGCCGCTGCCGGTCGCACAGCCGGTGCCGGTGCCGGTGCGGGCGGGCGCGGGGAGCGCGGCAGGGGGCAGAGCCGCCGGGGGCGGCGGAACCGGTGCCGGTCGAGCCGGTGCCAGTGGGGCCTCGGGTGCAGCGCTCGTGGCCGTGTGCGCCTGCGCCGGCGCCGCATGGGCGGGGGAGCGCTTGTGCCCGTTCTTGGGCGCGGTTGGACGAAGGGACGATCTGGATGAACGGACGGATGGTGGCGGGGGTCGGCTCGTCGCCCTCCTCCGCGCGGAGGAATTTCATCGAGAGCGCGCCTCCCGTGTCCTCTCGCGCTCTTTGGGAAACTCCGCGATCGTCGCCACGACCTGCAGGTCGCCGGTCGTCGTCTCGACGTCCTCACGGCGTCGGGCAGCGGTGTCGGCAGCGGTCAGGGCGATGAGTCCGAGCAGGCCGACCAGCAACCCGAAGAAGATCCCTGCTCCGCCCGCGAAGATCGCCGCCTTCTTCTTCGAACTGGCGATCGGTACCGCCGGGCGGGTCGATCACGTGCGACGGAGGCCTGCGCTTGCTCGGTCGTCAAGGCTTGATCGGCCTGCGTGTAGCTCTGTTGCACCGTGTTGGCATCGTTCTGCGCTGAGTCGTGACTGCGGCGGAGAGGGCGTTGTACGTCGGATCGGGTGTCCCGGCGGTCCCGGCGAGAGGATGCGCCTGCACGTACGCGAGCTGTGCTGCCTGCGCCGCATTGCAACGTGGCGGTCGCGGCATCGAGACGCGGCTTGTAGTAGTCGACCATCGCCTGTTCTCGCGCGAACCTCGCAGCGTCTTGACGTAGTCGAAGTATTCGTCGACGACTGCCGCGAGTTGCTTCGGCGATGAGACGGGATCACCGCTCTGTCATCGCGACACGTCAAGACCTGGGGACCGATCGCGAGCGGCAGACACCGACGCGCCGATCGTGCTGCGACGACGTCCGCCGCCGCGGTGGGATCGGGCTGGCTGCGGATCCAGGCGGCCGCCGGTCCGCGCTGGGCGGCCTTGACGACGAAGTCCTGGGTGGCCAGCAGCTGGCCGAGCAGCGTCTGCGCGGTCGCTGGCCGGTTGCTGGTCCGTTGCTGCCGGTCGGGTCGAGATAGCCGGGCCCCGGCAGCTGGTTGTCGAACCAGACTCTTCATCGAGGTGGTGTACGTCGTGGGCTGTCCCTTCACGTACCACACGCTCAGGAGGAGCGTGAGAACGAGAGGGATGACCAAGAGCACCTTGTGGCGGAAGAAGGTTTCGATGTAGCGGGTCACGGAAAGGCCACTCCGGCTGCGGACTTGTGGATATCGGCAAGAGACTGCGGAGAGTGGCGTGATACAAGAGGCACGCCCGGTTTGATGGCGATTGTCCGGATCGATCGGCCTGTTGTTCAACAGTTGATCTGCGTGCGCCGATCAGGCTGCGAGACGTGCACGGGGTGGCGACAACCGCGTATCACCACACGACGTCGACCGCTCATCTCCGCTGCAGGTGGGCGGGAGCCGCGCCAGAGGCGTGACAGCCACTCGACCGTCACTGGCCTCCGGCCCTGCCCGCTAGCCAACTGGCGGACTACTGGGGCATGGAGGCGGAAAGGTCATGACTGTCGACGTCGTCGACACAACTGCGCCCGCGCTCGTGTCCGCGGCCGGGATCGCCGAGCAGGCCGTCGCTCGGCGATCCAAGCCGCAGCGTGCGCTTCGACCCCTCCTCGTGTGTCTCGATGCCGCGACCCTCTTCTGCGGCTGGGTCAGCGCCGTGTTCGTCGCGCACCGCTGGCCCACGCCACTGTGGGCCGGTACCAAATCGATGACGGTGGCCGCCGGCGCGACGGTCGCGGGCGTCGCGACTGCCGCGCTGTCGCGCCTGTACCGGGCACGGGTGTGCTCCGTGCGTACCGTCGAGGTGGGCCTGCTCGCGCGGGTCACGGTCGTGAGCGCTCTCGTCGCCGCAGTCGTCGGTCCTCGGCTCGGCGTCGACTCGTCGGTCGCCTTCTTCCTCCCGGCGGTCGTCTGGCTGTTCGCGCTCCTGAACGTCGAGCGCGGGATGTTCGCCTATTGGGTGCGGTCGTCCCGGGCACAGGGCCTGTACTCGAGACCGGTCGTGATCATCGGCACCAACGACGAAGGACTCGAGCTTCACCACCTGCTCACGACGGAGCCCGAGCTCGGCTACCAGGTCGTCGGCGTCATCGGTGACCCGTTCGACGGCGCACTCGACTGGCCGGTGCCATGGCTCGGTGACGGAGCACACGCGCTCGACATCCTTCGGGCGAACGACATCACCGGGTGCGTGATGGCGGTGAGCGCCTTCACGATGGTCGAGCGGACCAGATTGCTCAACGAACTGGTGGACAACGACATCCACGTCCAGCTCTCGAGCGGCATCGCGCGGATCGCGCACCACCGGATGCGCGCGATGCCGCTCGGCAGGGAGGCGGCCTTCTATCTCGAACGCCACGACCCCGCTCGATGGCAGGGGTTCATCAAGCGAGCGCTCGACCTGTCCATCGTCATCGTGTGCGCGCCCTTCGTGGCCGTGGTGGTCGGGATCGCGGCGGTCGCGATCAAACTCGACAGCCGCGGTTCGGTCATCTATCGCCAGACTCGGATCGGCCGCGACGGACTGCCGTTCACGATGTACAAGCTGCGGACGATGGTCGCTGCCGCGGACCAGCAGCTGCGAGGTGCTGGTGGCGCAGAACGACCGAACCGACGGCCCCTTGTTCAAGCTCGTCCAAGATCCACGGGTCACACGCGTCGGCCGCCTCCTTCGAGCGACGAGCATCGATGAGCTGCCGCAGTTGTGGTGCGTGCTGATCGGCACGATGAGCCTCGTCGGGCCGCGACCTCCGCTGGCGGACGAGGTCGTCCACTTCGATCGCGAACTGCGCACTCGGTTCGACGTGACGCCCGGCATCACCGGACTGTGGCAAGTCGAAGCTCGGGACAATCCTTCGTTCCACGTCTACCGCAGGTACGACCTGTTCTACGTGGAGAACTGGTCGGTCCGGCTCGACTTCGCCATCCTCATCCGGACGTTCGAGGCGGTCGTCGCCCGAGCCTTCGTGGGATTTCGGCGCAGCCAGGATGCGACCGATCCGCCCGAGATCGTCGCGCCGGCAGCGAGCGAGTTGTAGCTGGCGGCAGCGAGCGCTCGGAGCGCTCGGAACAGCGAGCGCTCGGAACCGAGCGAAGACTCGGCGCCGAGGGAAGCGCCAGCGACGAGGCGCACTCGGTGGAGACAGCGAGCGCAGCGAGCGCTCGGAACCGAGCGAAGACTCAGCGCCAGTCTGCGCGGATCGCCAGCGCAACCGCAGCAAGCTGCGACTTCACGCTCAGCTTCTGCAACACCGCTCTGATCTGCGAGCGGATCGTCGCGACCGACACGTTGTGCTCCTTGGCGATCACCTCGGCGGTCTTGCCGTCCATGAGCGCCGCGAGCACGGCCTGCTCGCGATTGGTCAGCGTTCGGAACGGGGCGAGGCGGCGTTCTGCTTCCTCACGCTGTGACCGCACGACCTCGAGCAACGCGTCGCGGCTCGCGGGCTGCAGCACGGAACGACCCATGGCTGCATCGGTGAGGAGCGCCATGAGGTCCTCCAGCGCCCTCGACTTGTCGAAGATGCCGACGGCGCCTGCTTCGAGGCACAGCGCGTACCGCTCGGGTTCATCAGTGCCGGTGAGCATCACCACCGCGACGCCCATCTCGTCGAGCTTGCGGATCAGCGAGAGGCTCGTGGCGGTTCCCGTCAACTCCGAGTCGACGAGCGCGACCATCGGGCCGAAGTTCTCAGCGGCTGCAAGCACGCCGTCCTGCGTCACGCTTCGCGCCAGTGCGACGTGAGCGAACCCGTGCTGTTGCAGCGACATCATCAGCGCTTCGGCCACCAGGTGGGTGTCGTCGACGATCAGCACTCGCACGGCTGAGGTCGCCGGTGCTTCCGTCGAGTCGGTCGGGCCGTCGGATGCGGCTCGCCGCGTGCGCTTGGAGAAGTACAGGGCGCGATCGGCGCGTTCGAACAAGGTGTCGAACGAGTCGGCGGCGCCGCCGGTGTACGACGTGACGACGGTGGCGGTGAGGTCGACCGACAGGTCGCCGAAGTCGATCGTCCGTGCGACCGCGTTGCGGAGCTGGCGCGCGGTGGTCGCGACCTCGGCTGCGCTCGTGGCTTCGCAGAGCACGCCGAACGTGTCGCCGGCGATGTGAGCGACGCAGTCGTCCGGGTGCGTGGCGGCCGCGAGCGTCGCCGCGGCGGCGACGAGCACACGATCGCCGGCGGCTCGGCCGAATCGCTCGTTGACGGCGCCGAAATCGTCGAGGTCGACCAGCAGGAGGGCGAGCGGTGCCGACTCCGGCCGCACTCGTGCCGAGCGCGTGGCGGGCGCGGTCCGCGAGCGCGTCGCGGTTGAGCAGGCCCGTCAACGGGTCGTGCGTGGCGCGACGGCGGAGCGCTGCGTCGCGCTCGTCCGACCCGAGCTCCCAGAGCGCAACGAGGACGTTGCCATCGGCGCCGCGGCTCGCGCGAGCGTGCGCGATCCGGATCCGATCGGAGTCGACCTGTGTGAGGCGCCATTCGCCGTTGACCACGCCCGGGCCCCGCATCGCCGCGGCCACGACCGCAAGCGCGTCGTCGCGGCTGTCCGGATGGATCGCATCGAGCCACCCATGACCGGCGTCTGCGCCACCGAGGTCGGTCCATGCCGGATTGCACGCGACCGCCGCGCCCGTTCGGGCGACGACGACGGCTGCCACCGGAAGCTCGTCGAGTGGGTCGTCGCTCGGCGAGCAACGACAGGTTGTTGTCCCGCGTCCGAGACGCAGCTGCCCGGGATCGGGCGCCAACCATTGGCGGGATCGAGGTCCGCTGCCCGAAGGTGTTCCGCCGACCTGTCACGATTGCAAACCCTCGGTTCCGCACAGTGCCCGCACTTTGCTCCGCCACGGAGTCGGGCCTGAGCGACATGGTGCCACCACGAGTCGCAATGGCATCCCAACACCCGCCCACCTTTCCGCGACGGCGGCGACGGTGCCGCGCGCGTCTGTCCTTGCTCGACTTGGAGCCGCACGAGCGGATCATCGAAGATGCCGGATCGACGCAAACGACGGGTTGGACATCGCATGGTTGGGGCTCGAGCGTCACGGCGAGGGACAGTGGTCCTTCGAGTTGACGCCGCCCCTGTCGCGCTTCGACGGCAAGTTCTTCGGCGGAACCGGCATCGCGGTCGCGACCGCGATGATGGAGGCCGAGTCCGGCCGAGCCGCGCTGTGGGCCACGGTGCAGTTCGTGGGGAGTGCCGACATCGGCGAGCGCTTCGACTGCCGCGTCGACGTGCTCGCGACGGGCCGGAAGACCTCGCAGCTCCGGATGACCGGCCTCGTCGGGGATCGGCTCGTCCTCGCGGCCATCGGCGCGACAGGCGACGCGCGACCAGGACCGCTGAACGTCCAGTTCGGAACCATGCCCGACGTCCCATCCCCCGACGAGACGCCGGAATGGCGACCGAATGTGACCATTCCGATCCCTGCGGACGTCGAGAGCTGGTTGAGCATCGTCGAGCTCAGAGGCGTCGCCGCGCCGGGCTTCGACTCGGCGATGTGGGCGCGCATGCGTGGCATGCCGCAGACGCGCGCCACGCTCGGGTTCCTCGCCGACATGGTTCCGAGCCGCGTGGTGTCAGCCGCGGGCCGGGTGGGGGCCGGAACGAGCCTCGACAACGCCATGCGCTACGGGCCGCGACCCGAGACCGACTGGATCCTCGTCGAGTTCGATCCGTACTTCGCCGCCGGCGGCTACGCACACGGTGGTGCCCGGCTGTGGGCGCAGGACGGCGCGCTGCTCGGCGTCGCCAGCCAGACCGCGACGCTGTCTGTCGACTGAGGCCACGCCGGAGGTCCGCCCCTCCCGCCGGCCCGCCCGGCGCGCCATTGTCCGCTGAGCGACGGACACGTGGCGAGTCGACATGCATGCTTCGGCTTCGACTGAAGCCACGGGCGGGGATCCGGCGCTGGCACGAGTGCTCGGGCCGCCGAGGCGAGGCGGGAAGGATCCCCGGAGATCTCGACGAGGCATATACACATAGTGGTTATATAGAGCTCGATGGCTACGGCGTTCGAGGTCCTGGCGGAGCCCAACCGTCGCCGGATCCTCGACGTGCTGCTGACGGCGGAGAGTCCCGTCGGCGACATCGTCGATGCCATGGCGCTGAGCCAGCCCCTCGTGTCCAAGCATCTCCGGGTGTTGCGCGAGGCCGGTCTGGTCGAAGCACGAGTCGACGCGCAGCGACGGATCTATCGCGTGCGCGCCGAGCCGTTGCGGGCGATGGACGAGTGGTTGCAGCCGTACCGCCGGTTGTGGGCGCAGCGGCTCGACGCGCTCGAGGAGCACCTGCAGACGATGGAGGACGACGAGTGACGATGCACGACCACGGCAATGACGTCGAGTACGGACGGCTCGAGCCGGGACCCGAAGGCCGCTGGACCCTGCGGTTCACGCGGCAGCTTCCCCATGCCGCCCGGCAAGGTGTGGCGGGCGCTCACCGAACCGGAGCACCTGGCCAAGTGGTTCCCGAGCGACATCGAAGGCGAGCGCGCCGCCGGAGCGAAGCTGCGTTTCGTGTTCCGCGAGGGTGAAGGCCCGACGATGGACGGCGAGATGTTGGCGTTCGATCCGCCGTCGCTGATGGAGATGCGATGGGGCGACGAGCTGTTGCGCTTCGAACTGCGAGCCGAGGGTGACGGCAGCGTGCTCGAGTTCACCAACGTCTTCGACGAGCTCGGCAAGGCTGCACGCGACGCGGCCGGGTGGCATGCGTGCCTCGACCTGCTCGCCTTCGACGTGGACGGTCGAGAGCCACCGTGGCCGTCGAACGAACGGTGGAAGCACGTCGAGGGTGACTACCGAGAACGGCTCGGTCCCGAAGCGTCGACGATCGGACCGCCGGAGGAGTGGCAGGAGGTCTACGGGGACCGCTGAGTCACCGCGCGCGCCACTTCTCCCCAGCGGTCGAGCGATCTCGGGTCCGATGCGGTCGACTCCTCGGCGAGGTACATGACGAGTCGCGCCGCGATGCCGCGGTAACGCGCGTCGAGTGCGCCCGCGAGGTCGTCCCAGGTCGCGACGACTGCGAAGTGCTCGATCATCTCGTCGGTGATGAGCGCAGCCATGCCGGTGAAGTCGCCCGCCTTCAGGCGCTCGTTCAACCGGGCCGACGTGCCTTCGAAGCCGAGATCGTCGAACTGGAACGCGTAGTTCTTGGTCGAGCCGTAGAACGCGATCTGGAACCGTGCTCGCTCGAGTAGGGCGGCGCGTTCTTCATGCGTGTCGCCGGGAATGGCGAACACAGGAACGATCAGATCGACCTCGTCCACCGATCGGCCGGCCTTCGCTGCACCTTCGGCCATGCTCGGCAGCAGCCGGTTCTGCAGGTACGAAAGCGAGTGCAGTGGGTGGACGTGGATGCCGTCGGCATGCTCCCCGGCCATGCGGCACATCCAGGGACCGACCGCCGACACGTCGACCGCGATGTCGCCGTACGCGTGCCGGCGCGGTGCCCACGTCGCGGGCAGCAACGACAGCTTGTAGTACGGGCCATCGTGCGCGAGCGGCTCGTCGCCTCGGAACGCGCGGAGGCACGCCTGGACCGCGAGCAGGTAGTCACGCATCCGCGGTCCGGGCGGGTCGAACTCGGCGCCGTACCGGCGCTCCACATGCGCTTTCACCTGGCTGCCGAGGCCGAGGCGGAAGCGACCACCGGTGTTCTCCGCCAGCTCCCACGCGAGCGAGGCAGCGATGAGCGGGCTGCGCGGAAAGGCCACGGCGATGCCGGTCATGAACTCGAGTGTCGGCGTCGCGTTCGCGGCCGTTGCGATCGACATCCACGGCGTCTGCGTCGTCTCGGTGAACAACATCCCCGAGAATCCCGCGGCCTCGACGTCACGCGCCCGCTCCGCCGTCCGAGCCCACGTGGTCGCACCGATCATGAAGTCGCATCGCATGCGCCCAGCATGCCCGTCCCGCTCAGCGGGGGTCGTCACGCTCGATGTTCCAATGGCGCGAGACAGCGGTGACCCACGCGCCGTCGGCGCGGGGGATCAGCGCGAACCGGCTGATCGTGTGTTGGCCGCCTTCGTGATCTCCATACAGGAGGTCGACGGTGACCGCGTCGGCGTTCTTCACGGCGGCCGCAACCTCGTGATACATCGGGTCCTCGGTGTCGCGGAACGCGCCTTGCCAGAAGCCGCGATCCCCGGATGGCACGTACAGGTCACGCGTGAGCCTGCGGTACTCCTCCGGGTCGCGATGGGGAACATCGTTCAGTGCTCGCTCCGGGAAGAAGTCCCAGCGATCGAGCACCGCGATTCCCGTGCCGACGTTGCGTAATGCGATTGCGAGGTAGACGACGCCGTCGCTCAGTTCGGCCACTGCCCGGCCGCCCTCGACCTTCACCCAATGGTCGTCGATGAACCCGACCTTCTCGGCCGGATCCTCGAATCGCGACGGCACCAGTACGGGACGAAGACCCGCCATCAGTGCGCGTTCCGCGGTGCGAGCCGCACGGTTTGCGGAGCGAACGGACGAGAAGGTCGCGGCGGCCAGTACGAGCGTCCCGCCCGCTGTCGCGAAGCGCGGAGATCGTCACCCAGTCGGCCACGTCCGGATACTACGAGCGAGGCTCTTCGGCGGCGCTGTGCGAGGATCACCACATCGCGGCGATCGACCTCACTGCCTCCCCGAACGACGTCAACCCGCATGCCTTGTTCCATCGGCTGCGAGCGGACGCCCCGGTGCATTGGAGTGACAGCCACCGCGCGTGGCTCGCCGTTTCCCATCACGCCGTCAACGACGGCTTCCGGGATCCGTGGCTGTCCTCGGCGCGCATCCCGAGCTTCGAACGCGCGGCCAGCGGCGCGCCCGCCTGGGTTCGTCAAGGTGGTCGATCTGCTGCGCGGCTGGATGGTGTTCCACGACCCGCCCACGCATGACCGGCTTCGAGATCCTGTTCGTCGGGTGTTCACGCCGATGCGCGTCGAGCGACTGGCGCCGACCATCGAGGCGACCGTCGACGAGTTGCTCGACGGCGTGGCCGACGCGCGCGGCGGTGATCTGCGGCCGTTGCTGACCACCCCGCTGCCCGCGCTCGTGATCGCCGATCTTCTCGGCGTCCCTCGAGCCGATCGCGAACGCTTCCAGGGCTGGTCCGATCGGCTCGCACAGGTGGTGTTCTCCGCCGAGGGCGCGAGCACCGACTCCGACGCCGCGGTCACTGCGGCCGAGCACTTCGCCGCGTATTTCGGCGGATTGATCGAGCGACCGGCGCCGCCGTCCCGGCGACGACGTGATCAGCGCGCTCGTTGCCGCGAGTGACGTCGGCGGTCCCTCCGCGGCAGGAGCTGGTGGGCGCGTGCACGTTGTTGCTGTTCGCCGGACACGAAACGACGAGCGGGCTTCTCGCCAACGGCACGAGCGTGCTGCTCGAGCACGAGCATGCTCGCGCCGCGCCTGGCCGACGATCCGTTGCTGTGGCCGAGCGCGGTCGAGGAGCTCATGCGGTTCGAAGGGCCCGCAAAGCTCATGGCGCGCAAGGCCACCGAGGATCGTTCGTGGTGTGGTGTCGACATCGCCGAGCGCGACACCGTGTACCTCGTGATTCTCGCCGCGAATCGCGATCCCTCGGTGTTCGCCGACCCGGACATCGTTCGACGTGACCCGTGACCCCAACCCGCACCTCGGCTTCGGGTGGGGACTGCACCATTGTCTCGGCGCCGCTCTCGCACGACTCGAAGCGCGCATCGCCTTGCGCCGACTGTTCGAGCGGTTCCCGAAGCTCAGCCTGAGCGACCCCGTGCGATGGGGCGGAGGAGTGATCGGACGGGCTGTGTGGTCCGTACCGGTGTCGGTCGCGTGATGCAGCCGGAAGTCCTGTGGCAGCCCTCGCCCGACATTCGACGGCGGGCGCGCATCGGAAGGTACCTCGACCTCCTCGAGACACGTCATGGACTGCGGTTCGCCACGTACGCCGACCTCTGGCGGTGGTCCGTTGCCGACCTCGACAGCTTCTGGCGCACCGTGTGGGAGTTCTCGGACATCGAACCGGCGCCGCCCGACGGGCCGGCTGCAGTCGGCGCGATGCCCGAGGCGCACTGGTTTCCCGACGCGTCGGTCAACTACGCGCGACAGATGTTGCGGCCCACGCTCGACGGCGTCGCGATCGTGGCCCGCTCGCAGACGAGAGAGCCGGTCGAGCTCACGTTTGCAGAGTTGCGCGAGCAGGTGGCGCGCGCCGCCACCGGACTCCGCCGGCTCGGCGTCCAGCGCGGCGACCGCGTCGCTGCGTACTTGCCGAACACGCCCGAGGCGCTCGTCGCGATGCTGGCCACCGCGGCGCTCGGCGCAGTGTGGTCGTCATGCGCACCCGAGTTCGGCGTGCGCGCCGTTGTCGACCGCTTCGGCCAGATCGAACCGAAGGTCTTGCTCGTCGTCGACGGTTATCGCTACGGCGACCGCGTCATTCCTCGCGACAGCGAGGTTGCAGCACTGCGTTCCGCGTCTGCCTTCGGTCGAGACGTCGGTCGTGCTGCCGTACCTCGACGCGGACGCGTCGCCTCCCGCCGGGGCGATCGGCTGGGCCGAGCTCGTCTCCGAACGCGGTCCACTCGACTTCGAACCCGTGCCGTTCGAGCATCCGCTCTACGTGCTGTTCTCGTCGGGCACGACAGGGCTGCCCAAGGCGATCGTGCACGGCCACGGCGGCATCCTCCTCGAGCACGCCAAGTACCTCGCGCTCCATCACGACATCGGAGCGAGCGACCGGTTCTTCTGGTTCACGACCACCGGGCTGGATGATGTGGAACCTGCTCGTGTCGGGCCTGCTCGTCGGCTCGACGATCGTGCTGTTCGACGGTGATCCCGCGAGTCCGGACCTCGGCGCGTTGTGGACCATGGCGGCCGAGACGGGCATCACGTCGTTCGGCGCCAGCGCGCCATATCTCATGGCATGCCGGCGTGCGCAGCTCGACCTGCGTTCGGTCGGCGATCTCGGCGCGATCCACACCGTCGGATCCACCGGCGCGCCGCTGCCCGCCGAAGGCTTCCGATGGGTGTACGAACAACTCGGCCCCGACGTCGTGGTCGCGTCGATCAGCGGCGGCACCGACGTGTGCACCGCGTTCGTCGGCTCGGTCCCGCTCGAACCGGTCGTGGCCGGCGAGATCAGCTGCCGGTGCCTCGGCGCAAAGGTCGAAGCGTTCGACGAAGCGGGGAACGTCGTCACCGGCGAACAGGGCGAGCTCGTGTTGTCCGCGCCGATGCCGTCGATGCCCGTCGGGTTCTGGGGCGACGACGGCAGCCGGTACCGAGCTGCCTACTTCGACTCGTATCCCGGCGTGTGGCGCCACGGCGACTGGATCACCGTCACCGACCGGGGAACGTGCATCATCTCCGGCCGGTCCGATGCGACGTTGAACCGCGGCGGCGTTCGCATCGGCACGGCCGAGCTGTACGAGGTCGTCGAGTCGCTGCCGGAGATCGCGGACAGCCTCGTCGTGCACCTCGAGGACAGCGGCGGTGGACCTGGCGACCTGATCCTGTTCGTGCAGCTCGCGCCGGGAGCGCGACTCGACGGCGAATTGCGCGCCCGGCTCGCCGCCCACCTGCGCGCTGACCTGTCGCCCCGCCATGTGCCTGACGAAGTGATCGAGGTCGAGACCGTTCCCCGCACGCTCACCGGCAAGCGGCTCGAGATCCCGGTGAAGCGGATACTCCGCGGCGCGAAGCCGGACGACGTCGCGAGCCGCGATGCGCTGACCGACCCGACCTCGCTCGATGTCTTCGCCTCGATGGCGAGGTGATCAGCGTTCGCGCGCCCAGCTCCAGGCGTACTGCTCGTCGGCGATCGAACGCGCGAGATCCGAGGCGCGGAGCGAACGGAAGGTGTCCATCATCACCGCCAGCTCTTCGGTGCTCGTCTGCTCCATGGCCGCCTCGATGCTGCCGGGTTGCGGACCGTGGACGAATCCAGGCGGATGCCACGAGATCGAGCCCACGCCGATGCCCGATCCGGCCCGACTCATGAAGTCGCCGGCGGCGTAGAACAGCACTTCGTCCGAGTCCACGTTCGCGTGGTGATACGGAACCTTCGTGGCCTCGGGATGGAAGTCGTAGGGCCGCGGCACGAACGAGCACACGACGAAGCCGGGGCCGGCGAATGTCTGGTGCACGGGTGGTGGTTGATGGATCGCACCGACGATCGGCTCGAGGTCGTGGATCGACAGCGCGTGGGGATACAGGCAGCCGTCCCAGCCGATCACGTCGAAGGGATGGTGCGCGTGCACCATGCGCGTCAGCCCGTCCGTCGTGCGCACGAGCACGGGGATGTCTTCACCGTCGATCACGAGCGGCTCAGCGGGAGCGCGCACGTCGCGTTCGGAGAACGGCGCGCCTTCACGCAGCTGTCCGCGCTCGGTGAGGTACCGGTCGGGAAAGCGCACGTGCCCACGGGCTTCGAACACCAGCGCGTCGACGCGACCCGACCGAAGCACCCACTGATGAGTGACCGCAGCGGGGATCACGACGTAGTCGCCGGCTCGCAGGTCGAGCTCGCCGAAGCTCGTCACCAACGTGGCTTGCCCGGTGTGAACGTAGACGAGCTCGTCGCCGCACGCGTTGCGATACAGGTCGCTGCCTTGGTCGGCTGACACGTATGACAGGACCACGTCGTCGTTGCCGAGCAGCCGGCGGCGACCGAGCACGGGGTCGCCGCCCGTCGGCAACTCGGTCGTGCGCAGATGACGCGGCACGACAGGCGTCTGGAAGCTGAAGTCCACAGCGGACGGGTCGTCGACCGCCTCCACGCTCACGATCGCGCTCGGTGACCGGTGGTGGTACAGCAGCGCGGATTCCTGCGCGAAGCCCTCTTGTCCGATCAGCTCCTCGGCGAGGAAGCCGTCGCCGCCGGGCCGTTTCACCAACGTGTGGCGCTTGCGCGGGACCTCGCCGACACAGCGGTAATAGGGCACCGCTCCAGCCTGCCGCCTCGGGTGCGCGATTGCGACGGATCCGGTGCGCACTCTCGCAAACCGGCCAGGCTCTGGCCGGTTTCGAGCGTCAGAATGGCGGCGTGCGCGCGGATCGGCTCGTCGCCATCCTCCTCATGCTGCAATCCCGTGGCCAGGTCACCGCGGCGGAGGTGGCCGAGGAGCTCGAGATCTCGGAACGGACCGCTCGGCGCGACCTCGAAGCGTTGGGTATGGCGGGTCTGCCGATCTACAGCCGCCAAGGTCGCAACGGCGGCTGGCGGCTGGCCGGCGGTGGGCGGACGGATCTGAGCGGCCTCAACGCCGCCGAAGCCCGCGCGCTGTTCCTCGTCGCCGGTCCGGCGTCGTCGGCCACCCCGGAGTTGCGGGCGGCGCTGCGCAAGCTCGTGCGCGCGCTTCCAGAGTCGTTCCGAACCGCGGCCGAAGCGGCGACCACATCGGTCCTCGTCGACCCCGCCGGGTGGGACCAGCAGGCGCCCAGGCGCACGCCGATCCATCTCGAAGCGGTGCAGCAGGCGGTGGTCGACGGCCAGCAGATCGTGCTCGGGTACGTCGCCCGCGATCGCACGGCGACCACTCGAGTGGTGCATCCACTCGGGCTCGCGGCGAAGGGCGCGGTCTGGTATCTCGTCGGTGACACCGAAGCCGGCTTGCGGACGTTTCGCGTTGACCGCATGACGTCGGTCGAGCCGAACGGTCAGCCGGTCACTCGACCGGACGGTTTCGACCTGCACCAGGCGTGGAAGCTCATCACCGAGGAAGTCGAGAGCAAGCGCACGCCGATCATCGCGACTGCGCTGTGTGACGACTGATTCCGTGCCCATGTTGCGATGGATCCTCGGGACGCGTGTCCGCATCGGTCCAGCCAGCGACGACGGGCGGATCGAGGTCGAGCTGCGCGGTCACAACGTTCGTTCGCTCGCGAGCGAGATCGCCGGGTTCGGACGCTCGGTCGAGGTCCTCGATCCTCCAGGCGTGCGCGAGCTCCTCGGCGCAATCGGCACCGAGCTCGCGGAGACGTACAGCGTAGGGGTGCGCGGGAGCGACGTACGCCCTAGCCGTGGCCGGCGGCGACGATGCTCGCCGCGACCGCGACAGGGTCTTGCAGGGGGCCGAAGTGGCCGAGGGTCTCGTGGACCTCGAGCCGGCCGTTCGGGAGTGCGTCGACGATCGCGGGCCCGAACGTCGCCGGTGTCCAGCCTTCCTCTGTCGTGCCGATGGCGATCGTGGTCGGTGTCCTCACGTGCTCCGCCGTCGCGAGCGTCGGCTTGCCGTCCGCTGCGAACGTCGCGGCCTCGTGCTCGGGAAGGCACTTGAGCTGCACCGAACCGTCCTCCCTCGGACGAAACCCGTGCTCGACGTACGCGTACAACGAGTCGGCGCGCAGCTCGTTCAGCGGCGGTCGGCTGGCGTACCGGTGCAACGCCTCGGCGGTCGAGGCAAACGTGGGCCGGCGTCGGCGCGCGCCTTCCGACATCGCGGACGGTCCGCCCGGCAACACCCCCTCGACGGCGGGAACGACGATCGGCTCGAAGAAGAACGCCGACCGCAACGTGCCCGGACGGCGATGCTCTGCAAGCAGCGACACGCCACCACCCAGTGAGTGACCGAACACGGAGATCGGCTGCGTGTCGAGCGCGTCGATCACGTTGAGCAGGTCGTCGGCGAAGCCGTCCCAGTGGAACCGGTCGCTGTCCGGCGCGGTCGAGTCGCCATGGCCGCGGAAGTCGAGGCCCCACACGTGGAAGTGCGACACGAGACGCGCCGCGAGCGGCTCGTACGAGCGTGCGTGCAGCCCGGTGGCATGACACAGCAGCAGTGGGTCGCCCCGTCCGCCCATGTCGTGCACCGCGACCGTCACGCCGTCAGTCGAAGGGACGTGCATCATCGGCTCCAAGGTTCGGCGCTCGTGAGCTCGGACACAACTTCGGTGGCCGACGCCCGGGCCGCCTCCTCCTCGTCGGGGATCGGCGGCTTCACGGCGAGGCGGCGGGCTCGCACCAATCCCCACACACCGGCCAGCAGGGCGGCGACCGCGCCGAGTCCGATGGCGTAGCGCGCGCCGAACTGCTGTGACACCCAACCGACGATCGGGGCGCCGATGGGTGTGCTGCCGATGAACAGGACCGCTTGCAGCGCGAGAACGCGCCCGCGCATGTCGGGCGCGGCTTCGATCTGCACGATGGCGGTCGACGCGGTGAGGAACGCGATGCTCGTGAGGCCGAGCAGCGGGCCGAGCGCGAAGGCGATCGCCTGGTTCGGGGCGACCGATATCGCTGCGAGTGCGATGCCGTACCACACGGACGTGATCGCGACGGTGTGCACGCTGATCGTTCTTCGTCGCGCCACGCCGAGGGCACCGATGAGCGCGCCGACACTGACGACCGAGAACAAGATCGTGAACGTGGTGCCCGTGCCGTGCAGGTCCCGGGTCGTGAACAGCGGGAACACGGTCTGGAAGTTGTACGCCAGCGTTCCGACCACTGCCATCATGACGAGCGGTGTCCACAGCACCGACGTGTGTCGGGCGTAACGCAAGCCCGCCCTGACCTGTCCCTTCCCGCGTTGGGTCGGTTCCGCCGGCCGCAGCTCCTCGGTGCGCATCATCCACAGCGCGGCGAGCACGGCGATGTACGACAGGCCGTCGGCGAGGAAGCACCAACCGAAGCCGACCGTCGCGACCAGCAAACCGGCGAGCGCCGGACCCACGACACGCGACGACGTCATGAGCGCGCTGTTGAGGCTGACCGCGTTGTTCATGTTCTCGGGCGGCACCATCTCGACCACGAACGCCGCGCCGAGCCGGATTGTCGAACGCGACGGTCGTGCCGCCGATGAGCGCCACCGTGTACACCGCGAGCACCGGCGGGTTGTGACTGAACCCCAACACTGCGAGCGCGAACGACTGGAGCATCGCGATGGTCTGGACGATGAGCAGGAGCCGGCGCTTGTCGCTGCGATCAGCGACGAGTCCTCCCCACGGTCCGAGCAACAGCACCGGTCCGAACTGGGCGGCGGCCAGCGCGCCGAGCGCCACGCCGTTGTCGGTGAGCTTCAGGACCAGCAGCGTCTGCGCGACCAGCGTGAGCCAGTTGCCGACCTGCGAGATGAGCTGTCCGGTGAAGAAGAGCCGGAAGTTGCGGACTCGGAGCGACCGGAACGTCTCGTCGAGGGCGGTGCGTAGACGGGTCACACCGTCGTCGCGCCCGTCATGCGTTCTTGGGAAGCTCGGAGAACGGCACCGTCCGATCGTTGCTCGGTTCCTTCGGGAGTCCGAGCACCCGCTCGCCGATGATGTTGCGCTGGACCTGATCGGTGCCGCCATAGATGGGAGGCGCCTGCGCGAAGAGCGCCATGGCGGTGACCATCGGGAGGAACGGGTTCCCCGTGGCGTGGTCGAGGACCGGCTGGTCGCTCGCGTCGTAGGCGTGCAGCATCCCGGCCGGGCCGACGATGCGCAGGCCGACGTCGCGGGTGAGCCGCACCATCGCGCTCATGGCCAGCTTTGCGAGGTTCGGCATGCCGGGGATGTCCTGGCCGGCGGCCTTGGCCGCCTTGAGCCGGAGCTGGTTGAAGCGCCCGAGCTCGCTCATCGTGTGCAGGCGCGCGAGGTCCTGGCGGACGACGGGGTCCTGGGCAGTGCCATTGCCCTTGCGCCAGGTCGACGAGGAACTTGCTCCCGGCCCCGAACATGCCGCCGCTTCCGCCACCGGCGCGGCGGCGAGGGCGTCCCTCCTTCGGAACGAAGTCACCGGCGCGCTGGTCGAGCTGACCGGCGACCGTGCCCGGCAGCGCCGCCCCCGGACCTCCGATGCCGCCACCGGTGCCGAGGCTCGAGCGCTCGTGCATGAGGGTCGTGTTGGCGACGGCCCATCCGTTGTTGCGCTCGCCGACGATGGCAGCGTCGTCGACTCGCGCATCGTTGAGGAACACCTCGTTGAAGAGCGCGTGTCCCGTGAGCTCGCGCAACGGTCTGACCTCGACGCCCGGCTGATGCATGTCCAACGCGAACCAGGTGATGCCCTGGTGCTTGGGAACCTCGGGATTCGTACGTGCGATCAACATGCCGAGGTCAGCGACCTGGCCTCCTGACGTCCACACCTTCTGACCGTTGACGATCCACTCCTCGCCGTCGGCCACCGCTCGTGTGGTGAGCCCGGCAAGATCGGATCCGGCACCGGGCTCGCTGAACAGCTGACACCACGCCTTCGCGCCCGTCACGATGTCGCGGACGTACAGATCGATCTGCTCCTGCGTGCCGTGCGTCGCGATCGTCGGCGCCGCCAGCATGAGCCCGAGACCGGCCGGCGCGCCCAGCGCGCCGTGGTCGGCGAGTTCCTGCTGTACCCGCACGGCGTCGTTGCGCGACAAGCCTCGGCCGTACGCGTTCGTCGGCAGGGACGGCGCCGACCACCCCGCATCCCCCAACCGCTGCCACCATTCGCGCACCGTCAGGTCGGGGTCCCAGTTGGCCTCGAGCCACGCTCGCAACTCGTCGATCAGTTCGTCCTGCGAGCTGGGCACGTCGATGGTGTCGGTCATTCCTTCATCTTCGCGGCTCGGGAGCGCTTCGCGACAGGCGGCGCCCCGGTGGACGCGACCTCCCGCACTCGGTCATCGATCCACACGCGTAGCTGTCCGACGGGTTCGAACCCGTGCCGGCACGCCGACGCCAGCGGCGCGCCCGCCTCGTAGCCCACCACCGGTACGGCGGAGAAGGAATCGCCGGCGAACGCGAGACACGCGGGCCACACGCGGTCGAGATCGTGATCGAGCGCGAACACGTTGCTGATACCGACGACGGACTCGCTGCGGTTGAGCACGCCACCGGCGACGATGTCGGTCGTCGTCGGGTCCCGACGCTCGTCCGGCGAGGATCACGATCTCATCGCGGTCGAGCAATGCGTCGTCGAGGTCGCATCCGGAGGCGCGCCGCCACCGCTCGAGCACCTGCGCGTCGGTCACCCGTGACCACCCGATTGGGAAGCGCGTCATCGGCGACGGCGCCGGTGCGCGCCATCCAGGTGGCGTCGAACAGCACGCGAAAACCGGCGCGACGGAGGTCGAGCGCGCTGAAGCTGTCCTTGACCGAACACCCGGGCGTCGAGGTGTCCACGTGCTCGAGGACGTCGGCGGCTCGCGCTGTCCGGGTCGAGCGTCACTGCGTCCGGGTAGAGGTGCGGCGTCCGTGATCCGCAGGCCCACAGATGCTCGTGGAACGAGCCGCGGATGCCCTGGGTGGCACAGACGCTGTCGCACCACTCGGCGTTGTTGCGCGCTGCGTGCTCGACCCACACCAGTCCAGGTGTCCGTCAGCGCAGCAGCTGGCGGACGATGCGATCGGGGAGCGTGTCGTCGCCCGGATCGTTGCGCACCGTCAGCGCGTGCCAGAGGAGGGCCGGGCCGGCTTCGGCGAGCAGCTCCACGTCGGTGTCGGACGGCAGGTCGCCGCGTTCGACCGCGGCGCCGACCAGGCGACGCAGATGGGCTCGCCGTTCGGCGACGAAGACGCGGTCGAACTCCTCGCGCAGCTCCGGGTAGCGGAACTTCTCGGCCGCGAACGCCGCCATCACCGGGCCGGCCAGGCCGCGCATGTTCACGTGCACCGCGCGAAGGATCGTCAACAGGTCGGCACGCAGGTCGCCCGTGTCGACCAGCGGTACCTCGAAGCAGGCGCGGCGGCTCAGCGCGTCGACGAGGATCTCGGCCTTGCCCGGCCACCGCCGGTAGATCGTCGCCTTGCCGACGCCGGCACGGGCTGCGATCCCTTCGATCGACATGCCTGCATAGCCGTCCTCGACCAGCGCTTCGAGCGCCGCGTCGAGAATGGCGCGGTCGGCCTCCTCCGATCGCGGGCGCCCAGCGCGCCGAGGTACTGGATCCGCGACGGTCACGATTCCGCGGGGGCTGCGCCCCCGGACCCCATCCGCGTGCGGCTCGCTGGCGCTCGCTCGCCCGCATTCGCTCGTACCTCGCTCATGACTCCGCAGCCCCAGCGAGCCGTTCGACGACTTCGAGCGACACCAGCTCTTCCTCGGGTCGGCTGGCCGCGACCGGCTCCTCTTCCAGCCACGGCATGTCCGCCGGCTCCTCGTCGGTCCCTCGTGCGGGCAGGAAGCGAAGTACGCCGATGGCGGCCCCGAACACGAGGACGGCCGCGATGATCGCCGCGACATGGAATCCGTCGACGAAGCTGGACTTCGCGGCGTCGACCAGTCCCGGTGCGAGCTGTTGGAGGTTGGCGGGCAGCGTGTTCGCGACACCCAGAGCCGCACCCACGGAGTCCTTGGCGGCGTCGACGGCCTGGCTGGGCAGCCCCTCGGGGACGCGGGCCGTGAAGTTCGTTGCGTACTGCGACGACAGGATCGAGCCGAGTACGGCGACACCGAAGGCGCCGCCCACCTGCCGGGTCGTGTCGTTGACCGCCGAGCCGACGCCGGCCTTGGCCCGCGGCAGCGACCCCATGATCGAGTCGGTGGCGGGGGCCATGACGTTGCCCATGCCGAGGCCGAGGGCGCACGTGACCAGGATGACTTGGATGGTCGACGAGTCGGGTTGCAGTGTGAGGAACGACACGAAGCCGACGCCCACGATCAACAGTCCTGTCGCGACGACGCGCTTGTTGCCGAAGCGCTGCACCCAGATGCTGCTCAGTGGGGCGGCCACCATGATCGTGACCGCCTGCGGCAGCAGGACGGCGCCCGCCTTGACCGTCGAGTATTCGAGCACCGACTGCAGGTACTGCGTCATCAGGAACAGCGTTCCGAACAACGAGAAGAACGCGATCGTGATCGCGCCGCTCGCCGCGCTGAACCGAGGGTTCTGGAAGAAGTGGATGTTGAGCATCGGGCTCGACGTGTGCAGCTCCCACAACAGGAACGTGACGAGCAGTCCGGCGCCGATCGCGAAACCGGCGAGCACGTCGGGTGCCGTCCAGCCATGCGACGGCGCTTCGATCACCGCCCACAGAAACGTCGTGAGCCCCGCGATGGACAGCACTGCGCCGAGAGGGTCGAGCCGCGGCGAGGACGGATCCTTGGATTCCGGAACGAGCAGATAGCCGAAGATCAGGCCCAGGATCACGATCGGCACGTTGACGAGGAACACCGACCCCCACCAGAAGTGGGCGAGCAGTATGCCGCCACTGATCGGGCCGATACCGATGCCGAGTGCGGAGACGCCGGCCCAGATCCCGATGGCACGGCCGCGCTCGCGCGCTTCGGTGAACACGTTGGTGAGCACCGACAACGTCGAGGGCATGATGAACGCGCCGCCGACGCCCATGAGCGCACGCGTCGCGATCAGCACGTCGGCATCCGTCGCGAACGCCGAGAGCAGCGATCCGATGCCGAACACGGACAGGCCGAACGTGAGCGCCTTGTAGCGTCCGAATCGGTCACCGAGGCTGCCCGCCGTGAGCAGGAGTCCCGCGAACACGATCGTGTACGCGTCGACGATCCACTGGAGTTGACTGCCAGTCGCGGCCAGACCACCGCTCTCCACCGGATGCGCGAGCGTCGGCAACGCGACGTTGAGGATCGTGTTGTCGAGCACGATCACGATGAGGCTCACGCAGAGCACGAGCAACGTGAACCAGCGGCGCTGGTGGACGAACTCCGGGTCCTTCAACCTTGCGCGCACAGTCCACACTCCCAAACCCGAAACGGAACCGTCTCGTATTTACCGGTCCAGATGCGAGACGACAACCTCCGACCGACAACGATCTCCCCAATGGCTGACGAAGAGCTGGTGTTCGAGCGGGCGCAGTGGGCGACGCTGAGGGCCAGCACGCCGCTCGAGCTGGACGACGACGACCTGGCCGAGCTCCGGGGAATCAACGAGCGGCTCGACCTCGACGAGGTCGCAGAGATCTATCTGCCGCTGTCGCGCTTGCTCAGCCTCTTCGCAATCGCGACCCGTGATCGCGACTCGGTGACCGACACGTTCCTCGGCGTCCTGCCGGCGCCGCGTCCGTACATCATCGGTCTCGCCGGGAGCGTCGCCGTGGGCAAGAGCACGACCGCGCGCATCCTGCAAGAACTGCTCGCGCGCTGGCCGGCGCATCCGCGTGTCGAGCTCGTCACGACCGACGGCTTCCTGTTCCCGAACCGCGAGCTCGCCGCGCGCGGCCTGACCGAACGCAAGGGGTTCCCCGAGAGCTACGACACCGCCGCACTCGTCGCGTTCCTGTCCGCGCTCAAGCGTGGCGAACCGGAAGTCAGCGCGCCGGTGTACTCGCACGTTCGCTACGACATCATCGATGGCGACGAGCAGGTTCTGCGCAGTCCCGATGTCGTGATCGTCGAAGGCCTCAACGTGTTGCAGACCACACGAGGCGTGTCACGTCACGTGTCCGACTTCTTCGACTTCACCATCTACGTCGATGCCCAGGAGCAGGACATCGAACGATGGTTCCTCGACCGGTTCTTCACGCTGCGCGCCACCGTGTTCGCCGATCCCGAGTCGTTCTTCCACGTGTACGCATCGATGGACGAGCAACAAGCCGAGACGTTCGCGCGCCTGGTGTGGTCCACCATCAACGGCGTGAACCTGCGCGAGGAGATCCTGCCGACCCGCGCGCGAGCCCGGCTCGTGCTCGAGAAGGGTCCCGACCACCTCGTACGGCGCGTCCGCCTACGCAGGTAGGTGTCGGGACGGAGTGATGGAGCGGGTGACGGGAATCGAACCCGCATAGCCAGCTTGGAAGGCTGGTGCTCTGCCATTGAGCTACACCCGCCGGTCTCGTCGACGGTGACGTACGACCGCTCCATTGTGACCGAAGGCATGCGGACCCTGGGCAGGCCGAGACATCGCAGCAGTCGGGGAGGGGGGATTCGAACCCCCGGCCTCCTGCTCCCAAAGCAGGTGCGCTACCGAGCTGCGCTACTCCCCGGGCCCAGCGAGCGTAGACAACATGCTTCGGGACACCGAGAGGCCCCCGGTACACTCACGCCCCTGTGAAGTCTGCCGTCGAGCCCCTCGAGGGAAACCGGGTCAAGGTCTCCGTCGAGGTCGACGAGGCGGAGTTCGAGCGCGATCTCGACGCGGCGTTCCGTCGCATCTCCCGGGAGGTGCGGCTCCCGGGCTTCCGGCCGGGCAAGGCGCCACGCCGTGTGCTCGAGGCGAAGCTCGGCAAGGACGTCGGTCGCGAGGAGGCGCTGCGAGAGGCGCTCCCCACGTACTACTCGCAGGCGGTCCGCGAGAACGATGTCGACGTGATCGCCGCGCCCGAGATCGAGATCACGGCCGGCAAGGACGAAGGTCCGGTCACGTTCGACGCCGTCGTCGAAGTCCGTCCGGTCATCTCGGTCGGTGGCTATCAGAACCTGCGCAGTCGAGATCCCGCGTCCCGAGGCGAGCGACGAAGAGATCGACGCGCAGATCGACCGGCTTCGTGATCAGTTCGGCGAGCTGACCGTGGTGGACCGTCCTGCGATCGACGGCGACCACGCGACGATCACGATCAACGGCAGCCGCGACGGCGAGGACATCGCCGGCCTGCAGGCCGACGACTACCTGTACGAGGTCGGCAGCGGATCGATCGCTTCGGAGCTCGACGAACACCTTCGCGGCGCGAAGGTCGGCGACATCCTGACGTTCCCCGCGCAGCCCGCGGATCCCGAGGAAGCAGCCGGTGCAGTTCCGCGTGATCGTGAAGGACGTCAAGCAGAAGGTGCTGCCCGACGTCACCGACGAGTGGGCCAACGACGTGTCCGAGTTCGACACGGTCGAAGAGCTGCGCGCCGACCTCGGGTCGCGCATCTCACGGGTGCGCAAGATGCAGGCGCAGATGGCCGCGCGCGACAAGGCGGCGATCGCGCTGGCCGATCTCGTCGACCAAGAACCGCCCGAGGCGATGGTCAACGGCGAGGTGCAGCAGCGACTGCAGGACCTCGGCATGCGGCTGTCGGCGCAAGGCGTCACGGCCGAGCAGTACCTCGAGGCGACGGGTCAGACCCAGCAACAGCTCGGAGACGAGTTGCGCGAGCTCGCGGCACAGGCGGTGCAGGTCGACCTGGCGTTGCGAGCCGTCGCCGACAGCCGAAGACATCGAGGCCACCGACGAGGATCTGGACGAGGAATTCGCACGGGTCGCCGAGCGACTCGACCAGGACGCGGGCAAGGTGCGCGAGGAGTTCGAACGCGCTGAGCAGGTGCCCGCGGTACGCTCCGACATAAGAAAGCGCAAAGCACTCGACTGGTTGGTCGAACACGTCGAGTTGGTCGACGAGGACGGGCAACCGATCGATCGCAAGACGCTCGAAACCGAAGAGCTCGAGCTCGAAGAGCAGATCGACGACCGCATCGACGAGGACGAGATCGGCGACATCGACCGACGAGTCGAGGCCGACGCCGAGACCGCAGAACAGGACTCCCGAGTGAACCCCATCCACAACTACCTCGTCCCGACGGTCGTCGAGCAGACGAACCGCGGCGAGCGGGCCTACGACCTGTTCTCCAGGCTCCTCAAGGAGCACATCATCTTCATCGGCACGCCGATCGACGACACGATCGCCAACCTCACGTGCGCGCAGATGATCCACCTCGAGTCGGACAACCCCGACCGCGACATCAACATCTACATCAACAGCCCCGGTGGCGACATCACCGCGCTGTTCGCGATCTACGACACGATGCAGTACATCAAGCCTGACATCAGCACCATCTGCTTCGGCCAGGCGGCGTCGGCGGCTGCGGTCCTGCTTGCGGCCGGCACGAAGGGCAAGCGGCTGGCTCTGCCGCACGCTCGGGTGCTGCTCCACCAGCCGTGGGGGAGCGGTGCCGGTCAAGCGGCAGACATCGAGATCCAGGCGCGCGAGATCTTGCGGATGCGTGACCTGCTGAACGAGATCCTGGCTCATCACACAGGGCAGGCCGTCGAGAAGATCCACAAGGACACCGACCGCGACTTCGTGATGGAGGCGGCGGAGGCCAAGGAATACGGTCTCATCGACGAAGTGATCTCGGCCCGAGAGATGGCGGACAACTCCGGCGCGATCAGGGCGAGCTAGGCACCGAACGGAAGGATTGGGGGAACATCGTGGCCAAGTTCGGTGACGGAGGCGAGTTGCTGAAGTGCTCGTTCTGCGGCAAGTCGCAGAAGCAGGTGAAGAAGCTGATCGCCGGACCCGGCGTCTACATCTGCGACGAGTGCATCGATCTCTGCAACGAGATCATCGAAGAAGAGCTGTCCGAGACCACCGAGCTCCATTTCGACGAGCTGCCGAAGCCGCGTGAGATCTACGACTTCCTGAACGACTACATCATCGGTCAGGATCACGCGAAGAAGATTCTTTCGGTAGCGGTGTACAACCACTACAAGCGCATCCAGTTCGGCGCCGGAGGCGAGGCCGACGTCGAGCTCGCGAAGTCCAACATCCTCCTGATCGGTCCGACCGGGTGCGGCAAGACGCTGCTGGCGCAGACGCTGGCTCGGATGCTCAACGTGCCGTTCGCGATCGCGGACGCCACCGCGCTCACCGAAGCGGGCTACGTCGGCGAGGACGTCGAGAACATCCTCCTCAAGCTGATCCAAGCGGCCGACTACGACGTCAAGAAGGCCGAGACCGGGATCATCTACATCGACGAGATCGACAAGATCGCCCGCAAGTCCGAGAACCCGTCGATCACGCGCGACGTGTCGGGTGAAGGCGTGCAGCAGGCGCTGTTGAAGATCCTCGAAGGCACCACCGCCTCGGTGCCGCCACAGGGTGGGCGCAAGCATCCGCACCAAGAGTTCATCCAGATCGACACGACGAACATCTTGTTCATCTGTGGCGGCGCGTTCGCCGGCATCGAAAAGCTCATCGAGAGCCGCATCGGACGCAAGGGCGTCGGCTTCGGCGCCGACATCCGGCGTGCCGACGAGAAGGACATCGGCGCCATCCTCGAGAAGGTGCTCCCCGAGGACCTCCTCAAGTTCGGGCTCATCCCGGAGTTCATCGGGCGTCTTCCGGTCATCGGTGCCGTGTCGAATCTCGATCGCGAGGCGCTGATCCGCATCCTCGTCGAACCCAAGAACGCGTTGATCAAGCAGTACCGCAAGTTCTTCGAGTTCGAAGACGTCGAGCTCGAGTTCGCGGACGACGCGCTCGAGGCGATCGCCGATCAGGCCCTTCTCCGTGGCACCGGGGCACGCGGTCTGCGCGCCATCCTCGAAGAGGTGTTGCTCGAGATCATGTACGACCTCCCCAGTCGATCCGACATCGGTCGTTGTGTCGTCGACGGCAAGGTCGTGCTCGACAACGTCAATCCGACGCTCGTGCCTCGCGCCGAGACGCCGCGCCAGACCCGCCCCCGCCGCGCCGCGTCGTAACGCCCCGACTTGCATGCTCCGGACGGGGGTACGGTCGCGGGCATGAAGAAACTGTTGCTCGGCGCCCTCCTGGGTGGTGCCATCGGTGCAGGTGTCGCGAAGTTGCAGGGTGGCAACGGCGAGCAGGATTCCTCGTCGATGGCCCCGGCAGTGGCGAGCGGCGCTGCGGTCGGGGCGTTCTTCGGACTGTTGCTCGCTCGGCGATCCCGCAAGGCAGCCAGGGCCGCGGCCGTGCCGGTCGCGCTGGCGTACGCCAAGAAGATGGGTGACGTCGCCCTCGAGGCCGCCGAGTCGGCCGTCGAGGCGGCGCGCCCGCTCGTCGCGCAGGCGGCCGACGCTGTCGGCCCGATCCTCGACGAGGCGCGGGACCGCATCGCCGCCTGACGCGGTGGCGTCGCTCCCCGAATCGCTCGCCTGGCTCGATCAGCACATCAATCTCGAAGCGCGTGCGGGGAGGATCGAAAACCTCTCGCTCGACCGGATGCGCCGGCTCGTCGACGTGCTCGGCGATCCGCAGAAGTCCTATCCCGTCATCCATCTGACCGGCACCAACGGCAAGGGATCCACAGCCCGCCTGGTCACCGCGCTGCTGGTCGAGGAAGGGTTGACGGTCGGCACGTACACGAGCCCCCACCTGCAACGCATCAACGAGCGCATCGCTCGCTGCGGCGAGCCGATCGGGGACGACGACCTGGCCGAGGTGCTGTCCGACCTCCGCCAACTCGAGCCGTTGGTGGGCGACTCCTGCTCGTACTTCGAGTTGCTCACCGCCGCTGGGCTCCGATGGTTCGCCGACGTGGCGGTGGATGTGGCCGTCGTCGAGGTGGGGCTGCTCGGTCGCTACGACGCCACGAACGTCTGCGACGCGACGGTTGCCGTGGTGACGAACGTCGGGCAGGACCACACCGACCTCGAGGGTGACTGGCGAGCGCGCATCGCGGAAGAGAAGGCCGGTGTCGTCAAACCGGGGAGCACGCTCGTGCTCGGCGAGACCGACGATGCGTTGACGCCGATCTTCTATCGCGCCGGCGCCGCGCAGGTCTGGGAACGCGACCGAGACTTCGCGTGCGAAGCGAACGAGCTCGCCGTCGGCGGACGCCTCCTCGAACTGCGGACGCCGTACCACTCGCTGACAGACGTCTTCCTGTCGCTGCATGGGGCGCACCAAGGTGACAACGCTGCGTGCGCGCTGGCCGCGTCCGAAGCCTTCTTCTCCCAGCCGCTCGACGAGGACGTCGTCGCGCAGGCCTTCGGGTCGATCTCGATGCCGGGACGCTTCGAAGTCGTCGGGCACGAGCCGTTGATCGTGCTCGACGGTGCCCACAATCCTGAAGCCGCGGCCACCACCGCAGAGACGTTGCGCGACGACTTCATGCAAGCAGGCCAGCGCATCATCGTCGCCGGGATCCTGCAGCCTCGTGACCCAGTCGCGATCTTCGAGGCGCTCGAGGTCGACGACTCGACGCTCGTCATCGCGTGCACGGCCGACTCACCGCGCGCGATCCCGACCGCGGACGTTGCGTCCGCCGCCGCGTCGCTCGGTGCCGACGCCATCGAGGAGCCCGACGTCGGCCGCGCCGTCGACCGCGCCCGCCGCTTGGCGGCGCCGGACGACGCGGTGCTCGTGACGGGCTCGCTCTACGTCGTCGGTTCCGCCCGCACGCACCTCGGGCTCTGACTGCGTTCCCTGGCCACGCGTAGTCTCGGCGCCCATGAAGCGGACGTTCGTCATGGCCAAGCCCGACGCGGTGGAGCGGGGGCTGATCGGCGAGATCGTCGGGCGCATCGAGCGCAAGGGACTGCGCATCGTGGCCGCTGATCTGCGCATGGTCGACATGGACCTCGCGGAGCGTCACTACGCCGAGCACGTCGGCAAGCCGTTCTACGACGAGCTGGTGACATTCATCACACGGTCACCGGTGTTCGCGATGGTGGTCGAGGGCCCGGCGGACAACACGTTCTCGCTGGTCCGGACGCTCGTCGGTGCGACCAAGGTGGACGATGCGGCCCCCGGCACGATCCGCGGCGACCTCGCGACGACGACCACGGAGAACCTCGTGCACGCGAGCGACGGCCACGATTCCGCCGAACGCGAGATCGCGCTCTGGTTCGCCGACGGGTGATTCGCGCCCAATTTCGCGGCAACTGTGACTGTTGCGAACGAGTTACAGCGTCTAACCTGACAACCAGGTAGGGGCCGGATCCATCGCGATCGCTGGACCATCGGGTCTCGGTGCCTGCCGCCGTTCGCACCGTCTGCTGGTAGTGCCCCAGGGACCCGCATGCCTGACAACGTATTGTCTTCCTTCATGGGCCGCGACTTGGCCGTTGATCTCGGTACGGCCAACACCGTTGTGTACGTGCGCGGCCGTGGCATCGTCCTCGACGAGCCATCGGTCGTTGCCATCAACGCGCGCGACGGCCGTCTTCTCGCGGTCGGCTCCGAGGCCAAACGGATGATCGGGCGCACGCCCGCGCACATCCAGGCCATCCGCCCGCTCAAGGACGGCGTCATCGCAGATTTCGAGATCTGCGAGAAGATGCTCAAGTACTTCATCACGAAGGTCCATCCGCGGCGCCTGTCGCTGCATCCCCGGATGGTCATCTGCGTGCCGTCGGGCATCACCGGCGTCGAACAGCGCGCCGTGCAGGAGGCGGCCGAGTTCGCGGGCGCCCGCAAGCCCGCCTACATCATCGAGGAGCCGATGGCCGCCGCCATCGGGGCCGGGCTGCCGGTGCAGGAGCCGACCGGCAACATGATCGTCGACGTCGGCGGAGGCACCACCGAGGTCGCGGTGATCTCGCTCGGCGGCATCGTCGCCAGCCAGTCGGTGCGAGTCGGCGGTGACGAGCTCGACGACGCCATCGTCAACTTCATCAAGAAGGAGTACAGCCTCGCCCTCGGTGATCGCACGGCGGAAGAGGTGAAGATCGCGCTCGGCTCGGCATGGCCGCTGGTCGAAGAGGTCCACGCCGAGATCCGCGGGCGCGATCTCGTGACGGGACTGCCGAAGACGATCGTCGTGTCGACGGAGGAGATCCGCGACGCCATCGCAGAGCCCGTGTCTGCGATCCTTGACGCGGTGAAGGTGACGCTCGACAAGACTCCTCCAGAGCTTGCGGCGGACATCATGGAAACGGGCATCGTCCTGACGGGGGGCGGCGCACTCCTCCATGGGCTCGACGCGCGTCTGCAGCACGAAACGGGAATGCCGATGGTCATCGCGCCCGATCCGCTGCACGCAGTTGCCATCGGCTCGGGCCAGTCGCTCGAGGAGTTCGACGCGCTGAAGGGCGTGCTGTTCTCAGCAAACGGCGAACGCTAAGCAACCGCGAGAGCTGTGGCCCTCTCTCGGCGTACTGGACGATCTCGCTTCACGCTGGTCCTGCTCATCCTGACCTCGGTGACGGTCCTCACGTTGGACTTCCGCGGCTCCGGCGCGGTCGAGGGCCTGCGCGACGGCGCGTCGAGCGTGTTCAGTCCCGTCCGCGGGGGTGCCGAACGCGTCTTCGGCCCGATGGGCGACGCGTGGAACGGCGTGTGGCACTACAACGACGTGCGCAAGGAGAACGACCAGTTGCGCGCCGAGATCGACAGCCTGCGCGGCCAGCAGGCGCAGCAGCAGGACGCGCAGAAGCAGCTGCAGACGATCTCCGACCTCGACAAGATCTCGCAGTGGACGACACTCGCTGGTGTCGACGCGCGCATCGTCGCGGGCCCGTTGACGAACTTCGAGCACACGCTCGAGCTGAACAAGGGCTCGAGCGACGGCATCGCGGTCGACATGCCGGTCGTCACCGGTGCAGGACTGGTCGGTCGTATCACCGACGTGGAGAAGACGCGTTCCGTCGTCAAGCTGCTGAGCGATCCGGATGTCGTCGTCGGCGTCCGTCTGTTCGCGTCGCAGGAGACGGGGCTCATGCACGGCACCGGCGAAGGTCAGCCGCTGGTGATCGACGAAGGCATCGGGCCGAAGGTCATGGTCCCGCCGAACGATCTCGTGACGACGAGTGGCGAGGATCGTGCCACCTATCCCCCGAACATTCCGATCGGTAACGCCACAGCCGCGACATTGTCGAGCGATCAGCTGCACCAGATCGTGACGGTTGCGCCGCTGGCCGACCTGGGGAACATCACGCTCGTCAAAGTGCTGCTCTGGCAGCCGGCGCCATGAGACTCGCACGGCTCGCCTTCGTGATCTTCGTGCTCGTGACATTGCAGACGACGCTCGTCGCCGACCTCAACGTACGAGGTACATGCGCGGACATCGTCATGCTGCTTCCGATCGCGGTCGGCATCGTGCACGGTCGCGACGAAGGTGCCGTCGCCGGGTTCGCTGCCGGGTTCGTGCTCGACCTCGTCGTACACGGAACGCCGGTCGGCTTCTTCGCCCTCGGGTACACGCTCACCGGCTACGTCGTGGGGATGACACAAGCGACCGTGCTCCGCGCGGCATGGTGGATCCCAGTGCTCACCGCGATCGGAGGAAGTGCGATCGGGGTTCTCATCCTCGGTGTCCTCGCCAAGATCGTCGGTCTCGAGGGCTACCTCGACTCGCACCTCGTCGTCGTCGCCGCCGCGGTCGGCCTGGTGAACGCGGTGCTCGTGCTGCCGATGCTCCGGATCGTGCGGTGGGCCCTGCCAGTGCCATCAGGATCGGGCAGGCTGGTGATCTCGTGATGGAAGTCTCGACGTGAACAAGAACCCGAGACTTCGGCTCGGCATCCTCGGGATCGCCATCGTGTCGCTCTTCGCGGCCCTGTTCGCACGCCTCTGGTACCTGCAGGTGATGGCGACCAAGGAGTTCAAGACGGCCGCGGTCGCCCTGCAGACCCGCACGATCCTCGAGGAGGCGCCCCGCGGCCGCATCCTCGATCGCAACGGAGTCGTGCTCGTCGACAACCGCATCTCGGTGGTCGTGACCGTCGACGGCAAGAAGCTCGCCGACGTCAAGGCGCGAGACGTCAACACGTACAACGCCCTGCTCGACCGACTCGCGACCGAGATCACGCGGTACATGCCGACCCAGCCGATCGACCGCGCCTTTCTCGAGCGCCGCATGACCGATCCCCGGTTCAGTCCGTACCTCCCGATCCCCGTCGCGGACGACGTGCCGAAGCCGCTCGAGCTCTATCTCGCCGAGCACCACGATCTGTTCCAGGACGTGGTGTCCGTGAAGCAGACGACGGTCCGGTCGTACCCGCTCGGACGCACCGCGTCGCACGTGCTCGGCTACGTCGGCGCCATCACGCAGGACGAGCTCAACGTCCGCGCGACGAACCCGAAGACGTATTCGCTCGGCGACGAGATCGGCAAGACGGGTGTCGAGAGGACGTACGAGGACTATCTGCGGGGAACGCCGGGCCGCCAGACGCTCGAGGTCGACAGCAAGGGCAACACCGTCCGCCAGCTGTCGCAGGTGCCGCCGGTCGCAGGCGACGACCTGTACCTCACGATCGACGCCAACGTGCAGGCCATCACCGAGCAGTCGCTGCGAGACGAGCTCGTCAATGCGCACGGACGTCGCAACTCGGACGGCAGCTACAACGCGGCGCCGGCCGGCGCGTCCGTCATCGTCGATCCGAACAACGGCCAGGTCATCGCGATGGCGTCGTACCCGGACTACGACCCGGCGGAGTTCACCAAGCCGATCCCGAGTGATCGTTGGGCACAGCTCAACGATCCGAACAACTTCTTCCCGCTCAACAACCGCGCGCTCCAGGGCCAGTACGCGCCAGGATCCACGTTCAAGCTCGTGACTGCGCTCGCCGGGCTGCGCACGGGTGCCATCACGCCGGGCACGACGGTCAACGACACGGGCACCTTCCACGTCCCCGGGTGCACCGGGGAGCAGTGCGTGTTCAAGAACTCAGGCGGCTCCGGCCACGGGTCGGTGAACTTGCGGCGGGCGCTGACCGTGTCGAGCGACTTCTACTTCTACTCGTTGGGTTCACAGTTCTGGTCGCAGCGATCCACGTACGGCGATCCCATCCAGGCGACCGCGCAGGATCTCGGATTCGGGGCTCTGACCGGCATCCCGTTGCCCGGCGAGCAGACCGGGTTCGTGTACACGCCCGACACCCTGAAGGCGATCCACCAGAAGTATCCGGCGGAGTATCCGAACGGCGACTGGTACACGGGCAACAACATCCAGCTCGCCATCGGCCAGAACGTCGTCGCGGTGACGCCGCTGCAACTCGCGAACGCCTACGCCTCGATCGCCAACGGCGGCACGCTCTACTCGCCGAACATCGCGACCAAGATCCAGACGCAGGCCGGCCAAGTGGTCGCCACCTTCGAGCCGCGGGTGTTGCACCAGGTGCAGCTGCCGCCCGAGGTCCGTGGTCCGTTGATGGACGGGTTCACCGGCGCCGTGAACTCGCCCGAGGGAACGGCGTACGGCGCGTTCCGTGACTTCCCCGGCTGGACGGTCGCGGGGAAGACGGGCACGGCCCAGGTGCAGGGAAAGACCGACACCGCGCTGTTCGTCGGCATGGCACCGGCGCAAGGCCCGCAGTTCGTCGGGTCGGCCGTGCTCGAGCAATCGGGGTTCGGTGCCACGGCGGCCGCGCCGGTGGTACGCCGGGTGCTGCAGTCGCTCGCCGATCCTGCGCAGGCGCCCGATCGTCGGACCCGGTGGTGTGCTGTCGTCGCCGGCGCCCGGGTTCGTCGACAACGCGAACGGAGCGCCGGACTGATGGCCGTCTCCGCCATTCCGAAGGTGGTCCTGCCGAAGAGCTCGGCCAGCACGCTGCGCCGCAATCCCACCGCGGCGTGGCGCCATCTCGACCTCGTGCTGGTCGGCTGTGTCGTCGCGATCGCCTGTCTCGGCTCGTTGATGGTGTACAGCGCGACTCGTGGTCCGACACCGCCGTACTCGCTGACGTTCTTCGAGAAGCAGGCGCTGTTCGTCGGC
The DNA here is from genome assembly GCA_963821725.1 of uncultured Acidimicrobiia bacterium. Taxonomy (GTDB): domain Bacteria; phylum Actinomycetota; class Acidimicrobiia; order Acidimicrobiales; family JACDCH01; genus DATAES01. The sequence goes on from CAWGFA010000016.1 coordinate 87,164, forward strand.
GTCGGGCTTGGCCGTTCTCGCTGTCGCGACGCTGGTGGACTACCGGGTCTTCCGTGACTGGTCGCTGTTCATCTACTTCGGCGCCTGCGGCCTGCTCGCGCTCGTCGTGTCACCGGTCGGGTTCAAGACCAAGGGCGCGCAGTCGTGGTTCGAGTTCGGCGGCTTCCAGCTCCAGCCGTCCGAGATCGCGCAAGGTGGCGCTGATCATCGCTCTCGCGGCGGCGGCGGCACAGTTCCGCGGCGACATCGACCTGCGCCGGCTGTGCGTGCTCCTGTTCATCGCCGGACTGCCGCTCGGCCTGATCATGCTGCAGCCCGACCTCGGCACCGCACTGGTGATGACGGCGATCACCGCGGGCGTGTTGCTGGTCGCGGGAGCGAAGGGACGGCATCTCGCCGTGCTCGTGCTCGTCGTGATCCTCGGCACCGGATTCGCGCTGCACTCGAACGTGCTGAAGGAGTACCAGACGGCCCGCCTCACGTCGTTCCTCGCCGAGAACCAGTCGACGAAGGACAATCCCGAGCTCGCGCAGGCGAAGTACAACGTCGACCAGTCGAAGACCGCGATCGGCGCGGGTGGCGCGGTCGGCGAGGGACTGTTCCAGGGCAGTCAGACCCGGCTGGGCAACGTGCCCTGAGCAGCACACCGACTTCATCTTCACCGCGGTCGGTGAGCAGCTCGGCTTCGCCGGCGCCGGCACGCTCCTGGCGCTGTTCTGCATCATCGTCTGGCGCATCTGGAGAACGGCGCAGCTCGCGCGTGACGAGTTCGGCATGCTGCTCTGCGTCGGCGTGCTCACGATGCTGATGGTCCAGATCTTCGAGAACGTCGGCATGACGATGGGCATCATGCCGGTCACCGGCATCCCGCTCCCGTTCGTCTCGTACGGCGGCTCCGCGACGATCGCCGAGTTCGCCGCCATCGGCCTGGTCCTCAACGTCCACATGCGGCGGTTCGCGTAGTCTTTGCTCGGCTCCGAGCGCTCGCTGCGCTCGCTGTCTCCGCCGAGTGCGGCTCGTCGCTGGCGTCCGTCGCCGCGTCGTCTCGCCGGCTGCCATGCTGAGCGTTCCGAAGCCTTGCAAGTAGTCTTTCCCACGTCATGACCTCGATTTGGCCCGCGCTCGAGGCGCTCTTGCCGCGGGTGGCCAAGCCTGCTCGCTACATCGGCTGCGAGCAGGGCGCACAATCCCCAGACCACAGTCCCGATCGGGTGTCGTGGCTGCTCACCTACCCGGACACGTACGAGATCGGCCTGCCCAACCAGGGCCTCCAGATCCTCTACGAGATCCTCAACGAGCGGCCCGACGCCGGGGCCGAGCGCGCCTACGCGCCGTGGACGGACCTCGACGCGCTGCTGCGCGAGCACGGTCTGCCGCTGTTCTCGGTCGACACGCATCGGCCCGCAGCCGAGTTCGACATCCTGGCTTTCAACGTGTCGGCCGAGCTCGTCTACACGAACGTGCTCAACTGCATCGACCTCGCGGGCGTGCCCATGCGGTCAGCGGCACGCCGGCCCGAGGATCCGCTGGTGTGCGCGGGCGGGCACTGCACGTACAACCCCGAGCCGCTGGCCGACTTCCTCGACTTCGTCGTGCTCGGCGACGGCGAAGAAGTCGTCTCGGAGATCACCGACGTGGTCGGCGCGTGGAAGCGCGCCGGGCGCCTCGACCGTGAGCAGGTGCTGCGTGGATCTGGCGCGGATCCCCGGCGTGTACGTGCCTTCGCTGTACGACGTCAGCTACCTCGACGACGGACGGATCGCCTCGGTCACGCCTCGCTACGCCGGCGTCCCGCCCCGGGTGGAGAAGCGCACGATCGCCGATCTCGCCGAGTGGCCGTACCCGAAAGCGCAGCTCGTGCCGGTCACCGAGGTCGTGCACGACCGGCTGAACGTCGAGGTGTTCCGCGGCTGCACCCGTGGCTGCCGCTTCTGCCAGGCCGGGATGATCACCCGTCCGGTGCGCGAGCGTCCTGCCGACCAGGCGCGGCACATGATCAGCTCGGGCCTGCGCCGAACGGGCTACGACGAGGTCGCGCTGACCTCGTTGTCGACGGCCGACTTCTCGGGCATCGAAGACGTCGTGCGCGACACCGTGAACGACACCGACGGCGGCTGCGTCAGCGTGAGCCTGCCCAGCCTGCGTGTCGATGCGTTCACGGTCGGCATCGCCGCGCAGATCCAACGCGCTCGCCGCACCGGTCTCACGTTCGCGCCCGAAGCGGGAACGTGGCGCATGCGGCAGGTCATCAACAAGCTGATCACCGAGGACGACCTGTTCGGCGCCGTCGAGTCCGCCTACTCGCAGGGCTGGCGGCGCATGAAGCTGTACTTCCTGACCGGTCTGCCGACCGAGACCGACGAGGACACGGTCGGTATCGCAGACCTGGCGCGCCGGTGCGTCGAGATCGGCCGTCGCTATCACAAGAACGCGTCGGTCACCGTCTCCGTCGGCGGGTTCGTGCCGAAGCCGTTCACGCCGTTCCAGTGGTTCGGTCAGAACACCGTCTCCGAGTTGAGCCGCAAGATCGGTCTGCTGCGCGACGCGCTGCACCGCGATCGCAGCGTCCAGCTCAAATGGCACGACCCGAAGGCGACGCTGATCGAAGGGCTCGCGTCGCGCGGCGACCGTCGTCTCGGCCCCGTGATCGAGACGGTGTGGCGGCACGGCGGCGTGTTCCAGGAGTGGTCCGAGCACTTCGACATCCGCCGCTGGGAAGACGCGATGGCCGAGCACGGGCTCTCGATCGACTGGTACGTCCACCGCCATCGCACGGAGGACGAGGTCCTCCCGTGGGACCACATCTCTGCGGGCCTGCACAAGGACTTCCTGTGGCAGGACTGGCGCGACGCCCTCGCCGAGGTCGGCCTCCCCGATTGCCGGTGGACGCCGTGCTACGACTGCGGGGCATGCACCGGCTACGGCATCGAGCACATCGTTGCCTCGGCCACGCCGCCCGCCGGCGGCTCCCAAGGCACCGGCCAGTTGGTGTTCGTCCGATGACCGAGCGCAGCGAGGGCATGGCGACCAGCCGGCACCGGTACCGCATCAGGTTCTCGAAGCTGGGGAAGATCCGCTTCACCAGCCATCGTGACGTCGCACGGCTCTGGGAGCGGGCGTTGCGACGAGCCACCGTCCCGGTGGCGTACAGCGAGGGGTTCTCCCCTCATCCCAAGCTGAGCTTCGGACTGGCGCTGTCCACCGGTCACGAATCGCTCGGCGAGTACCTCGACGTCGAGGTCACCGAATCACTCGGCGACCCGCTCGACGTCGGTGCGCTCATCACCCGGCTCGATCCGGGCCTGCCCATCGGTTTGGATGTGCAGGCGGCGGCCGAGATCGCGCCCGGTACACCGTCGCTGCAACAGGCCGTCGCCTGCTGCACGTGGCGGATCGAGATCCAGGGCCACGGCTGCCGCCAACTGGCAGAGCGGGTCGACGACGTCCTCGCGGCGGACTCGATCGTCGTCACCCGCGAACGCAAAGGGCAGCAGGTGACCGACGATGTGCGACCTGCCATCGTGGCCCTCGACATCTCCGGTGACGCCGAGGTGATGGCCGACCTGGCCACCCAACCTCGGGGTCTGCGACCCTCCGAGCTGGTTGGCGCGCTGTCGCGCGGCAACGACGATCTCGAAGAAGGTCGCGTCATGCGAATTCATCAATGGCTGTCGATCGACGGCGCGCGCGAGGAGCCGCTTCCGCTCCCGCTCGACGCGACGTCGACGCCGCACGCCCAGGCGCGTGCGTCATGAGAAGGGACTCCATCCATGTCCGAACCCCTGGCAGGGGGTGCGCCCACGCGGCGCGAGCCCCCGCAGGAAGACCGCCCGACCAGCGAACCTGAGGCGTCCGACAACCAGCAGGCCGGTTCGGGCCCTCCCCGGCCGCGCCGCCGGCGCGGGTCGCGGGGCGGCCGGAATCGCAACCGCGGTCGCACCACGCCCGTCGAGGGCGACGGCAGCGCCTCGGACGACGACCGACCCGAGCTCCCTGAGCTGCCGTCCGAAGGCCGCCCGTCGGTCGAAGCGGCGGAGCGGGCGCTGGTGCGCAAGCCGCAGATCGGCGACACCCGCCCGGCACCGGCCGGCGACGTCCCCGTCCGACGGACCCGCGCGTCGGTGATGGCAGCGGTGCGAAGCGCCGCCGCCGTCGTGGTGGCCGCGGTCGTGGCGCTGGTACCCGCCAGGCGGCGCCGGTGCGGCCGGTGCTCGCCGACGACGTGCCGCTCGAGCTCGACGACGACGTGCTCGAGACCCGGCGCGGCCGTGAGCGCAAAGGACGTCCGGTCGGCCGTTACTTCATGTGCGTCCACGTGCAGCCCGCCGCGTCGGGCGAAGCCGACAGCGGGCGCGTCGCGCAGATCGCCGTGCTCGAAGGGCGGGCGCTGATCGAGCACTACGTCTCCCGGCCGGCGGACGACGTCTTCCAGATCCACGGCAACATCTACCTCGGCCGGGTCCAGAACGTCTTGCCCGGCATGGAGGCCGCGTTCGTCGACATCGGCACGCCGAAGAACGCGGTGCTCTACCGCGGCGACGTGCAGTACGACCCCGAGGACGTCGAGGAGCGAACGTCGCAGCCTCGCATCGAGCAGCTGCTGCGGGCGAAGCAGACGATCGTCTGCCAGGTCACGAAGAATCCGATCGGGGCCAAAGGTGCGCGGCTCACCCAGGAGGTGTCGCTGCCGGGCCGGTTCGTCGTGCTCATCCCCAACTCGTCGACCTACGGCATCTCGAAGCGGTTGCCCGACGACGAGCGCAAGCGGCTCCGGGCGATTCTCGACAAGGTCAAGCCGAAGCAACACGGCGTGATCGTGCGGACCGCGGCCGGAACGGGTCACGTCGGAGGAGATCGAACGCGACGTCCTCCGCCTCCTGCGGCAGTGGGAGCAGATCGACGCGATGGCGAAGCGCTCGCAGGCGCCGGCCCTGCTGTATCGCGAGCCCGACATGGCCGTGCGGGTGATCCGTGAGGAGTTCAACCGCGAGTACCGCGGTGTCGTCATCGACGATCCGCAGCTCTACGAGGAGGTCCGCGACTACGTCGCGTCGATCTCGCCTGCCCTCGCCGACCGCGTCGAGCACTTCGACCCCGCGACCGAGCCGTTGCCGTTGTTCGAGCGGTTCCACGTGCACGAGCAGCTCCACAAGGGACTCGACCGGAAGGTGTGGCTGCCCGTCAGGCGGCTCGCTCATCATCGAGCACACCGAGGCGCTCACCGTGATCGACGTGAACACCGGCAAGAACGTCGGCACGTCGAGCCTCGAGGAGACGGTCTTCCGGAACAACCTCGAGGCAGCGGTCGAGGTCGCCCGCCAGCTCCGGCTGCGGGACATCGGCGGCATCATCGTCGTCGACTTCATCGACATGGAGATCCGCGTCAACCGCGAGCAGGTCATCAAGGTCTTCCGAGACGCGCTCGCCAGAGACAAGACCCGGACGCAGGTGTTCGACATCTCCGAGCTCGGCCTGGTCGAGATGACCCGCAAGCGCATCGGTGAGGGCCTCCTCGAGTCGTTCTCGCACCTCTGCCCCCACTGCGACGGCCGTGGCGTCCTGTTCGACGTCGACCTCCTCGGCAACGGGTAGGATCAAACGCTTATGTATGCGGTGATCAAGACGGGTGGGAAGCAGACCCGCGTGGCCGAAGGCGAGCGCGTCGACGTCGAGCGCCTCGGTGTCGCTGTCGGCGATGACGTCACGCTCGGCCCCGTGCTCGTGGTCGACGGCGACTCCGTGCTGTCGACTCCCGATGAGCTGTCAGGCGCCTCCGTGACCGCCCGCGTCGTGGCCGAGACCAAGGGTCCGAAGATCACCGGGTTCACGTACAAGAACAAGACGCGGTCCGGGAAGCGCTGGGGCCACCGCCAGAAGTACGACACGATCGAGATCACCGGCATCACGGCCGGTGGGTCCGCCGAGGAGTAGGAGACGCAATGTCCAAGACCAAGGGCGGCGGCTCGACCCGCAACGGCCGTGACTCGCAGGCGCAGCGCCTCGGCATCAAGGTCTACGACGGCACGATCGTCGGCTCGGGCGCCATCATCGTCCGCCAGCGCGGCACCCGCTTCCACCCCGGCGAGAACGTCGGGCGGGGGAGCGACGACACCCTCTTCGCCACCGCCACGGGCTCGGTGAAGTTCGGCCAGCGCCGCGGCCGGCGCGTGGTCGACGTCATCCCCGGCTGACCCGAGCTGAAATTCCTCGGGGCGGGCCTCATTTCCCGTCCCGACGCGCCGATGATCACCGGGTGAGAAGGTCGGCTCGAGGGCGTGGACGGACAGGCTTACCCGGGACGCGGCCGTGGGGATCGAGGTGCTGTACTCGTCGAGTTCGCGCTGGTTGCGCCTCTCCTGTTCTTGCTGCTATTCGGGATCATCGAGTTCGGCTACAACTTCAACACGTACCAGGCCGTCCGCCAGGGCGTCCGAGAAGGCGCCCGTCAGGCGGTGGTCGACGACTCGGGGACGGGCTCGTGCGCCGACGATCGGCTCGGTCGGCAACGCCGCGGCGAAGAAAATGATCTGCACTACGAAGCAGCGGGTGGCGGACGTAGGCGGCGTCGACGCCAAGCAACGTCAGAGTGGCAGTGCGCGTCCAGCGTCGCATCGCCGGGAATCGGCGAACAGCTCGTGGTGTGCGCGCAATACCCGATGACGAGTTTCACGGGGTTCTTTTCGCCCATCTTCTCGGGCAAGTACTTCCAGAGCAACATCCAGATGCGGATCGAGAAGCCCTCCAGCGGGATGAACGACGATCAAGAGTCACCTCCATCAGGCGGGAGTTGGTCATGGTGCATCGATCCGAGCTAACGCGATCGTCGCGCCACCGGCGACGACGGCGTCGTCCTCATCCTCGTCGGCCTGTTGATGGTCGCCATGCTGATCGTCGCGGCTTTCGTCATTGACTTCGGCAACTCGCGGCAGGTCGCGCGCCAGTCACAAGGCGGTGTCGACGCAGCCGCACTCGCCGCCGTCGCAGGATCTCCCGATCGACGGCAGCGCGGCACGCGACAACCTCGACGTCGGGGCCGTTCGCGACAGCGGCTCGGTACGTCGCATCCGATTTCTTTCAGGGCGGCTCGCCGCCGACACGTGTCCGCAGTGGCGCACCACCGGCACGAAGACGTGCACGTTCACCGTCGGAACCGGTGGCAGCGATGGTCACCGTGACGGTGACGACGCCGTACACGGCAAGGAACGACCTCGTCTTCGTCAACGTCGTGCCGGAATACGGACACGTTCTTCGTCGGCGCCGCCGGCGAACCGCCCCGAGAGTCTGTCGATCGGCGGTCGCGCGTGCGCATCTGGCGCGCGACCGATCTCCAAACGCCGGCGTCATCGCACTCGACAGGGCGCCCGTCTGCGTGGACTACGACGCTGAGGGGAAGCGTGCGTCGACGTTGCACGTCCGGTGGGCGTCGGTGGTCGCGAACTGTGAGGCGTCGCCACCGGCGAACATCAGCGGCGAGCAACGCCGGCATCCGACGCGGCCCGAGAGGGGTTTCTACTCCGTCGGTTCGTGCGTCACTCGAGCTGCGTCGGTCTGTAGGACCCCGTCCAACTCGACACCGACAACCACGATCGCGTCGCCGGTCGCCGATCCGCTCGGCGTCGCCTGCCGGCGCCGTCGCAGAGCGGCATGACGCTTCGAGCCCACGTTCCGAGCGCTTATCACCACGACACCAACCTACAACAACCATCTGCCTTGACGGCTACTACGACGTCACCGACAGCAACGCGATCGACGTCATTCCGACGTGCCTGGCTGGCAAGACGTCTTCACCTACCTGCGGAGCGGCGGCGTCTCGACCAGCTTGAAGTAGGAGGTCGATGAGTGGTGCCCGACGACCGGTACGTACACCGGCGTATGCCTCTTCCTCGCTCACGGCAACACGAGCACCATCAGTTGGAACGGCAACGGCAAGGGACTGGTCACGTACAACGGCACGGTCTACGCGCCGGACGGATCGATCGACTGGGGCGGCAACATCGACGTCAAGATCAACGGCCAAGTCATCGCCCAGTCTTACCAGCTCAAAGGCGGCGGCGGCCCTAAGAACGAGGGCTTCGTGGTGAACGTGCCCGACAGCACACCGCCCATCCAGCTAGCCGACCGACATCGGCCTCGAGCAGTAACCAAACAATCCCTTCGGACTGCCCCGTAACCTGAGCGGGTGTCCGGCTTCGTCGACGAGGCGAACATCCACGTCAAGGGCGGTGACGGCGGCGCGGGCTGCGTCGCGTTCCGTCGCGAAGCGCACGTGCCGAAGGGTGGCCCGGACGGCGGCGACGGCGGTGGCGGCGGCGACGTCTGGCTCGTCGCCGATCGCAACGTCGCGTCGCTGCTCGGCTTTCGGGATCATCCGCATCGACGCGCAGCCGACGGCGTCCACGGACAAGGGCAAGCGTCGCCACGGCGCCGGCGGCGCCGACACCGTGGTCGCGGTCCCCGAGGGAACGGTCGTGCGCGACCACGACTCGGGGCTCGTGCTCGCCGACCTCGTCCACGAGGGCGACCGGTTCCTCGCCGCAGACGGCGGACGCGGCGGTCGCGGCAATGCTCGCTTCCTGTCGAACCGCAGGCGCGCGCCGTCGTTCGCCGAGCAAGGCGAACGCGGGCGAGGAACGCTGGCTGCGGCTCGAGCTGAAGCTCGTCGCCGACGTCGCGCTCGTCGGCTTCCCGAACGTCGGCAAGTCGACGTTGATCTCGGTGATCTCTGCGGCGAAGCCGAAGATCGCCGACTACCCGTTCACCACGCTCGAACCGAACCTCGGCGTCGTCCGTATCGGGGACATGGAGTACGTCGTCGCCGACGTGCCCGGCCTGATCGAGGGTGCCAGCGAAGGACGGGGACTCGGGCACCAGTTCCTTCGCCACGTCGAGCGCGCCCGTGTGCTGTGCGTCCTCGCCGATCTCGCATGGGACACGTCCGGCGCGCCCGAGCCGGCGGGACAGTTGCGGGTGCTTGCTGCACGAGCTCGAGCGTTACCAACCTGAGCTGCTCACCCGGCCCCGCATCGTCGTCGGCTCTCGTGCCGACATCGGCGAGCGCGGCCGAACCGGACGACGCGGTTCGAGCTCTCCGTCTCCGCGGTGACTCGCGAAGGCGTCGACACGCTCGTCGGACGGCTGGCGCAACTCGTGAGCGAAGCCGCGAGCCGCCGTGCCTGCACCCGAAGCGTTCGTCGTGCACCGTCCCGCGGCCGAGGGCTTCCGCATCGAAGCGGTCGACGGCGACGGCGGCGGTTGGCGCGTCGTCGGTCGCCAGGCCGAGCGCGCCGTCGCGCTGTCCGACCTCACCAATCCCGAGGCGCTCGCGTACGCGCAGGGACGGCTCAAGTCCCTCGGGGTCGATCGGGCTCTGGCCCGCGCCGGCGCAGCCGAGGGCGATCTCGTGCGCATCGGATCGTTCACCTTCGAGTACGAGCCCGACGACCAGGTGCTCACGTCGTGAAGATCGTCTGCAAGATCGGCACGTCGTCGATCACCGACGCGCACGGCGAGATCCGCGACGACGCGGTGGCTTCGTTCTGCAAGGAGGTCGCGGCCCTGCGCGACGACGGCCACCTCGTCGTCGCCGTCACCTCGGGTGCGATCGCCGGCCGGTCTGCCCGCGCTCGCAGCTGCACGGCCGCGCCCGACCCCGCGACGCGCAGACGTTGCAAGCCGTGTCGGCTGTCGGTCAGAGCCGGCTGATGCGGGTGTACGACACGCGCCTTCGCCGACCTCGGCGTCGTGTCCGGCCAGGTGCTGCTCGCGCCGCTCGACTTCGGCGTGCGCCAGCAGTACCTGCATGCACGCGGCACGATCCTGCGCCTGCTCGACCTCGGCGTCGTTCCCGTGGTCAACGAGAACGACGCCATCGCCGACGACGAGATCCGCTTCGGCGACAACGACCGGCTCGCCGCGCTCGTCGCCCACCTGATCGACGCCTCGGTGCTCGTGATGCTCACCGACGCGCCGGGCTTGCTCACCGCCGATCCCCGGCTCGACCCGTCGGCCTCGCTCATCGAAGAGATCGTCGAGGTCGACCAGACTCTCGAGGCCGTCGCCGGCGGCGCCGGCACCGTGCACGGCAGCGGCGGCATGGCATCGAAGATCGCCGCCGCCAAGATCGCCGCGTGGTCCGGCGTCCGCGTCGTGATCGCGGGCGCCGACCGGCCCGGTGTGTTGCGAGCCGCCGTCGCCGGCGAGGCAGGCGTCGGCACCGTCGTGCTGCCTCGCGATCGACGACTACCCGCCCGCAAGCTGTGGATCGCGTTCGCCGTCGATGCCCGCGGCACCGTCGTCGTCGACGACGGCGCCCGCCGTGCGCTGTGCGAGGGAGGCCGATCGCTGCTGCCCGCCGGCGTCGTCGCGGTCGAAGGACGGTTCGCCGCCGACGACGCCGTCGAGCTCGCCGGCCCCGACCACAAGGTGTTCGCCAAGGGACTCGTGCGCGTCGCGTCAGACGTGCTCGCGTCGATCGCCGGCCGCCACACCGCGGACCTTCCGGACGGTGTCGTGCACGAAGTCGTCCACCGCGACGACCTCGTGGTGCTGCCGTAAGAGCGACCGGCTACCCGTCGTCAGGTCGTCGGGTGCGTCGGGCCGGTTGCTCCGCTGCCGGTTGTGGACGCTGCACCGGCACCGTCCGTTGGCCTGCGTCGTGAGCCCGCCTCGGCTGTAGGGCTCGATGTGATCGATCTCGCACTGCTCCGCCGGCACGTCGCAGCCCGACGGGTGGGTGCAGTGCCGATCACGAACCTCGATGGCCCGGCGCAGCGCGCCCGTGAAGAACCGTCGCCGCACACCGACGTCGATCACCCGCGACGGTCCCTCGAACACGATGCGCTCGATGTCGGCGTCGGCGAGGTGACGGAACGAGCTGGCGGGGACTGACGACCGTGCCGTCACACAGCTCGCACACGTTCGAGAAGCCGTCGTACCCGACGAGGACGGTGAACAGCGGTCGAGGCATCACCGCGTTCGGGTCCATCGCCGCGGACCGGCGGGCCATCTCGCTCGAGCGCGTCGGCCCGTCGTTGGTCGGACGTGCGCGGCAGGTCGGCCTGCCGTTGCCTCGGTCGCCGTGCTCGGCGCGCGCGTCGGCCCAGTCCTGGATCGAACATCCGCTGTTCGAGCCGCTGCAGCTCGTTGAGCACGATGGTGCCGGCGATCGGATCGAGCATGCCGTCGAACACGACCTTGCCTCGGAAGGTGCGAACCGCGCTGAAGTGCCGTCCGTCGCGATCGCGGTCGGCACGGCTCCTTGCCCGCTTCATCTTCGGCGAGGTTGCGCCAGTAGCGGGTGCACCGCTGCGGCCGTCGGGATGTCGCATCGTCTTGATCTGGTCGACGAGCAGGCTCTCGTCCCGCGCGAACAGATGGGCGACCTCGGGCTGGTTGACTCGCATCAGCAGGTCGGCGTGATCGATCGAGAGCTTGCCCTCGGCCAGTGCCGCGGTCGTGTGAGGCATCGTTCGCAGGCGGCGAGCCCGGAACAGCTCTCGCCTGGCGGTGCGGGACGACACCGATGCGTCGAGCATCAGTCGGGCAACTGCAGCCTTCGAGCCGTTGTCGGCCCATTGCCGCTGTGCGTCCCACGCCGCGACCAGCGCCGCCTTGGCGGCCGCGAAGTCGCGACTCCTCCCGCATCAGTTCGATCACCAGGTCGTGCAGCTCCGTCGGCGACAGCGTCGACGGATCGATCGCCGCCAACTCGTCGATCGCCCGTCCCAGCCCCAGATCCACCTCGGACATGCTATCGAACATATGTTCGATCACGCAACGAGGAACCAGACACGAACTTCGAGAGGAAACCATGCCGTGCCGCGAAGACACATCGGCCACCATGCACGATGCCAACCGCCGCCGCGCCCGACCGAACGCACCCGAGTACGCCGCAAGGCGGAGCGTGGCCGCTACGACCGAGCCACGGTCGACGCCATCCTCGACGAGGCGCTGCTCTGTCACGTCGGGTTCGCGGTCGACGGACGGCCGTGGGTCGTGCCGACTGCGTTCGCTCGAGTCGGCGATCACGTCTACCTCCATGGCGCGACCGGCAACTTCGCCCTGCGGTCACTGGCCGCGGCGCCGAGGCATGCATCACGGTGACCCTGCTCGACGGACTCGTGTTGTCACGCTCCGCGTTCCACCACTCGATGAACTACCGGTCGGTCATGCTGTTCGGCACCGCCGAAGCGGTCCGCGAACGAGGACGACAAGCGGGCCGCGGTGATGGCCATCGTCGAACACTTGATCCCCGGACGCAGCGGCGGCACCAGGCCGCCCACCGCGGAGGAGTTGCGGGCGACGCTGGTCGTGCGGCTGCCGATCGACGAGGCGTCGGCGAAGGTCCGCACCGGTCCGCCGCATCGAGGACGACGACGACCTCGGGCTCGAGCACTGGGCCGGCGTGTTGCCGCTGACGCTCACGCCCGGGCGACCGATGCCGGACGACGGAACTCGAGCCCGCCGGGGCGACGACAGCCCCGACCATGTCAGCCGATGGCGCAACGTGTACCCTGATGAGTCCGGCGATCGGCGGCCGCCAGCGTGATGTCACGCTTCGTGAGAGTCTGAACACTCTCGGGTGAATCGTCGGATTTCATTGGGTAAGCGTTGACAAGCGGTTGGCTCCAGCGTGATGTGCGCGCAGCCAACATGGTGGAGGTGGCAGGACGAGTGCTGCGCCGGAAACGGCCCGCTCATGGTGCGCATAGCGCAGGTGCGGGCAGAACCACGCCCGGCATTTCCGAGAACGGGATCGGCGAAGAACCGGTAATTCCGGCTTCGCCGATCGAACGAGACGTCAATCAGCCCTCCCTGGGCGAGATCCTCATCGCGAATGACGCGGTGGACGCATCGAGCCTGGAGCAGGCCTTGGCGGACCAGGCGGCCAGCGGGGGGCGGCTCGGCCAACTGCTCATCGAGCGCGGCCTCATCAGCGATGCGGCGCTGGCGAGAGCCCTGTCCGAGCAGTTGGGGATCCCGCTGGCCGACCTGGCACACGTGCAGCTCGACAGCGGCACCACGGCGCTCCTCCCCGAACACGTTGCCCGCGCCGCGCTCGCAGTGCCGCTCGCCGCCGACGGCGACCGCGTCGAGGTCGTGCTCGCCGACCCGACCGTGGAAGCGCGCAAGGCAGTGCTGGGTGCTCTCGGCCGGCCAGTCCAGTTCCAGATCGCACCGGCCAGCCAGGTACGCAGGGCCCTCGACACCGCGTACCGAGCGACGGAGCACGTCGATCGGCTCGTCGCCGCATTCGAGGCCGGCAGGCCGACGCGTCTGGCCACGAACGATGTCACCCTGACCAATGCGGCGGCGTCGGCGCCGGTGGTCCGAGTCGTCGACTCGATCGTGACGCAGGCGCTGCGCGAACGGGCGTCCGACGTGCACCTCGAACCGCAGGACAACGAGATCCGGGTTCGCTATCGCGTCGACGGCGCGCTGCACGACGCACTCACGTTGCCGGCAAACATCGGCCCGGCCCTCATCAGCCGTCTGAAGATCATGGCGGGCATGAACATCGTCGAGCGCCGGCGTCCACAGGACGGGCAGTTCACGTTGACGGTCGACGGCCGCAGCGTCGACATCCGCACGGCGACGGTCGCAACGATCTGGGGCGAGAAGATCGTGCTGCGGCTCCTCGACAAGAGCCGATCGCTCATCAGGCTCGGTGAGCTCGGCATGATCGAGGACACGCACACCGCGTTCTCTCGCCTCGTGCGCTCGCCGTTCGGCATGGTGCTGTGCGCGGGCCCGACCGGGAGCGGCAAGACGACGACGCTCTACGCGTCGCTGGCCGAGATCAACCAGCCCCACCGCAACATCATGACGATCGAAGACCCGGTCGAGTACGTGTTCCCGTCGATCAACCAGATCCAGACGAGCGAAGCCGTCGGCATCAACTTCGCCACCGGTCTCAAGTCGATCTTGCGCCAGGACCCGGACGTGATCCTCGTCGGCGAATGCCGTGATCCCGAGACGGCGCGCATCGCCGTGCAATCCGCGCTCACCGGACACTTCGTGCTGTCCACGCTGCACGCCACCGACGCCGTCGCCGCGCTCCACCGGCTGCTCGACATGGGCATCGAGTCGTTCCTCGTTGCCTCGTCGATGCTCGCCGTCGTCGGCCAACGGCTCGTGCGGCGGATCTGCGACAACTGCAAGACCACGTACACGCCGACCGCCGAAGAGCTCGCCTTCTACGTCGAGTCGGGCGGCGCCGACCCCGAGCGCGACGTCTTCTGGCACGGAGCGGGCTGCAACTTCTGCGCCGACACCGGCTACCAGGATCGGATCGGCGTCTACGAGCTGTTGCACATCACGCCCGAGATCAAGCGTCTCGTCGTCGGGTGGGCCACGCAGGAAGAACTGCGCCGGTTGGCGGTGTCGCAAGGAATGCGCACGCTGCAGGAAGAAGCCGTGGGGCTGGTCGACCGCGACATCACCACGTTGTCCGAAGTCATCCGAACGATCTACACGCTCTAAGTCGAAAGGTTCGGGCCGCATGCCGAAATACAGCTTCACCGCGTTGTCGCTCGACGGGACGCGCATCGCAGGCACCCAGGACGCCGCGACGCTCGGCGACGTCCACCTGCACCTGGCCGAACGCGATCTCCTCCCCATCCAGGTGGCCGAGAAGAAGAGCGTCCTCCAGTACGAGATCACGAAGAAGAAGGTCAAGCCGCGCGACCTGATGCACTTCAGCCGCCAGCTCGGCGTCTTCATCCGTGCCGGGATCCCGATCATCAACGCGCTCGAGGTCATCTCGTTGGAGATGACCGACAAGGTCTTCAAACCGGCGCTCGAGGACATCATGGACATGCTGCGCAGCGGTTCGACGTTCTCCGCTGCGGCGTCCCGCCACGAAGAGGTGTTCCCGGCCGTTCTATCTCGGCATCCTGCGCTCGGCCGAGGTCACGGGCAATCTCGACGTCGCCCTCGACGAGCTCGCCGACTACCTCGACCGCGACATCGACGTGCGTCAGAAGGTGAAGAGCGCGCTCGTCTACCCCATCATCGTCCTCGGGATGGCCGTCGTGGTGGTGCTCGTCCTGACGCTGTTCGTCCTTCCCCGGTTCGAGACCTTCTTCGAGAGCTTCCACGCCAAGCTCCCGCTGCCGACCCGCATGCTGCTGTCGGTCGCCCACTTCATGGGTCACTGGGGATGGCTGATCGTCGCGATCATCGTGGGCGTCGGTCATCGCGGCGGTTGTCTACTTCCGAACCCCGAACGGTCGTGCCAGGAAGGATGCGTTGCTGCTGCGCGTGCCCGTCTTCGGTGACCTGCTCGAGCATGCCATCGTCGAGCGGTTCTGCCGGATCCTCGCGTCGATGATGAACGCCGGTGTGCCGGTGCCCGAAGCGCTCGCGGTCACGGGCGACGCCACCAACAACTCGGTGTTTCGCGAACGCATCGCGCGAGGCCCGCGATGCGATGTTGCGAGGCGAGGGACTGGCGACGCCGCTCGAACAGCACCGACCTGTTCCCGTCGTCGATCCGGCAGATGTTCCGGGTCGGTGAGGACACCGGCTCGCTCGACCAGCAACTCGAGACAGCGGCCGACTACCTCGACCGCGAGCTCGACTACAAGATCAAGCGCTTCACGAGCTACTTCGAGCCCGCCGTCATCGTCTTCGTCGGCGTTCTCGTCGGCTTCGTCGCCATCGCGCTCGTCTCCGCCATGTACGGCGTGTACAACCAGGTCAACCTCACGACGTGACGTCGAACATGCACACCGCTTCGTGCTCGCGGTGACGCCGGGCTGACGTTCGCCTGAGCTCCTCGCGGCCATCGTGATCCTCGGCGTCTGCGTGGTGTTCCTCCTCGGTGGGACGACGTTTCTACCGATCGCCTCGAGCACCCATCGGCAGGACGCGCAGGCGGACACGATCCTTCGGAACTGGGCCGAAGCGGTCAAGGCCAAGGGTCTTCGTCACGTCGGGCCGCTGTGCGCAGCAGACGACGTCGAACTCGTACTCGATCGACACGCTGCAGTCCGAGTCGTATCTCCCGTCGAGCTTCTCCATCGCCGGATTCACGCGCAGCTCGCCCGTCGTGAACACCTGGGATGGCGCCGCGACGCCGGCGTTCCAGAGTTGCCGACGGATCCGGTGGCGCACGGCTCGCCCGAGTCGGCCTGACGTTGACGTCGGCGCAAACGGCTCATCCTGTCTCGCAGTCGCTCGAAGTCGTGGTGGCACACCCATGAAGCGCGGAGACGACGGTGTCACGTTGATCGAGCTGCTGGTGTGCATCGCGATCACGGGCGTGGTCATGTCGGCACTGGCCATGAGCTTCTTTGCTTCGACCAGGTCGATCAACGACTCCAGCACTCGCATGGCCGACACCCACGACAGCCAGATGGCTGCCAGCTTCTTCTCGAGCGACATGCAAAGTTCCAACTGGCTCTGGACGGCCACCCGCGCCTCCCGGCTTCCAGACCTGCGGATCCGGTGGCTCAATTGTGACCTTCGCGTGGATCGGCTCCGACTCGCTGGGCAACGAGCTGACCAAGGTCGCGACCTACCGGGTGATCAACCAGGGCGGCGAGCAACCAGCTCGTTCGTTACTTCTGTAGCGGACCGAGTCGCTCGCGATCACCCCGACATCCACCGTTGTGATCGCGCACAACCTCAATGGCACGACTCCGACCGTTGCCTGCTTCGGGCCCGCGAGCACGCTGCCGAGCCGTCGTGCGACGGCCAGAACGTCGCCGGTCGCCCAACTCACCGCGCACGCACAAGCGAACCCGCCGACGCGCACCGGTTTCGACTACGTCCTTCGGGCGACGAGGCGCCTGTCACCGTCACAGTCACCGTCACCGCCCGGCTTCGTGCAGACGAGCGGCGAATGTGGTCCGCGGAGCGGGACGACGACCGCAGTGACGTTCAACCAGGCCAACACGACGCGGCAACCTCATCGTGGCCTACGTCGTGTGGGACAACGCGGGCGCCGGTCAACGTCACCGACACCAGCGGCAACACGTACACGCCGGTCTCGGCGAGCGGTCCCGTGGGGCGGCGGCGTTCGGCGACAGCGCCCAGGTGTTCTACGCCAAGAACGTGGCCGGCGGGACCAACACCGTCACCGCCACCTTCGCCAACGGGTTGAGCAGCTTCGGGCTGCTCTACATCACCGAGTACTCCGGCATCGACAAGACCAACCCCTTCGACGTGGCGCAGCCGCGGCGCCACCGGCACCAGCGCCGTCATGAACAGCGGCACCGCGACCACCACCAATGCCGACGACCTCCTCGTCGGCCTCGGTGCGTCCCACACGGCAACGTCACCGCCACCGGCGCCGGCTACGCCAGCCGCTCCACCTTCTCCGGCAACATCGTCGAGGACCGCACCGTCACCGCCACCGGCGCCTACAACGCGACCGCCACGCAGGACGGCGCACGGCTGGGTCATGCAAATCGTCGCCTTCCGTGCCGACGCCGGCGGCTCGCTGCCATGAGGATCCGGCTCCGCCGTGACGAGGGTCAGGTGCTCGGCCTGGCGCTGGTATTTCTCACCTTCGTCGCGCGTCGTCCTGGCCGCGACCCTGACCGCGGCCGCGACCAACTTGCACGCGACGCAGACGTTGACCCAGCAACGCGACGAGCGCTACGCGGCGGAAGCGGGCATCCTCGCCGCGGCGGGAAGGATTCAGAGCCGACCCGACGCGAGCACTCGGCACCGATCCGCAATCGACCGGACCACTGTGGCTTCCATCCGAGGCCCTGACTTCGTCGTCAACTCGATGCAGGTGGATGTGTCGTGCACGCCCGGCACTGGCAGCGGTGCGGGCCCGGGCGCCGTCAACCGGCCGCCATATTCCGTCTTGGCGTTGCCCTCCTCGGGCGCCTGGCAGCAACGAGGGCATCATTCGAGTCAACGTCCCGAACCTGAACGTGTACGGACCAGTCGGATCCGCACGGTGACCTGCCTGCGATCTTCCTCAGTGCGTCCCACCCCGAACGTGGATCCGGGCAGGCGCGGAACTGCACCGGGCTATGGGCCTCGCTGCGCCAGTGCGCCGGCGGTTGCGCCCCCACCGTCGGCGTGCAACGCCGGTGTCGCGACGTTCTCGCCTGGCACGTACAACGCGCCACCGTCTGAGCAGCTGCGCCACCTGGTGGTTCCAACCGGGCGCGTACTACTTCGACTTCACCAACAACGGATCCGCATGTGTGGACCGTCGACAGCAACACCACGGTCGTCGGCGGCACCCAGAACCTGAACCAGTGGACGCCGGGCCAGCCGCCGTCGCTGCCCGGAGCGTGTAGGGCCCCGAGTGATCCGTTCGCGACCGACGGCGTGCAGTTCGTCTTCGGCGGCGATTCGCGGATGCAGGTCGGCTCGACGCGGGAGAGTCGAGTTGTGCGCCGCGAGACACGCGCAGCCAGCCCAGGCAGCAGATCGCGGTCTACGGGATGACGCCCGACCGTCGCGGCTCCGCAGCCGCAGACCGCTGACGCGGACACCGACGAACCGCGGTCACGAACAGCACTCCTCCGTTCACTCCGTACAACCCGCCGCAGCAGGCGGAGAGCGACGGCGGCAGGCGAGGCGCAGGCGTCGATCCCCGCGAGCAGCGCGGCATCGATCACCGTCAGCGGCTTCCAGCCGCTGGACCGCTGGTTCGATCATCGAGGAGCGCGACGGTCAGGGTCGTGCACCACGAGGACCCGCGCGACTGCAACTCGCACTCGCTCTCGCTCGACGCGAAGGACGGAACAACGCCCACTACAGTCGCAAACCTTCGACGCCGGACCCGGCCTGCAACGCCCACCGGCCAGTGCACCACGCCGCGCTCGATCTCACGCCGCAGTTCCGCAACGATCCGACGCTGACATCCCGCCTGAATGTCACGTTCACTGCGACCGCGCCCGAGCGCGGGAGGACCGTACAACTCGGCCGTTGACGCGATCGTGCTCGATCTCACGGTCGATGTGCCAGCGAATGGCTATCGACCACTGGCTCGGGTGCACGCAGCTGACGCTCGGCACGCCGAGCGACCCGCAGCAGCCGTGCCCGGTGGTCTCGACGGTGCCCGGAGCGCAGCTCTACGTGCAGGGAACCGTGTACGCACCGACCGGTGGGCTCGACGTCAATGGCAATCCCGATGACCCGGTCCGCTTCAACCGCGGGATCATCGCTCGCACGGTCGTCTTCCGACCAGGCAACGGCGGAGCGTCGGATCGGAGTCACAGCGGGAGGCGCATTCGACCGGTTCGTCGTCCTCAACGCGACCGTCAACGGCAATGTACGGCTCTCGGCGTCGGTGTCGTTCGACGACGTCCAGGCGTTTCGTCGACACAGAGGCCGCTGCCGAACATCACCTACAACAGCTGGGACGTGAAGTGATCGCCATGTCGAACATCGAAACGGAGGAGTGCTACGGCGGAAGGATGTGATCTGAATTTCATGTACGCAAGCAAACGGAAGTGTCTCGGAATACCAATGAAAGGCGAGAAGGGAACGAAGATGTTGGAGACCATCAAGGGGCGAGCAAGCCGCAGCGGCGGAAGAGCGACGAGGGCTTCACGCTCATCGAGCTCTTGGTCGTGATCGTGATCCTGGCCATCCTGGCGGCGATCGTCGTGTTCGCCGTCGGCGGCATCGGCGACAAGGGCCAGGCCGAGCGCATGCGACACGGACCTGAAGACGATCCAGACGGCGCAGGAGGCGTTCTTTGCAAACGCAGACACGCCTGTCGGGCGTGTATGCCGACGGACGCAGCGGCACTGAAGGCCGCTGGGCTTCCTGACGGACGACCCGACGACACCACTTCACGCGATCGCTGCCATACGGTCCACCGACTGCAGCCGCTGACGTACACGATCACCGGCACCGGCGTCAACGGCTGCACGACACCTACACGTCGGCAGCCACCAGCCGAACTAGTGACGTCTGACCAAGCGCCGCCCGTCATACGGGCGGCGCCTGGTCACGGTCGCAAGCCGTCTAGCGCACGATCTCCATGCGGAGGCCGATGTCGTCCCACTCCGGGAACTCGGGCACCCGGTTGACGGCACGGCCGGCGATGCGGCGGGCGGTCCACAGGCAGGCGGCGGCATCGACGATGTGATGGCGGCGGGCGCCCCGGACCCGGAGATCGAGGACGTGCGCCAGGCTCGGGACCCGTCGCAACAGCAGGGCCTCGACGTTCGGCGACACCCCGGTGCAGGTGCTTTCCGTACCGCAGCGGGGTGTCGTCGTTCAGTTGGTAGAAGCTCAGCTCCGGGTTCACCTCGTAGACGGTCCGCTGCCAGTAGGGAGCGATGACCGAGTCGACCTCGGCGATGCGGCTGAGCATGGCCCACTGGGGCGCGCTCATGCCGTCGTTGAGCGCGCCGGCCTCCTCGTAGGTCGACGCCTTCAACGCAGAGCGAGCAGGCGCGGAGAAGATCGCACCACGGCGAGGATGCCCGAGTAGCCGGCGGGCTTCGCGGTCACAGTTGCGTCCGCCCGCGATGGGCTGCTCCGGCAGTCCGACATGGCAGGCGAGCCCGATCACTTCGTACGACGGCCGCCAGTCGAGCACTTCGATGAAGGAGTCGAACAGCATCGGATCTGCGGCGTACAGCGAAATGCCCTGCAATCGTCCCGGTATGACGAGCCACCGCCGCCCACAGGGGACGACACCGGCGAGCGGGCGATAGGGGAGGGACGGTCCCCGAGTCGATCTCGGCACGGCGAATGTCTATCGACGCTGCGACTTAGTTGCGGAGCGCCGGGCGCTGCTCGATGTCGAGCGTCGGCGTGAGGTGCCCGTTCTGCGGACACGACGATCTCCCGAGGGTGCAGGCTCACGCTCAGGGCCGACTCCTCGCTGATGATCCCGCGAGCGATCAGCTCCGAGAGGTTCGCCTCGAGTGTCTGCATCCCTTCGGCTCGGGCGGTCGAGACCACGTTGCGAAGTTGGCGGGTCTTGCCCTCGCGCACGAGGTTCTTGACGGCGTTGTTGCACAGCATGATCTCGTAGGCGCCGACGAGACCGCCGCCGATGCGGGGAATGAGGCGCTGGTAGATCACGCCGCGGAGCGTCGACGAGAGCTGGACCTGGATCTGGTCACGACGATCGGTCGGGAACACGTCGATGATGCGATCGATTGCCTGCGCGGTGTCGTTCGTGTGCAGCGTGGCGAACACGAGGTGACCGGTCTCGGCGAGCGTCAGCGTCGCGGCGATGCTCTCGAGGTCTCGCATCTCGCCGACGAGGATCACGTCGGGGTCTTCTCGCAGCGCCGCCCGCAGCGCCACCTCGAACGAGTCGGCGTCGGTGCCGATCTCGCGCTGCGACACCACGGCCTTCTTGTGCGAGTACATGTACTCGATCGGGTCCTCGATGGTGAGGATGTGGCACTGGCGCCGCATGTTCACGTGGTCGATGAGCGAGGCGAGGGTCGTCGACTTGCCGGCGCCAGTCGGGCCGGTGGTCAGGACGAGTCCGGACGGTTCCTCGGCGAACTTGGAGACGCTCTGGAGGAAGCCCGAGGTCGTCCAGCGTGGGAATGGCCAGCGGAATGATGCGCAACGAGACGGCAGGCGTGCCCCGCTGCACGAAGGCATTGCCGCGGATGCGGGCGTGCTCCTTCCAGGTGAAGGAGAAGTCGACCTGGAGGTCCTCGACGAACACGTTGTACAGATCAGGCGTGAGGATCCGCTTGACGATCATCTCGGTGTCGTCGCGGGTCAGCACCCGCTCGGCCACCGGCCCGTACACGCCGTCGACCCCGCGAGCGGTGCGCGCGTCGGCCGTGAGGAGGAGGTCGGTCCCGCCGAGCTTCCAGACCGCCTCGATCCACTCGCTGACGACCCGGGGATCGTTCCTCGAGGTCATGCCCGGAGTGTACGGATGACCCCGACCCCCGGTGAGCACCTCGGCCGGAAAGTCCACGACAACTTCGACCCAACTGGACCGCATTGTCTGGGCGATGCGGTCCAGTTCCCGCCGGGTCTTCCGTGCGACCCCACCGGATCACGCCGTCCGCCTGATGCGTTCCGGCTCCCCAGCAGGGTCTCTCTGCCGTTCTGACCAGGAGGTCGGGGGCGAATCCCGCCCGCTGCCCCCGACACCTCTCCAGCCCGCCGACCTAGTTCCGGACCGGGTGGAGGTCGACGACCTCCACCCGCTCGGTCGACGGATCCGCCGCCTTGGTCTCTGTTGCCATCCGGCACGCCTCCGCCGCGTCGCCACCTTCGGCGACGACCGCTGTTGGCCACCTTGTTGAAGGGGTTGCCCATCGTCACGCCCGCAACCACCAGCGGACGACCTGTGCGCAAACCGCACACGACGCCGACTTCGCCCGGTTCCGACTCCCGCGAGGGTCGGGCCCGCACCGTCAGCACGACGTCGAATCCGGCGTCGAGCGGGCAGGTGCGGCCAGGAATGAATGCATTGCACGGAAACGGCGGTTGGCCGGACTCGTGACACCGAAGTACATCGAGTCCGGCTTGTTCAACCGACGCTGCCGCGCGATCCGCCGCCCAGTCGTCAGTCCCTACGACGAGGACTCGCTGGCGCGAGTCCGACCTCACCCGTACTGGCGTGAGCGTCAGGGACTTCCATCGAGGGCAATCGTGGTACGAACAACCCATCGCGGCATCCACCGGGGATCAACCCTTGCCCAACAGGGCATTACGCTCGGCACGAGTGGGTGAAGACGTCGACGCTGGTGCTCGTGATCGACGACGATCCGCAGGTTCGGACCCTTGTGTCGCGTCTGCTCCGCCACGAAGGGTACGAAGTCGATCGAGGCCGGAGACGCCGGCGAGGCCCTTCGGCACGTGGACCAGCGAGAGCCCGATCTCGTGCTGCTCGACGTCGTGATGCCGCAGGTCGACGGCATCGATCTGCTGGCCGAGATCCGCACCCGCAGCAACGGTGCCGGTCATCATGCTGACCGCGCTCGGTGACGAGGCCGACCGGATCCTCGGCCTGAAGTCGGGGGCGGACGACTACATGGTCAAGCCGTTCTCGCCCGGTGAGCTCAGCGCACGCATCGAATCGGTGCTCCGTCGCTCGCAGATGTCGTCGAACTCGGTACAGGGCTCGGCGACGGACAGCTCTCACGTTCGGTGAGCTCGAGATCGATCAGCGGACGCGCGACGTGAAGCTGGACGGCGAGCTCGTCGAGCTCACCGCTCGCGAGTTCGACCTGCTGTTCTTCCTGGCCTCGTCACCCCGTCAGGTCTTCGATCGCCAGCAGCTGCTCACCCAGGTGTGGCAGTCCTCGGCCGACTGGCAGGACCCCGCGACCGTCACCGAGCACGTGCGTCGCATCCGCCGCAAGATCGAGTCCGACCCCGACCGGCCCCGTTGGCTCAAGACCGTCCGCGGCGTCGGCTACCGCTTCGAGCCCTAGCCCGCCGCACCCCGCTCAGCGGTCAGGGCTTGAGTTGCTTGAGGGCGGCGTCGGCGGCGCGGGCGAGCTCGTCGACGCCGAACGGCTTCTTGAGCACCTGGACGTCTTCGAGGTCGGTGCCCTTCGTGTCGGTCCCGGCGAAGCCCGTCATCAGCAGCCGCGCGGTCGCCGGCCACTCGTCGCCGAACTTCCGCACGAGCTCGAGCCCGTTCATCCCCGGCAGCACGACGTCGGACACGATGAGGTCGTAGCCGCCGTTGGCGCCGGCGATCCGCAGCGCCTCCTCGGCGTCCTCGACCGACGTGACGTCGTAGCCGGCGTCGTTCAGCGCCTTGTACGCGAAGCCGCGGACGGCCACGTCGTCGTCGACGAGCAGCACCCGCGCTCGATGTGACAGCGGCGCCGCCGGCTCGACCGCGGCGAGCGACGTGGCGCGACGCGGAAGAAGGCGGAGATGGTCGTGCCCCGTCCGGGCTCGCTCGTGATGTCGAGCCGGCCACCCGAGCGCTCGACGATGGTCGACACCGTGCCCAGGCCGAGTCCGATCCCGCGCCGGCCCTTCGTCGTGAAGAACGGCTCGCGGCAGCGCGCCAGCGTCTCGGCATCCATGCCCACGCCGGTGTCGGCGACGACGATGCCGATGGCGGCGCTCGTCGCCCGTGCCCGCCTCGACCGTGTGGATGCGGATGTCGCCGCCCTCGGGCATCGCGTCGCGGCTGTTGAGGACGAGGTTGAACAGCACCTGTTCGAGCTGGCCGGCATCGATGCGGATCGAGGCATCGGTCTCGCACGAGATGTGGACCTTGACCTGATCCCCGGCCAGGCGCTGGAGCATCGGCATCAGCGACTCACACGTCTCCTGGATCGGCACGACGATCGGCTGCACCACCTGATTACGGCTGAGCGTCAGCAGTTGGTTCGTGATGACGGCAGCGTGCTGTCCCGCCTGATGGATGGCGCTGACGTCGTCACGCTCGATCGAGTCGTCCGCCATGGTCTGCAGGAGCAGATCGCTGTAGCCGAGGATGATCGTGAGCAGGTTGTTGAAGTCGTGGGCGACCCCGCCCGCCAGCCGTGCGATGGCTTCGTAGCGGTGCGCGTCGGTGAGCTGCTCTTCGAGCCGCTTTCGCTCGGTCGTGTCGCTCACCACTGCCAGCACCCCGGTCGGCAGCGCGTCGTGGCCGCGGAGCGGTGCAGTCGACACCCACAGCTCGACCGGACCCTGTCTCGCCTTCCGCGGTGATCTCGTCTTCGGCGACATCGCCGCCGAGCGCCTTCACCGTCATGCGTCGCAGGCATTCACGGAGGCTCTCAGGGAGCTCGATCCCGTCGGTCGCGTCGCTCGGTGAACATCGCGCGTGCCGCGAGATTGGCGTCGCGCACCACGCCGCGGACATCGAGCTCGAGGATCGCCAGCGGCGAGGCCTCGAAGAGTGCCTGGAGTCGCTGCTCCCGCACGCGCACGTCGTCGTACAGCCGCGCGTTCTGCACCGCCGCCGACGCCAGCCGAGCAAGGAGGGTGAGCATCGCGTCGTCGCCCGCGGTGAATCGCTCGTCTTCGGGACGCGTCACCGACAGGTAGCCGACGTCGTTGCCGCTCGCGTCGACGAGCGGACTGCCGGCGCGCTCGCCGTTCTCCGGCCGCTCACCGATGTCGGCTTCGAACCCGTCGTCGCCGTCGAGCCACGCGTGCGCCCGGGGTGCCTGCAGCACGAGCGTCGCCTGGTCGACGAGGGTGACGAGCAGGTCGGACGGGGACGACGAGGGGTTCAGTGAGATGGCGGCCTCGATCAGCCTGGCCAGTTGCTCGGCACGGCGCTCGGCGGCGATGGCGGCCTGCCTCGTCTCCGAATAGAGCATGGCGCGCTCGACGGCGATGGCGCTGCGGTTCGCGAGCTCCTCGACGACCCGCTGATCGGACGGCCGGTACCCGCGGCGACCGGTGCCCGTTGCCGTGATGATCGTTCCCATCGGCAGGCCGCGCACCCGAATCGGCGCGACGACCCACGAGCACATGCCGCGCTCCTGCAGCGATTGGCCGAGGACGTCGTCGACACCTCGCAACGCATTGTCCGGGTCGACATAGGTGAGCTCGGACTGGCTGTTCGTCATCACTCGTTGCAGCGCGGCGTCCATGCCGAACAGGTCGGGCGTGACGCTCTCGACACCGCCGCCGGGGGAGGGACGGATGCTGCTCGCCACCCGCTCGATGCGTCCGTCCGGCCCCGCCAGGTGGATGATGCACAGATCGGCGAACTGGTCGACGAGGGTCTCGGCCACTCCTCGCATCGTCGGGCGCACGTCCTCGAGCACACGAGCGAGGACGATCGAGACGTCGGCGATCAGCGCGACGTGGGCGCGGGCCTGCTGCGAGGCGAGGCGCGATCGGCGCTCGGCGTCGGCGAGTCGGGCTCGCTCGATCTCACCGGACATGCGATCGGCGACGAGGGCCATCAACGCGAAGTCGTCACGGTCGAACGAGCGGTTCTCCGGCGCACCCAGCTCGAGGATGCCGGTGCGGCCTCCTTCCAGCGAGAGAGGCACGAGATGCCGAGCGCGCTCGTTCGGACCGGTCACCGCTTCCCGGTCGACGGGAGTGCCGATCACTCTTGGCGACAGCTCGGTGGCCGCCGCCACCCGCAGCTCGTCGGTGCCCTCGTCGGACAGCAGGACGGCCACCCACCGCGTGCGCAGGCTCGATGCCGCCCGGGTCACGAGCTCTTCGAGCAGCTCCGGCAAGTGGATCTCGTCGGGTGCGTCGTCCACCGAATGGACGACTGGTTGGAGCGCCTTCTCGGCCCGCACGAAGGCTCGCTCGCTCCGACGACGCTGGATGATCTCCCGGATCAGCAGGATGCTGAGGAGCCCGGCGCTCGTCGCCAGGCTCAGGACGGTGCTGAACGACGAGGAGTCGCTGACCACGAACGCCGTGAGGAAGATCGACGCAAGCAGGACCAGTGCGCCGACGATCGCGAAGATCGCCGTTATCGGCCGGACATCGCGAACGTCCGGAACCCTTGGGCTCCACGGCGGGCAAGGCTAGTGGTCGTCTATGAACGACCGCGCTCTGCCCCGCTGGTTCGACGATGCCAAGTTCGGCATCTTCGTGCACTGGACGGCCGCTGCCGTCCCTGCCTTCGCCCCCGTCGGGCCGTCGCCCTTCGAGCTTGCCGCCGAGCAGGGCGAACAGGCCGCGTTCGCCAGGTCGCCGTACGTCGAGTGGTACCAGAACTCACTCGCCATCGAGGGCAGTCCCGTGCAGCGGCACCACACCGCGACGTACGGCGACCTTCCGTACGACGCGTTCGTCCGTCAGTTCCTGTCGGGGCATCAGGGCTGGAACCCGCACGACTGGGCCGACCTGTTCGCGCGAGCCGGAGCCCGGTACGTCGTCCTCGTCACGAAGCACCACGACGGCGTGCTGCTGTGGCCGAGCGCGGATCGCAATCCCCACAAGCCTGCGTGGCAGTCGGAACGCGATGTGGTCGGCGAGTTGGCCGATGCGGTGCGCGATCGCGGGCATGCGGTTCGGCACGTACTACTCCGGCGGGCTCGACTGGACGTTCGGTGGCCTGCCCATCACGGACTTCGCTTCGATGCTCGCAGCGATCCCGCAGACCGGCGAGTACCTCGAGTACGCCGACGCGCACTGGCGCGAGCTGATCGATCGCTACGAGCCGTGCGTTCTCTGGAACGACATCGGCTATCCGGCCGCGGCCGACCTCGACACGCTGTTCGGCTCGTACTTCGACCGCGTGCCGGACGGTGTCGTCAACAACCGCTTCGATTGGGTCCGCCAATCGGCGGGACAGATCCATGCCGACTTCGTCACGCCCGAGTACTCGACGCACGGCGCGCCGGGTCGGAAGTGGGAGTCGACCCGCGGCATCGGCACGTCGTTCGGGTTCAACCGCGAGGAAGGCGACGACGACTACCTGTCAGCGGACGACCTCGTACGCATGCTCGTCGACGTCACGGCGCACGGCGGCAACGTGCTGCTCAACGTCGGACCGTCTGGCGACGGCACCATTCCCTTCGTGCAGGCGCGGCGGCTGCTGGCCGTCGGCTGGTGGCTGCAGGTCAACGGCGCCGCGGTCTACGACACCCGTCCGTGGGATCGAACGGACGGCAAGACGGCCGACGGGCTCGACGTGCGGTTCACTGCCGGCGACGGTGCGATGTACGCGATCGTCCTCGGCACCCCACGCAGCTCCCGCGTCGAGCTCCTCGACGTGCGGGCCGACGATGGTGCGACGGTGGAGCTGCTGGGTCGCGTCGATCAGTTGTCGTGGACGCGGACCGACAACGGCATCGCGGTCGAGCTGCCAGGCCGGCCACCGCCCGGCCCGGCGATCACGTTGCGGGTGTCTCCGGCGACGGCTGTGGCGCCGGCTCCGGCTTCGGCTCCGGTGTAGCCGCTCCGGCGCCGACCTCACCGGCCGGCTCGGACGCCGACGCCGGCGCGATCCCGAGCTGGGCGCGGATCTCGGCCAGACGTGTCTGGGCCTCACGGTTCATCGACGCCTGCTCGATCTCGAGCATGCGGCCCTCGACCGAGGTGTCGGTGAGCTCGGACATCCCCTTGGCCTTCGCGTAGCGGGCCTCGATCTTCTGGCGGACCTCGTCGAGCGTCGGCACGTCGTCGCCGACGGTCTCGGACAGCGACGACATCGCCGTGTTCATCTGCTCCTGCATCTTCGCCTGGTCGAGCTGGCCCAGGAGCTTCTGGCGTTCCGACAGCTTCTGTTGCAACGCGGTCGAGTTCTGTTGCACTGCCGCCTTGGCCTGATCGGCCGCTTGGGTCGACTGCAGCGACATCGTCTTGAGGCTCTCGACTTCGGACTCGAGCGCGATCATCCGGTTGGCGAACGCCTCGGCGGCCTGCGTGTACTCGGTGGCTTTGGCGGCATCGCCGCCCTTGGTGGCTTCGTCGGCCATCACCACCGCCTGACGGGCGTTGCCGTTGATCTTCTCGAGCTCGCCCATCGTGCGATTCAGACGCATCTCGGTCTGCTTCTGGTTGGCGATGACATTGGCCGCTTGCTCTCGCAGCCGGCGGTGCTGCTCCTGCGCTTCCACGATCGCCTGTTCGAGTTGCACCTTCGGGTCTGCCCGCTCGTTGAACGAGCCGGACAGCTTCGCGGTCATGTACTTCCACCACCGCTTGATGACCTTGAACATGGACCCGAAGGCTACCCACGTACTGCGTCGATCGACCGACCGCCTCGCCGCCGGTCGCGCAGCCGTTCCCGCAACGCGTCGATCTCCTCGACGCGGAAGGCCAGCAGGCATGCCCCGTACACGACGACGCCGACCACGACGCCCACGACGAGGCGGACCACCGCGCCGCCACCGGTCGGCGAGCCCACGGCCCGCGAGGCGAGATAGGCCGCAATTCCCATGATCGCGGTGGCCGCCGCGATGCGAGCGGTGGTCGCGGCGAGCCGCCGGCCCTCGAGCCGTCCGACCCGGCGGCGCAGCGCAAGGAACGTGACGGCTGCGGCGACGACGTACGCGGCGGAGTAGGCGAACGCCAGACCTTGGACACCGAATCGTCCGACGAGCGCGAACGCGAGCAGGACGTTGACCCCGTTCTCGAGGACGTTGAGGAGGAACGGCGTCCGCGTGTCCTGTTGCGCGTAGAACCCTCGCAGCAGGAACAGGTAGAGCGAGAACGCGAGCAGGCCGATCGCGAAGTTCGCCAGGACGTCGGCGGCGGGCGCGAACCCGCCGCCGAGCAGCGAGGCGATCAGCGGGCGGGCGACGACGATCATCCCGACGGCGGACGGGAGCACGACGAGCGTCATCAACCGGATCCCGTAGGAGAGTCGCTCACGAAAGCGGACCATGTCACCGCTGCTGGCCGCCGATGCCAGCTCCGGTGTGATCGTCGTCATCAGCGACACGGCGAACAGCCCGTACGGCAATTGGAAGAATTGAAACGCGTACAGATAGAAGGTCGGCGCGCTGTCGCTCTCGCGGGTCGCGAGTGCGAGCACGACGAGCAGGGCCACCTGGTTGGCGATGACGTACCCGAGCGTCCATCCGGACAGCGCGGCAACCCTCCGCACCGCGGGATCACGTGGACGGAAGTGCCAACGGAACCGCCAGCCCGACGAGCGCAACGACGGCCACAGTGCGATCGTCATCAGCGCGATGCCGGCGGTCGTCCCGGCGCCGAGGAGCCACAACCATGTCGTGTTGTCCGCGATCGACTCGACTGACGCGCCACGACCCGCGATGTGCGCGAAGTACAGCAGCACGCCGCACACGAGGACGTTGTTGAGGATGGGCACGAACGCCGGAGCGGCGAAGCGCCGCCGCGCGTTGAGGATGGCCGTGCCGAGCGCGGTGAGTCCGTAGAACAGGATCTGCGGCGCGAACAACCGCAGCAGTGGCACGCCGGCGCGCTCGAGGTCGGCGGCGTTCTGGTCCGGGGCAGCCCACGTGTACGCGCGGAAGATCGAAGGAGCGGCCACGACCGCCGTGACCGTCACCGCGATCAGCGCGCTGGTCACGACCGTGACGACCGCGTTGATGCCCGCTTCGTCGTCGCTCTGGAAGTGATCGACGAACACCGGAACGAGGGTCGCCGACAGGATGCCGCCGAGGATGAGGTCGTAGACGATGTTCGGTGTGGTGTTCGAGAGGTTGTACGCGGCGGCCAGCGCCTCTCGACCGAGCACGTAGGCGAGGACGACGGTTCGCAGCAGTCCGGTGATGCGGCTGAGGGCGGTGCCGACCGCGACGACGGCCGAGGAGCGGACGATCTGCGCGTCCGTGGCCTCTTGGATGTCGCTCACGCGCTGGACGTCGCTCACGCGGTTCCCGGGGCCGGGCGAGCCGTCTCCTCCATGCCCTGCCGCAGCGCTTCGAGGTCACCGACGAGTCCGTCGACGTCGTCCGACAACGTCGTGAGCTCGGAGACGTCGCCGTCGGTCACCGACAGTTCGATGGCGCGAGCGGCCGCCTCGTCGAGCCGAGCGTCGATCAGGCGAAGCTTGTCCCGCGCTTCGTTGATCGTCTGGTCCATGCGCTGCGCCGCGCTCACTTGCGCCTGCAATGCCTCGACGGTCTCCGCGAGTGCGCTGCCCTCCAGCGGGAGGCGAGGACGACGAACTCGTGATCTGCTCGAGGTCTCGGGCGGCCTCGTCGGCATCGAGACGCCTGTGGGCCTTCGACAGCGCGTGGCCGTGGCGCGCGACGCGCCAGCAGTCGTCGAGCCCGTCGTCGATCCGTGCCGCGATCTCGGTGAGCCGTTCGTGCATCGGCCCGGCGGGCGCGTCGTGCACCGCGGTGTTGAACCGCTTCTGCGCGTCCAGTGCCTCCTTGACGAATCGGCGCCAGGGGTCCTGCAGTGCGAACGGGTCGATGCGTTCGCGGTTCTTGTCGTGGGGGATGGCGACCACCACACGGGCGGCGAAGGCGGCGGCGCCGACGGCGACGACCCCGACGACCGGCAGGCCGACCAGGATGCCGGCCGACACCGTGGCCCCCGCGAGCAGGATTCCGGAAGGCGAAGTGATGGCACGCGCCACCGGCGGGGTGAAGAAGCGGTCCCTGAAGGATCGCCGGGGCATCACCTCACGCTACTGGCGCCTTCCTCGGCGGGAAGTGAGGGTCGCGCTTCTCGGTGAAGGCGGCGACGGCCTCCGCGTGCTCGGGGGTCTTCCAGCATTCGCGCAGATATTCGCTCTCGCGCTTCTGCACCTCGTGCAGATCGCCGGCCACCGCATTGACGCTGAGTAGTTGCTTGATCATCTGCAGCTGGGGCGCGGGGTTGGCGGCGATCGTCGATGCGAGGCCGACCGCCTCCGTGAGCAGCGCGTCGGGCGCGACGACCCGCTCGACGAGCCCGCCCGCCATCGCCTCGCCGGCAGACCACAACCTGCCCGACAGACACATCTCACTGGCCCGGCCGAATCCCATGCGCTGCACGAGGAAGTGGGTCGACGCCAGTTCGGGGACGAGCCCGACCTTGATGAAGAACATGCCGAACCGGGCCTTGTCCGACGCGAGGATCACGTCGAACGGCAGGATCATCGTCATCCCGATCCCGACCGCGGCGCCGTTGACCGCGGCGATCAACGGCTTGGACCGCCGGCACAGGTCCACCCAGTCGAGGCCGGCGGGCATGCCGCCCTGTCCGTCCGCGGTGTTGGCGCCGGGATCGCCACCGGCGATGCGCACTCCGAACGTCGCCTCCATGTCCGCGCCCGCGCAGAAGCCGCGGCCCTCGCCGGTCATGACGACCGCGCCGACGTCCGGATCGTGGTTGGCCGCTTCGATGGCGTCCGCGAGCTCTTCGGCCATCTTCGGCGTCCACGCGTTCAGCCGATCGGGCCGGTTCAGGGTGAGAAGCTGCACCTCGCCCTGACGCTCGCTGCGAATCTGCTCGTACTCCACGGCGACCTCCTCGTTGCAGACGCCGACGCCATACTGCCCCCCGTCGCGCACATTGTCTGCTGAGCCACCGTTTTCGGTGGCTCAGTCGACACGGACAGCAGGGCTCTCGCGTCTGTGTCTGTTGAGCGACCACTTCGGTGGCTGAAGTCGACACGGACAGCAGGGCTCTCGCGTCTGTGTCTGTTGAGCGACCACTTCGGTGGCTGAGTCGACACAGACGTCACCCGGACCTGCTCTGTGTCGACCGAGCCACGCGTTTCGGTGGTTGAGTCGACAATGTGCGCGACCGCGGGAGCAGCGGGCCGGGGAACAGCGGCCGGCGGCATCGTCAGAAGTTCGAGATCACCGCCGTGAGCACTTGGTTGATCGTGGTCGGGTCCTTCGCGTCGTATTCGGCGCTGTTGCTCGCGTCGGCGATCGCCTTCAGCGTGTCGACGTCGGCGTCGGACCCGTATGCGATCGGGAAGACACGCACCGGGTGACTGAGTTGCCCTTCGTTCCCCGAGCGCAAGGTGGCCAACAAGTGCTGCAACTGTTGGTCGTCGTCGTCCGGCTTGCCGTCGTCGTTCTTGCCATCCGTCAGCAACACGATGGCGTTGATGCGCGCCGGGTCGAAGTTGTTGACCGCGCTCGTGTAGGCGTTCTCGGTCACCTCGTACAGCGGCGTGCCGTTCTGCGGCGCCAGCGAGTCCACCTTGCTCCGTAGCTGCTCGCCGTTGTCGGCGACGCGGCCAGGAGGCACGAGCTGGAGCACGTTCTGGTTCTGCGCGTCGCCGAGGCCGGTCGAGAAGATGTCGAACTCGACGATGTCGTCTTGGCTGAACAGCCCGACGGCGTTGTCGATCGCCTGTTTGGCGAGATCGAGCTTGGTACCCGCGCCAGGAGTCTTCGGATCGGCGGGGTCTCCCATCGACCCCGAGACGTCGAGCACGAGCGCGACTCGTGCCTTCTTGCGCTGCGCCGACCACACGCCGAGCAGCTTGGTGAGCACGGCAGGCTGCGGCACTTCGAGCAGTGTCTGCGGCTGGTTCGGATCGACGCCGTTGGCCGGAACGATCGGATCACCGATGGCGACTGCGGGATTGCCCGGCCGGAAGCCGTACGACAGCACCTGTTTCTGGTTGTCGGGCGCCTTCACGAAGTCCTCGAAGACCTTCGCCGCGTCCTTCTGCTGCTGCGTGACCCACGGCGCGTCGAGGACGTAGTAGGGGCTGTCGCTGAACAGCGTCCCTTCCTTCGGGTAGATGGCGACGAGCGGGATCTTCGGCGGCCGTGGTTGCTCGCCCGGGCTCAACACGCCGTCCGGGTTGCCCTGGTTGTAGTCGATGACCGACTTCTCCTCGACCGCCACCGCAGACACGTAGGTCAGCGCCTGGCCGCGCTGGTCGGCCCGGTAGAGGTTGTTGAGGAAGGTGAGCGTGGTGTCGCCGTAGTGCACGACGGTCGACTCGACGGCGGTTCCGAAGTCGACGACGGCAGGATTGTCGAGGTCCTCCGCCGACGAGCCCCGCGGTCTTGCCGGTTGCCGCGTACGTCTGCGCGATCAGCGCGTTGAGCCCGCTCGTGGAGAAGTTCGGGTTGGTCTTGCCGAGCTTGAACGGCACCCCATTCGGGATGGCCGAACGTCCCCCATCCCTGCTGGTCCTTCGCGAGCGTGAAGATGTCGGTCCACCCGATCGGCTTCGCGGGATAGCCGAGCGCGTCGGCCATCGGCTTCGGCATCGCAATGGTGAGCGGCGTGACCATGAACGGGTCGCCCTTGGGGACGATCGGCGCCTGCCCCGCTGCGGTGCGTTGCTCGTTCACGATCTGGCCCCACGACGTCGCAGCCGGGGACCACACGACCGGGCGCGGGCCGTCGACGTTCTCGTCCCAGTTCGACGACAGGAGCTGCGCGGCCGCGCCGGACGACTTGCTCTGCGGACGGACGAAGATGCAGTCCTTGCCGAGCTTGGCCTTGTCCGTGCCGTTGAACGACTTCGCCAGCGACGTCATCAGATCGCCCTTCTCGGGTGAGGCGGCGATGTCGACGACGATGCACCGCCCTGGACCGGCGGCGGACTGGTCGCTGCTCTTCGAGCTCGTGCACGCGGCAACGGTGAGCACGGCAGCGATGACCGGAAGAACCGCGTGGGTGATCCTCATCCGCTGAGCCCGCTCAGCGCGAGCAGGACGCCGGGGGTGGGCAGCCCCGTGTCCTTCGGGATGTCGCCGACGTTCCACCCCTCGAACCGCAGCGTGTCCTGCAGCGAGGTGCTGTTCGCCAGCCGGCTCACTTCGTCGGCTCGGCTTCCGGTTCCGACCGGGGCCAGCGTCACGACCGCGCTCGCCGGGGGCGTCGGGTTGACGACCATCACTTGATCCGCCTTGGTCCCGACGTTCCCCTTCTCCTCCGCCGACGTGACACCGACCCCGCTGAACTTCGCAGGGAGTTGCGTCACGAACTCTCCAAACGGATCGGTGTCCATGAACGTCATCTTCAGCTTGGTTCGCCATGCCATGAACGACGGGTCGTCGAAGTCGTTGGTCGCGATGTCCGTCCGCCCGAAGTAGCCCGTCGCCGCGTTTCCGAACAGTAGGAGACCGGTCGCGGACGTGAGGGGCGGGTTGCCGACGGTCACGTTGCCCCACGCCGGCACCCCACCGGTGAGGTCGGTCCACGGCTTGCCGACCCTGTCGCCGAGACACTTCCATCCGACGACACCGTTCGGACAATTCGACGCAAGGACGTTCGCCCGCTGTTTGACCATCGCGATGACGAGCGGCGTCGATGCGATCGACGTCTCAGATTTGAAGATCGGGTTCTGCGCCAGTTCGTTGACGATGTCGGGCCACGGCTCGAGCGTCAGCCAGCCGTCGATGCCACCGGCTTCCTTCGCCAGCGCCTGAGCCGTCGTCGCGGCATCCTCGACGCGAGTCGTGATCTCCGGATGTTGCTTCATGATCGCGTCGCACGCGTCACGCAGCTCCGTGACGCACGCGATCGTGATCGGCCCGGTGGGTGGCGCGTTCGAGCTGACGGCGGCGACGTGCGTCGTGTCGTCGTCGATCCGCGAGCGGATGAACACGGCAGCAGCGATCATGCCCGCAGCTGCGAGCAACGCCAGCGCGCGCCGCATGAGTCAGGTTCCGTCAGGCGGGCGCGGGTCTCGCCACATCGGCCAGAGCGACGGCCCATTCTTGATCTGCAGCTCGCTGGTCACCTTGAAGCCGTGCCGCTCGTAGAACGGGATGTTCCGTTCCTTCGACGACTCGAGGTACGCGGGGACGCCTTCTTCGTCGCAGTTGGCCAACACCGGCGCCATGAGCGCGGAGCCGAGCCCTTTGCCTTGATGCTGCGGGTCGGTGCCGAGCACGGCGAGGTACCAGTGCGGTTCCTTCGGATGCACCTTCTCGACGAGGCTGAGGACGGTGAGCGCCCTCGGCGTCTCGAGGCCCATGCGAAGCAGCATCGGGATCTGGCCGAGCAGCTCCGATGCCGCCCGTCCGCCATTGGTCCGGCGCGAACCAGATCGCGCCGCCCTTGGCGTCGCCGTCTTCGTTCGTGTCGACCCGCCCCTTCCCCTTCTCGATGGCGCGCCTCGCGTCGCTCACGAAGAAGAGGCGCGACTTCTTGCGGCGTCCCTCGTCGGTCCGGAACAGGTACATCATCAGCGGGTCGTCCTCGAACGCCCGCACGAGCGCGTCGGCCACAGACTCGACGTCGTTCAAGGTCGCCGCCCGGGACCCGGTCATCACGTCAAGTTACCTGCCGTAGGGTTTTGCCGTGAGCGGCGACATCTCTGAACTCGGCAAAAGGGCGAAGGCCGCGTCGCGTGTTCTCGCGGGCGCATCGACGGCAGCCAAGGACGCGGCGCTGGCGACGGCGGCGGACCTGCTCGTCGAACGCTCGGACGACATCCTGGACGCGAACGGGGCCGACATCGCGCGAGCCGAGCGCGACGGTGTCACCCGGACGGTCGTCGACCGCCTCCGACTGAGCCCCGCTCGCATCGAAGGCATGGCCGGGGGACTTCGCAAGGTGGCGGCACTCGAAGACCCTGTCGGCGAGGTGGTCGGCGGCTCGACCCGCCCGAACGGCCTGCGCATCACGCGGGTCCGGGTTCCGCTCGGCGTCGTGGCGATCATCTACGAGAACCGCCCGAACGTGACAAGTGACGCGTTCGGCCTGTGCCTGAAGTCAGGCAACGCAGCATTCCTGCGCGGGTCGTCGGGCGCGATCGAGTCGAACGTCGCGATCGCGACGCGTGCTGCGCGAGGCGCTGCAGAAGGCCGGCCTGCCCGACGACGGGTTGGTGCTGGTGGAGGACACCACGCACGAGACGGCCATCGAGTTCATGCGTCTGCGGGAGTCGATCGACTGTCTGATCCCGCGCGGCGGGCCGTCGCTGATCCGTTCGATCCTCGACCACGCGACCGTGCCGTACGTCATCGACGGCGACGGCAACTGCCACGTGTACGTGGACGCTTCCGCCGATCTCGACATGGCAGCCGAGATCGTCGTCAACGCCAAGACGCAACGTCCGTCGGTGTGCAACGCGGCCGAGTCGTTGCTCGTCCATCGAGCCGTTGCCGGCGAGTTGCTGCCGCGCCTCGCGCCGCTCCTCGACAGCGTCGAGGTGCGCGGTGACGAGACAACGCAGGTCGTTGCTGCCCGGCGCCGGCGTCGCGACCGACGACGACTATGCGACCGAGTTCCTCGACCTCACGCTCGCGGTCGCGGGTCGTCGACTCGCTCGACGAGGCCGTCGAGCACATCACGCGCTTCGGCTCGGGACACTCCGAGGCCATCGTCACCCGCGACCTGGAGGCGGCAGATCGGTTCTGCCGCGAGGTCGATGCCGCCGCCGTGCTCGTCAACGCGTCGACCCGGTTCGTCGACGGTGAGGAGTTCGGCTTCGGCGCCGAGATCGGTATCTCGACCCAGAAACTGCACGCGCGCGGACCGATGGGCCTGCGCGAGCTCACGACGACGAAATACGTCGTCCACGGGAGCGGCCACATCCGCACGTGATCCATGCCCGAACCGTCTTGACCGCCCGGTCAAGTGCCCCGGTAGGGTGAATCGATGGACTATCGCTTCGAGTCCGTCCCCGAGGTGCGCGACGGCCTTCGCAAGGTCGACTATCTCGCCGACGAAGGCATCGCTGGCATCGTGTACCTGGCCGACCGGCTGCAGAAGCCGGTGCTGGTCGAGGGTCCTGCCGGTACCGGCAAGACGCAGCTGGCCAAGTCGGTGGCGGAGATGTCGGGCGCCCGTCTCATCCGCCTGCAGTGCTACGAGGGTCTCGACGAGTCGAAGGCCCTCTACGAGTGGAACTACAAGAAGCAGCTCCTGCGCATCCAGGCGCAGCGCGTGACGGAAGCCGAAGGCGCGAAGTGGTCCGAGGTCGAAGACGACATCTTCGGCGAGGACTTCCTGCTGACTCGTCCGTTGCTCGAAGCGATCCGCAGCGAGCAGCCCGTCGTGCTGTTGATCGACGAGGTCGACCGCGTCGAAGTCGAGACCGAGGCGCTGTTGCTCGAGGTCCTCTCCGACTACCAGGTCTCGGTCCCTGAGCTCGGCACCGTGGTGGCGACGCAGATCCCGCTCGTGTTCCTCACGTCGAACAACACTCGTGAGCTGTCCGAGGCGCTGAAGCGCCGGTGCCTCTACCTGCACATCGACTATCCGGATCTCGACCGCGAGAAGGAGATCGTGCTCGCGAAGGTTCCCGACATCACGGAGAACCTCGCCGAGCAGGTGGCTCGCATCGTGCGCTCGATCCGTCAACTCGAATTGAAGAAGGCGCCGTCGGTCTCCGAGACGCTCGACTGGGCGCGCACGCTGGTGCTGCTCGGCATCGAGAACGTCGACGCCGACCAGGCGACGTCAACGATCAACATCCTGCTCAAGTACCAGAGCGACATCGCCAAGGCGGTCAAGGAGTTCGCGACCGACGGACAGAGCTGGAAGCGGGGCGGTCCCGCACCTCGTGCCTGACGAACCCGGTGGCCCAGCGGACGTCGTCGATCCGACGACGGGCGCGCCGATCCTGTCGTTGCTGGCCGGCTTCATCCAGGAGCTGCGCGAAGCAGGACTGCCCGTCAGCCTCACCGAGAACCTCGACGCGATGGCGGCGGTGCGCCACATCCCGCTCGACGACCGGGAGGCGTTCAAGTACGCGCTGGCCGCGACGCTGGTGAAGAACAACCAGCACTGGCGCGCCTTCGAGACCGTGTTCGAGGTCTACTTCTCGCTCCGGGGCAAGGAGTACGCCATCGGCGACGAGGGCGACGACGAGCTGGGCAATCTCGACGAGCTGATGGAGCAGCTCCGGGAGCAGGCCGCCGAGGGGATGCAGGGCACTGGCGGGGGCGACTCGATGACGCCCGAAGAGCTCGCCGAGATGCTGTACCGATCGCTGTTGAACGGCAACGACGCGCCTCATGCGAGCGGTCGCGCGCCAGGCCGTGAAGCGGTACGCAGGCATGGAGCCCGGGCGGCCGGTGGGCGGGACGTATTACCTGTACCGGACGCTGCGCAACCTCGATCTCGACGGCGTGCTCGAGCGGCTGATGGACCACACCCGTGAGCAGGTGCCCGAGATGTCGGCGCTCGAGGAACGTCTCGAGCGAGACGAGTACGAGATCCGCGTCGACCAGCTCCGCAAGGAGATCGAGGCGGAGATCAGGCGCCGTCTGGTGGCCGATCGCGGTGTCGAGGCGATGGCGCGCACGTTGCGCAAGCCGTTGCCCGAGGACATCGACTTCATGCACACGTCCCGCGAGGAGATGCTGACGTTGCGGCGAGCGATCTATCCGCTCACCCGCAAGCTCGCCGTGCGCCTCGCCCGCAAGCGGCGCCACGGCCGCAAGGGGGCGCTCGACTTCCGCAGCACCGTGCGTCACTCGCTGTCGTACGGCGGCGTGCCGGCCGAGCCCAAGTTCAAGTACCCACGGCCGTCGAAGCCCGAGATCTTCGTGATCGCCGACATCTCCGGATCGGTCGCTGCGTTCGCCCGATTCACGTTGCACCTCGTGCACGCGATCGGCGCGCAGTTCTCGAAGGTGCGATCGTTCGTGTTCATCGACGGTGTCGACGAAGTCACCCGCTACTTCGACGGCGTCGAGGACATCGCCGACGCTGTCCACCGCGTCAACACCGAGGCCGACGTCGTCTGGGTCGACGGTCACTCCGACTACGGGCACACGCTCGAGGTGTTCTGGTCGAAGTGGGGGAAGGAAGTCGGGCCGAAGACGACCGTGATGATCCTCGGCGACGCGCGGAACAACTACCACGCGTCGCAGGCATGGGTGCTGAAGGAGATGCGGCACCGCGCCCGCCACGTGTTCTGGCTCAACCCTGAGCCGCGGTCGTACTGGGACACCGGCGATTCCATCGTGAGCGAGTTCGGCATCCACTGCGACGGCGTCTTCGAATGCCGCAACCTCCGTCAATTGGAGGGCTTTGTCGACAACCTCGCCTGAGAGACTGCGCTGATGGCGTCGACGCGGGTTGTTCTCATCAGGCACGGTGAGTCACAGGCGCAGGTGGACCGGATCGTCTCCGGTCACGACACGTGCACAGGACTGTCGTTGCTCGGCCGTGAGCAGGCGGCGAAGCTGCGGGACCGGCTGCTGCGCACGGCTGAGTTGCGTGACGTGAGCGCGGTGTACACGAGCATCCTCCCGCGAGCCATCGAGACCGCGACGACGATCGCGCCGGCCGTGGGCGACGGGCTCACGGCGACCGAGCTCTGCGACTGGTGCGAGCAACATCCCGGCGAGGGCGAGGGGCTCGCCTTCGAGGAGTTCGACGCCGCGCTATGGCGTGTTCGCCGAGGGCGAGGACCGCACCCGCGTCCGGGCACCCGGGTCGGAGAGCGTGGCGATGTTCGTGGCGCGCGTCGAGAAGGCGTTGCTCCGACTGGTCGAGGAGCACGACGGCGAGTCGGTCGCGATCGTGTGCCACGGCGGTGTCGTCGGGTGCGCGCTCGAGGTGCTCGGTGGCGTCCCGTTCGGGACCCTCGTGCGCTACGTCGACAACACGTCCATCACCGAGCTCCGCCACGACGCCGACCGCTGGTGGCTCGTCCGCCTGAACGACGCCGCCCACCTGTCCTGAACGAATGTTGGTGCGCCGTGGCCGCTCTGGCGACCACGGCGACCCGGAGTTCGCCTAGGCAGAAGCGCCAGCGGGTGGGGGAGCCGGGGAAGTCGGCTTCGTCGAGGGCCAAGGCGGACTGGGGACGGGCGCGCCACAGGGCGTTGTCGGCGAAGAAGTCGGTGCCGTAGTCGCTCTCGTACTTGACGTTGACGGCGTCGGTGAACGTGCGGATCGACTCGGGCGCCAGTACCCGTTCTGCGACCGCATCCACGATCACGGGCTCGTACGGATTGTCGGTGGCGATGCAGCACCTCGGGTCCCGTTCGAGGTTCTTCGTCTTGCGGGACGAACCGCTGCAGCTGAACCACACCGCGCCGTCGACCCATGCTCCCCACACCGGAGTGAGATGAGGGCGCCCGTCGGGCCACGTCGTCGTCACCCAGTAGTCGTGCGACGACGAGAGTCGGTCGACCGCCCACGACCATGGCAGCAAGCCGGTGCCGTCGGTCGCGGGCAGGATCCCGTAGCCCGGCATGTAGGGGCGGGTGGCGTTCGGTTCCATGGGGCGTAGGGTCGCGCGCATGGAGAGGACAACGCTCGGCCGCACCGGGATCCAGGTGAGCCGCTACTGCCTCGGCGCCATGATGTTCGGCGCGTGGGGCAATCGCGACCACGACGACTGCATTCGCATCATCCATCACGCCCTCGACGAGGGAATCAACTTCATCGACACCGCCGACGTCTACTCGACGGGCGAATCGGAGGAGATCGTCGGCAAGGCCCTCAAGGGCAGGCGCGACAGCGTCGTCCTGGCGACGAAGTTCGTCGCGCCGATGAGCGAGGACACGAACCAACGCGGCGCGTCGCGGCGATGGATCATGCACGAGGTCGAGAACAGTCTCCGCCGCCTCGATACCGATTACATCGACCTGTACCAGGCGCACCGGCCCGACCCGACGGTCGACCTCGAAGAGACGCTGGGCGCACTGTCCGACCTCGTCCACCAGGGCAAGGTCCGCGTCATCGGCAGCTCGACGTATCCGGCCGAGCTCGTCGTCGAGGCGCAGTGGGTCGCCGAGCAGCGCGGCCGCGAGCGCTTCCGCTGCGAGCAGCCGCCGTACTCGATCTTCGCTCGTGGCGTCGAGACCGCGGTGCTCCCCACCTGCAAGAAGTACGGCATGGGTGTCATCCCCTGGAGCCCGCTCGCCGGCGGCTGGCTCACCGGCAAGTACCGCAAGGGCGACCCGACACCGACCACGGGTCGGGCGGCGCGCATCCCCGATCGGTTCAACTTCGACCTGCCCGAGAACCAGCGCAAGCTCGACCTGGTCGAGGAGCTGCTCAAGCTGGCGGCCGACGCGGGTGTGTCGTTGACCCACCTGTCGATGGCGTTCGTGCTCGAGCATCCGGCGGTGACGTCGGCGATCATCGGCCCGCGCACGATGGATCAGTTCACCGACGTGCTCGCTGGTGCCGACGTGCATCTCAGCCAGGACGTGCTCGACCGCATCGACGGCCTCGTACCGCCGGGCGAGAACGTGAACGCGGCCGACGCCGGCTACCAGCCGCCGTCGCTCAGCCGCTCGCAGCGTCGTCGGTCGCGTCGCTGACCGGCTGACCTCGTACCCGTCCGCTTCCGCTCAACATGACCGCGGTGTTGACGAGCGCGGTGTGGCTGAACGCCTGCGGGATGTTGCCGAGCAGCTGCTTCGTGGCGGGGTCGTACTCCTCGGACAGCAGACCGACATCGTTGCGCAACGCAAGAAGACGTTCGAACCGTTCGGTCGCCTGCCGCGTGCGGCCCATCGTGGCGAGAGCCTGCGCCATCCAGAACGAGCACAGGAGGAACGCGCCTTCGCCGTGGGGGAGCCCGTCGAGGTCTTGGTCAGGGCGGTAACGGCGGACGAAGCCGTCGGCGGGCGTCAGCTCTCGATCGATCGCTTCCACCGTCGCGACGACTCGCTCGTCGTCGGGCGGCAGGAAGCCGACGAGCGGGATCATGAGCAGGCTGGCGTCGAGCTCCTTTGTGCCCGGGTACTGGACGAACACGCCTCGGTCGTCGAGGCAGTGCGTCAGGATCCACTTCTCGATCTCGGTGCGTAGCTCCCGCCAGCGGTGTGCGGGCCCGTCGCGGCCCAGCTCTTCGACCGACCGCACCGCGCGGTCGGCGGCGACCCACGCCATCACCTTCGAATGGGTGAAGTGACGACGTGCGCCCCGAACCTCCCAGATCCCGTCGTCGGGCTCTTTCCAGCCGCTCTCGAGGAAGTCCATGAGCGCGAGCTGGAAGTTCCACTCCTCGACGCGTTCGGAGAGCACACCCGATGCGTGGTACAGCGCGTCCATGACCTCGCCGTAGACATCGAGTTGGAATCTGTCTGGAAGCTCCGTTGCCGATGCGAACCGGCTTCGAGTTCGCGTAGCCCGGCAGCCAATCGAGCTCGAGCTCGGGCAACCGCCTCTCCCCGGCGATGCCGTACATGATCTGCAGCTGTTCGGGCGCGCCTGCCGCGGCGCGAAGCAGCCAGTTGCGCCACGCCAGCGCCTCTTCTTCGTAGCCAGCGGACAGCAGCGCGAGCAGGCTGAACGTGGCGTCGCGCAGCCATCCATAGCGGTAGTCCCAGTTGCGGACTCCGCCGAGGTGCTCGGGCAACGACGTCGACGCGGCGGCGACCACCGCGCCAGTCGGCACGTAGGTCAGACCTTTCAAGACGACGGCGGACGCGAGCGCAGCCTCGTGCCACCGACCGGCGACGTGTTCGCCGCCGTCACACCACGACCGCCACCAGCGCTCGGTGTCCTGCACCATCGCAACCGGGTCGGTCGCGCGTTTGCACGGTTCGTTCGACGGATGCCACGTGAGCTGGAACGGGACGGTGTCACCTTCGCCCACCGCGAACTCGGCGACGGTCGTGAGGTTCTCGCCGTGAACCTCGATCGGAGTACGCAGTCGCAGGCCGTCCGGCCCCCCGATGGCGCTCCACTCGCCGTCGACCTGGCGTACCCACGGAATGATGAACCCGTAGTCGAAGCGGACGACGAGCTCCATCTGCATCGCGACCCGACCTCGCCGTCCCTCGACCAGGCGGACGACGTCGAGCTGATCGTCTCGCGGCGGCATGCAGTCGACGACCGCGACCTCGCCGTCATCGGTGGTGTAGACGGTCTCGAGGACCAACGTGCCGGGGCGGTACCGGCGTTCGACACGACGCGGCGTTCCCGCAGGTGCGAGCAGCCACCTGCCGTGTCGCGGTGTCCCGAGCAGACCGGCGAAGCACGCCGCGGAGTCGAAGCGCGGGAACGTCAACCAGTCGATCGATCCGTCGCGTCCGACCAGCGCCGCCGATTGCAGATCGGACAGGAACGCGTAGTCGGCGATAGGACTGGCCACGGCCCGGCTGACTCCTACACCTTCATCGCAGCCGGGATCGTGTACTCCGCCGCGACCCGTGGAGGTTCGCGGCGCGCCAGCGCCGCTTCCATCGCGGGGCCCAGACGTTGGAGTTTCGCGCTCTCGATGTCGTCCGCGGTCTCTGCGAACTCGGGCAGCACTTCCTTCCCGAACAACTCCAGTGACTCGCAGATGTGTTCGTGCTGGTTGCGACCGGACTGACTCACGAAGATGATCTGGTCGACACCGCAGGCCGCGTACCGCGCGAACGAGCTGGCGGATCTGCTCAGGCGTTCCGATGGCACCGCGCAACGAGCCCAGTCCCTGCTGGAAGAGCTGCGCGCCCAGGACCTGGCCGGTCTGCGCCGCGACGCTGCGATCGAAGCCGAACAACGAGCGGTTCTGCTGGAACTCGTCCCACACGTTCGTCACGCCCGGTTGATGCGAGCCGAAGATGTAGTAGTGGCCGAGCGAGTAGCCGAAGAAGTGCCCGCCGTCGAGCCCACGGTCGATGGCCGTCTCCTCGTCGTGGTGGCACATGAGCGGAACGACGACGGCGAGGTTCGGGTTGACGGCGAAGCCGCCCGGCACGCACTCGTCGGACTGCAGGGTGTTGTAGTAGTCGTCCACCCAACGGCGGGCTTCTGATGGCTCGACGAAGCTGAACGACAGCGCGCCGATGCCCTTCTGGGCCGCGAGGTGGATCGTGTCTCGTCGTGAGCACGCGACCCACAGCGGTGGATGAGGCTTCTGCAGCGGCTTCGGCACCACGTTGCGTTGCGGCATCTCGAGGAACTCGCCGTGGTAGCCGGCGAAGGGCGTCTCGACCATCATCCGCGTCACCGCGTCCAGTGCTTCTGCCCATTGCGCCCGCTTGCTGGCTCGATCGACGAGAAAGCCTCCGAGCTCGGCTTCGGATGATGCTTCACCGGTTCCGAACTCGACTCGGCCGTCGCTGATGAGGTCGAGCGTGGCGATGCGCTCGGCGACACGCGCGCTGTGGTTGAAGTTGAACGGAAGTTGCACGATGCCGTGGCCGATCCGGATTCGGCTCGTACGTTGTGAGGCCGCGGCCAGAAACACTTCGGGGGCACTCGAGTGCGAGTACTCCTCGAGAAAATGATGTTCCACCTCCCACAAGAAATCGATGCCGACCCGGTCCGCGATCTCGATCTGTTCGAGCGCGTCCTTCAGCAACCGGTGCTCGCTGTCGTCGTCCCACGGACGCGGCAACTGGTGCTCGTAGAAGATGCCGAACTTCATGTGTGCCTCCAGCGTGATGCGGCCGCGCCCGTCATGGAATCGATTCGATGAG
Source organism: uncultured Acidimicrobiia bacterium (assembly GCA_963821725.1). Lineage (GTDB taxonomy): Bacteria > Actinomycetota > Acidimicrobiia > Acidimicrobiales > JACDCH01 > DATAES01. Next base: position 131,716 of record CAWGFA010000016.1, read on the forward strand.
ATCGTCGAACGAGCGGAACAACGCGGGCCGGTTGTGCTGCTCGCGCAAACGCAGCGCGAGCCGACGGCTCCGTACGAGCAGCTCGCGCGCGGCACGGCCCGGCCACGGGCGGGGAAGGAGCTCCGGTGGGAGCAACGGATCGTCTGCGAACACCGACGCGAACTCGACCGTGACACCGAGGGCGCCCGGTAGGAACACGGCGTCGGCCAGCCGTTCGTGCCGGGCTCGCATTCGGTCGAGCGCCTCCGGCACTCCTCCGTAGGTCTCGACGAACTGGTGATAGCGCGCTGCGATCTCGTCGATCGGCCACAGCCGGCGCACCAGCTCTCGAGGATCGGTCACGCCACCGACGCTCAGGTCGTCCGTCGACGCCTGTGTGACGACGTCGGCCAAGCCGAGGCGGTCGGCCTCGCCGCTCACGTCCTTGTCCCATCGATGCGGGGACACGTAGAGGCCGTTGGTCACCGCCGCTCCGCCGAGAACGCGGAGCCGGTCCCGAAAGGCGTCACGCGCCGCTCGCCGCCGCTCCGGCACGGCGAACGCGACGAGGCGCCAACGACGGTCCCAGCCGCGGCCGGCGTGGTCCTGGACGTAGGCGAGCCGGTGGCGCTCGAGGTTCGTGCCGAGCGCCTTCATCCCCTCCTCGGTGGCGAGGAAGCGGGCTTCACGGCCGGTGCCGTCGCGGGTGAACAGTCCTTCTCGGACGAGGCGCCGTAGGCACGACCGCACTTGTTCGGGCGTCTGACCGCACGCTTCGGCCACAGGCATCAACTCGCTCGCGAGCACGGTGCCGTTCTCGTGGGCCATGCCGAGCACGAGGAGCCGTGTCGGCAGTGCGGTCGGCGTGGGAACGGTCGTTCTCGCCACGACCGTTACTCTTGCGTCCGCGCTCGGCTCAGATCAAGCCGGGAACCAGTCAGAAATCGTGGAGGCCGCATTCGGTCTTGTCGAGGCCCGCCCACCGGCCGGCGCGAGGGTCTTCGCCGTCGAGCACCGGTTGCGTGCACGGCATGCACCCGATCGACGGATAGCCCTGGCGTGTCAACGGGTTGACCGGTACGTCGTGGTCCTCGATGTAGCCCGCGACGTCGAGGTCGGTCCACGTTGCGAGCGGATTGATCTTCACGAGGCCGCGTAGATCGCGGGCGATGATCGGCGCCTTGTCGCGCGATGCCGCCTCGACCCGGCGCAGGCCGCTCATCCACGCCGCCTTGCCCATCAGCGCGCGGTCGAGCTGTCCCACCTTCACCGCGGAGCAGCAGTTCTCGGGGTCGACGCGCCACAGCTCCTCGTCCTGCCGGGCGACGGTCATGATGCGGAGGTTGAGCCCGTAACGGCGCCGGACCTGCTCGACCGTCTCGAGCGTCTCGGGGAAGTGGTAGCCGGTGTCGATGAACACGACCTCGATCGCGGGATACACCTTGACGGCGAGATCGATCAGCACGGCATCGGTCATCGACGCGCTCAAGCACAGATGCGGCGCGTAGTTGTCGACCGCCCACTGGATGACCTTGGCCGCCGGGAGGTTCTCGAATTCCCGGTTGAGGTCGGCCAGCTCCTCGTCGCTGTAGTGCGGAAGGGTGCTGAGCGGATTCGGTTCGAGCATCATGTCGCGCACTCCGACTCGCCCGTCTCGGCGACGTACGGACCGGTCTCGTCGTAGTCGACGTAGTACTCGGGCGCTTCTTCGGGAGTCGGGAACTCGTCGAGCTCCTTCAGGTCCGCAGCGACGGCCTTGGCGCCACCGACGCGGTCGAGCCACGAACGGAAGACCTCGCCCACCTCGCGCTCTTCGCTGAACCGGCGCACGACGCGCACGGCGGCCTCGGGCGCGTTCTTCGCCGGAAGGCGAAGCGCCTTCTCGCCGAAGTGCACCTGCGTCTGGCCGACGTAGCCCGCCGAGCAGCATCTGGTAGCCGGGCGCCGGCTTGCCGTGGGCGCGACGCTCGGCGCCGAAGAAGCCGATGTCGGAGATGTGGTGCTGCCCGCACGAGTTCGTGCAGCCGGAGATGTTCGTGCGGACGCCGCCGACGTCGGCCAGGCCCGCCTCTTCGAGTGCGGCGCCGATGGCGTCGGCGAGACCACGTGACTGCGTGACGGCGAGGTTGCAGGTGTCGGCACCGGGACAGGCCACGACGTCGCGAGCGAGCTCGGCGCCCGGCTCGGCCATGCCGATCGTCGTCAGGCGGTCGAACAGCTTCGGCAGCTGCTCCTCGCTCAAGCCGCGCAGCGCGAAGTTCTGACGATTCGTGACGCGCACGTCGAGGGCGAGCTCGCGCTGAATCGCGGAGAGGGCACGGAACTGATCGGACGTGATGTCACCCAACTTCGCGTACGCGATGGCAGAGACGGTTCCCTTCGCGTTGCCGCGCACGACGTTCGCCTGCTCCCAGCGCTCGTACGCCGACGTGCCGCGGATGCTGACCGGAATGCCTTGACCGATCTTCGTCGGGACGATCGTGGCGTGTGTCCCCGCGGGATCGTCGCCTTCTTTCTGCACGACGTCGGGGATGCCGCCCGGCCACGACGACGAGGCGAGCAGGAACCGGCGCTCCTTGAAGATCCGCGCTTGCAGCTCGTCCCAACCCATGGTGTCGACGAGCCACTTCATGCGCGCCCGCAACTTGTTGTCGCGGTTGCCGTGGTTGGAGAACACACGCAGGATCGCCTCGAGCGTGGCCATCAGCTCTTCGCGCGCGGTGAACTCCTCGAGCGCGAGCGCAGGATGAGGGTTGGCGCCGAGACCACCGGCGACGAACACGCGGAAGCCGCGCTCGGTCGTGCCGTCGTCGAGCGTGCGCGTCGCCGCGACGACGCCGATGTCGTTGAACATCGCTTGGCCGCAGTCGGTCTCGCAGCCGGAGAAGTTGATCTTGAACTTCCGCGGCAGCCGTTGCGCGAGCGGGTGGCGCAGGAAGTGCCGGAACGCCGCCTCGGCCCACGGCGTGACGTCGAGGTACTCGAACGGGCACGCGCCGGCGAGGTGGCAGGCCTGCACGTTGCGGACGGTGTCGCCGCACGCTTCGCGCGTCGTCATGCCGACGCCGGCGAGCTCGCGCATGACCGCAGGGACGTTCTCGAGATCGACGAAGTGGAACTGGATGTTCTGCCGCGTCGTGATGTGGGCCCAGCCGCGCGAGTACGTGTCGGCGATGTGACCGATGAGCTCGAGCTGGTCCGGGAGCAGGGACCCGTACGGGATCTTCACCCGCACCATCTGGTTGTGGCCGCCCTGGCGCTGGCCGTAGATGCCGTTGTTCAGAGCGGAAGACGCGAAAGATCTCGTCGTCGAGGTCGCCCGCGAGGTTACGAGCGAGCATGGTCTCGAATTTTTCGATGTCGGCGAGCTGCGCTGGATCCATCTCGCGTTGGAGCATCAGCGTCCCCTCTCCAGAAATCCGACCGCGCCAATGGGCATTCAAGTCTGACAAACCCGATCCGTCTGGTCAACATTCCCGTTTTCCGACACCAACTCGCTCCCCTGCGGGTCGCTCGTAGGTGCTGTCGGCTCGTCGCTGGCGCTTCCCTCGCCGACCGTGGCGGGCCGTTCTGGGCACGCACTCGTTCCCCTGCGGGTCGCTCGTAGGTGCTGTCGGCTCGTCGCTGGCGCTTCCCTCGCCGAGCCTTGCGGGCGTCTTTCAACCGGTCCGCAGCAGCTCTGCCACCTGGAAGGCCAGGTCGAGGGACTGACTGCCGTTGAGTCGGGGGTCGCACATCGTCTCGTAGCGGTCGTCGAGGTCGCCATGGCCGAGCTCGTCGGACCCGCCGAGACACTCGGTCACGTCGTCGCCCGTGAGCTCGACGTGGACGCCGCCCGGCCAGGTGCCGACCGCCCGATGGGCGGCGAAGAAGCCGGCGATCTCGTCGAGGATCACGTTGAAATCGCGGGTCTTGCGGCCGGTGTCGGACGTGAACGTGTTGCCGTGCATCGGGTCGCAGCACCACACGACCGGATGTCCCGCCGCGGTCGACGGCCTGCAGCATCGCCGGCAACAGCTCGCGGATCCGAGCGGCGCCGAGCCTGCGTGACGAGCGTCAGCCGGCCGGGCCGGCGATGCGGGTTGAGCGCCTCGCACAGCTCGACGACGTCCTGACGGTGTACAACGTCGGCCCGATCTTCACGCCGACCGGGTTGCCGATGCCTCGCACGAAGTCGATGTGCGCCCCGTCGAGCTGATGCGTGCGGTCGCCGATCCACAGCAGGTGGGCCGAGCAGTCGTACCAGTCGCCGGTGAGCGAGTCCTGCCGGGTCAGTCGCCTCCTCGTAGCCGAGGATGAGCGCTTCGTGGCTCGTGTAGAAGTCGACCTCGTGGAGCTTCGGCTCGGACTCCGTTGCAAATCCGCACGCCTTCATGAACCGCATGGCGCGATCGATCTCGGCGGCGAGTTGCTCGTAGCGCCGGCCCTGCCGGCTGCCCGCGACGAAGTCCTGGTTCCACTGGTGGACACGTGACAGGTCGGCGAAGCCGCCCTTGGTGAACGCCCGCAGCAGGTTCAACGTGGACGACGACTGGTGGTAGGCGGCGAGCAGTCGCTCGGGATCCGGGGTGCGGGCCGCGGCGGTGAACGCGACGTCGTTGACCATGTGGCCCCGGAAGGCGGGGAGCTCCGCGCCGTCGAGCGACTCGAGCGGAGCCGACCGTGGCTTCGCGAACTGTCCGGCGATGCCGCCCGACCTTGATGGCGGGAACGCCTGACGAATAGGTCAGCACGACCGCCATCTGCAGGATCATCTTCAACTTGTCCCGGATGGAGTCGGCTGAGAACGAGTCGAAGGACTCCGCGCAGTCGCCCGCCTGCAGCAGAAAAGCCTCGCCGGCCGCCACACGCCCGAGCTCCTCGGTGAGGTTGCGCGCCTCGCCCGCGAACACGAGCGGGGGCAGCGATCCGAGCTGCTTCAGGACGCGGTCGAGCGCAGCTTCGTCGGGCCAGTCGGGCTGCTGTTGCGCCGGGCGGTCCCGCCAGGACGACGGCGACCAGTCGTGCGGCATCGGAAAAGCCTGACCGCGGAAGGACCGCGGCGCAAAGCGGTATGCGAAAGTGCCGCATGGCTCCTTGGCACTCGGTCGACGGCGACGGTGATCCGGTCGTGCTGCTGCACGGCGGCTTGAGCGACAGCACGACGTGGGGGAGTCAGACACCGGCGTTGCTGGAGCGACCACAAGGTCTTTCTCGTCGATCGCCGCGGTCACGGGAAGTCGCCGGACACCGATGCTCCGTTCTCGTACGAGGACATGGCGACCGAGATGATCGACTTCCTCGACGAGGTGGTCGGAGGGCCGGCCGCTCTCGTCGGGTGGAGCGACGGCGCGATCGTGGCGCTGTTCGTCTCGATGCGTCGACCGGACCTGGTGCCTCGACAGGTGCTCATCGGCGGCAGCTTCCACTACGACGGGATGGCGCCCGGCTTCGACACGGGTGACGATCCGTACGCCGAAGACGTCGCCGTGTTCAAGGCGATGTACGAGGCGACTGCCGTCGATCCGTCACACTGGCCGGTCTTCTACGCGAAGACGATGAAGCTGTGGCGGGAGCAGCCGACGCTCACCGTCGACGACGTCGCCAAGGTCACCGTGCCGACGCTCGTGCTCGTGGGCGACGACGAAGCCATTCGACTCGAACACACCGCGGCGATGTACGAGGCACTGCCGGAAGCCCAGCTGGCGGTCGTGCCGGGAACATCGCACGTCCTGACGCTCGAGAAGCCGGATCTCGTGAACCGGCTGATCCTCGAGTTCCTGGCCGAGACCGGCCCGCCGGTGACGATGATGCCGATCCGGCGGGCTGGGTGACGCCGTCTTCCGGCTGGGCCGCGTCTTCGGCATGCTGCGGGCGTCGCTGCGCTCCTGCCTCCGCATGCTGGTCGGCCCGACGCTGGCGCTTCCCGGGCCGACGTCTGAGCCGGGTCTTTTTCGGGCTAAGCGGCGTCCACTCGGGCCGCAGCCGCTTCCTTCACCGAGTTCACGGCTCGCTTCACGAGGCGGCGGGCTGCTTCGGCGGTGACACCGAGCTCGTCGCCGACCTCGCGGTAGCTGCGCTTGCGACCGTCGTTGAGGCCGAAGCGCTGCTCGACGGCGTGCCGGGCCCGAGTGTCGAGCACGTCGAGGAGGCTGGTGACGAGGTTGTCCTGCTCCCGCGTCAGCAGCATGTCCTCGGGGCCGGGCTTCACGTCGGCGATGAGGTCGATGAGCTCGGACCCGTCGTCGTCGCCGACCGGGCGGTCGAGGGACGTGGGGGTGGTGAGGCGGTGGAGGCGGGCGTGCTCCTCGTCGAGCTCGTCGCTGTCGCCGGACACGGCTCGGAGCGCAGCGCGCAGGCTGGCCGAACGGTCACCAGGAAGTCGGACGAGGCTGGCCTTCTGGTCGAGGGCCCGGCCGATCGCCTGGCGGATCCAGAAGGTGGCGTACGTGGAGAACTTGAAGCCCTTCCGCCAGTCGAACTTGTCGACGGCGTGCTCGAGGCCGAGGTTGCCCTCCTGGATCAGGTCGAGCAGCTCCATGCCCGGAGGCATCGGGTAGCGCCTGGCCACACTTACGACCAGACGGAGATTGGCGCGGATGAAACGATCCTTGGCTGCCGCAGCCTCCCGCACCGCTTTACGGAGGTCACGGGAGCGCTCGCCGGCGTCGAGCCGCACCTGCGCGTCACGGCCGCGCTCGATGACCTGGGACAGCTCCCGCTCTTCCAGAGCGGTCAGCAACGGAACCAGGCCGATTTCGTTCAGATATTGACCAACAGAGTCACTCATGGCAAAGCCCTCAACGCGAACTACTGGGGTGTCATTCCCGCATTCCCATACAACTCGATACGGAGCCGTACCGAAAACGGATTCAACGTCGACCAGTGCAAGAATGACCAGCGTGTACGGGGTCGATTGCCTTCCCGGACTCCCTGTGACTTGTGTCACCGGGAGCCGTCGATGAGCGGGCCCCGGTTCGGGGATCGGGTCGCGCTGCTGGTCGTCGACGTGCAGAACGACTTCGCCCATCCCCAAGGAAGTCTGTCGGTGGCAGGTGCGGACGCTGTGGTCGAGGCGATCAACGATCTCATCACGGAGGCGAAGGCAGCCGGATCCCCGGTCGTCTACACCCAGGACTGGCATCCCCCGTCGACGCCCCACTTCGACAAGGACGGCGGGATCTGGCCGGTGCACTGCGTGGCAGACACGTGGGGCGCGCAGTTCCATCCCAAGTTGGTGGTGGACGGACCGAACGTGCGCAAGGGCGTGGGCGGCGAGGACGGGTACTCGGGATTCACGATGCGGCATCCTGTGGCCGACGAGCCGATGTCGACCGGCCTCCACGAGCTCCTGCGCGACCACGACATCGACCACGTCGTCGTCGTGGGCCTGGCGACGGATTACTGCGTGAAGTTCACGGCGCTCGAGGCCCTCGAACTCGGTTTGGAGACCACGGTGGTCCGGTCGGCCGTCGCCGCCGTCGACGTCGAGTCGGGCGACGGCGAACGAGCCTTGGTGGAACTGGCCGAGGCCGGCGCCGTCGTGGTGTGACAACGGCATGACGCAGGCGTCGTTCGGAGGGGTCCGGCCTTCGCTGTTCGTCGACCTCTACGAGCTCACGATGGCGGCCGCGTACCACGCCGAGCGCCACACCGGACCTGCCACCTTCGAGGTCTTCGTGCGCTCGCTGCCGCCAGGGCGCAACTTCCTGGTGGCGTGCGGGCTCGAGCACCTCCTCGATGCCGTCCGGGACTGGCGCTTCGACGGGGACGACATCGAGTACCTGCGATCGCTCGGACACTTCTCGGAGGACTTCCTCGAACATCTCGCCGAGATCGAGTTCAGCGGGCGACATCCGTGCCGTGGCCGAGGGGGAAGTGGTCTTCGCCGGCGAACCGATCGTCGAGATCACCGCACCCATCATCGAGGCCCAGCTGCTCGAGACGCTCGCGCTGAACGTGGTCGGCACCGGGACGATGCAGGCGTCGAAGGCGGCCCGGGTCACGATCGCGTGCCAGGGCCGATCTTTCGTCGACTTCTCGGCCCGTCGCGATCACGGCGTCGATGCCGCAGTCGGCGCGGCTCGGGCCGCCCTGCTCACGGGCGCGTCGGCGACATCGTTGGTCGCCGCCGGTCGGAAGTTCGATGCCGCGTTGAGCGGCACCATGGCGCACGCCTTCGTCATGGCGTTCGACGACGAGTGCGACGCGTTCCTGAGCTTCGCACGCACCTTCCCTGGCAACGCGGTGCTGCTGCTCGACACGTGGGACACCGTGCAGGGCGCACATCGCGCGGTCGACGTCGCCCGCGAGCTTCGCCGCGACGGCATCGCGCTCAGCGGTGTCCGGCATCGACTCGGGCGACCTCGGTGTCCTGGCGCGCAAGGTTCGTTCCATCCTCGACGAGGGCGGGTTCCCGGACGTGCAGCATCCTCGCGTCGGGCGACCTCGACGAGTACGTCATCGCGGCGCTCATCGCAGACGGTGCGCCCATCGACGGCTTCGGTGTGGGGACGCGCATGGGCACCAGCGAGGACGCGCCGTCACTCGGCGTCGTGTACAAGCTCGTCGCCGACGATCGCGGTCCGAAGCTGAAGCTGTCGGAAGGGAAGGCGACACTTCCCGGTCGAAAGCAGATCCACCGCGTCGCGGAGTACGACGTTCTCTGTCTGGACGGCGAACCGTGCGAGGGCCGAACGCTGCTCGCGCCGGTCGTCGCGTCAGGGCGCTCGGTTGACGGCCGCCCCGACGCCCGGCCGATATGCAGGAGCGTTGTGCGTCCTCCATCGCAGCGTTGCCGACGCGACTTCGTTCGCTCGAACCGGCGGCGCCGCCGTACGAGGTGCGAGTGTCGGCTCGGTTGCAGGACCTCGTCGACGATCTCACGGCGGTTCACCGGGTTGGGTGAGCGCCTCGGTGTGTTCGGCGGGACGTTCGATCCACCACACGTCGGTCATCTCGTGCTCGCGGTCAACGCCCGGTACGCGCTCGCGCTCGATCGGCTGCTGCTCGTCGTCGCCAACGACCCGTGGCAGAAGTCCGTCGACTCGTCCAGTGTCGAGCGCCGCCGACCGACTCGCACTCGTGCACGCCGCGGTCGGCGGACGTCGACGGCCTCGAGGCCTCGGCGCTCGAGATCGACCGAGGCGGCACATCGTTCACGGCCGACACGCTCGCGGCCCTGCGGATCGGAGGATCCCGGCCGCGAGCTGTTCCTGGTGGTCGGCAGCGACGCCGCGGCCGGCTTGCCGACGTGGGAACGGATCGACGAAGTCCGTCGCCTGGCGACGATCGTCGTCGCGACCCGACCGGGCGCCGAGGACGGCCGGCCTCCGCCGGGATGGGACTGGGAGCGCATCGAGACGCCGAGACTCGAAGTGTCGAGCACCGATCTCCGCGCCCGCATCGCCGACGGCCGCCCTCTTGACTACCTCTTGACACCCGCGTGTGATTGCCTGCATCGACGATCGTCGCCTCTATCGTTGACTCGCCCATGACGGCCCCGTCTGACACCGATCCGCCCATCGCCCTCGAGCTTCCCGAATCGGGAACCGGCGAGCGAGTCGCCCGGCGGCGTCGATCGGTCCATCGGCGAACACTCCGTCGCGTCGGATTCGCGGCGAGCGATGGTCGTTCTCGATCGCAGCCATTCCCGTGCTGGCCACGGTCGGGTACCGCACGTTGCGAGACACGACGACCGGCCGTCGCATCGACGCGCAGAACGACCCGAACAAGCCTCGCTACGAAGCGAACGTGCTGCCGACACCGGTGATGCTGCTCGTCGAGATGGGAGCGGACAACAGTCTCCAAGGCTTGACGATGCTCGTCCCTCGGATCGAACGACACCGGGTGGCGCGATCGTCTTCATCCCGCCGGCAGACGCTGGCGCCAGCGAGCCGACGGGACGATCGACACGCTGTCGAACACCTTCGGCAAGGGTGACGTCGCTGCACTCCAGCAGGCGACTGCCAACCTGCTCAAGCTGAGCTTCGATCAAGTCGATCGTGATGAACGCCGATCAGTGGCAGCAGTTCGCGGCGCCGGTTGCGCCGATTTCCGTCGACAACCCCGATCGCGTCGTGATCGGCGACGCGAAGGGCCGGACGTCGACACTGTTCCCGTCCGGGTCACCTCCAGCTCCGCGCCGATCAGATCGCCAACTACCTGCAGGTCGCGCAACCCGAACGAGAGCGACCTCGCGCATCTCAATCGCAAGCAGGCGCTGTGGACGGCGTGGCTGGCGGCGATCAAGGCGTCGAACTCACCCGGCGCGGTGCCCGGCGAGACGACGTCCGGCTTCGGTCGCTATCTGCTGGGGCTCTCGAAGGGAACGGCCGACATCATCGACGCTTCCCGGTGAAGGCGCAGACGCCCGGGCGCGAGCGAACGAGTCGTTCGTCGCCGATCCCGCGGCGGTCCAGGCGCTCATCGCACGCGATGTGCCACTGCCGACACCTGCCAACGTGGGCGACCGCGTCCGCGTGCGGTTGTTGAGCGGCACCGGTCCCATCGGCAGCCCGAACGCGGTCGCCTGCGCGATCGTGGCCGCTGGGGGCGAGGTCACGATCGTCGGCAACGCCGATCGGTTCGACTACGACGACGACGCAGATCATCTACAACGGACGATCAGTTCGAGGCGGCGGCGCAGAAGCTTCGCGACGCGCTCGGCGTCGGAGCAGGTGAGCTTGAGTCCGACGCCCAACGACATCGAGGACGTGACGGTCATCCTCGGACAGGACGCAACCTCGAAGTACGGAGGAAATGGTGGCTGAACAGACCGATCGATGGCCGGTGCTCGCAGCGGAGGCAGCGTCGTCGAAGAAGGCGATCGATCCCGTCGTGCTCGCTGTCGGTGACGTCCTCGCGATCACCGATCACTTCGTCATCGACGAGCGCATCGAACCCCCGCCAGGTGCGCACGATCGCCGAGGAGATCGAACGCCAGATCACGGCGGCGGGCGGACCGAAGCCGCTGCGGACCGAGGGGTTCGACGATCTGCGCTGGGTGCTCCTCGACTACGGCGACTTCGTCGTGCACGTCTTCCTCGACGAGGCGCGCCGCTACTACGAGCTCGAGCGCTTGTGGTCGGACGTTCCCCGCGTGTCGTGGGCCGCCGAGGCAGGAAGCACGCTCGGGTGATCGACGCGATTCGGCGGGCGGTGCTCTCGCCGGACGACGTGCGTGCGCTGCAGGCTGCCGCAGAGTCGATCCAGACGTGGCCGGCGGGAAGTCACGTCTGGGGCCACTACGCGGAGCAGACCGAGAACGGGGCCGGCGATCTGCCGGACCGAGAACGTCTCGGCATGCGATCTCACGGTCGCCGGCTTCGTCGAGGGCGTGCTCGCCGCGGCAGCGGAGGGCGCGCTCGGCGAGCCCGCGATCGGCGTTCAAGGACAAGATGAACTACAAGCAGCCGGGCGGCGCCGGGTTCAGCCCGCATCAGGACGTCGTCGCGTACCCGGGCGTGAGCCGCGTGCTGTCGGTGCTCGTCGCGGTCGACGAGTGCACGCTCGAGTCGGGGTGCCTGTGGTTGGCGGATGGGGTCGATTCGGAGCTGGCGACCGACGATCGCGGCGCCGTGCGAGCCGACGTCGCTCGCCGCGCTGACGTTCCGGCCCGCCGAGCTGCAGGCGGGCGACGCAGTGTGCATCGACGGCTTCGCGCCGCACTACAGCGAGGCCAATCGCAGCTCACGCGCTCGCCGTGTGCTGGTGGCGAGCTACGCGCCCGTATCAGAGGGATACAGCCGAGCGGAGTACTACGCGGCGCGTCGGGCCGCCATGGCCGACGCTTCCGCCCGCGACGGCCGCTTCCGCATCAGCACGCTGGCCGATTTCGAAGGTGACGAGGTGACGCCGGACATCGTGGCCGCCGACGTCTGCACCCACGCGACGGCTACGCCGGGTGGTTCGCCTTCCACGCGGCCGTCCACGCCTTGACCACAGGCTCGAACTCGGCCGGGTTGTAGACGTCTTCTTCTTCGGAGAAGAGCCCGTCGCCCGCGTAGACGAGGCGGGTCCAGTTGGCGGCCTCGTACACCTCACCGTCGCCGGGGTCGACGAACCGGTTCTCGACCTGGCCGACGACCCAGCCCTGCTCCGCGTCGATCGAGTACCAGTCCCACGGGAACAGCTGCATGTGGTCGAACGGCCACTTCGTCATCACCGGCGTGATCCAGTCGAGCACTGCTCGACGGCCCTGAACGTGCCGTACATGTGCTCCACGTAACTGCAGTCCTCGGTGAAGCAGTCGACCCACGGCTGCCAGTCGCCGGTGCGGCCCGCCTCGTGCGCCGCGTCCCGATAGCGGGTGAACGCGTCTTCGATCTCCTGCCGGTCGAACGTCATGCGGCATGTTCACACATCGCCCGACGAGGGGTGTGCGCCAAACGACGCCTGAGGTCGGTTCGTGCACACACCTGACGTGGAGGCGATGGGAATCGAACCCACGAACCTCTTGCATGCCATGCAAGCGCTCTACCAACTGAGCTACGCCCCCGGGAAGGGGGATCACGATAGCAGCGGACCCAGAACGCGTTGCCGGCATCGACGGGGCCCCCGGTACGATCGCCGTTCCATGGCCGGCGAGTACGACGTTCAGGAGATCGAACGCCGATGGCAGGCGCGCTGGCGCGACGACGGCACCTACGAAGTCGACAACGACGACCCCCGTCCGCCGTTCTACGTCCTGTGCATGTACCCGTACCCGTCGGGGCCCGCGCACATGGGTCACGTCCGCAACTACACCTTCGGTGATCTGATCGTCCGGTACCGGACGATGAACGGCTACGGCGTCCTGAGCCCGATCGGGTTCGACAGTTTCGGGTTACCGGCCGAGAACGCGGCCATCAAGACCGGCACCCATCCCCGGCCCTTCACCGAGGCACGGATCGAAGAGCTCACGTCGTCGCTCATACGACTGGGCGCCTCCTACGACTGGCGGCGCGTGGTCAAGAGCCACGATCCCACCTACATCCGGTGGACGCAGTGGATCTTCCTGCGCCTGTTGGAAGCGGGGCTGGCCTACCGCGACAAGGCGGTCGTCAACTGGTGCCCGGGCTGCCACACGGTGCTGGCCAACGAGCAGGTCCTCGCCGACGGCACGTGCGAGCGTTCCGGCGACGTCGTCGAGAAGCGCGAGCTCGAGCAGTGGTTCTTCCGCATCACGGCGTATGCGCAGCAGCTACTCGACGATCTCGACCACCTCGACTGGCCCGAGCGTGTCGTGACGATGCAGCGCAACTGGATCGGCCGATCGGAAGGCGCCGAGTTCGAGATGCAGGTGTGCGACGCGCAGGGCAACCCGACGGAGCAGAGCTTCCGCGTGTTCACCACCCGGCCCGGACACGAGCTTCGGCATGACGTTCTGCGTGCTGGCGCCGGAGCATCCACTGGTTCCGGAGATCACGCTCGACGAGCAGCGCGGCGACATCGAAGCGTTCGTCGCACGAGTCCGCAACGAGTCCGAGCTCGAGCGCCTGTCGGGAGAGGGCGCACTGGACAAGCGCGGCGTGTTCACGGGCGCGTACGCGCTGAATCCCTTCACGCAGCAGCCGGTGCCCATCTACCTCGCCGACTACGTGCTCATGACGTACGGAACCGGGGCGATCATGGCCGTCCCCGGACAGGATCAGCGCGACTGGGACTTCGCCACCGCCTACGACCTGCCCATCGTCCGCACCGTGCAGCCCCCGGACAGTTGGCAGGGCGAGGCGTACACGGGCGACGGTCCCGCGATCAACAGCGCGTGGCTCGACGGACTGCACAAGGTCGAGGCCGTCGCCGCCGCCATCGACTGGTTGGAGGAGCAGGGCATCGGCGTCCGCACGGTCAACTACCGCTTGCGCGACTGGTTGCTGTCGCGGCAGCGGTTCTGGGGCTGTCCCATCCCGATCGTGTACTGCCCCGAGCACGGGCCGGTGCCGGTTCCCGACGACGAGCTGCCGATCCTCGCGCCAGACGACGTCGAGTTCCGGCCGACGGGCGAGTCGCCGCTGCGCTTCCACGAGGGTTTCCTGAACACCACGTGCCCGAAGTGCGGCGGCCCGGCCGTGCGCGAGACCGACACCATGGACACGTTCGTCGACTCCTCGTGGTACTTCCTGCGCTTCTGCGATCCGTGGAACGCGGACGGTCCGTTCTCGAAGCAGGCGGTCACGCGGTGGATGCCGGTCGACCAGTACATCGGCGGCGTCGAGCACGCGATCCTGCATCTGATGTACGCCGCGCTTCTTCACGAAGGCGCTGGCCGATCTCGACATCGCGCCTGAAGGCCTGCGCGAACCGTTCGCGCGTCTGTTCACGCAGGGCATGATCCGGATGGACGGATCGAAGATGTCGAAGTCGCGTGGCAACCTCGTGACGCCCGAGCACTATCTCGACACCGTGGGTGCGGATGCGCTGCGCCTGTTCCACCTGTTCGTCGGCCCGCCGCAGGACGACATGGACTGGGACGACGCCGGCATCGAGGGCAGCACACGGTTCCTGCACCGCCTGTGGCGGCTGGCCGAGCCGTCATCGGATGCGGTCAAGCCCGCAGAAGGTGACGCCGTCGGCGTGGTCGAGCGCGCCACGCATCGCTTGATCGTGCGGGTGACCGACGAGTTCGAGCGATGGTCGTACAACACCGCGGTGGCGTCGTTCATGGAGTTCACGAACCTGCTGTACAAGCAGGGGTCCACGCCGTTCGCCGTCGACACGCTGCTGCTGCTGTTGGCGCCGATGGCACCGCACATCACTGCCGAACTGTGGGCGCGTCGCCACGACGGCGAGCACGTCCACGACAACACGTGGCCGACGGCGGATCCTGCTCTTGCCGCAGTCGACACGGTGACGATGGTGGTCCAGGTCGACGGCAAGGTCCGCGAGCGCCTGGAGGTGCCAACCGGTATCAGCGCCGCTGACGCCGAGGAGCAAGCGCTCGGAGCAGTGCGCAGCAAGCTCGAGTCGGACCCCGTGCGCGTCATCGTCCGCGAACCGAAGCTCGTGAATTTCGTTACCAAGGCGTAACGAACCGCCGTGGCGCGCGGTCGGACGCGTCGTGCCCCCCGCCCGCACTCCCACCCTCGCGTCCCGAATCGAAACGGCGGCGGGAGGGCGGGGGTCGGTCACGTTCGTGATCGGCAACGACGTCGACCGGGTGCCGATCGGAAGGCTGCACGACGACGCCTGCAAGTTCGCGGCCGCGCTCCAGCGCCGAGGCGTCGTCGCCGGGAGCCACGTCGCGCTCCTCGGCCCGACGACGCGCACGCTCTACACCGCCATCGAGGCCGTGTGGTTGAGCGGCGCGACGCTCGTGGTGTTGCCGTTGCCGATGAGACTCGGGTCGATCGAAGAGTTCGCCGCGCAGACGCGCGTCAAGATGGCGCACGCGGACGTCGATGTCGTCGTGGTCGATCCCGACCTCGCGCCGTTCATCGAGGCGCAGCCGGGCGATCCGCCGATGGTTCTGTCGAGTGACATCGTCGACGACATCCAACGGCTGGGCATCCGAGCAGCTGACTTCGAGCGTCCACCGGACGATCCCGACCGGTTGGCGGTCCTGCAGTTCACGAGCGGGTCGACCGCTGACCCCAAAGGCGTCATGCTCCCGAACCGCACGATCTGCGCCAACCTCGACGCCATCGCCATCGCGACGGAGCTGGACGTCGAGAAGGACGTGATGGTGTCGTGGCTGCCGCTGTACCACGACATGGGTCTCGTCGGTTTCGCCATGCTGCCGTTGTCGACGGGTGTGGATGTCGTGATCGGCGCGCCGCAGGACTTCATGGGCGCACCGATCCGCTGGCTCGAATGGCTCTCCACGTTCGGCGGCACCGCGACCGCGGGACCGAACTTCTCATGGGTGCTCGCGACGCGTGCGCTGCGCAACGCGTCGGGCCTCGACCTGTCACCGCTCCGCATCGCGCTGAACGGCGCAGAGCCCGTGGATCCGGATGCGGTCGAGCGCTTCGTCGAGGCGGCGGCGCCGCACAAGATGCGTCCTGGTGCCGTCTTTCCGGCGTTCGGGATGGCCGAGGTCGTCATCGGCGGCACCTTCCCGCCGCCGATGTCGGGCATGCGATCCGACGCCGTCAATCGCCGGGTGCTCGAGAAGGAGCGGTACGCCGCGCCGGCCAACGATCCGGCCGACACCGCCGCCAACGTTCGGCGGCTGGCGCTGCTCGGCAAGCCGGTGCCCGGACTCGAGATCCGTATCGTCGATCCGGACACGGGATCACCGCGCGCCGACCGTGAAGTGGGTGAGCTCGAGATCCGCGGCACCTCGGTCACTCCCGGCTACTACGGCCGGCCCGACCTGGCGACCGAGCTGTTCCACGACGGCTACCTCCGCACGGGAGACCTCGCGTATCTCGTCGACGGCGAACTCGTCGTGTGCGGGCGCATCAAAGACGTCATCAACGTCGGCGGCCGCAACGTGTTCCCCGAAGACGTCGAGCGAGCGGTCGCGACGATCGAAGGCGTGCGCGCCGGCAACGTGATCGCGTTCGGGGTGTCCGGTCGCGGCAAGGAGGGCGTGGTCGTCGTCGCCGAGACGCGCGCCGCCGACGTCGCCGCCACCCGGCGTACGGTCGCCGAGCGCGTGCGCCAGACCGTCGGCCTCCCGCCGAAGGACGTCGTGCTCGTCGAGCCGGGCACGCTCCCGAAGACGTCGTCCGGCAAGCTGCAGCGCGGGCTGTGCCGCCAGCGCTACCTCGGCGAAGCACTCGCCTCGGTCTGACCCACAGCCGGAACTGGCGTGCGTCACCTACACGCGTTGTGGGTAATGCACGCCGGAACGGGAGTCGGAGCGGGAATCAGGCCGCTTTCAGTGCCTCGATCACGGGAAGCCAGCGGCCGCGGTCGGCTTGGTACGGGGCGTAGAAGCTGACGCGGTCGATGACGTCGCCGTAGCGTCGCTTCAGCTCTGGCGCCACCTGCTCGGGTTCGCCGACCACGGCGAACGTGTTGAGGATCTCGTCGTCGACGAGCTCGCCCATCTCGACCCACTTGCCCTCCTTCGAGAGCTTGTTGAGATCGTCCTGCAGGCCACCCCAACCGTGCAGCTCGAGCACACCGCGGTACGCGGGCGTCGAGCCGTAGAACGCGATCTGTTGGCGCGTCCCCTCGGCCGCCTTCGTCATCTGCTCCTCGTTCGTGCCCGTCACGACGAAGGCAGGCCCCGCGATCTGGAAGCCCTCCATCGTCTTGCCGGCCTTCGCCCGCCCGCGCTCGAGCGCGGGAAGCGTCACCTCACGGAGGTATCGCTCGGTCGTGAACCCGTGGCAGAGGAACCCGTCGCACACCTCGCCGGCGACCTCGGTCATCAGCGCGCCGACACCGGCGAGGAACACCAACGGGGCTCCGTGCGGGTTCGGACCGGGATTGAAAAACGGCGTCATGAGGGTGTGCGTATAGAAGTCACCCCGGAAGTCGAGCTTCGTGCCGTTGTTCCAGCAGTCCCAGATGGCCCGCATCGCCAGCACGTACTCACGCATACGGGGTGCAGGGTGCGACCACTCCATGGAGAACCGCTTGGTGATGTGCGGCTTGATCTGCGATCCGAGCCCGAGGATGAAACGGCCGTTCGAGAACGCCTGCAGGTCGTTCGCGGTCATCGCGGTCGTCATCGGATTCCGGGCGAACGCGACGGCGATGCTCGTGCCGAGCTCGACCCGATCCGTGGCCTCGGCCGCCAGCAACAGGCTCAGGAACGGATCGTGGCTGGTCTCGGCCGACCACACGCCGTCGTACCCGGCGTCCTCCGCGTCCTTGGCCGCCTTGCCGGCACCAGCGAGGTCGAATGTCACACCCCCGTCAACCTTCATGTTTCCGACCCTACTAAGTTGACCCGAGGGTCAAGGGGGGCCGTTGACCGTAGTCACAGCTGACAACGACGATGCCGTCTCCGCGTCGCGGCGCGCTCCCGCATGGCGTTCGCTGGCTCGCTCGCTGACGCCCGCGGCCGCGATCCTCGCCGTCCAGCTGGTCCTCTTCCCGCTCTCGCCCGGCTTGTGGCTCCGAGGGTTGATCGTCGGCGGACTCACCGCCCTGATCGCACTCGGAATGGCGCTGACGTACCGGTCGAATCGGATCGTCAACTTCGCAGCGGGCGACCTCGGCACCGCGCCCGTCGTGCTCGTGTTCTTGCTGCTGACGGTGTGGCACTGGCCGTATCTGATCGCCGCGACGGCGGGCCTCGTGGCTGCGGTCGTGGTCGGCGCCGTCGTGGAACTGGCGATCATCCGTCGCTTCTTCCGGTCCCCTCGGCTCCTGCTCACGGTCGCGACGCTCGGACTCACGCAGCTGCTCGCTGCGGGCGCGATCCTCCTGCCGAGGTTGTTCGGTTCGCCCCGGCTGCTGTCTCCCCACCTGGATCCCCCCTTCGACCTGCACTTCACGGTGGGTTCGGGCCGAAACGGAGTGATCTTCGACGGCAACGCCGTGATCGCACTGATCGTGACGCCGATCGTCATCGCGCTGCTCGCGCTGGCGCTGCGGGTGAGCGCGGTCGGCATCGCGGTCCGGGCCAGCGCCGACAGCGCGGATCGCGCATCGCTGCTCGGCGTGCCCGTGAAGCGGCTGCAAACGGTGGTGTGGTCCGCGGCCGCGGTGCTGGCGTTCGTCGCGGTGTTCCTGCGGGCAGGCGTGCTCGGTCTGCCGATCGACTCGACGCTCAGCTTCGATCTGCTGCTGCGCGCCCTGGCCGCGCTCGTGCTCGGCGGGATGGTCGACCTCGTCGCGATCACTGCCGCGGCGACCGCACTCGGCGTTCTCGAAGTCGCGGTCGGGACGAACCAGGGCCTCAACCTCGTCGACCCGATCATCGGCGCGGTCATCTTCGTCGCGATCATCGTCCTGCGACGACGTCGGACCAGTCGCGTGTCGCTCGACGACACGTCGACGTGGCTGGCTGCGGGCGACGTCCGTCCCATCGCGGGCGCGATCGCCCGGCTGCCGATCGTTCGCATCGTGCGGTTCACCATCGGCTTCGCTGCTCGTCGCGTTCGTCCTGGTCCTGCCTCACGTGCTCTCGGTGGATCGGTCGCTGAAGGCTTCGGCGCTGCTCATCTACGCCACGTTGGGACTGTCCCTCGTCGTGCTCACGGGATGGGCAGGCCAGATCTCGCTCGGACAGATCGGGTTCTTCGCGTTCGGCGCCGCGCTCGGCGGCAAGGCGACGCAGGACTGGGGCCTCGACCTCGGACTCGCGCTCGCCGTCGTCGCGGTTGCCGGAGCGGCGATCGCGGTGGTGGTCGGACTTCCGGCGCTGCGAAAACGAGGTCTCGAGCTCGCGGTCATCACGCTCGCGTTCGCGCTCGCGATGACGCAGTACTTCCTCAACTCGAGCTTCTTCGACTGGGTGCCCACGGGCCGCATCGACCGGGCGCCGATCCTCGGCGCGTTCTCGACCGATTCGGACATCGCGATCTACTACGTCGTCCTCGCCGTGCTGGCGATCACATTGGTCGGCCTCTATGGCGTGCGCCGAAGCCGCACCGGACGAGCCCTGATCGCGCTGCGCGACAACGAGCGCGGCGCGCAGGCGTACGCGCTCGACGCGACGCGTCTTCGTCTCGTCGCTTTCGCGATGAGCGGAGCGATCGCAGCCGTGGCCGGCTGCCTACTGTGCCAGCACCAGCAGGCGTACGACCCGAACCTGTTCGGCCCGTTCGAGAACCTCAACGTGTTCACGATGGTCATCGTCGGCGGGGTCGCGTCACCCGCCGGAGCGGTGCTCGGCGCGCTGTACTTCCTCGGGACGCAGTGGTTCCTGCCGACCGATTGGCAGGCACTGGCGAGCGGCATCGGCGTGCTGCTGATCCTGTTGATCATCCCCGACGGGTTCGGCGGCCTGCTCTACCGGCTCCGGGATCGCTGGCTCGCACGCGTGGCTCGGAAGCATGCGGTCGAGCCGCCGGAGCCCGAGACCGACGCGCTCGAAGCGGAGGCGGCGCACATCGTGGTGCCGGTGGGAGGCGGCCGGTGAAGCGCTGGCTCAACCACCTCACGGGCAACGGGCCGATCCTCGGCGCTCGTGGTCCTGTTCACCGTCAACGCCCTCGACGAGGCCGGCCGCGACGGCTTCGGCGTCATCCTTCCCGAGATCAGGAGCGAGTTCGGTCTCGACCTGACCGGGCGTGCTCACGCTCATCGCGATCGTCTCGCTGGGTGCGCTGGCGTTGCAGGTGCCGATCGCCGCGCTCGCCGATCGCACCAACCGTGTCCGCCTCATGTGGATCGGGGCGCTCGGGTGGGCGTGCTTCACGGGCATGACCGGGCTCGCCTCGACGCTCGTGCTGCTGGCGATCGCCCGATCGGGTGCGGGCATCGGCAAGGCGGTGCTCGACCCGACGCACAACTCGTTGCTGGCCGACTACTACGACATCGACAGCCGGCCCGCGTGTTCTCCGCGCACCGAGCCGGCAATGCGATCGGTGCGTGTCTCGGTCCGATCTTCGTCGGCTTCGTCGGCCACGAGTACGGCTGGCAGGTGCCGTTCGTCCTTCTTGGCCATCCCGGGATTTCGATCGTGTCTCGTCGCGCTCAAGATGCGCGAGCCCGATTCGCGGTGCTGTTCGAGCGGAAGGCGATGGGTGCGTCGGAGGAGGCGGTGCTCACCGAGGAACCGCCGCCGTCGTTCGCAGAGTCGTGGCGGATCGTCTGGAAGATCGAGAGCCTCCGTCGGATCTGGTACTCGCTGCCGTTCCTGGCCGCGTCGCTGATCGGCTTCGCGTCACTGGCCTCGCTGCTCTACGCCCAAGTCTTCGGACTCGACGAGCGAGCACGCGGGCTCGCGATCGCGGTCACCGAGCCGGCGCAGATCGTCGGGCTCATCGTCGGCGCCCGGTACGCGACCAAGCTGATGGTCACCAAGGGACCCGCGGAGGTGCTTCGGTTCCTGTCGATGGCCGCGTACGTGGTGACCGTCGCGTTGGTCGTCTTCGCGCTCGCGCCGACCATCTGGATCGCGCTGATCGCACACTCGGTCATCAACGCCACGCTCGCGATCCTCGCCCCCGGCATCCTCGCCACCCTCTCGATCGCCATCCCGCCGAGAGCGCGTTCGATGGGCTTTTCCGTCGCGTCGCTGTGGGTCGTGCCGGGGTTGCTGATCCTTCCCATCATCGGCGCGCTCGGCGATCACCTCGGGCTGCGCGTCGGCATGCTCGCGCTGATCCCCGCGTTCATCATCGGTGGGCTCGTCATCGCCACGACGTCGCACGTGATCGCCAACGACATCGCCGACGTGTGGCGAGCAGCCGCGGCCCGCTCCGAGGTCGCGTACGAGCGGAAGCAGGGCCGTTCACCGCTGCTGCTCGTGCGGGGACTCGACGTCTACTACGGCACCGTGCAGGTGCTGTTCAACGTCGACCTCGAAGTCGAGGAAGGCACATGTGTCGCGCTGCTCGGAACGAACGGCGCCGGCAAGTCGACGTTGCTCAAGGCGATCTGCGGTGTGGTGGAAGCAGACCGCGGCGCGGTGATGTTCGACGGACGCGAGACCACGCACGCGCCCCCGAACGAGATCGCCGCACTCGGCATCACGCAGGTACCGGGTGGTCAAGGCGTGTTCCCCTCGTTGACGGTGGAGGAGAACCTGCGCACGGCGTGCTGGCTGCAACGGCGGGACAAGGCTGCGACCCAGCGGGCGATGTCTCGCGTGCTCGAGCTGTTCCCGGTCCTGTCCGAGCGGATGCACGACTCGGCGGGCGATCTCTCGGGCGGCCAGCAGCAGATGCTCGCGCTCAGCATGGCGTTCTTGTCGACGCCGAAGCTGTTGCTGATCGACGAGCTGTCACTCGGTCTGGCGCCGGTGGTCGTCGCGCAGCTGCTGCCGCTGATCGACGAGCTGCGCGCCGCCGGCACCACGGTCGTGCTCGTCGAGCAGTCGGTCAACGTCGCCTTGAGCGTGGCGGACGTCGCGTTCTTCATGGAGAAGGGCGAGATCCGGTTCCACGGCCCGACCGCCGAGCTGCTCGACCGTCCCGACATCCTGCGTTCCGTCTTTCTGTCCGCGGGTGAGATCACCGCGCCGGTCGTCACCGCGACGAGCGGCAACGGCAGCAGCGTGCCGGTGGTCGACGAGTCCGCGCCGCCGGCGCTCACGCTGCGCGATCTGTCCTGCTCGTTCGGCGGCATTCGGGCCGTCGACAACGTGTCGCTGGAAGTCCCGCCCGGCGACATCGTCGGCATCATCGGTCCGAACGGTGCCGGCAAGACGACTGTGTTCGATGCCGTCTGCGGATACGTGAAACCGAACGCGGGGCACGTGCTCCTCGGGGCCCGGGACATCACGAAGCTCGGAAGCGCGGCGCGCGCGAAAGCGGGCCTCGGCCGTTCGTTCCAAGACGCGCGGCTCTTCCCGTCGCTGAGCGTCGACGAGGCGATCTCCGTCGCGTGCGAACGCTGGATCGAGGTCCGAGATCCCCTGAGCGCGGCGCTGCGACTGCCGAACTCGTACGACTCGGAGCGTCACATCTCGCACCGGGTCGACGAGTTGGTCGCCTTGCTCGGTCTCGAGCCGTACCGTTCGAAGTTCGTGCGCGAGCTCTCGACCGGTACCCGCCGGGTCGTCGATCTCGCCTGCCTGCTCGCGCACAGGCCCTCGGTGATCCTGCTCGACGAGCCCTCGAGCGGCATTGCACAGCGAGAGGCGGAGGCGCTGTCGCCGATGTTGTTGCGCATTCGTGACCACACCGGGGCGAGTCTCGTGGTGATCGAGCACGACATCCCCCTCATCCGTGGTGTGTCCGACCGGCTCGTCGCCATGGATCAAGGTGCAGTCATCGCGACGGGCGCGCCGATCGACGTGCTCACCGACCCGCTCGTGGTCGAGTCGTACCTCGGCACGAGCGAAGCGGCCATCCAACGTTCCGGGGCCCTGGCCGGCCCGGTCGACTGAAGGAGACAGACATGTTGCCGAGCAGTTCGGACGCGGAGGGACCCCGGAGCAGCAACCTTCGACGATGGGGACCACTGGCCATCATCGTCGTCCTCCTCCTCGTCATCGGCGGCGTGGTTCTCGCGACGCGCGGCAGCAACGACAACAACAAGCCGGCGGCCAGCGCGTCGTCGTCTTCCACACTGTCGACCGGTGCGGTCAGCTTCAACCAGGCAAAGCAACAGGGTCGAACCGATCTCACCTTCCCCAAGAGTTGCGACACGTCGACCGGTCAGGTCGCGATCCCGACCAACTATCCCGCTGAGTGCTACGCCAACCAGCCGGCGCAGACCGATCCCAACACGAAAGGCGTGACCAACGACAGCATCAACGTCGTCGTGTACGTCGCTCCGGATCAGGATCCTGTGCTCGACTACATCACGGCGGCGATCCAGAACACCGACACGGGCGACCAGGTGGAGGCGACGTACAACGGCTACAACGCGTTGTACCAGGCGATGTACCAGACCTACGGACGCAAGGTGAACCTCAAGTTCCTGCGAGGGTCGGGCCAGTCGACGGACGCGGTCGCCGCGCGCGCCGATGCCGTCAAGGCCTCAGAGGAGATGGGCGCGTTCGCGGTCTGGGGCGGACCCGCGCTCACGCGGTCGTGGACCGACGAGCTCAACGCACGCGGGGTCGTGTGCCTCGGCTGCTTCGCGTGTCGACACGCCGCAGCCCAACGTCTACGCCCTCGGGACCTCGGCCGACCAGAGCAGCGATCAGCTCACCGAGTACGTCAGCAAGCGACTGGCGAACAAGCCGGCGCAGTTCGCCGGTGATCCGGCGTTCCAGACCGAGAACCGTGTGTTCGGGCATCTCTTCATCACCACGACCGGCGGCACCGAGCAGCAGAACGCGGACAAGCTGCGGGACAAGCTGAGCGCGGCGGGCGTGAACCTCGGCCCGCGCATCCCGTACACGCTCGACCCGGCTCGCCTGCAGGAACAGGCGGCGAGCATCATCTCGCAGTTGAAGCAGGCAGGCGTGACTTCGGTCATCTTCCAGGGTGACCCGGTCGCGCCGGCTGCGTTCACGCAGGAGGCGACGCGCCAGAACTACTTCCCCGAGTGGATCATCGGTCCCGGTGCGCTCGTCGACACGACGGCGTTCGGTCGTACGTACGACCAGAAGCAGTGGGCGCACGCCTTCGGCATCTCGGCGTTGACGGCGCGCATCGATCCGCAGGTCGCCGACTACCTCACCCTCTACAAGTGGTTCAACGGCACGACGCCGCCGGCGATCGACACCGCTCCCGTGCTGTGGCCCCAGCCCGCGCTGTTCTACGCCGCGTTGCAGGCCGCGGGACCGAAGCTGAGTGCCGACACGTTCCGGGCGGGGTTGTTCTCCTTGACCGGCGCGACCGGAAAGGTGACGACGCAGACCATCACCTTCGGCCAGCACGGGTACTGGCCGAACGGATCGCAGCCGGAGACGTGCAAGACGCCACCGCACTGCGACGACTACAACGGCATCGACGACTACACCGAGGTCTGGTGGGATCCGACGGCCACCGGTCCCGACGAGATCCGCAAGGACGGCACCGGCCTGTACCAGTACAGCGAGGGCGGCAAGCGCTTCCTACCGGGCCAGTGGACGCCGGACACGCACGCCTTCGACAAGAACGGCGCCGTGACGATCTACTTCACGCCACCACCGGGCGAAGGCGCGAAGAGCTATCCGAGTCCTGCCGGTACCCAAGCCGGCAGCGGCAGTTCCTCCAACAGCGAGAACTGAGTTCGATCGGAAGGGAACCCTTCGATCGAGCTGATCGACGTCGACCTTCGGTCGACACGGCCGTCGCGGTGACCGGCGAAGCCGGCTCGATCAGCAGGGGCTCCGGCAGGAGCCTCTGCCCGCGCCCGCTTCAGAGCCCTGATCGCGTAGGAAGCGCTCGAGCTCGGCTGCGAGCTCGTCGCCGGAGGGGAGGGGACCGACGCCCAGCGCGGTGTCGGTCGACTCCTGCTCCGCGTCCACCGACACCTCGAGCTGGTGGACCATCTCCTTGTGCTCTTCGTTCTCGTTGACGAGCGCGTCGACCGCGCGTACGAGTGGCCTCGGCCTCGGTGCGGAGCGTCTCGTTGCCGACGTGGAGTCCGGCGATGGTGCCGAGACCGTCGAGCAAGGCGACGCTGGCCGCGGGATACGGCATCGCCGCGAGGTAGTGCGGCACCTGCGCCCACAACCCGACGGCGGCGAGACCCACCTCGTGGGCGCGGCGTTCGATGGCGGCCTGCACGCCGGCAGGGACGTCGACGGTGGCGCGCACGAGGTTGTTCGTCGCCAGCGACGGATCACTCGCAGTGACCGCGAGGCGAGTCGGGCGCGTGTGGGGAACGGGCGCTGGGTAGGCGCCGAGACCGACGACGAGCCGCACCTGCAGGTCGAGGGCCAGGTCGACGACGGAGGTCGTGAACGCGCGCCAGGCGTGGTCCGGCTCGGCCCCCACGAGCAGCAGGGCGTCGTTGCCGCGCTCGTCGACGGCGGCCTGGAGCTCGACCGCCGGCCAGGTGAGCCCGGTGACGACTCCTTCGACAAGGTGCATCGTCGGCCGGCGGGCGCGATGGTCCAGAAGCTCGTCGCTGTCGAAGCGGGCGACCGTCCGTCGGCGACATGGTGCTCAGCAGCGAAGCTCGAGCATTGGCAGCGCCCAATCCCGCGTCGATCCATCCGTCGAGGGCGAGGATCAGCACGGGCGCGTCGAGCTGGGGCTGATCGATCAGCTCGTACAGGGCCACGCGATCAACCCAGCCGCTCGACGGCGGCCCTTGCTTGCTCCGCGAGCCGGACGACCTGAATGGAGAAGGCCTCGAAGCCGTCAGCAGGTTTGCCCATCGCGCCGTGGGCGTACCGGGCGTAGACGCCTTCCACGATGCAGGCGAGCTTCCAGTACCCGAACGCGACGTAGAAGTCGACAGCGGACAGGTCACGGTTTGACTTCGACGCGTAACGCTCGAGGAGGTCCGCACGAGTCGGGAAGCCCGGAACCGTCGTCGGCGCGGTGAGCAGCGTCGCATGCGGATCGTCCGGTTGGTTCCAGTAGACCATCAGCAACCCGACGTCCGCGAGCGGATCGCCGAGCGTGCAGATCTCCCAGTCGAGCACTGCAGCGATGCGGCCGTCGTCGCCGAGCATGCAGTTGTCGAGCCGGTAGTCGCCGTGCACGATCGACGCGCCCTCCTGCGGCGGGATGCGAGCGGCGAGCGTGTCGTGCACCTCGTGGACGAGCGGCACGGGTCGCTGCGTCAGCTCGTTCGACTGCTGGAACTGGCTGTACCAGCGCTTGAGCTGCCGTGCGATGTAGCCCTCTTTCTTGCCGAGCTGGCCCAGGCCGACGGCGTCGACGTCGACCGCGTGGATCTCGGCCATCACGTCGGCGATCGACTCGCCGGCTCGCCGGCGGCCGTCCTCGTCGAGCACGGTGCGAGCGGTCTCCGCGTCTCGCACGACGGTCCCGTCGACGAAGCCCATCACGTAGAAGGGCGCTCCGTTCACGTCCTCGTCCGAGCACAGTCCGATGGCCGGGGCGACGGGAACCGGCGTCGGCCCGAGCGCGGAGATGATCGTGTGCTCCCTCCGCATGTCGTGCGCCGTGGCGAGGACATGGCCGAGCGGCGGTCGCCGCAGGACCCAGACGTGACCCTCGGCGTCGGTGACCGAGAACGTGAGATTCGAGTGGCCGCCGGCGATCAGCTTGAAGTCGAGCGGCGGGTGCACCCCGTCGACGTTCGCCTCGAACCATGCAGTGACGCGGGGTCCGTCGACGCCTTCCACCGTTGTCTGTGCCGCAGCCATCGCCCAGCGACCCTAGCCCTGGCTGCCAGTGCCGGAACGCTGTCGGTGCTCGTAGCCTGTCTCGGCATGTCGATCGATGTCACCGACGCCACCTTCGAGACCGACGTTCTGACGCGCTCCGACACGGTCCCCGTCGTGGTCGACCTGTGGGCGCCCTGGTGCGGACCGTGCAAGACGTTGGGTCCGATCCTCGAGAAGGTCGTCGACGAGACCGGCGGCAAGGTCGAGCTCGTCAAGATCAACGTGGACGACAATCCTCAGGCCTCTGCGGCGTTCAGGGTCCAGTCGATTCCGGCGGTGTACGCGGTGCGCGACCACCAGGTCGTCAACGGATTCATCGGTGCGCAGGGCGAGAGCGCCGTGAGGCAGTTCGTCCAAGAGCTGCTGCCCACCGAGACCGAGACCAAGATCGCCGATCTCGTCGCGCTCGGAGACGAAGCGTCGCTGCGCAGCGCGCTCGAGCTCGAGCCCGGCAACGAGCAAGCCGTGGTCGCCCTCGCAGAGCTGCTCGTGGAGAAGGGCGGCTCGACCGAAGCGCTCTCGTTGCTCGAGCGGATCCCGGAGAGCGCCGAGACGCGGAGAGTGGCGGCCCTGGCGCGCGTCGGCGACGAGCTGCCCGCTGAGGGAGCAGCCGGAGAAGAGGTCACGGCCAAGCTCGACGCCCTGCTCGACCGGGTGAAGGACGACGACAGCGCGCGGCAGGACTTCGTCGACCTGCTCGAGCTTCTCGGCCCCGACGACCCCCGCACGGCCCACTACCGCAGGGCGCTCACGTCTCGACTGTTCTGATCGGCGAGGCTCGGGTGAGGCTCGAGCGCCACGACGGCTACTGGCTGTTGATCGGCATCGCCGCACCGGGGGCTGCGGCGACAACGCTGGGGCCGCTCATCTTGATTCGCTCGTGGGCGCTCGATGACGACCTCATCATGCGACACGAGCTCGAACACGTCCGGCAGTGGCGAGAGCAGGGCGTTGCTCGCTTTCTCGTGCGCTACGTCGGTTCGTACCTCCGGTGGCGAGCGCGCTCGTATCCCCATTGGGCTGCCTACCGTCGCATCCCGTTCGAGGTCGAGGCCGAATGGCGCGCCCGTCGTGCGCTGATCGACACGCACCCGCAGTAGTCTCACGTCTCTTCCTCCTCCTTCCCTCTCCGATGCCACGCGCCCGAGAGGGGAAGGAAGTCGTGCCAGAACTGCCGTCGTTGCCGACGCCCGACGAACCGCGGCGTCCACCGCCCGACGCGAGTTGGCGGGAACGTCTCGAGGCGCTCGGCCGGCGTGTCGGTGTGGACCTGTCGCCGTTGCGTCTCGCGCTGGCCGCCGTCGCGATCGCGATCGCGGTCGCCGTGGCGCTCTACATCGCGCGCCCGGCGTCGCCGCGACAACCGGTCGAGGCGACCCTGCCCCGCGCGTCGTCTCCGTCGAACTCGGCGGCGCCGCCCACGACGGCCTCGCAACTCGTCGTGCAAGCGGCCGGGGCCGTCGCCAAGCCCGGCGTGTACACCGTGCCCGGCACCGCCCGGGTCAACGATCTCGTTGCGGCGGCAGGAGGCTTCGCCTCCGACGCCGATCCGGATCAAGTGGAGCTTGCAGCGCCGCTCACCGACGGCGAGCGGGTGTACGTGCCCCGCGTCGGCGAGGCTCCGCCACCCCCGACCGGATCGACAGCAGGCACATCGAGCAGCCGTGGGCCCGTCGACCTCAACCGCGCGAGCGCTGCCGATCTGGAATCCCTCCCCGGGATCGGTCCCGCACTCGCGCAGGCGATCATCGACCACCGGTCACAGGCACGGCCCGTTTCGATCCGTCGACGACCTCGCTGACGTGCGCGGCATCGGTCCAGCGAAGATGGACCAACTGCGACCGCTGGTGAAGGTGTGAAGGCTGGTGCGGCTCAGTTCGCGCTGAGCGTCGTCACGGGTACAGAGAAGCGGCGATGCAACGTGGCCGGCAGGTCGACGTCGAGCCACCTCGACGCGCCTCGAGGCAACGTCGCAACGAGGATCTCGTCCGCCGGTTGATGCTCGATCGCCCTCGTGACGGCACGAAGGGGGTCGGCGTTGCCCACCTCGCCCTCGGCGTCGACGCCGGCTTCGTGGAGCTTGTCGACGATGTACCGGAGTCGGTACGAGGCGAGGCCGAGCCCCTTGTCGTCGGTCCGGTCTCCGCCCGATTCGATCGGTGTCGGTGACACGACGATGTGGAAGTGGGCGCTCCCGTCGGCCAACTCCAGCAGACGAGGCAGCAGCCAGGACTCCTCGAGCGTGCGATTCGCCAGCAGCAGGTACCGCTTGCCACCCGGACGAACGGGCTTCGGCTTGTAGTGCAGCCGATCGAACTCTTCCGGGTCCGCGTGGTGATCGATCTTCAAGTGGTCGGTCAGCTCGGCGTCTGATGCGAATCGCAACTCGCAGCGTGGGCACGTGTGGATCATGGCGACCTCCGGCGCGAGTGGACGCTAACCCGTCCCGCGCCGAGCCCGGGTCATCGCGCGACGACGTCGACGTAGCCCGACATTCCGTACCGGAAGTGTCCGGGGAGATGGCAGGCGTACAGGACCGACCCGGGGTCGTCGAACACGAACGTCGTCTCCGCTCGGCTCAATGCTGGAATCGAGACCTCGCCCGGCCGGGGAGGATGCACGGGCTCCGTGCCCTGCTCGTGACGGCGGTGGACCTCGGCGTCGCCCACGATCAGCTCGTGATTGATCGGGTCCTGGTTGTCGACGACGAAGCGCACGGTGGTGCCGGGCGCCACCTGGATGCGGTCAGGTTGGAACCGGCTGTGATGGATCGTCATCGCGACCGTCACCTCACCCGGACCGAGAACGTTGCCGGTCGCGGGGGTCCCCGCTCTGGCATGACCGGCGACGATCACGGTTCCGCCGATGACGAGGGCCACGACGGCGGGAATCAGCCGGATCCCGATGGGCCTCATGGTCCGGGAGTCCCGGACGTGCCGGGCGTCCCGGGTGTCCCGGCTGTCCTGGGTGTCAGGGGTCGGCGGCGCAGCAGCACGGTGGTCGCGCCGATCGCGACGACCGCGGTGATGACGAAGGCGACGGGCCACCAGCCCTCGGCCCACCAGCCCCACGACTCGGCGTGAGGCAGCGGGACGGCATCGCGCCCTCCTCCGAGGTCGGGTCTCGTGAGCCCGGCGTCGACGAGCGACGGGCGCTGGTTGCGGTCCACCGATGTGGCCAAGTCGTAGTGAAGGTCGCCCGCGGTGGCGTCGACCTTCAGGTACGAGAGCCACTCTGACGGCGGGACCCAAGCCATGTTCTGGTCCGACCGCAGATCGTCGAGGAGTTGCGGCGATGCTTGCTGGCTGCGTTCCAGATCGAGGCCGCGCCCGCCGGCAAGAAGCTGGGGACGGTCGTCGGTGAGCAGGAACACATCGGCCTGCACGGGTCGATCAGGTTCGAGGCCGAGGCCGAGGATGCGCAACGGAACCCACGGCCGCGCTGTCGGGATCGCGAGTTGGATCGGCGTGCCGTCGCCCGAGTTCTGACCGCGCTGCGCGGCGGCCGCGGCATTGAAGCGCGCCGCCATGAAGATCGGGCTGCGCTGCGAGTAGTAGTCGAGGACTTCAGGAGCGTCGGGTGTCAGCAGGAAGCCGTTGTCGATGGCCCATTTGCCCACCTCGGCGCCGCCGCCTTTGAGGATCGTGATGTCGAGCGCGTCGATCTGCGTCTGATAGAGCACGACCGCGCCGTCTGCGCTCTGCGGACTGGCGGTGGCGAGCGCGAAGTCCGCTCGAACAGGCGGCGCGACCTCGCGTTCGAGGCGTTGCAACGTCCAGCTGCCGCCTCGTTCCACGGTCGTCGGAATGCCGGGAAGCGGGATGATCGACCCGACCTCCTTGCCCTCGCCGCGTGAACTCGAACGACGTGACGTAGTGCTCGACGCCGTCGTGGTACGCGGCGAGCGTGGTGGTGCGTTGGAGCTGGATCGTGCCGTTCTCTCCGACGAGGCCGCCGCACGCTGCCGCTGGACCGGCGACGACACCGATGACGAGTGCTGCGAGAGCCGTGGCGACTGTCAGTCGAGTGCGCATGGACATCCTCCGGTGCAGGTGGCTGGCCCAATGGACGTCCGGCTCCGTGCGCTGGTTCCCGAGATTCCCGATTCGTTGTCACAACCCCTCGGTATGGTTGCCGTGCCGTCGATCAGGACAGTCGATCGCCTCTGCCGGATGGCGGTCCGAGGCACCTTCCCCCTCACGTTCATCCACGCGTTCGAGGAGGCCTCGTGTCGGACCGTATGGCGGTCGTGGTCGCGCTCGCCGCAGGCGCAGGAGCGTGGTTCGAGCGAGGACCGTCGCCGTGGGTGGGCATAGCGCTCGTGCTCGTCGCGCTGGTATGCCGGTCGCCCGTCACGCTCGCGGTGGCGGCGTTCGTGCTCGTCGGCGGGCTCGCGGCGGCCGCCGAAGCGGGACTGACGCCGGTCACGCCCGGCGCGTTCACCGGAACCGTCACGCTGCTCGGTGACCCGGAGCCGGTCACCGGCGGCGCGCTGCGCGCCGACGTCCGCCTCGACGACGGCCGGCACCTCGAAGCCATCGCGCGTGATTCGACCGCGAGGTCGTTTGCGGCGCGCGCCGCAGGGGAGCGCGTCACGATCAGCGGACGGTTGCGCCGCTCACCACCGCGGAGCGACTGGCTGCGCGTGCGGCATGTCACCGGCCAGCTCGAAGTCGACGAGATCGCCGCTTGGTCGGCCGGCGGATGGCCCGCTCGTGCCGCGAACGCCGTGCGGGCCACGCTGCAACGTGGCGCTGCCGTGTTACCCGAGCGACAACGTCCGTTGTTCCTCGGCTTCGTGCTCGGCGACACGCGGGGCCAGGCCGCCGACGTGACAGATGACTTCCGTGGGTCCGGCCTCACGCACTTGCTGGCTGTGTCGGGCGAGAACGTCGCGTTCGTCCTCGCGCTCGCCGGCCCGTTCCTTCGGAGGCTGACGTTGCGGCCTCGGTTCGTCGCCACCGTCACCGTGATCGCCTTCTTCGCACTCGTCACCCGGTTCGAGCCCTCGGTGCTGCGCGCGTCGGTGATGGCGGCGCTGGCGGTCAGCGCGAGCACGCTCGGCCGCGAGGCGTCGCGGCTGCGACTGCTGGCCCTGGCGGTCGCGTTGTTGGTGGTCGTCGATCCGTTCCTCGTACGAACGGTGGGTTTCCAGCTGTCGGTGGCGGCCTGCGCCGGCATCGTGCTGCTCGCGCCGCCGCTGGCGCGCGTCATTCCAGGTCCGCGCTTCCTGTGCGACGCGCTGGCCGTCACCATCGCGGCCCAAGCCGGCGTGGCGCCCGTGCTCGTGACCGTGTTCGGTGGCGTGCCGCTGGCCAGCGTGCCGGCCAACGTGCTCGCGGCCCCGGTCGCGGCTGTCGTGATGGTGTGGGGTGTCGGCGCGGGTATCGGGGCCGGGCTCTTCGGGCCGCGCGTCGCCGCAGTCCTGCACTGGCCGACGAGTCTCATGATCGGTTGGATCGCAGGCGTTGCTCACTGGGGCGCGACGCTGCCGCTGGGTGAGCTCCAGGCACGACAGCTGGGCTTGGTCGCGTCCGGCGTCGTGTTCGCAGCTCTCGGCCACCGCGTCGGCGCTCGGTTCGTTGCCGGTCCGGCGCTCCGGTTCGGCGGATGCGCGCTCATCGTCGTCGCGCTCGTAACGCCGTTGCTCGCGTCGCGGGTACGGCCGAATGGCGCAGTGGGTCTTGGATCGGGCGCGGTCTTGTGGCGCTCGAGCGATGACGCGCTGCTCGAGCTCGACGGTCGGGCGCAGATCGACGACGTGCTCGAAGGTCTTCGCCGCGCCGGAGTCCGGCGGCTCGACGTCGTGGTGGTTCGGACGTCGTCGCCATCCACCGCTGCCTCGATCGACGTCCTCCGGCGATGGGGCACGGTCGGCCAGGTGTTGACGCCCGTGGGCTCGAACGTGGCCGGTGCGACCGCGCTCAGCGATTCGGCCGCGCTTCACATGGGTGGCCTGGAGGTGACCGTGACGCCCGACCAGGGGCGGTTGGTGGTGGACGTCGCGCGCGGACCTCCGGTGTAGGTTCGCCGCGATGCACCTCGAGCTGGGTGATCGGCGATTCGACGTCACCACCCGCGTCCTGGTGCTCGGCATTCTCAACCGAACTCCTGACTCGTTCTACGACCGAGGGAGCTACTTCGACTTCGACGGCTTCTTGCGCAAAGCCGACGGGCTCGTGCGCGACGGCGCCGACGTGCTCGACGTCGGCGGTGTGAAAGCGGGCCCCGGCCCGGAGGTCGGCGAGCAGGAGGAGCTCGAGCGAGTGGTCCCGGCGATCGAGGCGCTCCACGCGCGTTTCGATGTCCCGCTGTCGGTCGACACGTGGCGTGCCGCAGTGGCGCGCGCCTGCTTCGAGGCCGGGGCCGTCGTCGGGAACGACATCAGCGGGTTCAGCGATCCGGACTACCTACCGGTGTGCGCGACGGCCGGCGCCGCTGTCGTTGCGACTCACATTCGGCTGCGGCCACGGGTCGCCGATCCCGGCACCGCACTACGACGACGTGAGCCGGACGGTGTGCACGTTCCTCGCAGAGCGAGCGGCGTGGGCTGAGGCCGCTGGCATCCCGCGCAGCAAGATCGTCGTCGACGCCGGTCTCGATCTCGGAAAGACCGAACGGCAATCGCTGGACCTGCTGCACGACTCGAAGCGCTTGGTCGATCTCGGCTATCCGGTGCTCCTGTCTGCATCGAACAAGCGATTCCTCGGACACCTGCTCGGTGCCGACGTCACCGACCGGACCGAGGCGACGATGGCGGCGCACGCGCTCGGCGTCGCGCTGGGATGCCGGGTTCTCCGTGCGCACGACGTGCAGGGTGCTCGTCGGGTCGGCGCGGTGCTGGCATCGATTCTCGAGGCGGCGTGATCGATGGCGGAGACCACGCAGGCCGCTGTCACGTTGCTGCGCGGCGACGATCCTTCGCTCGTGCGCGATGCCGTGATCGCACTCGTCGACGAACTGGTCGGTGACGCAGACCGGAGCCTCGTGGTCGAGGAGATCGACGTCGACAGCGACTCGGCCGACGAACGCACGGCCGACCTTCGGGCGCTCGTCGACGCCGCACAGACACCGCCGTTCCTGACGGATCGCCGAGTGGTCGTCGGCAGAGCGCTGCACACCGCGAAGGCCGACGAGCTCGGCGCGCTCGGCCACCGCCGTGGCAGCACCCCTCGACGGCACCTACGTGGTGTTGACCTGGGAGAGCGGCGCGGTGCCGAAGCGCTTCCTCGAGGCGCTGAAGGCGGGCGGAGGCGCGCAGGTCGACGTTTCGCCCGGTCGCAACGCGAAGACTTGGGTGAGCGACCAGGTCGCCTCCGCGGGACTGACGCTCGACGGTGCCGCCCGCGAGCTGCTCACAGACCGGTTGGGCGAAGATGTCGCGCGGCTGCGAGGTGTGCTCGACACGCTGCGGGCGACGTTCGGGTCGAAGGTGACGCTGTCCGCCGACGACATCGAGCCGTACATCGGTGAAGCGGGCGCGCTCGCACCGTGGGCCCTCACCGATGCGATCGACAAGGGCGCGATTCCCGAGGCACTCGACCGGCTGCACCGCATGCTCGGTCCTGGGGAGCGGGGCGCGCTCCAGATCATGGGATCGCTCAACGGCCACTACAGCCGGATGCTCGCCCTCGAGGGTGCCGGTGTTCGTGATCAGAACGAGGCGGCGGCGTTGCTCGGTATGCGGGGCTCGACGTTCCCCGCCAAGAAGGCGCTCGACCAGTCACGCCGGCTCGGCCACCACGGGATCGTCCAGGCGTTCACACTGCTCGCGCAGGCCGATCGGGACCTTCGCGGTGAACGTGCCTACCCGCGCGAGATCGCCGACCAGCTGGTGATGGAGATGCTGGTGGCCAGACTGGCCAATGTCAGCAGGCTCGCCCGCTGACGCGATCCCGTCGGGATCACGACTCCGCTGTGGACCCGATCTTGTCGAGGCGCTTGTGCAGGCGGGACTTCCGGCGAGCGGCCGCGTTCTTGTGGATCACGCCCTTCGATGCAGCCTTGTCGAGGCGCTTGTCGGCTGCCCGTGCCGCCTCGACGGCGTCATCGGCTCCTTGCTCGGCCGCGACGAGCGCTCGCTTCACGCGCGTCTTGATCTCGGAGCGCACGGCCTTGTTCCGCTCGTGCCGCTTCTCGTTCTGACGGTTGCGCTTGATCTGGCTCTTGATGTTGGCCACGAAGGATCCTCGACATGATCGGCAAACAGCCGTATGACGTTAGCGGGAAGGCACGGGATGCCGCCACATCGCATGAAGAGGCGCCAGGAGCGGTCGTTGGTACCGTCCTCGCGAGATGGAGATCGCTCGCACCCGGAACCTCAGCGTGATCGCGCACATCGACCACGGCAAGACGACGCTGTCGGACCGCATCCTCGAGTTGTGCTGCGCGGTCGATCCCCGTGACATGCGGGCGCAGTACCTCGACTCCATGGACCTCGAGCGCGAGCGGGGCATCACGATCAAGCTGCAGAGCGTTCGGCTGACCTGGCGAGATCACGTGCTCAACCTCATCGACACGCCGGGACACGTGGACTTCGGCTACGAGGTCTCGCGGTCGCTGGCGGCGTGTGAGGGCGTCGTGCTCCTCGTCGACGCCGCGCAAGGGATCGAGGCCCAGACGCTGGCCAACTGCTACCTCGCGCTCGAGCACAACCTGGAGATCGTCGCCGCGCTCAACAAGATCGACCTTCCGGCGGCGGAGCCGGACCGTTACGCCGGCGAGATCGAGCGGGTGCTCGGCATCCCCGACGACGAGATCCTGCGGATCAGCGCGAAGACCGGCGAGGGCGTTCCCGAACTGCTCGACGCCGTGGTCGAGCGCATTCCCCCTCCGGTCGGCGATCCCGAGGCGCCGCTGCAGGCGCTGATCTTCGACTCGCACTTCGACCAGTACCGCGGGGTGATCAGCTCGGTGCGGGTCGTCAACGGCACCTTGAACACGGGATCGCGGTTGCGGTTCCTGCAAGCGAACGCGGTCCACGACGCCGATGAGGTCGGGGTGCAGCTGCCGGTGCCGACCCCGGTCGCAAGCCTGTCGGCCGGTGACGTCGGGTATCTCGTCGCCGGGATCAAGGCCGTCGGTGAGGCCCGCGCCGGCGAGACGGTCACCGACGCCGTCAAACTGGGCGAGCCGCTTGCCGGCTACCGCGAGCCGAAGCCGATGGTGTTCTGCGGGCTGTATCCGATCGAAGGTGATGACTTCGCCTCGCTCCGAGACGCGCTCGAGAAGCTGCGGCTGAACGACTCGAGCTTCACCTACCAGCCAGAGACGTCCCAGGCGCTCGGATTCGGCTTTCGTTGCGGCTTCCTCGGCCTGTTGCACATGGAGATCGTTCGGGAGCGACTCGAGCGCGAGTTCGGCTTGGCGTTGATCGCGACCGCACCATCCGTCGAATACCTCGTGCACACGACCGCAGGCGAGACGGTCGAGGTGCACGGACCGGCCGAGATGCCGCCCGCGCAGGAGGTCGAACGCATCGAAGAGCCGGTGTTGTCGGTGACGATCCTCACGCCTGCGTCGTACACGGGCACGTTGATGGAGCTGTGCCAGCAACGGCGTGGCGTCCAGCAGAAGATCGAGTACCTGTCACCCGAGCGCGTCGAGCTCATCTACCGCATCCCCCTGGCGGAGGTCGTGGTCGACTTCTTCGATCAGCTCAAGTCGCGCACGCAGGGCTACGCCAGCCTCGATTACGAGCCGTCCGCCTACGAGGCCGCCAACTTGGTGAAGGTGGACATCTTGCTGAACGGGGTTCCCGCGGACGCGTTCAGCGCAATCGTGCATCGGGACAAGTCGTACGAGTACGGCCGGCGCACGGCGGAGAAGTTGCGAGAGCTGATCCCCAGGCAGATGTTCGACGTTCCGATCCAAGCGGCGATCGGCGGGCGGATCATCGCCCGCGAGACGGTCAAGGCGAAGCGCAAGGACGTGCTGGCCAAGTGCTACGGCGGCGACATCACCCGCAAGCGCAAGCTGCTCGAGCGCCAGAAGGAAGGCAAGAAGAAGATGAAGTCGATCGGGCGGGTCGAGGTGCCGCAGGAGGCCTTCATCACCGCATTGCGGCTCGAAGACTGACGGGTTGCTACGGCGGCGGGACGGGCGAGCCGTCCAGACCGTCGACGACGATCTCGAGCCGGACGCCGTCGCGCACGTTGGCGTCGACGATGCGCCGGATCTGGTCGCGAAGATCGGCGGGCGCGATCGATGACAGAACCACCGCCTGGATGAACAGCTCTTCGTCGGCGGCGCCTTCGAGACCGACGGCGACGAGTCCCGGCAGGCGGCGCAGCTCGAGCTCGAGACGGTCGAGGTCGGCCGTCATCGCACGCTCCCCGTGGGCGCCGTGGTCGGCCGACCGTTACCGATGACCTTTGCCTCGTACAACCGGCGATCGGCAACACGGTACAGGTCGTGGACCGTGGCGGCGTCGTCTGGGCACATGACCAGGCCGGTGGTCCACGTCACTTCGCCAGCGTCGCCGAACCCTTCGTGCCCGTGGACACGGTCGAGGATCGTGGTCAACGACGACGGGCCGTCGATGTGCAGGAGGAGCGCGAACTCGTCGCCGCCGACGCGCGCCGCGATGTCACCCGAGCGCAGTCCCTGGCGAAGCTGCTGGCCCACCTGACGAAGCACCGCGTCGCCCCCTTGATGACCGATCCGATCGTTGATGGCCTTGAAGCCGTCGAGGTCGATGACGACCAGACCGAAGCTCCACCGGTACCGGAGGCTGCGGCTGACGGCGGCGGCGAGCTGCTCGTCGAACCCGCGGCGGTTGTAGAGACCGGTCAGCGGGTCGTGGAGCGACTCGTACCGGAGCCGGTCGAGGGTGAGCGCGATCTCGCACAGCTTGGCGATCGCGTCGAAGTCGCCCTCTGCCCCGGCCACCGCCGGCTCGGTGTGGATCCCCGTCCCGCGACCGAGCAGTGTGGAGGGCATCACGTCGAGGTCGAGCGGCCGGCGCCCGGCGTTGAACACCTGCGGGCCCAGCACTGCATCATCGATCACTGCACGGGCTTCGAGCAGATTCCACGTCTCGAGCACCCGGTCGAGACAGCAGCCGATGAAGGCGACGCCCGAGGAGGAAGCCGCGAGCTCGCTCACCAGGCCGGCGACGAGCGCGGCACCTCGTGACGCAGTGTCCGCCGCCGGCCCGGGCTCGGTCCTCGTCGCGTGCGTGCTGTCTTCCTGAAGCAGTTCTGACATGTGGCTCCGCCCCCGCCGAGTCCGCGCTGTGGCCGTGGAACCGGCCCGAGGCGCAGGATACCGAAGGGGCGGTTGGGCCGAAGGGCGGATCGGTATCATCTGATCGGCGCCGAGACCGTGCGGTACCGCCAGACGGAGCGCCCGAACTCGATGCTCGACGAACGTAAAGCCATCATCCTCCGCGCCGTCGTGGAGGAATACATCGAAACCGCCCAGCCGGTGGGTTCCGGCCACATCGCGCCTGCGGTGAGCGTGTCGTCGGCAACCGTGCGCAACGAGATGGTCGCCCTGGAGCAGGAGGGATACCTGCAGCAGCCGCACACCAGTGCGGGGCGGGTGCCGACCGAGAAGGGGTACCGGTACTTCGTCGACTCCCTGACCGGGCCGGGACAGCTGCGTTCGGGCCAGGCTCAGCAGGTCCGCACGTTCTTCGACAAGGCACACGTCGAGCTCGAGCAGATGCTCCACGACACGAGCCGCCTGCTGTCCGACCTCACCGAGCACACGGCGATGGTCATCGGTCCGCCCCACGAGGCGGCCACCATCCGGTCGGTCCACGTGGTGAGCCTCGTGGCAGGCGTCGGGTTGGTGGTCGTGGTGCTGTCGAACGGTTCGGTCGACAAGCGCACCATCGACCTGAGCCCCGACGCCGGCGACGACCGCCTCGCCGCCGCGACCGCGCATCTCTCCGTGCACCTCATCGGCCGGGGCATGGCCGCGGTCGACAGCGTGCCCTCGTCGGGTGACGCACGTACCGATGCGATCACGGCCGATTCGCTCGCCGCGCTGCGACAGGCACCAGATGGTGAGGAGCAGGTCTTCGTCGGCGGTGCGTCGCGCATGGCGATGGCCTTCGATGCGGTCGAAAAGGTCCGTGAGGTGCTCGGCATCCTCGAGCAGCAGTACGTGGTCGTCACCGTCCTGCGCGACGTGCTCGACCGCGGCTTGCAGGTCGCGATCGGGAGCGAGACCGGCCTCGAGACACTCGCCGAGTGCTCGCTCGTCGTGTCGCCCTACGAGATCGAGGGCGAGGTGGCGGGCACCATCGGCGTGCTCGGTCCGACGCGCATGAACTACCCGCAGGCGCTCGCTGCGGTCGCAGTCGTGAGCAAGCGCCTGAGCCACCATCTCACCGAAGGCTGAACGATCGTCTGATGCCGGCGGATTACTACGAGCTTCTCGGTGTCCATCGTGACGCCAGCCAGGACGAGATCAAGCGCGCCTATCGCCAGCGTGCTCGCGAGCTGCATCCCGACACGAACCCGGACGACCCGTCGGCCGAGGCACAGTTCAAGGAGATCACCGTCGCGTACGAGACGTTGTCCGACCCCGAGCGGCGGCGGCGTTACGACACGTTCGGGCCCGAAGGTGCCACAGCCGGTGCCGGCGGCGACCCATTCGGGTTCGGCGGCGGCTTCGGCGACATCTTCGACGCGTTCTTCGGTGGAGGCAGCGGCGGGTTCGGGCGCGGGGGGTTCGGCGGGCAAGCGGGTCCGCCGCGTGGCTCCGATCTCGAGATCGTCGCGGACATCGAGTTCGAGACGGCGGTCTTCGGTGGCGAGGAAGACATCACCGTCCGCACGGCAATCGCCTGCGAGACGTGCCAGGCCAGCGGTGCTGCGCCCGGCACGGCACCGGTGACGTGTCCGGACTGCGGCGGCACCGGACAGGTTCGCCGCGTCCGACAGTCGATCCTCGGGCAGATGGTGACGGCGGGGCCGTGCGGTCGTTGCGGTGGGCTGGGAAAGTTCATCGAGAGGCCGTGTCCCGACTGTCGCGGCGAGGGGCGACGCGTGCTCGACAAGGCGTACACCGTCGACATCCCCGCGGGTGTCGACTCCGGTTCCACCTTGCGCCTCACCGGTCGCGGCGCCGCCGGCGTTCGCGGCGGCGGCTACGGCGACTTGTACGTGCACGTGCGAGTGCGACCGCATCCTCGCTTCACGCGCGACGGGTACGACCTGGTGCACGACCTCCACGTCCCGCTGACCCAAGCCGTCCTCGGTGCGCATCTTTCGTTCGACACCCTCGACGGCGAGGAGGATCTCGTCATCCCTCGTGGCACGCAGTCGGGCCGGGTGTTCCGGTTGCGCAACCGCGGTGTTCCCCACGTCGAGGGGCGAGGCCGTGGCGACGTGCTGGTGCGCGTCAGCGTCGACACGCCCACCGACATCTCGCCGCGAGGAGGAGCAGCTGCTGCGTCAGGTGGCCGAGCTGCGCGGCGAGTCGGTCGCACCCCCCGACACGGGCTTCTTCTCGCGCATCAAGTCTGCTTTCAAGTAGATGAACACGAATACGAGGGCGCATGCCTTCGTGGCGGACCTCGACGCGCCGGAGCTCGACGGCGACGATCGACACCACCTCGCCCGCGTGTTGCGCCTGCGACGCGGGGACACGATCACCGTCAGCGACGGTGACGGACGATGGCGCTTGTGCGCCTTCGGTGATCTCCTGGAACCGTCAGGACCGATCGAATACGAGGCGCCGCCAGAGCCGAGGCTCACTGTCGCCCTCGCGGTCGTGAAGGGGGAGCGGACCGAATGGGCGGTCCAGAAGCTGGTCGAGCTCGGCATCGATGCGGTGATCCCGTTCGTGGCAGACCGCTCGGTGGTGCGCTGGGATCACGCGAGGTCAGAGAGTCATCACCTGCGCCTGGCCAAGGTGGCACGGCTGGCGGCGATGCAGAGCCGTCGCTCCACGCTGCCGCAGATCGAACCCCTGCGTTCGTTCGCGGAGGTTGCCGCGCGTCCGGGCGTGGCGCTGGCGGATGCGAGCGGTGTGCCGCCGTCCCTGTCGTGGCCGAAGGTCATCGTCGGGCCCGAAGGGGGATGGTCCACCCCGAACAGGACATCGACCTTCCCCGAGTGAAGCTGGCGCCGACCGATCCTCCGGGCTGAGACAGCAGCGGTCGCAGCAGGCGTCGTGCTCGTGGCCCTGCGTGAAGGTCTCGTCAACTCGACGGACAGGCACGCTGCGAGATGATTGAACGGTGCGCGTTTGCCGCATAGTGTGCCGTTGCCCGCGACGCCGAGTGGTGGGCGCAGACAGCCTTCTGCGCCGTGCAGATGCGGAGGACTTGGTTGGAAGACGACCAGCTGGAAGACCCCACTGGTTACGGTCGCAAGGTGGGGGAACGTCTGAGGGCTATTCGCCGTCAGAAGGGTCTGTCACTCCAGGATGTGGAGTCGGGCTCGCAACAGGAGTTCAAGGCATCGGTTCTCGGCGCGTACGAACGCGGGGAGCGTGCCATCTCCGTGCCGCGACTGCAACGACTCGCGCGCTTCTACGCGGTGCCGGTCGATCAACTGCTGCCTCGTGAAGACTTCGATGGTCGCGGTGACGTCGTCGATCTGACCGAGACGTCGCACGATGCGCACCGTGCGGTGGCCATCGATCTGACGCGGCTGCGCGACCTCGAGAGTCCCACGTCGCAGATGCTCGTCCGGTATCTCCAGATGATTCAGGTACAGCGACAGGATTTCAACGGACGCGTCCTCACCGTGCGTCGTGACGATCTGCGGGCCATTGCGTGCATCCTCGACACCAGCCTCGACCAGGCCGTCGACCGGCTCGATGCCCTCGGCCTGTGCCTCACGTCCTGACCGGCGATCTCGGGTACTACGTCCACATCCCCTTCTGCTCGCGGCGCTGCGACTACTGCGCGTTCGCGACGTGGACGGACCGCTCTCATCTGATCGACCGCTATCTCGACGCGTGCCGGACGCAGATCGCGACGTCCGTGGCAGATGGCGCGCCGGTGGCGACGTCCGTCTTCTTCGGCGGAGGTACGCCCTCACTCGTCCCCGCCAGGGAGTTGGCGGCCGTGCTCGGCACGATCCCCCGCGCCGAGGGCGCCGAGGTCACCGTGGAGTGCAATCCCGACACGGTGAGCGCCGACCTCCTCGCGGTGTATCGCGACGCCGGGGTGAACCGGCTGTCGTTCGGCGTGCAGTCGATGGCCCCGCACGTCTTGCGCGCGCTCGGCCGCACCCACGACGTCGACAACGTACGGCGGTCGGTCGCGTTGGCCCGCGACGCGGGGTTCGGGAACCTCAACGTCGATCTCATCTACGGCGCGGCAGGCGAGTCGATCGACGACTGGTCGCGCACGCTCGACGCGGTGCTCGAACTCGAGCCTCCGCACGTCAGTGCCTACGCCTTGACCGTCGAGCCCGGTACGCCTCTCGCGCTGGACGCGTCTCGTCATCCGGATGACGACGACCAAGCGACGAAGTACGTCCTCGCCTGCGAACGGTTCGCAGCCGAAGGACTCGAGTGGTACGAGATATCGAACTTCGCACGACCGGGAAGCGAGTGCCGGCACAACCTCCTCTACTGGAGGCAAGGCGACTACCTCGGCATCGGTTGCGCGGCCCATTCGCATGTGCGCGGGCGTCGCTGGTGGAACATGCGCACCCCCGAGCGTTACATCGACGCAATCACCGCGGGACACTCGTGCGAAGCGGGCAGCGAGTCTCTCGATGACGAGGCGCGCGCGCGTGAGCGGTTGCAGCTCGCCTTGCGAACGATCGACGGCGTACCGGTGGACGCGCTGCCCGCCGACGACATCGACCTGCGTGGACTGATCGAGCGCCGAGATGATCGAGCGGTGTTGAACGTGCACGGACGATTGCTCGCGAACGAAGTTGCGATGCGTCTTCGTCAGAGCGTGACCGCGGGAAGCGCGATCACCTGACCGACGAAGAGCAGGTCCGGATTCGGTAACGGGTTCGCGTCCATCAGTGCTCTCCAGTAGACCGCGATCTCGGAGTCGCTCAAGTCCACGCGGCCGGTCACATCGCTCAGGTGTCTGGCAGCCACACTCCAGAAGCTCTCGCCAGTGGCGACCTGGTACTGCTCACCTGTGTCCGGTGGAGACGCCTGGGTCGGTACCGGCTCGTCGACGACGGGACGGATGACCGCCTCGGAAGGAGTCGGTCGTCGGGACCGTCGACCTCGTGGACGGAGGCTGTGCTCGAGGCTGCCGGAACGGGTTGCGCGAGCGCAGCGGTCGCCGTCGGCACCGTCAGCGCGCCGAGTCCCAGGACGCCGAGGAGGCCGCGCGCCAGCCCGAACGTGAACCGATCGAGGATCACCGTGCTGCGTCTCGCGTCGAACGCTGCCGCTCGCGCCGCTCGCGATCAGGACGAGCAACAGGTAGACGCCGACGGCGAGCGCGCCCACACGGACCAGCGCGAAGACAGCGACGACCGGCTCGCGCGTCGATGCCCAGTGCCCGGCGCCATCCAGCGACAGCGGCGGCGGTGCGAGCCCTCCGTCGCCCAGCGCACCGAGCGTCGCCAACGCGACCGTCAGCAGAACGACTGACGACAACCAACGCAACACTCGCATCTTCATGACACCTCCGACTCGGAGCGGTCTGCGCGGATGGCGAACAAGACAGTGCAATCGCCGCGAGCTTCGGTCCGCAGATCGACCGCTCCAGACACCGTTCCGAGCGACCGCACGGTGGCCTCGGCTCCGGCTTCCGGCCAGCGATCGAAGACAAAAACGGCGCCCGTCGACGGTCGGGCGATCGCCGCGGTGGGAGTTCCGTCGCAGTCCCAGTCTCCGAGAACGACACGATCACCGGGATCGCCGACGGCGAATCGGCGGCCGTCGACCGACACGACGCGATCGCCGACGAGTGCGACGTCCGCGACGTGCCTCGGTGTCGACGGCGGCACGGACGCAGCGGACGTCGTCGGCGGGACCGAGGAAGCCGTCGTGGATGGTGACGTCGTCGCTGGCGTCGCTGGCGCCGCTGGTGTCGCGGTGGTCGTCTGTCGCCGCGCAGCACGGTCACACCCCAGAAGATGAGAACCAGTCCGACGACAGACGCAACGAGCGTGAGCCACTTCGCGGCTGGCGACGCGAAGGGATCGTCGTCGGTGACGTCGACTGGTTCGGGTATCGCCGGCGGCTGCGCATCACCGGCGTCGTGGAAGCAACGCTTCGATGTCGGCCGCGAGCCGGCCGGCGGCGGGTCGTCGCATCGGTTCGTCGTCCGTGCACTGGTCCGCGAGCGTGAGGAGCGCGCGCCGCAGGTACCCGTTCCACGGCCGGCCGCGCGTGAACACGAAGCGACGTTCGGGAATCGGTTCGAACTCTGCGCCTTCGCCGACCAGAAGCGCGCGGAGCAACGTGCCGAGTGCGTACACGTCGACCGTGGACGACGGCGACGCTTCCGCGACGGCCGCGGGGTCACGGAACTCGGCGATGGGGCCTGGGCCCTCGGAGGAACTTCGCCGTCGGCGAGTGCTCCGGTGAAGCCACACAGCACGGGCCTGCCTCTGGGACCCTGCAGGACGTGGGACGGGTCGATCCGACCGTGGACGATGCCGAGGCGGTGGAGGTCGGCGACCGTCGAGGCCAGGTTCGCCATCGTGACGCCGGCCTGCTCGTCGGCCATCGGGGGCGAGGTCTCGAGCGAGTGGGCACCGACGAAGCCCGTGTACAGGGTGGTGACGCCGTCGACTTCACGGCATGCGATCAGCTCGACGACGCCGGGGTGCTGTGCTCGGCGCAGGATCGTCGCCTCGTGCCGCAGACGCTCGGCGTCGTCGGGCCCCGTGGCCCGCTTGCAGGCGAGCACTCGGCCGCTCTCCTCGACTGCGGTGGTGACTCTCGCGCTCACGAGTTCGAGAGTGTACGAAAGATACTGGAAGTTGTCGAGATGCAGATCGCGCCGGACGGGAGTACCTGTCAGTCGACCACGGTCGCCAGCGATGACACACGGACGATGCTCGAACGGGCAACCCCCGGCACGGCGCCGACGAATGCGAAGTCGACGCGGCCGGCGACGGTCACCCGAACCTGCGTCGCGCCAACCCGCTCGACGTCCGGGGGTGCGACCAGGTGGAGTCCGGCGCCGTGGGCGGCGAGCGACGCTTCGACGGCCTGCACGACCAGCTGGTCGTCGAGATCGATACCTCGACCGCGT
Source organism: uncultured Acidimicrobiia bacterium (assembly GCA_963821725.1). GTDB lineage: Bacteria > Actinomycetota > Acidimicrobiia > Acidimicrobiales > JACDCH01 > DATAES01. The sequence goes on from CAWGFA010000016.1 coordinate 176,565, forward strand.
CGCACGGCTGCCTGGTCGACGCCGAAGGTGACGGCATCGTTCGCGGCACTTTCCGCGGCGGCCTGCAGCTCGCCGCTTGGCGAGGTACAGGTGCGCATAGTCGAACGTGATTGCGCCGAGGATGAACAACACGAGGACCGCGGCCGGCATGAGCATCAAGACCGTTCCGCGCTCACCCGGTCGCCTCGGCGTTCTGCCCGAGCGTTCAGCCACCACAGACCGCCTCGCCTGGGACGTCGTTGCGGAACGGATCGACGATCTCCGTCTGCGTGGAGCGCACGACGACGCCGTGGCCGAGACCACCGATGACCGGCAGCGAGAGTGCGGGGACCGGATAGGTCACGGTGAAGGACACGTGGTTGCACCGTGCGAAGGCCGCCGCGTCGGTCGGACCGGAGATCGAGACCTTTGCGACGTTCCCTCCGTGCGCCGAGATCGCGGAACGGGCCGCGGCCTCGGCTTGAGCGAGCCCTGTTCGATGATCGGGTGCTTCGACATACGTCCGCGCCGCTTCACGTGCCGCAGACGTGACCGCCATCTTGGCGTCGATGACCGCCCACGCGTTCGTGATCAGCAGCGCGCCGAGGACGAACAGAAGGATGCCGAACGGCAGAGCCTCGATTCCCGCCACCTGGCCGCGATCGTCTCGCCAGTCCAGGTGCCAGCGACGGTGACGCGGCTTCACCGGCGCCGCTCCACGCGCACGACGACGGTTCGGTCGATGACGTCGAATCCGACCAGCTGGTCGAGTGGCGGCGCCAGCAGCCTCGGGTTCACGGCGTGAACGTGAAGACGTACGACATCGGGATCGGAGAGGTCCCAGTCGAACACGGCGCGGTCGCGGTACTTCCCGAGCAGTGAACGCGCGTGGTCGACGGCGGCGGCGAGTTGCTGTTGCGTCGCGGGTTGCGACGGCGCGGTCGCGACGGATCGAGCCGCGTCGTACGCCGCCGAGGTGACGACGGACGTTGCGTAGAGGTTGAACAGCAACTGGACGGCGAAGAACAGGAACCCGACGAAGAAGAGGACGCCGAAGGAGGTGCTGAGCAGTCCGGCGCCGCGATCGCGCTCGGCCGCCTGCACTCAGCCGCCGGTGCCGATGTTGTCGACGGTCGTGCTCGCCTTCGATCCCGAGCTCGTCAGGATCTGCCTGAATATGAGGTACAACGCGGCGCCCAGGAACGCGACGATCAAGACGGCGATGGCCGTCGAGATCACACCTTCGCCGCGGTCGTCGCGAACACGCTCGTGTAGGCGTGTTACTGCTGAACGGCCGAGCACGTACCCGATGAGCAATAGATCCCCCAACAAGATGCTCTCCTATGAGTCGGCGAAGAGGCGCATCGCCTCGATGAATGGGATGGCGAGGAAGATGACGCCTGGCACGAGCGTCGCGACCGTGACCGGGATCCACACCTGCTGTCCGCGACGCTCGACGGTCTCGATGAGCTCCCGGTGCACGTCGCGACGAATGCTGCGAGCCTCTTCCGAGATGAGCCGGCCGAGGTCGCCGGCCTCGCGATTCAGCACCAGGATCGAGACGAGGCGGTCGAGCGCGCCAACTCGCTCGAGCGCAGACCATTCCCGTAACGCGTCGACTTCGCTCAGTCCCTGCTTGATGCGTCCGCACACGCGGGCCAGGTCGCGACCCGAGCTGCCCTTGCCGCGGGCGGCGATGCGGTTCAGCGCCGCGCTCAGCGAGTAGCCAGCCGACAGCAGCATGCCGAGCTGCTCGGCGAGGATGGGCAACTCGAGGAACACGCGTCGCTGCCAACGCGCCGATTCGCTCGCCAAGTCGCTGCTCGAGAGCGAGGAACGTCAGCAGCGGGAGACCGAGTACGCACAACACGCCGAACGCGCCCGGAAGCCCGATTGCAACCGCGACGATCGCACCGGCGCCGAACGCGATGGCGCTCCATCCGACCTGGCGGACACGGAACTCGGTGACGCTCTCGGTCGAGTGGACACGATCGAGACGGGTCGCGAGGTCCTCGTCGACGCCGAAGAGGCGTGCGAGCCGGCTGCCGACCTCTCGCGACACCGGCCCGATCACCTCGCGAAACGACTCGACCGAGAGCAAGCCGGATCGCGCGCCACTCGACATGTCACCCGGCGCGTACGGACGCAGCCGTTCTGCGAGCGGACGTCGGGCGAACCAGCGTCAGCGCGACAGCACCAGAGCTCCGCCGATCCACAGCACGAGGCACGACAGCAGCGCCAGCCTCACTCGGGGAACACTCGCTGTTCTTCGGGGAGCTTCATCAGCTGCCCGGACCACAGCCAGCACGCCAGGACCATGCCGATGCCGAGCAGGACCAGCAGCTGGCCGGATGCGGTCCGGTAGGCCTCTCGTCCATCGCCGACCGACATGCCCGCGAACGCCATGCCGAGCGGGACCAGCAACACGAACCGTCGGGCGAACCGCACGCCGGCTTGCTTCGCACGGGCGTCCTTGCGTCCCTGGGCGTCGAGAACCCGGTCGTCGATGAGCGCGCTGAGTCGTCGGTCGAGGTCGCTGCCGCCGAGCTCGTGGGCGATGAGCAACGTCTCACACGTCGCATCGGCGGTCGGATCGGCCAACCGTGTCTTGAGGACTGACACCGTCCGTTCGAAGTTCGTCGAGATGAGCCATCGCGATGCGCGGCCTCGAACGCCGGTCGGAGCTCGACCGGCCCGCGCCCTCCGACTTCGAACAGCGCCTGCGGGATCGAGCGGCCGAACGCGCTCGTCTGGATCCTGATCTCCTCGATCATCCGCGGCCACGCGTCCTGCGCGGTCGCGAGCCGGTTTGCTCGCCGGCGCGTGACGACGCGATCGGAAACGTCGCCGCGAAGATCCCGAGGGCGATCGCCGGCAACGGCGCCGAACATCGCGAACGCGAGTGCGAAGCCGACGGTGAAGAGCACGACGAGAACTGCGACGAACTCCGTCCACCGGATGTCGACGAGACCGGCCTGTACGAGCCACTCGTCGCGACGAACGGCGAACCGCTTCCCGTAGCGACGATGTCGGCTGCCGGAATCGGTCCGTCGAAGCCCGCGCCGTCCGAGCACGAGTTCGGTGTAGACGAGATACACGCCACCTGCAGCGGCCAATGCGCAGAGCAGGAGCGAGCATCGGTCAACCCTCGAGCAGCTCTCGCACGTCGAAGCCGGCTTCTCGGTAACGCTCGAGCCGCCCTGATCGGAAGGTTGCCCGACCAGTGCAACGGCCCGTCGGCTCGTGACCGGCCGAACACCTCGGTCATCGTGAACTGCAACGCTTCCGGACCGCCTGCCAGGTCCTCGACGACGGCGATCTCGTTGACTCGGAACTGGTCCTGCGTCCGTGTGCAGTGAACGACCACGTCGACCGACTCGCTCACGAGCGAGTTCAACGCCGACAGCGGCAACTCGTTCGATACCTCGGACAGCTGACAGATGAACCGCAGCCGTGTCAGGGCCTGACGCGCCGAGCCGGCGTGGATGGTCGTGAGCCCCTTGACGCCGGACGAGAGCGTGAGCAGTAGCGGCAGTGCTTCGCGATCCCGGACCTCGCCGACGATGGCGACGTCCGGTGCCATGCGCAGGAAGCCCGCGACCAGCCGCCGCAGATCGACCGCAGGGCGGTCGAGTCGAGCCGGTCGGGTCTGCATCGACGCCACGTTCGGCAGCGGCACGTCGGCTTCGAACACCTCCTCGGCGATGACGACCCGCAGCGAGGGGTCCAGCTCGGCGGCGAGGCAGGACAGCATCGTCGTCTTGCCGGCGCCTGGCGGGCCCGCGACGACGACGGTGAGCCGAGCTTTGATGCACGCGCGAAGGAACTGCCCGGCGCGCTTCGTCAGCATCTCGCGCGCGACGAGCTCGTCGAGCGTCTTGAACGCGACGCCGGTGAACTTCCGGATGTTCACCATGACGTGCCCGCCCCGGCTGATGTCCGAGTGGACGATGTGAAGCCGAGCGCCGTTGTCGAGCTGCGCGTCCTGAAGACCTTCGGTCGCGTCGAGCTTGCGGTGCGCGGCGGATGCGTCGTCGAGGATCTTGGTCAACGTCCGCACGACGTGGTCGTCGTCGTGAAACGCCTCGTTGTGATAGCCGCTCGCGCCGCGGTGCCGCTTGACGAAGATCTGGTCGGGCGCGTTGACCATCACCTCCCAGACGTCGTCGTCGTCGAGCAGTGATTCGAGCGGGCCGTACCCGGCGAGGTTCCGGAAGGCACGCTCCGCGACGAGTCCGGGATCAGCAAGGTCGAAGTCGCGGCGACCGCGCTGGTAGTCGTCGATCCACCGCGCGACTTCATCGTCGATGACCGCGCGCAGCTTGGGCGCGCCGTCGGCACTGGACATGTCGAGGGAGATGTCTTTCGCGCGCTCCTGCACCGCCCGCTCGATCTCCGCGAGCGGCGACACACGGCGGTCGCCCCCCGGCGTGTTCACGGTTCGTCCGACCACGAGCCGAGGGAGCCGGGCGCGACAGCCACGAGCGCCGGTGGCGCCTCGACCCCGGCAGTCCGATCGTCGCCGCGTTCGAGCATCATGCGGACGGCGGCGCAGACCGGGCTGACCATTGGCATCAGGAAGGCGCGCGCCGGCGTGGAGGACCTCGTCGAGCCGTCGACGGTCGCCGACGAAGACCGGCGACGGCAACGGTCCGGCCGGCGTGAACGGCTCCGTCAGCTCGCTCAGCGCGGCCGTGATCTCTGCGCGAGCTGCGCGGGCCGCGCGGCGCTGCGGTTGACGACTGGGAGGATGCGTTCTCCGTCGACGCCGTGCTCCACGAGCGCAGCGATCAGACGAACGAGTCGGTGGATGCCGCGTGGCCCGGACGTGCCGACCACCACGACGGCGTCCGCCGCGGCGGTCGTCGAACGTGCCATGAGGTTGCGCTCCTCGACGTCGATCGAACCGCACTGCCGTTCGCCCTCGACGTCGTTGCTGACGTCGGCGACCACTGCCTTGTACGCGCGGCGCAAGCCGTCGAGCGCCGCGTCGAACGACCGAGGACGGATCGTGACCCAGTCGCGATGGCGGCGCAGGCCGAGCAACAGGTCGTAGTTCCGGTCGGTGACCGAGTACGCGAGCGAGCGCACGTCGATCGCACTCGGGGCCGCGTTTCGGTGGATCTCGACGAGCTCCTGGATGCCCGGGACCACGTCGCCGGCGTCGTGCAGCATGGCTTGGTCGGCGTCGAGCGCGAGGTCGGCGAGCGCGACCAGACCACCGAGCCGCGCGTCGGCGGCCAAACCCTGCGCAAGTGCCATCGCGATGACCGACGCGCCCGGTGCCGCCCGGCCCCGTGACGGCGACGAGATCCCCTCGCCAGCCGCCGAGCGCGCCGGGACATCGGCGTCCATCGCCGTGACCTGCTCATCAGGACCGATGCCGATGCGGACGGTGTTGGCTTCGAGCACGTCGAGCAACTCGTTGCGGTCGAAGTCGTTGGCGAGCACCGCCGTGGCGCCGAGCGCCAGCCAATCGCGGCGTGATCGACCGTCGTTGACCACGATGACGGCGCATCCACACGACGTCGCCTCGTCGACGAGGTCACGATCGAAGCCCGGAACGCGTTCCGTCGACGAGGAGCGCGGAGAACGGACGTCCCGTTCGGAACCGCGCGCCGTACTTCTTCGACCGTGACGCATTTCAAGAACTCGAGCGGAAGCGCGGCCGAGACGCTCCACCTCCCGACTTCGCTGAACCAGGCCGACCGCGCATGGGCAAGACCGAGAGCCACGAATCGGTCGCCGCGCGCCATGCGTCAGCCTTGCGGAGGTTGATAGGTCGATGACGTTCCCGCGTCGTGCGCTCCAGTCGGCGCGCACGATGGTGACCTTCCCTGCCTGCGACGCGTGCGCGACCGCGAGCGCAGTGTCGGCGTCGTTCGACCGCGAGGACGAGGACGGTGTCGTCGCTCGTCAGGGCATTCCTCGAGCCGTTGTCGACGCGCCGGACTTCCGCGCGACGTGCGACGACGATGGTGTCGCCGCTGCCGTCGCCCGAGTACGTCGCGAGCACGTCGACCGTTTCGCCGGGTTCGAGCATGCCGTCGAGGGCGACGCGCGCTCGACGGGAATCGACAGCTGCATCCTCTCGTCGGCGGCGTCGCCCGCGGCAACGACGCTGCCTTGCACGAGGTCTCCTTCCGAGAGGTGCGCGAGGGCGACTTGACCGACGACGCCTGTCGGCATCGGTGAACGCATGCGACGCCAAGCCATCGGGAAGGTCGACCGCGGCGAGGACGAGGTCAGCTGCCGCTCAGCTTCGTCCCAGCGGCCACCTCGTGCGCGACGACGACGTAGTCCGGGTCGACTTCTGTGCGGCGCCGCGGGCGGCGACGAAGACGCCGAGCGCGGCGAGCGCCATCAAGAAACCACCCGTCGACCGCTCGACCGCTCGGCAAGCTCCGGCGGCGCACGATCGCACGGCCCCCCAGTCCCCGTCCCGGTGTCATCCCCCCCGCCGTGATCGTCACCCAGCGCAAACTGCTCTGCGCCGGTACTCGACCACGTACGGTGGTCGCGGGTCGCAGCCGCTCGAAACTCAGCTGAGCTCACGAGAAGCATGAAGAAGGGGTGTAATGTCCGGAGGCAGTGAGCGAGATCACGTGGCTGTCCACCGCCGACGCTGCCAAGAGATTGGGAATCACACCTCGCACGTTGTATCGCTTCATCGATCAGGGCGACATCCCCGCGTACCGCTTCGGTCGGGTGATCCGGCTACGCGAAGACGAGGTCGACTCGTTCATCGAGTCCTGCCGGATCGAGCCGGGAACCCTCGAGCACCTCTATCCGGAGCCGGTCGACCAGACGAAGTAGCAGCCTAGGCGGTCCGGGCTCCGACCGTCGGTCAGGTCACCAGGCTCACCTCGGCGATCGCGGCGATCGCCACGTACGCCGGCGCGGGCGGCGCTCCGTCGAGTCGCATGGTGAGCACGTCTCGCCCGACCGAGCGCAGTTCGCCCGCCAGTCCTTCGGAGCCCGGCAAGCGTGACCAGGAGCACACGGGGCGATCCTCGGCCAGTGTGGCGAGTGCCTCGTCGAGCGTGGCGCGCAGGGAGACGGCGCGGTCGCCGGTCGGCGTGGCCGATCGCCGTTCGGCACGTATCGACGCAATGCCGGCATAGCTGAGCAGGATGTCGCGGCCGGACGGCGTGCGCAGCCCGCAGAAGTCGTGCGCGACGGCGACGACCGTGCCGCGGTGACGTCGGCCGGCGCAGCCTTCGATGAGGACCGTCGCTCGCTGCTCACCGAGGTCGAGCAACACGCCTGCGAACGTCGAAGACTCCTCTGCCTGGGTGAGCAGCCAACGCTCTCGAGCACGGGCAGCCGCTGCGTCGTCACCTGCGCATGTCGGCGATCCACCGGTCGAGCCGCTCGACGAGGTTGCCACCGAGCAATCCGTCAGCGTCGAAGCGGCGGGGTAGGTCCACACGCCGAGGGTACGCTGCGGTGTGATTCTCGTGAGTTCGACTCAGGTCAAGATCTCCGTTCCCGGCAACCACCTGATGACCGGACTGCTCGGTCAGCGTGACGAGTTGCTCCGGTTGGTCGAAGGTTCGTTCGGGGGTGTCGAGATCCACGTGCGGGGCAACGAGATCACGATCGACGGCGATCCGGTCGAGGCCGATCGCGTCGGACGGCTCTTCGAGGAGCTCGTCATCCTGTTGCAGCAGGGTCATCGACTCGAGCCGGCGAGCGTGACTCGCACGATCGACATGGTGAAGGCGGACGAACGTCCATCCGAGGTATTGACGGCTGAAGTGCTGCGGTCGGCGCGCGGGCGGGCCGTGCGCCCGAAGTCCAGTGGACAGAAGCGCTACGTCGACGCCATTCGTGAGAACGTGATCACGTTCGGCATCGGTCCCGCAGGCACGGGCAAGAGCTGGCTCGCGGTTGCCATGGGAGTGCAGGCGTTGCAGGCGAAGGACGTCGACCGCATCATCCTCACGCGACCTGCGGTCGAGGCCGGTGAGCGTCTCGGCTTCTTGCCGGGCGACATCATGGCGAAGGTCGATCCGTATCTCCGTCCGCTGTACGACGCGCTGTACGACATGGTCGAGCCCGAGGGTGCGCAGCGGTTGCTCGAACGAGGAACAGTCGAAGTGGCGCCGCTTGCGTTCATGCGAGGCAGAACGTTGAATCGCAGCTTCATCATCTTCGACGAGGCGCAGAACACGTCTCCCGAGCAGATGAAGATGTTCCTCACCCGTATCGGCTTCGGCTCCAAGGTCGTCGTCACCGGGGATGTCACGCAGGTCGACGTGCAAGGTGGCCGCAGCGGCCTGCTCGGTCTGGAGAAGGTGCTCAAGCGGGATCGACGGTCTCGCGTTCGTGCACCTCACGAGCAAGGACGTCGTTCGCCATCGCATCGTGCAGGACATCGTCGACGCCTACGAGCGGGCCGGTCCGTAGGAACCGATGGAACCCGGCTATCCGCTGACGTCGAAGCGACGTCGCTCTCCCGGACGAGGGAAGCGGTCGAGGTGTTCGTCGCTGACGAGCAGTCCTCGCATCCCGTCGACGGAACGCGGTGGCAGAAGTTGGCGGAGAACGTGCTCGCCGCTGAGGGCCTGCGCGGTGACGCTGGAGCTCTCGCTTGTTGTTCGTCGACGAGTCGGCGATGACCGAGCTGAACAAGCGGTTCATGGGCCACGACGCACCGACCGACGTCCTGGCCTTTCCGCTCGAGGACGACCTCGTCGGCGCCGGCCGCTGGCCCGACAACGGACCGACCGGTCCAGCGAGCAATCGGGCCGAGGTCGAAGAGGCACCCCTCTTGCTCGGCGACGTGGTCGTGTGCCCGGCGGTCGCCGCGGCGAACGCACCGTCGCATGCCGGAACGTACGACGACGAGCTAGCGCTGCTCGTCGTGCACGGCATCCTGCACGTGCTCGGGATGGACCATGCCGATCCGGACGAGGCAGCGACGATGCAGGCCAAGGAGCGTTCGCTGCTCGAGCGCTTCCACGAACCGTGATTCCGCCTGAACTCGGGAGAAACGGGCGCGACAGCGGCCGCTTCCATCCAACATCGGTGCGGCGACGCACGGGGCGGCGCCGGCGATGAGCGGGCGGGAGGTCCTCGGGCTGCTGGCGTTCGCGGGGCTCGTCGGCGTTCGCGGCGGTCCTGGCGGTGGCGGAAACGTCCCTCACCCATCTCGGCCGGGCGCGGGCGGCGCGGCTGCGCAGAACGACGGCGACCCGCGGGCCGCGGAGCTGGCGCGTCTGCTCGAGCACCGTGAGCGCGTGCTCAATCCGATCCTGCTGGTGCTTCTCGCGTGCCACCTGGCGGCAGCGACGATCGTCGCCGTGCTCGCCGCGGACCGGTGGGGCCCGGCCGGAGTCATCGTGTCCTTCGTCGTCGAGGCGATCGTGATCTTCGTTCTCGCGCGAGGCGGTACCGAAGACGTACGCGCTCCTGGCCACCGAGCGAGCCGCGTTGCGTGTGACGCCGCTGGTGAAGGCGATCGCGTTCCTCGCGCCGTTGCGGTGGGCCACTCGACTGTTGGTCGGCGCCGCGAACGTGATCATCCCCGGACCAGGACGTGCCGAGGGACCCACCGTTACCGAGGACGATCTCCTCGCGCTCGCGGGTGTGGCAGTCGACGACGCCGCCATCGCGGACGAAGAGCGTCAACTGATCGAGAACACGATCGAGTTCGGTGACACCATCGTCGCGCGAGGTGATGGTGCCGAGGCCGGACATGGTCACCGTGGTGTCCGACTTCAAGGTCGGCGACGTGATGGAGATCATCATCCTCAACGGCTTCAGCCGCTTACCGGTCACGGGCGAGGGCATCGACGACATCACCGGCATCGTCTACGCGAAGGACCTCATGCGGGCCGAACGCGACGGCCGTGCCGACGCGCCGATCACCGAGCTTCCTCCGTCCCGCGACGTTCGTGCCGGAGACGAAGAAGGTGGCGTCGCTGCTGCGCGAGATGCAGTCCGAGCGCTTCCACCTCGCCATCGTGGTCGACGAATACGGCGGCACGGCCGGCCTGGTGACGCTCGAGGATCTCATCGAGGAACTCGTGGGCGAGATCGTCGACGAGTACGACGTCGAGGAGGAGCGGCTCGAAGAGCTGCCCACCGGGGAGATCTCGGTGAACGCGCGCATGAACATCGACGACGTCAACGAGATGCTCGACAGCGATCTCCCCGAGGGCGACTGGGACTCGGTGGGTGGCCTCCTCATCGGCCTGCTCGGCCACGTGCCCGTCGACGGGGAAGTCGCCGAGGTCGACGGCGTGCGGTTGCGGGCCGAGAAGGTGACGGGCCGGCGCATCGGCCGCATCGTCATCACGAAGAAGGCCTCGTGAGGTCTGGCTTCTGCACCTTCGTCGGCCGCCCCAACGTCGGCAAGTCCACACTGCTCAACGCGGTGCTCGGCGCGAAGGTCACGATCGTCTCCGACAAGCCGCAGACGACCCGCACGCAGGTGCGAGGCGTGCTCAACCGTCCGGACGCGCAGGTCGTCTTCGTCGACACGCCGGGCATCCACAAGCCGCGCACGCTCCTCGGCGAGCGCCTGAACGAGACCGCGACGAGCGCGATCGGCGATGTCGATGTCGCGTGCCTGGTGCTCGACGCGACGGCGCCGGTCGGACCCGGTGATCGGTTCGTCGCCGCTCGCGTCCCGCCAGGCGCGCTCGTCGTCGTCAACAAGGTCGACATCGCGTCGCGAGACCAAGTGCTGAAGCAGCTCGATGTCGCCGGCGAGCTCGAGTTGAGCGAGTACTTCCCCGTTTCGGCGCGCACCGGCGACGGTGTCGCGCAGCTCGTCGACGCGATCGTCCAACGGCTGCCGGAGGGACCTGCGTACTACCCCGACGACGTGGTGACCGACGTGCCCGAGGCGTTCTGGGTCGCCGAGCTGGTTCGCGAGCAGTTGCTGTCGATCGTGCGCGAGGAGGTTCCGCACTCGATCGCCGCCCGCGTCACGGAATGGGAATGGCCGCGCATCCGCTGCGAGATCCTCGTCGAGCGCGAGTCCCAGAAGGGGATCGTGATCGGCAAAGGCGGTTCGGTGCTCAAACGGGTCGGCATCGCGGTGCGCGAGCAACTCGCGGAGGGCGCGTACCTCGAGTTGTTCGTGAAGGTCGACAAGGACTGGCAACGGCGCTCGAAGGCGCTCGAGCGCTTGGGTTACTGAAGGGCGCGCAGGAAGGCTTCCACCTCCTCGCGGTCGCGGGTTCGTCGCATGGGCGGAAGCGCGTTGACGATGTCCCACCGGTACCGTGCCGTCGCGAGGCGCGGATCGAACACGGCGACGACGCCTCGGTCGGATGCGGAGCGGATCAGGCGGCCCGCGCCTTGCGCCAACAGAGTCGTGGCGCGGGGGAGGTCCACGATCGCGAATGCACCACCGCGAGCACGCTCCCGGCGGGCCTGCAGCAGCGGCTCGTCGGGCCGCGGGAAGGGGAGACGATCGATCGTGACCAGCGACAGCGTCGATCCACGAACGTCGACCCCTTGCCAGAAGCCCATCGTGGCGAACAGGCACGAGTGCTCGTCGTCGCTGAACGCCTTGACGAGCGCAGGCTTCGGTAGCGACGTCTGATCGAGCACCGTGAACGGCAACCGTGGTCGCAGGTTCTCGACTGCTTTGTGCATCGACGACCACGAGGTGAACAGTGCAAGGGTGCGTCCTCCGGCTGCGGTGATCAGCGCTTCGAGCTCGTCGTGCATCGCAGCCTCATATCCAGGCACGCGCGGATCGGGAAGGTGCGCCGCGCAGTAGAGGAGCGCGTTCGCGCCGTAGTCGAACGGGCTGCCGACATCGAGCTCGTCGTGCGTCTCGCGGGGGAGGCCGACACGAATGGCGAGCGACCGAGGGATCGTCGCGCTCGTCAGCACGGCAGTCACCTCGGGCCAGAGCCGTTCGAGCGTCGGAGCGACGTCGATGGGCGCCACCTTCAGTCGAGGCGCATGCGGCGGACCCTCGACCCACATGACATCGGCGTCGGGCACGTTCGTCACCACCGCCAGCTCGTCGGCGAGCGCACTCGCCGCCCTCAAGGCGCGGAGCTTGCGGTTCGACGTGTCGCCCGCTTCGCTCGTGATCGCCCGGAGCGCGGCCATCGTGCGATCGACCCTCCCGGCCGCAACGGTCACCGCAGCAGCGAGCGCTTCGTCGAGCGATGCGAAGTCGTCGCCCGGAGTGCTCGAAGAGTGCGTCGGTCAACTGGCCCGCCGTGGCCTCGAGATCACCGATGATGCGCTCGTCCGCCACGATCGACTTGGCGGTGCGCGCCAGCCCGATGACGCTGCCGCCGCTCAGCTCGATGCCCGCGGTCGCGGAGATGACCTCTTCGAGTTGATGAACCTCGTCGAAGATCACCACGTCGTGCTCGGGCAGGACGCCGCCGCCGGCTGCGAGGTGCATGCCATAGAGGTGGGTGTTGACCACGAGCACGTCGGCCTCCGCGGCCTGGGCGCGAGCCCGCTCGGTGAAGCACGCATCGCCGACAGGACAGCGTGACGCGCCTGGGCATTCGCGCGCACTCACGGAGAGCGCCGACCAGGCCGCGGTGGACGGCTCGAAGGTGAGGTCCGCACGATCGCCGGTGGTGGTCTCGGTGCCCCACTCGATGAGGCGGAGCAGTTCGCTGCGCGGCGCGCGGTCGGCCAACGGATCGACACCGGCCATCGCCAGCTGTTGCGAGCCGGCGTCGTCGGAGGCGCCGAGGACCTCCTTCGCGCGTTGAAGACACAGATAGTTCGCTCGACCCTTCAGCGACGCGAACGTGAACGGTCGGTCGAGGTGGGCGGCGAGGAAGGGCAGGTCCTTGCCGACGAGCTGGTCTTGCAATGCCTTCGTCGCAGTCGACACCACCGTTCGCCGGCCCGCGAGGATGGCCGGGACCAGGTAGGCCAGCGTCTTGCCCGTTCCTGTGCCCGCCTGCACGATCAGGTGCCGCCCACGGGCGAGCGCCGACTCGACGGCTGCAGCCATCCGACCCTGGCCCGGACGCGCCTCACCGCCGTCGGGAAGGGCGGCGACCACGTCGTCGAGGGCACTGACGGCATCCACGACGACCATCGTGCCCGCGGGGTGAGACAGTGACGCGGATCGGGTCAGACGTCGTCGCTGCGTTCGACGTCGACGGGGCAGCGGTCTCGCTGGGGGCTTCGCCCCCGCGGCGCCTTCGGCGCCTGCCCCATTGCCGCCCGGCTCGCTGGCGCTCGCTCGGTCGGCCTCTGCTCGGTCCCGAAACTTGCCGAAACATCACGCCACCCCGGGACCGAGCAGAGCTCGCGCACCCTTGGCCGCGACCCGTCCGGCGATAGCTTGCGAACCGTGGACCGCCTCCCCGGCTTTCGCATCGCGGCGAGCTGCCGGGTCTCGACCCCGACCGGATCCCGATCCACGTCGCCGCGGTCATGGACGGCAACGGCCGGTGGGCGCAGAGTCAAGGGCTCAAGCGGACGGAAGGTCACGCTGCGGGTGAGCATGCGCTCTTCGACACCGTCGAGGGCGCGCTCGAACTGGGCCTCTCGTGGTTCACGGTCTACGCGTTCTCGACCGAGAACTGGCGGCGTCCGATGGACGAAGTCCGCTTCCTGATGAACTTCAACGAAGGCATCCTGATGCGGCATCGCGACCAGCTCGACGGGTGGGGAGTTCGCATCCGCTTCGCCGGCCGGCGTGACTGGCGGGTGCCGCGACGGGTGCTGCGTCGCATCGAGGAGGCCGAGGAGCAGACGGACAAGAACCGTCGGATGACGTTCACGATCGCGTTCAACTACGGGGGCCGCGGTGGAGATCGTGGACGCGATCCGGTCCATCGCCGAGGCCCGCATCGCGCCGAAGAAGATCACCGAGCACACGGTGCGCGAGCACTTGTACGAACCTGGCATGCCTGATCCGGACATCGTCATCCGAACGTCCGGCGAATATCGCATCTCGAACTTCTTGTTGTGGGAGCTCGCCTACAGCGAGCTGGTCTTCACCGACGTGTTGTGGCCCGACTTTCGTCGGGAGCACCTCTTCGAAGCCGTCGCGGAGTACCAGCGGCGCAACCGCCGGTTCGGCACGATCGAGTCATAGCGATGCCGCTGTATCGCGACGAGGCGGTCGTCGTCCGGACGTACCGGCTCGGCGAAGCCGATCGCATCGTCGTGCTGTTCACGAAGCAACGAGGAAAGGTGCGCGCTGTCGCGAAGGGTGTGCGCAAGACGACCTCGCGCTTCGGCGCGCGCCTCGAACCGACGACACATGTGGCGCTGCAGCTGTACGAGGGCCGAACGCTCGACACGATCACGCAAGCAGAGACTCTCGACCACTTCCGACAGATCCGCGACGACCTCGATCGGATCGGACGTGCGTCGTCCATGCTCGAAGCCGTCGACCAGATCACGCAGGAGCGTGAGCCGAACGCGGCGCTCTACGGGATGTTGGTCGGCGCGTTGCGCGCCTTGTGCGCCGACGACCATCCGTTGATCGCACCCGCGTTCTTCTGGAAGCTGCTCGCGCTCGAAGGACTGTCACCGGTGGTCGACGCATGCGTCGTGTGCGGTTCCGAGCAGGACCTGTGCGCCTTCACCCTGGAGGACGGTGGCGTCGTGTGCGCGAGCCACCGACGTGGCGTGCCGCTGCCCGCCGAGTCCATCGTGCTGTTGCAGCTCGTCCTCGGCGGACGACTCGGTGTGGCCCTCGCGCAACCGGTGACGGCGGCGACCGTCGAGGTCGAGCACCTTGCCACCCGCGCGCTCGAGTACCACCTCGAACGGCGCCTGCGGTCGATCGGCGTCCTCGACCGCGGCTGACCGGCTCCCCACACCGTCCGATCTTCGGGTCGATTGTGGGGCTCTGGCCCCACGATCGCACCAACATTCGGCTCAGAAGGTGGTGATGACGGGTCCGGACACGGTGGGCAACACGACCGGGCGGCCCACTGCGTCCTTCGTGACGACATAACTGTGGGCGGCCATGTCGCCGAGGCGGCGATGACCACGGGTCGTCGACGCGAGGATGATGCCCACGAAGAAGATGTCGACGAAGAAGCACAGCCATCGCAGCAGCGACTTGGGGATCCCCACGATCGAGCCGTCTTCTCGCACGACCCGGATGCCGACGAGGGCCTTGCCGATCGTGGCCCCGGTGATGCCGGCCACGATCCCGAAGCAGAGGAACACGAACGCGACGTCGAGCAGGAAGGTGGCGCCACCGGCTTCGTAGACGGAGTCGCCGATCTGCAGCACCTGACGGTTGTCGCAGGAGATCTGGTTGCTGTCGACGTCGAGATGGCAGCCCGGCAGGTCGAGCGTCTCCGCCTCTGTGCGTTTGGTCGCGAGCGGGAAGAAGATCAGCGTGAACGCGACGATCGTGATCGCGGCGTCGATGAAGAAGGCGCCGATGCGCCGCCCCATCACCGCGGTGGGATCGCTCATTCCGACAGTCAAGCCCACGGCAACTCGCTCGGGTGACGTGATCGGTCGCCGGTAGTGTCGCTCCATGGCCGGCGACCACGCGCAGTCCGAACAGCCCGATCCCGAGCTGTTCGACCGGATCGTCAACTTGAGTCGTCGCCGCGGCTTCGTGTTCCCGTCCGCGGAGATCTACGGCGGCTTCCGCTCCACCTACGACTACGGACCGCTCGGCGTCCTGATGCTGCGCAACGTCAAGGCGGCCTGGTGGCGGTCGATGGTGCAGCTGCGCGACGACATCGTCGGCCTCGACGCCGCCATCCTCAGTCCACCGGCGATCTGGAAGGCGTCCGGCCACCTCCAGAACTTCACCGACCCGTTGGTCGACTGTCGCAACTGCCGAGAGCGGTTCCGGCTCGACAAGCTCGAGGACCCGACGACGTGCCCGAACTGCGGCGCGAAGGATTCCTTCACGGAGCCTCGACAGTTCAACCTCATGTTCAAGACCTTCGCCGGTCCGATCGAGGAATCGGCCGCGGAGGTGTACCTGCGTCCCGAGACGGCGCAGGGCATGTTCGTGAACTTCAACAACGTGGTCACGACCAGTCGCAAGAAGCCGCCCTTCGGCATCGCGCAGATCGGCAAGTCGTTCCGCAACGAGATCACGCCGGGCAACTTCGTGTTCCGCACGCGCGAGTTCGAGCAGATGGAGATGGAGTACTTCGTGCCGCCGGCGGAGTCTGCGCAGTGGTACGAGTACTGGACGCAAGCGCGATACCGCTGGTACGTCGACCTCGGCATCCCCGAGTCGAAGCTGCGGCTCCGCCCGCACGACGCCGACGAGCTGTCGCACTACTCGTCCGCCACGAGCGACGTCGAGTTCCTCTTCCCGTGGGGCTGGGACGAGCTCGAGGGCATTGCCAACCGCGGTGACTTCGACCTCACGCAGCACTCGAAGGCGTCCGGCGAGAAGCTCGAGTACTTCGATCAGGCCACCGGCGAACGGTACGTCCCGCATGTGATCGAGCCCGCCGCCGGTGCGACTCGGACGATGATGGCGTTCCTCATGGCGGCCTATGACGAGGAGGAGGTGCGCGGCGAGAAGAGGACCGTGCTGCGGCTCGACTCCCGACTGTCGCCGTACCAGGTCGCGGTGTTGCCGTTGTCGCGCAACGAGAAGTTGTCGCCGCTCGCACGCGACGTCCTGCATCGGCTGCAGCCTGATCTCATGACGGAGTACGACGAGACGCAGTCGATCGGACGCCGCTATCGCCGCCAGGACGAGATCGGCACACCCCTGTGCGTCACCGTCGACTTCGAGTCACTCGAGGACAAGGCGGTGACGATCCGCCAGCGAGACACGATGGAGCAGACGCGTGTGTCGATCGAAGATGTCGTCGGCCACGTCCGGAGTCTCTTGTAGGTCCGCGTGAGCAAACGCTGGATCAAGTTGAATCGGGCCTGGTGGGACGAGCGCGCCGAGAGCCACGCGTCGTCGAGTTTCTACGACCTCGGTTCGTTCCGGCGCGGGCGCGACGACCTTCGCCCGTTCGAGGCCGACGAGTTGGGTGTCGACCCCGACGGTCTCGATCTGCTGCATCTGCAGTGCCATCTCGGCACCGACACACTGTCGTGGGCGGGCCGCGGCGCGCGTGTCGTCGGCCTCGACTTCTCCGAACCGGCCGTTGCGACGGCTCGCTCGCTCGCAGCCGATCTCGGCTTGGACGATCGCGCGGAGTTCGTGGTCGCGGACGTGTACGACGCCGTCGACGCACTCGGCGGTCGCCGCTTCGACGTGGTGTACACGGGCATCGGCGCGCTCACCTGGCTGCCCGACATCGACCGGTGGGCGAGGACCGCGGCTGCGTTGGTCGAGCCCGGCGGCGTGCTCTATGTCGTCGAGATCCACCCGTTCCTGTGGCCGTTCGCCGACAGCCCTGAGCCGGAGCTGGCGTACCCGTACTTCGGCGTCGTCGAGAGCGACGACGCGTTCGGGTCGTACACCGACCGGGCGCTGCCGACGGAGCACAACCACGTCCTCGAACGCAACTGGGCCATGGGCGACGTGATCACGGCGGTCGTGCGCGCCGGCATGACGATCGAACTCGTGGGCGAGCACGAGATGGGCGTCGAGCAGAAGTGGCCGTTCATGGTCCGCGGCCGCGATCGGTTCTGGCGCATGCCGAGCGACCGACCGTCCATCCCCCAGCTCTGGTCGCTGAGGGCGCGCCGCTGACCTCCGGTCCCGCCTCTGTGTCGACTGAGCCACCGGAACCGTCGGTGAATCGACACAGAGCACAGTTCGCGTTCCTCTGTGTCGACTGAGCCACGCGAATCGGTGGCTCAGTCGACAATGTGCGGCCGGGAGTGCGGGGCAAAATCGCTGGAAGGGCACCACTAGGCTCGGCACCAATGCCCTACATCTACGCGTTCGACCACAAGCATCGGAAGCCACCGATGGACATGAAGGACCTCCTGGGCGGCAAGGGGGCCAACCTGGCGGAGATGACGTCGGTGCTGGGGTTGCCGGTACCAGCGGGGTTCACGATCACCACGGACGCCTGCCGCGCCCACATGGCCGACGGCTGGCCGAAGGGTCTCGACGCCGAGATCGCCAAGCATCTGGCCTCGCTCGAAAAGACGATGGGCCGCAAGCTCGGCGACCCCGTCGATCCGCTCCTCGTGAGCGTGCGCTCCGGTGCGAAGTTCTCGATGCCGGGAATGATGGACACCGTCCTCAATCTCGGACTGAACGACGAGTCGGTCGGAGGGCTGGCGAAGCAGACCGACGACGAACGGTTCGCCTACGACTCGTACCGCCGTTTCATCTCGATGTACGGGCGCATCGTGCTCGACGTCGACGGTGAGCATGTTCGACCGGCTGCTCGAGACGGCGAAGGAATGGGACGGCGTCGAGAGCGACGCCGACGTCTCCGCCGAGACGTTGCGCCGGCTGTGCGACCGCTACAGGGACGTCGTGCGCCGCGAGACCGGGAAGCCGTTTCCGCAGGATCCACTGGTGCAGCTCAAGGGCGCCATCGAAGCGGTGTTCCGCAGCTGGAACGGCGCCCGCGCCATCGCGTATCGGGTCCGTGAGCGCATCAGCCATGACCTCGGTACTGCGGTCAACGTGCAGGCGATGGTGTTCGGCAATCGCGACGACAACAGCGGGACCGGTGTCGGCTTCACGCGCAACGCCGCCACCGGCGACAACAAGCCCTACGGCGACTTCCTCATCAACGCGCAGGGCGAGGACGTCGTCGCCGGAATTCGCAACACCGAAGACCTCGATGCGCTCGCGGAGCACTTCCCGAAGGTGCACAAGCAACTGCTGGGCATCTTCGCCAAGCTCGAGAAGCACTACCGCGACATGTGCGACACGGAGTTCACCATCGAGCGGGGCAAGCTCTGGATGCTCCAGACCCGCGTGGGCAAGCGCACCGGCACGGCAGCGCTGCGCATGGCGGTCGACATGACCGCGGGCCCCAAGTGGAAGATCTCGAAGGAAGAGGCAGTGCTCCGCATCACGGAGGATCACCTCGACCAGGTGCTGCACCCACATTTCGCGAGCCAGGACAACAAGGTCATCGCGAAGGGCCTCGCCGCGTCGCCGGGCGCGGCCGTCGGTCGCGTGTACTTCACTGCTGACGACGCCGCGGATGCCGCCGATCGCGGCGAGAAGGTGGTCCTCGTGCGCACGGAGACCAGCCCCGAGGACGTGCACGGGATGATCGTGGCCGAAGGCATCCTCACGTCGCGCGGTGGTCTGGTCAGTCATGCCGCGGTCGTCGCTCGCGGGTGGGGCAAGCCCGCGGTTGTGGGTGCGGAGTCGGTCCGGATCGCGCCCGGACGTTTCGTGGCGGGCGACGAGGTCGTCCACGAAGGAGACGTCATTTCGATCGACGGATCGACCGGCAACGTCGTGCGCGGCGCGGTCGCGCTCTCTTCGGCCGATCCGCCTGAGGAGTTCACGACGATTCTGTCGTGGGCCGACGACATCCGGCGTGGGCATCTTCAGGTGCGCGCGAACGCCGACAACGGTCCTGATGCGGCGAACGCGCGGCAGTTCGGCGCGGAGGGCATCGGCCTGTGCCGCACCGAGCACATGTTCCTGGGCGACGACCGGTTGCCGATCGTCCGCCGCATGATCCTGGCCGACACGTCCACGGAAGAGGCCGCTGCGCTGGAGGAGTTGCGCGTCGCGCAGAAGGCCGACTTCGAGGAGATCCTCGAGGCGATGGACGGGCTGCCGGTCACGGTCCGGCTCCTCGACCCGCCTTTGCACGAATTCCTGCCGTCCACCGAGGAACTCGCCATCAAGGCGGCCACTGAAGGCCTCACCGACGAGGAAGCCGAGCTCTACGAGGCCGCGAAGCTGTGGCACGAGTTCAACCCGATGCTCGGCACCGCGCGGTGTCCGTCTCGGCGTGGTGAAGCCCGGCCTCTACGCGATGCAGGTCCGGGCGTTGATGGAGGCGGCCGCAGAGCGAGTGAAGAACGGGGGCCGTCCGGTCATCGAGATCATGATCCCGTTGACCATCACGCAACCCGAGCTCACGCTGGCGCGCGGATGGTGCCAGAAGGCGATCGACGAGGCGCAGAAGTCGACGAAGAAGAAGCTCGACGTCACGATCGGCACGATGATCGAGACCCCGCGGGCGTGCATCCGCGCTGATGACATCGCCATCGAGGCCGACTTCTTCAGCTTCGGCACCAACGACCTCACGCAGATGACGCTCGGATTCAGCCGCGACGACGTCGAGGGTCGGATGATGGAGGCGTACCTCGAGTCCGGGCTGCTGAAGCGCAACCCGTTCGAGACGCTCGACGATCACGGCGTCGGCGAGCTCGTGCGGATCGGAGCGAAACGGGGACGGGCGACGAAGCCGAATCTGAAGCTCGGTATCTGTGGTGAGCACGGCGGCGATCCCGAATCGATCCAGATCTTCTACGACGCGGGCCTCGACTACGTCTCGTGCTCGCCGTTCCGGGTGCCGGTCGCCCGGCTCGCCGCCGCACAGGCGGTGCTCGACAACAACTGATCGTGCCAGCGAACCTCGCGGTTGCGGCCGCCACCACGGCTGCCGCCAACAGCGACTCGTTCGCGAGCTTCGAGGTCACGCCGTTCGAATGGCTCGCCTTCCTCGTTCTCGTGACGGCGTTGCTGCTGACCGACCTGCTCGTGCTGCACCGGAAGCCGCACGTCATCCCGGTGCGCGAGGCGGCGATCGAGACGGCCGTGTGGGTGGCGATCGGCTTGGCCTTCGGGCTGCTCGTCCTCACGTGGCACGGCGGGCAGGCGGCAGGGGAGTACTGGACCGGCTACCTGCTCGAGCTCAGCCTGAGCGTCGACAACGTCTTCGTGTGGGCCGTGATCCTGACGTTCTTCGTCGTGCCTGCCGCGTACCAGTTCCGTGTCTTGTTCTGGGGTGTGTTCGGCGCACTCGTGCTGCGCGCCGGGTTCATCTTCGCCGGCGTCGCGTTGATCGAGAGCTTCTCGATCGTGCTCTACGTGTTCGGCGCGATCCTGCTGTGGTCGGCGTGGAAGATCGCACGCCACGACGAGAACGATGCCGTCGATCTCGAGAACAGCCGCACGCTGGCCGTGGTCCGTCGATTCATCCCTTCGACCACCGAATACGACGGGCAGAAGCTCTTCACGAGGCAGAACGGCAAGCGGCTCGCGACCCCGCTGTTCGCGGTGCTCGTCCTGGTCGAGTCCACTGATGTGGTCTTCGCGGTCGACTCGGTCCCGGCCGTGCTCGCGGTCGCACGCGAACAGTTCATCGTCTTCAGCTCCAACGCGTTCGCCATCCTCGGACTTCGGTCGATGTACTTCCTGCTCGCCGGCATCAAAGACCGCTTCCGCTACCTGAACGTGGGACTCGGCATCATCCTGGCGTCGGTCGGCATCAAGATGCTGCTGTCCGACTTCGTCCATCTACCCGCGGTGATCTCGCTCGGCATCATCGTCGTCGTGCTGACGGGCGCCATCTCGTTCTCGGTCGCCGCTGACCGCCGCGACGCGCGAGCAGCGGGCACGGACTGAGAGGTAAGAAGCACAGCGTGGCTCCGAGCAAGGTCGGCGAGGGAAGCGCCAGCGACGAGCCGACAGCACCAACGAGCGACACCAAGAGGGGGAGGGAGTTGGTGTCGAGACATGCAGTCGGCGAGCTGCGCGTCCGGCTCTTCGGTGGACTCGAGGTGGAAGGAGTCACCGAGAAAGAGCTCGGTAGCCGCAAGGCGCGCACGCTCGTGAAGACGCTGGCCCTCGCGCGCGGCGCGCCGGTGTCCGCCGATCGCATCGTCGACGCGCTGTGGGGCGACGACCCGCCGGCGCGACCGGTCGACCAAGTGGGTGTCCTCGTCAGCCGGCTGCGACCGGTCATCGGCGCCGACCGGCTGCGACGCACCGATGCGGGATGGTCGCTCGACGTCGACTGGCTGGACGTGGCGGAGCTCGAAGCTCGTGTCGACGAGGCGGCGGCCCGTATGGACGCGGGCAATCATGCCGCGGCCCTCGCCGCGGCTCGAGCCGCGCTCGACACTCGTCCGCGGCGAGCTACTGGCGGACGAGCCCGACGCGGCATGGGTCGAGGCCGACCGTGCGGCCGCGGCGCGCGCCGTCGCGCGCGCTCGCGTCCTGACCGCGGAAGCGGCGCTGGCCGGCGGCAGGCCGGGCGACGCCGCCGCCGCAGCCGAGGTCGCACTCGACCACGACCCGTACGACGAAGCCGCCCTGCGCGTGTTGATGCGCGCGCATGCGGCCGCGGGCCGCCCCGCGTCCGCGCTCGCGGCGTACGCGCGCGTGCGCGAGCGCCTGGCCGAGGACCTCGGAGTCGATCCGGTGGAGGAGACCGAGGAACTGCACACTGCGGTGCTGCTCGGACAGGTCGGCGCCGAGCCTCGCGGCGGTGAAGACGGCGAGCCTTCGATCGTCGGTCGAAGTGGCGAGCTCGACCTACTCGACCGCCACCTGGCAGCGGTCACGGCTGGGACAACGGCGGCAGTCGTCCTCGAGGGCGAAGCCGGCATCGGCAAGACCGCGGTGCTCGACCAATGGGTTCCTCGCGCGAGGACGACCGCTCTCGTGCTGACGGGACGGTGTGACGAGCTCGGCCGCGA
The DNA here is from genome assembly GCA_963821725.1 of uncultured Acidimicrobiia bacterium. GTDB lineage: Bacteria > Actinomycetota > Acidimicrobiia > Acidimicrobiales > JACDCH01 > DATAES01. Next base: position 199,041 of record CAWGFA010000016.1, read on the forward strand.
GCTGCCGTTGCAACCGGTGCTCGACGGCCTCGCCGCCCACCTTCGCCAGCTGACGGCTGACGAGGCCGCGGCCGTGATCGGCGATGCCGAGCAGATGCTCGGGCCATTGCTCGGTCGAATGACGTCGACCCCCGACGTCGGTGGTCCGACGACAGTCGTCGACCCCGCGGTCGGGCAAGCAGCGCTCTTCGCCAACCTGTCGGCGGTCGTCGAGCGCGCCGCCGCCGATCGTCCGGCTGTGGTCGTCGTCGAGGACATCCATCTCGCGGGCTCGAGCACGCTCGAGTGGCTGCAGTTCGCAGTGCGTCGCGCCGAGCGCCTCTTGGTCGTCGCATCGAGGCGTCCGGGCGAAGGCGTCGACGCTGTCTGGTGCGGATGTGATCACGCTCGGTCCGCTCGACCTCGGTGCCGTGGCCGAGCTCGTCGGTGACGATCGCGCGAACGGAGCTCCACGCCAGGAGTGGCGGCCATCCGCTGTTCCTGGTCGAGCTGGCGGCCACGAGCTCGTCCGAGCTTCCCGCGAGCCTCCGAGATGCCGTCGTCGCCCGCGTCGACGGGCTCGGTGACGCCGCGCCGACGCTGCGCGCCGCTGCGGTACTCGGAACGAATGTCGACGTCGACGCGCTCGCAGGTGTGCTCGGGCTGGCGGTGCCTGTGCTGCTCGAGCACATCGACGCCGGTGTTCGGTCCCGCATCGTCGAGGAACGGGAAGGGACGCTCGGATTCCGCCACGAGCTCGTTCGTGAGGCGCTGGTGGCAGACACGACGGCCGTGCGGCGCGCGTACATCCATCGGGAGGCGGCCCGCGTGTTGCGCGACCGACCACGTCACGATCCGCTGGAAGTGGCGTGGCATGCGCAGCGCGGCGGCGACTTCGAGGAGGCGGCCGGCGCGCTCGTCGAAGCAGCTGCGATCGCGTCCGACCGTCACGACACTGCCGCGGCCGACGACCTGCTGAGTCGTGCCATCGCGCTGCACGACAGCCCCCGTGCTCGTCTCGCCCGGGCCCGGGTCCGCATCGCACGGTGGAGTGCGGATGAAGCACGCAGCGACGCTCGCTACGCGATCGAGCACGGCGGGCGGCGCCGAGGCGCTCGAGGTCGCGGCGTGGGTCGAGTACTACCGCCGCGACTACGACTTGGCCTTCCGGTACGCCGAGGAGGCTGCAGAACGGTCGGATGACGATGGCCTGCGCTCGAGCTGCCTCGCCATGACAGGACGGGTGCTTCACGCGAAGGGCGACCTCGTCGACGCGGACGAACGCCTCACCGCGGCGGCGGTCGAGCTCACCGCCGGCGGTCCGCGGGTTCGCCCGCGATCTGGTTGTCCGGCCTGCGCATGCACCAAGGCCGGCTCGACGAAGCGGAGGAGCTGGTCGATCGCGCCCTCGTCGAGGGCTCGTGGCTCGGGCATCCGTTCGCCCGCCACCACGGGCACATGTTCCGGGTGTTGACGCTCGGCCAACAAGGCAGAGATCATGGAGGCGTTCGCGGCAACAGACGCTGCGGAGACCGCGGCCATCGAGGCCGGTGAGCTCGGCATGCGGTTCGTGATCGTCGCCGACAACGTGCGGTCCTGGTTGCTGCGAGGTGTCGGGCGAATCGACGAGGCGGATGAGTTGAGCAGCAAGGCGTACGAGGCTTCATCCGCAGGCCGGCTCGGTGACGGGCGAGATGAGCTGCGCGGCCATGCTCGACCTGATCGAGGGACGGTTGTTGCCGCGGAGACGTCGACGGGGCTGCCGCAGCGATACGGCGCGCCGAACCAGTCGACGTCCTTCCACGGCACCATGGCCTGGCACCACAGGCAGCGCTACGGGCTGCAGCAGGCGCGCCTCGTGCTGCTCGGCGGTGACCTCGAACAGGCGAGAGCAGGGCGCGGCGACAGTCGTCGCCGATGCCGAGGCACGAGGCTCGCGTCGCTACCTCGTGCTCGCCAACGCGTACATCGCGCTTGCGTCCGCGGGTCTCGGCGAGAAGCCCGACTACGACGAAGTCGACGCGCGGCTCGCGGCGCTCGACAGCTGCGCCGGCCTCGAGGCGTGGTACGTCACGGCCGAGTTGGCAGCCGCCACGCAGCAAGACCGGTGGTGGCGCGACGCGGAGCGTCGGGCCGGTGCATTGATCGGGTCTGCGGGCCCAGATGGTGAGTCGCTTCGCCGTTGGGTTGCGAAGCGTTTCAGCGCGCTCGGGCGATGATGAAGATCACCCGGCGCACGAGCGGATCGGGGTTGTGGCCGAGAAGCTCGCGGCAGCGGACGCCAACCGCTCGGCGTTGCTGATCGTCGAGCGTCTCGACGAAGGCCGCGAACTGAGCCATCCCGAGCCGCCACCCGACGAGCGCGTCGGGACCCAGGTCGGGGAACGCGATCTCGCGACGCTCGACGGACTCGGCCCGCAGACCGCCATGTTCGATCGCCTCGGTGGCGTCGGCGACAGTTCCCCACGCGGCCATCGACCGCTTGACCCGCGGATACCACTCCGGCGGCTGCCAGCCCCACTCGGCCGTCGCCTGCTCGGCGGCCCGCTTGACGGGGTGATCGTCGTCGTTTGCGTAGACGGAGGCGAGGAGGACGCCGCTCGTCGCAGATGCACCCGAGCGACCTCTCGAACGGCCGCCGGCGGGTTCGTCGAGATGGTTCAGCGAGAACGCGGCGACCACGGCGTCGAGCGACGCCGGTCGCAGCGGAAGTGCGAGTGCGTCGCCGACGACGGCCGGGCGGCCGGGAGGCGCGATCGAACTGCAGCATGCCGAGCGCAGCGTCGACCGCGACGACGTCGGCACCCGCGGCCACGGCCGGACGGGACGCCGCACCCGTGCCCGACCCGAGATCGAGCACCCGCCGCCCGCGGAGGTCGATCGGCGAGGAGGCGACGAGCAGGTCGGCGAGCGTTCCGTAGATCCGATGGGGCCCTCGGCCCACGCCTCGGCGCCGGCCGAGTACGCGTCCGCCAGCGACCTCACAGGCGGCGGCTCCCTCGCGCGCTCGGTCACACCACCAACCGAGCTCCGTCGTCGTCCCCGAGCGCCTTCTCCCAACCGAAGACGACCAGACCGGCGAGCAGCGACAAGGTGAGCTGCCGGTCGAACCAGCCGGCGGTGTCGATGCCGTTGGCTTCGAGCGACGACCGGAACCGCGTCGATCGTGTCCTCCTTGGACAAGCGGCATCCGCGCTCGGTTCACCGCGAGATACCAGGTGAGCTCGTAGCAGCAGGGGCCCTCGCCCGGGTACGTCCAGTCGATCAGGACCGTGCGGCCGTCGGCTGCCCGTACCGAGGTTGCCGAGCTTCCAGTCACCGTGCACGAAGGTGAGCGGCGTCTCGCGCATGGCGGTGACGAGCGGTGCCGGGCTTCGACGGAGCGCGTCGATCGTGTCGAACACGTCGGCAGGTGCCCGGTCGGCGAAGCGCTCCCATCCGTCGAACGCGATCTTCGGCACAGGGTCGGGCCAACCTCGCTGCTTGCTCGACCGCCAGCGAGGTGTGGTTGAACCATGTCCAGCGCGTCTCCGAGGGGCACGAGCCCGACGTCGTCCTTCCATCCCCACATGCCGAGCGGAGAGGGCCGCGAGGTCGTCGATCAGCGAGACGTGCTGCTCCACGTCGAGCGGATCGTCGCCGGGCGGGACCATCGCGTCGCTGAGATCGCGCATGAGGATGGCCGCACCCCAGCAGTTGCGCCCGAGTCCGGCGGCGACCGCGACCACGCCGTGGTCGATCCGCTCGGGTAGCACGTCCATGAGGCCCGCTTGCCACACCTGCGCGGGATGGCAGCCGATGTCGCCGTTGAACCGCATCGTCCAGTCGTCGTCGATGTGGACGTGCTTGACGATGAGCGACTCGCCGTCGATGACAACCCGCTCGAACGCGGAACCGGACTTCGAGTCGGTCGTCCCGAACGGCTCCCGGCTGGTGGCGCCGGCCAGCAGCTCCTCGACGGACGAGACCACTGGCCGGGGCAGTCGGCACGCGTCGCGGTCACGTCAACCATCATCGCGAGCGGCCTCCATCTGCGCGAGAACCGGCGCCGACCATCGTCCGCCGCACCACACGTGATCGGTGGTGATCCGGTCCGTCCCGGGATCGATGGTGAGGACGTGGACGTGATGCGCGGCGTGCGGGAACGCCGTCCTCCTCCCACGCGATCGTGTACTCGACGACCTCGCCAGTCGGGGTCACGTGCCGGTCGAGCTCGTCGAACGTGGCCGGCTCGCGGAACCACTCGGCGAACTGATAGCCGATCGCCGGTCGCGGTGCGAACGGCGAACCGCCAGCCGGGCACGGTGGCGTCGAACACCGCGTCGGCGGCGTAGATGTCTCGATCGAGGTGCCCGGGTTGGTGACGGCGTGCAGGAGACGGTCCGTTGCGGTGGTGGTCGTGGTCTGTGTCATGCGATCACGATTGCCCGGCGCTCTTGCAGCGGCCTTGCAGCGCGGGTGCAAGGAGGCTGCAGGCGCTCGGGCGGACGGTGTGGTCCACCTTCCACCGAGAGGAGACCCACAATGGCAATCGACGAAGCGAAGCTCGACCAGCTCATCGGCCGGTTCGTGACGGACTTCGGTGCTGCGATGCACGCCGCCACCGTCGTGATCGGCGACAAGCTCGGGCTCTACAAGGCACTCGCGGACAAGGGCCCGGTCACCGGTGCCGAGCTCGCCGCAGCACACCGGCTACGACGTTCGACTGGTCGAGGAGTGGCTGAACGCGCAGTTCGTCAGCGGCTACTGCGAGTACGACCCGTCCGACGGCACGTTCCGGCTGACCGACGAGCAGGCCGCGGTGCTGGCCGACGACTCGACGCCGGCCTTCCTCGCCGGTGCGATGACGATCGCGGCGCGCGATCTACAAGGACGAGGAGAACATCCGCAACGCGTTCGTGACCGGCCGTGGCCTCGGCTGGCACGAGCACTGCCACGACCTGTTCCACGGCACCGAGCGTCTCTTCAAGCCGGGCTACCTCGGCAACCTCGTGTCGGCGTGGATCCCGGCGCTCGACGACGTCGAGGCCAAGTTGCAGGCCGGAGCGCAAGGTCGCCGACATCGGGTGCGGTCACGGCTCGTCCACGATCCTGCTCGCGCAGCAGTATCCCGAACTCCGAGATCGTCGGCTTCGACTACCACCAAGGCTCGATCGACACCGCCCGCAAGCGGGCCGCCGAGGCCGGCGTGGCAGATCGCGTGAAGTTCGAGGTCGCGTCCGCGCAGGACTTCCCGGGCAACCGACTACGACCTCGTGTGCATCTTCGACGCGCTCCACGACATGGGCGACCCCGTCGGAGCAGCTCGTCACATCCGTGACTCGCTGGCCGACGGACGGCACGTGGCTGCTCGTCGAGCCGATGGCGGTCGAGGGGCTCGAGAACAACGTCAATCCGGTCAGCCGGATCTTCTACGCCGGCGCCGTCGGCATCTGCACGCCCGCCGCGGAGGCGCAGCCGGGCGGGTTCGCGCTCGGGAACCAGGTCGGCGACGAGCACTGGCGGCAGCTGCTCGGGGATGCGGGTTACGCCCGCTTCCGGCGCGCCACGGAGACGCCGTTCAACCGGGTGTTCGAGGTGCGGAAGTAGGACGGAACGGCTGTGGCGGGCGCGTCCTGCTCGAGGGCGCGCCCGCTACCGTCATCGGCGTATGGGCATCGTGGACGAAGACATCCAGCGCGTCCGTGATGCCGTCAACCTTCGCGACATCGTCTCGCAGTACGTGCAACTCAAGCGCGTCGGACGCCGATGGGTCGGGCTGTGCCCCTTCCACGCGGAGAAGACCGGCTCGTTCAACGTCAACGAGGAGAACGGCCTGTTCAAGTGCTTCGGTTGCGGGATCGGTGGCGACTCGATCACGTTCGTCCGCGAGATCGAGCACCTCGACTTCGTCGGCGCCGTCGAATGGCTGGCGGGCAAGGCCGGCATCACGATTCGCTACACCGAACGGCGCGAGGACGAAGGACGCAAGCGGCGCGGCGTGCTGCTCGACGCGATGGCGAAGGCAGTTGCCTGGTATCACGAGCGGTTGTTGCACGGTGCAGACGCGGGCACCGCGCGCGGGTACGTCCGGTCGCGCGGGCTCGACGGCGATGCCGTCCGGCAGTATCAGCTGGGGTGGGCGCCAAGTGGATGGGACGAACTGGCGCGAGCACTTCGGTTCCGTGACGACGTCCTCGTCGAGAGCGGGCTCGGCTTCCTGAACCGTCGCGGCGCGCAGACCGACGCGTTCCGCGAGCGGCTGCTGTTCCCGATCTTCGACGTCAACGGCGACCCTGTTGCGTTCGGCGGCCGTCTGCTTCCCGGCGGCGACGGGCCGAAGTACAAGAACTCGCCCGGCAGCGCGATCTATGACAAGTCGAAGGTGCTGTACGGCCTGAGCTGGGCCAAGAGCGACGTCGTCAACGCCGACGAGGCGATCGTGTGCGAGGGCTACACCGACGTCATCGGGTTTGCAGCCGCCGGAGTTCCGCGCGCGGTCGCGACGTGCGGCACGGCTCTCACCGAGGAGCACCTGCGGCTGCTGCGTCGGTTCGCACGTCGGGTCGTTCTGGCGTTCGATGCCGACGCTGCCGGTCAGAACGCCGCCGCTCGCTTCTACCAATGGGAACGCGAGCTCGAGCTCGACGTGGCGGTCGCCGCCCTTCCCGGCTGGAGTCGATCCCGGCGAGCTTGCGTACCAGGATCCGGGTGCGCTGCAGAAGTCGGTCGTCGACGCGATGCCGTTCCTCGGGTTCCGCGTGGATCGCGTGCTCGGCGGCGGCGTCGTTGCAGTCGCCCGAAGGCCGGGCGCGCGCCGCGGAGCAGGCACTCGCGGTGATCGCCGAGCATCCGAGTGAGCTGGTCCGCGATCAGTACGTGATGCAGGTCGCGGATCGTTGCCGTCTCGATCCCGATCAACTACGCGCGCGGTTGCGCGCGCCGCGTGCCGTGCGCGTCGCGACCTGTTCGACCGTCGGTGGCGGCGACGCGCTGTCTGGCTGCCGGACTCGCCGGAGGTCAACGCGTTGCTCGCGCTGATCCATGCGCCAGATGCTGTCGACGAACTGCTGATGCAAGACCCCGAACTGACCGAGTCCATGTTCACAGATCTGAAGAACCTGGCTGCGTTCCGCGCGCTCGCTTCGACTGCCACGATCGAAGCGGCCATGTCCGCCGCGGACCCGGGAGCGGCCGACCTCCTGTTGCAGCTCTCGGTCGCAGACTTCGACGGCGACCCGCACGATGCCGTCGCGTCGCTCGTGCGCGCGGCCGCGCGCCGCGCGATCGCGTCGTCGACGACGCCGATCGATCCGCAGGTGCACAAAGCCCTGCTCGATGTGAACGAGCCTGCTTCGCGGGGAGAGGCCATCACCCAGTTGCTAACGTGGCTTCGTTCACGGAGCGAGGAATCGGGATGACCGACAGCAATACCGCGCTCCGCCGGGTGGTGGTTCCTGTAGAGGAACTCGAGGTGCTGGTGCGCAGGGCCCGAGCCCGGGGGGGTGTGCTGACGCAGGACGAGGTGCTCGACGTGGTGACGGTCGAGCTCACGACCGATGTGTTGGCTCGTCTCGTGACCTCGCTTGCGCTCGCCGGTGTCACGGTCGAGGAGCCGGACGACGACCCGCTGGCGGAGGACGAGGCCTTGGTGCTCGAAGAAGCGCCGGCCGGCAACGGCGAGCAGGTCGTCGTCGAATCGGTGTTGCGCAAGCGCACCATGCGCATCACGCCTGACCGCGCCGATGGCCGCTCCACGGGCACGTCATCCGACCCCGTTCGCATGTACCTCAAGGAGATCGGCCGCGTACCGCTGCTGAGCGCCGCCGAAGAGGTCACGCTCGCGAAGCGCATCGAAGCCGGATCCATCGCGTCCGAGAAGCTCGCTGATCTCTCTGCACTGCGCGAGCTCGACACGCTCGACTTCGCGGAACGACGACTGCTCGAACGACTCGCACGCGACGGCGAGCAGGCCAAGAGCGAGCTCATTCAGGCCAACCTTCGCCTCGTCGTGTCGATAGCAAAGCGCTACGTCGGCCGCGGGATGCTCTTCCTCGACCTCATCCAAGAGGGAAACCTCGGCCTCATGCGTGCGGTCGAGAAGTTCGACTACACCAAGGGTTTCAAGTTCTCCACGTACGCGACGTGGTGGATCCGTCAGGCGATCACCCGGGCGATCGCGGATCAAGCGCGCACGATCCGGATCCCCGTGCACATGGTCGAATCGATCAACAAGGTGCACCGCGTGCAGCGCCAGATGCTGCAAGAGCTCGAGCGCGAGCCGACCATCGAGGAGCTCGCCGAGAAGGTCGGCATGACCCCGGCGCGGGTGCGCGAGATCATGCGCATCGCGCAGGACACGATGTCGCTCGACTCTCCCGTGGGCGAGGAAGACGACTCGAACCTCGCCGACTTCATCGAGGATGCGCAAGCCGAGGCGCCGGCCGAGATCGCTGCTCGCATGATGTTGAACTCGGCGGTGCTCGAAGCGCTCGGTGAGCTCAACGAACGCGAGCAACAGGTGGTGCGGCTCCGGTTCGGGCTCGAGGACGGGCAGGCGCGCACGCTCGAAGAGGTCGGCAAGGAGTTCGGAGTGACGCGAGAGCGGATTCGTCAGATCGAGTCGAAGACGCTGGCGAAGCTGCGTCATCCGCATCGCAGCCAGAAGCTGCGCGACTACCTCGACAGCGAGTAGTCACTCCGCCGGCGGGTTCGTGCGTGGCAACAGGTCGCGCGCCCGCTCCACCGTGAGGTCGATGACGGCCTTGGCCTTCTCGCTCGCGACCTCGGCCGCGTCGCTGCCGCGTGCCTTCTGCAGCCACAGCTCCATCTGCTCGTAGCGGCTCCGACCCGCTCGGGCGCCGAAGTAGTAGCCGATCGCAAACCCCACGACGAGACCGAGTCGAAAGCGCACGCGACCCCCCTTTCGTTGTCAGATCTCGGGTGGATACTTGGCCGCTCCGAACTCCGGGTCAATTGTGGTGCTCCAGCACCCGAATCGACCCGAAGTTCGACCGTCGGCATCATGGGCGTCGTCCCGGCGTTGCTAACCTGCGACGACTCCGTTCCGGGGTAGCTCAATTGGCAGAGCAATCGGCTGTTAACCGAGCGGTTCTGGGTTCGAGTCCCAGCCCCGGAGCTCCGGGCTACGTTGCCGCCACGGGCTCGTAGCTCAGTGGTGAGAGCAGGGGACTCATAATCCTTAGGTCGCAGGTTCGATCCCTGCCGAGCCCACCCTCCTGACCAGCGCAAACACGGGGCTCAGGCGGTCTCGCCGGAAGCCTCCGCAGGGCAATTGGTAACGGAATTGGTGCCCGATCCGACTTCCCCTCACCGCGTGAAGCACTCGTCACCCCATTGGTTCCACGTCCGTTCCCGACCAAGACGCCGTTGGCGAGATCCACGTCCGACCACTCAAGTCCGCACGCCTCCGCACGGCGGAGACGGGTAAAGGCAATACCCGATCCCAGGGTGGCGTCCGGCGCGGATTAGGTGGTGAGCGCCGCCGGGGCGGCTGGGTTGTGACGGTACCAATCGGCTTCGTGCTCGGCTGATGGAACGTCACCGATCTCGCCGTGGAGGCGGACTGCGTTGTACCAGTCGATCCATTCGATGATCACGATCTCGGTGGCGTAGCCGGTGCGCCATGGTCCGTGGAGCTTGATGAGGTCGGCCTTGAACGTGCCGTTCAATGATTCGGCCATGGCGTTGTCGTACGAATCACCGGGGAGCCGACCGACGCGGCGACGTTCACCTCGATCGTGACGCCACAACGCCATCTCGAGCACGTCGAGCACGAGGTCGGTGCGGAGGTGGTAATCGTTTCCGATCCCGAATAGTCGCCGGGGGTGTTGCGTCCGTGGCGGGCGCGATGCTGCCTGTCACGGTGACGTTGGCACGGTAGGCCGCTTGCGGGCCGGTGTTCACGACCACTATCGGCCGGGTGCGACAGCCACCCGTTGTCGTCAGACCGCCGTGAAGACGCCCTCTTCCACCTCCACGTCCTCCACCGTCGCGGAACGTTGTTCGCACGCCGAGTCCGTACTCCTTGAGGAGGTCGCACAGATCTTCGCCGTCAACCAGTTCAACCGGACGGGCACCGTCCCACGTTGCCTCGGCACACGCATCCTTCGTGAAGGTCCCAGCCCACCGCGACATCGGCGTCGAACACGATCTCGGCCTCTCCCGGTAGCGGACCGTGACCCTCGACGAGGTGCGGAGGTTCGTCCGAGAGCGCCGACGCGGGGCAGGATGCCCGCCTCCTGCGCCGGGA